>NZ_BMJI01000012.1 GCF_014643255.1 Tersicoccus solisilvae | reverse complement strand
CGGCAGCGACCCTGCTCGGTGGCGATGAGCCGGGCTGGCTCGGGGAGTTCGGTCCGATTCCGGCGGTCGACGCGCGTGAGCTGGCGTCGCGGGCGACGTCGTTCCTGCTCGCGGTTGTTGCCGACCGCGGCGACCCGCCGCCCGAGGGCACCGATCGCCCGCCCGAGGGCACCGATCGACCGCCCGACGGCACCGACCCGCCGCCCGACGGCACGGCTCGCCCGCCCGGCGAGGTGGGCCCGCCCCCGGGTCGGACAGGCCGAACGAGTGAGAGGGATTGCCGCGCGGGTGAGGAGCCGGCGTGGGTGGTGCCGGTCGCGTTGACGACGGGGTTGTCATACCGGTTGCCGGCGGCGTTGCGGCGGGCGTTGGTGGTGCGGGACGGGACGTGCCGGTTCCCGGGGTGCCGCCGGTCGGCGATGGCGTCGGATGTCGACCACGTGAGGGCGTGGGTCGACGCAGGCACGACCGTGCCGGAGAATCTGGCGCACCTGTGCCGGAAGCATCACGTGCTCAAGCACCATTCGGGGTGGTCGGTCACGACGGGAAGCGGCGGCGAGGCGGACGAGCGGGGGAGCGCGGCGCGCGGCGTGAGCGACGACGGCCGGGCCAGCAGCCGACTGCGATGGACCTCGCCCGCCGGCCGAGCCTACGTCACCGACCCCGAACCCCCGCCCTTCTGAGTCAGGTCTCGCCGCGCTCGGCCGGACGAGCCGACCCCGATCGACACCGCCGGCCGCGCCATCCGCCGGTCCGGCGATCACGGACCGGTGACCTGGCTGGGCTCCGGCCGAGTGCCTCGGCGGCGGGCCGGACCACCGGCCGCGCCATCCGCCTGTCCCGGCGATCACGGAGTCCCACGACGAGCCGGGTCAGGCCGACGGCCGCCGGACGGGTGGGCCCGGAAGGGGCGAGACGCCCTCAGAGCACCGCGCGGATCGAGGCCTCGAAGTGTTCGACGTGCTCCCCTGCGAGCGTGCTCGCCCGCTCGGCGTCCCCGTCCGCGATGGCCTCCAGCAGTCCCACGTGCTCCCGGATGTGGTCGGCCACCGAGGGCATCCGGTGCAGCACCAGGCACCAGATCCGCGTCACCAGGTTGTCCAGCCGGACCAGCGTCTCCTCCAGGTGGGGATTGTCGGATGCCCGGTAGATCAGCCGGTGCACGTCCACGTCGTACTCCATCAACGCCCGGTTGTCCGTGTCCTCTCCGCTCATCGACCTGATCTGGCGGGCCTTGTCCCGCAGCTCCTCCCGCTGCTCCTCGGTGGCGCCCACCGCCGCGCGCTGCGCCGCCAAGGGCTCCAGCACCCGGCGCATCTCCGAGATCGCCGCCAGATCCGTGATGTCCACCCGGGTCGCGAAGGTGCCCCGCCGGGGATAGGAGACCACCAGGTGATCCGTCTCCAGGTTCTTCAGGCTCTCCCGCACCGGCGTGCGCCCGATGCCGAGCTCCGCGGCCAGCGCCGCCTCGTTGATCGCCGCCCCCGGGGGGATGTCCAGCATGATCAGCCGCTTGCGCAGCACGTGGTAGGCCTGGTCGGCCAACGAGGCATAGGGCGCCGCCTCGATCGCTGACGCTGCTGCGGTGACGCTCACGGGCGTCTCCTCCCTGCCGTCGGACCCTGCGGTGGGGGCCCGGGTGATCCCTGCTGACGATGGTGCTGCGTGTGTGACACGACGACGGTTGACGCCGCCGATGTGATCCAGCATACTATCCGTACACGCTTGATATATCAGTTACCGACAAGACCTCCCTCCCCGTCCGTCAGGAGACTCCATGACCTCGCTCTCCGCTCCGGCCGGCGTTCCCGTCAGCGACGCCGCCAGCGTTCTCGACGACGACCTCGCGACCCTCGACCCCGAGGTGGCCGCCGCCATCGACGCCGAGCTGGTCCGCCAGCAGTCCACCCTCGAGATGATCGCCTCCGAGAACTTCGCCCCGACCGCGGTGATGGCCGCCCAGGGTTCGGTGCTGACCAACAAGTACGCCGAGGGCTACCCGGGCCGCCGCTACTACGGCGGCTGCGAGAACGTCGACGTGATCGAGAACCTCGCCATCGACCGGCTCAAGTCCCTCTTCGACGTCGGCTTCGTCAACGTCCAGCCCCACTCCGGGGCCCAGGCCAACGCCTCCGCGATGCACGCCCTGATCCAGCCCGGCGACACCATCCTCGGCCTGAACCTGGCCCACGGCGGCCACCTCACCCACGGCATGAAGCTGAACTACTCGGGCAAGCTCTACAACGTCGTCGCCTACGGCGTGGACGAGCAGACCCACCTCGTCGACATGGACCAGGTCGCCGCGCAGGCCCGGGAGCACCGCCCCGCCCTGATCATCGCCGGTTGGTCCGCCTACCCGCGCCAGCTCGACTTCGCCCGCTTCCGCGAGATCGCCGACGAGGTCGGCGCCTACCTGATGGTGGACATGGCCCACTTCGCCGGCCTCGTCGCCGCGGGGCTGCACCCCTCGCCGGTGCCCCACGCCCACGTCGTCACCTCGACCACTCACAAGACCCTCGGCGGCCCCCGCGGTGGTGTGATCATGACCGACGACGCCGCCATCGCCAAGAAGGTCAACAGCGCGGTCTTCCCCGGCCAGCAGGGCGGCCCCCTCGAGCACGTGATCGCCGCCAAGGCCGTCGCCTTCAAGGTGGCCGCCGGAGAGCAGTTCGCGGACCGCCAGCGCCGCACCCTGGCGGGCGCCTCGATCCTCGCCGAGCGCCTGACCGCCGACGACGTCGCCGCCCGCGGCATCACCATCCTCACCGGCGGCACCGACGTCCACCTCGTGCTGGTCGACCTGCGGGACTCCGACCTGGACGGCCAGCAGGGGGAGGACCTGCTCCACTCCATCGGCATCACCGTCAACCGGAACGCCGTGCCCTTCGACCCGCGGCCCCCGATGGTCTCCTCGGGCCTGAGGATCGGCACTCCCGCCCTGGCCAGCCGCGGCTTCGACGCCGAGGCCTTCACCGAGGTCGCCGACATCATCGCCGCCGCCCTCACCGGGGACGGCAGCGAGGACGCCCTCGCCCCGCTGCGCGAGCGGGTCAGCGCCCTGGCCGACCGTTTCCCGCTGTACCCTGCCCTGCCGCTGCTCTCGAAAGGCGACCGATGAGCGTCCGTGAACTGCCGGAGCACCCGGCCCACCTCTGGGACAACCCGGAGCCGAAGTCCGGCTACGACGTCGTCATCGTCGGCGGCGGCGGGCACGGCCTGGCGACCGCCTACTACCTCGCGAAGAATCACGGCATCACCAACGTCGCGGTGCTCGAGCGGGGCTGGCTGGCCGGCGGCAACATGGCCCGGAACACCACGATCATCCGCTCCAACTACCTCTGGGACGAGAGCGCGGGCATCTACGAGCACGCCCTCAAGCTCTGGGAGGGCCTGGAGGAGGAGCTGGACTACAACATCTTCTTCAGCCAGCGCGGCGTGATGAACCTGGCCCACACCCTGCAGGACGTGCGGGACAGCGTCCGGCGCGTCGAGGCGAACAAGCTCAACGGGGTCGACGCCGAGTGGATCGACCCGCAGCAGGTCAAGGACCTGTGCCCGATCATCAACATCGACGACGACATCCGCTACCCGGTGATGGGTGCGACCTACCAGCCCCGCGCCGGCATCGCCAAGCACGACTGGGTGGCCTGGGCCTACGCCCGCCGGGCCTCCGAGCTGGGTGTCGACATCATCCAGAACTGCGAGGTGACCGGCTTCATCAAGGACGGCGAGCGCGTCGTCGGTGTCGAGACCACCCGCGGCCGGATCAACGCCGGCTCCGTGGGCCTGGCCGCCGCCGGGCATTCCAGCGTCCTCGCCGAGCTCGCCGGGTTCCGGCTGCCCATCCAGTCCCACCCCCTGCAGGCGCTGGTCTCCGAGCTGCACGAGCTGGTCCACCCCACCGTGGTGATGTCCAATCACGTGCACGTGTACGTGTCCCAGGCCCACAAGGGCGAACTGGTGATGGGCGCCGGCGTCGACCCCTACAACGGTTACGGCCAGCGCGGCTCCTTCCATGTGATCGAGCACCAGATGGCCGCCGCGGTCGAGCTGTTCCCGATCTTCGCCCGCGCCCACCTGCTCCGTACCTGGGGCGGCATCGTGGACGTCACGCTCGACGCCTCCCCGATCGTCAGCACCACCCCGGTCGAGAACATGTACGTCAACTGCGGCTGGGGCACCGGCGGGTTCAAGGCGGTCCCGGCCGCCGGGACGACCTTCGCCCACACCATCGCCACCGGTGAGGCGCACCCGCTGAACGCCCCCTTCGCGCTGGAGCGTTTCGTCTCCGGCGCCCTGATCGACGAGCACGGCGCCGCCGCCGTCGCCCACTGAGGAGACCGACATGCTGATCATCGACTGCCCCTGGTGCGGTCCGCGGCAGGAGACCGAGTTCGGGTACGGGGGTCAGGCCCACGTGGCCTACCCCGAGGACCCCTACGCGCTCGACGACGCCGCCTGGGCCGAGTACCTCTTCTACCGGGACAACCCCAAGGGGATCTACGCGGAGCGCTGGGTGCACTCGGTCGGCTGCCGCCGCTGGTTCAACGCCCTGCGTGACACCCACACCTACGACATCATGGCCGTCTACCGGATGGGCGAGCCCCGGCCGGACGTCACGAGCCCGCACGGCCCCCGCGATTCCGAACTCGTCCAGTCCACCGTCGTGCCCGGCACGCCGAACGGCGCGTCGGACCAGGCACCGGGCGCCGCGCCGGACGCCGCCACCTCGACCGAACGAACGGGGAAGTAGACCATGAGCACCCCTGCATCGCCGTCCCACCGCCTCGACCGCGGCGGCCGGATCGACCGGGACACCACCCTGACCTTCACCGTCGACGGCACGACGTACACGGGCCACCCCGGGGACACCGTCGCCTCGGCGCTGGTCGCCGCCGGTGCCCTGCGCGTCGGGGACTCCATCTACAAGCGGCGTCCCCGCGGCATCGTGGCCGCTGGCGTCGACGAGCCGAACGCCCTGATCCGGGTGCGGGGCGACGTCAACGAGTCCATGCTGCAGGCCACCGCGGTCGAACTGACCGACGGACTGGAGGTCGACCTCCTCGACGGCATCGGCATCCTGGATCCCCGCGAGGACACCGCCCGCTACGACAAGAAGCACGTGCACGCCGACGTCGTCGTGATCGGCACCGGCCCCGCCGGCCTCGCCGCCGCGCGCGCCGCCGCCGCCACCGGGGCCCGGGTCATCGTCGCCGACCAGGACGCACGGCTCGGCGGGTCCCTGCTCTCCCAGCCGCGCACCACGGTCGAGGGCACCCCCGCCCCCGCCTGGGCCGACGACGTCGTGGCCGAGCTGGTCCAGCAGCCCGAGACGACCCTGCTGCCGCGCACCGTCGTCTTCGGCAGCTACGACAACAACTACCTGCTCGCCCTGCAGACGGTCACCCCGGGGCCGACCCGTTCCGCCGACGCGGACGGCTCCGCCACCCCGCGGCAGCGCCTCTGGCACATCACCGCGAAGCAGGTGGTGCTCGCCACCGGCGCCATGGAGCGGCCGCTGATCTTCGCGAACAACGACCGGCCGGGCGTCATGCTCGCCTCCGCCGTGCGGTCCTACGTGGGCCGCTGGGCGGCCCTCCCGGGCCGCCGGGTCGCGGTCTTCACCACCAACGACAGCGCCTACGACACCGTCGACGACCTGCTCGCCGCCGGCGTCGAGGTCGCCACCGTGGTCGACGCCCGCACCGAGGCAAGCGAGCGCGCCGTCGCAGCGGTCGCCGCCGGGGTGGACGTGCGGATCGGCTCCGCGGTGGTCGACACCACCGCCGCCGAGGACGGCGCCCGCCTCGCCACGGTGACCGTGCGCGGCCTCGCCGAGGACGGCACCCTGACCGGGGACGCGGAGACGATCGCCACCGACGTGCTCGCCGTCTCCGGCGGCTGGACCCCCACCGTCCACCTCCACAGCCAGCGATTGGGCCGGCTGACCTGGCGGGACGACATCGCCGGTTTCGTGCCGACGGTCGCCGTGCCCCACCAGCACCTCGCCGGCGCGCTGAACGGCACCTACGACACGGCCCACGCCGTGGCCGAGGGTGCCGCCGCCGGCGCCGCCGCGGCCACCGCCGCCGGCTTCGCGCCGAGCGCCGCCGGGGACCGGGAGCACACCGTCCCGGGCGACGCCGAGCGCTTCGCCGCAGCCGGCCCCGTGCGGCAGGTGTGGGTCGTGCCGGGTCAGGACCCCGACGCCGAACTGGTCGACCACGTCGTCGACCTGCAGCGGGACAACACCGTGCGCGACGTGCTGCGCGCGACGGGCGCCGGGATGCGCTCGGTCGAGCACGTCAAGCGGTACACGTCGATCAGCACCGCCGCGGACCAGGGCAAGACCAGCGGCGTCAACACGATCGGCGTCATCGCGGACGCGTTGAAGGCCGAGCTCGGCGGCGACGGCCACGCCCCCACCGTCGGCGAGATCGGCACCACCACCTACCGGGCGCCGTTCACCCCGGTCGCCTTCGCCGCCCTGGCGGGGCGCGGCCGCGGGGACCTCTACGACCCGGCCCGGGTGACCTCCGTCCACCCGTGGCACGTGGCCCACGGCGCGCGGTTCGAAGACGTCGGGCAGTGGAAGCGGCCCTGGTACTACCCGCGGGACGGGGAGGACATGGAGGCCGCGGTCGCCCGCGAGTGCCGGGCCGCCCGCACCGGCGTCGGTTTCCAGGACGCCAGCACGCTCGGCAAGATCGAGATCCGCGGCGCCGACGCCGGGGAGTTCCTCAACCGCGTCTACACCAACGGCTTCGCCAAGCTCAAGCCCGGGATGGCCCGCTACGGCATCATGTGCCGGCCGGACGGCATGGTGTTCGACGACGGGGTGACCCTGCGCCTGTCGGAGGACCGGTTCGTCATGACCACCACGACCGGCGGTGCCGCCAAGGTGCTGGACTGGCTCGAGGAGTGGTCCCAGACCGAGTGGCCGGAGCTGGACGTCACCTTCACCTCCGTCACCGAGCAGTGGAGCACGGTGGCCGTCGTCGGGCCGAGGTCACGCGAGGTCATCGCGAAGCTCGCGCCCGAGCTGGACGTCTCGGCGGAGGCGTTCCCGTTCATGGCGTTCCGCGAGACCACCCTGGCCTCCGGCCTGTGGGCACGGATCTGCCGCATCTCCTTCTCCGGGGAGCTCGCCTTCGAGGTCAACGTGCCCAGCTGGTACGGGCTGGCCGTGTGGGAGCAGGTCGCCGAGGCCGGTGCCGAGTTCGGCATCACGCCCTACGGCACCGAGACCATGCACGTGCTGCGCGCCGAGAAGGGCTTCCCGATCGTCGGGCAGGACACCGACGGCACCGTCACCCCGCAGGACCTCGGGATGGACTGGATCATCTCGAAGTTCAAGGACTTCATCGGCAAGCGCTCCTACAGCCGGCTGCACAACGCCGACGTGGACCGCAAGCAGATGGTCTCCGTCCTGCCGGTGGACCGGTCGACCCTGCTGCCCGAGGGCACCCAGCTGATCGAGCCGGGCACCCCGACGGACGTGTTCCCCGTCCCGATGGTCGGGCACGTGACGTCGAGTTACCGCAGCCAGACGCTGGAGCGGCCGTTCGGCCTGGCCCTGGTCAAGGGCGGTCGCGAGCGCATCGGCACCCGGCTGTTCGCGCCGGTCGGTGCGGAATTGATCGAGGTGGAGGTCGGCGACACCGTGGTGTACGACCCCGAAGGAGCACGGAGGGATGGCTGAGATGAGCACGATGGCAGCGGCCGGCACGGCCGGAACGAGCACGGGATCCAGCACGGACGCCGGCACGCGGTTTCGCCGCAGCCCCGGCGGTCACCTGGCCGAGGCCGTGACCGCCGGGTCCGGGACCGCGGTCCGCCTCCGGGAGATCCCGTTCCAGACCATGGTCGCTCTCCGGGTGGAGCCGGGCACGGACGCGGCGGCGCGGGTGGAGGCGGCCCTCGGGTTGCCCTTGCCGGCGGCCTGCGGCGACGTCACGGGCAGCACCGAGGGCACCGGCGCCGCGGTGCTGTGGCTCGGCCCGGACGAGTTCCTCGTCGTCGGTCCCGAGGACGCGCTGCCCGCCCCCGCCGACCTGGTCGGCCGGCTGGCCGACGCGCTCGGCGACGTCCGGGGGCAGGCCGTCGACGTCTCCGCCAACCGGACCACCCTCGAGCTGGCCGGGACGGCGGCGCGGGAGGTGCTGGAGAAGTCGGTGACGTTCGATCTGCACCCCCGGGCGCTGCCCGCCGGCCGGGCCTACGCGACGCTGCTGGGCCCGGTGCAGGTGGTGCTGTGGAAGACTCGGGAGGAGCCGGAGTTCCGGATCCTGCCCCGCGGCTCGTTCACCGAGTACACCGTCGCCCTGCTGCTGGACTCCATGGCTGAATTCCACTGAGAAAGGCTCTGTCCCCATGGCTCTGAGTGCCCTCGACCTGTTCTCGATCGGCATCGGCCCGTCGTCCTCGCACACCGTCGGGCCGATGCGCGCCGCCCGCCGGTTCGTCGCCGGACTGGCGGAGACGGGCCGGCTGACCGACGTCGACCGGCTCTTCGTCCAGCTGTTCGGCTCCCTCGGCGCCACCGGCCACGGCCACGGCTCGCCCAAGGCCGTGATCCTCGGCCTGGAGGGCGAGGACCCGGAGACGGTCGACACCGGCGGCGCCGACCGACGCGTCCTGCGGATCAAGCAGGACCGGCGGCTCACCCTGGCCGGCAGCCACGCCATCGGCTTCGACCCGGACGAGGACCTCATCATGCACCGGCGCAAGTCGCTGCCGGCGCACCCGAACGGGATGACGTTCGCCGCGTACGACGCCGCCGGGGAGACCATCGTCGAGCGGACCTACTACTCGGTGGGCGGGGGGTTCGTCGTCGACGAGCAGGCCGCCGGCGCGGACCGGATCGTCGAGGACGAGACCCCGCTGCCCTACCCGTTCACCACGGGGGAGCGGCTGCTGGAGATCTGCGAGCGGGAGGGCCTGTCCATCGCCGAGGTGATGCTCGCCAACGAGCTGTCCTGGCGCACGGAGGAGGAGCTGCGCGCGGAGCTGCTGAAGATCTGGGCGGTCATGCGCGAATGCGTCGCCAACGGCTGCGCGCAGGAGGGGGTGCTGCCGGGCGGACTGAAGGTGAACCGCCGGGCGCCGCGCCTCTTCGCGGAGCTGAGCGCGCAGACCGACGAGTCCGATCCCCTCCGCGCCATGGACTGGGTGAACCTGTTCGCGCTCGCCGTCAACGAGGAGAACGCCTCGGGCGGGCGGATCGTCACCGCCCCGACGAACGGGGCGGCCGGCATCATCCCGGCGGTGCTGCACTACTACGACACGTTCATCCCGGGCGCCGACGAGGACGGGGTCATCACCTTCCTGCTCACCGCCGCAGCCATCGGCATCCTCTACAAGGAGAACGCCTCGATCTCCGGCGCCGAGGTCGGCTGCCAGGGCGAGGTCGGCTCCGCATGCTCGATGGCGGCCGGCGCCCTGTGCGCGGTGATCGGCGGGACCCCCCGGCAGGTGGAGAACGCCGCCGAGATCGGGATGGAGCACAACCTGGGGCTGACCTGCGACCCGGTGGGTGGGCTCGTGCAGATCCCCTGCATCGAGCGCAACGCCATCGCGTCGGTCAAGGCGATCAACGCGGCCCGGATGGCGCGCCAGGGCGACGGCACCCACAAGGTGTCCCTCGACAAGGTGATCAAGACGATGCGGGACACCGGCCGCGACATGAAGGTCAAGTACAAGGAGACCAGTCGCGGCGGCCTGGCCGTGAACGTCATCGAGTGCTGAGGCGCGCACCCGCGTGCTGAATGCGCCGCACGCCGAGGGACGCGTCGTCCTGCGCGGTCAGCGCACCGTGGTTCTGCGCTGACCCACGTCAGCGCCGGTGCCCGACCGCGCAGGCGCGCGGCGGTCAGCGCTTGCTGCCGCCGATGAGCAGCGAGGCCGCGATGCCGGCCATCCACACGTCCTTGGCGACGGCAGTGCCCTGCTGCGTCGGCCGGATGCCGTCGGGCTGGGTCATGCCCTCGGTGCGGAAGTACATGGTCAGCATGCCGGCTGAGAAGAGGCCGAGGGCCAGGCCCGCCAGGCGCGCCGGGACCGCGGGGAACAGCAGGGCGGAGCCCACGGCCATCTCGGAGTAGCTGATGAACTTGCCGAAGGTCTCCGGCTTCATGTCCTTGAACTCGGGGATGGCGTTGGCCGCCATGCTCTGCAGCCCCGCGGCGGAGCCGCCGTCGAGGTCCTTCTTCGCGATGCCCGAGTTCAGGATGAACGCACCGGTCACCAGCCGCAGCGGAATGTTACTCAGTTTCATGGACGTCTCCCGGCTCTCGATCTGAAGGTGGCTCGTCGATCAGCGACGGGGCCCTCGGGCCCGTCCCCAGCATAACGATGCACGTCCGCCCGGGCTTCCCGCCCGCAGGGAGGTCGCCCGACTCTTGACACGGGCGACGCTGAACCGGTTAAGTGACCGATATCACTCGACCGGGGGACCGGCCGGGGCGACCGACGGGGGCGGCCGAGCGGATTCGGCAGCGAAGGACGCGCATGGGCGTGACCATCTCCGACGTCGCGCGAGCGGCGGGAGTGAGCAAGGGCGCGGTGTCCTACGCGCTCAACGACCGGCCCGGGGTGAGCGAGCAGACCCGGCGCCGCATCCTCGCCCACGCCCGCGACCTGGGCTTCCGTCCCAACGCCCAAGCGCGGTCCCTCTCCTCCGCGCGGGCGTTCGCGGTCGGCCTGGTGATCGCGCGCGATCCTGGCCTGCTCGGCTCCGACCCGTTCTTCCCCGGCTTCATCGCCGGCCTGGAGACCGTGCTCTCCGACGAGGACGTCACCCTCGTTTTGACCGTGGTCACCCGGCCCGGGGCGGAGGAGCGTGCCTATCGGCGTCTCGCCGAGGGCTCGCGGGTGGACGGCTTCGTGCTGAGCGACCTGCGGTGTGCGGACAGCCGGATCGCCCTGCTGCAGCGGACGGGGCTGCCCGTGGTCACCCTGAACCGGCCCGACGCCCCCTCCCCGTTCCCCGCCGTCGTCGTCGACGACACCGCCGGCGTCCGGGACGCGGTGGAGCACCTGATCGGGCTCGGTCACCGGCGCGTCGGCCACGTCGCGGGGCCGTCCGAACTGATCCACGGCCGCAGCCGGTGGCGGGCGTGGCGCGACACGATGGCCGCGCACGGCCTGGCCACCGACCTCGTGGCCGAGACCGATTTCGGCGCCGCCCGTGGGGTCGAGGCCACCCTGGAGCTGCTCGGCCGGCCGGACCCGCCCACCGCGCTGGTCTACGCCAACGACGTGATGGCCGTCGCCGGCATGTCCGCCATCGCCGCCACCGGGCGCACGGTGCCCGGCGACATCTCCGTCGTCGGCTACGACGACGCGCCCATCGCGGCCCACCTGCACCCCGGACTGACGACGGTCACCACCTCGCCCGTGCACTGGGGCGAGCTCACCGCCCGCCTGCTGCTGCGGTGCGTCGAGAACGGGCCCCGGCAGGCCGACACCATCATGACGCCGCCGTCCCTCGTCGTCCGGGGGACCACGGCACCACCCGCGTGACCACCATCCATCCACGAGCGAACGAGGAGAAACCATGCAGGCAACGAGCAGAGCACTGTTCACCCGGCTGGGGGCGGGGCTGGCCGCCACCGGACTGGTCGTCGCCCTCGCCGGCTGCGGCGGCAGCGGCGGGGACCAGGGCGGTGGCGGTGGCGACACCGCCGCGAAGGGACCCATCACCGTCTGGTACTCGAACAACGCGGCGGAGGTGAAGTGGGGCAAACAGATGGTCGCCGCCTGGAACGCCGCCCACGCCGACCAGAAGATCACCGCCCAGGAGATCCCGGCGGGCAAGAGCTCCGAGGAGGTCATCGGCGCCGCCATCACCGCCGGCAACGCGCCCTGCATCGTGCTGAACACGGCGCCCGTCGCGGTGCCGCAGTTCCAGCAGCAGGGCGGCCTGGTGGCCGTCGACTCGTTCCCCGACGGCGCCCAGTACATCAAGGACCGCACGGGCGACCTCGCCGGCCAGTACACGTCGTCGGACGGCAAGTTCTACCAGATCCCCTGGAAGTCCAACCCCGTCGTGATCTTCTACAACAAGGAGATCTTCGCCAAGGCCGGGCTGGATCCGGACAAGCCGGCGCTCTCCACCCGCGACGAGCTGCTGGACACCTCCCGCAAACTGGTGAAGTCCGGGGCCGTCAAGACGGCGCTGTGGCCGTCGCCCGCGAGTGACTTCTTCCAGTCCTGGTTCGACTTCTACCCCTTCTACGCCGCCGCGACCGACGGCAAGCAGCTCGTGGAGGACGGCAAGGCCACCTTCGACTCGACCGAGGGCAAGGACGTCGCCACCTTCTGGAAGACCATGTACAGCGAGGGGCTGTCCTCCAAGGAGGCCTACAAGGGCGACTCCTTCGCCGACGGCAAGGCGGCGATGGCGCTCGCGGGGCCCTGGGCGATCGACTTCTACGGCAGCAAGGTGAAGTGGGACACCGCTCCGGTGCCCGCGTCGACGGCGAAGGACGCCACCTTCACGTTCTCGGACGCGAAGAACATGGCCATCTACAGCGCCTGCAAGAATCCCGGCACCGCCTGGGACGTGGTCAAGTTCGCCACCAGCAAGGAGCAGGACGGCAAGCTGCTCGAGATGACCGGGCAGATGCCGATGCGCGCCTCGCTGACCACCGACTACGCCGACTACTTCTCTCAGCATCCCGCGTACCGGCAGTTCGCCGACGAGGCGACCCGCACCGTCGAGGTGCCCAACGTGGGCAGCTCCGTGGAGATCTGGCAGACGTTCCGCGACGCCTGGAGCAAGTCCGTCATCTTCGGCAACCAGGGCGTCGACGACGCCTTCAAGGGCGCCGCCGACAAGATCAACACCCTCGCCGGCAGCTGACCATGAGCACCGCGACCGTCGCGGAGCGCACCGCCGGGCGGCGCCCCGGCCGGCGGACGGCTCACCCCGTCCGCCGGCAGGTGGCCGGCTGGCTGTTCAGCGCCCCCTACGTCCTCTACCTGCTGGCCGTGTTCGCCTACCCGCTCGGGTATGCCGTCTACATCTCCTTCCACAAGTTCTTCTTCACCGCACCGGGTGTCTCCGTGCCCCGGCCGTTCGTGGGGCTGCAGAACTACGCCACGGTGCTCGCCGACCCCGTGGTGCTGCGTTCCTTCGCCAACATCGGCGTCTTCCTGGTGATCAACGTGCCGCTGACCGTGGTGCTCTCCCTGGTGCTCGCCAACGCCCTGAACCGGGTGACCCGGCTGCGCACGTTCTTCCGGGTCAGCTACTACGTGCCGTACGTGACCGCCTCCGTCGCCGTCGTCGGCGTGTGGCTCTTCCTGTTCCAGCAGGACGGCCTGGTCAACCACCTGCTGGGCCCGCTGGCCCCGAACCCCAGCTGGCTGGTCAACTCGTGGCTGGCGATGCCGACGGTCGCGCTCTACGTGACGTGGAAGCAGCTGGGCTTCTTCATCCTGCTCTACCTCGCCGCCCTGCAGAACATCCCCGAGGAGCTGTACGAGTCCGCGGCGGTGGACGGGGCATCCCGCTGGCGCCAGTTCTGGAACGTGACCATTCCCGGCGTGCGCCCGGCCACCTTCCTCGTCACCCTGCTGGCGACCATCACCGGCGCCAACCTGTTCACCGAGCCCTACCTGCTCACCGGGGGCGGCGGGCCCGACGGCGCCTCCTCGTCCCCGGTGTTCCTGATGTACCAGAAAGGCATCCTGCAGCAGCGGCCCGACGTCGCCGCCGCCCTCGGCGTCGTGCTGGTGATCGGCGTGCTGATCATCTCGCTCATCCAGCGGCGCTTCCTCGGACGGGAGGAGGACCAGTGAGCGTCCAGCAGCGGGCCACCGCGTCCGCGTCCGCACCGGACCCGATCCCCGGGGGTGCCCCCCCGGCGGCCCGCGGCCGCGCCGGCCGGAAGCGCTCCGGCGGTCCCCGGGCCGGCAGCCTCGTGCTGCTCGTGCTCGGCGCCGTCGTGTTCCTGTTCCCGTTCTTCTCGATGGTGGTCGGCTCGCTGCAGGCCGAGCCGGACACGTCGATCACCGGGATCGTCCCGCAGCCCTCCAACATCACCGGCGACAACTACGCGCGCATCAACGACTCGATCGACCTGCTGCGCGGCGTCACCAACTCGGGCATCTTCACCGGCGGGGTGATCCTGTGCACGGTGGTGTTCGGGGTGCTGGCCGGGTACGCGCTCGCGCTGATCCGGTTCCGGGGCCGCGGCCTCGTGTTCGCCATGATGCTGCTGGTGCAGATGATCCCGTTCCAGCTGCTGCTGATCCCGCTGTACGTGATGATCGTGCGGGACTACCGGCTGGGCGACAGCTACCTCGGCATGATCGCGCCCTTCGCGATCAACTCGACGGCGGTATTCGTCTTCCGGCAGTACTTCCTGCAGCTGCCCGCGTCCCTGTTCGAGGCGGCGCGCATGGACGGGGCGGGGGAACTGCGGATCCTGTGGACCATCGCCCTGCCGATGGTGCGCCCGGCCCTGGTCACCGCCGTGCTGCTCACGTTCATCGGCCCCTGGAACGAGTTCCTCTGGCCGTTCCTGGTGACGAAGGACGCGGCCATGCAGCCGCTGGCGGTGTCCCTGGCCAACTACATCTCCAACGTGTCCGGCTCCGTCGCCAACCCCTACGGGGCGATCCTCGCGGGGGCCTGCGTGCTCGCCGCGCCCGCCATCGCCCTGTTCGTCGTGTTCCAGCGCTACTTCGTCTCGACCGACATCGGCTCGAGCGTGAAGGGATGACGCCATGACCACCGACGCGGCCCATGCGCGGACCGTGCCCTACACGCTGACCCGGTGCGGCATCGTGATGACGCCGGAGCCGGGCAACGCGCTGGAGGCGGAGGGTGTGCTCAACCCCGCCAGCGGCCGCGACCCCGACGGCGGGCTCTACCTGCTGCCCCGGCTCGTCGCCACCGGCAACGTCTCCCGGGTGGGGCTGGCCGCGGTCGAACTGACCGACGGCGTGCCCACCGGGGTGCGCCGGGAGGGCGTGGTGCTCGCGCCCGACGCGGGCTTCGAACGGGGCGTCGCCAACGCCGGCACCGAGGACCCGCGCACCACCTGGATCGAGGCGCTCGGGCGGCACGTGATGACCTACGTGGCGTACGGCCCGCTCGGCCCCCGGCTGGCCCTGGCCGTCTCCACCGACCTGCGGCACTGGGACCGGCTCGGCCCGCTGCTGCTGGACTGGGTGCCGGAGCTGGATACCGACCTGAACCTGTTCCCCAACAAGGACGCCGTGTTCTTCCCCGAGCCGGTGCCCGCGCCCGACGGCGTCGCGTCCTTCGCGTTGCTGCACCGGCCGATGTGGGACCTCGGCTGGATCCGCGACGGGGAGGGGGAGCACCTGCCCGCCGGCGTCACCGACCCCCGGCCCGGCATCTGGATCTCCTACGTGCCGGTGGCCGACGTGCAGCGGGACCTGCGCCACCTCGTCCGGCTGGGCCAGCACCGGCTGGTCGCGATGAGCGAGCACCCCTGGGAGAGCCTGAAGATCGGGGCGGGGCCGGCCCCGATCCGGGTGCCGGAGGGCTGGCTGCTGCTGCACCACGGCGTGTCGGGGCACATCAGCGGGTCCGCGTTCACCCCGCAGACGGACGTGCACTACGCGGCCGGAGCGATGATCCTCGACGGGGCCGACCCGTCCCGGGTGCTCGCCCGCACCGCGGAACCGCTGCTCACCCCCGATACCGACGACGAGCGGTCCGGCACCGTGCCGAACGTCGTCTTCCCCACCGCGATCGAGCAGATCGACGGCAGGACCTACGTGTTCTACGGCATGGCCGACGCCCGCATCGGCGTCGCCCGCCTCGACCGCACGGCGCCCGCGCCGGCGGTCCGACGCCCCGAGAGGTGACCCGATGTCCCGTTTCCCGTTCCGTTTCCTCGTTCCCCTCGTCTGCGCGCTCCTGCTGCTGCCGGCCGGGACGGCCACCGCTGCCCCCGCCCCGGTGGCGCCCGGCCTGCCCGCCGCCTCCGGGGGCGGCGCCCTGACCAACCTGGCCCATCTGGACTGGCTGATGGCCGACGTGCCGCTGCGGCCGCTGGCCGGCCACACCACCTGGCGGCTCGCGCAGCAGCCGACCGCGACCGCGCCGTGGACCTACGCCGACCGGAACGCCGACGACGGCACCTTCACCCGGGTCGGCGGCGGCCGGCTGGACCCGGCCACCGGTCATTACACCCAGGGCGCCTTCAACGCCGACGACATCTCCCGCGCCGCCGTCGTCTACGTCCGGGACTGGCGGCAGAACCACCGCACCTCCAGCCGCGACCGGGCCCTGCAACTGTTGCGGGCCCTGACCTACCTGCAGACGAGTTCGGGACCGGACGCCGGCAACGTCGTGCTCTGGCAGCAGGCCGACGGGACGCTGACTCCGAGCGCGGAACCGCACGAGGAGCCCGATCCGTCCGACTCGGCCGAGTCGTACTGGCTGGCCCGCACGGTCTGGGCCCTGGGGGAGGGATACGCCGCGTTCGCCGCGAGCGACCGCCCCTTCGCGTCCTTCCTGCGGGACCGCCTGCACCTCGCCCTCGGCGCCCTGGAGCGGCAGTCCCTGTCCCGCTACGGCACCTGGAACGTGTCCGACGGCGCCCGCGTGCCGGCCTGGCTGATCACCGGCGGCGCGGACGCGACGGCAGAGGCCGTGCTCGGCCTGAGCGCCTACGTGCAGGCGGCGCCGGCCGACGCGCGGGTGCGACGGGACCTGGCCCGCTACAGCGAGGGCATCGCCGCCATGGCCAGCGGCACGGTGGGGCAGTGGCCGTTCGGCGCGATCCTGCCGAGCGTGACGACCCGCAGCCTGTGGCACGCGTGGGGCGGCATGGCCCCGGCCGCGCTCGCCCGCGCCTCCGGCGTGCTGCACCGGCCGGGGCTGCTGGCGCCCGCCGTCGCCGACGGCGCCAGCTTCAGCGCCCAGCTGCTCGCCGCCGGCGGCCCCGACAACGCCTGGAGCCCGGTCCCCGGCGAGGCGCAGATCGCCTACGGCGTCGACTCGCGCATCGCCTCCCTGCTCGACACCGCCGATCGCGGCCGGGCACCGGGGCTCGCGGTGCTCGCCGCCGCGTTCGGGGCCTGGTACTTCGGCGCCAACAAGGCCGGCGTGCCGGTCTACGACCGTGCCACCGGCGCGTGCGTCGACGGCATCGAGACCGACGGCCGGCTCAACCGCAACTGCGGGGCCGAGTCCGTCATCCACACGCAGCTGTCCATGCTCGCCCTCGACGCCCACCCGGCGGTCAGGTCGCTCGCGGTGTCCCTCGGCGGCCCGCACGGCACCGACGGGCTGCGCGTGGTCGAGGCCGAGGCCGGGACGCTCGACGGCGCCGCCGCCGTCGTCACGCCGGACTCCCCATGGACGGGTGAGGCGAACTGGTCCGGTGGCCGCTATGTCCGCCTCGGCGCCGGCTCCTCCGTGAGCATCCCGGTCGGTGCCGCGACGGGCACCGGTGGGGAACGGCGCGTGTACGCGGTCGCGGAGCGACGGGAGACCGCCGCCGGTCGGCTGACCCTGCGAACCGGCACCCGGCTGCTGGGCACGGTCGCCAACGGGGGTGCCGGGGCGCAGGGCGTGAGCGCGGCCCCCGGCATCCTCGCCCCCTGGGCGGTGCCCGGCACGCTGCGGGCCACCGACACCGCGGTCACCGCGACCGCCACCGGTGAGGGCCGGTTGGACGCGCTGCTGCTGCAACCGCTCGTGTCCACCGTGACCCTCAGCGGGCCCACCGGCACCCTGCGCCTCTTCATCAGTGCGGCGGCCGGCTCCCGCACTGCCGCGGTGCCGGGCACCGGGCGCGCGGTGGCGGTGCGGTTCGACGACCACGGCCGGTTCGCGGGCGTCGGCGTCCCGACCCGGACGCGGACGGTGCCCGTGCCGGCCGGCGGCATGACGGCGGTCTGGTCACCGGCCCGCTGACGGCTCCAGCCGGCCGCGCCCCGCGCGCCGGCTCCCTGTTCGGCGCGCCGTCGGCCTTCCCCCGGCCGGCGGCGCGTCGCCGTGGGGCGACGCCGGTGAGTTCTGTCGGTGGCGCGCGGCATGCTGGAGTCGGATCCCGGGGACGGGGTCGCCACGAGGGTGCTGACCGGGGGCCGACGAGGAGGTGACCGTCGATGCGCGAGGCGTTCGTCGGGGGCGGGCTGCTGCTGTCCGCGTTCGGGCCGCTGGCCGCGATCGTGCTCCTGGCCGGATCGCCGCTGCCGGGCCGGTGGTGGAACGTCGCGGGAGCCGTGCTCATGCTCGCCCTCACCGGTCTGGCCGGGGCGGTGCTGCGGGCGGCCCGCGCCAGCCAGGCGGTGCCCCTGCGCAGCGCGGAGGTGAGGCAGCGGGACAGCGAGCTGCTGAGCCTGCTCGGCGCGCAGATGGTGCCGGTCGTGCTGGCCGTGTTCGCCGGGTCGGACCCCGCCCGGCAACTCGCCATGGTGCTGTACCTGCTGATCTTCGCCGTCGTGTACGTCCGGGGCCGGCTGTACTACCTCAACCCCGTCCTCGCCCTGGCCGGCTACCGGATCTGGGAGCTGGAACTGGAGAACGGCGCCGCCGTGCGGTTGCTCAGCCGAGCCGAGTTCCTGCCGCAGCGCGGGGTGGTCCGGGCACACCGGCTCGCCCCCGGCGTCTTCATCGCCGCGCGCCGGGACCGCCCCGGCCACCCGACCATCCCCCAGGAGGACCGACCGTGACCAGCCCCACCGCCACCGACCCCGCCGCCGGTTCCGGTACGGCGCCCGAACTCGCGGGCGCCCGCGATCGGCTCGAGGCGGTGCTGGCGGCGCCGACCCTGAACACCGTGCTGGTGCGCGGCACCCTCACCGAGCCCATGCTCAGCGCCGTCGACTTCACCGCCGGCCTCGCCGCCGACGTGGTGACCGACATCGGCGCCTACCTGCTCGGGCTGCTGGACCGGGAGCTGGTGGCCTACGACCCGTCCTACCGGCCCGGCAGCCACGAGGCCCTCGTCGACGCGCTGGCGAACGCCCCGGCCCTGGCCGCCCTGCACGCACGGGTGCTCACCGACGATCTCCCCCTGGACCGGGGGCGGGAGGAGGACCCGGTCGTGGCGATGGTGCACGTGCTGACCGGCGCGGACGGGGACCGGCTCGCCGTGTACCGGCTCAAGGGCGAGGGCATCGCCACCCGGCGGGTCCGGGGCGTGCGCGCCCTGCTGCCCCGCGACGGCTACTGGGAGCCGGTGCCGGAGGCGCACCTGCTGTACTACTCGCCCCGGTTCGACGCGGCCGTGATCGGGGACCACGTCCTGTTCACCGCCGTGACCACCCTGGCGCAGCAGCTGCAGGCGCCGGACCGGGCGCGGACGATGGCCCGCACCACCTTCGCCACGGCCACCGCCTCCGTCGCGATCGACGGCGCCGACCAGCTGGCCGAGGCGGTCTCGACCGAGCCCGCGATGATCGCGAAGATGGCGCAGCTGGCCCGGTTGCTCGCCGCCGACCCCGCGTACGCCGACGCGCTCACCACCCCGAACCTGGTGGAGTTCATCGACCGGAACCCCCAGTTCGGCGTCACCACCGCGGGCGAGGGGCAGCACCGTCGGCTGGTGTACGAGTCCTCGCCGCAGACCCGGTTCCTCATCGTCAAGCTGCTGGCCGACGACCTGCTCCGCTCGGACCTGACCGACCGCCGCTACGAGGCCGGCACCAAGCACCGGGTGGCGGACTGAGCGGCCACGACGAGCGGCGGGAGGGCAGACGGGGACGCGCCACCGCACTACGCTGGGCACCATGAGCGACACCCAGGAATCAGGCCAGCACCAGTCCGACCCGGATCCGTCGAACATCCCCGGGCACGAGGACGGGGTCGGCATCGGCGCCACGTCCGAGGCGAACACGCAGGAGCCCGAGGACGACCGGGACGCCGCACGTGCCGCCGCGCAGGAGACCGAACGCGAACCCGAGTCCGCCCGGAAGACCGACGCCGGGCCCGACACGCTCGACGACTGACGGCGTCGACCGGTCCCCGCGCGTCGAGCCGACGCGCCGACCGGTCGGTGTCAGCCGCGGCGGGAGCGCAGCAGTGACCGGCCCGCGGCCGGCCGCACCTGCCGGTGCGCCGCCATGGCATCCTCGTAGTGGCCGATCAACTGGTCGCACAGCACCGGCCAGGTGCGCCCCTGCACCGACGCGTGTGCGGCCCGGGCGAAGGCGGCCCGTTTCGCGTCGTCGCCCACGAGGTCGAGCACCCGCTCTCGCATCCCGGTGAGGTCACCGGGCCGGTAGAGCCAGCCGGTGCGGGAGGAGTCCACCAGGTCGAGGGGACCACCCCGCCCGGTCGCGACCACGGGCACCCCGGACGCCATCGCCTCCTGGATCGTCTGGCAGAAGGTCTCGGATTCACCGGGGTGCACGAACACGTCCAGGGACGCCACGATCCGGGCGAGATCCGCACCGGAGCGGAATCCGGCGAACCACGCGCCGGGAAGCTTCTCCCGCAGCGCGTCCTTCAGGGGCCCGGAACCGACGACGACGAGCCGCACGCCGGGGGCGTCCCCGAGCACCGCGAGGTCCTCCACCTGCTTCTCGGCGGCCAGCCGCCCGACGTAGCCCACCAGCCGCTGCCCGTCCGGCGCCAGCTCGGCCCGCAGGGCGTCGTCGCGCCGGCTCGGGCTGAAGCCGGTGGTGTCCACGCCGCGGCGCCACAGGGCCAGCCGGGGCACGCCGTGCTCGAGCAGCTGGTCGTGCGCGAACGTCGACGGGGCCAGCGTCACGGTCGCTGCGCGGTGGATGTCCTGCACCCGCTGCCACAGCCGCGGTTCGAGCCACGGCACCCCGTATCGGGCGGCGTAGGCGGGCACCTCGGTCTGGTACACGGCCGCGGTCGGGATGCCCAGGTGGTTGGCCGCCTGCACCGCACGCCAGCCGAGCACGAACGGGGACGCGAGGTGCACGACGTCGGGCCGGAAGTCGGCCAGCAGGCGGCGCACCCGACCGACCGTCCCCGCGGCCACCCGCACGTTCGGGTAGCCCGCCAGGGCGAACGAGGGCAGCCGGTGCACCGGGAAGCCGTGCACCCGGGCCGGCCCGTCGTCCTCCGTCACCACCGTGGCCAGCGGGGCGGGCAGGAACCCGGCCAGCTGGTCCGGCACGTACGGGGCGACGGTCGACCCCGACGGCGCCACGACGAGCACGTCGTCGCCGCGACGGGCGAGATGCTCCAGCACGTGGAGCAGCGAGTTGGTGACGCCGTTCATGTGAGGCAGGAAGGATTCGGCCACGATCGCGATGCGCACGGTCCCAGCGTCACCGGTCGAGGCGACCGGCCCTCCAGATCGCGGCAACGGGTTCGTGAACGTCCCATGAACCCGGGCGGCGTTGCTGCCCGTCGCGGCCGCCTCACGGTGGGACCATGATGGCGATGAAGATGACACTGGGGCCCCGCGGCCACCGCCACCTCCCGATGCCGCTCTGGCTGCAGGGCGCCGTCGTGTTCCTGCAGGCCGCCCTGCTCAGCGCCGTGATCGTGCTCGTGCCGGTCTTCGCCGCCTGGTTCGCCGGCGGCTTCGCGGACCGCTCGGCCGCCTCCGCCGCCCGACTCGCCGGGCAGGTGTGGCTGCTGCTGCACGGCACCCCGCTCACGGTGGCCACGGGCGGGGACCCGGGTGTCTTCTCCCTGATCCCGCTCGGCGGCACCCTCATCCCGCTGCTGCTCGCCTGGCGCGGCGGCCGCCGCCTCGCGCGGGCCTCCTACACGGACCAGCTCTGGCAGGCCGTGGTCGGCGCGCTCGGCGTCTACGCGCTCGCCGGGATGGGCACCGCGTACATCTGCTCGACGCCGGAGGTCTCGGTGCCGACCCCCCTGGGTGCGCTCGTGCCGCTCGTGCCCGTCACCGTGGGCCTGCTCGGCGGGGTGCGCCGGGAGGCCGGCTCCTGGAGCCGGCTGGTCGGCGTCGACCCGGCCGACGCGGTGGCCCGCAGCAGCCAGCGGATGCGGTGGGCCGGCTCCTATCTGTGGTCGGTGCTGCGGGCGGCCGGTCTCGCCGTGCTGGCCGTGCTGGCCGCCGGTGCCGTCCTGCTGGCCGTCGCCCTCGCGGTGAACTGGGCCGACATCATCACCATCGTCGAGGCGCTGCACCCGGGCTCGGTGGGCGCCGCCGCCCTGACCGTCGGTCAGCTCGCCGTGCTGCCCAACCTGGCCATCTGGACGGCGTCGTACTCCTCCGGTGCCGGTTTCGCGGTCGGCGCCGGCACCACCGTCAGCCCCTTCACCACGGACGTGGGCGCCCTGCCCGCCGTCCCGGTGCTCGGAGCGATCCCCACCACCACCCCCACCTTCGCCCTGCTGACCCTGCTGATCCCGGTGATCGCGGGCATGCTCGCCGGCTGGTGGTTCCTCCGCGAGGCGGAGAACCACTTCGACGACTGGCTCGCCCTGCGGATCAAGCCGCGCTGGATCTCCGCGACCCTCTCCACCCTGGTCCTGGGCGTGGCCGCCGGTGCCGTGGCCGGGCTGCTGATGGGCCTGGCCGCCTGGCTCTCCGGCGGCGGCATCGGCCTGGGCCGGCTCACCGAGCTCGGCCCGCATCTCGGCCTCACCGCCGCCCTGACCGCGGCCGAGGTGGCCGTCGGCGTGGTCCTCGGCTACGTCGTCGGGCCGTGGCTGGAGCGTCAGCCGCCCCTCGAGGAACTCCCCGCGCGCGAGCCCGTCTCGGCCACCGTCGACGTCGACGATCTGCAGCCGACCTCCTGAGCCGCGCCCCGAGCCGGCGTCCGACTCCTAGACTGAGCCCATGCGTCTGCTCGTGATGGTGTCCGGCTCCGGCACGGGACTGCAGTCGGTGCTGGACGCGGTGGCGGCCGGCCGGCTGGACGTCGAGGTCGTCGCCGTGGGCACGGACGTGCCCGGCTGCGGCGGCGTCGCCCGCGCGGAGCGGGCGGGCGTGCCGACCTTCGCGGTGCCGCGGGACCGCTTCGAGGACCGGGCGGCGTGGAACGACGCGCTCGAGGCGGCCATCGCCGCCCACGAGCCCGACCTCGTCCTCTTCGCCGGTTTCATGCGCATCGTCGGCCCCGGCGTCGTGCGCCGGTTCCGCATCGTCAACACCCACCCGGCCCTGCTGCCGGCCTTCCCGGGCGCCCACGGCGTCCGCGACGCGCTGGCCTACGGCGCCAGGGTCACCGGCGTCACCGTGCACGTCGTCGACGACGGGGTGGACACCGGCCCGATCCTCGCCCAGCGCGCCGTCGACATCGCGCCGGGGGAGGACGAGCAGTCACTGCACGCCCGGTTGAAGGACGTCGAGCACCGCCTGCTCGTCGAGGTCCTCGGCGAGCTCGCCGCGGACCTCGACCCCGCGCCCCTCGTGCCCGCCGCGGGCGCGCGGCCCACCGGCGTCGTGCCCCGCTGAGGCCGGCCGTGACCGAGGACGGGCCGCTGCCGGCCGCCGACGGGGCCGCTCCCACGGACCGGGTGACGATCTACGACGTGGCCAGGGCCGCGGGTGTCGCGCCGTCGACCGTGTCCCGGGCGTTCGCCCGGCCCGGCCGGGTCACCGCCGCGACCGCCGAGAAGGTGCGGCGCGCGGCGGAGCAGGTCGGCTACCGGCCGGAGATGACCCAGCGCCGCGGACCCACCGCCCGGCCGCCGGCCCGCACCATCGCCCTGCTCGTCGCCGACATCACCAACCCGGTGTTCATCGACATCATCCGTGGCGCCGAGGAGGCGGTCACCGCCGCCGGCTACACGCTGCTGCTGGCCAACACCCAGGAGTCGGACCGGCTGGAGCGCAGCATCCTGGAACGCGTGCTGGACTCCGTGGACGGCCTGCTGCTGACCAGCTCCCGGATGTCCGACGCCGGCATCCGGCTGATCGCCCGGCAGAAGCCGACGGTGGTGCTCAACCGGTTCGTCACCGGGGTACCCTGCGTCGTCGGGGACGCGACCGGCATCCGGCACGCCGCCGAGCTGTTCGCGGCGGCCGGCCGGTCCCGGGTCGCCTACCTGGCCGGGCCGGAGGCGTCGTGGGCGAACGGCGTGCGCTGGCGTGCGCTCGTCGACGCCGCGCCCGGGCTCGGGCTGCGGCCCCGGCAGCTGGGACCGTTCGCCCCGGACATCGCCGGCGGGGAGGCGGCCGCCGCGGCCTGGCTGGCCCGCCCGACCCCCGCCGTGCTCGCTTACAACGACCTGATGGCCATCGGCTTCCAGCGCGCGGTGCTCGCCGCGGGCGTGCGCGTGCCCGAGGACGTCGCCGTCGTCGGGTTCGACGACTCGATCCTCGCCGGCCTCGTCGTGCCGGCCCTCTCGAGCATCGCCACGCCCCTGGCGCGGATCGGGGCCACCGCCGTTCATCACCTGCTCGCGCTCGAGCGCGGCAGCCATCCCGCGGTGGACCGGCCCGTGCTGCTGCCCACCCGGCTCGTCGAACGGCGCTCGACGCCGGCCCGCCCCGCCGACGCCGCCGGCTGAGGCCGCCGGCACCGGGCCGGAGGCAACTGCTGGAAACTCCTTCAAGCGCGGTGGCGCGAGGCACACGATAGGTGAATCACGCCACGCGCCTGTGTCGCGTGCCCCGGCCTCGTGGCCGTTCAACCCCATCCTTCCGGAGCCGGTCGGCTCCGCCGTGGGCAAAGGAGCCCTCATGAAGCAGTCCAGCGCCGCCGCGCCGGCGGCCCCGGTCGATGCCGCGCACCGCCCGCTGCCCTGGTGGCAGGTCGCCGGTTACGGCGCCGGTGACGCCGCGAACAACGTCGCCTTCACCACCACGACGATGTTCCTGCTCGTCTACTACACGGACGTCGCGGGCATCTCCGCCGCCGCCGCGGGCACCCTGCTGCTGGTGGTGCGCATCTTCGACGCCTTCGCCGACGTCTTCGCCGGCCGCGTGGTCGACGGCGCGAGGGTGACCCGCTGGGGCAAGTTCCGTCCGTTCATCCTGTTCGGCTCCGTCCCGCTGCTGATCCTCGCGTTCCTGTGCTTCCACGTGCCCGCCATCGGGCAGTCCGGGATGCTGATCTACGCGTATCTGACCTACGCGGCACTCGGCCTGGCCTACTCGCTGGTGAACATCCCCTACGGTTCGATGGCCGCGGCGATGACCCAGACCGGCAGCGACCGGGCCAAGCTCGGGGCCGCTCGCGTGGTCGGCGCCACCCTCGTGGGTGCAGGCCTGGGCACCTTCGTGTCCCCGCTGCTCAAGACCGGTGCGGACCTGCAGGGGATCTTCACCACGGTCCTGCTCGTGCTCATGGTGATCGGCTTCGTGCTGTACCTGGTCTGCTTCGCGACCGCCCGCGAGCGGGTGCAGCGCCCGGTGGCCCGCGTCTCGATGCGGGACAGCCTGCGGGCCGTCGGCCAGAACAAGCCGCTGCTCCTGCTGATGGCGTCCTCGCTGCTGTTCCTCAGCGCGTTCCTCGCCCTGAACACCGTGCAGCTCTACTACATCCGCGACGTGCTGCGCTCCCCGGCCCTGTTCCCGGTGCTGTCACTGGCGCAGCTCGTGCTGACCTTCGTGTTCGTCGCCCTGATGCCGATGCTGGTCCGCCGGCTCGGCAAGAAGCGGCTCTACCTGATCTTCGGCGGCTTCGTGGTGCTCGGCGGCCTGATCATCTGGCTGACGCCGAGCTCCGTCCCCGCGCTCGGGTTCACCGGTCTCGTCGTCGCCACCCTCGGGACGCTGGGCAACAACGTCGTCGTCTTCGCCCTGGAGGCGGACACCGTCGAGTACGGGGAGTGGAAGACGGGCGTCCGGTCCGAGGGCTCGATCTACGCGGTGTTCTCGTTCACCCGCAAGTGCGGCCAGGCGATCGGCGGCGGCATCGCCGGCTGGGGTCTCTCCCTCGGCGGGTACGTGGCCGGGTCGGCGACCCAGAGCGACCAGGCGCTCGGCGGCATCCAGACCTCGGCCGGGCTCGTCCCCGCCGTGCTCGCCCTGCTCGCCGTGCTCGTCATGCTCGCCTACCCGTTGACCGAGAAGGTGCACGGCGGGCTGGTCGAGGAGATCCGGATCCGCCGGGAGACCGGGCGCATCCCCGTCGTGCTGGAGCAGGAGCTCGAGCGCGAGACCCACTCCCGGCCGGACCGGCAGACCCCGCCCGACGAGCCGGCCCGATGAGCCGCTGACCGACGCTCGACCACGAGTGTCGCCGGCCCCGGTGTGCGTCCGGGGCCGGCGGCCACGACCGACCAGTGTCCCGCCGCGACGGGACGCCCACGCACCGCGAAGGAGTTCCATGTCATCGGTGAGCAGCCCGGCGATCCGCACCGCGGGAGCGATGCCACGACTGCGGTGGCGCAGCGTCGTCGGCTACGGCTTCGGGGACGCCGGCTGCAACGTCGCGTTCCAGATGACCGGCCTCTTCCTGCTGGTCTTCTACACGGACGTCGTCGGCATCGAACCGGCGCACGCCGGCAACATCTTCCTGTTCGTCAAGATCTGGGACGCGTTCGCCGACCTCGTCGCCGGCCGGATCGTCGACCGCACGATGACCCGCTGGGGCAAGTTCCGGCCGTTCCTGCTCTGGTACTCGGTGCCGCTGCTCGCGGCCAACCTGCTGTGCTTCTGGATCCCGGTCGACGGCTACGGGGCCAGACTGGCGTGGGCCACCGTCTCCTACGCCCTGCTCGGATTGCTGTACTCGATGGTCAACATCCCCTACGGCTCCCTCGCCGGGGCCATGAGCCAGCACCCCGTCGACCGGTCCCGGCTCGCCTCGGCGCGCATGGTCGGGTCCGGCGTGACCATCCTGCTCCTCTCCATCGTCCTGGCCCCCCAGCTGAAGAGCTCGGACGACCTGGCCACGACGTTCGCGCTGACCGCGGTCGCGTTCCTCGTCGTCGGCGCCGCGATGTTCGCCACCACGTTCTTCACCTCCCGCGAGACGGTGGTGCGCGACGTGGACCGCGTGTCCCTGCGCCAGACCCTGCACACGCTGCGGGCCAACGGGCCGCTGCTGCGGCTGTGCGTCTCCTCGTTCTTCTACCTCACCGCCCAGAACGTGGTCTCCGCGATCAGTGTCTACGTCGCCAACGACGTCCTCGCGCGCTATCCCGGCGGCGGCAACTGGCTCGCCACCGTCGTCATCATCATCACCACCGGCGCGGTCATCTACGTCGGCCCGATCGGGCCGATGGTCACCCGCCTGCTCGGCAAGCGGCGCGGCTTCGTGCTCGCCGGCCTGGGCTCCGTGGTCGGCGGCCTGCTGTTCGCCGCCAGCAACTCGCTGTGGCACAGCCTGCCGCTGAGCCTGCTCGGCCTGTTCCTCGTCGGCTTCGGCATGGGACTGCTGAACACCATGACGTGGGCGATGGAAGCCGATACCGTCGAGTTCGGGGAGTTCCGCACCGGCCTGCGCACGGAGGGAGCGACCTACGCGGCGTTCTCCTTCACCCGCAAGGTGGGCCAGGCCGTCGGCGCGGCGCTCGCGTCCTACATCCTGGCCCTGGTGGCCTACGACGGCACCCGCGCCGAGCAGGACCCGGCCGTCGCCGACGGGATCGCCCTGTGGGCGGGCCTGCTGCCGGCGGCCATCTTCCTGATCGCGGTGGGCGTGATGGCCACCTACCCCCTGACCGAGAAGCGATTCGCCCAGCTGATGACCGTGATCGTGCGCCGGCGCGTGCACCGCGTCGCCGACGACTTCGCCCCGCCCCGCTCGGGCGACCGACCCGCACCCGCCCCCATCGAAGAAGGAGACCGACCATGAAGATCGTCGCGGCCGACGTCATCATCACCAGCCCGACCCGCAACTTCGTCACCCTGAAGGTGACGACGGACGAGGGGGTGACCGGCCTGGGGGATGCCACCCTGAACGGCCGCGAGCTCTCCGTCGCCGCGTACCTGAAGGAGCACGTCGTCCCGCTGCTGCTGAACCGGGACCCGGCGAACATCGAGGACACCTGGCAGTTCCTCTACCGCTCCGGCTACTGGCGGCGCGGGCCGGTCACCATGGCCGCGATCGCCGCGGTCGACATGGCGCTGTGGGACATCAAGGGCAAGGTCGCCGGGATGCCCGTCTACCAGCTGCTCGGCGGCGCCTCCCGGCGCGGCCTGTCCACCTACGGCCACGCCTCCGGCCGGGACCTGCCGGAGCTGTTCGACTCGATCCGGCACGAGAAGGAGCACGGGTTCTCCGCGATCCGCGTGCAGACCTCGGTGCCCGGCATCAAGGCCCTCTACGGCGTGGCCGCGCAGGCGCAGGCCTCCGGCGAGCGGTACGACTACGAGCCGGCCCAGCGCACCGCCCTGCCGGTCGAGGAGGACTGGGACACCCGCGCGTACCTGCGGCACATCCCCGGCGTGTTCGAGGCCGTGCGCAACGAGTTCGGCCCGGACCTGGCCCTGCTGCACGACGGCCACCACCGGATGACGCCGCTGCAGGCCGCGAAGCTCGGGAAGGACCTGGAGCCGTACGACCTGTTCTGGCTCGAGGACTGCACGCCCGCGGAGAACCAGGACGCCCTGCGCCTGGTGCGCCAGCACACCACGACGCCGCTGGCCATCGGCGAGGTCTTCAACACCATCTACGACATCAAGGACCTGATCAGCGAACAGCTGATCGACTACGTCCGGTGCGCGTCGACCCACTTCGGCGGCATCTCGCCGCTGAAGAAGGTGATGGACTTCGCCGCCGTCTACCAGGTCAAGTCCGGGTTCCACGGCCCGACCGACGTCTCCCCGGTGGGCCTGGCCGCGCAGATGCACGTCGGCATGGCGATCCACAACTTCGGGCTGCAGGAGTACATGGAGCACTCCGAGAAGACGAACAGTGTCTTCGAGCAGTCGCTGACCTTCGTCGAGGGCCTGCTGCACCCGGGCGACAAGCCGGGGCTCGGCGTCGAGCTGAACGAGGAGGAGGCCGCGAAGTACGCGTACCAGCCGGCCTACCTGCCCTACAACCGGCTGGCCGACGGCACGGTGCACGACTGGTGAGCGACGCCGCCGGCCACGCCTCCTCGTCGGCCCCGCTGGTCGTGGTGATGGGGGTGTCGGGGTCCGGGAAGACGACCATCGGCGCCCTGATCGCCGATGAGCTCGGGGTCCCGTTCGTCGACGGCGACGGGCTGCACCCGATCGAGAACGTGCGCAAGATGGCCGCGGGGACGCCGCTGACCGACGAGGACCGCTGGCCGTGGCTGCGCCGCGTGGGGGAGCACCTGGCCTCCGCCGGCACGTCCGGGCAGGGGCTCGTCGTCGCCTGCTCGGCACTGAAGCGGGCCTACCGCGACACCATCCTGGCCGAGGCGCCGGGCACGGTGTACGTGCACCTGGCCGGCACCGTGGAGGTGCTGCAGGAGCGGATGGAGGGCCGCAGCGACCACTTCATGCCGCCCAGCCTGCTGCGCTCCCAGCTGGCGACGCTCGAGCCGCTGGCCCCGGGGGAGCCCGGGTTCGTGCTCGACATCGCGCAGCCGGTGGACGGTCTCGTGCGGCAGGCGGTCGCGGGCATCCGCGCTCGCGACTGAGCCCGCCTCTCACGACGCACGACGGCGGCCCCGGGAATCTCCGCGATTCCCGGGGCCGCCGTCGTGCTCAGTGCTCGAGCGTCGCCAGTTCCCGGCCGCGGGTCTCCGGGGCCCACACCGCCATGATGACGACGGCGACCACGACGAGGGCCCCGGTGACGGCGAACGTCAGCGGTAGCCCGAGGACCGGCCACAGCAGCGATCCGAAGATCAGCGGCACCAGGCCCGCGCCGACCCGCGACGCCGTCGACGCCCAGCCGAAGCCCGACCCGCGCAGCTGCGTCGGGTACAGCTCGGAGACGTAGGTGTAGAGCACCGGGATGGCGACCTGGACGACGAAGCCGAAGAAGAGCAGCGTCGCGTTCGCGGCCAGCGGCGCCTCGGCGTCCAGGAACAGGGCGAACACCACGAGGCTCACGGCCGAGAGGGGGCCGGCGACCGCGAGCAGCCACTTGCGGCCGAGCCGCTCGACGAGGGCGGCGGCGACGAGGGCGCCGACCAGGCCGATCGCCGTCATGCCCGCCGTGCGCAGGAAGGCGCTGGACTCCGGGTAGCCGGCCTTGACCAGGATCGACGGCATCCAGGTGAGGGCGCCGTAGTAGACGAGCAGGATCGTCACGAAGAGGCTCCACGCCGTCAGGGTGATCTTCCAGTCGAACCGCCACAGCAGCCCGACCTGCTTCGTGAGGGAGCCGATGGCCAGTTTCGGCGCCTCCTCCGGGTCGGGCAGCCGCCACGGGCCCACGGTGGCGCCGGTGCGGGCGATCAGGTCGTCGATGACGCGCTTCGCCTCGTCGCGCCGCCCCTTGCCGACCAGGAACAACGGTGACTCCGGCACGCCGGTGCGCACCCAGAAGACGAGCAGGGCCGGGATGATCATCACGAGCATCAACGGGCGCCAGTCGGCGAACGCGGCCACCAGGGCGGCGGAGACGACGCCGCACAGGGTGGCGCCGATCGGCCACCAACCGTCCATCGCCGTCAGGACCCGGCCGCGCTGCCGGCGCGGGGTGAACTCGCCGACGAGGGCGTAGTCGACGGGGATGCACCCGCCGAGACCGAAACCGGCGACGAACCGGAACACGCAGAACCAGAGCAGGTCGGGGGAGAGGGCCCCGAGGAGCGTGAACACCGAGAAGATGAGCAGGGTCAGGGTGAAGGCGCGCTTGCGGCCCACCGCGTCGGCGATCCCGCCCCACGCGAACGCGCCGACGGCCATGCCGATGAGGTTGGCGGTGCCGACCCAGGCGGCCTGGCCGGCGGTGAGGTGCCACTCGGTGGAGAGCAGCGGGATGAGGAAGCCGTTGAGGGTGACGTCCCAGGCGTCGAACATGAAGCCGAGGCCGCCGATGAGGAAGATCTTCCCCTGCACGCCCCAGCGCCAGGGCAGGTCCTGGACGACGGCGTCACCCGCGGGAAGCGGAGCATTCTGGGTATGGAGAGAACTGGTCACGGTGGACCTCTTTCCTGGCGTGATTCCCGCGACGAGCGGGCGACCTCCGACCGGGATAGCATGCTGCGTCACCACGGGGCGCCGGAAGTGGACATCACTGTAGCGCATGTCCGCGTGTCCGGCGTCACCTGAGGCTACGATCCGGTCATGACCGACGACGTGGGGGACGCCGATCGGCCGGCCTCACCCTCAGCCCAGCAGCCGTCCCGACAACGGGCCGGCCGACGCCCCCTTCCGTGGCCCCGGCTGGTCACCGCACTGGTGGGCCTCGGTCTGCTCGTCGCCGGGATCGTGACGATGGTGGTGACGAACGCCGGCGCGATCACCGGCGCCGGTCCGGCTCGCTATGCCGAGTACACGGTGTCGGACGAGCCCGCCGTCCTCTACTCCGGTTCGTACGAGTCGCTGCAGCCCGGTGACTGGGTGCCGGGGTCCGGACCAGCCGATCTGGTGGGACCGCTGCTGATCCTCGCGGGCGCCGTCGTCCTGGTGTTCACGGTCGGCTGGGCACTGGCGCAGCATGCCGTCGCAGCGAAGGCGCGACCCGTGCGGGAACTGCTCGCCGGCGCAGGGATCGCCGTCGTGCTCGTCGTCGCCGGCTTCGCCGTCGGGTTGATGGCGGCTCCGCAACGCTCGTTCGGGTGGTTCGCCTACGCGCCCCTGTCGGACGAGTACTTCGCCCCGGCCGTGCCGGACGCATCGGTCCTGTTCTCCCTTGCCCTGGTCACGGCCGGCCTCGGCGTCCTCGTCGTGACGGCCGGCTGGTGGTTCGGCTGGATCGTCGGGACCGGCGCCGGACGACGTCAGCCCCGCCGGTCCTGGACTCCCGGGCCCGACGCCGGCATCGCCTGAGCCGCTGCGTCAGCCGTTGACGTGGTCGGCGAACGCGCCGAGGTCGTCCTCGGGGTGGACGACGAGTGCCTCCAGCGTTTCCGACTGCGCGACCGCGGCGATCGCCTCGGCCGTGCCGCCGACCAGGGTGCTGTCGAAATCGATCTCGCTGCCGATGCACCAGGCCCGGTCCGCCGGCCACACCAGCGCTGGCATCGGGCCGTCGCCACTCGTCCACCCGATCCCGGCTCGCTCCGGCCAGGTCGGGTCGGCCAGCTCGTCCACCGTGGTCGCCAGTAGCACGTACTCACGGTTCGGCAGCTCGAGCAGGCCCCGCTGACGGTGGACGGCGTCGAAGACCTCGGGAGAGACGGCCCCATTTCGCTCGCGGTACCACGCCTCCTCGGCGCGACGCTCTTCGGAGCGTGACGAGTCCGGCGGGAAGAACATGACACTGCGCCCACCGACGTTGAATTCGCCCCATCCGGACCAGATGGCAACGGTCAGGTCGTCCGGCGTCGTCGTCGGCAGCAGGCGGACCAGGGCGGCGAGCTGTTCCGGCGGCAGGTGGCCGTCGCGCGTCTGGCCGAGGCTGCGGCCGTCGGGCAGGGTCGCGAAACCGTCGGCGTTCCCGGTGATAGCCGCCCACTGGGCCGTGGCGTGCATCGTCGTCCCGAGCGCCTCGGCCGTCCGCGCCCAGGTCCACTGTTCCTCGGCATGCCGTGGCTCGTCCGCCCGATCCTCGGGCAGCCCGGGGATCGGCGGCATCGCGGCGAGCTCGTCCGGGTCGGTGATCAGCCGCGAGACCGGCACCGGGTGGAACACCCGGGCGTACCGCTCGTAGCCGTCCGGCACGGCCACCGTCACCGTCGAGCCCCAGTGCGTCCGCTCGCCGATCCAGGCCCCGCGCGCGACGTCGTCGGTCCACTCCATGCGCCCAGCGTCCCACGTCGGGTGGGTGTCCGGGGGTGCTCTTCGGTGTCGCGAGTTCCGTCGGTGGCGGGTGGTTGAGTCAGGTCATGGAGACGATGGGGGCATCACGGTGCGGACGGTCTCGGCCCGGTGGCCCTGGCAGTTGCGGTGTCGGGCGGCCTCCCATGCTGCCGGGGCGCCGGCTCACCGAGGGCGTCGAGCGCGTTATCCCCAGGTCGTTGCCGGAATCATCGAACGGGCGAGTTCCGTCGGTGGCGGGTGGTTGAGTCAGGTCATGGAGACGCCGACGGTCGCACCGCAGGGGATCGAGTCGATGACCGACCCGGCGATGCTTCCCGGCCTCGACCGGGTCGGCGTCGCACCGGTCGGTCCGGCGATCACCGGCGCTGTCCCGTCCGGCCCGTCGTGGGAGCCCGCCGGGGCATGGCGCCTGATCGCCGCCACCGGTGACGGCGCGGACCTGGAGGCCGCCGTCGGCGCGCTCGAGCAGGTGCGCCGCGTGGAGGCGTGGTTGACGTGGCACAAACACCGGCTGGTGCTGGACGTGGTGCGGGCGTCGCGGGATCGGCAGACCCGGTGGGTCGATTCGCACCCCGCCTTCGACGACGCGGAGGGCGGCATCCCGGGATACGTGCAGGCGGGTCCACGCGGCCTCTCCCGACGCGAGCGGTTGGCGGTGGGTGAACGATCGGGGGTCGCGGAGGCAGCGGCCGTGCTGCGGGTGGGGGAGGAAGCCGTGCACGGGTTGCTGCGCCGGGCGGAGGCGCTGACGGGTCTGCTGCCCGCCACGGTGGAGGCGATGGCGTCGGGAGAGATCACGGGCTCAGCCGGGTCTTTGGTCGCCGGGGAAGTACGGGAGTACGCGGACCTGCTCGCCTCCACCGGCACCGACGAGGCGACGGTCCGCGCGCTGGAGGATGCTGTGGCGATGACGGAGGCGGACCTGCTGTCGGGTGCTCGCGCGGGCCGGTCGACGGGCTGGTTGCGCGATCGTGCGGTGAAGGTCCGCGAACGCTGCCACCCGAGCACATTCGAGCAGCGGCATGCGGCAGCCGTCGCGGAGCGGTGCGTGCGGGTGAGCCGGCTGCCGGACGGGATGGCCCGGTTGTCGGCGGTGCTGCCGGCCGCGGTGGCCCACCGCATCGACGGTCGCTTGAGTCGTCTCGCGCGGGAGGTGACGGGGGAGGGCCGCGAACACCATGGCGGCGACGCCCCTCGGCGGACGGTCGCGCAGCTGCGCGCCGACGTCCTCGCCGACCTGCTCGGCGGGCTGGACGGTTCCACCCTGGACGCCGGGTTCGCGGTCGCGGCCCGCAGTCGCGGGTCGTCGTGCCGTGACGGCGATCCGCCGCCCCCGGCGGTGCTGCTGACTCTTCCGGCGGAGACCGTGCTCGGCGGCGCCGATCCCGGGTGGATCAGCGGGTTCGGGCCGATCGCTGCCGAGGACGCGCGTCGACTCGCCCTACTGGCCACCTCCGTCTCGCTGGCGGTCACCGCGGCTGGGTCGAACGGTCGGCTCGGTGGTCCGCCCGGGCCCGGTGGCGACCCGCCCTGGCCGCCCTGGCCACCGCCCGTGGTGGTGCCGGTGGTGGTGACCGGGGAGCGGCAGTACCGGGTGCCGGCAGCGTTGCGCCGGGCGCTGGTGGTTCGCGACGGGACGTGCCGGTTCCCGGGGTGTCGTCGGTCGGCGATGCGATGCGACGTCGACCATGTGGTCGCGTGGGCCGACGGCGGTTCCACGGTGCCGGAGAACCTGGCCCACCTGTGCCGGAAGCACCACGTCCTCAAGCACCACTCCGCCTGGACCGTCAGGAGCGAGGGCGGACCGGACGCGACGAGGGACACGACGCCGAGGGCCGCCATGTCCGGACGTGCCGACCCCGATGCCGGCTCGCTCTTACCGGACGCGAGCGTGCTGGCGTGGACCTCGCCGGCGGGGCGCCGGTACCTGAGTCCAGCCGATGACCCGGCACCGTTCTGACCGGCACCGTTCTGACCCGGCCGGCCACCCGTCGTCATCGACGTGCCGCCACCCGGGCCCCGTGCCTAAGCTGAGGGAGAACCCGCTCCCGACCGACTGGAGTCCACTCCCGTGAGCCTGCAGCAGCTCGATCGCGTCCCCCTCCACCGCGCCCTCATCTCGGTCTACGACAAGACCGGGCTGCCCGAACTGGCCGTGGGCCTGCACGCCGCGGGCGTCAGCATCGTCTCGACGGGGTCGACCGCGAAGGCCATCGCCGCGGCCGGTGTTCCCGTCACCGAGGTCGCCGACGTCACCGGCTTCCCCGAGACCCTCGACGGGCGGGTCAAGACCCTGCACCCCCGCGTGCACGCCGGGATCCTCGCGGACCGCCGTCGCCCCGAGCACGTCGCCCAGCTGCACGAGCTGGAGGTCGAGCCGTTCGACCTGGTGATCGTCAACCTGTACCCCTTCGTCGACACCGTCGCCTCGGGCGCCGAGGCGGACGAGATCGTCGAGCAGATCGACATCGGCGGCCCCTCGATGGTGCGCGCCGCGGCGAAGAACCACGCCAGCGTCGCCGTCGTCGTCGATCCCAGCACCTACCCCGACGTGGTGCGCGCCGCGGAGGCCGGCGGGTTCGACCTGGCCGCGCGCCGTCGCCTCGCCGCCCGCGCCTTCGCCCACACCGCGAGCTACGACAATGCGGTCGCCACCTGGACCGCCGGGCAGTTCCTCGACGAGGACGAGAACGGGGCCGTCAGCTGGCCCGCCTACGCCGGCCTCGCCCTGGAGCGCTCCGAGGTGCTGCGCTACGGGGAGAACCCGCACCAGCAGGCGGCCCTCTACGCCGACAAGGCCGCCCCGGCCGGTATCGCCCAGGCGGACCAGCTGCACGGCAAGGCGATGAGCTACAACAACTTCGTCGACGCCGACGCCGCCCTGCGTGCCGCCTTCGACTTCGACGAGCCGGCCGTGGCCATCATCAAGCACGCCAACCCGTGCGGCATCGCCGTCGGCAGCCCCGATGCCGAGGACCCCATCGCCGACGCCCACCGCAAGGCCCACGCCTGCGACCCCGTCTCCGCCTACGGCGGCGTCGTCGCCGCCAACCGGGTCGTCACCGCCGGCATGGCCACCACGCTGAAGGACGTCTTCACCGAGGTCGTCATCGCGCCCGGATTCGAGCCCGAGGCGCTGACGGTCCTGACGGCGAAGAAGAACATCCGCCTCCTAGCCCTGCCCGAGGGCTTCGGTCGGTACCCGGCCGAGATCCGGCAGGTCTCCGGCGGCGTGCTCGTCCAGGTGACCGACCGGCTCGACGCCGACGGCGACGATCCCGCCACCTGGACCCTGGTCGCAGGGGAGCCGGCCGACGAGGCCACCCTCGCCGACCTCGCCTTCGCGTGGCGCGCCTGCCGGTCGGCGAAGTCCAACGCCATCCTGCTCGCCCGCGACGGCGCCAGCATCGGCGTCGGCATGGGCCAGGTCAACCGGGTCGACTCCTGCCGGCTCGCCGTCGAGCGCGCCCGGGAGCTGGCCCCCCAGGGGCCGGACGGCGTCCGCGTCGACCGCGTGACCGGATCGGTGGGCGCCTCCGACGCGTTCTTCCCCTTCGCCGACGGCGCGCAGATCCTGTTCGACGCCGGTGTGCGCGCCGTGGTCCAGCCGGGCGGGTCCATCCGCGACGACGAGGTGATCGCCGCCGCGAACGCGGCCGGCGTGACCATGTACGTCACCGGCGCCCGCCATTTCTTCCACTGAGGTCCACCGAGGTCCACCGATCCGTCCCGCCGCCGAGCCGGTCGGGTAGCATCGAACAGGCTGGCGAGCCAGCCGTCCGCCCACCGTCGCGAGGGAGATGCCCATCCATGTCCACGATCATCTACACCCACACGGACGAGGCGCCCATGCTGGCCACTCACTCGTTCCTGCCGATCATCGAGGCCTTCGCCTCCACGGTGGGGGTGGACGTGGAGACGCGGGACATCTCGCTGTCCGGTCGCATCATCGCCGCCTTCGGTGACCACCTGACCGAGGACCAGCGCACGGCCGACGCCCTCGCCGAACTCGGCGAGCTGGCGAAGACGCCCGAGGCCAACATCATCAAGCTGCCGAACATCAGCGCCTCGGTGCCGCAGCTGAAGGCCGCCATCGCCGAGCTGCACAGCCAGGGCTTCGCGGTCCCCGGCTACCCGGACGAGCCGGCCTCCGACGAGGAACGGGAGATCCGCGCCCGGTACGACAAGATCAAGGGTTCCGCGGTCAACCCCGTGCTGCGCGAGGGCAACTCCGACCGGCGCGCGCCGGCCTCGGTGAAGAACTACGCCCGGAAGAATCCGCACCGGATGGGTGCCTGGACCGCCGAATCGAAGACCAACGTCGCCACCATGGGCGGGGACGACTTCCGCTCCAACGAGCAGTCGGTCGTCATGGACGAGGCCGACACCCTGTCCATCGTGTTCGTCGCCGCCGACGGCACCGAGCGCGTGCTCAAGGAGGTGCCCGTCCTCGCCGGTGAGGTGATCGACGGCACCGTGATGCGCGCCGCCGCGCTCGATCGGTTCCTGGCCGCCCAGGTGCAGCGCGCCAAGGACGAGGGCGTGCTGTTCTCGGTCCACTTGAAGGCCACGATGATGAAGGTCTCGGACCCCATCCTGTTCGGGCACACCGTGCGCGCCTACTTCGCCGAGCTGTTCGAGACCTACGGTGACGACCTGGCCGCCGCCGGGCTGAGCGCCAACAACGGGCTCGCCGCGATCCTCTCCGGCCTCGACGACCTGCCCGACGACGTCAAGGAGGGCGTCGAGGCCCTCATCCAGAAGGGCCTCGAGGAGGGGCCACGGCTGGCCATGGTCGACTCGGACCGCGGCATCACCAACCTGCACGTCCCGTCCGACGTGATCGTCGACGCCTCGATGCCGGCCATGATCCGCACCTCCGGCCACATGTGGGGACCGGACGGCGAGGAGGCGGACACCCTCGCGGTGCTGCCCGACAGCTCCTACTCCGGCATCTACCAGGCCGTCATCGACGACTGCCGCGCGAACGGTGCGTTCGACCCGGTCACCATGGGCACCGTGCCGAACGTCGGCCTGATGGCCCAGGCCGCCGAGGAGTACGGCAGCCACGACAAGACGTTCGAGATCACCGAGCCCGGCGCCGTCAAGGTCGTGGACACCGCCGGCACCGCGCTGCTCCAGCACGCCGTCGAGCCCGGGGACGTGTGGCGCGCCTGCCAGACCAAGGACGTGCCGATCCAGGACTGGGTCAAGCTCGCCGTCACCCGCGCCCGCGCCTCGCAGACGCCGGCCGTGTTCTGGCTCGACGAGACCCGCGCCCACGACGCCAACCTGATCGCCAAGGTGAAGCAGTACCTGGCCGACCACGACACCGAGGGCCTGCAGCTGGAGATCCTCGACCCGGTCGAGGCCACCGCGTTCACGCTGCGCCGGCTCCGCGCCGGTGAGGACACCATCTCGGTGACCGGCAACGTGCTGCGCGACTACCTGACCGACCTGTTCCCCATCCTCGAACTGGGCACCAGCGCGAAGATGCTCTCGATCGTGCCGCTGATCAACGGCGGCGGCCTGTTCGAGACCGGTGCGGGCGGTTCCGCCCCGAAGCACGTGCAGCAGCTGCTCAAGGAGAACCACCTGCGCTGGGACAGCCTCGGCGAGTTCCTGGCCCTGGCCGTCAGCTTCGAGCACCTCGCCACGACCACCGGCAACGCGCGGGCCCAGGTCCTCGCCGACACCCTGGACCGGGCCACCGGCACGTTCCTGCTGGAGAACAAGTCCCCGAGCCGGAAGGTCGGGGAGCTGGACAACCGCGGCAGCCACTTCTACCTCGCGCTCTACTGGGCGCAGGAACTGGCGCAGCAGAACGACGACGCGGAGCTGAGCGCCGCGTTCGCGGACGTCGCCGCGCAGCTGAAGGAGAACGAGCAGGTCATCGCCAAGGAACTGCTCGCGGTGCAGGGCTCCCCGGTGGACCTGGGCGGGTACTACCGGCCCAGCGAGGAGAAGGCCTTCACCGTGATGCGGCCCTCCGCCACCCTGAACGGCATCCTCGACGCCCTGACGCGGCGCTGACCGTCTCCCGGTCCCGGCACCCGGCGGGCCCCGTCCCTCGTGGACGGGGCCCGCTGGCGTAGCGTGAGGCCGTGACCACCTTCTCCCTCGTGCGGCACGGCCGCACCTCCTGGCAGGACGAGAGCCGCTACGCCGGCGTCTCCGACATCGCGCTGACCGCGACCGGGAGGGCCCAGGCGGACGCCCTGGCGGCGTGGGCCGTCGAGCGGCCAGGCGGCGAGGCCTTCACTGCTGTCCGGTCCTCGACCCTGCGACGGGCGGTGGACACCGCGAGCCCCGCCGCCGAGGCCCTGGGACTCACCCTGGCCACCGACGCCCGGCTCGGCGAGGTGGACTTCGGTGCGGGGGAGGGCCTGACCCGGGTGGAGATGGACGAGCGGTTCCCCGAGGCCAGCGCCGCCCATTTCGCGCACCCGGGGGTGATCCCGCTGCCCGGCGGCGAGCCGGGGGCGACGGCGATCGCGCGCGGGTCCGACGCCCTGCGTGAGCTCGAGAGCGCCCACCCGGACGGGCACGTGCTCGTCGTCAGCCACGGCACGCTGATCCGGCTGCTGCTGTGCGCCCTGCTCTGGATCGACATCGACCGCTACCGCACCGTCTTCCCCGAGATCCGCAACGGGTCCGTCACGACGGTGCGGATCTCGGGCCACCGGGCCGAACTGCTCGACCTGAACGTGGTGCCCCCGGCGGGGTGACCCCGACGCGCCAGCGCCGCCACCGACGAGGTCGGCAGCGGCGCTGTGCGGGTGGGGGCGTGGTGATGGCCTCAGTCGGCCTCGGTCACCTCGTCGGCGGACGAGCCGCCGTCCTGGTCGAGCTGGCCGACCACCGTCTCACCGTCGCCGGTGCTCACCTGGATCTTGCGGGGCCGGGCGCGCGGGCTGACCGGGATGTCGACCGTGAGCACGCCGTTCTCGTAGCGGGCGGTGATGTTCTCGATGTCGATGCCCTGCCCCAGGTTGAGCTGGCGCAGGAACGACTGGGACTGGCGCTCGTGCGCGATCCACTTGACGTCCTCCACGGCGGGCACCTGCCGTTCGGCGCGAATGGTCAGCAGCTGACCGTCGACGTCGATGTCGACGCTCCGCGGGTCGATGCCCGGCAGGTCGGCGTGCAGCACGTAGCGGTTGCCCTCGCGGTACAGGTCCATCGGCATCCGGCTCGGGCTCTGCCGCCCGGCGAACAGTGAGGTGGCGACGCGATCCAGTTCCCGGAAGGGGTCGTAGTTCGTCGGCATGATCTCTCTCCTTGGCCTTTCTTCACCTGGTTGAGTCGATTTGACTCAACTATTGAGGAGGTTAGCACTCAGGTCGAAGCCCTGCCAAGACCCTCGTGCGGTGACGCGCAAGGACTCCCGCCGGGGTGTGGGCGACGCAACACCCGTCATTCGCCACGCAACATCACGGAAATGTGACCTTCACCACCGCGTCCGCATTTTGTGTGTAGTCTCAACCACACATATCGGGTGCAGCCACCGTTCGGAACGGCTGCCGATTCGTCGTGAGAGGCGGAATCACCATGGCGTCGAGGAAGACCTTGACCACACTGGCTGCGGGGGCAGCCATCGCGATGGCCCTGGCCAGCTGCGCCAACCCGGGTGCCGGAAGCGGGGGCGCTTCCGGTGGGTCCAGTGACGCGGGCGGCAGCGGGCGGGTCAACCTGCCCGCCATCAGCTCCATCGACACCCCGAAGGACGCCGTGCTGCCGAAGGGCGACGGCAAGGCGACCTGTGACGCCTCCACGACGCTGGCGTACGTGGGCGCCCAGACGGGTCCCAACGCCCAGCTCGGCGTGAACATCTACAACGGCGTGCAGCTGGCGATCAACGAGCACAACGCCGCCAACCCGAACTGCCAGGTGCAGTTCAAGAAGTTCGACACCGAGGGCGATCCCAACAAGGCCACCGGCCCGGTCACCCAGGCCGTCAGCGAGAACAACATCGTCGGCGTCGTCGGCCTGCCGTTCTCCGGTGAGTCGAAGGCCACCGGCAACATCTTCGAGCAGAAGGGCCTCGTGCACATCACGCCGGCCGCCACCAACCCGACGCTGACCACCAACGGCTGGAAGACCTTCTTCCGGGGCCTGGGCAACGACGCGGTGCAGGGCCCGGCGGCGGCCGAGTTCCTCAAGACCAAGCTGGAGGCCAAGAAGGTCTACGTGGTCCAGGACGACTCGGACTACGGCATCGGCCTGGGCGAGTCGACCTCGAAGGCCCTCGGCGACGCCGTCGCCGGCACCGACAAGGTGACCACCGGCCAGAAGGACTTCTCGGCCGTGATCTCCAAGATCGTCAACGCCAAGCCGGACGCCGTGTTCTACTCGGGCTACTACGCCGAGGGTGCCCCGTTCCAGCAGCAGCTGGCCGGCAAGGGCTACACCGGTGTGTTCCTCGGCCCGGACGGGCTGAAGGACGACCAGTTCATCAAGCAGGCCGGTGACGCGTCCGACGGCGCCTACTTCACCTGCCCCTGCATCCCGGGCGAGCTGATCTCCAGCTTCTCCGACGGATACAAGAAGGTCAGCAACGGCGCCGAGCCGGGCACCTACTCCATCGAGGGCTACGACGCGGCCACCGTGCTGCTCGCCGGCATCGACGGCGGCAAGAACACCCGCCCGGCCCTGCTGGACTGGGTGAAGACCTACGACAAGGACGGCCTGTCCAAGCACTACCAGTGGGACGACAAGGGCGAGCTGGCCAAGCCGGACGTCTACGGCTACAAGGTCGAGGGCGGCAAGATCGTCCCGGTCGGCAAGATCGGCTGACACCCGTGTTCGTGGTGCCGCGGGGCAGCGCTCGGCGCTGACCCCGCGGCACCGCTGCGTGCGGACCGTTGTCCCGCTGCCCGTTCCCGTCCGCCTCAAAGGATCTTCATGCTCGCAACCCTGACCGCTGCGCTGCCCATGGCCAGCGACTGGATCAACTTCGACGTCGACTCGCTGGTGCAGAACTTCTGGCCCGCCACGTTCGACGGCCTCACCTTCGGCGCCATCTACGCCCTCGTCGCCCTCGGTTACACGCTCGTCTACGGCGTGCTGAACCTGATCAACTTCGCCCACTCCGAGGTGTTCATCGTCGGCTGCTACGCCATCGTGTTCACCCTGACCCTCGGCTTCGGCTTCGGCCCGTCCATTCCCCGGCTGGGCCTCTGGGCCATCGTCATCAATCTCGTGATCGCGGTGCTGGTCGCCATGGTGGCCTCCGCCGTGACCGCGTTCCTGCTCGAACGCATCGCCTATCGGCCGCTGCGCAAGCGCAACGCCCCGCGCCTGGTCTTCCTGATCACCGCGATCGGCATGTCGTTCGTCATCCAGTACATCTTCTTCATCTGGCGGGGACCGTCGGCCGAGCCGGCTGTCATCATGTTCCGGCCGACCCCGGTGTTCGACGTCTTCGGCACCATCATCGACAGCCAGCAGATCGTCATCATCGTGGCGGCCGTGGTCATGATGGTCATCGTCGACCAGTTCATCTCCCGGTCCAAGACCGGGCGCGGCATCCGGGCCGTCGCCCAGAGCCCGGACACGGCGACCCTGATGGGGGTGAACAAGGAGCGGATCATCGTCACCACGTTCATCATCGGCGGCCTGCTCGCCGGCGTCGCCGCCCTGTTCTACGTGATGAAGGTGCCCTCCGGCGTCCAGTACAACGGCGGGTTCATCCTCGGCATCAAGGCGTTCGCGGCCGCCGTGCTCGGCGGCATCGGCAACGTCCGCGGCGCGCTCGTGGGCGGCCTGCTGCTCGGCCTGATCGGCAACTACGGGCAGCTGCTGCTCGGTGACTCGCAGTGGACCGACGTCGTCGCCTTCGTCGTCCTCGTCCTCGTCCTGCTGGTCCGGCCGTCCGGCATCCTCGGCCAGACCCTCGGAAGGAGCAAGGCATGAGCATGGCCAGCAAGACCCCGATGCCCTCGGCCGAGGCGGCCAAGGACGCCGTCGACCGGGAGTCCGGCCGCGGTGAGTTCTTCGGTCCGCTGCGACGCCGCTGGACGCAACTGTCCCGGCAGCAGCAGTGGGCGTGGGTGGCCATCATCGTCGTGGCCGCGTACGCGCTGCCGCTGCTGAACCCGCCGCTGATCTCCACCGAGCCCGGCACGAACTTCGCGCTCACCTGCGCCGAGATGGCCCGCTATGCCCTGGTGGCCGTCGGGCTGAACATCGTCGTCGGCTACGCCGGCCTGCTGGACCTCGGGTACGTCGCGTTCTTCGCGGTCGGCGCCTACACGGCGGCGATGCTCACCAGCCCGGACTCGCCGTTCATCAAGATCCCGTACCTGTGGACCCTGCCGGTCGCCATCGCGGTCACCATGTGCGCCGGCGTCATCCTCGGCGTGCCGACGCTGCGCCTGCGGGGCGACTACCTCGCGATCGTGACGCTGGGCTTCGGCGAGATCATCCGCATCCTGGCGACCATCATCCCGGCCGCCAAGGGCCAGGTCGGCTTCCAGAACGTCGGGGCGCCCCCGGGCACCCAGGCGGACGGCACCCCGCTGTTCTCCAACTCGAACGGCGTGCCCTGGTACTGGCTGATCCTCACGGTGCTCATCATCGTCATGCTGCTGGCCGGCAACCTGGAGCGGTCCCGCGTGGGTCGCGCGTGGGTCGCCATCCGCGAGGACGAGGACGCCGCCGAGGCGATGGGCGTGCCCACCTTCAAGTACAAGGTGTGGGCGTTCGCGCTCGGCGCCGGGGTGGGCGGCCTGTCCGGTTCCCTGTTCGCCGGGCAGATCGGCTTCGTGAACAACCAGCGGTTCGACGTGCAGACCTCCATCCTGTTCCTGGCCGCCGTCGTCATCGGCGGCACCGGCAACAAGGTGGGCGCGGTGATCGGCGGTGCGCTGGTGGCCTACCTGCCGCTGCGGTTCGTCGAGATCGCGAACTACAAATTCTTCATTTTCGGCGTGCTGCTGGTCGTCATCATGATCTTCCGGTCCAAGGGCCTGCTCGGCGCCCGGCAGCACCTGCTCACCTACGCCCGGCAGGCCTACGGGAAGGTCGTGGAAGCGGCTCGCAAGGGCGGCGTCCTGCCGCCGCGGCGCAGCGACACCGGCATCATCCCCGCGGTGGGCACGGGTAGCACCGGGACCGGCTCTAGCGCGGCCCGGACCACGCAGAAGGGAGACGGGGCATGAGCCACGTGGCCGGCGGCGAGACGCCGCAGCAGCCCGAGCCGCAGCGCTCGAGCACCGACGAGCCCCTCGCCGTCGCCGGCACCGGCGACGGTGCCGAGCCGCCCATCACGGGCGACCCGGCACGGCAGGAGGCGGTGCGGAACCTGCGCGCCAACCCCGCCGTGGACACCGGGGTGCTCCGCGAGGCGCACCTGGACCCGGAGGTCGTCGAGGCCGTCGTGCCGGATCGCGACATCGCGGCCCGGATCGGCGAGACGCTCGTCGAGATCCGGAACCTGACCATGAAGTTCGGTGGTCTGACCGCGATGGAGGACGTGTCCTTCGAGATCAAGCGCGGCGAGATCCTCGGGCTGATCGGGCCCAACGGTGCGGGCAAGACGACGTGCTTCAACGCCATGACCGGGGTCTACAAGCCCACGAGCGGGGAGGTTCTGCTCGAGGGCAAGCGGCTCAACGGCATGGCGCAGCACAAGATCACCCGCGCCGGGATCGCCCGCACGTTCCAGAACATCCGCCTGTTCGGGGAGATGACGGCGCTCGAGAACGTCGTCGTCGGCCTGGACGCCCGGCACCGGACCAGCGTCTTCGGGGCGCTCACCCGGCTGCCGCGGCACTTCCGGGAGGAGAAGAGCGCCATCGACCACGGCATGGCGCTGCTGGACTTCGTGGGCATCGCCGACCAGGCCGGCCGGCTGTCGCGGCACCTGCCGTACGGCTACCAGCGCCGGCTCGAGATCGCGCGCGCCCTGGCCACCGAGCCGAAGCTGCTCTGCCTGGACGAGCCCGCCGCGGGCTTCAACCCGGCGGAGAAGGAAGAGCTGATGGAGCTGATCCGGGTGATCGCCGCCGGCGGCTACACGGTGCTGCTCATCGAGCACGACATGAAGCTGGTCACCGGGGTGACCGACCGCATCGTCGTGCTCGAGTTCGGCAAGAAGATCGCCGACGGGACGCCGGCCGAGGTCACCTCGGACCCGCGCGTCATCTCGGCCTACCTCGGGGAGCCCGACGATGACGTTGCTTGAGTTGAAGGACGTCAGCGTCCAGTACGGCCGGATCCGCGCGGTCCGGGACCTCTCCTTCACCGTGGAGGAGGGGGAGGTGGTGTCCCTGATCGGGGCCAACGGCGCCGGCAAGACCACCACGATGAAGACCATCTCCGGTCTGCTCAACCCCTCCGCGGGCAGCATCACGTTCGACGGGGACGACATCACCCACACCCGGGCGCACCTGCGCGTGGTGCGGGGCATCTCCCAGTCGCCCGAGGGCCGCGGCGTGTTCCCCGGCATGACGGTGATCGAGAATCTCGAGATGGGCGCCTACGCGCGGAAGGACCGGTCCGGCATCGCCGCGGAGCTGGAGCGGGTGTTCGACCTGTTCCCGCGGCTGAAGGAGCGGCGCAAGCAGGTCGGCGGCACGATGAGCGGTGGCGAGCAGCAGATGCTCGCGATCGGGCGCGCGCTGATGTCCCGGCCGCGCCTGCTGCTGCTGGACGAGCCGTCCATGGGCCTCGCCCCGCAGTTCATCCGGCAGATCTTCCGCATCGTGACGGAGATCAACGAGCAGGGCACCACGGTGCTGCTCGTCGAGCAGAACGCCAACCAGGCCCTGTCCCGCTCCCACCGGGCCTACGTGCTCGAGACGGGCGAGATCACCCGCACCGGTACCGGCAAGGAACTGCTCGCCGACGACGCCATCAAGGAGGCGTACCTGGGCAGCGCCTGACCCGGCGCTCCCACCGCACCCCTCGCCAGCTCGTCAATAGATGCTCCATCGGGCCCGATTCCGGGCCTTCGTGAACATCTATTGACGAGCTGGCGTCGTTTCCGGCCTCAGGCGTCGTCGTCGGCGGGGTAGCGGACACCGAGCTGGGCCCGCACCGCGTCGAACAATTCCATGCTCGCAACCGAGTCGGCCAACGGCATGGTCGGGGACTCGGCCAGGCCCTGCTGGATGCAGCGGGTCACCTCGCGCAGCTGCCACACGTAGCCGCGGCTGCCGGCGGGGTCCCGGTCGAACCGCTCGTGGGTCGGCTCGCCGGCGCCCCGCTGGAGCGTGAGCTCCGTGATGCGCGTGACGGAGGGACCGGCGCGCAGCCAGCCCTCGGTGCCCCCGACGGTCAGGTGACGCGGGCCGAAGGAGTTCAGGGCGTTCGTCAGCTGGGCGTGCACCCCGTCCGGGTAGACCAGGGTGAGCGCCTCCTGCGCGTCCACCCCGGCCTCGGTGAGCGTGCCGGTCGCGGTGACGGAGACCGGCCGGCCGAGGATGGTCAGGGGCCACAGCGTCGTGTAGGGACCCAGGTCCAGCAGGGCGCCCCCGGCGAGCTCCCGGTTCCAGAGACGGTGCTGCGGCGGCTGGTCCGCGGCGAACGCGAGGTCGGCCGCGAGCCAGCGGACCTGCCCGACGGCGCCGTCCGCGATCAGGTCCCACAGCCGGTTCGGCCCGGGCTGGAACCGGGTCCAGACCGCCTCCATCAGGAACCGGTCGTTGGCGCGGGCGACGTCGGCCAGCCGACGCGCCTGCGCGGCCGTGACCGTGAACGCCTTCTCGCACAGCACGTGCTTGCCGGCCTGCAGCAGCAGCTCCGCGTCGGCGGCGTGCTCGCTGTGCGGGGAGCCGATGTAGGCGACGTCGACGTCGGGGTCCGCCGCCATCCGCTCGAGCCCGGTGAGGTCGTCGGCGCCGCCGTACGCGCGGGCGATCCCGTGCTCGGACGCGAAGGCGTCCGCCGAGTCCTGGGACCGGGACGCGACGGCGTGCAGGACGGCGTCCTCGAGGAGGGCGAGCTCGCCGGCCATGGTCGCGGCGATGGATCCGGTGGAGACGATGCCCCAGCGCAGTGGCCGGCCGGTGGCCGTCAGGGGAGCGGGGGCGTCGGCGGCGAGCGACGGCGGGGCGGGGAAGAGGCGGGTCATGCCCCCATCATGCCGTGCCGACCCGGCGGATACCGCCGTCACCGGGGACGACGGAGGGCCCCGCCGCACTGTCCGGAAAGAACAAAAAAGCGCGGCGGGGCCCTCGTCGGTGGTGCCCGTCGGGACGGGCGACGACCTCAGCAGGTCACTGGGTCAGCTTGGACAGCGTCGGGTCGTTGGCGTACGCCTCCTTGGCGTTGGCCTTGGTGACGATCTGCGGCGGCAGCAGGTAGGCCGGGACGACCTTGGTGCCGTTGTTGTACGACTTGTCGTCGTTGATCTCCGGCTTCTGGCCCTGCTGGATACTGTTCACCATCGCGATGGTCTGCTTGACCAGGTTGCGGGTGTCCTTGTTGATGGTCGAGTACTGCACGCCCGCCATGATCGACTTGACCGACTCCACCTCGGAGTCCTGGCCGGTGACGATCGGGGTCGGCTTGCCGGCGCCCTTGACCGAGGTCAGGATGGCGCGGGCCAGGGTGTCGTTCGGGGACAGGACGCCGTCCAGGGTGGTGGAGCCGTAGTTCGCCGACAGCAGCGTGTCCATCCGCTTCTGCGCGTTCTCGGCCTTCCAGCCCTGGGTCACGGCCTGCTCGAAGGACTTCTGCCCGGAGGTGACCTTCAGGGTGCCGTCGTCGATCTTGGGCTGCAGCACGGACATGGCGCCGTCGAAGAACACCTTGGCGTTGGCGTCGTCGGGGGAGCCGGCGAAGACCTCGATGTTGTACGGGCCGCTCGGCTTCTTGGCCTTCATGCCGTCGAGCAGGGCCTGGCCCTGCAGCTGGCCGACCTTGAAGTTGTCGTACGCGACGTAGTAGTCGACCGCGTTGGTGTTCTTCAGCAGCCGGTCGTACGCGATGACGGTGACGCCGGCGTCCTTCGCGGCCTTGACCTGGGTGGAGAGCTGGGCGCCGTCGATGGCGCCGACGACGATGACCTTCGCGCCCTTGGTGACCATGGACTGGATCTGGTTCTGCTGCTCGGACACGCCACCGTTGGCGAACTCGACGTCGGCCTTGTAACCGGCGTCCTTGAGGTCCGTGTTGAACAGGTTCTCCGCGAGGACCCAGTTCTCCGAGGTCTTCTGCGGCAGGGCCACGCCGATGAGGGAGTCCTTCGCGAACCCGCCCGAGCCGCCCGAGGCGCCGCCGCTGGCGGAGGAGCCCGAGTCGCTGCGGCCGCAGCCGGTCAGCGCGAGGGTGCCGATGGCCGCCACGGCCGCCATCGCTTTGACGACATTGCGCATGTTCATCTCTTTCTGTTGTGTCCGCAACGGACGGGTTGGGCCTCAGGCGTCGGCGCCGACGACCTGAGAGGTTTCGGTGGTCTCCCGCTTCGCGTTGGTCCCCCCGAAGTTCTTGAGCAGCAGCCCGGTGATCGAGCGCTTGCCCTGCGACTTGTTGTAGACGTCGAAGGCGACCGCGATCAGCAGCACGAGGCCCTTGATGATCTGCGTCCAGTCGGCGCCGACGCCGAGCAGCTGCAGACCGTTGTTCAGCACCGCCATCACCAGACCACCGATGACGGAGCCGACCACGGTGCCGACACCGCCCGAGACCGCGGCGCCGCCGATGAAGACGGCCGCGATGGCGTCCAGCTCCCAGCCGACGCCGTCGAACGGGCCGGAGGCGCTGGAGCGGGCGACGAACATCATGCCGGCGATGGCGGCCAGCACGGACATGTTCATCATGACCAGGAAGTTGACCTGCTTGGACTTCACACCCGAGAGCTCGGCGGCGTGGCGGTTGCCACCGACCGCGTAGACATGCCGGCCGATGATGGTGCGGCTGGCGAGGAACCCATAGATGACCACGAGCACGCCGAGGATGACGCCGGAGATCGGGAACGAGGTGCCCGGCCGGCCGGTGGCGAACAGGTAGGTGGCGTAGAGGATGGCGGCGCAGATCAGCACGAGCCGGGTGACGAGCACCCACAGCGGCTCCAGGTCGGCGCCGATGCGGCGCTGGTTGCGCCGGGTGCGCACCGCCCCGATCACGAGCAGGGCGACGAGGACGAGGCCGATCAGCAGGGTGAGGTTGTTGTAGCCGGTGCTCGGACCCAACTCGGGCAGGTACCCCGCCCCGAGGTACTGGAACTGGTCCGAGACGGGGATCGTGTTCGACTTGCCGACCCACTGGTTGCCGCCGCGGAAGATGAGCATGCCGGCCAGGGTGACGATGAACGCCGGGATCCCGACGTACGCGACCCAGAAGCCCTGCCACGCACCGATCAGGGCGCCCACGACGAGGCCGACGAGGACGCCGATCAGCGCGCCCCCGAAGCCGGTGAGCTGCCAGTCACTCATGCACTTGGCCACGACGATGCCGGTGAACGCCGCGACCGAGCCGACGGACAGGTCGATGTGCCCGGCGATGATGACGAGCACCATGCCGACGGCGAGGACGAGGATGTAGGCGTTGCCGTTGAACAGGTTGATCACGTTCTCCGGGGTGAGCACGAGCCCGCCCGTGGCGATCTGGAAGTACAGCAGCAGCGCCACGAGGGCGAAGACCATGCCGAACTGGCGGAGATCGCCGCCGAAGATGTCCTTGAGGTGTTTCATCGGTGTCCTTGGTGTGGTGCGGGTGGACGGCGGTCAGGAGGCCAGCTGGGCCCGGGTGGAGGTCATCATCCGCATGAGGGACTCCTGCGAGGCCTCACCGCGGTCGAGCACGCCGGTGATGGCGCCCTCGAAGATCGTGTAGACCCGGTCGGACAGACCGAGCAGCTCGGGCAGTTCGGAGGAGACGACGATGACGCCCTTGCCCGCGTCGGCCAGGGCCTGGATGATGCCGTAGATCTCGTACTTGGCGCCGACGTCGATGCCGCGGGTGGGCTCGTCGAGGATCAGCAGCTCGGGATCGGTGAACAGCCACTTGGCCAGCACGACCTTCTGCTGGTTGCCGCCGGAGAGCTTGCCGACGCCCTCATTGACCGTGGGTGCCTTCGTCCGCAGCGACTTGCGGTACTGCTCCGCCGCATTGAACTCGGCGTTCCGGTCGACGACCGAGAGCTTCGCGATCTTCTGCAGCTCCGCCGAGACGGTCGTCGTCTTGATGTCGTCCAGCAGGTTCAGGCCGAGCACCTTGCGGTCCTCGGTGACGTAGCCGATCCCGGCGTCGATCGCCTGGTGCACGTTCTTCAGCGTGATCGGCTTGCCGTTCATGATGATCTGCCCGTGCTGGTAGGTGCCGTACGAGCGGCCGAAGATCGAGCGCATCAGCTCGGTGCGGCCCGCGCCCATCAGGCCGGCGAAGCCGACGATCTCCCCGCGCCGGACGAAGAAGTTCGAGCCCTTGCAGACCAGCCGCTCGGGCACGGTGGGGTGGGCGACCGTCCAGTCCCGCACCTCGAAGAAGGTGGGGCCGATGTCGGGGGTGTGGTCGGGGAACCGGGACTCGAGGGAGCGGCCGACCATGCCCTTGATGATCCGGTCCTCGTCCACGCCGCCGGCGCCGACGTCGAGCGTCTCGACCGTCTTCCCGTCCCGGATGATCGTGATGGAGTCGGCGATCTGCTCGATCTCGTTGAGCTTGTGGCTGATGATGATCGACGTGATCCCGCGGGCCTGCAGGCCCCGGATCAGGTCGAGCAGGTGCGCGGAGTCCTCCTCGTTCAGCGCCGCGGTCGGCTCGTCGAGGATGAGCAGCTTCACGTCCTTGTTCAGCGCCTTGGCGATCTCCACCAGCTGCTGCTTGCCGACGCCGATGTTCTTGATCGGCGTCTCGGGGTCCTCCTTGAGGCCCACCCGGGCGAGCAGCTCGATGGCCCGCTTGTTGGTGGCCACCCAGTCGATGCGGCCGCGACGGGTCAGCTCGTTGCCGAGGAAGATGTTCTCGGCGATGGAGAGCTCGGGGATGAGCGCGAGCTCCTGGTGGATGATGACGATGCCCGCGGCCTCGGAGGAGCGGATGTCCTTGAACTGGACCTCCTGGCCCTGGTAGATGATCGTGCCCTCGTAGGACCCGTGCGGGTACACGCCGGAGAGCACTTTCATCAGGGTGGACTTGCCGGCCCCGTTCTCGCCGCAGATGGCGTGGACCTCGCCGGCGGTGACGTCGATGGAGACGTCGGAGAGTGCTTTGACCCCCGGGAACACCTTGGTGATGTGCTGCATCTGCAGGATCGTGTGGTTATCGGACATACCCCGGCCTCACCTCGAATGACCTCGTTGTCGAACGGCGACCGGCCGGCGGACCCGCCCCCGGGCGCACAGCTGGTTCGAGAGATGAGTTAACTGCATCACTCCGCTGTCGTCAAGTAATGAACGCATACCGGCGAGTAATACGCCAGTGGATGAATGGAGGACGCCGTCCATCAGGCCGGCACCGCGACCTGTTGGAAGGCGAGTGTGCAGGCGCCCAGTGCCTCCGCGCGGTCGCCCAGCGAGGCCATCGCGAGCTCCGTCGTCGCGGTGACGGCGGGGATGGCGTGCCGGTGCATGCCCTGCCGCACCGGGTCGAGCAGCACGGCGCCGAGGGCGGCGAGCGGGCCCCCGACGATGATCCGCTCGGGGTTGAGGATGTTGGCCATCGACGCGAGCGCACGGCCGAGGGCCTGCCCGGCGTCGGCCACCACCCGCCGGGCGGCCGGGTCGCCCCCGGCGGCCGCCTCCACCAGGTCGGCGGTGGTCAGCGGCCGGTCGGAACGGCGGGTGCGGGCGAGCAGATCGAGCATGTAGGACGTCGACGCCACCGTCTCCAGGCACCCGCGGCTGCCGCACCGGCAGATCTGGCCCTGTTCCACCACCGTCGTGTGGCCCAGCTCGCCGGTCAGGCCGACGTTGCCGTAGTACAGCTCGCCCCGCAGGATCAGACCCATGCCGATGCCGGAGCCGACCTTGACGAACGCGAGGTCGTGGGCGTCCGCGTGCGGGCCCCAGGTGACCTCCGCCAGGGCCCCCAGGTTGGCGTCGTTGTCCAGGTGCACGGGGGTGCGCAGGGTGCTGCGCAGCCGGTCGAGGACGTGGATGCCGACCCATTCGGGCAGGATCGCGCCGTAGACGATCTCGCCGGTGCGGCGGTCCACCGGGCCGGGGACGCCCACCCCGCAGCCGAGCAGGTCCTCCCGTCGGCGGCCGGTCTCGTCGAGCATGCGCTGCAGCAGCCGGTCCGCCTCGGCGATCACCTCGCTCGCGCCGAGGCCCACGGGCACGTCCTGGAACCGCTCGGCCAGGATGGTGTGGCTCGGTGTCGCCAGGATGATGCGGATGTGCCGGCGGCCGAAGTCGATGCCGGCGGCGAAGCTGCCGTCCTCGTTGAGGCTGACCAGGGTGGCCTTGCGGCCCGAGCTCGTCGTGGGCTCGGTGGTGACGAGCGAGGCCGCCGCCATCCTCCGCACGATGTTCGAGATGGTGGCGGTGGACAGGCCGGTGCGGCGCGCGAGTTCGGCCTGCGTGGCGGGGCCGGAGCCGGCCAGCACCTCGCGGATGCGCTGCTGGTTGAAGTCGCGCAGGGCCCGCTGGGAGCCGGTGTTGCGGGACGCGGCGCCGGCGTAGGGCGGCGCGGACGGCGTCGGGAGGGAGGCGTGGTCGATGCCGCGCCGGCGGGCAGGGCGGACGTCGTCATCGACAGGCATACCGGACAGCGTGCCCCACGGAGACGGTTGTCGTCAAGAAGTTAATGCAAGCGGTGTCAAACGCACAGTCACGAGGAACGACCCGCGTGCTGGCGGGAGAGGGCGCGATAGTGGGCGGCGTTCTCCCGGACCCCCGCCCGCTCGTCGTCGGTCAACTCCCGGCGCACCTTCGCCGGGACGCCGGCGACGAGGGAGCCCGGGGGCACGACGGTGCCCTCGAGGACGACGGCTCCGGCGGCCACGAGGGAACCCGTCCCGATCACGGCGCCGTTGAGCACGGTCGCGTTCATGCCGATCAGGCAGTCGTCCTCGACCGTGCAGCCGTGCACGACGGCGTTGTGGCCGACGCTCACCCCGTCGCCGATGGTCGCCGGGAAGTCCGGATCGGCGTGCACGACGACGTTGTCCTGCAGGTTGCTGCCGGCGCCCAGCCGGATCGTGGCGGTGTCCCCGCGCACGACGGCGCCGTAGAAGACGCCGGAGCCGGCACCGACGCTCACGTCGCCGATCACGGTCGCATTCGTCGCCACGAAGGCGGACGGGTCGATCCGCGGGGAGTGGTCACCGTGCTGGAGGATGGTCGCCATGGCCCGATCCTAACCAGCCGGCCCCTCGGCGTCCGGCGCCTTCGGTGTACCGTGAGCCACGACGGGACGCGTGACTGGCGTGAGGTGGAGGACCACCGGGGAGCGCGCCCGGTGAGGGACCGGCCGCACGCCTGGGTGGAGTCCACGACGACCGCGTGCCCGACCGCCACGACCGCCCCCGCAGGAGAGATCACGTTGAGCCATTCCGCCACCGCCGCCCTGAACACCCAGCCGCTGACCGAGGTCGACCCCGAGATCGCCGCGGTGCTCGCGGACGAGCTCGGCCGCCAGCGGGGCACCCTCGAGATGATCGCCTCCGAGAACTTCGTGCCACGGGCCGTGCTGCAGGCGCAGGGCTCCGTGCTGACCAACAAGTACGCCGAGGGCTACCCCGGGCGGCGCTACTACGGCGGCTGCGAGTACGTCGACGTCGCCGAGAACCTCGCGCGGGACCGGGTCAAGGCGCTGTTCGGGGCCGAGCACGCCAACGTGCAGCCCCACGCCGGGGCCCAGGCCAACGCGGCCGCGCTCGCCGCCATGATCCAGCCCGGCGACAAGCTGCTCGGGCTCACCCTCGCGCACGGCGGGCACCTGACGCACGGCATGAAGCTGAACTTCTCCGGCAAGCTCTACGAGGTCGCCGCCTACGGCGTGGACCCGGACACCTACCGCATCGACATGGACCACGTGCGGGAGCAGGCCCTCGCGGAGCGGCCGCAGGTGATCATCGCCGGCTGGTCCGCCTACCCGCGGCAGCTCGACTTCGCCGCCTTCCGGTCGATCGCCGACGAGGTGGGCGCGCTGCTGTGGACGGACATGGCGCACTTCGCCGGCCTGGTGGCCGCGGGCCTGCACCCGAACCCCGTGCCGCACTCCGACGTCGTCACCTCCACCGTGCACAAGACCCTCGGCGGTCCCCGCTCCGGGCTCGTGCTCTCCAAGGCCGAGTACGCGAAGAAGATCGACTCGGCGGTGTTCCCCGGCCAGCAGGGCGGCCCACTGATGCACGCCATCGCCGCCAAGGCCGTCGCGTTCAAGATCGCCGCGGGGGAGGAGTTCGCGCAGCGGCAGCGCCGCACCCTGGACGGTGCCCGGATCCTCGCCGAGCGGCTCTCCGCCGCCGACGTCACCGAGCACGGCGTGTCGGTGCTGACCGGCGGCACCGACGTGCACCTCGTGCTCGTCTCCCTGAAGGACTCGGCGCTGGACGGCAAGCAGGCCGAGGACCTGCTGCACCGCGCGGGCATCACCGTCAACCGCAACGCCATCCCGTTCGACCCGCGCCCGCCGATGGTCACCTCGGGCCTGCGGATCGGCACCCCGGCCCTGGCCACCCGCGGCTTCGGCGACGCCGAGTTCACCGAGGTGGCCGACGTCATCGCGGAGACCCTCAAGCCCGGCGCCGACATCGACGCGCTGCGCGTTCGCGTGGAGAAGCTCGCCGGCGACTTCCCGCTGTACGAGGGCCTCGAGGAGTGGTGAGCGCCTCCCGCTGAGGCGCCTCGACCCGGGCCCCGGCCCGGCTCAGCGCTGGTTCGCCGGCGCCCGGCGGCTACGGCGCGAAGACCTTGCCGGGATTGAGCAGGCCGTCCGGGTCGAACGCCGCCTTGATCCGGCGCTGCAGGGCCAGCTGGTCGGTACCGAGTTCGTCCCCGAGCCAGCGCCTCTTGAGCACGCCCACCCCGTGCTCGCCGGTCAGGGTGCCGCCGAGCTCGATGGCGTACTGGAACAGCTCGTCGGCCGCGTCCCACACCCGCGGGGGGACCTCCGTGCCCGCGAACACGAACGTCGGGTGCAGATTGCCGTCACCGGCGTGGGCGTTGGTCGGGATGGCCACGTCGTACCGGTCGGCGATGTCGGCGATCCGCGCGTACATGGCGGCGAGCCGATCCCGGGGCACGGCGACGTCCTCGATCAGGGCGGTCCCCAGCCGGGTCATCGCCGGATGCACCTCGCGCCGCACCTGCACCAGCCGGGCCGCCTCGGCCGGGTCCCGGGCGAACTCGACCCGGCCCCCGTTCGCCTCCAGCACCGCGCGGATCGCCTGCGCCGTCGCCTCCGCCCCCGGGCCGTCCGTCTGGATCAGCACGTAGGACCGGCCCCGGTCGATCAGGTCGACGCCCGTGTGCGCGCTGACGGCGGCGAGGATCTGCTCGTCGAGCAGTTCCATCACCGCCGGCTCCAGGTGGGCGGCGGTGACGGCCGAGCAGGCCGCGGCGGCCGCCTCGACGTCCTCGAAGAACGCGGCGATGGTGGGCACCGGGCCGGTGACGGCCGGGCGCAGCTTGAGCGTGCACTCGACGATCACGCCGAGCACGCCCTCCGAGCCGATCATCAGGGCGCAGAGGTCGAGCCCGGTGACGCCCTTGACGGTGCGGTGCCCGACGCTGATCAGCGTGCCGTCGGCCAGCACCACCTTCAGCGCCAGCACGGACTCCCGGGTGACCCCGTACTTGGCGCACAGCAGCCCGCCGGCGTTGGTCGCGATGTTGCCGCCGACGGACGAGATGTCCTTGCTCGCGGGGTCCGGCGGCCACCACAGCCCCTGCTCGGCGAGGGCCGCGTTCAGGGTGCCGTTGAGGATGCCGGGCTGGACGACGGCCAGCCGGTTCTGCGGGGAGATCTCCAGGATCCGGTCCATCCGCGCCGTCGAGAGCACCACCTCGCCCGCCCCGCCGATGGCGCCCCCGGCCAGCCCGGTACCCGCGCCGCGGGTGACGATCGGGGTGCCGGTCGCGGTGCAGATCCGGCACACGGCCTGGACGTCCTCGATCTCCTGTGCCTCGACCACCGCCAGGGGGGCGGCGTCGGTCGCGTGCCCCGATTCGTCGGTCCGCGCCGCCGCCAGGGAGGCCGGGTCGGTGCGGACCTTGTCCCCGAGGGCCTCGGTCAGCCGGCGCAGGACCTCGGGGTCGGTGGCGGCCGGGAGATGATCGGCGGGCCCGGGCCGGGGCGGAAGGGTGCCGGGTGCGGTCATCGTCGGTGCTCCTCGAGTACGTCGCGTCAATGCTGTGATCTGTCGGTGTGATTTCCTACACTGTCACGAGTGTCCACCGACTCGCCCGCCGGGCGCGGTGCCGCCGTGACCTCGGCGCGCACCGATTCCCCGGCGTCCTCCGCGCCCGCCGCCGTCATCACCGCCCGGGACCTGACCAAGGTCTACGGCGACACCCGCGCCGTCGACGGGATCAGCTTCGACATCGCCCCCGGTGAGTCCTTCGGCCTGCTCGGCCCCAACGGTGCCGGCAAGTCGACGACCATGCGGATGATCGGGGGCGTGACCGGGCGCACCGGCGGCGAGCTGACCATCATGGGCCTGGACCCGGAGAAGCACGGGCCCGAGGTGCGGGCCCACCTCGGCGTCGTCCCGCAGCAGGACAACCTCGACGAGGAACTGCGCGTGCGCGACAACCTGCTCGTCTACGGCCGCTACTTCGGGCTCCCGTACCGCTACCTCCAGCCCAAGGTCGACGAGCTGCTCGAGTTCGCCCAGCTGACGGAGAAGGCGAAGGCCAAGGTCGACTCCCTCTCCGGCGGCATGAAGCGGCGCCTGACCATCGCCCGCGCCCTGGTGAACGAGCCGAGCATCGTGATGCTCGACGAGCCGACCACGGGCCTGGATCCGCAGGCCCGGCACATCCTCTGGGACCGCCTGTTCCGGCTCAAGGAGCAGGGCGTCACCCTGGTGCTGACCACCCACTACATGGACGAGGCCGAGCAGCTGTGCGACCGGCTGATCGTCGTCGACAAGGGCAGGATCATGGCGGAGGGGTCGCCGGCCACCCTGATCCGGCAGTACTCGACCCGCGAGGTGCTCGAGGTCCGGTTCGGCACGGACCGCAACGCGGCGGCGGCCCAGTCGCTGGCCGGGGTGGGCGAGCGGATCGAGGTGCTGCCGGACCGGGTGCTGCTCTACGCCGCGGACGGCGAGGCCGCCCTCGACGAGGTCACCGCGCGCGGCCTGCGACCCGTCACGTCCCTGGTGCGACGGTCGTCGCTGGAGGACGTGTTCCTCCGGCTCACCGGGCGGAGTCTGATCGAGTGAGCGGGAGCACCCCCACCGCCCTGACCTACTCCGGGCGCGCCCACGGCCCCGCCGTGTCCGCCGCGAAGGCCCGCCGGTGGGGCGCCCTCTACTACGCCGAGCACGCATTGCGCAGCATGCGCGCCTACGCCGGCACCATCGCGCTGGAGAGCATCGGCTCCCCGCTGCTCTACCTCTACGCCCTCGGCGTCGGCCTGGCCGTGCTCGTGGACCGCAACGGTGTCGCCGCGAACGGGGTGAGCTACCTGCAGTTCGTCGCGCCCGCCCTGGTCACCTCGGCCGCGCTGATGACCGTGGGCCTGGAGATGATGTTCCCCGTGATGGACGGCTTCAAATGGCGCCGGGTCTACTACGGCCCCAACGCCTCCCCGCTCACCCCGGGTCAGATCGCGGCCGGCCACCTGATGGCCGTGGGGGTCCGTCTCACCGTGCAGACCGTGGCCTACGTCGGCATCCTCCACCTGTTCGGCGCCGTCCCGTCGCTCGGCACCGGCTGGTTGATCGTGCCGATCGCGGTCCTCGGGGCGCTCGCCTTCGGGGCGCCGGTGATGGCGTACTCGGCGACGCTCGAGGGCGAGGGCTTCCAGTTCTCCATGATCCAGCGGTTCGTGATCACCCCGCTGTTCCTGTTCTCGGGCACCTTCTACCCGCTCGAGACGATGCCGGCCGGGCTGCAGTGGATCGGCTGGATCTCCCCGCTGTGGCACACGACGCAGCTGGCCCGGGTCGTGTCGTTCGGGCTGGCGGTGCCGCCGTGGCTAATGGTCGTCCATCTGGTGGTCCTGGTCGCGCTCGCCGTGACGGGGATGACGCTGGCCCGCCGGTTCTTCACCCGCAGGCTGGGTCGATGACCGCCCCCGGCGGCGTCACGACGCCGCGCCTGACCCCGTCGCGCCGGCCGCTCGCGGTGCTCTACTCCCGCAATGCGAGCGCCGTCATCGGGCGCGGGTTCCGGGTGATCCGCAGCCAGAACTGGATCATCCTCGTCTCCGGGTTCTTCGAGCCGGTCTTCTACCTGCTCTCCCTCGGGGTGGGGCTCGGCACGCTCGTCGGTCAGGTCGAGGGCCCCGGCGGGACCACCGTGAGCTACGCCGCGTACATCGCGCCGGCGCTGCTGGCGGTCTCCGCGATGAACGGCGCCGTCTACGACTCCACCTGGAACGTCTTCTTCAAGATGACGTTCGGCAAGCTGTACCAGGGCATGCTGTCGACCTCTCTCGGGCCGCTGGACGTGGCCGTGGGCGAGATCGTCATGGCCCTGGTGCGCGGCGCCCTGTACGCGGTGGGCTTCACCGGGGTGATGGTCGTGTTCGGCCTCGCGCAGTCCGCCTGGACGTTGCTGCTGATCCCCGCCGCCGTGCTGGTCGCCTTCGGGTTCGCCAGCTTCGGCATGGCCGTCACCAGCTACATGAAGACCTTCCAGCAGATGGACATCGTCACGTTCGTGATGATGCCGATGTTCCTGTTCAGCGCGACGTTCTACCCCCTCTCCGTCTACCCGGAGCCGATCCGGTGGGTGGTCCAGGCGCTGCCGCTGTGGCACGGGGTGGAGTTGATGCGCCAGCTCAGCGTCGGCGTCCTCACCGGGGAGACCGCCCTGCACCTGCTGTACTACGTCGTGATGATCGTGATCGGGCTGGCACTGACCACCAGCCGGCTGCGGGCGCTGTTCCTCAAGTAGCCCGTTCGCCTCCGGTGGAACGCCGCCGCCCCGGCCCGGCGGTACGGGAGAATGGGGCCATGGCTGGCTCGACGCGTCCCGATCCCCGATCCGACTCCCGCACCGGTGCGCCCGCCGGGGGCCTGCTCTCCGGCACCGGGTTCGCGGGCCGCGCCTACGACGGCGCCGTCACCGGCGCTCGCCGGTCGCCGCTGGGAGGGGGCGGGCTGATGCTCGCCGTCGTCATGGTGGTGTTCCTCGTCGCCGTCGTGTTCGCCGCCAATCAGAACGACGTCGTCGGCTGGCTGGTCGCGATCGTCGCCGCGGGGTGGCTGGTGCTGGCCCTCGTCGTCTTCCTCGCCGTGCGCCGCGCCGCCCGCTTCGGCGCCACCCAGCTCGCCAGCGCCAACGACACGCTGCGCTCCGCCGCCGGGCTGCCCCCCTCGGGTGCCACCGCCGGCACGCGGGTGGTCTCCGCCGCGGCCGCCGACCCCGTCCGGGACGAGAAGCTGGCGCACAGCCTGCGGATCGTGGCGGTGCAGGGCCGGGTGATCGAGCAGCATCTGGGCACCGACCCGGACCAGGTGGCGCGGGCGCTGGAGACCATCCAGATCACGGCCCACAACGCGCTCGGCATGCTCGGTGTCGACGACCGTCCTCGCCGCGACGGCACCGACGACGGTCCCCTCAGCGGCACCGTCGTCGACTGACCCGCGCCCTCACCTTCCGCCAGCTCGTCAATAGATGTCGACGCAAGCGGTTGCGAAGGGCCGGATCGAACATCTATTGACGAGCTGGCCAGGGGGGCCGGGGGGCGCGGGGGAGCCCGGCGGTAGAGTGGATCGGGTGACATCGCTGCCCGTGCTGACGACCGCCGAGGACCCGACCGCCGAGAACGACGCCACGATCGATACCGCCGGCGCGACCCGCCGGCTGCGCGTGGCCAGCGTCAACGTCAACGGCATCCGGGCCGCCTTCCGCACCAGTGGCGTGCGGGCGGGCAACGGCGACGGCATGCGCGAGTGGCTCGCCGCCCGCGACGTCGACGTGCTGACCCTGCAGGAGGTGCGGGCGCCCGACGCCGTCGTGCACGAGCTGCTCGGCCCCGACTGGTACGTCGCGCACGCCGAGGCCGGCGCCAAGGGCCGCGCCGGCGTCGCCGTCGCCACCCGCCTCGAGCCCACCGCCACCCGGATCGGGATCGGCGAGGACTACTTCGCCACCGCCGGCCGCTGGATCGAGGTCGACGTGACCGTCCCCACCGCCGCCGGCGACGCCGTGCTCACCGCGGTCAGCGCCTACGTGCACTCCGGGGAGGCCGGCACCGCCCGCCAGGAGGACAAGTACCGGTTCCTCACCGCGATGGAACGCCGCCTGCCCCAGATCCGGGCCCGTGCGGACCTCGCCGTCGTCACCGGCGACCTGAACGTCGGGCACACGACGCGCGACATCAAGAATTGGAAGGGCAACGCCACGAAGGCCGGCTTCCTGCCGGAGGAGCGCGCCTACGTCGACCGGTTCCTCGGCGAGCACGGCTGGGTGGACGTCCACCGTGCGCTCGCCGGCGACGTCGACGGGCCCTACACCTGGTGGTCGATGCGCGGGGCGGCCTTCGACAACGACGCCGGATGGCGGATCGACTACCAGCTCGCCACTCCCGAGCTCGCCCGCACGGCGACGACCGCGAGCGTCGACCGAGCCGCGTCCTGGGACACCCGCTGGTCCGACCACGCCCCGCTGGTGATCGACTACCAGCTCTGACCGCCCCGCCAGCCGCCAGCACCGACCCCGATCTCGACAAGGAAGCACCGTCCATGGCCACCCCGCCACGTCCCCGCGTCCTCTCCGGAGCCCAGCCCTCCGCCGACAGCCTGCACCTGGGCAACTACATCGGGGCCGTGCGCAACTGGGTGCGGATGCAGGACGACAACGACGCGATCTACTTCATCCCCGACCTGCACGCCATGACGGTCGAGCACGACCCGGCGACGCTCGCGGACCGGACGCGCCGCACGGTCGCCCAGTACATCGCCGGCGGGGTGGACCCGGACCGCTGCACCCTGTTCGTGCAGTCCCACGTGCCCGAGCACGCCGAGCTGGCCTGGGTGCTCAACTGCATCACCGGCTTCGGTGAGGCGTCGCGAATGACCCAGTTCAAGGACAAGACCGCCCGCTACGGCGTCGACGCGGCGACCGTGGGCCTGTTCGCCTACCCCACGCTGATGGCCGCCGACATCCTGCTCTACCAGGCGCACCGGGTGCCGGTGGGGGAGGACCAGCGCCAGCACATCGAGCTGACCCGCAATCTCGCGCAGCGGTTCAACACCCGGTTCGGGGAGACCTTCGTGGTCCCCGAGGGATTCATTCCGCCGGCGTCGGCGAAGATCTACGACCTGGCGAACCCGACGGCGAAGATGTCCAAGTCCGCGGCCTCCCCGGCCGGGCTGATCAACCTGCTCGACGAGCCGAAGGTCACCGCGAAGAAGATCAGGTCGGCCGTGACGGACAACGGCACCGAGATCCGGTTCGACCGCGAGGCCAAGCCCGGCGTCTCCAACCTCCTGGCCATCCACTCCTCGCTCAGCGGCCGCGGCGTCGACGAGCTCGAGCAGGACTACGCCGGGAAGATGTACGGGCACCTGAAGGTGGACGTGGCCGACCTGGTCACCGCGTTCGTCGTCCCCTTCCGGGAACGGACGACGGAGCTGCTCGCCGACCCGGCCGAGCTGGACGCGATCCTCGCGCGCGGCGCCGAGAAGGCCCGCGAGATCGCCGGGCGGACGCTCGCCGCGGTCTACGATCGGGTGGGCCTGCTCCGACCCGCGCGCGGCTGGGTGCGCGAGCCCGCGGCGACCGGCGAGAGCTGACCGTGGAGGCGCTGACGGAGGGTGCCCTCGGGGTGGTGATCGCCGTCCCGGGGCCGCTCGCGGCGCAGCTGCACGGGTGGCGCGCCTCCTTCGGGGAGGCCGCCGAGGCGCTCGTCCCGCCCCATGTGACCATCCTGACCCACGGGATCACGGACGACGTCGACGCCGCCGTCACGGCGGTGGCCGCGGTCGCGGCCCGCACCGCTCCGTTCACCGTGGTGCTGCGCGGCACCGGCAGCTTCCTGCCACACTCGCCGGTCGCCTTCCTGCGCCTGGCCACCGGGGCGCGGGAGTGCGTCGACCTGCACGAGGGCATCCTCGCGGCCGGCATCGGCAGCGGCGCCCGGTTCCCGTACCACCCGCACGTCACCCTCGCCCAGGGCGTCGACCGGCAGGCCCTGGACGAGGCGCTGATCCGCTTCGCCGGTTTCGCCGCCACCTTCCCGGCGCGCGCGCTCGGCGTGTTCCGCGCGGGCGAGCAGGAGTGGGAGCAGGTGGGGGAGGTCCCGCTCGGCGGCTGAGGAGCACCAGGACACACGACGAAGGCCCGGGCGGTTCCTCGCCCGGGCCCTCGTCGTGTGTCGTGGCGTCCGCGTCCGGTCAGATCGCGCGGGCGAGCACCGCCTGCTTGACCTCGGCGATGGCCTTGGTCACCTGGATGCCGCGCGGGCACGCCTCGGTGCAGTTGAAGGTCGTGCGGCAGCGCCACACGCCCTCCTTGTCGTTGAGGATCTGCAGGCGCATGTCGCCGGCGTCGTCGCGCGAATCGAAGATGAACCGATGCGCGTTGACGATGGCGGCCGGGCCGAAGTACTGGCCGTCGGTCCAGAACACCGGGCAGGACGACGTGCATGCCGCGCACAGGATGCACTTGGTGGTGTCGTCGAACCGCTCGCGCTCCTCGGCGGACTGCAGGCGCTCCTTCGTCGGCTCGTGCCCGCGGTTGACGAGGAACGGCATGATCTCCCGGTAGGACTGGAAGAACGGCTCCATGTCGACGATCAGGTCCTTCTCCACCGGCAGGCCCTTGATCGGCTCCACCAGGATGGGCTTGGACGTGTCCAGGTCCTTGAGCAGCGTCTTGCAGGCCAGGCGGTTGCGGCCGTTGATCCGCATCGCGTCCGAGCCGCACACGCCGTGCGCGCACGAGCGGCGGAACGAGAGCGACCCGTCGTGCTCCCACTTCGCCTTGTGCAGCGCGTCGAGGACGCGGTCCGTGCCGTACATGGTGAGCGAGAACTCGTCCCAGTGCGGCTCGTCCGAGACCTCCGGGTTGTACCGGCGGACCCGCAGGGTCACGTCGAACGTGGGGATCTCGCCGCCCCCGCCCGCGGACGCGGGGAGCTCGACCTTGGATGCCGGTTCGGCTGTCTGGGTGCTCATCAGTACTTGCGCTCCATCGGTTCGTAACGGGTGAAGATCACCGGCTTGGTGTCGAACCGGATCCCCTGGACGCCCTCCATCTCGGAGTCGGGGTCCCGGTACACCATGGTGTGCTTCATCCAGTTCGCGTCGTCACGATCGGGGTAGTCCTCGCGGTAGTGCCCGCCGCGGGACTCCTTGCGGTGCAGGGCGGAGACGGTCATGACCTCGGCCATGTCCAGCAGGAAGCCCAGCTCGACGGCCTCGAGCAGGTCCAGGTTGAACCGCTTGCCCTTGTCCTGCACGGAGATGGCCCGGTACCGCTCCCGCAGGGACACGATGTCGTCCAGGGCCTGCCGGATGGACGTCTCGGTGCGGAACACCTGCATGTTCGCGTCCATGGTCTCCTGCAGCTCCGACCGGATCTTCGCGACCCGCTCGGAGCCCTCCCCGGTGCGGACGACGTCGAGCAGGTCCTCCGTGTACGCGGCCGGGTTCTCCGGCAGCGCCACGAACTCCGCGCGGTTGGCGTACTCGGCGGCGTTGATGCCCGAGCGCTTGCCGAACACGTTGATGTCCAGCAGGGAGTTGGTGCCCAGCCGGTTGGAGCCGTGCACGGACACGCAGGCCACCTCGCCGGCCGCGTACAGGCCAGGCACCACGGTGTCGTTGTCCGCGAGGACCTCGCCCTTGATGTTGGTGGGGATGCCGCCCATCGCGTAGTGGCAGGTCGGGAACACCGGCACCGGCTCGGTGTAGGGCTCGACGCCCAGGTAGGTGCGGGCGAACTCCGTGATGTCCGGCAGCTTCGCGTCGATGTGCGCCGGCTCCAGGTGGGTCAGGTCCAGCAGCACGTAGTCCTTGTTCGGTCCGCAGCCGCGGCCCTCCCGCACCTCGTTGGCCATCGACCGGGCGACGATGTCGCGCGGCGCGAGGTCCTTGATGGTCGGGGCGTACCGCTCCATGAACCGCTCGCCCTCGGAGTTGCGCAGGATCGCGCCCTCGCCGCGGGCGGCCTCGGAGAGCAGGATGCCCAGGCCCGCGAGGCCGGTCGGGTGGAACTGGATGAACTCCATGTCCTCCAGGGGCAGGCCCCGGCGGAACGCGATGCCCATGCCGTCACCGGTCAGGGTGTGCGCGTTGGAGGTGGTCTTGAAGACCTTGCCGACGCCACCTGAGGCGAACACGACGCTCTTGGCCTGGAACACGTGGATCTCGCCGGTGGCCAGCTCGTAGCTGACGACGCCGGCCACGCGCTTGCCGGGCACCCCGTCCGCGCCGGTCTCGTCGATGAGCAGCAGGTCGAGGACGTAGAACTCGTTGTAGAACTCGACGTTGTGCTTGACGCAGTTCTGGTACAGCGTCTGCAGGATCATGTGGCCCGTGCGGTCCGCGGCGTAGCAGGCCCGCCGGACCGGCGACTTGCCGTGGTCACGGGTGTGCCCGCCGAAGCGCCGCTGGTCGATGCGTCCCTCCGGCGTGCGGTTGAACGGCAGGCCCATCTTCTCCAGGTCGAGGACGGCGTCGATGGCCTCCTTGGCCATCACCTCCGCGGCGTCCTGGTCGACGAGGTAGTCCCCGCCCTTGACCGTGTCGAAGGTGTGCCACTCCCAGTTGTCCTCCTCGACGTTGGCGAGGGCCGCGCACATGCCGCCCTGGGCCGCACCGGTGTGGGAACGCGTCGGATACAGCTTGGTCAGCACCGCCGTACGCGCGCGCTGACCTGACTCGATCGCCGCGCGCATCCCGGCGCCACCGGCGCCCACGATCACGACATCGTACTTGTGGACCTGCATGCTTCGATGACTCTTTTCTCTCGTGGTCGCCAGGCGTCTCAGGGGGCGGGGCAGAAGCTGCTGACGGTGGCGACGCCGTCGATCACCGGGCAGGGATCGAAGGTGAAGATCACCAGGGTGCCGAGCACGATCATCGTGCCCGAGGCGATGTACAGCACGGTCTTGAGCCAGAGCCGGGTCGCGTTCCGCTCGGCGTAGTCGTTGATGATGGTGCGCACGCCGTTGGTGCCGTGCAGCAGGGCCAGCCACAGCATGGCCAGATCCCACACCTGCCAGAACGGGCTGGCCCACTTGCCGGCCACGAAGCCGAAGTCGACGGCGTGCACGCCGTCGCCCGCCATCAGGTTGACGAACAGGTGCCCGAACACGAGGACGATCAGCACCACGCCGGAGAGGCGCATGAACAGCCAGGCCAGCATCTCGAAGTTGCCGCCCTTGCCCTTGCTGCGGCGGTACTGCGGGGCGATGCGGCCACCGGAGTTGTTGGGGGAGCGAGGAGACTCGACGACGATCCCGGACATGATCAGTGACCTCCGAAGGCGAACGTGAAGGCGAGGGACAGGTGGCGCACCAGGAAGGGGATCATGATGACGAACCAGCCGACGACGACGGCCCACAGCATCTGCCGCTGGTACTTCGTGCCCTGCTTCCAGAAGTCGACCAGGATGATGCGCAGGCCGTTGAGCGCGTGGAAGACGATGGCGCCGACCAAGCCGGCCTCGCCGAGCGCCATCAGCGGGTTCTTGTACTGCTCGATGACGGCGTCGTACGCCTGCGGGGACACCCGCACCAGCGACGTGTCCAGCACGTGGACGAGGAGGAAGAAGAAGATCACCACGCCCGTGATGCGGTGACCGACCCAGGACCACATGCCTTCACGGCCGCGGTACAGGGTGCCCATGGATGTTTTCGGCACTGAAGAACCTCCCTGCAGGTCCGAGCGCGGTCGCGGTCAGCGGTATCGCGTCCGACTCGGCCGGGCACTGCGAACCCGATGATCTTTCCCAGCCGCCACCGGTGCGAGTGGCCGTCCGTACGGCCGGCCGCGGCAGCGTCGACGGGTGGTCGCAGACCCCGGCCCGTCAGACCCACCATAGTCCTCCCGGGCGCGCCGCCGTGACCGTGGCGGCGCGCGTGACGGCGCGGTTCCGCCCCGCTGCGTCCCGCCGCCGGCCGCGCTGTGGGCGACGCCACACCGCCGCGACGTCTCCCGGGCCCGATCGGCGCCCTGCACTAACGTGGGGTCAATGAGCGAGCACGACCTGTCGACCCCCGTGCCCACCGACGCGCCCGCGACCGGGTCCGAGGCGGGAGCGTCCGTCCTGTCCCGGTTCTACGCGGTGATCCCGGCGGGCGGGGTCGGCACGCGCCTGTGGCCGCTCTCGCGCGCGGCCACGCCGAAGTTCCTGCACGACCTGACCGGCAGCGGGCACACCCTGATCCGCGCCACCTACGACCGGCTGGAACCGCTCGCCCCGGGCCGGGTGCTCGTGGTGACCGGGCAGGCGCACCGGGACGCCGTCGTCACCCAACTGCCCGAGGTGGACGAGGGCAACGTGGTGATCGAGACCGAGCCGAAGGACTCGGGAGCCGCCATCGGCCTGGCCGCGGCGATCCTGCACCTGCGGGACCCGGAGACGATCATGGGCTCGTTCGCCGCGGACCACGCCATCAGCCCCGACTCCCTGTTCCGGGAGGTCGTGGCCGAGGCCGTGCACACCGCCGCCACCGGCCGGATCGTCACCATCGGGATCAAGCCCACCTACCCGTCCACCGGTTTCGGCTACATCCAGCTGGGCGAGCCGCTCGCGGTGGACGGCGCCCCGCACGCCCTGACCGTGCGCACCTTCGTGGAGAAGCCCTCCGAGGAGGTCGCGACCGAGTACGTGGCCTCCGGGGAGTACTGCTGGAACGCGGGCATGTTCGTCGCCCCGACCGCCCTGATGCTGCACCACCTGGAGGCGGCCCAGCCGGAGCTGTTCGCCGGGCTGATGGAGATCGCCCGCGCGTGGGACGGCCCGGACCGCGACGAGGTCGTCGCCCGGGTGTGGCCGGGCCTGCCGAAGATCGCCATCGACTACGCCGTGGCCGAGCCGGCCGCCGCCGCCGGGGACGTCGCCGTCGTGCCCGCCGACTTCCGCTGGGACGACGTCGGGGACTTCGCCGCGATCGGCCGGCTCAACCCGGCCGGCTCGGGGGTCACGGTGCTCGGCGAACACGCCCGCGTGGTCACCGACAACGCCACCGGCGTCGTCGTCACCGGCACCAACCGGCTGATCGCCCTGATCGGGGTGGCGGACATCGTCGTCGTCGACACCCCGGACGCGCTGCTGGTCACCACCGCGGACAACGCGCAGGCGGTCAAGAAGACGGTGGAGCAGCTGAAGGCCTCCGGCGCCGACGACGTGCTCTGAGCGGCGCGGTCCGCCGCCGGCAGCGGCCGGGCTGACTAGAGTGGATGGGGTGGATCGCGCACCCTTCGGCTTCTCGTCCGACTCCGACCAGCTGCCCGTCGTCGGGCCGTTCCTGCGCCCGCTGCTCGCCGAGCTGACCGCCTTCCGCCGCGACCTGCACGTCCACCCCGAACTCTCCACCCGCGAGGTCCGCACCACCGCGCGGATCGCCGAGCGGCTGGCCGCCGCGGGACTCACCCCGCACCCGTTCGAGGGCACCGGCCTGTACGTCGACATCGGGCAGGGCCCGATCGCCACCGCCCTGCGCGGGGACATCGACGCGCTGCCCGTGCAGGAGGAGACGGGGCTGCCGTGGTCCTCCACCAACCGCGGCGTCTGCCACGCCTGCGGGCACGACATGCACACCACCGTGATGGTCGGCGTCGCCCTCGTGCTCGCGGACCTGAACCGGTCCAGCCCCCTGGCCGGGCGGGTGCGGATCATCTTCCAGCCCGCCGAGGAGACGATGCCCGGCGGCGCCCTGACCTGCATCGAGCAGGGGGTCCTCGACGGCGTGCCGCGGATCTTCGCCCTGCACTGCGACCCGCGGATCGACGTCGGGCAGATCGGCACCCGGATCGGGGCCATCACGTCGGCCTCGGACACCGTCCGGATCGAACTGACCGGCCGCGGCGGGCACACGTCCCGCCCGCACCTGACCGAGGACCTGGTCTTCGCGCTCGCCGAGATCGCCGTGAACGTGCCCGCCGTGCTGTCCCGGCGCATCGACGTGCGCAGCGCCGTCTCGGTCGTGTGGGGCCAGATCCACGCGGGCGCCGCCCCGAACGCCATCCCGGCCACCGGGTTCATGTCCGGCACCATGCGCTGCCTCGACGGGGACGCGTGGCTCGCGGCGGGTGAGCTGCTCGACGACGTCGTCAGCCAGGTGGCCGCCCCGTTCGGGGTGACGGTCGAGCTCGAGCACGTCCGCGGCGTCCCGCCGGTGGTCAACACGGAGGCGGAGACGGCGATGATCGAGGCCGCGGCCCGGGCCGAGCTCGGGGAGGACGTCGTCGTGCTCACCCCGCAGTCGATGGGCGGCGAGGACTTCGCCTGGTTCCTGCAGGAGGTCCCCGGCTCGATGTTCCGGCTCGGCACCCGCACGCCCGGCGGGGAGACGTTCGACCTGCACCGCGGTGACTACGTGATCGACGAGGACGCCCTCGCGGTCGGGGTGCGGGTGATGGCGGCGACCGCCCTGCGCGCCCTCGCGGAGGCCGGCGAGGCCCCCGCGTTCCCGCTGCCGGCCCGCACCGTCCGTGCCGCCGGGGTTACCGGTAGGTAACAAATCGCGTGTCGAGGTGTGAACTGGGCAACAACGGCCGGTCCGCTCGGTTATCGTAGGTGCCTGTACAGCCCGTCGCCGCGCAGCGGCGAGCACCACCGTCCGGCATCGCGGGCGGAACCGCCACGACGACCCCGTTCAGCCGGTCGCGGGAGCGGGGGGCAACTCGTCCTGGGAGGAACCGTTGAACACCACTGACATCACGGGCGCCGTCATGCCGCAGCGCCGTCGTCTCGCCGTCGGCACCGCCGCCCTCGGCGTCGCGGCCCTGCTGCTGGCCGGCTGCGGTCAGGCGCCGTCGTCCGGCTCGACCGGCGCCGCCGGCTCCGCCAACCCGTCGGCGAAGGACTTCACCGGCTGCATCGTCTCCGACTCGGGCGGATTCGACGACCGATCCTTCAACCAGTCCTCCTACGACGGGCTGATGAAGGCCAAGAAGGACCTCGGCATCACCACCAAGCAGGCCGAGTCGCAGGCCGCGACCGACTTCGGGCCGAACCTGAACTCGATGATGCAGGGCGGCTGCAACCTCACCGTCACCGTCGGCTTCAACCTCGGTGACACCACCAAGGAGGTCGCCGCGAAGAACCCCACGAAGCACTTCGCGATCATCGACTACTCGGACCCGAAGTTCACCGACAACGTCAAGCCGATCGTCTACGACACGGCCCAGGCCGCGTTCATGGCCGGCTACCTGGCCGCCGCGACGACGAAGACCGGGAAGGTCGCCACCTACGGCGGCATGAACATCCCGACCGTCACCATCTTCATGGACGGCTTCTCCGACGGGGTGAAGTACTACAACGAGAAGAAGTCCAAGAACGTCCAGCTGCTCGGCTGGAACAAGGACAGCCAGAACGGCACCTTCGTCGGCAACTTCGAGGACTCCGGCAAGGGCAAGCAGAACACGGTCAACTTCATCAACGAGGGCGCCGACGTCGTCATGCCGGTCGCCGGCCCGGTGGGCGCGGGCACCATCGACGCCGCCGTCGACGCGAAGAACGCCGGCAAGGACGTCAAGCTCATCTGGGTCGACTCGGACGGTTTCGAGACGAACACCAAGGGCAAGGACCAGATGCTCTCCTCCGTGATGAAGCTGATGGGCGACGCCGTGGAGACCGTGGTCAAGGACGACCTGGACGGCAAGTTCAGCAAGACCCCCTACGTCGGCACCCTGGACAACGGCGGCGTGGCCCTGGCCCCGTTCCACGACCAGGACGCGAACGTCTCGGCGGACACGAAGTCCGAGCTGGACCAGATCAAGAAGGACATCGTCTCCGGCGCCATCAAGGTCACCTCGAAGGCCAGCCCCCAGGGCTGACGAAGCCGCGACCGTCACCGCCACGACGGTCCCGCCCGGCACCGCCGGTCCGCCCGGGCCGGCGGTGCTGTGCGTCCGGCGCCGGCCCGGGTGGCAGACTCACCCGTGGCGGGGCGCCACGACGACCCCCGACGATCACCCCACGAAGGACGGGATGAGTCATGAGACTCGAACTGCAGGGCATCACCAAACGGTTCGGCACGTTCACCGCCAACGACGCCATCGACCTGGTGGTCGAGCCCGGCCAGGTGCACTGCCTGCTCGGCGAGAACGGGGCGGGCAAGTCCACCCTGATGAACGTGCTCTACGGGCTGTACGAGCCCACCGAGGGGCAGATCCTGATCGACGGCACGCCGGTCGCCTTCTCCGGACCCGGTGACGCGATGGCGGCCGGCATCGGCATGGTGCACCAGCACTTCATGCTCATCCCCGTGTTCACGGTGGCGGAGAACGTCGCCCTGGGCAACGAGAACACCCGCGGCGGCCTGCTCGACCTGGCAGCCACCCGGACCCGCATCCGGGCGATCTCCGAGCAGTACGGTTTCGACGTCGACCCGGACGCGATGGTCGAGGACCTGCCGGTCGGCGTCCAGCAGCGGGTCGAGATCATCAAGGCGCTGGTCCGGGACGCGAAGGTGCTGATCCTCGACGAGCCCACGGCGGTGCTGACCCCGCAGGAGACCGACGAACTGCTCGCCATCATCGACCAGCTCACGGCGGACGGCACCTCCGTCGTCTTCATCAGCCACAAGCTGCGCGAGGTCAAGGAGGTCGCGGACCGGATCACCGTGATCCGCCGCGGCAGGGTCGTCGGCAGCGCCGACCCGTCGGCGTCCACCACCGAACTGGCCTCGCTGATGGTGGGCCGCTCGGTCTCCCTGAACCTGACCAAGGACGCGCCGCGGCGCGGCGCGACCACGTTCCGCGTCCGGGACCTCACCGTCACCGCACCCAACGGCACCCGGCCGCTGGACGGGGTGAGCTTCGACATCGCGCAGGGCGAGGTGCTCGCCGTCGCCGGCGTCCAGGGCAACGGGCAGACCGAGCTCACCGAGGCGATCCTCGGTCTGCAGGCGCACGTCACCGGGGCCGTCACGCTCGACGGGACGGAACTGCTCGGCCGCTCCGTCAAGGACGTGCTCGCCGCCGGGGTCGGCTTCGTGCCCGAGGACCGCACCGTCGACGGGCTCGTCGGGCCGTTCTCCATCGCCGAGAACATGGTCCTCGACCTCTACGACCGTGCCCCCTTCGCCCGCGGCATCGGGATGAGCCCGGTGGCCATCCGCCGCCAGGCCGAGGAGAAGGTCGCCGAGTTCGACGTCCGCACGCCGAGCATCGGCGCCGCCGTCTCCACCCTCTCCGGCGGCAACCAGCAGAAGGTCGTGCTCGCCCGCGAGCTGTCCCGGCCGCTCAAGCTCTTCATCGCCTCCCAGCCCACCCGCGGGCTCGACGTCGGCTCCATCGAGTTCGTGCACCGCCGGATCATCGCCGAGCGGGACCAGGGCACTCCGGTGCTGATCGTCTCCACCGAACTCGACGAGGTGATCCAGCTCGCCGACCGCATCGCGGTGCTGTTCCACGGCGCTCTGATGGGCATCGTGCCCGCCGACACCCCGCGTGACGTGCTCGGCCTGATGATGGCCGGGTCCACCGCCGAGGAAGCCCTCGCCGAGACCGGCGCCGCCCCCCAGCCCGAGGAAGGACCCCGGACGTGAGCACGCAGGACCCCACTGATGGACCCCCCACCGCTGACCGGTCGGAGAACGACGGTTCTCGTGCCGATGAGGCCGCGAAGCCGACGTCGACGGACCAGTCAGCGGGGGAGGGGGCGACCCCGCCGCCCGCCGCCGCACCCGCCGGCGGGGGTCTGGTCAAGGACGACTCGTCGGCCTCCGTCGCGCGCCGGATCTTCTCCGGCAACGGGCTGGTGGCCGTGCTCTCGGTCGTGGCCGCCGTGATCCTCGGCGGCATCCTCATCGCCGCCACCGACGAGGCCACCGTCGCCGCGTCCGGATACTTCTTCGCCCGGCCGACCGACACCATCAGCGCCGGCTTCACCGCGGCGATGAACGCCTACGCGGCGCTCTTCTCCGGGGCCATCGTCAACCCCGAGGCGGAAGGGGTGACCGGCATGCTGTACCCGATCAGCGAGACCCTGACCGTGGCCACCCCGCTGATCCTCGCCGGCCTCGGCGTCACGCTGGCGTTCCGGGCCGGCCTGTTCAACATCGGTGCGCAGGGCCAGATCCTGCTCGGCGCGACCTTCGCTGCCTGGGTCGGGTTCACCTGGCACCTGCCGGTGGGCCTGCACATCGTCGTGGCCGTGATCGCCGCGATCGTCGGGGGCGCGATCTGGGGCGGCATTCCCGGTTTCCTCAAGTCCCGCACCGGAGCGCACGAGGTGATCGTGACGATCATGCTCAACTACGTCGCCATCTACCTGGTGCAGTACCTGCTCACGCAGCCCTCGTTCCAGCGGCCCGGGTCCTCCAACCCGATCAGCCCGCTGGTCGACGACTCAGCGATGTTCCCCCAGCTGCTCGGACCCGACCTGCGGCTGCACGCCGGCTTCCTCGTCGCCGTCGCCGCGGTCGTCGTCGTGTGGTGGCTGCTGGGCCGGTCCACCATCGGCTTCGAGTTCCGGGCCGTCGGCGCCAACCCGCACGCCGCCCGCACCGCCGGCATCAACGTCACCCGCGCCACCGTGCTCGTCATGGTGATCGCCGGCGCGCTCGCCGGTCTGGCCGGCGTCGCCCAGGTCTCCGGCACCGAGCGGGCACTGACCAGCGACATCGCCGCGAGCTTCGGCTTCGACGCCATCACCGTGGCGCTACTGGGCCGCTCCACCCCGTGGGGCACGTTCTTCGCGGGCCTGCTGTTCGGCGCGTTCCGCGCGGGCGGCGTCGCCATGCAGACCCAGACCGGCACCCCGATCGACATCGTCCTCGTGGTCCAGTCCCTGATCGTCCTGTTCCTGGCCGCGCCGCCGCTCGTGCGGGCGCTGTTCCGCCTTCCCGACCCGGGCCGGCCCCGGAGATCACGACGGCAGCAGCGCCGCCGGGCCGCCACCGTGAGCACCGGAGGTGCCGCATGAGCACGACCGTCACCGCCCCGGAATCGTCCGGAGCCCCCGAGGCCGCGACCGGCCGACGTGCCGCCGTCCGGTCCTGGCGTCCCGTGATCGTGTTCGGCATCGGCGCGGTCGTCGCGCTGGTCGTCTTCGCGATCGGCGCGCCGAACGCCACCGCCGTGTTCCGGTTCTCCGAGTCGGGCGACGCGTTCGGCCTGCCCGACCTCGCCCTGTCCGCCGTCGCCCTGGGCTGGGTGTGCGCGCTGCTGTGCGTCGCCGTCGCCGTCGTCGCGTTCCTCGCGGTGCGGGCCGGCCGACCGCTGAACCGGTGGCTCACCGTCCTGTTCTGGGTCGCGTTCCTGGTCGGTTTCCTCACGTGGGTGGTGGGCAGCGCGAAGACGCCGAACGTGTCCCTCGCCGGCCTGCTGGCCGGCTCGGTGACGCTCGCCGTGCCGCTGATCTTCGGCTCCCTCTCCGGGGTGCTGTGCGAGCGGGCCGGCGTCGTCAACATCGCCATCGAGGGGCAGCTGCTGTTCGGAGCGTTCAGCGCCGCCGTCGTCGCCTCGGTCACCCAGAACGCCTACGCCGGGCTGGTCGCCGCCTGCGTGGCCGGGGCGCTGGTCGCCCTCGTGCTCGCGGTGTTCTCCATCAAGTACTACGTCAATCAGATCATCGTCGGCGTCGTGCTCAACGTCCTCGTCTCCGGGCTGACCGGGTTCCTGTTCTCCACCGTGCTCACCCGCGACGCCGAGCTGTTCAACTCGCCCCCGCAGCTGCCGCACTGGAACATCCCGCTGCTGGGCGACATCCCGGTGATCGGGCCGATCCTCTTCCGGCAGACCATCGTCGGCTACCTCATGTACGTCGCCGTGATCGCGGTGTACATCGGCCTCTTCCACACCCGCTGGGGCCTGCGCGTGCGCGCGGTGGGGGAGCATCCCCGGGCCGCCGACACCGTGGGCATCAAGGTCAACCGCACCCGGTTCACCAACGTCCTGCTCGGCGGCGTGGTCGCGGGCCTGGGCGGGGCGTTCTTCACCCTCGTCTCGGTCAGCCAGTTCACCAAGGACATGACCGGCGGGCAGGGCTTCATCGCCCTCGCCGCGCTGATCTTCGGACGCTGGAACCCGATCGGCGCGTTCTTCGCGGCCCTGCTGTTCGGCTTCGCCACGAACCTGCAGTACGTGCTCTCGTTCCTCGGCACCCCGGTGCCCAGCCAGTTCCTGGCGATGCTGCCGTACCTGGTCACCATCCTCGCGGTCGCCGGCCTGGTCGGGCGCTCCCAGTCCCCGGCCGCCAGCGGCGTGCCGTACCTGAAGGGCTGACGGCGGTGTCGCCGAGCACCGACGGGCCGCGGACCATCGAGGACGTCGACTGGGACGCCCTGACCGCCGCCGCGACGGACGCGATGCGCCGGGCGTACGCCCCGTACTCGCGCTACCCGGTCGGGGCGGCCGCCCTCACGGAGGACGGCCGGACCGTGACCGGGATGAACATCGAGAACGCCTCGTACGGGGTGACGCTGTGCGCCGAGTGCTCGCTGATCTCCGCCCTGATCGCCTCCGGTGGCGGCCGGCTGCGCGCCTTCGTGTGCGTGGACGGCACCGGCGCGGTGCTGATGCCGTGCGGGCGGTGCCGCCAGCTGCTGTACGAACACCGCGGGACCGGGATGACCCTGCTCACCGTGAGCGGGCTGCGGACCATGGACCAGGTGCTGCCCGACGCCTTCGGCCCCGAGAACCTCGCCTGAGGAGGCGCCATGACCACCACGCCGAGGACCTTCGACGCCGTCGACGTGATCCGCACCAAGCGCGACGGCGGCCGGCTCTCCGACGCGGCGATCGACTGGGTGATCGCCGCCTACACCCGCGGCGTCGTCGCCGACGAGCAGATGGCGGCGCTGACGATGGCCATCCTGCTCAACGGCATGGACCGGGCCGAGATCGCCCGCTGGACGGCCGCCATGGTCGCCTCGGGCGACCGGATGGACGTCGCCGGGCTGCGCCGCGACGGCCGGGTGCTGCGCACCGTCGACAAGCACTCCACCGGCGGGGTGGGGGACAAGATCACCCTGCCGCTCGGCCCCCTCGTGGCCGCGTTCGGCGTCGCCGTCCCCCAGCTGTCCGGCCGCGGCCTCGGCCACACCGGCGGCACGCTGGACAAACTCGAGGCGATCCCCGGCTGGCGGGCGGAGCTCTCCACCGACGCCCTGATGGCGCAGCTGCGCGACGTCGGCGCCGTGGTCGCGGCCGCCGGCCCCGGCCTGGCCCCGGCCGACGCCCGGCTCTACGCCCTGCGCGACGTCACCGGGACCGTCGAGGCGATCCCGCTGATCGCCTCCTCGATCATGAGCAAGAAGATCGCCGAGGGCACGAGCGCCCTGGTGCTCGACGTCAAGGTCGGCTCCGGCGCGTTCATGAAGACCATCGACGACGCGCGGGAGCTGGCCCGCACCATGGTCGACCTCGGCGCCGACGCCGGGGTCCGCACCGTCGCGCTGCTGACCGACATGTCCACCCCGCTCGGGCTGACCGCGGGCAACGCGCTCGAGGTCGCCGAGGCGGTGGAGGTGCTCGCCGGTGGCGGCCCGGCCGACGTCGTCGAGCTCACGCTCGCCCTGGCCCGCGAGATGCTGGACGCGGCCGGCGTCACCGACGCCGACCCGGCGGCCGCCCTGGCCGACGGCCGGGCCATGGACGTGTGGCGGCGGATGATCGCCGCCCAGGGCGGGGACCCGGACGCGCCCCTGCCCGTGGCGAAGGAGACCGAGACCGTCGTCGCCCCCGCCAGCGGCACGCTCGCCCGGCTCGACGCGCTCGGCGTCGGCGTCGCCGCCTGGCGGCTCGGGGCGGGACGCGCACGCAAGGAGGACCCGGTGCAGGCCGGGGCCGGGATCACGCTGCACGCCCGGCCGGGGGACACCGTCACCGCCGGACAGCCGCTGCTGACCCTGCACACGGACACCCCCGAGGCGTTCGGCCGGGCGCGGGAGGCCCTCGACGGGGCCGTCGAGGTGACGCCCGACGGCGCCCCCGGGACGGCGGGACGCGGCCGCCCCGCAGACCGGTCCATCGTGCTCGAGCGGGTGGCCCGGCCATGATGCGGCCCGCCCTGTCTCCGCCCCGGCGATGACCCTATGATGTGGGCGTGGGGGCAAGGGAAGGGACAGCGTGCACGTCGTCAATGATCTGGTGATTCACGCTGCCTCGATGTGGTGGATCCACCCGCTGCTGCTGCTGTTCTGCTTCATCGACGGCTTCGCCCCGATCCTTCCCTCCGAGACGCTGATCGTCGCCCTGTCCGCGCTCTCGGTCTCCTCCGGGCAGCCCAATCTCGGCTTCGTCGCCATCGCCGGGTTCCTCGGAGCCGTGGCCGGCGACCAGGTCGCGTACCGGATGGGCCGGGCCGCCGGCGCCAGCGGATTCCGGTGGATGCAGGGCGCCCGTGCCCAGGCCACGCTGCACTGGGCACGGCGCGAGCTGGACAAACGCGGGGCCATGCTCATCCTCACCGCCCGGTACATCCCGGTGGGCCGCGTGGCCGTCAACTTCACGGCGGGCGCCACCCGCTTCCCGCTGCGCCAGTTCACGATCCTCGACATCATCGCGTGCGCCACCTGGATCGGGTACGGCATCGGCATCGGCATCGTGGCCGGCGCCTGGGTGCACGAGCACCCGCTGCTCGGAGCGGGACTGGCCATCGTCATCGCCATCGCCATCGGCTTCCTCATCGATCACGCCATGCAGTGGGTGTCCCGGATCAGGGCCCGGCGCGTGGCGCGGGCCGAGGCCGCCGGCGGGACCACGGCGGCGCGGCCGGCGGCCGATGCGGACCCGGCCTCGGTGCGGGAGAACGTGCGCAGCGAGAACGCCTGACCGGTGCCCGGACCGCTGCTGCTCCCGGCCCTGACCGCGGCGGCCCCGGCCGTCGTGCCGGTGCTGGTGCCGACCGCCGCCGGGCCGATGCAGGAGATCAACGACGCCATCGCCTCCCTGGCGGGCACCGCCTGGGTGCTGCCGGTGCTCTTCCTGCTGTGCGTGTGCGACGGGTTCTTCCCGCCGCTGCCGAGCGAGTCGGTGGTGGTCGCCCTGACCGCGATCGCCGTGTCCACGGGCAGCCCCGCCCTGGCCGGCATCGTCGTCGCGGCCGCCGCCGGCGCCATCATCGGGGACAACATCGCGTGGCTGATCGGCCGCTCCGTGGGCGTGACCCGCTTCCGGTGGATGCGACGCCGCCGCGTGCAGCAGGCCTTTCGCTGGGCGCGCGGCGAACTGGACCGGCGCGGCGCGCTGCTCATCCTCACCGCCCGGTACATCCCGGTCGGCCGGGTCGCGGTGAACATGACCGCGGGGGCCACCGGCTTCACCCGGCCCCGGTTCGTGCTGCTCACCGTCATCGCCGGCATCAGCTGGGCGGGCTACTCCGTCGTCATCGGGGTGCTCGCCGGCGCCTGGGCGCGGGACAACCACGTGCTCGCCGCCGGGGTCGCCATCGCGATCGCCGTGACGGTGGGCATCGTGGTCGACCGGCTCACCCACCGGCTCGCCCGGCGGGACCACGCGCCCGAACCGCACGAGTACGACCGGGGCCGGCGGCGCGCCACCGGCGACGACGCCGGCTGAGGCGGTCGGCCCCGCCCCGCATCGTCGCTACAGTGAGACCGTGACCGAGAACCTGAGCCCCGCCGCCGCAGCCGAGGTCGACTACCGCGTGCTGCCCAAGATCTCCCTCCACGACCACCTCGACGGGGGCCTGCGCCCGGCCACCATCGTCGACCTCGCCGACGGCGCCGGGCACACGCTGCCCACCACGGACCCGGCCGCGCTCGGCGCCTGGTTCGTCGAGTCCGCCGACTCCGGGTCCCTGGTGCGCTACCTGGAGACCTTCGACCACACGATCGCCGTCATGCAGACCGCCGACAATCTGGCCCGGGTCGCCCGGGAGTTCGTCGAGGACCTCGTGGCCGACGGCGTCGTCTACGGCGAGGTCCGCTGGGCCCCCGAGCAGCACCTGCGCGGCGGCCTGACGCTGGACGAGACCGTCGAGGCCGTGCAGGCGGGCATCGACGAGGCCACCGCCGCAGCCCGCGCCGACGGCCGGGACATCCTGGTCGGGCAGCTCGTCTCCGCCATGCGGCAGGCCGACAACGGGCTCGAGATCGCCCGGCTCGCCCTGCGGCACCGCGACCGCGGCGTCGTCGGCTTCGACATTGCCGGGCCCGAGGACGGGTTCGGTCCCGCCCGTCTGGCCGACGCGTTCGACCTGCTCGCGCAGAACCTGTTCCCCGCCACCGTGCACGCCGGCGAGGCCGCCGGGCTGGACAGCATCACGGAGGCCCTCGCCGTCGGCCACGCCCTGCGGCTCGGCCACGGGGTCCGGATCGCCGAGGACCTGACCGTGGACTTCGACGCCGGGCTCGAGGACGGCGCCGCCCTGGTCACCTGCGGGCCGGTGGCCAGCTGGGTGCTGGACCGGCAGATCCCGCTGGAGCTGTGCCCGTCGTCGAACCTGCAGACCGGGGCCATCGCCGCGTTCGGCACCCGGCTCGACCAGCACCCCTTCGACCTGCTCTACCAGACCGGGTTCAAGGTCACCGTCAACACCGACAACCGGCTGGTCAGCAACACGACGCTCAGCGACGAGATGGCCCTGCTGGTCGACGCGTTCGGCTACGACCTCGACGATCTGCTCGCGCTCACGCTCAACGCCGTCGACGCCGCGTTCGCGCCGCTGAGCGTGCGGATCGCGCTCGCCGAGGCGATCACGGAGAGCTATGACGGCCTCACCGGCTGACGACGCGCCCGGCCCCGCGGCGCCGGACGCCGGGGAGGCGTTCGCGGAGCTGGTGGCCGTGATGGACCGGCTGCGCTCGCCCGGGGGCTGCCCCTGGGACGCGGCGCAGACCCACGCGAGCCTGCTGCCGTACCTGATCGAGGAGGCGCACGAGCTGGTCGAGGCCGTCGAGACCGGCGGCCCGGACGATGTGCGCGAGGAACTCGGCGACGTGCTGCTCCAGGTCGTCTTCCACGCCCGGGTGGCGCAGGAGGCCGGGGCCGGCGCCGCCTTCGACGTCGCCGACGTGATCGGCACGCTGGTGGAGAAGCTGCGCCGGCGGCACCCGCACGTGTTCGCCGTGGACCCCGCGGCGACCGACGAGGTGGCCCCCGGCCTGGCCGACCTGCACCGGCGATGGGACGAGATCAAGCGGGTCGAGAAGCCCGAGCGCACCGGCCCGTTCGACGGGATCCCGCCGGGCCTGCCCGCGCTCGCCCTCGCGCAGAAGACCCTCGGCCGCGCCCAGCGGGCCGGCTGGGAACCGGCGGCGGATCCCGCCGGCGCCGCCGACCTGACCGAGGCCGATCTCGGCGACGCCCTGCTCGCCCTGGTCCGCCGCGGCCAGGCGGCGGGCCTGGACGCCGAGGCGGCGCTGCGGCACGCGGTGCGCCGGTACCGCGCCGACGCGGGGCCGGACACCACCGGATCCGCACCGGCGTCATCCGCTGCCGGCGACGCCGCGGGCACCGGACCCGCGCACTAGGCTGGGACTGCATCCGCGGGGACGGCCTGCCACCCGAGAAGCAGCCCGAGAACCGGCGTCCGATCACGTATCAGCTCGACAGAACAGGAGTGCTCCCATGGCCAGTATCGATGCCATCCACGCCCGCGAGATCCTCGACTCCCGCGGCAACCCGACCGTCGAGGTCGAGGTCCTGCTCGACGACGACTCGTTCGGCCGCGCCGCGGTCCCCTCCGGTGCCTCCACCGGCGAGTTCGAGGCCGTCGAGAAGCGCGACGGCGACGCCGGCATCTACCAGGGCAAGGGCGTGACCTCCGCGGTCGACGCGGTGCTCGAGACCATCCAGCCGGCCCTGCTGGGCTTCGACGCGACCGACCAGCGGCTCATCGACGCGACGATGCTCGACCTGGACGGCACCGAGAACAAGAGCAAGCTCGGCGCCAACGCCATCCTCGGCGTCTCCCTCGCCGTCGCCCGCGCCGCCGCGGAGTCCGCCGCCCTGCCGCTGTACCGCTACCTGGGCGGCCCGAACGCGCACGTGCTGCCCGTGCCGCTGATGAACATCCTCAACGGCGGCTCCCACGCCGACTCCGACGTCGACATCCAGGAGTTCATGATCGTGCCCCTGGGCGCGGCGACGTTCTCGGAGGGGCTGCGCTGGGGCGTGGAGGTGTACCACAACCTCAAGAGCGTGCTGAAGAAGGAGGGCCTGAGCACGGGCCTGGGCGACGAGGGCGGCTTCGCCCCGAACCTGCCGTCCAACCGGCACGCCCTCGACATCATCACCACCGCCATCGAGAAGGCCGGCTACACCCCGGGCAGCCAGATCGCCTTCGCCCTCGACGTGGCCTCGAGCGAGTTCTTCGAGAACGGCGCCTACCAGTTCGAGAAGCAGTCCCGCAGCGCCGAGGAGATGAGCGCCTACTACGAGGACCTCGTCGCCAACTACCCGCTGGTCTCCATCGAGGACCCGCTGGACGAGAACGACTGGTCCGGCTGGCAGACCCTCGCCGGCAACCTGGGCGAGAGGGTGCAGCTGGTCGGCGACGACCTGTTCGTCACCAACGTCGAGCGGCTGCAGCGCGGCATCGACGAGAAGGCCGCGAACTCGCTGCTGGTCAAGGTCAACCAGATCGGCTCCCTCACCGAGACCCTCGACGCGGTCAGCCTCGCCCAGCGCGCCGGGTTCACCACGATCACGTCGCACCGCTCCGGCGAGACGGAGGACACGACGATCGCCGACATCGCCGTCGCCACCAACGCCGGTCAGATCAAGACGGGCGCCCCCGCCCGGTCCGAGCGCGTGGCCAAGTACAACCAGCTGCTGCGCATCGAGGAGGAGCTGGACGACGCCGCCCGCTACGCCGGGGCGAGCGCCTTCCCGCGTTTCTCGGCCTGATCGGTCCTCGCGCTCGTTACGGTAGGGGGGACGGCGCCGCACCCGCGGCCGCCGTCCCTCCGCCGGCACGTTCGCCCCGCCCCAGGGGCGGGGAGCCACGTGCGGGGACGTACTGACCAGCAGCGCAGGAGAACGATGTCGACGCGACGACCCAACGTGCCCCGCACCGGCCCGGCCTCCGAGCCCCGCCGTCCCGGCACGGGCGACGTCGATGCCGCGGCAGCCCCGGCAGGCGCCGGCAGGACCGGCGCCCCGAAGACCGGCGCCGTCAAGGCCGGCGGCGCGAAGTCCGGTACCGCGAAGTCCGGGTCGTCGGCCGCGCGGCCGCCCCGGCCGGTCACCTCGGCCCTTCCCGTCACGCCCCGCGCCGTCCAGCAGGCCGAGGACACCGGCGACGAACGGTCCGGATTCCGGCTTCTGCGCGGGCTGCGCCGACCCGGACGCGGCGATCGGGGCCGGGCCGAGACGTCGTCGGCCTCGACCCGCTACACCGTGCGCCGTGAGGACGGGCGCGTCAACTACGCCTTCACCGAGGCCTCCCGGCCCGCGGCCGGCGGCTCCACCGCCGTCCGGCCCGTCCCCGCCAAGGCGTTCTCGGGCCGCCTGCTCGCCCTCGCCCTCGTCCTGGTCACCATCACGATCCTGCTGGCCCCCTCGGTGCGCACGTACCTCGGCCAGCGGGCCGAGATCGGCAGTCTGCAGCAGAGCATCCAGGACGAACGGGCCGAGCAGGCCCGGCTGAAAGACCAGCTGGCCCGCTGGAACGACCCGGCCTACATCAAGCAACAGGCCCGTGACCGGCTGTTTTACGTGATGCCGGGCGAGACGGGATACTTGGTGATCGGAGCGGACAGCACGGACGAGGTCCCGCCGGTCGCCACCTCGGCCGAGTCCGACGACGGGCCGCAGCCGTGGCTCGACGCCCTGTGGACCTCCGTGGAAGGCGCGTCGGCACCGAACAGGCAACAGTAGGACGGGTCCACCGGGCCCGATCCGGTCAGGAGAGGACGGGCACGTGAGACCTCACCCCGACGCAGCAGAACCCCGACCCGCGGATCTCGACACCATCAGCCTGCAGCTGGGGCGACCGGCGCGCGACGTCGTCGAGATCAGCGCCCGCTGCGTGTGCGGCAACCCGCTCGTCGCCGCCACGGCGCCTCGGCTGAGCAACGGCATCCCGTTCCCCACCACCTTCTATCTCACCCACCCGGTGCTGACCGCCGCCGTGTCCCGGCTCGAGGCGGCCGGGGTGATGGCGCAGATGAACGACCGGCTCGCGGCCGACCCCGAGCTGGCCGCCCGGCACCGCGCCGCCCACGAGCACTACCTCGCGGAGCGGGACCGCATCGGCCGGCGGGCCGGCACCGGAGAGGTCCCCGAGATCGCCGGCATCTCCGCCGGCGGGCTGCCGGACCGGGTCAAGTGCCTGCACGCCCTCGTGGGCCACGCCCTTGCCGCCGGGCCCGGCGTCGACGTCCTCGGGGACGAGGCGCTCGCGGCCATCGCCCAGGACTGGACCCCGGACCGGTGCGTCTGCACCGGCGCCTGGGACCCCGACGCCCCCGTCCCGACGAAGGATCTGAGCCGCCATGTCCGACGCCTCGCGCACTGAGCCCTCCACCGACCCGGCCGGTCCCGCCGCCGGCACTCCGGCCCCCGGGGCCCGCCGGGTGGCCGCCATCGACTGCGGCACCAACTCCATCCGCCTGTTGATCGCGGACGTGTCGGCGGACGGCACCGCTCTGACCGACGTCGTGCGCACCATGCGGGTGGTCCGGCTCGGGCAGGGTGTGGACCGCACCGGGCGGCTGGCCGAGCAGGCCCTCGACCGGACGTTCGCGGCGTGCCGCGACTACGCGGCGCAGTGCCGGGAGCACGACGTGACGGCGGTCCGCTTCGTCGCCACCTCCGCGACGAGGGACGCGCAGAACCGGCAGGACTTCGTCGACGGCGTCCGCGACATCCTCGGCGTCGAGCCCGAGGTGATCAGCGGGGACGAGGAGGCCGCCCTGTCCTTCGCGGGCGCCCTGAGCGTTCTCGACCCCGCCCGGCCCCTGCCCGCCCTCGTCGTCGACCTCGGCGGCGGCAGCACCGAGTTCGTGCTCGGCGACCGGGACGGGGTGCGCGCGAGCCTGAGCACCGACGTCGGTTGCGTGCGGATGACCGAACGGCACCTGAACGAGGACCCGCCCACGGAGGCGCAGATCGCCGCCGCCACCGCGGACATCGACGCGGCGATCGACGCGGCCGCCGCCGTCGTGCCGCTCGAGGACACGGCGACCGTGATCGGCGTCGCCGGGACCATCACCACGGTCACCGCCCACGCCCTGGGGCTGGGAGAGTACGACGCCGGCGCCATCCACGGCGCGGAACTGGACGTCGCGACGCTGCGGGCCAGCGCGGACGCGCTGCTGCACGCGACGCGCGCGGAACGGGCCGCCATGCCGTTCATGCACCCCGGTCGGGTCGACGTGATCGGCGCCGGCGCGCTGATCTGGTCCCAGATCCTCGAGCGGGTGGCCGCGACGACCGGGTCCGGCACGGCGCCGGTGCGCACCGCCGTCACCAGCGAGCACGACATCCTCGACGGCATCGCCCTGAGCGTGCCGGCCGGCACCGACGGGCCGTCGCCCCGAGCATGACGTCCCGCTCGACCTCCTCCGCTTCCGTGCGCCCGGCCGCCGGCGCCCGTGGCGGGTCCCGGCGCGCGACGGCCGGCGTGCTGGCGACCGTGCTGGCCGGCGTGCTGACCGGATCGGGCTGGCTGCTGTCGGTGTCGCCGGCCGTCGCCGTCCCCGCCCCCGTCCAGCCCGCCCCCGCGACGCGCACCACGACGCCGACCACCCCCCGGCCCACCGCTCCCTCCTCGGGCCCGGACGCGATGCGCGCGGCCGAATACTGGCTGCACGAGTACGGCTTCGACGAGGCGCAGAAGATCTCCCGCGGGTCCGGCGTCACGGTGGCCGTGATCGACACCGGGATCGCCACCGACCACCCCGACCTGGCGGGAGCGGTGGCGGGCGGCACCGACGTCTCGGGCGCGGGCGCGGCGAACGGCGCCGAACCGATCGGTTTCGAACCCGAGCACGGCACCATGGTGGCGACCCTGCTGGCCGGCCGCGGGCACGCCCCCTCCCCGTCCACGGCATCGGCCTCCGCGTCGGCGAAGGCGACCCCCGGTGCGTCGGGCCGGACCGCCGGCATCCTCGGGGTGGCCCCGGAGGCGCGGCTGCTCACCGTCTCGGCCTGGGTCGGGGACGGCAACCCCGGTGGCCGCGACATCATGGACCAGATCCCGGCGGCGGTGCGATGGTCCGTCGACCACGGGGCGAAGGTGATCAACATGTCCCTGACCAGCACGAGCACGTCGTGGCCGCGCAGCTGGGACGACGCGTTCGCGTACGCCGAGCAGAAGGACGTGCTCGTCGTCGCCGCCGCGGGGAACCGCGGCGGCGGCATCACGCAGGTCGGGGCGCCCGCCACCATGCCCGGGGTGCTCGCCGTCGGCGGCCTCGACCGGGCCGGCAAGGCCAGCTGGGACGCGTCCGCGCAGGGCATCTCGATCGGGGTGAGCGCGCCGTCCGAGGACCTCGTCGGTGGACTGCCCGGCGGCACCTACCGCACGTGGGCCGGGACCTCGGCCGCCACGCCCCTGGTCTCCGGCCTGGCGGCCCTGATCCGCTCACGCTGGCCCGAGCTGAGTGCCGGCGAGGTGGCGAACCGCATCGTCAGCACGGCCCACGACGAGGGCGCCGCCGGCCGCGACCCGATCTACGGGTTCGGCGCCGTCGACGCGGCCCGGGCCCTCACCGCCGACGTGCAGCCCGCCGCGGCGAACCCGCTCGGTTCGGTCACCGACTGGATCCGCGTGCACCGGCGGGCCGGCGATCCGCAGACCACCGCGCCGTCGGCCGTCCCGAGCCGCCGGACCGCGCAGGCGGTGCCCGTCCCCGCGGCCCCTGCGCCGGACCGGCCCGAGTCCGACGGCGGCGTCGTACCCGGCCTGATCGTCGTCGGCTTCGGTGCCGCGCTGGCCCTCGTCGCGGGTGCCGCGGCGGTGCATCTGACCACGCTGCGCCGCCGCCGCTGAGGCTGCCGATCCGCGCCCGCGGCACCCGGGAGGACCGGGCCGCCCCGGGCTCGTGGTGCGAATGCCGAAGTGGGTAGCATGGCCCCTATGGCGCCTACACCCCAAGTCGTGAATCGTCCGCGCATCCTGATCGTCGGTGGAGGCTATGTCGGTCTCTACGCCGCCCTCGGCCTGCAGAAGAAGATCAAGGAACAGGGCGGCATCGTCACCCTCGTCGATCCGCTGCCCTACATGACCTACCAGCCGTTCCTGCCGGAGGTCGCCGCGGGCAACATCGAGTCGCGCCACGCGGTGGTCTCGCACCGCAGGCACCTGAAGGACACCGAGCTGATCAACGGCAAGGTGATCGCGGTCGACCACGACGCCCGGACGGCCACGATCCAGTCCGTGGACAACGAGGACCCGTTCCAGATCAGCTACGACGAGATCGTGATCGCGGCCGGGTCGATCACCCGCACGTTCCCCATCCCCGGGCTGGACGAGGCCGCCGTCGGCCTGAAGGCCATCGAGGAGGCCAACGGCATCCGCAACCAGACCCTCGAGCTGATCGAGACGGCGTCGCTGACCGCCGACGAGGACGTCAAGCGGCGGTCGCTGACGTTCGTCGTGGTCGGCGGCGGGTTCGCAGGCATCGAGATCCTCGCCGAGCTCGAGGACATGGCCCGCGTGGCGGCCGAGCGCAACCCGCGGCTCAAGCCGTCCGACCTGCGCTTCGTCCTGGTCGAGGCGATGGGGCGGATCATGCCCGAGGTCACCGAGGAGCAGGCGGTCAAGGTCGTCGAGCACCTGCGCAGCCGCGGCATCGAGGTTCACCTGAACACCTCGCTCGCCTCCGCGGAGGGTGGCCACCTCAAGCTGATCTCCATGCCGGACAAGGCGCCGAAGGACGAGTTCGACGCCGACACCCTGATCTGGACCGCCGGCGTGCAGGCCAACCCGATGGCCAAGAACACCGGGTTCCCGCTGGACGACCGCGGGCGCGTCCGCGTCTCGGCGGACCTGCGGATCACCGGCGACGACGGCCCGATCCCCGGGGCCTGGGCCGCGGGCGACGTCGCGGCCGTGCCGGATCTGTCCGGTGAGGGCCCCGGCGGCTTCTGCGTCCCGAACGCCCAGCACGCCCTGCGCCAGGCCAAGCGCCTCGCCAAGAACCTGCTGGCGGCGCGCGCCGGTCAGCCGCTGGTCGACTACAAGCACGCCTCCCTCGGTGCGGTGGCCGGCTTCGGCACGTGGAAGGGCGTCGCGAAGATCGTGCTCGGCGGCAAGACCATCAAGATGGACGGCCCGTTCGCCTGGCTCGCGCACCGCGGCTACCACGGCATGGCGATGCCCACGGTGGAGCGCAAGGCCCGGGTGATCGGCAACTGGGCGATCTCCCTCGCCGTCGGCCGGGACACCACCCAGCTGCTCAACCTCAACGACCCGACCCGGACGTTCCGCGAGGCCACGTCCCCGACCCCGAAGATGGCCTCGCCGTCGACGGTGCCGGTCGGCACGGACCCGAGCCGCGAGCGCAAGGGCATCGACTCCCGTCGGCGGGTCATGCCGCTGACCCCGGGGCCGCGCGAGACGACGCCGGAGCAGACGCCCACCACGCGCTGACGCTCATCGCTCCACGTTTCACCGCCTGACGACGGGCCCGGGGTCTCCCCGGGCCCGTTCGTCGTGTGCGGGACGTGCCGGTCCCTGGCTGCGGCGCGCGCGGCTCCGCAGTGGGGCCCGGTTGCGGGGGTGCGTGATGGGGCTGGGGTGCTGGAGCCCTGGTCTCGGTCGCAGCGGAGCCCGGTTGCGTGGGTGCGTGATGGGGCCGGGGTCCTGGAGCCCGGACGGTGGCGTCGTTGTTCGGGCCGGGCTGCGGCGCCTTGGTCTCGGTCGCAGCGGAGCCCGGTTGCGGGGGTGCGGGAGCGGGCTGGGGTGCTGGAGCCCGGACGGTGGCGTCGTTGTTCGGGCTGGGCTGCGGCGCCCAGGTCTCGGTCGCAGCGGAGCCCGGTTGCGGGGGTGCGTGATGGGGCTGGGGTGCGGCGGCCGCGGCTCCGCAGTGGTGAACCGCCCCGGGTCTGGTGGAGGGTCTGATTCCCCGAGAGGATGATGATCATGCCGGCACCGAGGAAGTATCCGCAGGAGTTGCGGGAACGGGC
>NZ_BMJI01000011.1 GCF_014643255.1 Tersicoccus solisilvae | reverse complement strand
CGCGGGAGCGCCGGCGGCGGCGCCGGCCCCGGCCGGGCTCGGCACCGGAGCCGCGGCGAGCTGCGCGTGCAGGAGTTCGACGAGCTCGATGACCTGGCCGATCGCGGGCACGGCGGGCGCGTTCTGCAGCACGGCGGCGACGTCGAGCGAGGCGGCACGGTCGGCGAGCATCCGCAGGCGCGCGACGGCCTCCTCGCCGTCGGGCCCCTGGGCGACCCGGGCCACGGTCTGTGCGGCGGTCAGGGTGAGGGTCAGCGACTCGGCGCCGATGTCGGCGGCCAGATCCAGATAGTCCGCGACGTCGGCGGCGATGCCCTCGTCGGGGCGTTCGGCGAGCAGGTCCGGCGGAGCCGTGACCGTGATCAGGCGGAGCCCGGCCTCGCGCAGCCGTCGCCGGTAGTCGTCGCGGACCCGGGCGCCGAGGTGGATCCCCAGGGCCCCGCCGGGACCCGCGGCCAGACCGAGGACGCTCACGCCGTGCGCCCGGCACCGTTCGATCACCTCGTCGAGGCTGGCCGCCCCGTCCACCAGCCGGCCGGGCGCCGGTTCACCGGCGCCGGCGGGTGCCGCGTTCGTCATGGGGTCAGTCTTCCACGGCCGTCGGCGGACGGCCGATCGGCCCCTCCGGGCTTCACGCGCACACCTCTGGTCGACACCGACGCCGAGTGTGAGGAAGACGCGCGCATCCGGCGTGCGTGACCGCGACGTCCGCACTCTCGGCGACGGGGACCGCGACGTCCGCACTCTCGGCGACGGGGACCGCGACGTCCGTACTCTCGGCGACGGGGACCGCGACGTCCGCACTCTCGGCGACGGGGCTGGCGACGGGGACCGCGACGTCCGCACTCTCGACGACGGGGCCGGCGTCAGAGGGCCTCGCCGAGCTCCAGCCAGCGCTCCTCCAGGTCGGCCGTCTCCTGTTCGAGCTCGTTGATCACCGCCATCTCCTTGCCCAGGCCGACGTAGTCCGCCTGGTCGTGGTCGGCGAGCGCGGTGCGACGCGTCGCGATCTGCTCGGACAGCTTCCCGAGCCGGCGCTCGATGGCGGCGAGTTCCTTCTGCGCCGCCCGCAGCTCCGCGCCGGAGAGCACCGAGGTCGACGCGGCCGACCCGGTCGACCCGGCCGACCCGGACCGGGTGCCGCCGGAAGAGGCGCTCGAGGACCGCGCCGACTCCTGGGCGGCCCGCAGCCGCAGGTACTCGTCGACCCCGCCGGGCAGGTGCCGCAGTCGCCGGTCGAGGATCGCGTACTGCTGGTCGGTGACCCGTTCGAGGAAGTACCGGTCGTGGCTGACCACGATGAGGGTGCCGGGCCAGGAGTCGAGCAGGTCCTCCATCGCCGCCAGCATGTCCGTGTCCAGGTCGTTGGTCGGCTCGTCGAGGATCAGCACGTTGGGCTGGTCGAGCAGGATGAGCAGCAGCTGGAGCCGCCGTTTCTGCCCGCCCGAGAGGTCCTTCACCGGCGTCGACAACTGGGCGGAGGAGAAGCCGAGCCGCTCCAGCAGCTGCCCGGGCGTCAGCTCCTGCGCCTTCGACCCCGTGCCGAGCGTGTAGGTGGTGCGCAGCCGCCCGATCACCACCCGCACCGGGTCCGCGAGGTGCTCCTCCAGCTCGTCGAGCCGCTGGGTGAGGGTGGCGACCTTGACGGTCTTCCCGCGCTTGACGCGCCCGCTGGACGGGTCCACCGCGCCGTCGATCAGTCCCAGCAGCGTGGACTTGCCGGCGCCGTTGACGCCGAGGATGCCGGTCCGCTCCCCCGGGGCGAGCCGCCACTCGATCCGGTGCAGCACCTCCCGGTCGCCGTAGGCGACGGAGACGTCGAGCAGGTCGACGACGTCCTTGCCCAGCCGCGAGACGGCGAGGGACTGCAGGTCCACCCGGTTGCGGATCTCGGGCACGTCGGCGATCAGGGTGTTCGCCGCGTCGATGCGGAACTTCGGCTTGGACGTGCGGGCGGGCGCGCCGCGGCGCAACCAGGCCAGCTCCTTGCGCGCGAGGTTCTGCCGCCGGGCCTCGGACGCCGCCGCCTGCCGGTCCCGTTCCACCCGCTGCAGGATGTACGCCGCATAGCCGCCCTCGAACGGCTCGACGATCCGGTCGTGCACCTCCCACGTGGCGGTGCACACCTCGTCGAGGAACCACCGGTCGTGGGTGACGACGAGCAGGCCGCCCGCGTTGACCGCCCACCGGCGCTTGAGGTGCCCGGCCAGCCAGGTGATGGCCTCCATGTCGAGGTGGTTGGTGGGCTCGTCGAGGGCGAGGATGTCGTGGTCGCCGCGCAGCAGCCGCGCCAGGGAGACGCGGCGGCGCTGGCCGCCGGACAGGCTGCCGAGCCGGGCGTCCCACGGCAGGTCGCCGAGCAGACCGGCGATGACGTCACGGGTGCGCGCGTCGCCGGCCCACTCGTGCTCGGGGGTCTCGCCGACGACGGCGTGGCCGATCGTCTCGTCGTCGGGCAGGGTGTCGGCCTGCTCCAGGACGCCGATCCGGGTGCCGCCCCGGACGGTCACGCGCCCGCCGTCGGGCTCGCGCCGCCGGGCCAGCATCGCGAGCAGCGACGACTTGCCGTCGCCGTTGCGGCCGACGATGCCGATCCGGTCCCCCTCCTCCACGCCGAGGGTCACGGAGTCGAAGACCACCTTGGTCGGGTACTCGAGATGGAGGGCCTCGGCCCCCAGCAGATGCGCCATATCCCTTCCAGGGTAGGCGAGACGGCGGGCCCGGCGGGACGGCCGCCGGACCTCAGCCGCTCGTGCGGGAGAGGATCTGGGTGCCGGTCACCGGGCCGGTGACCGGCACCGCATCGATGCCCCGGTGACCGAGGCTGGTGGCGACCGCCTCGGCGTCGTCCTCGTCGAGGCACAGCAGGGCGAGAGTGGGGCCCGAGCCGGAGACGATGCCGGCGAGCGCCCCGGCGGCCAGGCCCTCGGCGAGCACCGGTCGCAGCTGCGGGGCGAGGCCGAGCGCGGGCTCCTGCAGGTCGTTGTGCAGCACGGCGGCCAGGCCCTGCGGATCACCCGCACGCAGGGCGTGCAGCACGTCCGCCGGTGCCGCCGGAACGGGGATCCGGTCGGGGCCGGCGCCACCGGTCACGGCGCGCCGGTGCTCGTCGAGGGCCGCGAAGGCGCGCGGGGTGGAGATGCCGAAGTCGGCGGGGACCAGCACCCAGTGGAAGGGCACCGGGGCGAGCGCCGGCGTCAGCTCGGTGCCCGTGCCCAGGCCGACGGCCACGCCGCCGAGCAGGGCGAACGGGACGTCGGCACCCAGCTGTTCGCCGAGTCGCGCCAGCTCGCGCGAGCCCAGGGCGGTGCCGAACAGGGCGTCGCAGGCGACGAGCGCGGCGGCCGCGTCGGCCGAACCGCCGCCCATCCCGCCGGCCACGGGCACCGCCTTGCTCAGGTGCAGGTGGACGCCTCCGTCCCAGTCGGAGGCGGCCAGGACGAGGGCGGCCGCGCGGGCGGCGAGGTTGGTGGCGTCCCGCGGGATGGCCGCGAGCAGGTCGATGCCGGAGTCCGCCCGCCGGCGGGCCCGGGCGGCCAGGACGCTGCCGGGCGTGAACTCCACGCTCAGCCCGATGCCCGGCTCGTCGGTCGCGGTGGCGGTGACGTGCTCGAGCAGCGAGACCGCCTGGTAGACGCTGGCGACCCGGTGATAGCCCGACGACAGCAGGGGGCCGACGAGGAAGCAGACGTTGATCTTGCCCGGCGCGCTGACCGTGACCGAGCCGGTGGGGGTGGGCACGTCAGCCGGCCCGGTACTGGGCGAGCCGGGCGAAGGCAGCGACGTCGAGCGTCTCCCCGCGGGCGGCGGGGTCGATGCCGGCCGCCCGCAGGGCCGTCTCGGCGGCGGCCGGTGAGCCGGCCCACCCGGCCAGGGCGGCCCGGAGGGTCTTGCGACGCTGGGCGAAGGCGGCGTCGATGACGGCGAACACCTCGCGCCGGTCCGCCGTCGTCGGTGGCGGCGGCTGCCGGTGGAAGGCGACCAGCCCCGAGCTGATCCGCGGGGCGGGCCAGAAGACGTTCGCGCCGACGGTCCCGGCCCGGCGCACGCGGGCGTACCACGCGGCCTTCGCCGAGGGCACCCCGTAGACGCGGCTGCCGGGGCCGGCGGCGAGCCGGTCCGCGACCTCCTCCTGAACCATCACGAGGCCGTGGGTCAGGGTGGGGACGGTCTCGAGCAGGTGCAGCAGCACCGGCACGGCGACGTTGTAGGGGAGGTTCGCGACCAGGGCGGTGGGCCGTCCGGGCAGGCCGGTGACGCTCGCGGCGTCGGCGGTCACCACGGAGAGGGCGACGGCCCGGTCGGGCCGGTGCCGGCGCACCGTGCCGGGCAGCTGTCCGGCGAGCACCGGGTCGATCTCCACGGCGACCACCGCGGCGGCGGCGTCGAGCAGGCCGAGCGTGAGCGAGCCGAGGCCCGGGCCGACCTCGAGCACCGTCTCGTCCGCGGCGACGTCCGCGGCGGCGACGATCCGCCGGATCGTGTTGGGGTCGATGACGAAGTTCTGACCGAGCGTCTTGGTCGGCTGCACGCCGGCCTGCTGCGCGAGCTGACGGATCTGCGCCGCTCCCAGGAGGCCGGCGGTGGAGCCGGCCGCGGGCACCGGGAGATCAGCGGTCATGCAGTCATCGTAGCGACGCGGCGGCCCCGGCCTGATCGCGGCCGGACGCCGGCCTCGGCACCGGCCGGTCCACCGCCGAGGGGTCCGTGCCCGGGTCCGCCGGCGGAACCGCGGAGGGCGGGGCGGTCGACGACGGCGCGGACGGCGCCGGGGGCGCCGGCTCGACGGGGCGGGTGGGATCGGACCGGGTGGAATCGGACCGGGTGGAATCGGACCGGGTGGAATCGGACCGGGTGGAATCGGACCGGGTGGGATCGGACCGGGTGGGATCGGGCGAGCCCGTCGACGGGTCGGCCGGCGCCCCGGCCGGTCCGGTGGGGCCCGGCGGGGTGAGCCGGCCGAACGGGGTCGCGTCCTGGCCGGGCCGGTCCAGGGTGCCCACGGCGACGATGCGCGAGACGGGCTGCCGCACGGTGACGGTGCCGACGAGCACCCGACCACGCGGCTGACCGTCGACGGTCCGGGCGGCGTAGGTGCGCACGATCTCCCCGGGCTCGCCCTCCCGCAGGACGACGGTCTCATCGTTCCGGCGGGCGGGATCCTGGCGCACCTCGGTGCTGCAGGGCACGCTCTCGCGTTCGGTCACCGTGGCGCCGGTGCCGATCCGGGTGACCGTGATGCGCAGGCGTGTGGTCGGCACGCTCGCCGCGTCGGGCGCCACCTGGTCCTGGCGGCCGATCCGGATGCCCTGCTCGGTGATGGCCTGCCGCACGGTCGGTGCCGCGGTGCGCACGGTCCGGGTCCGGCCGTCGACGCTGATGGAGACGTTCTTCGGGGTGGCGATGACGAGCGGGCGCGGGACGGACGCCAGGTCCCGGTCCGCGGGCACGGCGGCCCGGGTACCGGCCGGCAGGCCGAGCGAGCCGAGCAGCTGCCCGACGGTGCGCAAGGGCGTCGTCAGGTGCCGCGGCCGGCCGTCGATGGTCACATCCACGTCCCGGGCCCGGGTGATGCGGATCGCGTCGTCGTCGCCCACCGGACGGTCCAGACCCGGCTCCACCACGTCCTGGGCGCCGGCGATCACCCCGGCCTCGGCGAGCACGTCCGCGACGCGCTCGGCGTCGGACTGCACGGCGGTACTGGTCGGTCGGTCCGCGCCGTCCACCTCGGTGATGGTCACGGTGCGCGCGGACGAGGCGACGGCGAGGCCGACGGCGCCGGCGACGACCAGCACGGCGACGAGGACGGCGGCGACGAGCGCGCCGACGAGGCGCCGGCGCGCGCGGCCGTTCACGCGGATGTTCACGAGCGGGTGCCCCCCGGCGTCGGACGATGGCGCCCACCGGAGGGCCGCTGCGGCGGCGCTGGTCCGGGACGGGGGCCACGGGGCGGACCACGGCCACCCCTCCCCTCGACCGTAACCGAATCGTGACCTGATGGCCAACCGAGACCGCGCCCGGCCGGTTCGCCGGTCCCGGGCGCGGCCGCGTCAGCCCGCCGGAACGGGCCCGTCGGAGGACCAGGACCCGTAGACGCGCTCGGTGTTCTCGCGCAGGGTGGCGCAGAACTCGGCCACGTCCACCTCGCGGGTCGCGGCCATCGACCGCACGGTGACCGGGATCAGATAGCTGGCATTGGGGCGGCCGCGGTGCGGGTGCGGGGTGAGGAACGGCGCGTCGGTCTCCACCAGCACCCGATCCGGCCGGGCGATGCGCAGCGCCTCACGCTGGGCGTCGGCGTTGCCGAACGAGACCGTGCCGGAGAAGGACAGGTACCAGCCGCGGTCGTTGCACAGCCGGGCGAGCTCCGCGTCCCCGGAGAAACTGTGGAACACGACGGCGGGCGGTTCCGGCGCATCCTGCAGGATCGCGACGACGTCCTCGTGGGCGTCCCGATCGTGGATCTGCAGGGCCTTGCCGAGGCGGTGCGCGAGGTCGAGATGCCACCGGAACGCCGTGTGCTGCGGCGCCGCGTCCTCGCGCCGGGTGCGGAAGTAGTCCAGGCCGGTCTCCCCGACGGCACGCACCCGGGGATGGGCCGCGAGCGCCTCGATCTCGGCGAGGGCGGCGTCCAGGTCGCCGCGGCTCGCGTAGCGCACGGCGTCGTTGGGGTGGATCGCGACGGCGCCGAGCAGGCGGGGATCCCGCTCGATCGCGGCGACCGTGAACCGGGAGGACTCGAGGTCGCAGCCGACCTGGACGGCGCCGGCCACGCCCACCCGCTCGGCGGCGTCCAGGGCCGCGGCCACCTCGACCTCGACGAGGCCGTCGTGGAAGTCCAGGTGCGTGTGGTTGTCCATCACCGGGACCGGGAGCGGCTCGGGGGCGGGCGGGTAAGTGAGCCGGCGGGAGCGGCCGTTCTCCCCCGTCGAGCTGCGCCGACGGCCCGCTCCCGTCCGTGCGTCGTCCATCCCGGGGCCGGCCGGGTCCTCGGGCGGAGTCCGGTACTCGGGGGGCGTGTCCTCGGCGGGGGGCGGCGGGACGGCGGAGGAGGAGACCATCCGTCCAGCGTAGTCAGGGGCGGGTTGGGTACGCTGGTCCGATCGCGGCCGCGCACGCCCGTCGGGCAGTACGCGGCGCCGCGCCGTCACGAGCGGAGAGTCCATGGCGAGCAACGCCGATCCCGGCACCGCGGCCGACCTGACCGAGGCACCGTTCGCCGCCCTGACGACGGCCGTCCTCGACGCGATCGGCACGGTCATCGACGGCAAGGCCGACGCGGCGCGCACCGCGCTGACGGTGCTGCTCGCCGAGGGGCATCTCCTGTTGGAGGACGTGCCGGGGGTCGGCAAGACGCTGCTGGCCCGTTCCCTCGCGCGCACCATCGACGCGACCGTCAGCCGGATCCAGTTCACCCCCGACCTGCTGCCGTCGGACGTGACCGGGGTGGCGATCTTCGACCAGCGCACCACGGCCTTCGAGTTCCGGCCCGGCCCGGTGTTCGCCCATCTGGTCATCGCCGACGAGATCAACCGGGCATCGGCGAAGACCCAGTCCGCCATGCTCGAGTGCATGGAGGAGCGGCAGGTCACCGCGGACGGCGTCACCCACCTCCTGCCCGAGCCGTTCATGGTGGTCGCGACGCAGAACCCGCTCGAGATGGAGGGAACCTACGCCCTGCCGGAGGCGCAGCGCGACCGGTTCATGGCGCGGGTGGCCCTGGGTTACCCGGACGAGGACGCGGAGATCACCATGCTCCGCACCCACCAGTCGGTCTCGCCGCTGGAGGAGCTGCGGCCCGTGATCGGGCTGGCGGAGGTCGCGTCCCTGATCCGGCAGGTGCGGGCGGTGTACGTCTCCGACGCGGTGCACGCCTACGTGGTGCGGATCGGGGCGGCCACCCGCACCCATCCCGGCCTCGCCCTCGGCGCGAGCCCGCGGGCCCTGCTGCAGCTGCTGCGGGCGGCCAAGGCCGAGGCCGCCCTCTCGGGCCGGGACTGGGTGCTGCCGGACGACGTCGCCAGGCTGGCCCCGACCGTGCTCACCCACCGCCTGGTTCCGGTGCGACGGTCGGCCGACCCCGAGGCCGGGGTCGCCGACGCGCTGGCCTCCATCCTGCGGTCCGTCCCGGTCGACCCGGGCCGGGGCTGACGCCGGCGCGCCGAGGCAGGGAGAGCGACCGTGTATCGCGACCGTGCCGATCGGGGCGCACCCGCGGCCGGCGACCGGGGCCGCGGCCCGGGCGGTGCGGGCGCGCGGCCGGTGGGCCGGCGCACCCCGGCGCGGTCGGTGGACGGCGTGCGCCGGCCGTTGACCCGTCGCGGCTGGTGTTTCCTGGCCGTCGGGGTCGCGGTGCTGCTGGCGGCGCAGCTGCTGGGCCGCCGGGACCTGCTCTCCCTCGGGGTCTTCCTCCTCCTGCTGCCCGTCGCGGGCCTGCTCTACCTGCGCTGGTCCCGGCCGGTGCTGAGCGCCCGGCGCTGGTTCGAACCGGAGCAGGCCGAGGTCGGGCGGCCGGTGCGGGTGCACCTGGCGGTCGACGGCACGGTGCACGGCGTGCGGGCGCTGGCCCAGGAGGACGTGGACCCGGCGCTCGGCGCCCCGCTCCGGTTCCGGGTGCCGGACCCGGGCCAGGCACCGGCGACCGGTCGCACCGGCGGGACCGGCCGCGGTCAGCCCGTGCACAGTCGCTACCGCTACGAACTGCACCCGACCCGGCGCGGCGTCTACACCGCCGGTCCGCTGCGATTGCGTCGGCAGGACCCCTTCGGCATGACGGCGCGGCACGTCCTCACCGGCGACGCCGACCCGGTCCTGGTGCGTCCCCGGCTGGTGGACCTGCGCGGCGGCCAGGAGGAGGGCTGGCGGGACGCGCGCGGGCTCGTCCCCGCCGTCCGCACCACCGCCCACACCGACGTCGACGTCAGCACCCGCGACTACCACCCCGGCGACCCGATCCGGCGCGTGCACTGGCCCGCGAGCGCCCGGCACGGCAAGCTCATGGTGCGGCAGGAACTGAGCACGACCACCCCGCCCGCGGTGCTGCTGATCGACGACCGGATCGGTGCCCATCTCTCCCGTACCGGTGCGGCGTTCGCCCCGGCCCCGGGCAGCGGCGAGCTGGTGACCAGCGACGGATTCGAACTGCTGGTGAGCCTGGGGCTGTCCGTGGCGGCCGAGCTGAGCCGGGTGGGAGCGGACGTCGTGGTCCGCTCCGCCGACGGCCGTCCCCTGCTGGAGACCAGCCCGACGGCGATCGACCCCGCCCAGGACGTGTTCTCCCGGTCCACCGGTGTCGCCGACCTGGCGGTGGGGCTGGCCGGTCTCTCCCTGCGTGAGGCCGCGCGCCGGAACCGCGACGACGACCGCCGGTCCCGGCGCCCCAGCCGTCCCGAGCGGGCCGCCGACGGCGCCGGTCCGGGGCGGCACGGGCATCGGGTGTTCGAGCCGTCGGTGCTGGGCGGGCTGTCGCACGACGTGCCCGACGGCGACCTGTTCGTGTTCGCCGGGGAGCTCACCGACACCGAGACGACACGGCTGGCCGCACTGGCCGGCACCGTCGCGGCCGCCCACGTGGTGCTGGTCGTGCCACGACCGGACGCTGCCGGACGCACCCTGAACCGGCTGCGCGACGCCGGCTGGGCCGCCCTCGCCGTCGACCGGCACGAGACGGTCCGGTCCGTCTGGGACGCGTGGGCCCACCAGCGCGCGAGCCGGCCGGTCCGTCAGTACCGCGCCGTTCCGCCCGGCACCCTCGCGCCCTCCGCCGTCGCCCCCGCGAACGGCCCCACCGGATCGGGACCGGGTCGATGAGCCCCGTCGCTGCGCGTGCCGGCGACCGCGCGGGTGCCTCGCCGGCGGGCACCCGCGGGGCCCGGGACGCCGCCCGGGGTCCGCGCCGGCTGGACCCGCTCGGCGCGGTGCCCGCCGCCGTCGTCCTCGTCGCCGTCGCGCTGACCCTGCCGCCGGTCACGGGGGTGCTGTTGGGCGAGGCCTGGATGGTGCCCGTGCTGGTGTGCGCGGCGCTGGCACTGGTCCCGGTCGCGGCGCTGCGTGTGGTGCGGGCGCCGGACGGCCTTCTCACCGTCGCCGGTGCCGTCGCCCTGCTGGCAGCCGTCAGCGCCGTGTACTTCCCGAGCACCACGGTGGCCGGGGTGGTGCCCACGCCCGCCACCCTCACCGCGGCGGGGAACGCGCTGACGGCGACCTCGGACCTGGTCCGCACGTCGGTGATCCCGGTCGAGGCCGACACCGGGACGCTGCTGCTGCTCTCCGTCGCCGCGGGACTGATCGGCCTGGTGGTCGAGGCCCTGGCCTTCAGCCTGCGGATGCCGGCGCTGGGCGGCGTTCCCCTCGTCGCGCTGCTCCTGGTGCCGGCGCTGATGCGGCCGGACAGCATCGGGGTGGCCGGGTTCGCCGGCGGGGCCGTCGCCTATCTGCTCGTGCTGGCCACCGGGCACGCCTGGTCGCTGCGCCGCGTTTCCGCCGGGTCGCCGCGCCGTGCCCCCGCGGGCACGGACGCCGGCGACGGCGCGGTCTCGGTGGCGCCGGAGGGCCCGGGGCGGGCGAGCGACCCGGTGGATTCGGCGCCCGCCGGGTGGGTGTCGACGGCGATGCTCTGCGTCGTCGTCCTCATCGTGTCGCTCGCCCTGCCGGCCGCCGTCCCCGGCTTCACCACCGGCCTGTTCCCCCAGGGTTCCCGGCTCCGGCTCGTCGACCCGGACGACCGTGTCAGCCCGCTGATCCGCCTCGGCGACGACCTCAAGGCACCGCAGGCCGGCCGCGGCGAGGTGCGCTACTCGACGACCGCGGACACGCCGCTCTACCTGCGCATGTCGACGATCACGGCCCTGGAGGGCAGCCAGTGGGGACCGGACCCGGACGATCGGTCCTACCAGGCCCTGCGCAACTCCCTGACCGGCAGTCGTCCCGTCCCCGAGGGCGCCACCGACTACGCCCGGGTGATCACGAGCGGGTACGCCATGCCCTGGCTGCCGCTGCCCCAGAACTCCCGGTTCATCAGCACCGCGGAGGCCGGCTGGGTCGTGAACCCGTCGACCGGGGACGTGCGCACCGCCGACGGGCGCGGGTACCGGTCGGCCGAGTACGCCACCCAGCTGGTCACCCCCGAACTGACGCGACAGCAGCTGCTCGCCTCGCCCAACCGGGTCCCGGCGTCGCTCGCGTCCACCCTGCAGCTGCCCGCCCGGGTGCCGGCGGTGGTCACCGAGACGGCCGACCGGATCGCCGCCACGACCCCCGACCACTTCGCGCGGGCCCTGGCCATCCAGCAGTTCCTGCGCGGCGGGGACTTCAGCTATTCCCTGGACGCCCCCGGCCGGAACGGCTACGACGGCACCGGCATCCGCATCGTCGGGGAGTTCCTCACCCGGCGCGAGGGCTACTGCGTGCACTTCGCGTCGACGATGGCGGTGCTGGCCCGTCTGATGGGCATTCCGAGCCGGATCGTCGTCGGTCTGGGGCCGGGCCGGACGGCTGACGACGCCGTCGGCGACGTCAGCCGTGCCCCCCGCGGACAGGGCTGGCAGACCTTCACCTCGGACTCCCGGGACGCCCACGCCTGGCCCGAGCTGTGGTTCGAGGACTACGGGTGGGTCCCGTTCGAGCCCACGCCCGGTCGCGGTGTGCTGCCGGACTACACGGTGGCCCCCGGCAGCGGCGCGGCCGCAGCGCCGAACGACGACCTCGATCCGCAGCGGCAGCAGGGCGCGGCGCCGTCGGCCGCGACGGAGCCCGCGCCGGCGACGAGCACCCCGGGCGGCGCGACGTCCGACGCCACCGCGGTCAGCTCGCGGTGGCTCCTCGCCCTCGCGGCGGGCGGGGTGGTGGTGGCCGTGCTGCTGCTGGTGCCGGCGCTCGTCCGGGCGGGCCGCCGACGACGGCGTCTGGAGCGGGTGCGCGGCGGCGACGTCGGCGACGCGGCGGTCGCCGCCTGGGAGGAAGTGGTCGACACCGCCGTCGACGTGGGCCGCGGGTCCGGGGGGCACGAGACCCCGCGGGGTTTCCTCGCCCGGCTGGGAGCGAGCGCCGATCCGGCGTCGGGCGCCCTCCCGGTCGCGGCCGCCGACCGCCTGGTCGAGGCCGTCGAACGCGCCCGGTACGGCCCCCCGGTGGCCGCGGGTGTCGGCGGACCGACGACCGGTGCCGGTACGGGTCACGGGCACTCCCCGGAGCAGGACGGCGCTCGGCTCCGGGCCGCCGACGTGGAGGAGCTGCGCGCCGCGCTGCTGCGGCCGCTCTCCCGGCCCGCTCGGTGGGGGGCGGCACTCGCGCCGCGGTCCTTGCTCGCCGGCGCCCGGCCGCGGACCGCGGTGCCCCCCGGCCCGCGGACCCGGGGGCACCGGTCGACCGACCGCGCCGGGACCGGCGGCGGGGATCGCACCGACCAGCGGGGCTGAACGCCGCACGGCGCCCCGTCCGCAGGGACGGGACGCCGTGCGTCAGGCCGATTCGTCGGGCCGGGTTCGTCAGGCCTGGTCGGCCCAGGGGTCGGCGATGCCGACGTACTGGGTGGAGAGGTACTCGGAGAGACCCTCGGTGCCGCCCTCGCGGCCCATGCCGGACTGCTTGACACCGCCGAACGGGGCCGAGGCGTTCGAGATGACGCCGGCGTTCAGACCCAGCAGGCCGACCTCGAGCCGCTCCCCGATCCGCAGGCCGCGGTTCAGGTCCTTCGTGAAGACGTAGGCGGCGAGCCCGTACTCGGTGGCGTTGGCCAGCCGGACGGCCTCGTCCTCGTCGTCGAACACGGTGATCGGGGCGACCGGGCCGAAGATCTCCTCCTGCAGGATCCGGTTGCCGGCGGGCACGTCGGCGAGGACGGTCGGCTGGTAGAAGTAGCCCTCGCCCTCGGCGGGGGCCCCGCCGACCAGCGGCGTCGCGCCGGACTCGACGGCGGCGGTGACCAGCTCGTGCACCTTGTCGCGGCTCTTGGCGTCGATCAGGGGTCCGGTCGTCGTCGACTCCTCCGTGCCGCGGCCCAGCGTGAGGGCCTTCATCTTCTCGGCGAAGGCGGTGCTGAACCGCTCGGCGACGTCCCGGTGCACGAGGAACCGGTTGGCGGCGGTGCAGGCCTCGCCCATGTTGCGCATCTTCGCGGCCATGGCCCCCTCGACGGCGGCGTCGACGTCGGCGTCCTCGAAGACGAGGAACGGGGCGTTGCCGCCGAGCTCCATCGAGGTCCGCAGCACGGTCTCCGACGCGTCGGCGAGCAGCCGGCGGCCGACCGGCGTCGAGCCGGTGAAGGAGATCTTCCGCAGCCGCGCGTCCTTGATCAGGGGGCCGGTCACCTTGCCGGCGCTCGTCGTGGGGACGACGTTGAGCACGCCCGCCGGCAGGCCGGCCTCGATCAGTACCTGCGCGAACAGCTGCGAGGTGAGCGGGGTGAGGGCGGCCGGCTTGAGCACCATGGTGCAGCCCGCGGCGATCGCCGGGGCGATCTTGCGGGTGGCCATCGCCAGGGGGAAGTTCCACGGGGTGATGAGCAGGCACGGGCCGACCGGCTTCTTCACGGTCAGCACCCGCAGCTTGCCCTCCGGGGAGGAGGAGTAGCGGCCGAACGCGCGCACGGCCTCCTCGGAGAACCAGCGCAGGAACTCGGCGCCGTAGGTGACCTCGCCCTTCGCCTCGGCCAGCGGCTTGCCCATCTCGAGGGTCATCAGCAGGGCGAACTCGTCGGCCCGCGCGGTGACGGCGTCGAACGCGCGGCGCAGGATCTCGCCACGCTCGCGCGGGGCGGTGCGGGCCCACCCCTCCTGGGCGGCCGCGGCGGCGTCGAGCGCGGCCTTGCCGTCCTCGGGGCCGGCGTCGGCGATGCTCAGCAGGGTGCGCCCGGTGGCGGGGTCCTCGACGTCGAAGGTGGCGCCGCCGGTGGCCTCGCGCCACTCGCCCCCGATCAGCAGGCCGGTGGGGACCCGGTCCAGCAGCTCCTTCTCACGCTCCGCGATGGTGGCGACCATGGCACTCTCCTTCGATGTCCGGCTCGGGTGGTGTGCGACCGGCACCCGGTGCGGGTGCGCGGTGTCCGGGTTCCACGCTACGGGCGGCCTCGGGGGCTGTCCATGTGCACCCGGCCGGGCGAGGGCGGGGCCGGTGGTGCTGATGCACGATCAGGACGAGGGCTGGCGCAGGGCCGCCTCGTACAGGTCCCGACGGCTCAGACCGGTGCTCGTCGCGACCTGCGCGGCGGCGTCCTTCAGTCGCATCCCGTCGGCGCGCAGCCGGGCGACCTCGGCGAGGGCGTCGTCGACGGAGGCCGCCGGGCCGGCCGGCGCACCGGCGACGACGACGACGATCTCCCCGCGCGGCGGGTCCTCCCGGGTGCCGGTGAGCAGCTCGTCGAGGCTCCCCCGGCGGACCTGCTCGTGCAGCTTGGTCAGCTCCCGGGCCAGGGCGGCCTCCCGGGAGGGCCCGAAGGCCCCGGTCAGGGCGGCGAGCATCGCCTCGACCCGGTGGGGGGCCTCGAAGAAGACCATCGTCCGGGGTTCAGCGGCGAGCTCGGCCAGGCGACCGGCGCGCTCCCCCGTCTTCCGCGGCAGGAACCCCTCGAAGCAGAACCGGTCGGTGGGCAGGCCGGACAGTGCGAGGGCGGTCAGGACGGCGGACGGGCCGGGGGCGACGGTGACCGGTACACCCTCGCGCACCGCGGCACTGACCAGCCGGAAGCCGGGGTCGGAGACGGCGGGCATGCCGGCGTCGGTGACGATGAGCACGGTGGCACCGGCCCGGGCGGCCTCGAGCAGTTCGGGGGTGCGGCTCGCCTCGTTGTGCTCGTGGTAGCTGGTGATCGAGCCGGCGGTGCTGATGCCGAGGCCCTGCAGCAGCCGGTGCAGACGGCGGGTGTCCTCGGCCGCGACGATGTCGGCGGTGGCCAACAGGTCGCGGAGCCGGTCGGTCGCGTCCCCCAGGTTGCCGATCGGCGTCGCCGCGAGGACGATCCCGCCGGGTTGCTCACGCTGCTCCACATCGTCGAGGGTACCCGCGGGGGCGCCGGGCCCGGCCCGTCACCGGACGGGACCGTACCGGGCCGGCCCGTAGCATGGTCGGGTGAGCCACCCCGCGAGCCCGACCGAGGCCGAACCCGCGTCGACTCGCCCGGCCGATCGGCCCGACACCCCCGCCGCGGTGGGCTCACCCGGCGGCGCCGGCCGCCCGGACCGCGTCGGCATGATCCGCTCGGCCCGACGCCGGGTGCTTCCGCCCGGGGAGGCCCTCACCTACGCGGCCCTGAGGCTCCGGCTCATCGGCACCGGCCCCGGCTCGCTCCGGCTCGGCCCCGCCGGCTGGGGCCTGATCGCCGTCGCCGCCGTCCTCGGTGGACTGCTCAGGTTCGTCCGGCTGGCCGAACCGCACTCCCTGGTGTTCGACGAGACGTACTACGTCAAGGACGCGTACTCGATGCTGCAGAGCGGCTACGAGCGGAACTGGCCGGAGAACGCGAACGACGCCTTCGTCGCCGGCCGGCCGCAGCTGCAGAGCACCCCCGAGTACGTGGTCCACCCGCCGGTCGGCAAGTGGATGATCGCGTTCGGGATGTGGCTGTTCGGCAGCGACAACGGCATCGGCTGGCGCTTCAGTGCCGCCGCGATCGGCACGCTGAGCGTGGTGCTGATCGGCCTCGCCGCGTGGCTGCTGTTCCGCTCCCGGGTCCTGGCCGGGCTCGCGGCGCTGTTGCTGGCCGTCGACGGCCACCACCTGGTCATGTCCCGCACCGGCCTGCTCGACGTCTTCCTCTCCTTCTTCCTGCTCGCCGCGTTCGTCGCCCTGCTGCTGGACCGCGACGACGGACGGCGACGGCTGGCCCGTCGGCTCTCCGACGCCGCCGCCGCCGGCCTGGCCACCGTGACCGCCGGCCATCCGCTCCTGCTGCGCACCGGCCCGTTCCTCGGGCTGCGGCCGTGGCGGCTGCTCGCCGGCGTGCTGCTCGGCCTGGCCGTCGGCACCAAGTGGTCCGCCCTGTCCTTCGTCGCCGTGTTCGGGCTGATGACCGTGTTGTGGGACATGAACGCCCGCCGGCTCGCCGGCATCGTGCACTGGGCGCGGGCGGGGATCCTCAAGGACGGGCTGTTGGCCTTCGTCGCGATCGTGCCCGTCGGCGCCGTCACCTACCTGTTCACCTGGACCGGCTGGTTCCTCTCCGGTGATGCGTGGGACCGGCAGTGGGGGCAGGACAACCCGGCCGGCCCGTGGGGCTGGGTCCCGGCCTCCCTGCGATCCCTGTGGCACTACCATCTGACCGCGTACGAGTTCCACCAGGGGCTGAGCGCCGAACACCCGTACCAGGCGAGCGCGTGGACGTGGCTCGTGATGGGCCGGCCGACGTCGTTCTACTACGAGTCGCCGACCGGGCCGGTGGCCGGGTGCGACGTGGCGAAGTGCTCCTCGGCGATCCTCTCCGTCGGCAACCCGCTGATCTGGTGGACGGCGGCGCTGGCGCTGATCGTGCTGCTGTTCTGGTGGATCGGCCGCCGCGACTGGCGGGCCGGCGCGGTCCTCGCCGGGGTGGCTGCCGGCTATCTGCCGTGGTTCCTCTACCCGGAGCGGACGACCTTCTTCTTCTACGCCGTCTCGTTCGAGCCCTTCCTCGTCCTCGGCCTGACCATGGTCGCCGGGGCGGCGCTCGGGGCGCCGCGAACCGCCGAGGACGGCCCTGTTCCGGCCGCCCGGCGCCGGTGGGGCATAGTGGTGCTCGGGGTATTCGTGGCGGCCGTGCTGCTGCTCACCGCGTTCTTCCTGCCCATCTGGACGGCCGAGGTGCTCCCCTACGAGCAATGGCGGCTGCGGATGTGGATGCCCAGCTGGATCTGAAAGCGAGCGTGTACGGGTGACCCACCCCCTCCACCCCTTCCCCTTTAAGGAAGCGAGCACGGAGCTCCTGGTCACGGTGGACCGCCAGTCCAACACCACGGACCTGCTCGCGCAGTTGGCGCAGCGCAGCCCCTGGACGCCCCTGTACGCGGTGCGCTCCGACGACGGGTGGACGGACGTGACCGCCGGGGCCTTCGAGGACCAGGTCAAGGTGCTCGCCCGCGGCCTGATCGCCTCGGGCCTGAAGCCGTCCGACCCGGTGGCGGTGTTCTCCCCCACCAGCTACGCGTGGACCCTCGTCGACTTCGCCATCTGGTACGCCGGTGGGGTCACCGTGCCGATCTACGAGACGTCGGCGCCCGCCCAGATCGCCTGGATCCTGCAGGACTCCGGCGCCCGGCACGTGTTCGTGGCCGACCGCGGGCGACGCCGCGCGGTGCAGACCGCCGCCGAGGAGGCCGGCACCAGCCCGAGCATCTGGTTGATGAGCGACGAGGGGTACGGCCCCGACTTCTCCGACCTGCGCCTGCTCGGCGAACCGGTGGCCGATTCCCTGCTGGAGGCCCACCGGTCCAGCAACACGCTGGACACGCCCGCCTCCCTGGTCTACACGTCGGGCACCACCGGCCAGCCCCGCGGCTGCATCATCACCCACGGCAACTTCACGGTCCTGGCCCGCAACACCATCCCCGTCCTGCAGGAGGTGATCGGCGAGAACGGCCGCACCCTGATGTTCCTGCCGTTGGCGCACGTGCTGGCGCGCGCGGTCCAGGTGATGTGCCTCGTCGGGCGCGTGCAGATCGGGCATGTGGGCAACACCGGCACCCTGATGCGCGACGTCGAGACGTTCGCGCCCACGTTCCTGCTGGGCGTGCCGCGGATCTTCGAGAAGATCTTCGCGGCGACGCAGCGGCGGGCCGAGAACACGGGTCTGGGCAAGCCGTTCGCCGCGGCCGTGCGCACCGCGGTGCGCTGGTCCGAGCTGGAGCAGGAACGGGCCTGGTACCGCGGTCCCGCGGCGGCCGCACCGCGCATCCCCCTACGCCTGCGGGCGGCGCACACGGTGTTCGACGCGCTCTTCTACAGCCGGCTGCGCTCCACGCTCGGCGGCTCCCTGGCCTGGGCCATCTGCGGTGCGAGCGCCCTGGACCCGCACCTGACCCACTTCTTCCGCGGCGCCGGCATCCCCGTGCTCGAGGGCTACGGCCTGACCGAGACGACGGCCCCGGCCGCGGTCAACGTGCCGTCCAGCACCAAGGTGGGCACCGTCGGCATCCCCCTGCCCGGCACGACGGTGCGGATCGCCGACGACGGCGAGGTGTTGATCCGCGGAGTCGGCGTCTTCGCGGGCTACCACGGTGCGCACGCCGACGGCGAGCACCGGATCGCCGCCGACGCCGTCGCCGCCCCGCTTCCCGCGGACGGCTTCCTGCACACCGGCGACGTCGGCCGGATCGACGACGACGGGTTCCTCTCCATCACGGGCCGGCTCAAGGACCTCATCGTCACGGCCGGCGGCAAGAACGTCGCCCCGGGACCGCTCGAGGAGGCGCTGCGCCGCGAGCCGCTGGTGGACCAGGCCGTCGTCGTGGGCGACGGACGCCCGTACGTCGCCGCCCTGCTCACCCTCGACGAGGAGGAGCTGGCCGCGTTCGCCGTACGGCACCGGCTCGGCCCCCTGACGCTCGCCGAGGCCGCCGAGCACCCCCAGGTCCGGGACCACCTCCAGCATGCCGTCGACGCCGCCAACGCACCCGTCTCCCGCGCCGAGAGCATCCGCCGGTTCGCGGTCCTGCCGACCGCGCTGAGTCTGGAGTCCGGCCACCTGAGCGAGAGCCTCAAGGTCAAGCGGCACGTCGTGACCCAGGACTTCGCCGACGCCGTCGACGGGCTGTACACCGCCGCCGGGACGACCGCCGGCTGACCGACTCCACGCCCCGGACACGTCCGGACGCGCGACGACCCGCCACCGGATCCGGTGGCGGGTCGTCGCGCGCGGGAGACGGTACCGCGGTGGGTGCCGCCGGTCAGCCGGCGGTGACCTCCTCGTGGTCGGCCATCGACCGGCGCAGCGCCTCCTGCGCCGCCCGGGACCGAGCCCGCCGCCGTCGCGTGGGCCAGGTCATGATCAGGGTGACGAGGCTGACGACGACGACGAGGCCGCCGATCACGATGCCCGAGTCCACCCAGAACTGCGCGGGGAACAACCGGATCAGGGCGTCGTTCTCGTAGAACGTCCAGTTGCCCTGGGCGAAGAACACCCGGTGGAACGTGGTGAAGAACAGGCTCCAGTCGATCAGGGCGAACACGCCGAGCGCGATGACGACCGCGAGGGTGATCAGGGAGCCGACGAACAGGCCGCGCCGCACCCCGCCGAGGTAACGCTTGGCGAGGTAGACGACGGCGATCAGGCCGAGCACGAACAGCACGGCGGCCACGATCCAGGAGACGCCGATGACGTTCTTGACGTCCACCATGTGGCTGATCTCGCCCTCGGTCAGCAGCGAGCCGCCGTCCTTGCCCGGGATCTGCGTCAGGTACCGCGGGTTCGCGAAGTTGTTGATGTAGTCCTCGACGGCCGAGCCCCAGGTGAGCCGGTCGTCGGCCGTGAAGCCGTACGGGTCGGCCGGGAACCCGGGCCGGTGGTACTCGATCCAGAGGAACAGCGGCGAGGCGACGGCGCGGACCGCGGCGGCCAGCAGCACCACCGGGAAGGCGATCGCCAGCACCACCTGCCAGAAGCGGCCGGCGGCCGGCTTGCCCTCCAGGGCCGCGTCGCGCCGGGTGGCCCGGCGGCGGGCCTCCTCGTCGTCCTCGGCCGCCCCGGCCGCATTCGCCTGCCGGCCCTCGTCCTCGACCGGGCGTTCGGGCAGGTCCGGGTCCCGCTCGTCCTCCGGGCGCACGCCCCGGCGCTCGTCGTCCCGGTCCCGGTCCTGGTCCCGGCCGAGCCGGCCGGCCGCCCCGGCACCCGCCACCGTGGCACCGGCGGCAGCGGCACCCACCGCCACGCCCGACCCCGTGGTCCCGGTGGGGGCCACCACGTCCCGATCGCGGTCGTCACGGTCGGCGTGCGCAGCGGGATCGCGGTCGGCGCGCGCAACGCGATCGCTGTCCGTGTCCGTGTCGGCGTTGCGGTCGGTGCGGTCGTCGGCGGGGTCCTCGGCGCCGTCGGCGGAGACCCAGCGGTGCTTGTCGGCACGAGCCGGGCCCGCGCCGGCGTCGAGCGCGCCGTCCGTGCCGCCGTCCCTGGTTCCCTCGTCATCGCGTCCGTCGTCATCGCGTCCGTGCTCATCGCGTCCGTGCTCATCGAGTCCGTCGCCCGCGCCCGGGTGGCCCGCGGCGACGGCGGACGAGCCGAGCGGTGCGGGGACGTCCCCGGCGGGGTCGGCGTGGGTCGCCGCGGACCGGCGATCGATCGTCGTCGCTCCCGCGGCGGCCCGGCCCGCATCGCTGCGCGCGTCCGTCTCCGTGATGCCGGTGCCCACGCGCGGGCCCTCCTCCGAGCGGGCCCGCTGCTCGGCGTCGGGGTCGGACGTGCCGGCGTCGAGGTGCGGCGCGTCGCCGTCGTCATCGGTGGCGCCGTCCTGCCGCGCGTCGGCGGCCTGCCCCGATGCGGCCGGACCGGTCCTCGGCTCGTCGTCGAACTCACGGTCCCAGGCGTCCATGGCCGCGGCGTGGTCGAAGCGCTCCCGCCATCCCTCGGCCGGGTCCAGCCGGCCCCCGTCCGCGGCGTCGACCGCCCCCGGTGCGTCCCCGGCATCCCCCGTGGGGACGGCGCGGTCCGCGGCGTCGACGGGGCGGGACTCGTGGTCCGGGTGGGCCGTCGCCTCCGACGGCTCGTCCGGGACGAGCGGGACCGGCTCGGTCACCCGCACGCCGGTCCGCGGCTGCCCGGCGGTGTCACCCGCGCCGGGGTCCCCTGCCGGATCACCGGCGGGGCCGGCGGTGATCGGGTCGTCGGCACCGCCGTCCCGGGCGGACCGCTCGCGACGGTACTGGTCGGCCAGTTCCCGCGACGTCGGGATATAGCGATCCCCGTCGTCAGTGTCCAGGGGCGGGTACTCGTCCTCGGGTCGCGGTGTCCTGCTGCTCACGGGTCTCCTCGTTGTGGTCCGGCCGATCGCGCTCGCCCGGACGGCGTCGTCGTCGTGCGACGGGCTCGAGCCGGGCTTTTCTCCCCACGAGGCTACTCGCCGCCGGCCGCACATCGGCGCTAGGGCACGGCTTGCGGGCGTACTCGTCGGCGCGAGGCCCCCACCGTGCCGGTGGTGCCGGGTCGGCACGGTCAGGCGGCGAGCTCCCGGTACCCGGCGTCGGCAGGGTCGAGGTCGCCGCGCTGCCCGGCGGCGACGGCGCGGCGGCCCAGCACCAGCACGTAGGTCCAGAACGCCGCCAGCACGAGGGCGCCGATGCCGATCCGCAGCCAGGCCGGCAGTCCGCTCGGCGTCACGAATCCCTCCACCAGCCCGCTCACCGCGAGCACGAGGACCAGTCCGAGCGCGACGGTCACGAGCGACCGGCCCTCCTCGGCGAGCGCCTGCAACCGGGTGCGCGGCCCGGGCCGCACCCACGCCCAGAAGATGGCCAGGCCCGCGGCACCGGCCACGAACACGGAGGTCAGCTCCATCAGCCCGTGCGGCAGGATGAAGAGGAAGAACGTGTCCGTCCGGCCGTACGCGACCATGATTCCCGCCGTCAGCCCCAGCGACTGGGCGTTCTGGAGCAGCACGGCCGGCACCCACAGCCCCGTGACGCCGAAGGCGACGCACTGGGCGGCGATCCACGCGTTGTTGACCCAGACGGATCCGGCGAACGAGGCGGCCGGGTTCTCCGAGTAGTAGTCGACGAACTCCCGCTCGACGAGCCGGCGTCGCGACGCCTCCGTGCCCAACGTGGCCAGCACCTGCGGATCCGAGGCCACCCACAGCGCGTACGCGGCCGCGACCGCGCAGAACACCACGCCGACGACGACGGTCAGCCACCGTAGCCGGTAGAGGGCCGCGGGCAGCGCGATGACGAAGAACCGGGCGACGTCCTCGGCCAGGTTGGACCGGGCGCCGGTGAACCGGGTGCGCGCGCGGGCGAGCCGAGCCGACAGCAGGGCCGACGTCGGGCTCTCGGGCGCGACCGACCGCAGCAGCGAGAGGTGGGTGGAGACCCGCTGGTAGAGGCGGATCAGCTCGTCGGCCTCGGGCCCGCTCAGGCGCCGCCGACCCGACAGCGCGGCGAGCCGGTCCCAGTCGGGCCGGTGCACCGCCTCGAACGCGTCGATGTCCACGCGCCCAGCGTAACGGCGGCGGACCCCCGTGAGCAGCGCCCGGCACGGCTCGAGCCGCCGATCGGCGCACGTCAGCGGCCCACGGCGAGGACCGGTGGACTACAGTGACCGCATGAACGGGCCACGGCCGTGACGTCGATCGTCAGCGGGGAGGCGGTCGTCCTCGAACTGCGGCCGGCGACCTTCGCCTCCCGCGGCGCGGGCCTGCTGATCGACGTCCTGGCCCAGATCGTGCTGCTCGTCGCGCTGCTGCTGCTGGTGGCGCCCGCCGCCCAGGGCATGGACCCGGCCGCGGCGCGCATCCTCATCCTCGGTCTGGTGATCCTCGTCCTGGTGATCGCCCCGATCACCGTCGAGACGCTCAGCCGGGGCCGGTCCCTCGGCAAACTCGCCCTCGGGCTGCGGATCGTGCGCGACGACGGCGGGAGCATCCGCTTCCGGCACGCGGTGATCCGGGGCCTGCTCGCCGTCGTCGAGATCCTCATGACGGCCGGCTCCCTGGCCCTGCTCGTCTCCCTCGTCAACGAACGGTCCAAGCGGCTCGGCGACATGGTCGCCGGCACCTACAGCGTGCGCGAGCGGGTGCCGACGCGGCACCGTCCGCTGGCCGAGACGCCGCCCGCGCTCGCCGGGTGGGCCGAGCTGGCGGACCTTGGGCGGTTGCCGGATTCACTGGCCCGTCGCGTGCGCCAGTTCCAGCAGAATCTGCTCCGGCTCTCCCCGGAGTCACGGCAGCGGCTCGGCGCGGCGCTGGCCGCGGAGGCGGCCGTCGTCGTCGCCCCCGCCCCGCCTCCCGGAACGCCGCCGGAGGACTTCCTGGCCGCGGTGATGAGCGAACGACGCCGCCGGGACACGAACCGCCTGCGGGCGGCGCGGGAGCGGGCGGAGACGCGGGCCACCGCCCTGCACCGGCTCCCCTACTGAGTCAGCGGGCGCGGTTCATCCGATCTCGTCGGTCGTCCCGCCCCCCGCCACGTCGCGCGCCAGGTCGAGCACCGCCTCGACCCGCCGCGGCTGCCGGATCCCTGGCACGACGGCGGCGGCCACGTGGTTGAGCGGCACCGGATCACTGAACGGAATGATCCGCACCTGCGCCGACCACTCACCCGTGAGCGATCCGGTCCAGACGTTCGTCACGCTGCAGGCCAGTCCCGCCGCGACGATCTGCCGGATCCCCTCGGCCACGACACTGCGGTAGCGCACCCGGGGTGAGACGCCGGCCGCCTCGAACATCCCGATCACCCGCTCCGCGCTCGGGGGCACGTCGAAGAGCACGATGTCCTCGTCCGCCAGGTCGGCGAACGTCAGGGCCTGCCGGCGGGCCAGCCGGTGCCCGGCGCCGACCATGGCGCGGGCGGAGGAGACCGCCAGCGGTCGCAGGTGGACCCCGGTCGCCGCCTGCAGTGAGTAGACGAACGCGATGTCGAGCTCACCGTCGAGCACTTGCTGCTGTAGCCGCTCCGCGGCGCCCTCGACGAACTCGAGCCGGATCTCGGGCCAGCGGCTGCGGGCCGCCGCCAGCAGGCCCGGGATGAGCCGGGGTGAGATCGCCGTCAGCACGCCGACCCGCACGACGCCGGACGGTAGTCCCTGCGCGTCCCCGAGATCCCGGCCCATGTCCGCAGCCGCGCGCAGCAGCCGCCGCGCCCGGGCGGCGAACTCGCGGCCGGCCGCGGTGGGTGTGATCCGGCGGGAGGCGCCGCGGATGAGCAGCGGCACCCCGACCGCCTTCTCCAGCTGAGAGACAGCCATTGACACGGCGGACTGCGAGAGGCTCGTCCGCCGCGCGGCCTCGGTGATGGAGCCACCGTCGAGGACGGCCACGAAGTACTCGAGCTGCCGCAACGTCAGATCGGTCATCGATTTCCTCGAGGGTTGTTTGCTAAAGGTTTGATTATACAAGGGGTGTGATCGCGCCCACACTGGGATAAACATTCGTCCCCTGGAGGTTCCCGATGTCCGATCGTCCCGTCCCGTCCCCCGGCTCCCCCGCGAGTGCGCCGCTGGCGGTTCCCCTCCCGGGCGATGCGCCGTACGTCGTCACGCTCGGCACGGCCGGCGGTCCGCGCTGGTGGCGCGAGGCGGACTCGGGCCAGCGCACGGGCATCGCCACGGCCGTGGTCGTCGGCGACGCCTTCTACCTCGTCGACCTCGGGGAGGGCGCCCTCCGCCGGTTGGCCCAGGCCGGCCTTCCGCTGGAGCGGCTGCGCGGCGTCTTCCTCACCCACCTGCACTCGGACCACACCTACGACCTGGCCGGCCTGGCGACCTTCGGGCTCTACGCGCTCGGCGACCGCGTCGACGACCCGGTTCCGGTGCTCGGACCCGGCGACCGCGGCGTCCTGCCGCCGGTCTCGCCGCGAGCGACGCATCCGCCGCGGCCGGTCGCACCCCACCGGCCGACGCCGGGCACCGTCGCCATGGTCGAGAGCCTCCTCGCGGCGCACGCGACGGACCTGAACGACCGGATCCTGGACAGTCTCAAGACCAGCCCCGAGGACGTGCTGGACGTGCGGGACATCGAGATCCCCGCTGCGTGCGGCTTCCACGCGAACGAGAACCCCACCCCCGACATGGAGCCGTTCGAGATCTTCCGCGACGACCACGTCGTCGTCAGCGCGATCCTCGTCGAGCACCCGCCGATCGCGCCGGCGTTCGCGTTCCGGTTCGACACGGCCGACGGGTCGGTCACGATCTCCGGCGACACCGCGTTCACGCCGAACCTCATCACCCTCGCCCAGGACACCGACCTGCTGCTGCACGAGGCGATCGACTTCGCCTGGGTCGACGACCTCTACGGTGGCTCCGCCCGGGAGGCGGACCGGGCGGCGCGGGACCACCACGAGAAGTCCCACACGTCGGTGGCCGACGCCGCCAAGGCCGCCCAGGCCGCGGGCGCCGGCCGCCTCGCCCTGCACCACCTCGTCCCCGGTTTCGCCGACCAGCGGATCTGGCGCGAGGCTGAGGAACATTTCCCGGGCCCCGTCCACGTGCCCGACGACCTCGACGTCATCGCCTTCCACCGCCGCTGACCGGCACCGACCGCCCATCCCCACGTGAGGACCCCGACATGACCCTCCCCCATGCCCCCGAGCGGGACGAGCTGCAGCCCGACGACGCCGTCGCGGCCGGTTCGCCCGACGCCAGCCCGGCGACGCCGTCGTCGCCCTCCCCGTCGCCGGCCACCGGCTCGCTCAACACCCGTCAGATGCGGCGCATCCTCGGCTCGAGCTTCCTCGGCAGCGCCATCGAGTACTACGACTTCATGCTGTACGCGACCGCGGCCAGCCTCGTGTTCGACAAGGTGTTCTTCGCCAACCTCGGTCCCGGCTTCGCCCTGTTCGCATCGTTCGCCACCCTGGCCGTCGGATACATCGCCCGGCCGCTGGGCGGCATAGTCTTCGGCCACTTCGGGGACCGCGTCGGCCGCAAGAAAGTGCTCGTGCTGTCGATGATGATCATGGGTGCCGGCACGATCGCCATCGGCCTGCTGCCCACCACCGCCCAGGTCGGCATGGCGGCCCCGGTGGCGCTGGTGGTGCTGCGCGTCATCCAGGGCATCGCCGTGGGCGGCGAATGGGGTGGCGCCGCCCTGATGGCGATCGAGCACGCGCCGCAGGAGCGGCGTGGTTTCGCGGCCGCGTTCGCCAACGCCGGCGGCCCCGCCGGCGCCGTGCTCGGCACCCTGGCGCTCTCCCTCTTCGCCGCCGTGTCCGGTTCGGGCTTCCTGGTGTGGGGCTGGCGGATCCCGTTCCTGCTCAGCGCGGTGCTGATCGTCGTCGGCCTGGTGATCCGCCTGCAGGTTTCGGAGACGCCGTCGTTCCGCCGGCTCGAGGCCGCCGGTGCCCGACGCCGGATCCCGCTGCTCGACGTGCTCCGCACCAGCCCGCGCGCCCTGCTGATCGGGCTCGTCGCCACGACGGCGTTCTACGTCTGTCAGGCGATGACCACCGTCTGGGGCGTCTCGCTCGCCGTCGGCAGCGGGGCCGACAAGAACGGCGTGCTCAACATCAAGGCCGTGGCGGCCGTGCTCACGCTGGTCGTCTGCTTCTACTCCGCCCGGCTGAGCGACCGGATCGGCCGCCGCACGGTGCTCGGTGGGGCGGCCGTCCTCGGCATCGTGCTCGCGTGGCCGATCATCGCCCTGATGAACAACGGCACGCTGTGGGGCTTCGCGATCGCCGTGATCCTCGGCAACGGCGTCGTCCAGGGCTTCCTGTACGGGCCGATCGCTGCCTTCGTCTCCGAGCAGTTCCCCAGCCGGAATCGGTACACCGGGGCCTCGCTGTCGTACCAGATGGCGTCCATGCTCGGTGCCGGCTTCACTCCGATGATCGTCACCGGCCTGATGCTGCCGGCATGGGGCGGTCTGTGGCTGGTGGCGCTGTTCTGGGTCCTGATCCTGGCCGCCGCGTTCGTCGCCGTCCGGCTGGCCCCGGAGGGCACCCGGCAGCGGATCGACTGAGGCGGTGCGCCGGACCCGGCAACACGGGTCCCGGATCGCCCGAGGGCTCGATCAGGAGTCGTCCTGATCGGGCCCTCGTGCGTCCCGGTGATGGACCGCGCAGCTCAGTTGGCCCAGGCCGACCAGGGAACGTTCCAGTCGCCGAACCCGTCGGTCGGCTCCATCGGGCCGTAGCCGGTGTTCTTGATGATGACGACGTCACCGGCGGTCATGTTGTCGTAGACCCACTTGGCACCGGTCGGGGACATGCCGATGCAGCCGTGGGAGACGTTGATCAGCCCGAGCAGCGGCTGGGCCGACGGCAGGGCTTGGTGGATGAACTCCCCGCCGTTGCTGATCCGGCTGGCGTAGTGCACGGTCAGCGGCGGGTAGTACTTGGGGTCGCCGGGCTTGAGCCCGATGGTTCCGGCGTTGAACTTCGTCGTCACGTGCTGGTCCATGATGACCTTCGTCCCGTAGGTCGACGGCCACTCCTCGTCCCCCAGCGAGACGGCGTACCCGCCGACCTGCTTGCCGTTGACGGAGATCGTCATCCGATGGGTCGCGCTGTCGGCGACGGCGATCTTCTCGTCCCCGATGCGGATGGTCTGGTGGTAGTCCTGGTTGCCGATCTGACCGTTGCCCAGATCGACGCCGAACAGCTTGGCGTCGATGGTCAGGGTGCTGTGCGCCTTCCAGTACTGCGGCGCGCGGAACCGCACCACCTGGTTGCTGTACCAGTGGAAGTCGCCCTTCTGCCCGGCGCTCGAGGTGATGGCGATGGCCTTCTCGACGGCGTCCCGGTTGAGCACCGGCTCGCTGAACCTGAACTGGATGGGCTGGCCGACACCGACGGTCTTCATCTCGGCGCTCGGGTAGACGATGGCGTCCGCCTCGTTCTGCGCGGCGACCGTGGTGAACTGCTGGGTCTGGGTGCGGGTGGCCCCGGCGGTGTCCTTCGTCGTGTACGCGAGGGTGTACGCGGTGTCGAAGGCCAGCCGGCCGGACGAGCTCCAGGCGGCGCCGGCGCCGCTGGTCGCGCCCTTGACGGGCGTGCCGTCGGCAGCGGTGAGGGACACGTCCGCGAGGGTGCCGTGCGCGGCCTTGACGGTCACCGGCGTCACCGGGTTGACCTCGACGGCGTCGGCGGTGGGGTTCGTCGCCACGGTGACGGGAGCCGGGGCGGACGACGACGTCGCGGTCGGGGTCGGCGCGGACGGGGTCGACGCGGCGGCAGTCGCCGACGGGGAGCTGCTCACCGGGCGGGTCGAGGACCCCGTGGCCACCGGGTTCCCGGCGGAACAGCCACCGACCGTGACGATCAGTCCGGTGGCGGCGGCCAGGGCCGCGAGTCGCAGGGAAAGACGGCCGCGCGGCGGCCGGGAGAAAACAGATGACACGTGAAGACCCCTCGTTCGCGGGCGTCCACGCCCGTGTCCCAGTGTAGGCGACGACGAGCCCATCCCGGAGAAAACGCGCGGTGACGCGTCGCCGTCCCCGGGGTGGGCTCGTCGTGGTGTCGCTGGGAGTGTCGACCGCCGGTCGCGGGCCCTCAGTACCGGTAGTGGTCCGGCTTGTACGGGCCGGCGACGTCGACGTCGAGGTATTCGGCCTGGTCCTTGCTCAGCTCGGTCAACTCGGCGCCGAGGGCGTCGAGGTGCAGCCGCGCCACCTTCTCGTCGAGCGCCTTGGGCAGCACGTGCACCGCGGGCGTCTCCTCCGGCTCGGCGGTGTACAGCTCGATCTGGGCCAGCACCTGGTTGGTGAAGGACGCGCTCATCACGAAGCTGGGGTGGCCGGTGGCGTTGCCGAGGTTCAGCAGCCGCCCCTCGGACAGGACGATGATGCTGCGCCGTTCCCCGCCCTCGGTGGCGGTGGTGTCGGCGTTCTCGGAGGCGTCGGGGAAGACCCACTCGTGCACCTGCGGCTTGATCTCGACGCGCTCGATGCCGGGGATCCGGGCCAGCCCGGCCATGTCGATCTCGTTGTCGAAGTGGCCGATGTTGCCGACGATGGCCTTGTCTTTCATCGCCTCCATGTGCCGGGCGAGGATGACGTCCTTGTTGCCGGTCGTGGTGATGAAGATGTCGCCGACGCCGGCCACGTCGTCGAGCGTGGCCACCTGGTAGCCGTCCATGGCGGCCTGCAGCGCGCAGATGGGGTCGATCTCGGTGACGATGACGCGGGCGCCCTGGCCGCGCAGCGCCTCCGCCGCGCCCTTGCCGACGTCGCCGTAGCCGCATACGACGGCGACCTTGCCGCCGATCAGCACGTCGGTCGCCCGGTTGATGCCGTCGGGCAGGGAGTGGCGGATGCCGTACCGGTTGTCGAACTTGCTCTTGGTCACCGCGTCGTTGACGTTGATCGCCGAGAACAGCAGCTGACCGCGGGAGGCCAGCTGGTAGAGCCGGTGCACACCGGTGGTGGTCTCCTCGGAGACGCCGCGGATGCCCTCCGCGATGCGCGTCCAGCGCTGCGGGTCCCGCTCCAGGTCGGCGCGGAGGGTGTCGAGGACGACGGTGTACTCCTCGGAGTAGTCCGCGTCGCCCTCGCGCGGTGCGGGGGGCACCGCACCGGCGGCCTCGAACTCGACCCCGCGGTGCACGAGCAGGGTCGCGTCGCCGCCGTCGTCGAGGATCATGGTCGGGGCGACCGGCTGACCGCTCCCGTCGGTGAAGTCGAAGATCTTCGACGCGGCCCACCAGTACTCGGGCAGCGTCTCGTTCTTCCATGCGTACACGGGCACGCCCTGCGGGTCGTCGGGGGTGCCGCTGCCGACGACCACGGCGGCCGCGGCCTCGTCCTGGGTGGAGAAGATGTTGCAGCTGGCCCAGCGCACCTCGGCACCGAGCGCGGTGAGCGTCTCGATCAGGACGGCGGTCTGCACGGTCATGTGCAGCGATCCGGCGATCCGCGCGCCCGCGAGCGGTCGGCTGGCGCCGTACTCGGCGCGCAGGGCCATCAGGCCGGGCATCTCGTGCTCGGCGAGCCGGATCTGGTGGCGGCCGGCGGGAGCGAGGGAGAGGTCGGCGACCTCGTAGCCGGGCGATGAGTCACGGGACTGGGACATGGGATCTCCTTGGGGAAACGGCGGTCGGGGCGGCCGTCGGGCCGTCCTTCGGGCGGGTCGCGTCGGACAGCCGGACGCGACGGCCGGGATCAGGGCTGCTGTTCGCGCAGGATGCGCAGGTGGCCGCGGCGGACGCCGGTCGAGGACGGTGCCTCGAGCGGCTGACCGGGCTCGCGCTGGCCGCCGGCGGGCTGACCGTGGGCGGGTGCCGGCGCGGGCTCGGACCGGGGTTGCCGGACGATGTCGGCGAGGACGGCCAGGTCGTCGACCGGGCCGGCCTGCGGGGTGTGCAGCCGCACGACTTCCCAGCCGCGCGGGGCGGTGAGCCGCTGGGCGTGGTCGCCGCACAGGTCGTAGGTGTGCGGCTCGGGATAGAGCGCCAGCGGGCCGAGCACCACGGTGGAGTCCGCGTACACGTAGGTCAGCGTCGCGACCGCCGGCTGGCCGCAGGCGGTCCGGGTGCACAGTCTGGAGGATCCCACGGTCCCCCACCCTACTCCGGGGCGCGGGTCCGGCGGGCACCGCCTCGCCGTCCGGCGACGCCACGCGACGGCGGGCCCGCGCGGGGTCCGCGCGACGGACTAGAGTTCTGCCATGCACGACAGCGTCGGCCCGTCGCCCGTTCCGCCGGTCCCCGCCGAGGTCTCCGCGACCACGTCCCGCTCGTTCTCGCGGCGTCGCCGCAACCGGCACGGACGGGGAATGCGCGGGGGGCCCCTGCCCTGGGGCGTCCCCGGTCGGCGCACCCCCACGGACGTGTTCGACGACGCCGTCCTCGACTCCGCGCTGAGGCTGCAGCGGCTGCACCGGCCGGCGCTGGACGCGGTGTCGTTCGCGGTGCAGCAGATCCCCGACGACCTGGAGGATCTGCGCGCCCGGGACACCGGCGAGCTGCTGGCCGACGGCGGCATCCCGATGGGCCGGCTCGACGAGCGGGACGGGCGCGTGGTGGTCGTCGTGTTCCGCCGCGTGGTCGAGCAGTTCGCCGGTCGGGACATCCCGATCGCCGACGCGGTGCACGACGCGATCGTCGAACTGGTCGCCTCGTGGCTGCACTGGGACCCGGAGGCGGTCGACCCGCACTACGGCCGGTTCGAGTAAGCCCGCTCAGGGCCCCAGACGCAGCGGGAGCTGCCGCGCCTCGTCGTCCGGCTCCGGCACCCCGGTGACCGTCACGCCGCTGGCGCCGGTGGTGCTCACCTGTGCGGCGTACACCGCTCCCCCGTCGGATCGCAGCACGACAGCGGCGGCTCCGGGCGCCCCCTGCCGGGGGTCGGTCTCGACGGTACGGCCGGCCTCCACCCGGACGGTGCGCGCCGGCCCGAGCCCGCCGTCGGCCCCGACCACGCGGAGGATGACGGTGGCGGCCTGCTCCGGGGCGGTCAGCGCCAGCCGCGCCGTGCCGACGGGCACGACCGGCAGCAGCACGTCCTGGCCCAGCCGGCCGGCGGCCCCGGCCTGGGCGATGTCGGCGGCACGACGCGCCGCGTCCCCGCGCACGGTCCGCACGCCGGCCGTCACCGCGACATCGGACCGCACCGTCAACCCCCACGTCCCGGCGGGCAACGCGGCCAGGTCGACCGTCGTCACCGCACCGGCCCGCGCCCGCACGACGCCGGCGGCGCCGAGGGCGACCTGCCCGGACGGTCCGTGGGCCTGCACCCGGACGGTCGCGTCGGCGTCGCCGGGCACCGCGAGCTGCAGGACCGGGCCGGCGTCGGGCGCGCCGCGGCGCAGCGCGGCCGTGGCCGCCGGTGACTGGATCGTGACACCGGGGACCGTCCGGCTCAGGGCCGGGCCCTGCACCGGGGTCAGGTACTCGACGCCGCCGGGCGTGAGCCCCCGCAGCACGCTCTGCTGGATCACCGCGGCGACGGGTGCGCCCCGGCTGCGCACCCGCACCCCGAGGTCGGCCTGGTCGGGGGCCAGGCCCGCGAGGACGATCGAGCGGCTGCTTCCCGGCGCGAGCAGCAGGCCCTGACTGCCGGCCGCGGCGATCGGTCCCCGGGTGCCGGCCAGCTCGAGGTCGACGGTGGCGGGACTGGTGCCGGGGTTGTGAAGGGTGAGGACGGCGGTGTGCCCCACCGTGGTCGAGGCGCCCAGCAGCCAGGAGTCGTTGGCGGGACGCTGACAGGTCGCGGCCGCGAGGCCCCGCAGGTCGCCGTCGTCCGCGCCGTAACCCAGCACCGCGGCCGCGATGCTGGGCGTCTCGTCCACCGGCCCGGCTCGCAGCACGGACGCGGCGGTGACCGCGACGCCGGCACGGGCGACGGCGCGTGGCGCAGCGCCGCCGGACGCGGACCCCGCTGCCTCGGTCACGGTCGTCAGGGGGCGCTGCCCGGTGAGGGGTGCCAGCACGGTGGCGCCGGTGGCACCGGTGGCGGTTCCGCCGACGACGGCCGTCACGGTGGTGCGGGCGCTGTCCGAGACGGGGCTGAACTGGGGGTCCGTCCCGGCCCCGGCGCTGAGCAGACGCGGCGGATCGGGGCAGACGGCGGTCGTCTCGGCGGCGGGGACCGCCGCCGGCGGTGCCGCGACGGTCGAGGCCGGCTCGGCCGCCGCACCGGTGTCGGCCATCGATCCGGGGCCGGCCACGAGGGCGCCCACGGCGGCGAGCACCGCGACCGACCCGGCGACGGAGACGGCCAGCCGGCCGCGTGACGCCGTCGCCGTGCCGGCGGCGGGCGGACGGGTGGCGGCCGGTTGCCAGGTGACTCGGGCGGCGGGCGACGTCGGTCGGGGTTCAGGCACGCGAGGCTCCTTCGGGCTGCCGGTCCCCGGACGGCCACCGATCGCGCTCCGGCAGATCGGGTTCCGTGGGGCGGGGCTCCTCCCCGGTTCCCGGCGCGCGGCGTCCCGGCGGGGTGGCGGCGACGTCGACGGCGGTCGCACCGGCCCGGGAGGCGGCGCGACGGCGTAGCACGTCGTCGGGCTGTTGCCAGTGCGGGGTCAGCCGGCGCGGCATCCGCAACGGCAGGGCCAGGAGCAGGGTGAGGACGAGCCCGACGGCCTGGGCCGCGCCCCACCACGGCGTGGCCGGATGCGAGTACGCGGCGTGGAAGCGGCCGCCGCCGGCGGGAACGGCGAAGGCCTGGGCCCAGTCGGAGCGCCCGGTGCCGGTCCGTCCGGCCGCGGCGACACCGTCGACGGTGGCCGCCCAGTGCGGGTCGGCGCGCTCGGCGAGCACCACCTGCCGGCCGGGGGCGCCCGGGGGAAGCTGCGCGACGGTGCCGTCCTCGCTGGTCGGCAGGTACATCAGGGTGGCGCCCTGGGCGTCCACGAGCCGTGCTCGGGCCACCACCGTGCCCGTGCCGGCGGAGACGGCGGCAGGGGTCACCCGCCACAGCCAGCCGGCGTCGGTACGGCCGACCGCCACCAGCCCCGGCACGGTGTCGATCCTGGCGGCCAGCAGCTCCGCCGTGCCGGTCCCGCCACCGTCGCCACGCAGCACGACGAAGGCCGCGCCGAGGGACTCCAGGTCCGTGGCCGGGTCCACGCCGTTGGCCGCGAGCACGGTGGCCGCGGCCCGGCGGGTCAGGGCCGTGGCCCCGTCGACGGCCCCGTCGTCACCGGCGGTGGTCGCGTCGGCGAGCCGACGGAGCGCGGTGGAGGAGAGTGCGTCCGCCGTCGTGCCCGTGCCGCTGACCAGCGACGCGGTCGGGTCTCGGCCCTCGGCCACGTCCAGGACGAGGGTGCGGGACCGGTCAGGACCCGTCCCCCGGTCGGCCGCGGTGGCCGGCAGGGAGCGGGCCGGCGCCGTGGCGACGGCGTCCTGCCGGCCGGTCAACGCCGCCAGCGGCGCGAGGTCGTCGTCGACCCGGCTCGCGGCGAGGGCCCCGAGACCGGCCAGCGGCGCGAGACACAGCACGGTGCACACCAGCACCCCGGTGACGCGCCCGAGCGGGCCGAACGGGGTGCCGGCGGCGACGTCGGGCCGGTGCCGGCGGTGCACGGTCCAGGCCTCGATGCCGGTCGCCGCGGCGACGAGCAGGCCCAGCGCGATCAGCGAGACGGCCGGCCCCGGGTACGGCCGCACGACCGCGCCGTCCCCTGCCACCCCGGTGACCAGGACGGCGGCCAGCACGGCGGTACCCAGGCCCAGCAGCACCGCCAGCCAGGCGCCGCGGGCGGTGGCCGCGCGGCGCGGCGCGGTGAACAGGGCCGCCACGGCGAGGGCGACGGCGGGAGCGCCGAGCACGAGGGCACCGACCAGCACCCACGGCCCCGCGGGCAGGGGTCCCACGGCGGCCGTGAGGTCCAGTCGCTCCGGGAAGCCGAGCAGCTGCTGCCACAGGGGCGCCGCCGTCGCGGCGCGCGGCAGGCCGGGATCGGCGAGCACCACCCGGAAGGGTGCGGCGGCGTCCGTCCCCCCGGCCGCGGCGATCACCCGGTCCACCAGGACCGGGGCGACGAGCACGACGGCGGGCAGCAGGGACCAGCCGAGCGTGCGAGCCCGCCGGCCGAGGGCGAGCGCCAGCACGAGGACCGCGACGAGCAGCGCGGGGAGCAGGACGGGGGCGGCCGCGACGACCGCCCCCGCGGCGAGCCCGGCGTCCGCGGCGGCGGTCCAGGAGGGGGTGCCGCCCGTGCCGGCACGCGGCAGGTCGCCCACCGTGCTGACCCGGCCGCGCGCGTCGATCCGATGCGTCCGGGCGCCGCCGACGGCGCGGATCAGTCCCAGCACGGCGAGCGGGAGCAGGAGGTGCGCCAGGACCGCGCCGAGGCGGCCGGCGCCCAGCGCCGTCTGCAGTGTCGGCACCGCCGCGTAGGCCAGGGCGGCCCAGAAGCGCACGGACCGGCGCGCGGTCACCGCACCGACGGCGAGCCACGCCGTCACGGCGCTGAGCGCGAAGGCGAGCGGGAACAGCCAGGCGACGACGAGCGAGCCGTTGCCCGCCCCGATCAGCGTCAGGACGCCCAACAGCAGAGCGAACGGGTCCGGCACGGCCGGTCCGCCGGCCCCGAGGGTCGACCACCACGACGTGGCGTGGGCGAGCACGGCGGCAGGACCGGACGACAGCGGCAGCAGCGCACCGCCGGCCACCGCCGGACCGGCGAAGAACGGGGCGAACGCCACCGCACCGGCGGCCAGCGCGAACACCACGGCGAGGAGCACCGCTCCGGCGCTGCCGTTGCGCGCGGCGGTCGCGATCGAGGTGAAGTCGTCGCGGCCGAGGCTGTCCCCGGTGGCCTCCGTCGTGCCGTCCGAGGCTCCCGTCCCGTCGCCGACGACGGTGCCCGCAGCGGACTCGGCCCGGGACCGGCGGTGCGAGCGGACCTCCCGCGCCGACGTCAGCAGCGGCCGCACGACCGAACGGGACACGCGCCGGCTCGCCGCCGCCCGGCGCCGGGACCGGAGCACCGCGAGCGGCCGGCCCACGGCGGCGACCGTCGCGGCGAGTTCGGTCAGCCCGTACCCGGGTTCCTTCGCGAGCAGGCTGACGAGCAGCGTTCCGAGGCTGCCGAGCAGGGCGCCGAGCACGGTGAACGGCAGCCGCCACGCGGGTGCGTGGGTCAGCCGCAGGTGCACCTGGGCGCGGCGACGCTGGGCGTGCTCGCGTCGACGCGGCCGGGTGATCGCCCGGTCGGCGGCGTGCCGGATCCGGGCGCGGGGCACCACGATCACGCGGTGTCCGGCCAGCCGGTTGCGCCAGCACAGGTCGACGTCGTCGCCGGTGACCGGCAGGGCCGGATCGAAACCGGCGAGGGCGTCCCACACGTCACGCCGGATCAGCATGCCGGCGGAGTTGACGGCGAAGACGTCGCTGACGGCGTCGTGCTGGCCCTGGTCCTGCTCGTCGGGGGCGATCAGGGTCAGCCGCTCGGCCCAGCGGCTCACGTGCAGGCCCACGTCCATCAGGGCCCGCGGGTCGTCCCAGTGCAGCTGCTTGCAGCCGGCGATGGTCACGGAGGGGGCGGTCTCGACGGCGGTCAGCAGCCGGGCGAGGGCGTCCGGGTCGGGCGCGCCGTCGTCGTGCAGCAGCCAGATCCAGCGCGATCCGGCGTCGCCGGGGTCGAGGTTCGCGCCGTCCACGTCCTGCAGACCGCGGGCGACGGCGGCGGAGAAGGGGGTGCCGGGGTCGGTGTGCACCAGCCGGGACCCGGCGGGCAGGCCGGCCCGCAGCAGGTCGACGGTGCGGTCCGTGGACCCGGTGTCGACCGCGACGACGGCGTCGAGGGGGTGGTGCTGTCCCGTCAGCCCCGCGAGGGTCCGGGGCAGGTAGTGCTCGCCGTCGTGGGCGACGAGGACGGCCGTGACGTGCACGCCGGGGTCAGACGGCGCGCCTGCGCAGCCGACGACGCTCGCGCTCGGACATGCCGCCCCAGATGCCGAAGCGCTCGTCGTTCTCGAGGGCGTACTGCAGGCACTGGGAGCGGACGGTGCAGGCGCCGCAGACCTTCTTGGCGTCGCGGGTGGAGCCGCCCTTCTCGGGGAAGAACGCCTCGGGGTCGGTCTGGGCGCACAGGGCGTCGGCCTGCCAGGAGAGCTCACCGTCGTCGGCGGGGTCCGGGGAGGTGCCCGGCAGCCCGAGCCAGATGGCGGGGCTGATCTGCAGATCGTGGGCCGGCTGGGCGGCGTGGGTGGGGGCCGCGGTCGGGGCGCCGGCGAGGGCGGTGACTCCGGACTCCTCGAAGGCCTCGTGCTCGGCGAGGAACGCGGTCGCGGCGTCCTCGAGGGAGCGCTGGGTGTGTTCCCGGTACCGGCGCGAGGCGTCCGGGTCGGCGGGGTCGACGTACCAGTCGTCGGGGACGGCTCGGGCCCCGTGTCGACTGGCGGTATCCGCGGCGAGGTATCGCTCCTGCGCCTGCTCCGCTGCTCCCACTGGTACTCCTCGTCTGCTCGGTCTGCTGGTCGGTGCTCGGACAGAAGACCGCCTGGTCCCCCGGCCGGTCGGGCGCTCCGAAGGACCCCACCGATCGGTTGGCTGAGACCTCCGACCGGTGTGCGTGCTCGGTCCCGCGGGTCGCCCACCGACTCGAGAGGAGTCCGATCGTCGCCGGGCTCCTGCGGTGGTCTCCGCTGGTCGTGCTCGGGTACCGTCGGCGGGGACCGCCGGCGGATGACGGGTGGGTGACGGATCCGTGGGTCCGCCCTGCTGGGTTCGTTCCGCCGGGCGTGAGGCTGCCCGCCGGACGTGGTGCTGTCGTGCGTATCGCTGCTCCGGCCGCGCCTCGACCGATACCTAATTACACGCGTGTAAGTACAGCAACGTCAAGCGGAAGCGGCGAATCCGAGGCGGTACCGGCGTGTCCTCGCTCCCCCGGGCGTGTCGTGTGCCCAGCGGATCCGGTGGTCCTCCGCACCCCGTCTCCCGCCGCCGGCGCCGTCGGCCGTTGCGACCCCCGTTGCGACACAATGAGGGTCCCGCACCCGCACCCCGTCGACAGGACACCGACCATGACCTCTGCCAGTGACGCGACCGGCACCACCGACGCCCCCGTCTTCGCCGAGCTCGAGCGGTCGCTCGCCGCGGCCGGCCCCGCACCCCGGTTGATCTGGTACGGGCCGGCCGGGGAGCGCATCGAGCTGTCCGGTGCGGTGCTGCTGAACTGGTCGGCGAAGACCGCCAATCTCCTGGTCGAGGAGTGCGACGTCGAGCCCGGCGTGCCCGTCCGGCTGGCCCTGCCGGTGCACTGGCGCACGCTCGCCATCGCCCTCGGAGCGTGGCAGGCCGGCGCCGTGCTGCACACCGGGACGGACAGCAGCGACGTCGCGGTGCACGTCGACGTCGCCCCGGCCGTGGACGGCGCCCCGCGGGCGGACCACGAGGTCGTCGTCGCCCTCGGCGCCCTGGACCTGGCCTACGCCGGCGAGCTGCCCGGTGACGTGCTGGACTACGCGGCGATGGTCCGCGCGTTCGGCGACGGCTTCGGCGGGGAGGCGCCGACCGACCGGCTCCGCCTGGTCGAGGACGGTCGATCGGTCGATCTGTCCCGCGCGGCGCCCGGCGTCGGCGAGCCGGGCGCCGCGCGCGCCCTGGATCCGTCTGTCGGCCTGGCGGGCAGCCTCCAGCGCGCCGTGAGCGCGTGGCTCGACGGCGTCGCGGTGCTGATCGCGGACGACGTCGACCGCCTCACCGACGCGGTGCTCGTCTCCGAGCGCGCGGTGCGCGTGAACTGACGCCGTCCTCCCCACCGGTGACCCGGTGCGGCGGACGCGTGGAGCGGGGCTTCAGCGGCCGTCGGACTCCAGGCCCTGCCGGACCTCGTCGCGGCGGACCTCCTCGGCGCGGACCTGACGCAGCCGTTCGGTCTCGGTCCAGCGCTGCTGGTCGTGGGCCGCGATGTCGTCGGCGAACTCCGGTTCGGTGTTGAGTTCGGCCGCGAACACCCAGTAGCGGTAGGCGATGAACCGGAACACCGTGCCCAGCGCGAGACCCACCACGCCGCCGGCGATGAACGAGGACGTTGTGTCCCTCAGCCCCAGCACGTAGAAGGTGAACCACACGCAGCCGGCCTCGATGCCCACGCCGATGGCGTTGATGACGAGGAACTGGATCAGTTCGCGCACCTTGTTGGGCTGCCGCTTGTGCCGGAACGTCCAGTAGCGGTTGGCGACCCACGCGAAGAGCGTCGCGACGATGCCGGAGACGACCTTCGCCTTCGCGTGGCTGTCGGCCATCGGGCCGTGGACGAGCAGGAACCACACGCCGTTGTTGATCACGACACCGATGGCGCCCACGGTTCCGAACTTCAGGATCTCCCGGACGAGCATGGAGAAGAGCCCGCGGAACCGCTCCACCAGTGCGTGCATGCTGACCTCGCCATCGTGCTGGGATCGCCGTCTCGCGATCGAGGGGCCCGTGCGCGGGCCGGAGGAACACGGCCGCCGTCGCCGGAATCGGCCGCCGCCACGGAGCCACTCTACCGCCGGGGCCCGCCCGTCCGGGGCCGGCGCCGCGTGACGGTGCGCACCGGCGCGGGCGCCGGCGTCGTCATGCGGCGCCGGCTCGGGGGTCCGCTGGATAGGCTGACGGGATGGACAGACCTGTGATCGGCGTCGTGGGCGGAGGCCAGCTGGCCCGCATGATGGCACCGCCCGCGACGGAGCTGGGACTCGACCTGCGGGTGCTGGCGACGTCCGCGGACGAGTGCGCGGTGGCGGCGGTGCACCGGTTCGAGCTCGGCGACCACCGCGACCTGGACGCCCTGCGCCGGTTCGCCGCCGACGTCGACGTCCTCACCTTCGACCACGAGCACGTGCCGACGGAGCACCTACGGACCCTGATCGCCGAGGGCGTGGCCGTGCACCCGGGCCCGGACGCCCTCGTGCACGCGCAGGACAAACTCGTGATGCGGGCCGCCGTGGACCGATTGGGTCTGCCGAATCCCGCGTGGGCCGCCGTCGACGACGTCGACGCCCTGGTCGCGTTCGGCGAGACGACCGGCTGGCCCGTCATCCTCAAGACCCCACGCGGGGGCTACGACGGCAAGGGCGTGCGCGTGATCGAGGACGCCGACGCCGCCCGCGCCGCCGCGGACTGGTTCAGCGATTCCTCCGGCGCGGGCGGGCCGCTGCTGGCCGAGCAGAAGGTCCCGTTCAGCCGGGAGCTCTCCGCCCTGCTGGCCCGCACCCCGTCGGGCGCGATCGCCTCCTGGCCCGTCGTCGAGAGCATCCAGGTGGCCGGCGTGTGCGACGAGGTGATCGCCCCCGCGCCCGGGCTCGATCCCGCGGTCGCCGCCGCCGCGACCGACGCCGCCCAGCGACTGGCCGCCGAGCTCGGCGTCACCGGCGTCCTCGCCGTCGAACTGTTCGAGACGCCCGGCGTCGGACCCGGCTTCGCCGTCAACGAGCTCGCCATGCGCCCGCACAACAGCGGCCACTGGACCATGGACGGCAGCGTGACCGGCCAGTTCGAACAGCACCTGCGCGCCGTGCTCGACCTGCCCCTGGGCGCCACCGACGTCGTCGGCGCCGCCGCGGTGATGAAGAACGTGCTCGGCGGGGCCAACCCCGACCTGTTCGCCGTCTACCCGCAGGTGATGGCCGACGCCCCGGCGGTCAAGGTGCACACCTACGGCAAGGGGGTCCGGCCCGGCCGGAAGATCGGGCACGTCAACGTCGTCGCCCCCACGGCTGCGGACCTGCCGGCCGTGCGGGAGGCCGCCGAGGAGGCGGCCCGGACCCTGGCCGACGGCCCGACGGGCGACCGCGACAGCCGGGCCGACGCCGTGACCGCGGGCGGTGCCCGGTGAGCGCCGCGACGCCCGACGCGGCGCCGCTGGTCGGCGTCGTCATGGGCTCGGACTCCGACTGGCCCGTGATGCGCGCGGCTGCCGAGGCGCTCGACGAGTTCGGCATCGGCTACGAGGCCGACGTCGTCTCCGCGCACCGGATGCCCGAGGACATGATCGCGTACGGCCGCGAGGCCGCCGGCCGCGGACTGCGGGTCATCATCGCCGGCGCGGGGGGTGCCGCCCACCTGCCCGGCATGCTCGCCGCGGTCACCCCGCTGCCGGTGATCGGGGTGCCGGTGCCGCTGAAGACCCTCGACGGCATGGACTCCCTGCTCTCCATCGTGCAGATGCCCGCCGGCGTGCCGGTGGCGACCGTCTCGATCGGCGGCGCCCGGAACGCGGGACTGCTGGCCGCCCGCATCCTCGGCGCCGGCGCCGACGAGCACGCGGCCCGGCTGCGCGAAGCCCTGACCCGGTTCGCCACCGACCTGCGGTCCACCGCGATGGCCAAGGGCGAGAAGCTGCGGGGCGGGCTCGATGCGGGCTGACCTCGGCCCCGCGACCGTGCCCGACGACGTGAAGGGAGCCCGCGTGTTCCGCCTGACCAGCCCCATCCGCCCCTACGACTGGGGGTCGACGACGGCGATCGCGACCCTGCTCGGGCGGGAGCCCTCCGGGGATCCCGAGGCAGAGCTGTGGCTCGGCGCCCATCCCGATTCCCCCTCGACGATCGCGCCCGGCGAGCCGGCGGCGGGCTCCCGGTTGGACGCGGTGATCGCACGCGAACCGGTGGCGACCCTGGGCGCCGGCGTCGCCGAGCGGTTCGACGGCCGACTGCCCTTCCTGATGAAAGTCCTCGCGGCCGGCGCCCCGCTCTCCCTGCAGGTGCACCCGACGATCGCGCAGGCCGAGGCCGGCTACGACGCCGAGGACGCCGCCGGGGTGGCGCGGGACGCGGCCGAGCGGAACTACAAGGACCGCAATCACAAGCCCGAGATGATCTACGCCCTGAGCGACTTCGCGGCGCTGTCCGGGTTCCGGGAACCCGGCCGGACGGCGGCCCTGCTGCGGGAGGTGCTCGCCGCGCTCGACGGCGACGCCGACGAGCCTCACCACGGCGGCGTGACCCTGCTCGGTGAGCTGGCCGACCTGCTCTCCGGCGACGCGCCGGCCGCCGCCGACGCGGATGCGCCGTCGGGCGGTTCGTCGGGCGGTTCGTCGGGCGGTTCGTCGGGCGGTTCGTCGGGCGGTTCGTCGGGCGGTTCGTCGGGCGGGGATCCCCGCCTGCGGGACGCGTTCGCCCGGGTCTTCGACCGCCCGGAGGACGCCGCGCGGGCCGCCGAGGCCCTCGGGACCCTCGATCCGCGCCGGTTCTCCGCCGGCTCCGCGGACTCCGTCGCGACGGCGGTCGACCTGCAGGCCCGCTACCCGGGCGATCCCGGCGTCGTCGTCTCCCTGCTGCTCAACCGGGTGAGTCTGGCGCCCGGCGAGGCGCTGTACCTGCCGGCCGGGAACGTGCACGCGTACCTCTCCGGTCTCGGCATCGAGGTGATGGCCGCGTCGGACAACGTGCTGCGCGGCGGGCTGACGAGCAAGCACGTCGACGTGCCGGAGCTGCTGACGACCGTGCGGTTCGCCGCCCTCGGCGTCCCGGAACTGCCGGCCGTCGAGACCGAGTGGGGCCAGCGGGTGTTCGCTCCCCCGTTCGACGAGTTCGCCCTGCAGGTCCTCGACTTCGGTGCCGCGCCCGGCGACGACTCGACCAGCGGAGACCTGCCCGTCCTGCAGCACGGCCCGGCCATCGTCCTCGTCACCGACGGCGCCCTCGTGCTCGACTCCCCGAACGGGTCGCTGCGCGTCTGTCGCGGTGAGGCGGTGTTCATCCCGGCCGCGGAGGCCCCCGTGATGGCGCGACCCGCCGACACCGGCACGACCGGACGCACCCGCGCCTTCGCGACGACGGTCGCCCGGGAGTTCTGAGGCCGCGAGGGTGACGGCGGCCGGAGACGCCGGCGCGGCGCCGGCCGGACGGCTCCGATCCTTGCCCGCGGACCTCGCGGTGATGACCGGCAACGTCGCCCAGCGGTGACCACCCGACAAGGGGGTCACCGTCCGCTCAGTCAGCAGAACGGGGTCCCCATTCGCTCAGTCAGCGGTCACCGCCCGAAAGCCATGCTCGTCGAGGGGTGTTTCGGGCGTCACCCGCTGACTCACCGCGCACGTCCGCCCTCTGCTCCCCTTCGCCGTGCGCTCCCGCCGGCGCCACCCGCGAAGGACCGTCGCCGCCCGGCGATTCTGTCGGTGGGGGCCGCCACGATGGGCCCCATGACGGACACCCCGCTCGACGTTCACGCTCCCTCCACCCCCGGGTTCCCGGTCACCCACCCCGCAGCCGCGGCACGGCCGGCCCGCCGGTCGGATTCGCCCGTCGCCGTGACCGGGCACCTGCACCGGCCACCGGTTCGGAACGGCATGACGGGGCGGGACCGGCTGGCGATCGCGACGCTGATGGGGGTGGCCTCCCGGCACGCCAGCCGCCGCGACGTCGCGTTCGATGATGCCGCCGCCGACGTTCGGCGTGCCGCCGGCGGCCGGGCCGACCTGCTCGGCGAGGCCGCGGGCGTGTTCGCGGCGATGGGCCGGGCCGACGCGGCCGCCTGGTACGCGAATGCCGCCGCGCACCTGTGCATCGCGGCGGATGGTGACCCGCACGTCGCCCGCGGTCAGGTGGAGACGGTCGCCGCGCGGTTGTCCGCGCCCAGGCGCGGCGTGGCGGGCGGCCCGCCACGCCGACCGGCCGAGCCGGAGCGGCTCGCACCAAGCCAACGTCATAAGGACTACCACTTGCGGGCGAAACCAGCAGGATAACCACGAACAGCGCAGGTCGCGTCGGCTATTGCCAACACCGCAATACACCACAGGCGGGACTCGCCATGGTGCAATGGAACGAGAACCACTCGAACACGGCGACCAGCACTAAGGGATGGCAGGAAGAAACTTGGCAACTAAGTATCAAGTTTTCGTAAGTTCAACATTTGACGACCTGAAGCATGAACGCGATACGGTTATAAAAGCCATATTGGAAATGGGGCACATTCCGGTCGGCATGGAGATGTTTAGTGCGGCCGACGAAGAACAGTGGAAGATTATAGCGCGACATATTGACGAGTCAGACTACTACTGCGTCATCATCGCGCACCGCTACGGCTCAACCGTAAACGGCGTTAGCTATACCCAGAAGGAATACGAGTATGCGGCAGCTCGCGGAGTTCCAGTCATGGGGTTCGTGCTAGACGATTCCAGCCGCTGGCCGGGAGAGTCGATGGATCGAGACTCAGAATCGGTCGTGGCACTGAATAAGTTCAAGGCTCTCGTCAAGTCGAAGCCGGTGAGTTTCTGGAATTCCGCCGAGGACCTCTACGGGAAAGTCTCAATCGCACTGTCGAAGGCATTTACCGCAAATCCTCGCGACGGATGGGTTCGGGCGTCCGCCGCAGCGGGCCCCGAAGTCACCCAGGAGCTGACGCGGTTGAGCTCCGAGAATTCGCGCTTGCGGGAGGAAGTTCTCAACCTGCAAGCCCAGCGCGAGATCGACAAATCTAACGAACTTGAGGCAATGCTAACTAAGTTCGAGAAAATCAAGCGTTCTTTCGATTACAAGTATCGTAACGATAATAACTGGGTACGCTCGGACCCCATATCGCTAGACGATCTGTTCTTCTTATTGGCCCCTTCGTTGGCCACCGAGGTTGAGTTGTCGAAGGCTGCGGCAGACTTGGCGATGCAGTTGAGGGAAGATCGGTCAAGACCATGGTATCTGGTGGCAGTGAATCAGGTACGAGACTTACTTTCGGACCTTAGGGCACTCGGCGTCGTTGCACCGTCCCCACGGAAGCACGCCGTAGCGGATTCAGGTGAATATTGGAGTCTGACCGATCTTGGCCGAGAACTTGATACTCACATTCGGTTGATGGAGATTGAAGCGCGCGCCGCAGAGCCCACCGAGAAGCCCGAGGAGACCAATAGTGACGTTCCCGAAGAATCGGAGCAAGAAGCAGACACTAAGTTGACCTAGTCGCCGCGCGTCCGCGTAGCGTATTTCGGGCCTTCTGCTCGCAGTTCAATCAGTAAATCCCGGCACCCGCACCCGGGCGGCCTTGACAGGCATGAGCGGCCGGATCTTGGCCGCCGATTGCCAGCACCTAGACCGGGGCGGACGCGGTCACTGCCCGGAACGCGAACCCCGCGAGCGCACCGTGGCGACGACCGACCGTGCCGCGGGCAGGGCGCCCCCGACCGCGCGCCGCACCGCCGGGACGGCCCCGGCGATCGCCGCCTTCGCGGCCGGCCGCGCCCGGGTGACCACCTTCCGCGCGAGCGGCATGGCCTTCGCGAACACCGGGTAGAGCGGGGACAGGGGCAGCTCCCACGTTCCGGTGAGCTGGTCCTCGTGCTGCGCGAACTGCTTCTTGAAGTCGGAGATGCCGTCGTTCAGGAGCCCGTTGAGGTCGTACCGGGTGCACCCGGCGGCCTTCATCTCGGTGAACGCCGCCCACTTGACCCCGTAGTTGGCGCGCGCCTTCTGCCCGGCCGGGGACACCCCGCCGTAGAGTTCGAACGCGGTGGCCGCGCTGCGCGCGATCCACACGAAGGCGATCGGCTCGCCGTCGTCGAACGCGGCCACGATCGGCGAGTTGTCGCCGAGGAATCGCCAGATGTCGCGGTAGTAGTCGTCATCGTGGACGCCGAACCCGGCCCGGGCCGCGGTGTCCCGGTAGAGGGTCAGGACCTTCTCCAGCTCGGCCTCCGTGGCGATGCGGCGGAACTCGAGGTCGCTGCGCAGGTTCTTGCGCACGTTCGCCCGCGTGGTGCGGTGCATCGCGGCCATCAGCTCGTCCTCGGTGCGGGTGAGGTCGAGGATCAGGGTGCGCGGGATGAGGATGGTGGCGTCGGTGCGGTGGAAACCGGCAGCGGTCAGCCGCGCCTCACCCGGCGAGCCGGCTTCCCAGTCGGGCTCGACGACGAGGGCGACCGAGCCGCGGGTGGCCTTCACGTGCGCGGCGACCGCCTCCAGCACCTCGGCCGCGCGCTCGGGATCGCCCACCGGACCACGGGAGACGTAGGCGAGGGAGCGCAACGGCCACGGCAGGAACCGGTAGGCCACCTCGGCGGCGCCCATGGCCGCCTCGGGGCCGGACCCCGGGTCGGCGGCCGGGTCGGCGACGAGCAGCCGCTCCACCTGCCACCCGTGCTCGGCCTTGACCTGCCCCCAGCCCCACAGCTGCAGCGGGTGCCCACCGAGCGCCTCGACCGTCGCGTCCCACGTGCTCCGGTCGTCGATCGGGGTGACGGTCGCGTGGTTCTGGCTCACGGCTCTCCTGACGGGCTCGGCGATACGACGGGCCCGCCGGCACGGCCGCCGGGCGGCATCCAGCCTATGTCACGCGCCGGGCACCGCCGGGGGTGCCCGGCGTGCCGCGCGGCGGCGTCGCCCGGCTCAGCGGGCGTAGTCGGTCCACTTCTCGGCCTGGTGCTCGGCCTCGACGAAGCGGACGGTGCCGGACTTCGAGCGCATCACGATGGACTGGGTGCGCACGGTCGTGTTGCTGTACCGGACGCCGCTGAGCAGGTCGCCGTTGGTGATGCCGGTGGCCGCGAAGTAGCAGTTGTCGCTGGTGACGAGGTCGTCCGTGAGCAGCACCGCGTCGAGGTCATGGCCGGCGTCGATCGCCTTCTGCCGCTCCTCGTCGCTGGTCGGGTGCAGCCGGCCCTGGATCGCGCCACCCAGGGTCTTGAGCGCGCACGCGGCGACGATGCCCTCCGGGGTGCCGCCGACGCCCATCAGCGCGTCCACGCCGGTGCCCTCGCGGGCCGCGGCGATGGCGCCGGCGACGTCGCCGTCGACGATGAACTTGGTGCGGGCGCCCGCGTCGCGGATCTCCTTGACCAGCGGCTTGTGCCGTTCCCGGTCCAGCACCATGACGGTCACCTGGCTGACGCTCTTGCCGAGCGACTTGGCGATCAGGTGCAGGTTCTGCTTGACGGGCAGCCGCAGGTCGACCATCTCGGCGGCCTCGGGCCCGGTGACGAGCTTGTCCATGTAGAACACGGCGGACGGGTCGTACATCGAGCCGCGCTCGGCGACGGCGAGCACGGCCAGGGCGTTGTCCATGCCGAGCGCGGTCAGCCGGGTGCCGTCGATCGGGTCGACGGCGACGTCCACCTCGGGGCCGGTGCCGTCGCCGACGCGTTCGCCGTTGAACAGCATCGGGGCCTCGTCCTTCTCACCCTCGCCGATCACGACGACGCCGTTGAACCGGACGGAGTGCAGGAACGAGCGCATGGCGTCGACGGCGGCGCCGTCGGCCTTGTTCTTGTCACCGATGCCGACCCAGAAGCCGCCGGCGATGGCCGCGGCCTCGGTCACACGGACCAGCTCGAGGGCGAGGTTGCGGTCCGGCTCACGGTCCGTGGTGGCCAGCGTCGGGGAGAGTTCCGAGAACCGGTGTTCCGCGTGGTGCGGCTGCGAGAGGGCCTCGACGACCGAGGGGGCGACGTCCGCCGGCGTCTGAGGCGCACCGTTGCCGGGGGCACCGGTCTCGGGTCCGGCCTTCGCGGGCGCGGGCGTCGGCGTATCGGTGGTCTTCTCGGACACGGTGACCTCATCTTCGAGTGATCGGATCTTCGAATGTCCAGCGCGGACGGTTCGATCCTACCCACGCGGGCCTTCCCGGCGGCTTCCGTGACGACGGGGGAACCGCGCCGGAGCCGCCGGCGGATGCGGCAGGATGGAGGGTGTGAGTTCCCCCGACCCCGCCCCGCCCACGCAGCCGCCGCCCGCCGTGCTCAGCGCCGCGCAGGCCAAGCGGATGCGCTCGTCGGCCACGGGCCTGCTGATCGCCGTCGCCGTCACGCTCGCGGTCATCATCCCGGTGCTGCTGCTCACGCCGGGCCAGCGGGCCGAGACGTACCGGCCGCCGGTGGACGTGCCCGCGATCGCCGCGCAGGCGGCGCCGGGTGCCGGGTTCCCCCCGGTCGCGGCGATGCCGGCGGGATGGAGCGCGAACTATGCGCGCCTCAACGCCGGCAGCAGCACGGGCGTGCCCAACTGGGAGGTCGGGTACGTCAGCGGCGATCAGCAGTTCATCGCCCTGACCCAGGCCGCCGCGAAGCGCGCCAACCCCACCTGGATCGCGCAGGTGACGGAGAACGCCCCGGTCACCTCGGACCGCACGGTCGCCGGGCAGCGGTTCGAGCTGCGGGACAAGGCCGGCACCAAGTCCCTGGTCGCCACGATCGGCGGCTCCACCGTCATCCTGCGCGGTCAGGCCTCGGACGACGCCCTGTCGACCCTGGCGGGGGCCGTGGTCGCGGACCTGACCGCGGCCGGCACGACGTCGGCCGTACCGACGACGGCGGCCACCGCACCGGCACCCGGCGCCACCCCCTGACGGCACCGGACCCGACACCTCGCCGACCCAACGGCCGCGTCCGGTACGCCCGTCACACGCGCCTGCCGGCCCGGCGGACTGACTATGCTGGCACCCGTGACGTCACGCCCCAGTCCCTCCGGTCCGGTCAGCCCCGCCGAAGCCTGGCAGCGACTCGCCGACGGCAACCGCCGGTTCGTCGCCGGACGGTCCAACCATCCCAACCAGGACGCCGCTCGTCGCACCGCCCTGGTGAACGCCCAGCACCCCTTCGCCGTCATCTTCGGCTGCTCGGACTCGCGGCTGGCCGCCGAGATCATCTTCGACGTGGGCCTGGGTGACGTGTTCGTCATCCGCACGGCCGGTCAGGTGATCGACGACGCCGTGCTCGGCTCCCTCGAGTACTCGATCGCGGTGCTCGGCGTCCCCCTCATCGTCATCCTCGGCCACGACAGCTGCGGCGCCGTGACCGCCACCCGCGACGCCGTCGACAGCGGGCAGATGCCGGCCGGGTTCATCCGCGATCTGGTCGAGCGGATCACCCCGTCCGTGCTGACCGCCAAGCGCGAGGGCCACGACGACCTGACCGCCATGATCGACGAGCACGTGCGCCAGACCGCCGCCCGGCTCGAGGACAACTCCCGCGTCATCGCCGAGGCCGTCGCGGACGGACGCACCGCCGTCGTCGGCGTCAGCTACCGCCTCGATGACGGCACCGGAACGGTCGTCTCCACGACGACGCCCCTGACGACGACGGGCTGACCCGACCGACGCGTCCCCGACCCGCCCGATCGCGACGACGCCGACCGGGTCACCACCCACCGCCACCACGAGGAGACACCGGTGTCCGACACCCCCGAGTACCGCATCGAACACGACACGATGGGCGAGGTCCGCGTGCCCGTCAACGCCCTGTACCGCGCGCAGACGCAGCGGGCCGTCGAGAACTTCCCGATCTCCGGCAAGACGCTCGAGCGCAAGCACATCGAGGCCCTGGCCCTGATCAAGAAGGCCGCCGCCCGCGCCAACGCCGAGCTCGGGGTGCTCGACGGCGACCTCGCGGACGCCATCGCCGACGCCGCCGACGCCGTCGCCGCCGGCCAGTACGACGGGGACTTCCCCATCGACGTGTTCCAGACCGGCTCCGGCACCTCGTCGAACATGAACACCAACGAGGTCATCGCCGAGCTCGCCACCCGGGCCCTCAAGGCCGCCGGGTCGGAGAAGACCGTCCACCCGAACGACCACGTCAACGCCTCCCAGTCCTCCAACGACGTGTTCCCCACCTCGGTGCACGTCGCGGCGACCAGCGCCCTGCTGAACGACCTCATCCCGGCGCTCACCTACCTCGACGCGTCGCTGGGCCGGAAGGCCGCTCAGTTCAAGGACGTCGTCAAGTCCGGCCGCACCCACCTGATGGACGCCACCCCGGTGACCCTGGGCCAGGAGTTCGGCGGCTACGCCGCACAGGTGCGCTACGGCATCGAGCGGATCGAGGCGTCCCTGCCGCGCGTCGCCGAGGTGCCCCTGGGCGGCACCGCCGTCGGCACCGGCATCAACACCCCGGCCGGCTTCCCGCAGAAGGTGATCGCCATCCTCGCCGAGGAGACCGCCCTGCCGCTGACCGAGGCCCGCAACCACTTCGAGGCGCAGGCCAACCGGGACGGGCTGGTCGAGGCCTCCGGGCAGCTGCGCACCATCGCGTACTCGCTGATCAAGATCAACAACGACCTGCGCTGGATGGGCTCGGGCCCCAACACGGGCCTGGGCGAGATCGCCATCCCGGACCTGCAGCCGGGCTCCTCGATCATGCCGGGCAAGGTGAACCCGGTGATCTGCGAGGCCGCGATCCAGGTCGCCGCCCAGGTTATCGGCAACGACACCACCATCGCCCTCTCCTCCACCAACGGCGCGTTCGAGCTCAACGTCGGCATCCCGGTGATGGCCGCCAACCTGCTCGAGTCCATCCGCCTGCTCACCACCACCGCCCGGGTGATGGCGGACAAGATGATCGACGGCATCGAGGCCAACGTGGACCGGGCGCGGTTCCTCGCCGAGGCGTCCCCGTCCATCGTCACGCCGCTGAACAAGTACATCGGCTACGAGAACGCCGCGAAGATCGCCAAGAAGGCCGTCGCCGAGGGCCTGACCGTCCGCGAGGCGACCGTCGCGCTCGGATTCGTCGAACGCGGCGAGCTCACCGAGGAGCAGCTGGACGCGGCGCTGGACGTCACGACGATGACCGGGCCGAACGCCTGACCTCGTCCCCGCTCTGCGCGCCACGCCGAACGGCGGTCGGAGAGCACTCCGGCCGCCGTTCGGCGTCCCGGCGTCAGTCTCGGGCGAACACCGCCTCGCCCGTGTCCGCGAGCGCGGTCTCCAGCCGCCACCGCTGGTGCGGGGGCACGGAGTCGGGGAGGTCGTCGACGGCGAACCAGCCGACCGCCGTCGACTCGTCGTCGGCCACGTGCGCCTCACCCGAGACGTAGCGGCAACGGAAGGTCAGGTCGAGGAACTGGGCGTGGTCCCCGTTGGGGAAGGTGACGGGGTCGCCGGCGCTGACGGAGGCCAGCCGCTCCACGCGTGCGATCACGCCGGTCTCCTCCGCCACCTCGCGCACGGCCCCGACGGCGGGTTCCTCCCCCGGGTCGAGGATGCCGGTGATCAGGCACCAGCGCCCGTTGTCGGCGCGCCGGCCGAGCAGCACCCGGCCCTCGTCGTCGAGCACGACGGCGCTCACCCCCGGCGTCCAGATCAGGTCGGTGCCGAGCTTCTCGCGCATGGCCAGGATGAAATCGGGGACGGGCATGCCGCCAGTCTAGGAGCGCCGCGTCGGGCGTGAGCCGCGGCATACCGCCGGCCCGGCGTCGGTGCCAGACTGGCAGCGGAGATCGCCCGTCGCACGACCGGAAGGAACCGCCATGGCCCAGAAGCTGGCCGAGCAGATCGTCGAGCAACTCATCGAGGCCGGTGTCCGCCGGATCTACGGCATCGTCGGGGACAGCCTCAACCCGATCGTCGACGCGGTGCGCGCCAGCGGCGGCTCGGCGAAGGGGGGCATCGACTGGGTGCACGTGCGGCACGAGGAGGCCGCCGCGTTCGCCGCCGCCGCCGACGCCCAGCTGACGGGCCGGCTGGCGGTGTGCGCCGGCTCCTGCGGCCCCGGCAACCTGCACCTGATCAACGGTCTCTACGACGCGAACCGGTCCGGTGCTCCCGTGCTGGCCATCGCCTCGCACATCCCCAGCTCCCAGATCGGCAGCGGGTTCTTCCAGGAGACCCACCCCGACCGGCTGTTCACCGAGTGCAGCGTGTACAGCGAGATGATCTCGACGCCGGTGCAGTCCCCGCGGGTCGTGCACGCCGCCATCCAGCATGCCCTCGCCCTGCGCGGCGTCTCCGTCATCACCCTGCCCGGGGACATCGCGGACGAGACGGTCACCGCGAAGGCGCCCGCCCCCGCGACCTTCACGCCCGGCGTCCTCTACCCCGACCCGGAGAGCCTGCACGCGCTGGCCGCCGCGATCGACGCGGCGGACAAGGTCGCCATCTTCGCCGGCGCCGGCGTCGCCGGTGCGCACGACGCCGTCATCGACCTGGCCGCGAAACTGCAGGCCCCGATCGGGCACTCCCTGCGCGGCAAGGACTTCATCCAGTACAACAACCCGTTCGACGTGGGCATGACCGGGCTGCTCGGGTACGGCGCCGCCGCGGAGGGCATCCACGACGCGGACCTGCTGATCCTGCTGGGCACCGACTTCCCGTACGACCAGTTCCTGCCCGACACGAGGACGGCGCAGGTGGACCGGGCGGCGCAGCACATCGGCCGGCGCACCGACGTCGACGTCGCCGTCCACGCCGACGTCCTGCCCACCCTGGAGGCGCTGCTGCCGCTGGTGCAGGCGAAGACGTCCAGCCGGTTCCTCGACGCCACGCTGAAGCGGCACGACAAGCTGATGAACAAGGCCGTCGGCGCCTACACCCGGCGAGCGGACCGGCTGGTGCCGATCCACCCGGAGTACGCGGCGTCGATCCTCGACCAGGTGGCCGACGACGACGCGATCTTCACCGCCGACACCGGGATGTGCAACGTCTGGACCGCGCGTTACATCAACCCGCTGGGCACGCGTCGGCTGATCGGCTCCTACCTGCACGGGTCCATGGCCAACGCCCTCCCGCACGCGGTCGGCGCGCAGGTCGCGTTCCCGGACCGGCAGGTGATCGCGGTCGCCGGCGACGGCGGGCTGTCCATGCTGCTCGGCGAGTTGATCACCGTGGCCGCGTACCGACTGCCGGTGAAGATCGTCGTGTTCAACAACTCGACGCTCGGCATGGTCAAGCTGGAGATGCTCGTCGACGGACTGCCCGATTTCGGGGTGGACGTCCCGATGGTCGACTTCGCGGCCCTCGCGGCGAGCCTCGGGTTCCACACCGCCCGGGTGGAGGACCCGAAGGACATCGAGAGCGCCTACCGCGAGGCGTTCGCCCACGACGGCCCGGCGCTGATCGATATCGCCACCGACCCCAACGCCCTGTCCATCCCGCCGAAGATCACCTCCGAGCAGGTGTTCGGTTTCGCGACGGCGATCAGCAAGGTGGTGCTCAACCGGGGCGCCGGCGAGGCCGTGAGCATGGCCCGGTCCAACCTGCGCAACCTCCCCCGCTGACCCCGGCCCCCCTCCCCCTCCCCCTCCCGCCAGGTCGTCAATAGATGCTCCATCCGGCCCCGAATCCGGGGCCGGGTGTGCATCTATTGACGACCTGGCGGGGTGAACCCTGGCGGGGTGGACCCTGCGGGGATCAGGCGGGGTGGACCCCGGCGGGGATCAGGCGGCGGGGACGAGGACGAGCGCGACGACGGCACCGGCGAGCATGAACGGCCCGAAGGGGATGGCCGAGCGCCAGCGCACGCGCCGGGCCAGCAGTAGTGCCGCGCCCACGAGCCCGCCGAGCAGGAAGGCGAGGACGGTGCCGGCGGCGACGTGCGCCCATCCGGCCGCCCCCAGGTGCAGGCCGAGCAGCCCGGCGAGTTTGACGTCACCGAAGCCCATGCCCGGCGGGTGGATGATGCGCAGCAGCAGGTAGCCGCCGAACAGCACGACGCCGCCGGCCAGGGTGCGGACGATCCCGGCGGTTCCGCCGGCGGCCGGGCCGGCGACGGCGAACGCGGCCACCCACAGCAGCGCCGACACCGCCGTGCCCGGCAGCACGAGCCGGTCCGGTAGTCGATGCCGGCGCACGTCGATCACCGTCAGCACCGCCCCGAGCGCCACGAGCCCGGCGCAGGCCAGCGCCGCGAGCAGGCCCGCGAACGCGTGCGCGGCCGTCAGCTCAGCCAGCCGGCCCGGCACGATTCCCCCGTGGACCGATCGTCGTCTCCCCCGACATGACGCGCAGCCTACCGGTCGGCCGCGGCCGCCGGCGGGGACGGGCTCCGGGTGTGGACAGCGGTCGGCTGGCTAGACTGCGCTCATGTCCGTCCCCCCGTCCCGGGAACCGTCGCCGGACCAGCCCCGCCCGGACCGTCCCGTTCCCGGCCCCATCGACCCGGGCCATGTCGATCCGGTGGCCGCCGCCCGCTTCCGGCGGTTGTGCCGCTCCTCGCCGTGGCGCTGGCGGACGCTGCGGTTCCGGGCGGCTCTGCGCGCCGGCGCGGAACCCGTCGAGGTGCTGGTCCGCCGGCCGCTGGCGCTGCGGGTCGTCTCCGCGACCGGCGAGCTGCTGTACGCCGCCACGTCGGCCCGGCCGGGCACGGGCAGCTACGCCACCCCGGCCCGGCGCTCGTCCTGGCTGATGTCACCGCACCTGGTCACCCCGATGCGCGACCCGGATGGCCTGGTACGCCGCCGCCCGGAGGCCGCCTACGGGGAGGCCTGGTCCGACGACCCGCGGCTGGCCTCCGCCCTGGATCCCGCCCAGCTGGCCGGCAACGCCCCGGCGGCGGCGGAGCTGCCCCACGCCGAGCCGGTCACCGTGCACGCCCTGCGTGAGGTCGCCCACGAGGGCAGGACGGCGCTGGAGGCCGTCGTCTCCCCCGGGCATGCGTACCGGGTCGCGGACCCGGCCGCCGCCCTGCTGGGCCCGGGCCGCAGCACGGTCCGAGTCGACGCCGCCACCGGGGTGTGCGTGCTGGTCGAGCCCGAGGACGACGACGCCGGCCCGTCGCTGTGGCTGCGGATCCTCGGCACGGACGAGTACGCGGGCGACGACGAGTTCCTCGGCGGTCCGTCGTGAGCGACCGCCGGCCGGTGCGGCGCGGGCCGGTCACCCCGGGCCCGCACCGTGCCGGCGGCCCCGTGACCGAGCCGACCCTGCGCGAGGAGCTGCGTCGGCACACCGGCCGCGTGCTGCTCCCGCCGGTGCTCCTCGTCGCCCTCATGTGGGTGATCGAGATCGGGGACCTGCTGCTGCCGCTGCGCCTCGACGCCTTCGGCATCCGGCCCCGGCAGCTGGACGGCCTGTGGGGGGTGCTGACCGCGCCGTTCCTGCACCTGGGCTTCGCGCACCTGCTCGCGAACAGCGGCGCGTTCCTCGTCCTCGGTGTGCTCGTCGGGCTGGTCAGCGGGCGATTCTGGACGGTGTTCGCCGGCGTCACCGTGCTCGGCGGCCTCGGCACCTGGCTGATCGGCGGCGCGGGCAGCGTGCACGTGGGCGCGAGCGGCGTCGTCTACGGCTTCGCGGCGTTCCTGGTGGCCTACGGGCTGGCGGCCCGACGGGTCGGCGCGGCGCTGGCCGCGCTCGTCGTCGTGCTGCTCTACGGCGGGCTCGCAGCGGGCATCCTTCCGCTCAACCCGTTCGTCTCGTGGCAGGGGCACCTGTGCGGCGCCGTCGCGGGCGTCGTCGTCGGGCTGGCCCTGGCCCGCCGGCGGGCCCCGGGTGCACCGCACTGAGAGGGCTACCGATCGATGCCCTCCAGGAGCTCCGTGACCAGCGCCGCGATCGGGGACCGCTCGGACCGGGTCAGGGTGATGTGCCCGAACAGCGGGTGCCCCTTGAGGGACTCGACGACGGCGGCGATGCCGTCGTGTCGGCCCACCCGCAGATTGTCCCGCTGCGCGATGTCGTGCGTGAGCACCACCTTCGAGTTCTGCCCGATCCGGGACAGCACGGTCAGCAGCACGTTCTTCTCCAGCGACTGGGCCTCGTCGACGATGACGAACGCGTCGTGCAGGGACCGGCCGCGGATGTGCGTCAGGGGCAGCACCTCGAGCATCCCCCGGTCGATGACCTCCTCGACGACCTCCTGGGAGACGAGGGCGCCGAGCGTGTCGAACACCGCCTGCGCCCAGGGGCCCATCTTCTCCTGCTCGGAGCCGGGCAGGTAGCCGAGCTCCTGGCCGCCGACGGCGAACAGCGGCCGGAACACGACCACCTTGCGGTGGGCCCGGCGCTCCAGCACCGCCTCCAGCCCGGCGCACAGGGCGAGCGCGGACTTGCCGGTGCCGGCGCGACCGCCGAGGGAGACGATGCCGACGGTCTCGTCGAGCAGCAGATCGATCGCCAGCCGCTGCTCGGCGGAGCGCCCGTGCAGACCGAACACGTCCCGGTCCCCGCGGACCAGCCGCGCGGTCCCGTCGGCATGGACCCGGCCGAGCGCGGACCCGCGGGCGGAGGTGAGGACGAGGGTGGTGTTGACCGGGAGCGGCGCCCCGGTGGTCGGGTCGGCGTCCAGGGCCACCGGCTCGTGGTCGTACAGCGCCGCCATCTGCGTCTCGTCCAGCGCCACCTCGGCCAGCCCGGTCCAGCCCGAGTCCTTGGACTGCTCGTGCAGGTACTCCTCGGCGGCCAGCCCGATCGCGGACGCCTTGACCCGCATCGGCAGGTCCTTCGAGACGACGGTGACGTTGTGCCCCTCGTCGGCGAGGTTGCGGGCGACGGCGAGGATCCGCGTGTCGTTGTCACCGAGCCGGAACCCGGCCGGCAGCACCTCGGCGGAGATGTGGTTCAGCTCGACCCGCAGGGTGCCGCCCTCGTCGCCCAGACGCACGGGCTCGTTCAGGGTGCCGTGCGCGATCCGCAGGTCGTCCAGCAGGCGCAGGGCCTTCCGGGCGAACCAGCCCAGCTCGGGATCGTGCCGCTTCTTCTCCAGTTCGCTGATGACGACGACGGGGAGCACGACGTCGTGCTCCGCGAAGCTGTAGATGGCGCGCGGGTCCGAGAGCAGCACGGACGTGTCGATGACGATGCAGCGCACCGCCGCATCGGGCTGGTTCTCCAGCGGCCGGTTGCCGCGCGACGTGCGCGCCGGACGGTGGTCCCGGGCGCCGGGCGTCTCCTCCCGCGAGGTGGTCGACTCCTGCGCTGGTGACTGCGATGTTGCCACGATTCGCTCCCGCCCCGGGCCACGACCGCGACCCGGATCGCTCGTCAGATCGGATCCGGGACGCCCGGGAGCCGGGTCGGCCCCCGTCCAGGCGCGACGCCGGCCGCGGATCCGTCGGGTCGCGCCGGGACGGTGTCCCGCCGGCCCGGACCGGGTCCGAGGATGCGTTGCGTCATCGTGAGCCTCCCGCACCGGGCGGCGGTCGTGCCGCCCGATGCACCGAATCTAGGCCTCGGCGTCGCCGCGCCGGGAAGCCACGCCGTGAGCCGCGCGTGAACGACCGGTGAACACGACGGTCGGCCGCGCACGGCGCCGGTGCCCGCCCGTCAGGAGCCGAAGCGGCGCTGCCGGCGGGCGTAGTCGCGCAGCGCGCGGAGGAAGTCGATGCGCCGGAAGTCCGGCCACAGGGCCTCGCAGAAGTAGAACTCGCTGTAGGCGCTCTGCCACATCAGGAACCCGGAGAGGCGCTGCTCCCCCGAGGTACGGATCACCAGATCCGGGTCGGGCTGACCCCGGGTGTACAGGTAGGCGGAGATCTGCTCGACGGACAGCTCCTCGGCCACGCCGGTCAGGTCCTTGCCCGCCGCCGCGGCGTCCCGGAGCAGCTCGCTGACCGCGTCGACGATCTCCCGCCGGCCGCCGTACCCGACGGCGACGTTCACGTGCAGGCCGTCGGCGGCGCCGGTCCGCTCCGCGAGGGCCCGCAGCCGTGCCGCGAGGTCGGCCGGGAGCACGTCGGGGGCGCCCACCGGGTGCACCCGCACGGTCGGGTCCTCGGCGATCCGGTCCAGCGTGTTGCCGATGATGGCGAGCAGGTCGTCCAGTTCCGCACTGTCGCGGGTGAGGTTGTCCGTGGAGAGCATGTACAGGGTGACGACCTTGATCCCGAGCTCGGAGCACCACCGGAGGAACTGGTGGATCTTGTCCGCGCCGGCCTGGTGGCCGTGCTTGGTGGGGGCCCCGGCCAGGGCCGCCCAGCGCCGGTTGCCGTCGACCATGACGCCGATGTGCTCCGGCAGCGGCGACCGCATCACCTGCCGCGCGAGCCGCTGCTCGTAGAGGTCGTAGAGCGGGGTCCGCCGCGCCGGCCGCTCGTCCGCTCTGCTCAACGGGTCCTCCTCCTCCACCCGGCCGCTGCTGATCCGTTCGCCTCGCCACCCGCCCGCGGCGGGGTCGGCGAACCCGTTCACACTATCGCGCAGCGCGCCGGCCACCGCGGACGGGCGCGTGGGGGTGGTGCCCAGCCCGCCCCGTTAGCATGTGCCCGTGCCTTCCCACTCGGTGACCCCCGCCCCGCTTCCCGGTTCCGCCGCGCGCGGGTCGTCCGGTGGTGCCCGCCCGGCGCGCCGTCCCGCGGGCGAGGGAGCCCCGCCGTCGTCGCCCGTGGACGCCGCCGTGGACACGGTCGCCGGGTTGCTCGAGAAGCCCCGGTTGCGCGGCTGGATCCACCTGGGCATGACCCCGCTGGCCCTGGCCGCCGGCATCGTGCTGATCGCGCTCGCCCCGACCGCGGCGACCCGGTGGGCGTCGGCGGTGTTCGCGTTGACCGGTGTGCTGCTGTTCGGCACCAGCGCCACCTACCACCGGGGCAACTGGGCGCCGCGGACGAGGCTGCTGCTCAAGCGGCTGGACCATGCGAACATCTCGCTCGTCATCGCCGGCACGTACACCCCGATCGCCGTGACGCTGCTCCGCCCCGATCGTGGCGCGGTGCTGCTGGGGGTGATCTGGACCCTCGCCGTGGCCGGCGTGATCTTCCGGGTGGTGTGGACCCACGCGCCGCGCTGGCTGTACGTGCCGATCTACGTCCTGCTCGGCCTCGTGGCGGTGCTCTACCTGGGCGAGTTCTGGGCGATCAACCCCGCGGTCACGATCCTCATCGCCGTGGGCGGGATCGCCTACATCGTCGGGGCCGTGTGCTACGGGTTCAAGCGGCCGAACTTCAGCCGTGACTGGTTCGGGTTCCACGAGGTGTTCCACGTGCTGACGGTCGTCGGCTTCACCTGCCATTTCGTCGGCATCATGATGGCGGTGCTCGCCAGCCGCTGACGGGCGAGCGGGTCAGCCGTCCGGCTGGGCCCGCAACCGGTCGGTCACCGGTCCAGCTGCGCTCGCAGCTGCGCCTCGGTCCCCACCGGCAGGTCGCACACCATCGCCCGGCACACGTAGGCGCGGGCGACGCCGCCGGGGCCGGTGGGCCGGCCGCGCAGCAGCGGCACCCGGCTCGCCCGGGCCGACGTCGTGCCGTCCCCCACGGCGAGCACGAGCGCCGGTGCCGGGTGGACGGCGGCGACCTTCCGCAGCGCGGAGCGCATCACCGAGTCCTGACCGACGACGGCGATCTGCGTGGGCCCGGCGAGCAGCACGGTGGCCGCGGCCAGGCCGGCGCCGACCACCTGCGGGGCCTGGGTCGCCAGCCGGCCGACGTAGCCGATCAGTTGTTCGGCGACGGAGCGGTGCTCGATCGACCCCGAGTACGCCGAGGCCAACGTGCAGGCCAGGGCCAGGGCGGCGGTTCCGCTCGGCACGGCGTCGTCGAGCGGGTCGACCGGCGCCTCGCCCGCCAGGGCGGCGGGACCGGACGCTGCGCCCTCCCGGCCGGCCGGGACGTCCTGCAGGGAGCCGGCGACGACGAACCGGTCGAGCGCCGTGTCCAGCAGGCGCGTCGCCCGCTCGTACCAGCGCTCGTCGCCGGTCGCGGAGAACAGGGTGAGGAACCCGGTGACGCAGTGGGCGTAGTCCTCCAGCTGCCCCTCCCCCACCCGCACGGTGCCCGCGGCGGACATCCGGTGCAGGACGAGCGCGCCGTCCGTCTCGTGCACGTGCACCCGCCACAGGTGCTCCGCCGCCGCGACGGCAGCAGCGGCGAAGTCCGGCCGGTCCAGGGCGAGAGAGGCCTCGCTGAGCGCCGCGATGGCCATCCCGTTCCACCCGGCCACGACCTTCTCGTCACGGCCCGGCTGGGGCCGCGCCCGGCGGGCACGTCGCAGTGCGGGGCGCACCCCCTCGAACAGGGCCCACTCCTCGCGATTGAGCTCGAGCCGGGGGTGCAGGGGCCAGCCGTACTCGGTGGGCTGCGGTCCGGTGCCGACGTTCATCAGCACCGCCACGTCCTGCGCGTCGTCGCCGACCACCTCGGCCAGCTGCGCGGGCGTCCAGACGTAGGTGAGCCCCTCGAAGTGGTCGCCCGCGAGCTCCGTGTCGGCGTCGAGGGAGGACGCGAACCCGCCGTCGGGCAGGCCCAGCTCCCGGATCATCCACTCCCCGGTCTCGGTGGCGATCCGGGCGCCGAGGTAGCCCTCGTGCCGGTGTCGGGCGCCGAGCCGGGACCACTGCAGGTAGACCTGCAGCAGCTGGGCGTTGTCGTAGAGCATCTTCTCGAAGTGGGGCAGGGACCAGTCGGCCGTCACCGAGTAGCGGGCGAAGCCGCCGTCGAGCTGGTCGTAGAGGGCGGATGAGGCCATTGCCGTGAGGGTGCGAGCCAGCAGGTCCTCGGCGGTCTCGACGGCCGCCGCGTCGTCCCCGCGCGCCCCCGTGGAGGCGTAGCGGGCGAGGAAGGAGAGCAGCGGCGAGCCGGGGAACTTGGGGGCGCCCCCGAAGCCGCCGTGCTCGGTGTCCTCCGTGGCGGCGAGCGCCTCGACGGCCTCCGCGAGGACGCCGGGCCGCAGCAGCGAGCCGGTGGCCGTCGTCGGCTCGCCGGTGACGGAGAGCTGGCCGATCAGATCCCGGTTCAGCGCCTGCGCCCGGCCGAGGCTGGTGGCGAGCGACTGAGCGGTCGTCTCCAGTTCGGAGCGCCGCTGGGCCCAGGCCTCCTGGACGGCGACGAGCAGCTGGCCGAACGACGGGCGGCCGGCGACCGGCCGGGGCGGGAAGTAGGTGCCGGCGTAGAAGCAGCGGCCGTCGGCGTCGGTGAAGACGGTCATGGGCCAGCCGCCCTCGCCGGTGAGGGCCTGGGTGGCGGCCATGTACATGGCGTCGACGTCCGGGTGCTCCTCGCGGTCCACCTTGACGGCGACGAAGTTGGCGTTCAGGTACGCCGCCACCGCGGCGTCGGAGAAGGACTCGGCGGCCATCACGTGGCACCAGTGGCACGCGGCGTAGCCGATCGAGACCAGCACGGGGACGTCCCGCTCGGCGGCCGCGGCGAACGCCTCGGGCCCCCACGGCCACCAGTCGACGGGGTTGTCGGCGTGCTGGCGCAGGTAGGTCGACGCGCTGTCGGCCAGCCGGTTCACCGGCGTGTCCGCCCCGGCTGACCGGTCACCGGTCCGGTGTCGCGCCATCCGTCACCGTCCGCCGGACCCCCGTCGGGGCCGACGTCCGGGCCGTCGCCGGGACCGGACCCGCCGTCGGCGCCCCCTTCACCGCGTTCGGCGGCGGCGCGCTCCTCGAGCATGGCCCGGTGCCGGATCCGCCGCAGCCGTTTGTTCATGGACCGGATCAGCAGCAGCCCGGCCACGGCGAGGGCGAAGGTCGCGAGGAACCCCAGCGTCCCCGGGGTCACCTGCTCGAACGACAGCCCCGGCTTGAGCCCGCCGTTCGACGGGGTGGGCGTGGGGCTGGGCGTGGTGGCCAGGACGAGGCTGAGGAGCATGGGGGCTTTCTTCTCTGCGGACCCGCGAGAAGCGGCGGGTCACGGACGGACGGCCCGCCCGGCGGGCCGTCCCTCCATCGTAGTGGCCCGGGATCAGGCCGCCGGGTCGGGTTCGACCCCCGCGAACAGGTCGGTCTCGGGCAGCTCGGTGGGCACCCGGGCGTCGATGAGGGTGTACTCCTCCCACGGCCACACCTCACGCTGCAGGTCCAGGCCCACGGCGAAGAAGAACCCGTCCGGGGCGACCTGCGACCGGTGCGACCTCAGCGCGGCGTCACGGGTCTCGAACCAGTCGGCGCACTCGATCCGCGTCGTGGTCTCGTGGGTGAGCCCCGGCGGCGGGTTCCCCTCGGCGTCGGTCTGCATGCGCTTGGCGATCCACTCGGCGAAGGGCGACTCGATGCCCTGCTGCTCCATCGCGTCGTGCAGCGCCCGGAAGCGAGCGGGGTTGAAGGCGTGGTCGTAGTACAGCTTCGACGGCGCCCACGGCGCCCCGGTGCCGGGATACCGGTCCGGGTCCGCGGCCGCGTGGTAGGCCTCGACCGCCACCCGGTGCGCCATGATGTGGTCGGGGTGGGGGTAGCCGCCGTTCTCGTCGTAGGCGAGGACGACGTGCGGCCGGAAGCGCCGGACGAGCCGCACCAGCGGGGCGGCGGCCCGCTCGAGCGGCATCATCGCGAAGCTGTGCTCGTGCAGGTCCGGCGGCGGGTCCCCCTCCGGCAGCCCGGAGTCGGCGAAGCCCAGCCACTGCTGGGAGATGCCCAGGGCCGCGGCCGCATTCGCCATCTCCTCCCGGCGCAGCCCCGGCAGGTCGCGGTGCGCACGCGGCTCGGACGCCAGCGCCGAGTTGAGGATCGACCCCTGCTCGCCGCCCGTGCAGGTGGCGACCATCACCTCGACCCCGGCGTGCACGTACTTCGCCATGGTGGCGGCACCCTTGCTGGACTCGTCGTCCGGGTGGGCGTGCACGGCGAGCAGCCGCAGCGAGCCGGGGGGAACGGATTCGGGCACGAAGCACTCCTGCACAGGTCGGGACGGGGCGGCGGTGTCACCACGGCGGCCGGTCGAGCGCCGCGGCCGGGATAGGCTGGACGGAGCCCGTCGTGGCCGTCCCGTGCCGCCGGCACGGGTCGGGCGGGACGATCCACCACCCGTGACCGCGAAGTGAGAGCGCCCACGTGAGCACCCCCGAGTCGATGACCAGTCCCACCTTAGTCACTCGCTACGGAGCGCCCAAGCGGCGGCTGGACCGCCGCGGCCGGCGGCTGCTCGTCGTCGTCGCCCTCGTCCTGGCGGTGGCCGCGACCGCCCTGGTCGCCCTGGTGGTCAACCGGCCCACCATCTCCTCCAAGGACGTCGGCTTCGACGTGCGGGACCCGTCGTCCATCGTCGTCGACGTCGACGTCGTCGTCCCCGAGGGGCAGCGCGGTCGGTGCGGGGTCCAGGCGCTGGACGAGCGGTTCACGGTGGTCGGCTACACGGAGATCGACGTCACCGGCACGGATGACGGTGGCAGCGCCCACCGCGTGCCGATGCGCACGACGTCCCTCGCCGTCAACGGTGGCGTGAACCGCTGCTGGCCGCTGCCCTGAGGGCCGCCGGTTCCCCATCCCCGCCCGCCGTCGCGGCCGACGCGCGTCCACCCGGTCGGACCGTCGATGCCTCGTTCCGCGCCCCGGCTCGCTAGACTGGACGGAATACGCTTCGCCCCGCTGGTGAAGGTGACGGTCGTGACCGACACCGGCGGGGTTCCTTTTTTGGGGGTCCGGCACCGGTCCGTCCCGCCGGTCGGATCGCACGACCGGACAGGCGAAGCGACACCGCACCGGCCGGACCGACCGGCCGACGGCCACCCGCACGACAAGGAGTATCGCGTGACCACCAACAGCGCCGCCTCGTCCCCCTGGCTGACCCAGGACGCCTATGACCGCCTGCAGGCCGAGCTGGAGCACCTCTCCGGCCCCGGCCGCGCCGACATCGTGGCCCGCATCGAGGCGGCCCGGTCGGAGGGCGACCTGAAGGAGAACGGCGGCTACCACGCGGCCAAGGAGGAGCAGGGCAAGGCGGAGGCCCGGATCCGGCAGCTCACCGAGCTGCTGAAGAACGCGCACGTGGGCGAGGCCCCGGCCGACGACGGCATCGTCGAGTCCGGCATGGTCGTCACCGCGCTGATCGCCGGGGACGAGGAGACGTTCCTGCTGGGCAGCCGCGAGGTCGCCGTCGGCACGGACCTGAGCGTGTTCAGCGAGAAGTCTCCGCTGGGCGCCGCCATCCTCGGCCTGAAGAAGGGCGACTCGACGCACTACACGGCGCCGAACGGCAAGGACATCGCCGTGGAGATCGTCGAGGCGAAGCCGTACAGCGGCTGAGCCCGCGCCGCAAGCACCCGCGCGAACGGCCGGTCACCCCACGGGGTGACCGGCCGTTTCCGCGGGGAGCCGGCCATGCCGCCGGCCGGCTCCGTCGGGGATGGACTCAGCTGTGGATGACCTGGGGGTCGTAGCCCTCGTCGCGCAGCGCCTGGAGGATCTGCTCGGCGTGCTCGGCGCCCTTCGTCTCCATGAAGATGGTGATGGCGACGTCGCCCATGCTGATCGAACCGCCGATGCGGGTGTGGTCCACGCCGGTGACGTTGGCGTCGTTCTCGGCGATGATCCGCGAGATGGTGGCGAGCGAGCCCGGCCGGTCGTCGAGCATGATCCGCACCTGCAGGAAGCGGCTGGCCGCCGAGAGCCCGCGCTGGATCACCTTGAGCATGAGCATCGGGTCGATGTTGCCGCCCGAGAGGACCGGCACCGTGACGCCGGGGTTCTCGATGCGTCCCTCCATCAGGGCGGCGACGCCCACCGCGCCGGCGGGCTCGACGACCATCTTCGAGCGTTCCAGCAGGAACACCAGGGCCCGGGCGAGGGCGTCCTCGCTGACGGTGACGACGTCGTCGACGAGCTCCTTGATGATGGAGAACGGCAGCTGGCCGGGCTGCCCGACGGCGATGCCGTCGGCGATGGTGGAGACCTTCGTGAGCGGCACCAGCGCGTCCGCGGCCAGAGACGGCGGGTAGGCGGCGGCGTTCTCGGCCTGCACGCCGATCACGCGGATCTGCCGGCCTGCCCGCTCGGCCTCGTGCTTGAGGGCGACGGCGAGGCCCGCGAGCAGCCCGCCGCCGCCGACGCCCACCAGCACGGTCTCGACGTCGGGCACCTGTTCGATGATCTCCAGGCCGACCGTGCCCTGACCGGCGACGACGTCGACGTTGTCGAAGGGGTGCACGAACACGGCGCCGGTCTCGGTGGCGTACCGCTGCGCCTCGGCGAGGGCCTCGTCGACGGTGGCGCCGTGCAGCACGACCTCGGCCCCGTGGTCCTGCGTCGCCGCGAGCTTGGGCAGGGCGACCCCGAGGGGCATGTAGATGCGGGCCCGCATGCCCAGGTGCTTGGCCGCGACGGCCACGCCCTGGGCGTGGTTCCCGGCCGACGCGGCGACCACGCCGCGCGCCCGCTCCTCGGGCGCGAGCCGGGCCATCCGGGTGTACGCGCCGCGGACCTTGAAGGAGCCTGCGCGCTGCAGGTTCTCGCACTTGAGGTAGACGGGCGACCCGGTGATCCGGGCGAGCGCCCGCGAATGCTGGATCGGCGTCTTCTCGATGAGCCCCGCCTGCAGCTCACGCGCCGCGACGACGTCCTCGTACCGGACCTGCAGGTCCGCCAGGCTCGCCCGGCTCATCGGTCGTCCCTGGCCCCGCTGGCGGTGGCACCCGCGACGTCCTCGTCACCGCGCCGGGCCGCCCGCTCGGGGTCCGGGTCGGCGGCGTCGGAGCCGGTCGCGTTGACCGCCGCCGTCGTCTCGTCCGCACCGGACCGGGTGTGGGTGTCCCGCTGTCGGGCGGTGTCGTCGGCGTGCCGGCCATAGCCGTCCGCGCCGGAGCCGAGCAGCAACGGATCCGTCTCCCACTGGCGACCGGCCAGGTAGCGGATCACGGTGTTGACGACGGCGAGCAGCGGCACGGAGAACAGGGCCCCGGCGATGCCGGCCACCATCGACCCGCCGGTGACGGCGAGGACCACGGCCAGCGGGTGCAGGGACACGGCCCGGCCCATGATCAGCGGCTGCAGGATGTGGCCCTCGATCTGCTGCACGAGCAGGACCACGGCGAGCATGATGACCGCCTGCACCGGGCCCAGCGCCACGAGGGCGAGCAGGACGGCGACGCTACCGGTCACCAGGGCGCCGATGATCGGGATGAACGAGCCGAGGAAGACCAGGACGGCCAGCGGGACGGCCAGCGGCACGCCGATGATCAGGGCGCCCGCTCCGATGCCGATCGCGTCGATGGCGGCGACGAGGATCTGCACGCGCACCCAGGAGACCATCGACTGCCAGCCGCGCCGGCCGGCACCGTCGGCACCGGGACGGGCACGGCGGGGCAGCATGCCGACGACGAAGCGCCAGATCCGGTCGCCGTCGAGCAGGAAGAAGATGAGGGAGAAGATGGTCAGCAGCAGGCCCGCGGCGACATGGCCGGCGGTGCTGCCCACGGACGCGGCGCCCGAGAGGATGGTGCCGCTGTTGTTCTGCAGGCTGTCCACCCCCTGCTGGACGTACCGGTCGATCTCGGCGGTGGAGAGCTGCAGCGGGCCGTTCTGCACCCAGGCCATCAGCTGCTCGTAACCGGCGCGCGCCTGGCCCCACAGATCGGAGATGCCCGAGACGATCTGCCGGCCGACGAGCGTCAGGGCCCCGGCGACGATGGCGATGAACCCGATCTCGACGATGGCGACGGCCAGGCCCTTGGGCACCTTGTTGCGGTGCAGCAGGCGCACCAGGGGGGAGAGCAGGCCGGCGAGCAGCGCGGCGATCATCAGCGGGATGATCAGGACGCTGAAGAAGGCGACCACCCAGGACAGGCCCCAGGCGACCAGCACGATCATGCCCAGCCGCCACGACCAGGCCGCGCCGATGCGCAGCGCGTAGGGCACCTCGTCATTGGCGGGCTGGAAGGACGGGTCGGGGGGCGTGGTGGCCGGGGTCTCGCCGCGGAGTCCACTGAAAAGTCCCATGCGCTCCATCTTCGCCCCTCGTGAGGCAGATCGCTCAATCACGACGCCCGGCGGCGGCGGTGTCGCGGGGCGGCCGGGTGCCGGGAATGTCGGCTCAGGCGGTCAGGCGGCGGATGCCCCACGTGATGGTCAGGTCCTCCCCGGGTGCGAGCCAGCGCAGCCCGTCACCGGAGTTGAACGCGTTCGCCGGGGCGCTCATCGGCTCGATCGCGACGGCCAGGGGCAGGCCCGGGGTGTCGTCGGTGACGAACACGTGCACCCACCGGCACTCCGGACCCGTCCACAGCTGCACCCCGGTGCCGTCCGGGGCGCGCAGCTCGTGCCGGTGCTCCCCGTCGGTCGCCGTCAGATCGGTGTACGCGCTGTCCGTGCGCAGGCCGCCGATCCGTACCCCGCCGCGCAGGTCGTGCTCACAGGCGACGGGCTCGGTGCCCGTCGGGATCAGGGTCTGCGGGTCGGCGACGACGCGGGTGGCCGCCTCCACCCGCAGGGTCAGGTCCTCGACGGGGACGGCTCCGACCCGCAGGTAGGGATGGGCCCCGAGGGCGGCCGGCGCCGTCCCGCTGCCCCGGTTGGTCAGCCGTTGGCGCACGCTCAGCGCCCCGTCGTCGGCGACCGCGTAGTGCACGTCGTGGATCAGGTGGAACGGGTAGCCGTGTTGCGGGTAGATGCCGGCCGAGAGGGTGACCGAGTCGGCCCGGTGCTCGATGGGCGTGTAGCCGGTGTTGCGGAGCAGCCCGTGACTGGCGTTGCCGCGGGACGGCTCGGTGATGTCCAGCTGCTGGGTCTTCGTCCCGCCGTCGGGCAGGCGCTGGGTCCAGCGGCCGGCGGCGATCCGGTTCGGCCACGGGGCCAGGGTGATGCCCGCGGCGCCCGGGGCGATGGCGTCATCGGGGTACGTCTCGGTCAGGGCCGTGCCGTCGACCTCGAACAATCGCAGGCCGGCGGCGAGTTCGGTGATCACGGCGCGGGTGTCCCCCGCGGCGATCTCGTACTGCTCGCCCGTCGCGGGCCGGGTCGATGCCGTCATGCGCTCACGGTACCCGGCGCGCCGGCGCCGGAGACAGGGGCGGTGCGCCGCACGTGCAGCAGCAGGGCCTGCTCGGGGTTGAGCACGGGCAGGGTGAGGCCGGCGTTCGCCAGGGCCGCGCCGGACACGCCCGTCAGGCGCGGCACCCAGGCCGGGCTGCGCTTCTCCTTCAGCGTGTGGTCCTCCGCGCCATGGCCGGCGGCCGGGTCGGTGGGGGCGTGGAAGTCCGCCGGTCCGGGGTGCAGCGGGTCGACCAGCTCGACGTCGTACGTCCCGTCCGGGTCCAGGCCCGGCAGGGGCTGCGGGCCGGGCGCCGCGTCCGGGCTCGTGCCGGTCGCGACCACCGCGTACAGGGCGGCGCCGGCGTCCGGAGCGACGACGCCGTGGATGCCCAGCCCCGTGCCGGGGGTATCCGCCCGGACGCTGGTGCCGCCGTGCAGCAGCGCGCGGTGGCGCCGGTAGAGCCCGATCACGTGCCGCAGTTCGTCCCGCTCACGCGGGCCGGTCCGGCGGATGTCCCACTCCAGCCCGAGATGGCCGAAGAGGGCGGTGACGGCGCGGAACCCGAGGGCGTGGGTGCGGCCGGACGAGTGGGCGGTGGGCGGGCCGATGTGGGCGCCGATCAGCTCGGGCGGCAGCAGCAGGCCGGTGTACTGCTGGATGGTCTGCCGTTCGAGGGCGTCGTTCGAGTCGGACGCCCACACCCGGTCGGTGTGCTCGAGCACCGCCAGGTCGACGCGGGCCCCACCCGAGGAGCAGCTCTCGATCTCCAGGCCCGGATGCCGGCGCTTCAGCTCGGCCATCAGGGCGAGCCCGGCCGCCGTCTGGGCGTGGGCGGCGGCCCGGCCGCCGTGGCCGAGTTCGGTGTGGTCGCGGTTCTGGTCCCACTTCAGATAGCGGATCGGGTAGGTGGTCAGCAGCGCGTCCAGCGTCCCGAGCACGTACGCGAACGCCTCCGGGTGGACCAGGTCGAGCACCTGCTGGTGCCGCCACGAGGCCGGTGTCCGCCCCGGTCCCGGGCCGGAGATCCAGTCCGGGTGGGCGCGGGCGAGGTCGGAGTCGGGGCTGACCATCTCCGGTTCGACCCAGATCCCGAACTCGAGGCCGAGCCCGGTGACGTGATCGATCAGCGGGCCGAGTCCGTCGGGCCAGACGGCGGGATCGACCCACCAGTCCCCCAGCCCCGCGGTGTCGTCGCGGCGATGGCCGAACCACCCGTCGTCGAGGACGAAGCGTTCGACGCCGATGTCGGCGGCGACGTCGGCCAGCTCGGTCAGGGCGGCGAGGTCGTGCCGGAAGTACACGGCCTCCCACGTGTTGAGGATGACCGGACGGGGCGTGGCCGGGTGCTGCGGGCGGCCCCGCACCCACCGGTGGAAGGCGGCGGCGACGCCGTCGAGTCCGGCCTCGGCGCAGGCGCCGAACAGCGTGGGCGTGCGGTACTCCTCCCCCGGGGCGAGCTCGATCTCCCCCGGGCCGAGCAGCTCGCCACCGCCGAGCCGGCGGGACGGGTCCGGCAGGCGCTCGGCGAACACCTCGGTGTCCCCGCTGGCGGCCAGGTGCACGGCCCACACCCGGCCGCGGCGGTGGGCGAAGCCCTCCTCGCCGGCACAGAGGACGGTGGGCGCATCGTGCCCGGTGCGGCCGTGCCGGCCGGCGCGCACCCAGGCGCCCTGGGCGAAGGGCAGCCGCTGCGGGTGCCGCTCGCGGGTCCAGGTGCCGGTCAGGTCCATCAACTCGCGCGCCGCGGGCCCGACCGGCAGGCTCACCTCCAGCCCGGCGAGCTGGTACGGCGTGGCGCCGGTGTTGCGGACGGCCGCGTCGACCCGGACGACGCCGGTGACGCTCAGGTCCAGCGTCCACGTCAGGCCCAGCCCGGCGGCCTCGTCGGCCAGGTCCAGCCGCACCCTCCCGCCGGTCCCGGCGCCGGCCGCGTCGTGCTCGGCCGCGACGTCGACCCGGGACGAGACGACCCGCCAGTGCGGGGAGTAGTCGGTCCCGGCGCGGCTGCCACGCAGAGCCGGGCGCCCCCGCCAGCCGTCCGCGGCGGCCGGCACGATCGGCGCGGTGGCGGGCTCGTCCCAGCCGGAGTGGGTGACCGGGGCGGTGAAGGCGGCCGCCGGGGGCGGCGTCGGGCCGAGGTCCGGCCCCCAGTGCAGGAACGCGGGCACGGCCCGGCCGGCGTCCCCGGTACCGGGCAGGTCCAGCAGGACGCTGACGCCGGCGGCGCGCAGGTACACGAGGCGCGACGGCGTCATGCGGTCCCCCCGGACGGGGTGAGGAACTCGACGGTGAACGTCGCCTCGTGCAGGGTCACCCGGTGCTCGGGTTCGACGTCGACCCCGCAGGAGCGGCTGCCGATGCCGTGCTGGGCGACGTCGAGGTGCAGGTGCAGCACGTCGGACGGGGGCAGCTCGTGCGGGTGGTCGGCCGCCGCGAGCTGCGCCGGCGTGTGCCGCTGGACGTTGACGTTCAGCCAGCCGTCGACGGAGTCCGCCGCGAGCACGCGCACGGTCAGCACCGGTGCCCGGTCGTCGGCGTCCGCTCCGGCATCCGAGAGCAGCTGGAGCCACCGCACGCCGCGGCGGTTGCCGTTCTCCTGCGGGGACGGATAGCTCGTGATGAACTCGTCCAGCGGGAGGCGGTGGCGGCCGACGCGGGCGCCGATCGCGGTGTCCGCGTAGGTCTCCTGCGGGCCGGGACCGAACCACTGGACGGTATCGATGACAGCGGTGTCGATGACGGCGGTATCGATGACAGCGGCCGGACCGGCGGGCAGCGTCACCACGATGCCCTCGCGGGCGACCGGCAGCGGGCGCTCCACGGCGGACCCCTCGGGTGTGATGGTGACGGTCAGGGACACCCCGCCCGGGGTCGGGCGCCACGTCGTCGTCACGCGGGCGGCCGCGTCGCCGGCCGGCTCTCCCCACCGTTCGACGCGGGTCAGCGCGGCGTCCGGAGCGGCGGTCGCCACCCCGTGCACGGCGACGGTGCGGCGCTGCCAGTCCCCGAGCCGGTGCTCGGCCCACGGGGTCGCCGCGGCGACCGGGACCCGGTCCGTGCCGGCGTCGGCGTCCCAGTCGAAGCCGGGGCGGTCGGAGCGGCGGGTGTCCCGCGTCGGTTCGATGGTGCCGCGGTCGTTGTCGGTGGGTGCCCGGTCCAACGCCAGGCCGACACCGAGGACGGGCAGGTTCCCGAGGGAGAGCAGCTCGCCGCCGGCGGAGAAGCCCGCGATCCCGATCCGGCGCACGGTGCCGCGGGGGCCCGGGTCGGTGTCGCCACCGGGGTCCGGCGCGTCCGCTCCACCCGTGGCCGCCACGGCCGCCACGGGGGCGGGTCCCGGCGGCGGGCCCGCCAGCCGGCCCTGACCGACGGCGACCACGTGACCCGCCGGGGCCCAGGCGGCATCCGCCGCGAGCGCGGCGGTGACGACCAGCCAGCTCTCCGGGTGCACGGCGACCGGGGCGCCCGTGCCGGCCGCCGCGGAGGTCCGGCCGGGGGCGACGTCGCCCGGCCGGTGGTCGCCGGGATCGCCGGCGCCGTCGTCGCCGAGGCCCGGAACACCGAGATCGGGGACGGCGGCGATGCCGGTGTCCCCGGCCGCCACGGCGGCCAGGGGCAGGTCCCCCGCGGCGATGGCGACGCCGTCGACCTCGAGCCGCCACGTGAAGCGCAGGTACCCCGTGTCCACGCCGGTGTTGCGGTTGCGGACGGTGACCCGGCCGTCGTCGCCGACCGTGATCCGCACCGGGGCGAAGGTGGACCGCAGGTCCAGCAGCGCCGGGCTCGGCGTGCCGTCGGGGAAGCACACCCCGTCGAGCACGAACGTGCCGTCGTGGACGGGCTCGCCGAAGTCCCCGCCGTGCGCCCAGTACGGGGTGCCGTCGACGGTGGCGGTCGCGATGCCGTGGTCCTTCCACTCCCAGACGAAGCCGCCGGCGAACCGCGGATACCGGTCGATCAGCTGCTCATACCGGGCGAGGCCGCCGGGGCCGTTGCCCATGGCGTGCCCGTACTCGCACAGCACGAAGGGGCGGGTGGCGAGCCGTTCCTGCCCGTCGTCGGGCACGCTGGGGACCAGCTCTCCGGCGAGGACGTGCTCGCACTCCCGGTACGTCGGGTACATCCGCGAGTACACGTCGGTGTAGCGGCTCTCGCGGTCCCCCTCGTAGTGCACCGGCAGCGGGCAGCCGCGCCCCTTCAGCCACGCGCTCATCGCGGCGAGGTTGGCGCCCGTGCCGGACTCGTTGCCCAGGGACACCATCACCAGGCACGGATGGTTCTTGTCCCGTTCCCAGGTCCGGGCGATCCGGTCCAGGTAGGCGTCCCGCCACGCGGGGTCGTCGCTCGGGTTGCGCCGCCACTGCTGGTGCACGAAGCCGTGCGTCTCCAGGTCGCACTCGTCGATCACCCACAGCCCGAGTTCGTCGGCCAGCTCGAGCAGGTGGTGCGCGGGCGGGTAGTGGCTGGTGCGGATCGCGTTGATGTTGTGCCGCTTCATGCGGATCAGCTCGGCACGGGTGAACTCCTCGGTGACGGCCCGGCCGGTGCGCGGGTGGAACTCGTGCCGGTTGACGCCGCGCAGCCGCACCGGGCGGCCGTTGGCCAGCAGCACCGCGTCGCGGATCTCGATCCGCCGGAACCCGGTGCGCAGCGTCACCGTCTCCCCCGGCGCCTCGACGTGCACGGTGTACCGGCGCGGCGCGTCGTCGGACCACGCCTGAACCGGGCCGACCTCGATCCGCTGCCGGTGCGCGCCGAGCGTGACGTCGACGCCGAGCTCGGGCACGTGCAGCCGCGCCGGGAAGGCGTCGGCCGGGGCGGTGACGGTGACGTCGAGGATGCCGGCGCCGGTCCCCGGGTCGAGGTCCGGGGCCAGGTCGACGTCGTCGATGCCGGCCCGCGGGCGCAGCCGCAGGGTGACCGGGCGGAAGATGCCGGGCAGCCACCACTGGTCCTGGTCCTCCAGGTAGCTGGCGGCGCTGAACCGGTGCACCCGGACCTGCAGGACGTTGACGCCGGGGTGGGCGTGGGGGGCGACGTCGAACTCGTGCACCAGGCGGCTGCCGGTGGCCCACCCGACCGGGGTGCCGTTGACCCACACCGCGTCGGCGCCGTCGACCCCGTCGAACCGGGCCAGCAGGGCGCGGGCCTCCTGCCAGCCGTGCAGCGGGTGATCGGCGTCGTCGGGCCCGGGCAGGGTGAACTCGACGCGGTGGTCGCCGACGGCGCTGTCGTCGGGCACGAACGGCGGGTCCACCGGGAACGGGTAGTTCACGTTGGTGTACCAGGGCGAACCCCACGGGCCGCGGCCGGCCGGCTGCCCGCCCTGCAGGACCCAGTGCCCCGGTACGGTGACGCGGTCGGCGTAGGCGTGGCCGGGCTCGGCGTGCTCGCCGGGCATGGCCGGCGCGTCCGTGCGGCGGGCGGTCCAGCGGAACTGCCAGTCCCCGTCGAGGGAGACGCTCGGCGCGGTGGTCTCGACCGCGGCCGCCGGCGGCAGCGCCCCCGCCCCCGGCGCGACGAGGTCCTCCCAGCCGGCGGGCAGCACGTCGGGCCTCACTTGTTGGCTCCGAGCGTGAGCCCCGAGACGAAGTGCTTCTGCAGCAGCACGTAGATCAGCACGGTCGGCAGGGCCACGAGGATGGCCCCGGCGGCGATGAGGTTGTTGTCGGTGAAGAAGTTGCCCTTGAGGTTGTTCAGCGCCGTCGTCACCGGCATCAGGGAGCCGTCGCGCAGCAGCACGAGGGCCCAGAAGAAGTCGTTGTAGATCCACGCGAACTCGAGGGTGGCCAGGGCCGCGAGCGCGGGCCGGGTCAGCGGCAGGATGACGCTCGTGTACTGGCGCCACACGCTCGCCCCGTCCACGAGGGCCGCCTCCGTCAGCTCGTGCGGCAGGGCCCGCATGAAGTTGGACAGCACGAACACGCAGAAGCCCATCTGGAACGCCACGTTGATCAGCACGATGCCGAACTGCGTGTTGTAGATCCCGAGGTTGAGGAACAGCCGGTACAGCGGGGTGATGATGACCTGCTGCGGCAGCAGATTGGCCGCGGTGAAGAACATCAGCAGCCCGATGTTGAGGGCGAAGCTGAAGCGGGAGAGCACGAAGGCGGCGGCGGAGGCGAGCAGCAGCACGATGATCACCGCGGGCACGGCGATGAGCAGGGAGTTGAGGAAGAACCGCGGCATCTGGCCCTGGTTCCACGCCGTGATGTAGTTCTGCAGCGTCAGCGTCGAGGGCAGCGACACGTAGCCCTTCGTCGCGGTCTCGGCATAGGGACGCAGCGACGTGTACAGCGCCCACAGCAGCGGGATCAGCCACAGCACCGCGCAGACGATGAGGAAGACGTGCAGGACGACGCGGGCGGGCCGCAACGGCTTGCGGTGTTCCGCCCCGGCGGGATGGGGGGTCTCGTCCCGTGCGGGACGCCGGCTGTTCGGCGTGGCCGTGGCCGTGCTCATCGGGCGTCCTCCTTCCGGAAGTTCTGGTACAGGTACGTGACGATGAACGCCAGCGAGATGACGAGCAGGATCACCGCGAGCGCGGAACCGAAGCCGATCCGGCTGGCCTCGCCGAGGATGTTGTTGGTGATCAGCACGGAGAGCAGCTCGAGCCCGTTGGTGCCCTTGTTGACGATGTAGACGATGTCGAAGGCGCGCAGCCCCTCGATCACGGTCACGACGAGGACGACGATGTTGATCGGTTTGAGCGTCGGGAACACGACCCGGAAGAACGTCTGGGTCTCGGTCGCGCCGTCGAGGGCGGCGGCCTCCTTCATCTCGGTGTCCACACCCTTCAACCCGGCCAGGTACAGCACCATGATGTAGCCGACGTGCCGCCAGCCGGCGGCCACCAGCACGGCGGGCAGATTGATGGAACTGTCACCGAGCCAGTTGACGTCGGCGCCGGTCAGCTGGTTGATCAGTCCCTGGTCCTGGGAGTAGATGAGCTGCCAGATGAACCCGACGAGGGCGAGGGAGAGCACGACGGGCAGGTAGAACACGCTCTGGTAGACGCGAGTGAACCGGATCTGCTTGTCGAGCATGACGGCGAGCAGCAGGCCGAGCGGCGTGGCGATCAGCAGCAGGAACAACAGCCAGATCACGTTGTGGCTCACCGCCGGCCAGAACGGCGGGTAGATGGTGGTGATCTGCTCGTAGTTGCGGGTGCCGATGAACCGGGGCGGCGTGACGCCGTTCCAGGTCGTGAACGAGAGCACGATCGAGGCGATGGACGGTCCCCAGATCAGGGCCGCGACCAGCAGGGCCGGGACGCCGGCCATGACGGCGAGCACGACCCGGTCGACCACCGTGAGGCGGCGGACCTTCCGGACCGGGCGGGCGGCCGGCGCACGACCGGCGCCGCGGCCGGGCCGGGTGCGTCCCGGTGAGCTGACGGTGGAGCTCATGATGCTGCCTTCCTGCTCATCCGGCGAAGATGGCCTTCTTCTGCTCCTCGATGCTGCTCACCAGCGGGTTGATGTCCTTGGGGTTCTGGATGAACTTCTGGATCGAGGGGATCATCACGGTCGACGCGAAGTCGGGCCGGGTGTCGCGGTCCATGAACTGCGCGATGTTCTTGGCCGAGGAGACCACCTCGACGGCCTTCTTCTGCAGGGCGGTGTACCCGGAGGTGTCGAAGTCCTTCGCCGCGCCGACGATCGACTTGTCGGTCTCGACGTTGGCCTTCTCCGCGTCCTTCGTGCCCAGGTACTTGAGGAACTCGAGGGCACCGTTCGCGTTCTTGGCCTTCGAGGACATCATGAAGCCGTCGATCGGGGCGTCGATCGAGTCGGTGCCGTTCTCGTCGTTGATCTTCGGGAACGTGAAGAAGTCCAGGTCGTCCAGGTCCGAGGACGAGGAGCCGGGCGTCTGGAACTGCTGGGCGACGAACAGGCCCAGCAGGTAGGTGCCGGTCTTCTTCTGCTGCAGTCCCTGGGCGGCCTCCTGCCAGGTGCGGCCCAGCGAGCCGGACTGGTGGTACGGCAGCAGGGTGGCCCAGGTGTTGAAGACCTCCTTGACGCGGTCCTGGTCCCAGGACTCCTTGCCGCCCATCAGGTCGACGTGGAACTGGTACCCGTTCAGGCGCATGTTGAGGATGTCGAACGTGCCCATGGCCGGCCAGCCGTCCTTGTCGGCGAAGCCGATGGGCGTCAGGCCGTCGCTCGTCATGCCCTTGGCCAGGTCGACGTACTCGGTCAGGGTGGTGGGGACCTGGTAGCCCTTCGACTCGAACACCGACTTCCGGTAGAAGACCGCCCACGGGTAGTAGGTGAACGGCACGAAGTACTGCTTGCCGTCGGTCGCGGTGGCGGCCTGCTTGAAGGAGTCGGCGAAGGAGCCGCCGATGGAGTCCCACACGCTCGAGATGTCCGCGGCCAGGCCCTGGTCGGCGAAGAACTTCATCCGGAAGCCGGAGAACCACGTGAAGACGTCGTCCGGGTCGCCCTGCAGGTAGCTGTTGATCGATTCCTGGAAAGTGTTGTGGTCGACGGTGTTGACCTTCACGCTCAGCCCGTCGTGGGCCTTCGTGAAGGCGTCGACGACCTTCTGGTAGGCGGCCTTGGGCACGGCGTCGGACTGGTTCGAGCCGAAGGTGACGGTGCCGGTGGCCGCGCCCGACGTGGTGGCCGGCGCGGTGGTGGACGATCCGCCGCACGCGGTGAGCAGACCGAGTGCCGAGAGCCCGAGGGCTCCGCCGAGCATGGACCGGCGGGACAGGTCGACCCGCGCGAGCGGGTTCACCGCCGACGGCGACGGCGACAGGGGCCGCGCGGAGGCGGGCCGATCGAAGATTCCCATGACGACTCCTCGGGGATTGGCGGTGAACGGAACGGCGACGGCGGGCCGCCGGCCGGTGGCCCCGCGACCGTGCCCGGACGTCCGAGTGCACAATCCAACAGAAACCACCATGTTTCGACGTTGGGATGAATGTGCCAGACATCACAGCGACTGTCAACGATCCCCCATCGTGAGGCTCAAGACGCTCGGATGATCAGGCGACTGACGGATTCTCGGGGTGCGAACGGAGGTGATGTTGGAAATTGTTGACATCCGTGCCGGCGACGGGGCACGCTGGCTCTCAGTGCCGTGGCATCGGGCCGGCCGTCCCCGTCCTCACGACCGTCGCCCGCACGCCGACGTCCCGTCCGATCACGAAGGAGGCACCGTGCTCGCAGCCCAGCGCCAGCAGGCGATCGTCGATCGGTTGCAGGCCGAGGGCGTCGTCCGCGTGACCGATCTCGTGCACGCCTTCGAGGTGTCCGACATGACGGTCCGCCGCGACCTGGACTCCCTGGCCCGGCGCGGCCTGCTGATCAAGGTGCACGGCGGCGCGACCCTGCGCACCTCCCCCACCTCCGAGGAACCCGGTTTCGCCGCGAAGGGAGCCCGCGAGGCGGCCGAGAAGGCCGCGATCGCGGCGGCCGCCGTCGGCCTGATCGAACCCGGGATGGCGATCGCCCTGAACTCGGGCACCACGACGTACGCCCTCGCCCAGGTGCTCGCCCCGATCCCCGACCTGACCGTCGTCACCAACTCTCCCCGCGTCGCGGAGGTGCTGTGGAGCTCGGAGGCGACGACCGCCGGTCAGCGCGGGCCGGTCGTCATCGCCACCGGTGGGGTGCGAACCCCGTCCGACGCCCTCGTGGGGCCGCTCGCGGTGCAGGCGCTGCGCACGCTCAACGTCGACGTCTGCTTCATGGGGGTGCACGGCGTGTCCCTGGAGCGCGGTATCACCACCCCGAACCTCCTCGAGGCCCAGACCAACCAGCAGATGCTCGAGTCCGCGTCCCGGCTGTGCGTGCTCGCGGACCACACGAAGTTCGGGCTCTCCGGGCTGAGCCGGATCGCCGGCCTCGAGGAGATCCAGACCCTGATCACGGACGAGGCGATGAGCCCGTCCGCCGTCGACCTGCTCCGCGGCTACGTGGACGAGGTCGTCCTCGCGCCGCTGGGCGCCCCGGCGCAGGGGGTCGGCTCGTGACCGCGCGGCCGGTGCCCGGCCGGCTGGCCGACGGGCGGGAGATCCTCTACTTCTTCGACGACCCCGCCGCCGCGGCGCGCTTCACTCCCCCGGCGGACCCGCGCCCGCTGCCCGCCCGGCCCGAACCCGGGGAGCTGCGGTTCGACGAGCTGTCCGGCGAGTGGACCGCCGTCGCCGCGCACCGGCAGACCCGCACCTACCTGCCGCCCGCCGACCAGTGCCCGCTGTGCCCGTCCGGGCACCCGGCCGCGGACGGGACGCGGCGCGAGTCCGAGATCCCCGCCGCGGACTACGACGTCGTCGTCTTCGAGAACCGCTTCCCCTCCCTCGGGCCGGCGACCGGCCCGGTGCCGGCCCATCCGCGCTGGGGGGAGGCGGTGCCGGCGACCGGACGCTGCGAGGTCGTCGCCTTCACGTCCGAGCACACCGGTTCCTTCGCGACGCTGCCGCTGGCGCGGGCCCGCACGGTGCTGGACGCGTGGGCGGAGCGCACGGCCGCGCTGTCCGCACTGCCCGGCGTCGCCCAGGTGTTCGTGTTCGAGAACCGGGGCGCGGAGATCGGGGTGACCCTGCACCACCCGCACGGGCAGATCTACGCCTACCCGTACGTCACCCCGCGTGGGGCGCTGCTCGGCGAGCGGGCCGCCGCCCACCGGGAGGCCACCGGCACCCTGCTCGGCGAGCGGCTGCTGGCCGCGGAGCAGCGGGACGGCTCGCGCGTCATCACCACGGGCGAGCACTTCACCTCCTACGTGCCGTTCGCGGCGCGCTGGCCGCTCGAGGTGCACCTGACCGCGCACCGGCACGTCGGCCGGCTCGACGAGCTGACCGACGCGGAACGGGACGACGCGGCCCGGGTCTACCTGGACGCCCTGAACCGGCTGGACAACCTGTTCGAGACCCCCACCCCGTACATCGCGGCGTGGCACCAGGCGCCCGCCGACCCGCGGCTGCGCGCCGCAGCCTGGCTGCACCTGCAGGTCACGTCCCCGCGGCGGGCGGCCGACAAGCTCAAGTTCCTCGCCGGATCGGAGGCCGCCATGGGGGCGTTCATCAACGACACCGTGCCCGAGCAGATCGCCGAGCGGCTGCGAGCCGTGCCGGGCGTGCCCCGGATCTCCCCGGCCTCGCCGGCGCCGGCGGCGGCACCGTCGGCCGCCCCACACCCGGTGGCCGACCGATGAGCGCCGTCGACACGTCCACGCTGGCCGGCGCCTTCGCCACGACCTTCGGCGGGAAGCCGGACGGGCTGTTCACCGCACCCGGCCGGGTCAACCTGATCGGCGAGCACACCGACTACACCGGCGGGTTCGTCCTGCCGTTCGCCATCGACGCGGCCACCACCGCGGCGATCGCCCTGAACGACTCCGGGACGCTGCGGCTGGCCTCCCGCTCCCAGGACGGCGTGGTGGAGGTCGATCTGGTCACCCTCGCTCCCGGCGCGGTGGACGGCTGGGCCGCCTACCCCGCCGGCGTGGTCTGGGCGCTCGGCGAGCGCGGCGTCCGCGTCGAGGGGGCGGACATCCTCGTCGACTCGACGGTGCCCACCGGCTCGGGGCTCTCCTCCTCGGCGGCGCTGGAGTGCTCGGTGGCCGTCGGGCTGTGCGACCTCACCGGGGCCTCGCTCGGCCTGGACGAGCTGGTCCTGGCGTGCCAGCGGGCCGAGAACGAGATGGCCGGGGCCCCGACCGGGATCATGGACCAGACGGCGTCCCTGCGCGGCGCGGGCGGGCACGCGGTGTTCCTCGACACCCGGGACCAGCACAGCGAGCTGGTACCGCTGCCCCTGGCCGAGGAGGGCCTCGTGCTGCTGGTCATCGACACGCGGGTCGTGCACGACCACGCCACCGGCGGCTACGCGGACCGGCGCCGGTCCACCGAACTGGCACGGGAGACCCTCGGCGTCGAGGCCCTGCGCGACGTGACCGTGGCGGACCTCGAGGACGCGCAGCACCGGCTCGATCCGGTGACCTTCCGCCGGCTGCGGCACGTCGTCACGGAGAACCAGCGGGTGCTCGAGACCGTCGCCACCCTGCGCTCCTCCTCCCCCGCCGCGATCGGGCACCTGCTCGACGCCAGCCACGCCTCGATGCGGGACGACTTCGCGATCAGCTGCGCCGAGCTGGACACCGCCGTCGACGCGGCACGGTCCGCCGGCGCGATCGGCGCGCGGATGACCGGCGGCGGCTTCGGCGGGTCGGCCATCGCGCTGGTGCGAGGCGCCGACGTGGACGCGGTCACCGCCGCGGTGCACCGCGCCTTCGCCGACGCCGGGTACACGGCCCCGGACGTCTTCGCGGTCGAACCGGCCGACGGCGCCCACCGGGTCGGCTGAGGGCCGGACGGCGTCCACCCCGTCCCCCGATACGCCACGCGCTGTCTCCCGACACGCCACGCATTCCCGGGATACAGCGCTGTTTCCCCCACCACGCCGGCGTGTTCCGGGGACCCGGTCCGGCATCCGTGCCGACGGCGGGGGGCCGCCCACGTGGGGCTCGACAGGCACCGCCGACCGGCGCACCATCGGAGGCATGAGCACGTCCTCCGATCACGCTCGGGGCACGGCGGCCGAGCACCCCACGAACGCCGCGACGACCGCCGCGGCTGACGCCCGGCCCCACCGGCGTCGAGCGACCGGCCCGCATGCCGGGGCGCTGGCCATCGTGACGCTGGCGATCACCGTCGTCGGGGTCGGCGGCTCCGCGGCCGCGGCGGCTGCGGCCTTCCCGTCGCCGACCAGCCTCGGCGGCACCGTCTCGGCCATCGCCACCGCCGTTCCGGGCGCGGTCGCGTGGCTCGCGTTCTGCACGTTCGGCTCGGCCGTGCCGCTCGGCATCGACGCCGCGACGCTCTACACGAAGCTCCGGCAGTTGCGCGTGGCCGTGCCGGGGCCGTCGATCGCCTGGTTCGGCGGCTCGGCGGCGGCGGTCTCGCTGATGGTGACGGGCGCCGTCCTGTGGGTGGTCGCGCTGCCCGAGGTGGCCGCGACCCCGTCGGTCACCCTCGCCCTCGCCGGTGTCGCCTTCCTGCTCGGCGGGGTCGGGTTCGCCACCGGCCTCGGCCTGCTGATCGCCGGCATCGCCGTCCCCGGCCTGACGCGCGGGCTGCTGCCCGGCTGGCTGGCGTGGATCGGCCTAGCGCTCGCCGTCCTCGGCGAGCTGTCGTTCCTCACCATGCTGCTGCCGGCGGTCGCGGTCGTCCTGCCGCTCGTGCGGTTCGGTGGCCTCGCCTGGCTGATCGCGGCGGGCTTCGTGCTGCACGGCGCCCGCGTGCACGACCATTCACGGCACTGGGACACCGCCGATTGACCGCTGGCGCTGTCGCGCGGAATCACCGGACACGACAGCGGCCCCGGCACGGATGCCGGGGCCGTCGTCGTCAACGTGGAAGGACGAGCGTCAGTCGTTGCCGCGCAGGATGGCCAGCAGGCGGAGGATCTCCACGTACAGCCAGACCAGGGTGACGGTCAGCCCGAACGCCGCGCTCCAGGAGTACCGGGCGGGGACGCCGTTGCGCACGCCCTCGGAGATCGACGTGAAGTCGACGATGAGGGAGAACGCGGCGAGCCCGATGGCGAGCAGCCCGATCACGACGCCCCACGGAATGGAGGTGCCGGGGATGGTCGCGCTGTGCAGCCCGAACATGCCGTCCGTGACGCCGAAGACCATCAGGCCCAGGTTCACCAGGGAGAACAGGGCGTAGCCGGCCATCGCGATGAGGAAGAACTTCATCGCCTTCGGGGTGGCGCGCACCTTGCCGCTGCGGAACAGCAGCAGGGTCACGGCGAACACGGACAGGGTCCCGACGACGGCCTGGACGACGATGCCCGGGTAGATCCCCTCGAGGAAGCCGGAGATGCCGCCGAGGAACAGGCCCTCGAGGGCCGCGTACGCCAGGATGAGCGCCGGCGACGGCTCCCGCTTGAAGGAGTTGACCAGCCCGAGGACGAGGCCGCCGATCAGCCCGATCAGCATCAGGCCCGGCACGAACCAGCCGATGGCCGCACCGACGACGACGAGGCCGAGGGTCATGGTGGTCTTGACGATGACGTCGTCGAAGGTCATCCGGCCGGTCTGCGACGGGGTCGCCGACGGACGGTTGTACAGGTCCTGCAGGTCGTTCGGCTGCCCGTAGGGGCTCTGACCATAAGGGCTCTGGCCGTAGGGGCTCTGGGGAGGCGCGGGCGCGTATCCGGCCCGCCCGTTCTGGTACTGACCGCGCCCGGTGATGGCGGGGTTGTTGCTCAGCAGGGGGTTGCCGCCGGCTGCCATGGTGTCTTGTCTCCTCGAGAAGGGGCCACGAACCCGGCCAGTCTATCGAGAACGGCCTTTCGTACCAGGATTTGTGCGAGCTGTTCTCTCAGGGCGTGACGGAACGGCTCGCCTCCGGCTCGGCAGGACTGGCCCGGCGGGGGTCGGACCGCCGACCGCGTGCCCACTACACTCGACGCGGGTGCCCGCCGCCGGCCGCCGGTCGGCAGGGGTGCCGGTCTCCTGCCGCTGATCCGAAAGCGTGTCGCCATGCCCGCCTCCTCCGCTGCCTCCTCCCTCCCGCTGCGCATGCTGCACGACCGCATCCTCGTCAGCCTCGACGCCGAGAGCAGCGAACGCCGGTCCGCCTCGGGCATCGTGATCCCGGCGACCGCCGTCATGGGCAAGCGGCTGGCATGGGCCGACGTCGTCGCGACCGGTCCCAGCGTGCGGCAGGTGGCCCTGCGCGATCGCGTGCTGTTCGACCCGGAGGATCGCCTCGAGGTCGAGATCGCCGCACAGGACTACGTGTTGCTGCGCGAGCGGGACGTGCACGCCGTCGCCGCGCCGGAGGCGACCGAGACGAGCACCGGGCTCTACCTGTAGGGCCGGTCGGGAGGGACTAAGGGGCGCTCGGGCGACGAAGGAGCACGTTCGACACGTCGCTGGTCGCATCAATCCACCAGGCGAGTCGCGTGTCAATCCGCTCGGCAGTCGCGAGGAGTCTCTCGTAGTCCGCTTCGATGGAGCGGGTGAACAGGGGCTCGTGGTGCGCGATTCGGTTGCGCACCTTGCGGATCTCGTCGATCTCGCTGTGCAGTCGCTCCCGTCGGGCGTTGACGAAGGCGAATTTCAAGGATGGGGCCCAGAGGCTCCGGTTGTAATCGCTGGAGAGCACGGTCCACCAGAAGCCGAGTTCCAGTTCGGCGACGACCCGACCGGCCGTCACGAGGTGTCCCGCTCGGGAGATGCGGTTCTTGGCCTCCCTGACCTTCTTCTGGCCTCCAGAGTTCAGCAGCGCAGGCGTACGGTCGAACCAGGCCGTGGCTTGGCCATAATCCTTCGTCAGTTGCGCATCGATGGTGTTCCTCAGTGCGACCTCGAAATAGTGGATCGACCCGAAAAGTGCGCTCGAGAGCTCGAGGTTCCATCGATAGAGAGCAAGGGCGGCCTTGACGTCGCCGCTGCATGCTTGCCGATACGGCTCAAGCCGAGAAACCGACAGGAGGCGGATCATCTCGTCGCGGACCGGCGGATAGATCGTCATCGCTGCCTTTCGTCGCGGCGTGGACAGGAATGCTGCCGCCCCGTACAGTGGAGGATACAGAGAGCCCCGGGAATCACGGCGTACCCACCACGGTGAGGGAAACCCCCCGGGGCCTTGTTCTGTCCGGGACAGGCGACCGAATGACCTACACCAGATTCAGTGGCGGTCGTTGGCTGCCGAGCAATCGATCCTCTAGAGCTTTGGCTTCGACCTGGGTCATGCATTCGATCCACGTGACGCTCGCCGCTGAGAACCACGCCGTCACAGCGGCGATCTGCTCCGCGGTCATCACCGAGGGCCGCTGGCGTGCCGCCCCTCGGGGGACGCCGAGCTCCTGCGCCGCGACCGACGCCCGCAGGGTGCTCCGGCTCAGGTCTCGCGACCCACTCCGGTGGCTGCTCAACCTGGTCCTCAGGCTGGTCGCCCTGCCGACGTAGACGCACTCGCCGCCCACGAACCACGCATACACACCAGGAACTGCCGGGATGTCCCGGCGACGCAGCTCGGCATGCCCCCGGCGCGGCGCGGTGAGCAATGTCCGCCACTCGGCCGACAGCTCCTCCACGCTCTCAGACACCGAGGTCGGGGAGGCCGTCGACTATCCGGTTGGTCTCCACGCTGACGGTGACGATCCGCTTGAGCAGGTCGATGATGTATCGCGGCTGGTGGTGCTCACGGGACCAGTCGTTGGGGTCGTTGACGATGCCGGACGCCTTGTCCGTCTTGACCTGGTACCGCTCGAGGATCCAGTCGACGGCCGACCGGGAGCCGAGCATGTACCGGTGCGCGTCCTCGGGGATGCCCTCGACGGTCAGGTGGCCGTTGTAGATCACGCGGGTCCTGTCCCACGCGCCCGACTTGCCGCCGTACTTCATCTTCGTCACCGCGTACTTCGCGTAGGCGTCGGTCTCCAGCCCGAGCCCGGTCTCGCGCTCGGTCAGCGGGTAGGGTTCGACGTTCTCGTAGCCGATGTGCAGCTCGGACAGCGCCCGGCCGGCGTCGGCGAAGGCGCGGAAGCGCTCGACGCCGGGGACCTGCGGGATGCGCGGCAGCATCTTCTTCAGGTCCGCGGCGAACCGCTCCCGGTACTCCGGCGAGTGCAGCAGCCCGTAGACGAAGAAGAAGAGGTCGTCCTTGGTGACGTCCGCCCCGTAGGCGGCGCGGTAGTCGGCGAGTGCTTCGTCGGTGATGTTGTCGACCCGGCGGAAGCCCGACGACGACGGCGCGTCGTGGGTGAGCAGATCATCGCCGGACGTGTCAGTGACATAGGTGTAACGGGGGAAGAACTGGCCGCCGCTGCCGGCCCCGGTGACGTGAAGATCCGGGAGAAGGTCGGTCATGACCACGCTGAACGGGACCGCCGAGGCGTTGCCGACGTTGTAAAAGCCGTAGTTCTCGGTTCCACCGTCGGGATAGAGGGAAGGCAGCTTGTACACGCTGTTGTTGAGCTGTCGGTTTGCATAAACATGCCGACGGTTGAATGGGCGATAGGTTCCGGAGCGGAAGCTCGCCTCATCAATGGTGAGCCGTTCGCTCCTGAGGAATCTGGCCTCGAGCGTTCCATCCCAATTGATCTTTGTCGGGTCGGTCACGGCGTCCGACCGTAGCTGAGCGACAGTGGATACGGCCCTACCGATTCGATCGAGTTCGGCGTTGTAGTTCGCGATGAGGCGTCCGACGGTTTCCCGGAGCGCTCCCTCAGAGTCGTTGTAGACCCACGCGTCGCGGTTGGTTTTTAGCCCGGCCGAGTAGGTGGCGAAGATGCCTTGGCCGCTGCCCTTGTCGCCGATCGGGGTGTATGTCCTGAATTCATCGTTGCGCTGGTTGATCCAATCGCCGTTGCGGTTTGGTGTGAGAGTCTGCCAGTCGAGCGTCGCGAGGCTCGCCCGCTCGACGAGGTCGAGCTTGGCCCGGCGGTCGAGATAGTCGCCAATGTCCTTGTAGTGCAGCACGCACGAGTCGACTACCCCGGGTCTCTTGACCAGAATGAGAACGGCGACTGTGGCCCGGCTGCCTGCGTCGAAGATCTTGCCGCCCTCCTTACGGCTCTGCTCGCCGGCGGTGCGCTGGTTACCCCGAAGGTTGTACACAAAGATGTGATGGAACTCTTCAGCCAGGGACTTCCGCAGTCCGTCGGCGGAGTTGGAGTCGATGTAGCCGCCGTTGGAGACGTACGCGACTACCCCTCCGTCGTCGGACTTCAGAATCCGGTCTGACGCCCACCGGAACGCGCGGATGTAGGAGTCATAGAGCGATTTAGTAAGACTCGCTGCGGACCCGGCCTCGTAGGTGTCCCGGATCGACGCGTCCAGGTGCGGGTACTTGAGGTTGGCGTTGTTGTCGTTACCGCTGGTCTGCCCCACCGAGTAGGGCGGGTTGCCGATGATGACGCGGATGTCCAGCGCGTTCTGCGCGATGACACGTTCGTTGTTGGCGGTGAAGACTCGCTCGTCTAATGCATCGCCATGCTCGGAGGACTGGAACGTGTCGGTCAACACGATGCCGTCGAACGGTATGAAGGCCCCACCCTGCAGGCCATGGAACGTCGCCTCGATGTTGATCGCCGCGATGTAGTACGGCAGCAGCAGGATCTCGTTGGCGTGCAACTCCTGCGTGTATTTGCGCAGCAGGTCCTCCGGCTTGATCCGCCCGGACTGGAGCAGCCGGGCGATGAAGGTGCCGGTCCCGGTGAACGGGTCGAGCACGTGCACTCCCTCCCCCGACAGTGAGGTGCCGAAGTGCTCGACGAGGACGTCGTCGACGGCGCGGATGATGAAGTCCACTACCTCGGTGGGCGTGTAGACGATGCCGAGGGACTCGGCCACCCGCGGGAACGCCAGCTTGAAGAACCGCTCGTACAGCTCGGTGATGATCTTCTGCTTGCCCGCGGCGGAGTCGATGCCCTCCGCGCGGATCCGGACCGAGCGGTAGAAGTCCTCCAGCGGCGCGATCTCGGACCCAAGGTGGTATCCCTCGAGCACCGCGAGCATGCCGTCCATCACCTGGCTCACCGGGTTGTGGGCGGCGAACGAGTAGTCGGCGAACAGCGCCTCGAAGACCGGTTTGGTGATCAGGTGCTGGGACAGCATGTCGATGGCGTTGGCCTCGGTGATGCCGTCGTTGAGGTTCCCGCGCAGGCCGGCCAGGAACTCCGCGAACTGGGCGCGCGCCTCCTCGGATCCGTCGAGGATGGTGCGGATCCGGGTGGTGTGCCGGTCGGCGATGTCCTTGACGTCGGAGGCCCACTGCTCCCAGTAGCGCCGGTCGCCGACCTTGCGCACCATGCGGGCGAAGATCGCATTGCGCCACTCGTCGGCATTGGCGAGGTGGAACATCGACAACTGATCACCACGCCCGGGCGCACCATCGCCGGCGCCGCTCGAACCGTCGTCGTCGCCGTCCTGTCCTGCGCCACTCCCGCCGACGCCGATCACGTCGACGGTCCGGTTGGCGGCCGGGTCGAGGTCGATCTTGTTGACCATCGCCTCGAATCGGTCGTCGTGCGCGCGCAGGGCTTGCAGGACGTCCCAGACGACCTTGTACCGCTTGTTGTCGTCCAATGCCGTCTCGGGGCTCTCCGAGGCGGGCACCGCGATGGGCAGGATGATGTAGCCGTACTCCTTGCCCTCGGCCTTGCGCATCACCCGGCCGACGGACTGGACCACGTCCACCTGGGAGCTGCGCGGGTTGAGGAACAGCACGGCGTCGAGGGTCGGCACGTCGACGCCCTCGGAGAGGCACCGGGCGTTGGAGAGGATCCGCACGCGATTGCCCTCGGTGTCGGCCTTCAGCCAGTCGAGTTTCGCCTGCCGCTCCAGCACGTTGAACGTGCCGTCGACGTGGGCACCCTCCATCCGCAACGCGGCGTCGTCCTCGACCGCCAGCTGCGTGCCGATCAGTTCGAAGTCCTCCGCGAGCTTCTTCGACTCCTTGATGTTGCGGGCGAAGGCGACGGCGCGGCGCATCGGCGAGTGATCGCTGATGTCCAGGCGCTCCCCGTTGACGCCTCGCTTGGAGAGCCCGCTCCAGCAGCCGACGATGCGGGCAGCGTCGTCGAGGCGCAGGTCGTGGGACTCGTCGGCGAGCAGGCCCTGGAAGGATCGGCTGACGGCGTCCTCGTCGACGGCGAGCACGAGCACCTTGTAGTCGGAGAGGTGGCCCATTTCCACGGCCCGGCCGAAGCCGAGGTGGTGGAGCTCGGGCCCGTAGGTCGCCTCGTCGTCCATCGAGTAGACGGCGACGTCCTCGGCCGCGGCCTTCGCCTTGGACTGCTGGATGTAGATCCGCGGCGTCGCGGTCATGTAGAGCCGCTTCGCGCCCACCAGATAGGTGTTGTCGTGCACCCGGGTGAACGCGGAATCGTCGGCACCGGGTTCGGTGATGCCGGTGGTGCGGTGGGCCTCATCGCACAGGATCAGGTCGAAATCTGGAAGGCCGGCCTGCTGAGCCTGGGCGATGACGTCGATCGACTGGTAGGTGCTGAAGACGACAGTGACATGGTTCTCGCCGGTCGAGATGCGGGCACGGTTGACCAGCAGCTGCGGATCGGTGGTGGCGGGGAACCCGAGGTCGTGGACGGAGACGTCCTCGTTCTGCTTCCGCCCGACCTTGGCATCGGAGCAGACCGCGAGCGGCCGTAGCGGAACCTGCGCCTGCGCCGTCCACTCGTTCAACGTCTGCTGGAGCAGCGCGATGGACGGGACGAGGAACAGCACCGTCCCGCCGACCGGGACCATCTCCTCGACGATCTTCAGCGAGGTGAACGTTTTGCCGGTGCCGCAGGCCATGATGAGCTTGCCCCGGTCCTGGGCGGCGAACCCGTCGACGACGTCAGCGATCGCCTCCCGCTGGTACTTCCGGGGCTCCTTCGCGGGGGACTTGCGCATCTGCTCGGGCTGCTCGACGTCGAACGCCGACCAGTCGATGGTCGAGTCGGCCAGATCCTGCAGCCGGAGGCGGCTCATCTGCTTGGACTGGTTCTCGAGGGCGTCCTCGGCGTGCTTGGACCAGTGGTCAGTCGTCGAGACGACCATGCCGTAGGCGAAGTCGACCTTGCCGCTGGCCGTGAAGAACGAGTCGATCTGCGCCTTCTGGAGCGTCCGGGCGGGGTCGAAGAACTTCGCCTGGATGGCCGTCAGCTCACCGGTGTATCGGTCCTTCGCGACGAGGTCGATGCCGGTGTCCACCTGGCCGTTGCGGCCGGGCCACTCGGTCCAGAGCCAGACGTCGGAGAACTGGTCCGCGTACTTCGGCTCGAGTTCGAGATACCGCTTCACCAGCCGTTCGAACTTGGTGCCCTTGTCCCGCTCGCTCGTGGCGGTGAAGTACAGCCGATCCAGGACACTCTCGAACGTCGTTGACCCCATGCAGTCATCTTGCCGGATCTTCGTGGACCTCCGTGACCACGTCAGCCGCCGCTTCCCACCCCGCGTCCCCGTGCGCCCCCAGCGCCGGCAGCAGGACGTGATCCACGAGGTCGGTGACGGTCGCGACGTCCAGGGCGCGCCGCTGCAGCGTCACCTGGCCGAAGGCGACCGCCGGGACGATACCGGCCAGCAGCGGGATCGGGGCGTCGGCGTCCACCGCCCCCCGCGCGGCCCACCGCTCCAGCACCGCCCTCAGCGCCGCCACCGGCGGCTCGCCGATGGAGGCCCGCGCCACCTCGTACAGCTCGGCGTCCCGCCCGATCTCGCTCAGCAGGCTCGCCAGCACACGCGCCGCCCGGGCGTCGGGCCGGGCGTAGTGCATCGCGCAGGCGAGCAGGTCCCCCCGCACCGTGCCCGTGTCGGGCACGGCCGACGGCGCGGACAGCACCCGCACCGCCGCCACCACGAGGTCGACCTTGCTCGGCCACCTCCGGTACACGGCGGCCTTGCCCGTCCCCGCGGCGCGGGCGACCGCCTCCACCGTCGTCCCGCCGTAGCCGTGCTCGATCAGCAGGTCCTGGGTGGCGACGAGGATCCGGTCGTCGAGGTCGGGGTCACGCGGCCGTCCGGGGACGCCGGACGCCCCCCACGTCTGAGGCGTCGCGGACGAATGGCTCATCCCGCCATTGTAGGTTTCGGGACCGAGGAGTACCGTTTTAGTTACGGGACCATTCGGACCCGTATCCGGAGCCGGCGCCGATCGGCGACGCCGAGAACCACGAGGAGTCGTCATGCCCACCGTCACCACCACCGCGAACACCGGCCTCGCCCGCCCGGCCGGCCTGCGCACCTCGGTCATCCTCATCGGTGCGATCGTCGTCGCCGTCGCCCTCAACGCGGTGGTCGCCGCGGTGGCGGTGGCCATGGGCGCCCCCACGGGCTACGGGCCCCTCACCGTTCCCGCCCAGGCGACACTCACCGTGATCGGGGTGGTCGTCGGCTGGCTCGGGTGGCGCCTGGTCGATCGGCGCGCACGGCGGCGCGGGCAGGAGCCGGCCCGGATCCTGAGCGTGCTCGTCCCCGTCGTCGTCGTGCTCTCGTTCGTGCCGGACGTCCTCCTGCTGGTCACGCGTTTCGTCCCCGGCACGACGACGGGGGCCGTGCTCGCCCTCATGGTCATGCACGTCGTCGTGGCCGCGGTGGCCGTGCCCGCCTACCTGCTGGCCGACCGCCGCTCGGGTGGGCCCGCGGGTCAGCGGAGCCGGCGCCGGTAGACGAGCATCGCCGCGACGTACGCGACGACCAGGACGCCGACGCACCAGGCGAGCGCCACCGGCAGGTCCGGACCCGCCGCGCGGCCGGCCAGCAGGTCACGGATCGCGTTGACGACGGACGTCATCGGCTGGTGCTCGGCGAACCAGCGCACCGGCCCGGGCATGGTGGCGGTCGGCGCGAACGCCGAGCTGACGAACGGCAGGAAGATCAGCGGATAGGCGAACGCGCTCGCCCCGTCCATGGTCCTCGCCAGCAGCCCGGGGATGACGGCGAGCCACGTCAGCGCCAGGGTGACGAGCAGCAGGATGCCGGCGACCGCGAGCCACGCGGGCAACCCCGCCGGGGAACGGAAGCCCATCAGCAGGGCCACGAGGACGACGACGACGAGCGCGATCGCGTTGGCCACCAGCGACGTCAGCACGTGCGCCCACAGCACCCCGGGCCGGCCGATCGGCAGGGACCGGAACCGGTCGACGATCCCGCCCTGCAGATCCGCGAACAGGCGGACCGCGGTGTAGGCGATCCCGGAGGCGATCGTGATCAGGAGGATACCGGGCAGCAGATACGTCACGTACGACTCGGTCCCGGTCTGGATCGCCCCGCCGAACACGTAGACGAAGATCAGCAGCAGCGCGATCGGCGTCGCCACCGTGGTGATGATCGTGTCGGGGCTGCGCGTGATGTGGCGCAGGGACCGGCCGGTCAGCGCGGCCGTGTCCGCGAGCGCGTGCGTGCTCATCGGTGCTCCTCGGTGTCGGGGGTGTCATGGCTCGTCGAGGAGCCGGTGAGGGCGAGGAAGATCTCCTCGAGGGTCGGCTGCTTCTCCACGTAGACGACCTCGGCCGGCGGGAGCAGTCGCCGCAGCTCGGCGACGGTGCCCTCGACGAGGATCCGCCCCTCGTGCAGGATGGCGACGCGATCGGCCAGGTGCTCCGCCTCGTCGAGATACTGCGTCGTCAGCAGCACGGTGGTTCCGCGGTGCGCGAGGCCGGTGATGGTGTCCCACACCTCGAGCCGGCCCTGCGGGTCGAGGCCGGTGGTCGGTTCGTCCAGGACGATCACCTCCGGGTCCCCGATCAGGCTCATCGCGATGTCGAGGCGCCGCACCATGCCACCCGAGTACGTCCCCGCGCGCCGGTCGGCGGCCTCGGTCAGCGCGAACCGCTCGAGCAGCTCGTCCGCCACCCGGCGGGGATCGGCCACGTGCCGCAAGCGGCCCACCAGGACGAGGTTCTCGCGCCCGGTGAGCACCTCGTCGACGGCGGCGAACTGCCCGGTGAGGCTCAGCGACTCCCGCACGTCCGGCGCCGCCGTGACGACGTCGTGCCCGTTCACCGCGGCGGTGCCCCCATCGGCGCCCAGGAGGGTGGCCAGGATGCGGACCACGGTGGTCTTGCCGGCGCCGTTCGAGCCGAGCAGGGCCAGGATGGAGCCGCGGGTGACGTCGAGGTCGACGCCGCGCAGCACCGCCAGCGTGCCGTAGGACTTCTCCAGCCCGCGGATCCGGATGGCCGGCGCCGCCGTCGTCATGGTTCCGCCCTCCCCGCGGATCCCTTCCCGCCCCCCGGAGACGGGCCCGTCGGGGGCGGCGTCGCCCGCGGCACGGTCGATCGCGCGGGCCAGCCGGTCGCGCTCCTTCTGCACCCAGTTGCCGCCGCGGTAGTTCGCGAGGAACGTCTCGGCGAAGTCGACGGGATCGACGCCGACGACGTCGCGCACGGGGCGCCCGTCCGCCGCGCTCTGCTCGAGCAGGTCGGCCAGGTCGTGCAGCATGGCGGTGAGGCCGGCGCCGTCGCCCGGCCCGAAGTACAGCAGATAGCGCTCGAGCGCGGCAGCAGCCTCGCGGTACCCGCCGGGCAGGCTCTTCACCCTCGCCTTGTAGTCGAGGTACCTCTTCTTCTCACCGAGATCCACGGTGACCTTCTCGACGATCTTCTCGATCCACATGGTCAAACCTCTCGCTGGTTTCCTTGCCGCCGGAGCCGGTCCAGTCGTTCCGCGAGGAAGTCCCAGGTCCTCCAGAACTCGTCGAGGGCGGCGCGGCCCTCGCGGTTGAGCGTGTACACCTTGCGCGGCGGGCCCTTCTCCGAGGGCACCTTCTCGACGTCGACCACGCCGCGTTGCTCGATACGCACGAGCAGCGCGTAGACGGTGCCCTCAGCGATGTCGGTGAAGCCCTGGTGGCGCAGCGACGCGGTGATCTCGTACCCGTGGGCGGGCCGGAGGGCCAGGACCGCGAGGACGACGCCCTCCAGGGTGCCCTTGAGCATCTCGGTGATCTGCTTCCCCACGCGCCGGCCACCTTCGCTACTCTGTGTCGTTGATTACTAGTACATAGTAACGCTGAATAGCGAAGTCCGACAGGGGTCAACCGGTACGAGGGGGAGGAGGGGCGTGGTCCGCGGCACGATCGACGGCGTGGCCAGGCCGCGCCAGGTCATCGGGGCGATGATCGTGCTGGGCGACATGTTCGGCGCAGAACCGGCGCCGTCCGGTCACCTGGGAGCAAGCCCGTCATCCGCATCCGGTGACGGCACGGCGGTCGCCGCTCGTCCTGGCTGAGTGCCCCAGGTGGGACTCGAACCCACACTGCGCGGATTTTAAGTCCGCCGCCTCTGCCGATTGGGCTACTGGGGCGCGGGCCGAAGCCCGGACTCCCCCACGCTACCGGCCTCCGCGGTGCATCTACCCCCACCGTCCCCTCTCCCAGCCCGGTGACCGGCCATCACCGGGCTCCGCTGCGACCGAGACCAGGGGCGCCGCAGCCCAGCCCCATCACGCACCCACCCAACCGGGCTCCGCTGCGACCGACACGTGGGCGCCGCAGCCCAGCCCCATCACGCACTCCCGCAACCGGGCTCCGCTGCGACCGACACGTGGGCGCCGCAGCCCAGCCCGAACAACGACGCCACAGCGTGGGCTCCAGCACCACGGCCCGCTCGCGCACTCCCGCAACCGGGCTCCACTGAACCGCCCCGGGTTTAGTGGAGGGCGGGTTCTCCCAGCGCCGGTTGGTGCTGGGGGTTGTTCTGACGGTAGTAGTTGTTCTCCGCCTCGATC
>NZ_BMJI01000010.1 GCF_014643255.1 Tersicoccus solisilvae | reverse complement strand
CAGTGGTTCCTCGACAGCTCCACTTCACATCCGGAGGCCTTCATTTGTCAGCCCGACTCACCGCCCTAAACCGGGACAACGTCCCTGGACATCACAAATAGATGCACGAAAAGGCCGCTCCGCGACCGATTTCGTGCATCTATTGACGAGCTGGCAGGAGGGAGGGGTCAGCGGCGCTCGGCGGAGCAGCGCGGGCAGAGGCCGAACACCTCGACGGTGTGTTCGACGGCGGTGAACCCGTGCTCGGCGGCGACCCGTTCGGCCCACGACTCGATGGCCGGGGCCTGCACCTCGACCGCCTTCCCGCAGGAGCGGCACACCAGATGATGGTGGTGGGCGGAGACCTCGCAGCGGCGGTAGACCGCCTCGCCGTCGGCGGCGCGCAGCACGTCCACGCGGCCGTCGTCGGCCATCGACTGCAGCACCCGGTAGGCGGTCGCCAGGGAGACGCGTTCGCCGCGCTCGGTGAGGATGCGATGCAGTTCCTGGGTGCTGACGAAGTCGTCCAGTTCGTCCAGGGCGCGCGAGACCGCGGTGCGCTGGCGGGTGTTGCGCTCGGGTGGGCGGGCACCCGTCGGGGCGTCCGCGGCGGCTGAGGACGATCGGCTCGACACGGTGGGATGCCTCCTGCGGCGGGAAACTGCTCCATCGAGCCTAGCAGTGCGGGCGGTGGCGTCGCCGGGCCGGGCGGCCCGCGGGGCCGCTGGCTACGCTGGGGGCATGCAGCTGACGAAGTACACCCATTCCTGCGTCCGGCTCGAGGACCACGGGGCGGTGCTGGTCATCGATCCGGGGTCGTTCTCGGAGGTGGACGCCGCGCTCGCCGGCGCGGACGCCGTCCTGATCACCCACGAGCACCCCGACCACGTCGTGCCGGAGCGGCTGCTCGCCGCTCTCGCCGCCGCACCCGAGCTGACGGTGCACGCCCCCGAGTCCGTCGCCGCCTCCCTGCGGGCCGACGCGGACGCTGCCGTGGCCGACCGGATCATCACCGTCGAGCCGGGTGCGTCCCTGACCGTGGCCGGGTTCGCGCTGCGCACGGTCGGCGGCCAGCACGCCCTGATCCATCCGCGGATCCCGATGGTCGCCAACGTCGGGTACGTGATCGACGAGAACGTGTACCACCCCGGGGACTGCTTCATCGTCCCGGAGGGGGTCGCGGTGAAGACGCTGCTGGTGCCGCTGCACGCGCCGTGGTCGAAGACCGCGGAGGTGATCGACTTCGCCATCGCCGTGCGGGCGCCGCGCGCGTTCCCCATCCACGACGCGCTGCTGACCGACGTCGGCCGCACCATGGCGGAGAACCACCTGGCCACCCACGCCGGCGCCCACGGCGTCGCCATCGAGCACCTCGACCCGGGGCAGCGCGTCGAGGTCTGAGCGCTCACGCGTCCCCACCGGTGCCGGTGGACTTCCGCTGCCGCCTAGGCTGACCTCATGCTCAGCGTGAGGGTGTTCCGGGACGGTCGGCACGAGGACCGCCGGCTGGACGTGGACGGCATCGCCGAGCTGTCCCGCGACCCGGCCGCGTGCCTGTGGGTGTGCCTGCCCGCGGGCCGGACGGACGACGTCGGCCGCCTGCTGCCCGCACTCGGGGTACACCAGCTCGCCGTCGAGGACGTCGTCACCGAGCACCAGCGGCCCAAGCTGGAACGGTACGCCGACCACCTGTTCCTCAACGCCTACGCGGTGCGCGTGGACGACCGCGCCGGCCGGGGTGACGGCAGCGGCGGCGGAGGTGACCGAATGCCCCGGCTGGCCCTGACCGAGGTGTCGGCGGTGATCCGGCGCAACGTCCTGATCGTGCTGGCGGAGGACGAGGGCTTCGACGCCGACGATGTGCTCTCCCGGGTGGACGACGCGCACGAGCTCGCGAGCACCGGGGTGTGGCGGCTCGTGCACGCGCTCGTGGACGCCCTCGTCGACGGTCAGCTGGCCGCCGCCGAACGCCTCGACGAGGCCGCGGACGGGCTCGGGGACGACCTGTTCGCCGAGGACAACGGGGCACCCCGGCGCTCCCTGCAGCGCGACGGCTTCGACCTGCACAAGACGCTCGTGCGGCTGCGGAGGGTGCTGCTGCCGATGCGCGAGGTGACGGGCACCCTGCTGCGGCACGTGCACGAGGACGCCGCCGACGACGACGAAGACGAGGCCGAGCGGAAGGCGCTGGCGGAGCTCGGGGCCTACCTGCAGGACGTCAACGACCACGTGCTGCGGGCGATCGACTGGACCGAGTCCGCACGGGACATGTCGACCACGGTGCTGCAGACCCACCTGACCATCCAGGGCAACACGTTGAACATCGTGATGAAGAAGGTGACGAGCTGGGCGGCCATCATCGCCGTCCCCACCCTGATCACCGGCTTCTACGGGATGAACGTCCCCTACCCGGGGTACGGCGCCGTCTCCGGCGTCGTGCTCTCCTGCCTGCTCATCGTGGTGTGCTCGGGAGCGTTGTGGTGGCAGTTCCGGCGGCGGGGCTGGCTGTGAGAGGAGCGAGGATGACGGAACTGATCGACGCCGAGGAGCTGGCGAGGCTGGTGGCGGCGGCGGATCGGCCGGTGGTGCTGCTGGACGTGCGGTGGCAGCTGGGCGACCCGCACGGGGAGGACCACTACCGCGACGGGCACCTGCCGGGCGCGGTGTACGTGGACCTCGACCGGGAGCTCGCCGGTGAGCCGACCGCGACGTCCGGCCGGCACCCGCTGCCCGAGCCCGAGGCGTTCCATGCCGCGGTCCGGCGCTGGGGCGTGAACGAGGGTGACACCGTCGTCGCCTACGACGACGCCAACGGTTTCGCCGCCGCCCGGGCCTGGTGGCTGCTGCGGCACGCCGGTCACGCGGACGTGCGGGTGCTCGACGGCGGGCTCGCCGCCTGGACCGCGGCCGGGCACGGGCTGCGGCCCGGCACCGTCGAGCCCTCACCCGGTGCGGTCGCCCTCACCTGGGGCCGGATGCCGGTGCTGGACCTGGCGGCGGCCGCCGCGCACGCGCGGTCCGGGGTGCTGCTGGACGCCCGGGCGGGGGAGCGGTACCGCGGGGAGACCGAGCCGATGGACCCGAAGGCCGGCCACATTCCGGGTGCCGTCAGCGCACCGACGGTGGACAACCTCGCAGCCGACGGGACCTTGCTGCCGCCCGCCGCGCTGCGCGAGCAGTTCGCGGCCCTGGGTCTCACCGACGACATCGCGGTGGCCGCCTACTGCGGGTCCGGGGTCAGCGCCGCCCAGGAGGTGCTCGCCCTGCGCCGGGCCGGCATCGACGCGGCCCTGTATCCGGGGTCGTGGTCGCAGTACGCGGCGACGGACCTCCCCGTGGCCACCGGGCCGGAGCCGGGCTGAGCCCTCCGTCATCGACGGCGCCAGCGGGTAGCGTGCCGGTATGACCTTCGGACGACCCAAGCCCCCGCAGCCCGGCACCCGCGTCACGGCCGGCGAGTCGCCGACCGGTGAGAACGCCGAGCCGACGCTGTTCACCCGGATCATCGACGGGCAGATCCCCGGCGACTTCGTCTGGAAGGACGACGCCGTCGTCGTGTTCCTCTCGATCGGGCCGCTCGCGGACGGCCACGCCCTCGTCGTGCCGCGGGCTCCGGTGGACGCCTGGACGGACCTGCCGGCGGACCTGATGGCGCGCGTCATGGAGGTGGCCCAGATCGTCGGCAAGGCGCAGCTGAAGGCGTTCGACGGCGACCGGATCGGCGTCATCATCGCCGGCTTCGAGATCCCGCACACCCACGTGCACGTCTTCCCGGCCACCTCCGAGGCCCAGTTCGACTTCACGAACGCCGGGACGGACCCGGACATGTCCCGCCTGGCCGCGAACGGCCGCGCCCTCCGGGCGGCGCTGCGCGCCGCCGGCCACGAGGCGACCGTCCCGGCGGACTGACGCTCGGCCGGCATCGACGGCCGGCTGTGACTGGTCGCCAGCCGCCAGCCGCCACCCGCCCGCCGACCCGCCGACCTGCCGACCCGCCGACCCGCCGACCCGCCGGTTGTCGTCGTCACTCGGCCCGGATGGGGGCGTTGTCCGTCCACTGGGCGTGGCCACCTCGTCGAGTGGACGGACGATGTCGTTGCGGGCCGGCCGTTCCCGGTGGTGAGTGCGACGGTGGTGACGAGTTCGCCGAGTGGCCGGTTGTCGTCGTCACTTGGCCCGGATGAGTGCGTTGTCCGTCCACTCGGCGCGCGTCGTGCGGGGCGGAACCGGCCGGAACCGGAACCGGCGCCCGCCGCGTCAGCCGCTGGTGGCCGCCTTCAGCGCCGTCCGCACCCGCTTCTCCGACACGGAGTACGCCGTGCCGAGCTCGACGGCGAACAGGCTGACCCGCAGCTCCTCGATCATCCAGCGCACGTGGGTCAGCGCGGCGGAGGGCCGGGCGCCCGGCGGCAGGGCCGCGACGGCGACGTCGTACTCGTCCTCCAGGCCCTGCACCACGGCCATCGACAGCCCGTCCCGCTGCACGTTCGTCGGCAGCTTCTCCAGGCGCCGGCTGATCGCCGTGAGATAGCGCGGGTAGTGCTGCAGCTGCGCCCAGCCCGTCGCCGCGACGAACCCCGGGTACACCAGGTGCTCGAGCTGCGCCTTGATGTCGTTCAGCGCGCTGATCAGCGCCAGCGACGTGGTCCCCTTGAGCGACCGCCGGACTTGGGCGGCCTCGGCGAGCACCTTCTCCACGACGGCGGTGACGGCGAAGACCGTGTCGATCAGTTCCGCCCGGACGTGCTCGAACAGCCCGTCGAACCCGGCCCGGTCCCACGGCGGGTCCGCAGGCACGAGCCGGTCGATCGCGGCGAGCGTGCAGTCCTCGATCAGCGAGGCGACGGAGCCGTGCGGGTTCTGCGTGAACGTCAGCTTCTCCCGGTTGGACAGGTGATCCAGCACGTACCGCTGTGGGGAGGGGACCCGCAGGGCCAGCAGCCGGATGACGCCGCGGCGGTGCGCTTGCGTGGCCTCGCCCCGGTCGGTGAGGGCGCGCAGGGAGACCGCGTCCCCGTCGTCGACGAGCGCCGGGTAGCCGGTGACGGCGTGGCCGGCGACCGTGGTGGAAACCTCCCGCTCGATCCTCTCGCCCGGCCACGTCGTCAGCCCGCTGCGCTCGGTGAAGGTCGGCCCCGCGGCGGGCCCGGCGGCGGCATCGAGGGGCGACGCCGTCGACCCATCCCGGCCGCGACCCCGCCCGCGGCCACGACCGCGGCCCCGCCCGTCGTCGGCGGAGTCGGTGCCGGTCGCCCGCGCGCGGCCGGCGGCCTCGCCGACCGTCCGGCCGCCGCCGGTCTGGGCCCCGGTCCGGCCACCGAGGGTCGCGGCGACGGCCCGCCGGGACGCGTCGGCCAGGCCCGCCTGCAACCGCTCCAGGGAGGTGTCCTCGCCGAGCACCCGGCCGGTGCCGTCGACGACGACGAACCGAAGCCGCAGGTGGGCGGGGATCGCGTCGAGGTCGAACAGGGCGGGGTCGACGACGATGCCGCGCAACCGGCGCAGCACGAGAGCGAGGGAGGGGAGAAGCTCGTCGGTCGAGGCGTCGAAGTCGGCGCCCAGCGCCTCGACGGCCAGGCGGGCGACATCGGGCGCGGGGACGACGTTCTTGCGGATCGCCTTGGGCAGCGACCGGATCAGCGCGGTGACGAGCTCCACCCGCAGTCCGGGGATCTGCCAGGCGAACGGGGCCGGATCAAGCTGCTGCAGGAACAGCACGGGCACGGTCACGCTGACGCCGTCGTCGGCGCCGGGCTGGTGCGTGCGCTCGGCGGCGGGATCGTAGGCGTAGGTCAGGGGCAGCTCGTGGCCCTGCTGCCGCCACACGGTGGGGAAGGCGTCGGTGTCCAGGTCGTCGCCGCCGGCGAGCACGAGGCTGCGGTCGAGGTCGAGCAGGTCGGGGTGCTCGTGCCGCTCCCGCTTCCACCACGCGTCGAAGTGCCGGCCGGAGACGATGGACGCCGGCAGCCGCGCGTCGTAGAAGTCGACCAGCGTCTCGTCGTCCACCCGCAGGTCCCGGCGCCGCATCCGGGTCTGCAGCTCCTCGACGGAGTCCAGCAGCTCCCGGTTGCGGCGGAAGAACGGGTGGTGGGTGCGCCAGTCGCCCTCCACCAGGGCGTGCCGGATGAACAGGTCGCGGGAGAGCTCGGGATCGATCCGGCCGTAGGTCACCCGCCGGCGGGCGACGATCGGCAGGCCGTACAGGGTCACCTTCTCCCACGCCATCACCGACCCGCTCTTCGCGGACCAGTGCGGCTCCGAGTAGGAGCGCTTGACCAGGTCCGGGGCGAGGTCCTCGACCCACGCCGGGTTGATCCGGGCGTTGACGCGCGCCCACAGACGGGACGTCTCGACCAGCTCCGCGCTCATGACCCAGTCCGGGTTCTTCCGGAACAGGGCGGAGCCGGGGAAGAGCGCGAACCGTGTGCCGCGCGCACCGGTGTACTCCCGCTTGCGCTCGTCCCACAGCCCGACCTGGCTGAGCAGACCCGCCAGCAGGGACTGGTGGATGGCGTCGTGACCGGCGACGGCCTCGACGGACCGGCCCGGGGCCAGCGTGATGCCGAGCGGCTTGGCCAGCTGCCGCAGCTGCGCGAACAGGTCCTGCCACTCGCGGATCCGCAGGTAGTTGAGGTACTCGGTGCGGCACAGCCGGCGGAACGCGTTGCCGGAGAGCTCGTGCTGCTGCTCCTGCAGGTAGTTCCACAGCAGCAGGAACCCGGTGAAGTCGCTGGTCGGGTCGACGAAGCGGGCATGCTGCTGCTTGGCCTGCGCCTCCTTGTCCGTGGGCCGTTCGCGCGGGTCCTGGATGGTCATCGCCGCGGCGAGGATCATCACCTCCTTGGCGCAACCCCGTCGGGACGCCTCGACGATCATCCGGCCCAGGCGCGGGTCCACCGGCAACTGGGCGAGCTGGCGGCCGACGTCGGTCAGGCTCGAGCCGCGGGCCGCCGTGCCGGGCGCCGTGGTCGCCGGGGCGGCGAGGGCCCCGAGCTCGCGCAGCAGCGTGACGCCGTCGTTGATCGCCCGCTCCTGCGGGGGCTCGACGAACGGGAACGCCGCGACCTCCTTCGGGCCGTCGGCGATGCCCATGGCCGCCATCTGCAGGATGACCGCGGCGAGGTTGGTGCGCAGGATCTCCGGGTCGGTGAACTCGCGGCGGGCCGTGAAATCGTCCTCGGAGTACAGCCGGATGCAGATCCCGTCGGCGACGCGCCCGCACCGGCCGGCGCGCTGGTTGGCCGACGCCTGGGAGATGCGTTCGATCGGCAGCCGCTGCACCTTGGTCCGCACACTGTACCGGGAGATGCGCGCCGTGCCGGGGTCGATCACGTAGCGGATGCCGGGCACGGTCAGCGACGTCTCGGCCACGTTGGTGGCCAGGACGATCCGTCGTCGTGCCCCGGGGGTGAACACCCGGTGCTGTTCGGACAGGGACAACCGCCCGAACAGGGGCAGCACCTCGGCGTCGGCCAGCCGAGGGTTGCGGGGCAGCCGGGAGCGCAGTGCCTCCGCGGCGTCGCGGATCTCGCGCTCGCCGGAGAAGAAGATGAGGATGTCGCCCGGGGCCTCGCGGGACAGTTCGTCCACCGCGTCGCCGACGGCGTCGAGCGGGTCCCGGCCCTCCGCGGGGGTGTCCTCGCCCTCGTCGTCCTCCTCGGCCGGTTCGGTCAGCGGCCGGTACCGGATCTCGACGGGGAAGGTGCGGCCGGAGACCTCGAGGATCGGCGCCGGTTCCGGCTCCCCGTCCGGCCCGGGCAGCGCGAAGTGCTCGGCGAACCGCTCCGGGTCGATGGTCGCCGAGGTGATGATGACCTTCAGGTCCGGCCGGGTCGGCAGCAGCCGCTTGAGGTAGCCGAGCAGGAAGTCGATGTTCAGGCTGCGCTCGTGCGCCTCGTCGATGATGATGACGCTGTACCGGCGCAGCTGCGGGTCGTTCTGGATCTGGGCGAGCAGGATGCCGTCGGTCATGAGCCGGATGCGGCTGGCGGGTCCGGTGACGGAGGTGAACCGCACCTGGAAGCCGACGGTCTGCCCGACGGTCTCGCCGAGCTCCTCGGCGATGCGCTCGGCGACGGTGCGGGCGGCCAGGCGCCGCGGCTGCGTGTGGGCGATCAGCCCGCGCTCGCCCAGTCCCAGCTCGAGGCACATCTTGGGGATCTGGGTGGTCTTGCCGGAGCCGGTCTCCCCGGCGATGATCGTCACCTGGTTCGCGGCGACGGTGGCCATGATGTCCTCGCGGCGTGCGCTGACGGGCAGCGCGGCGGGATAGCTGATGGTGGCCGGCACGGTGACCCAGTCTAGGCGGCGCGGGCGACGACGGCCGTCCCGTCCGTCCGGGTGTCCCGCACGACCCGGGTGCGCAGCCCCGCGTCCCGGAACAGCCCCGCGCTGGCGGGGGCCTGCCGGGTGCTGGTCTCGACGATCACGCTGCCGCCCGGGGCGAGCCACCGGCCGATGTCGGCCGCGATCCGGCGCTGCACGTGCAGGCCGTCCGCACCGCCGTCGAGCGCCACCCGGTGCTCGTGATCCCGGGCCTCCGGCGGCATGGTGCCGATGGCGTCGGTCGGCACGTACGGGGCGTTGGCGACGACGACGTCGAGGGTGCCCGCCAGATCCGCCGGCAGCGGAGCGAACAGATCTCCCTGCAGGACGAGGGCCCCGGGCGCGTTCACGCGGGCGCAGGCCACCGCGACCGGATCGATGTCCGCGGCGATCAGCCGGGTCCGGGGGGCATCGGGGCCGGAGCCCGCGGCCACGTGCCGGGCCAGCCAGGCGGTGACCGCGGCGGCCCCGCAGCACAGCTCGAGCACGGTCACCGGTGCGCCGGTGCCGTCGGCGGGCACCTGCTCCCGCGCGTCGCTCGTGTCCCTGCTGTCCCGAGCGGCCGGCGGTCGCGGGTGGCGCCGCCGCCGGTCCAGCGCGCTCGCGGCGAGCCGGGCGAGCAGCAGCGTCCGACGACGCGGGACGAAGACGCCGGGCTGCACCGCCACGCGCAGCGGCCCGAACGCGGCCCAGCCGAGCAGGTGTTCGAGGGGTTCGCCGGCCACCCGCCGGGCGATCAGCTCCTGCCGGGTCGGCTCGTCCGGTGCCGCGGCGAGCAGCAGGTCGGCCTCCTCCTCGGCGAAGACGCAGCCGGCCCGGCGCAGGCGAGCGGCCGCTTCCTCCCGCAGGCCGGCCGGGGTGGTGGTGCTCATCGCGACCGGCCCCGGCTGTGCCCGGCGGTGACGCCGGGCAGCGCCAGAGCCGCGCGTGCGGCCGCGTCCGTGCGTGCCGCGTAGCCGCCACCGAAGAGGACGGTGTGGACCAGCAGCGGGTACAGCTGGTGCAGGGCCGTGCGCTGCCGCCAACCGGGGCGCAGGGGGTGGATCTGCTGGTAGCCCTCGACGATGCGATCGAGCCAGGGGCAGCCGAACAGGGCGAGGAACGCCAGATCGGTCTCCCGGTGCCCGCCGTGCGCGGCCGGGTCGATCAGGGTGGCGCCGTCGGCCGTCCACATCACGTTGCCGCTCCACAGGTCACCGTGCAGGCGGGCCGGCGGGTCCCCGTCGTCGAAGTCGCCGTCGAGCAGGCGGGCGACGACGGCCTCGACGACGGCACGGGTGTGCGCCGGGAAGGCGCCGCGCGCACGCGGCAGTTCCAGCAGCGGCTCGATCCGGGCCCGGGCCAGGAATCGCCCCCACCCGGGTTCCGCGGCCGCCGGCATCGGGAGAGGGTCGTCCAGTGGTCCGAAGAACCCGTCCCCGGTCCAGCCGGGCGGCGGGGCGCCGAAGGCGGGGGCGCCGGCGTCGTGCGTGGTGGCGAGCCCGCGACCGAATGCGAGTGCGGCCTGCGCCGTCGGGGTGACCTCCGCGAGGGCGTCGAGCAGCAGGTGCTGCTCGTCGACCTCGAGCACCGTGACGGCGGGGGCGCCGTGCGCCTCGTCCAGCCAGCGCAGACCGGCCGCCTCGCAGGCGAAGAAGCCGCGCGGCGCTCCGGGACGCTCCTTCCGGAAGGTGGGCACGCGCCCCAGCCTAGGCGCGCGCGTCGTCCGGGGGAACGGGGGCGACGGCACCGTCCGCGGCCGCAGCCAGTCGGCCGGCGAGTTCCCGGGCGCGCGTCAGCAGTTCCGGCGGGGAGATCAGGGCGAACGGCTCCCCGGTGCCGATCAACTGGGCGAGGGCCCAGTCCAGCGAGTCCGCCCCGACGCGCACCAGAGTGCTCCCGTCGTCCTGCGCCTCCACCTGCGCGACCAGGGGCCCCATCATCTCGGTCACCCGCTCGATCGGGGCGCCGATCCGCACGCACAGGTCGTACCGATAGGGGGACCGGGTGATGGTCCGCTGCACGTAATCGGTCAGGTCCGCGGCCGGCAGGGGCCGCGGGGTGAAGCGCGCCCGCGGCGTCGAGGTGCGCTCGATCCGGTCCACCCGGAAGGTGCGCCAGTCGTCCCGGTCCAGGTCGAAGCCCACCAGGTACCAGCGCCGGCCGGCGTCGATCAGCCGGTAGGGCTCCACCATCCGCCGGCTGACCGTCTCCTCCCGGCCGACGTGGTCGAACGGGAGCACCCGCCGGTCGGTGATCGCCGTCGTGATGGCGGTCAGCACGGTCGCGTCGATGTGCGCCGACGGCCCGCCGAGCGCGGAGACGGAGTCGCGCAGGGACGCGAACCGGCCGCGCAACCGGGGCGGTGCCACCTGCTGCAGTTTCGCCAGGGCCCGCACCGAGGCCTCCCCGACCCCGGCCACGGGGCTGATCGAGACGGCATTCAGACCGAGCGCGACGGCGAGCGCCTCGTCGTCGTCGAGCAGCAGGGGCGGCAGATTGGCGCCCGCCCCGAGCTGGTAGCCGCCGGACGCGCCGGGGGAGGACCGGATCGGGTACCCCAGGGTGCGCAACTTGTCGACGTCCCGCCGCACCGTGCGCTCCGTGACCTGCAACCGGTCGGCCAGGTCCGGACCCGACCATTCCCGGCGCACCTGGAGCAGAGACAGCAGCTGGAGCAGCCGCGCCGAGGTCTGGATCACGGATTCAGCGTACGAGCACCTGCGGACCGATGGTGTCCGCAACCCGAACTAGCGTGGTCGCCATGGACATCACCCGGTTCGCGACGGAACAACTGACCTGGCACTGGAACGGACAACTCCGGCCCCGCCTGGACGGACTGACCGACGAGGAGTACTCCTGGGAGCCGGTGGACGGCTGCTGGAGCCTGCGGCAGGAGGGGACGACGACGGCGCCGATCGCCGCGGGTTCGGGCACCCACCGGATCGAGTTCGCGTTCCCCGAACCGACGCCGCCGCCGGTGACGACGATCGCGTGGCGGCTCGGGCACCTGCTCGTCGGCGTCTACGGGGCGCGGCTGGCCTCGCACTTCGGTGGCGAGCCGGTCGACTACCGGTCGTACGACTATCCGGTGACCGCGGCCGACGCGCTCGACCGGCTCGACCGGATGCACGCCGCGTGGATCTCCTCGATCGGGGCGCTGACCGCGGAGGAACAGGCGACGCCGGTCGGCCCGGCGGAGGGGCCGTTCGCGGAGTCGCCGATGCTCGCACTGGTGCTGCACATCAACCGGGAGGTGATCCATCACGGCGCGGAGATCGCCCTGCTCCGGGACCTCTATGCGCACCGTCCGCTGACCGGCTGAGCCGGGGTCGGGCAACGACCGGCCCGTGCCGATTTCTGCGAGTTCAGGACTGGCTGGCTGACATGACATCGGTCCTTGACCGGAAGCGCACTCGGGCAATCGGCCAGTGATCAGGCTCGATTGCGTCCACGACGACGGTGGCTCTCAGCGACCCCGATCGGAGCGACCACCCGCGGACGGTCGCACACGCACGCTTGCCGGCGCCGGCTGGGCCGATGCTGAACGGCTGACGAGCCTGCTGACGTGCGAGGGCGCCGGGTGTAGGTTTCCGCTCATGGCACATCCGGCGGTGCTGGAGGACGAGTCGAAGGGCTCCCGATTCCGCTCCTGGTTCCTCGAGGGATTGAACGACCGGTCCGGTACGCATCACGGACCGCACGTGCAGCCGGCGCACGAGGAGCCCCGGCACGCCTGGTGGCGGGTGATGTGCCTGACCGGAGTCGACTACTTCTCCACGCTGGGCTACCAGCCGGCGATCGCCGCGCTCGCGGCCGGGTTCCTGTCCCCGCTGGCCACGATCGTGCTCATCGCGGTGACCCTGTGCTGTGCCCTCCCGGTCTACCGCCAGGTGGCCGCCGAGAGCCCGCACGGCGCCGGGTCGATCGCGATGCTCGAGCGCCTGTTGCCGCGCTGGCGGGGCAAGGTGTTCGTGCTCGTCCTGCTGGGGTTCGCCGCGACCGACTTCATGATCACCATGACGCTCTCGGCGGCCGACGCGTCGGCGCACCTGATCGGCAACCCGCTCGTCCCGCCGGCCCTGCACGGCGGCCAGGTCTGGGTGACCATCGTGCTGCTCACACTGCTCGCCGTCGTCTTTCTCCGCGGCTTCGGGGAGGCGATCGGCGTCGCGGTCGTCCTCGTCGGCGTCTACCTCGCGCTCAACGTCGTCGTGGTCGGCACCGCCCTCGCCGAGGTACTCACCCGGCCCGAGGTGATCACCCACTGGACGACCGCGCTGACGACGGTCCACGGCGGCGGCTGGGCGGTGCTCGGCACCTGCCTGCTCGTCTTCCCCAAGCTGGCGCTGGGCATGTCCGGGTTCGAGACCGGCGTCGCCGTCATGCCGCAGATCGGCAGCCGGCACGACGCCCCCGGCGCGGACCCCGTGCCCACCCGGATCGCCGGGGCCCGGCGGCTGCTGACGACGTCCGCCCTGATCATGAGCGGGTTCCTGCTCACCTCGAGCTTCACGACGACGCTGCTGATCCCGCCGGCCGAGTTCGAGGCGGGCGGGGCGGCGGAGGGACGCGCGCTCGCGTGGGTGGCCCACGAGTACCTCGGGCCGGTGTTCGCGTCGGTCTACGACGTCTCGACCATCACCATCCTGTGGTTCGCGGGTGCCTCGGCGATGGCCGGGCTGCTCAACCTCGTGCCGCGCTACCTGCCGCGCTACGGGATGGCCCCGGAGTGGGCCGCGGCGGTCCGGCCGCTGATCGCCGTGTTCTTCGTCGCCGCCGTCATCGTGACGGTGGTGTTCGACGCCGACGTCAACGCCCAGGGCGGCGCGTACGCCACCGGGGTCCTCGTGCTCATGACGTCGGCCGCCGTCGCCGTCACCCTCGCCTGCCGGCGGCGCCGGCAGCGGGTGGCGACCGTCGCCTTCCTGCTCGTGACGGCGGTGTTCGTCTACACGACGGTGGCGAACATCGTCGAGCGACCCGAGGGCGTGCGGATCGCGGCCATCTTCATCCTCGCGATCCTCGGCGTCTCGTTCGGCTCACGGATCCTGCGGTCCTTCGAGCTGCGGGAGACCGGCGTGGTGTTCGACGACGCGGCGCTGGCGATGATCCGGGAGGCGGACGGACCCGACGGCGTCGCCGTGATCGCGCACGAGACGGGCCGGGTCACGCCCGAGCACTACACCCAGAAGCTCCGGGAGGTCACCGGCCGGGACCATCTGCCGGCGGGGTCGAAGCCGCTGTTCCTCGAGGTGACCGTGGTGGACTCCTCCGACTTCGCGGTCGAGCTGGACGTGCACGGAGTGCGGGTGGGGCAGGCGAACGTGCTGCGGGTCAGCAGCCCCGTGGTGCCGAACACCATCGCGGCGGTGCTGCTCGAGATCCGCGACCTCACCGACGACGTTCCCCACGTCTACTTCGAGTGGAGCGAGGGCAACCCCCTGGCGAATCTGCTGCGCTTCGTGTTCTCCGGCCAGGGGGAGGTGGCTCCGGTGACCCGAGAGATCCTCCGCCGCGCCGAACCGACGATGCTCGTCCGGCCCCACGTGCACGTGGGCTGACCGCCGGCCGCACGCCCGCGTCGTCGCGGCGGACGCCGAGGCCCGGGTCAGACGCCGAGGCCCTCGACCACGGCCGCGGCGGGCAGCTGCGCGAGCGTCGCGCCCGGCAACAGCAGCTTGGAGCGGCGCACCCCGGAGCCGATGCAGATCACGGGCAGCTCCGGCACGCGGGCGTCGACGAGCACGGGCCAGCCCGCGGGCAGCCCGATGGGGCTGATCCCGCCGAACTCCATGCCGGTGCGCTCGACGGCGTCCTCCCGTGCCAGGAACGAGGCCTTGCGCACGTCCAGGCGTCGCTTGACGGTGCTGTTGACGTCGGCGCGCGTGGTCGCCGGCACGGCGCACGCGGCCACCTTCTCCACGCCCTCCCGCTTACCGGCCACGACGACGCAGTTGACCAGCGTCCGCGTGTCCAGGCCGTAGGCCTCCTCCGTGGCGGCGGTGTCGGACAGGTCCGGGTCGATCTCGACGACGCCGACGGTGTCCAGCCAACCGAGCGTCGACAGGGCCGCGTGGACGGGGTCGCCGAGCAGGTCCGGACGGTCGGCGGCGGGAACGGCGTGCAGGGCGCCGAGGGTGTAGACGGTCATGCGCCGATCCTGTCACGGTGACGCACACCGTCACGACGGCACTCGGACACGCCTGCCGGGCATGGCTCGCGGGCATGGCTCCCGGACATGACGAAGGCCCGGGCCGACGACGTCGACCCGGGCCTCTCCAACCGTGCCCGCGACAGGATTCGAACCTACGACCTTCTGCTCCGGAGGCAGACGCTCTATCCACTGAGCTACGCGGGCTGGTGCGTCCATCAGCGTACCAGCGTCCCGGCCCCGACACCGAATCCACCCGGCAGCGGCCGGGTGGGACGAGTCACGCCCGGCCGCGGCCGGTGGGCCGGCACGATGCCGATAGCCTCGCAGGGTGGAGTGGACACGTTGGAGGGGCCGGTTGCTGGCCCTGACCGGGATCATGCTGCTGGCCTTCACCCTCCGGGTCGCGGTCACCGACGTCACCCCGCTGGTCAGCACGATTGCCCGCGACGTGCCCCTCAACGCGACGACCACCGGCCTGCTCGGCATGCTCCCGCCCATCGCCTTCGCCGTGTTCGGCGCGCTGACGCCCGTCGTGCTCCGCCGGCTCAGCGGGGAGTGGCTCGCGGTGCTCGCGATGACCGTGTCGATCGTCGGGCAGGTCGGCCGGGCGCTCACCTCGGACACCGGCGTCTTCCTGACCCTCTCCGTGTTCGCGGTCGCGGGCCTGGGCGTCGGCAACGTCCTGCTCCCCCCGCTGGTGAAGAAGTACTTCCCGGACGCCATCGGCGGGGTCACCGCCCTGTACGTGACGATCCTGGCGATCAGCACCGCCGTGCCGCCGCTGGTCGCGGTGCCGCTGGCCGAGGCCACGAGTTGGCGGGTGTCGACCGGCGCCTGGGCGCTGGCCTGCCTGGTCGCGGCGCTGCCGTGGCTGGGCCTGGTCCGCTCACCGCGCGGCCGGACGACGGTGCCGGCGGCGCCCGCCCCCGAGTCGGAGGCGCCGGTCGGGGACGACGCCCCCATCACGGCCGAGCGGGCCGAGCCGGCGGTCGTCCCCGTCATCCGGCCCTGGCGGTCGCCCCTGGCGTGGGGACTGGTGGCGATGATGGGCTTCACCTCGTTCAACACCTTCTCGATGTTCACGTGGCTGCCGCAGATCGTGCTCGACGCCGGCCTGGACCGCGCCGGCGGCGGCGCGATGCTCTCCCTCTTCGCCTTCATCGGGATGCCGCTGAGTCTGATCGTGCCCGTGCTGGCCGCCCGCATGCGCAACCCGTACCCCCTCTGCCTGGTGGGCGTGGTGACGTACGCCGTGGGCTACTTCGGGCTGCTGGGTTCCTCGCCCGGCTCGGTCTGGCTGTGGGTCAGCTTGATGGGCGTGGGGCAGGCGAGCTTCCCCCTGGCGCTCGTGCTGATCAACCTGCGCACCCGCACCTACCGCGGCGCGCAGGCGCTGTCCGGCTTCGCCCAGGGCCTGGGCTACGCCTTCGCGTGCCTGGGGCCGCTGTTCGTCGGCATCATCCACGAGGCCACGGGTGGCTGGTTCGCGCCGATGCTGCTGCTGTGCGCGGGGCTCGTGGTCGTCGCCGTCGGCGGTGCCGTCTGCTGCCGCCCGCGGATGCTCGAGGACCAGCTCGCCCGCCTCTGATCCCCCTCGTCCTGCGCCAGCTCGTCAATAGATGTCGCATCCGGGGTCCCGGAGGGGCTCGATGCGACATCTATTGACGACCTGGCGGCAGGGGAAGCACGGGACGCAACGATTCGAAGGGCCGCAGGCCACGCCGGTACCCTGAACGGGTGACTCCCGAAGAACTCTCCTCTGCTCTCGCTGCCTGCGTGCAGGCGGCCGTCGACGCCGGCGACCTGTCCGTCCCGACGGTCCCGGCGGTGCGCGTGGAGCGACCGAAGAACCGGGAGCACGGAGACTGGGCCACCAACATCGCCCTCCAGCTGGCCAAGCCGGCCGGCCGCCCGCCGCGGGAGATTGCCACCCTGCTCCAGGGCCGGTTGGCCGAGGTCGCCGGGGTCGCCTCGGTGGACGTCGCCGGGCCGGGCTTCCTCAACATCGTGCTCGACGCCGCCGCGGCCGGCGAGCTGGCGCGCACCGTCGTCGAGGCCGGAACCGCCTTCGGCACCGGCACCGCGATGGCCGGCACGCGGGTCAACCTCGAGTTCGTCTCCGCCAACCCCACCGGGCCCATCCACCTCGGCGGCACCCGCTGGGCCGCCGTCGGGGACGCGCTGGCCCGCGTGTTCACGGCGCAGGGCGCCGATGTCGCCCGCGAGTACTACTTCAACGACCACGGCGCCCAGATCGACCGGTTCGCCCGGTCGCTGCTCGCCCGCGCCCAGGGCGAGCCCGCGCCCGCGGACGGCTACGGCGGGGAGTACATCGCCGAGATCGCCGACCAGGTGCTGCGGCTGCGCCCGGACGCCCTGGCCGACCCGGACCCCCAGGAGGTGTTCCGCAAGGTCGGCGTCACGCTGATGTTCGACGAGATCAAGCGGTCCCTGCACCAGTTCGGGGTGGACTTCGACGTCTACTTCCACGAGGATTCCCTGTTCACCGAGGGCGCCGTGGAGACCCTGCTCGAGCAGCTCAAGGCGTCCGACACCCTGTACTTCGCCGACGGCGCCTGGTGGCTGCGGTCCACCGACTACGGGGACGACAAGGACCGCGTCGTGATCAAGTCCGACGGTCACGCCGCCTACATCGCCGGCGACATCGCCTACTTCAAGGACAAGCGCTCCCGCGGCTTCGACCTGTGCCTCTACCTGCTCGGCGCGGACCACCACGGCTACGTCGCCCGGCTCAAGGCGGCCGCCGCGGCCCTGGGCGACGACCCGGATCGGGTCGAGGTGCTGATCGGCCAGATGGTCAACCTGATGCGCGACGGCAAGCCGGTGCGGATGTCCAAGCGCGCCGGCACGGTGGTGACGATGGAGGACCTCGTCGAGGCCGTCGGCGTCGACGCCGCCCGGTACGCGCTGACCCGTTACTCGGTCGACTCCAACATCGACATCGACCTGGACCTGCTCGTGCGGCACTCGAACGACAACCCCGTCTTCTACGTCCAGTACGCGCACGCCCGCACCTGCGCCGTCGGCCGCAACGCCGACGCCGCCGGGGTGGACCGCAGCGCCGAGGCCTTCGACGCGTCCGTGTTCGACCACCCGACCGAGTCCGCGCTGCTCGCGGCGCTGGGCCAGTACCCCGGCGTCGTCGCGCAGGCCGCGCAGTTCCGCGAGCCGCACCGCGTGGCCCGTCACCTCGAGCTGCTCGCCGGCACCTACCACCGGTGGTACGACGTGCGCCGCGTGACGCCGCTGTCCGGCGAGGAGGTCACCGACACGCACCGGACCCGCCGCTGGCTCAACGACGCCACCCGCCAGGTGCTCGCCAACGGCCTCGGCCTGCTCGGCGTCGGCGCCCCGGAGAGAATGTGAGCGCGAACCCGCTCGCCCCGGCCTGGCTGGCCGTCCCCGACGACGTCGACGCGCTCGCCCCGGGCCTGTGGCCGGGCGACGCCGCGCGCGACGACGACGGCGCGCTCACCCTCGGCGGCGTCGGGCTGGCGGAGCTGACCGATCGGTTCGGCACGCCGTCGTACGTGCTCTCGGAGGGCGAGTTCCGCGCCCGCGCCCGCGCCTTCCGCGACGCGTTCCGCGCCGCCTTCGCCGCCGGGAAGCCGGAGCAGCGCACCACGGTGGACGTCTACTACGCCGGCAAGGCGTTCCTCTGCACCGCCGTCGCACGGTGGGTGGCACAAGAGGGCCTGTGCCTGGACACCGCGTCCGGCGGGGAACTCCTGGTCGCGCTGCGCGCCGGGGTGCCCGGGGCGCGGATCGGCCTGCACGGGAACAACAAGTCCGACGCCGAGCTGCGCCGTGCCCTGGCGGCCGGCGTCGGCCGGATCGTCGCCGACAGCCTGCCCGAGATCGCCCGGATCGACGCCCTCGCCGCCGAGACGGGGGTGCGCGCCCCGGTGATGCTGCGCCTCACGCCGGGCGTGCACGCCCACACCCACGACTTCATCGCCACCGCGCACGAGGACCAGAAGTTCGGGTTGTCGCTCGCGGGGGAGTCCGAGGGCGGCGACGGAACGGGCGCGGTCGGGCCGGCCGGGTCGCCCGCCGAGGCCGCCGTCGACGCCGCCCTGGCCGCCGAGCACCTGGACCTGATCGGCGTGCACTGCCACATCGGCTCGCAGATCTTCGAGCCCGACGGGTTCGAGGCGGCGGCCCGGCGGCTGCTCGCCTTCCTCGCGCACGTCAAGGACCGGCACGGTGCCGAACTGCCCGAGCTGGACCTCGGCGGGGGGCACGGGATCGCCTACGTGCCGGGAGACACGCCGCGCGAGCCGGCCGAGATCGCGACCGCGACCGCGGCCGTCGTGCGCGAGACCTGCGCCGAGCTGGGGTTGCGCGTGCCCCGGATCTCCATCGAGCCCGGGCGCGCGATCGTCGGCACCGCCGGGATCACCCTCTACACCGTGGGCACCATCAAGGACGTCCGGGTGGACCTGCCCGGCGAGACGGGAACGGCGGTGCGCCGCTACGTCTCCGTCGACGGCGGAATGAGCGACAACCCGCGGCCGGTGCTCTACGACGCCGACTACTCCGCGGTGCTCGCCTCCCGCACCTCCGCGGCGGCGCCGGTGCTGTGCCGGGTGGTGGGCAAGCACTGCGAGAGCGGCGACATCGTCGTGCGCGACGTCTACCTGCCCGACGACCTGCGCGCCGGCGACGTGCTGGCGGTGCCCGCGACCGGGGCCTACTGCTGGTCCCTGTCGAGCAACTACAACTACCTGCCGCGACCGGGGGTGACGGCGGTCCGTGACGGATCGGCCCGCCCCATCGTGCGCGGCGAGACCGAGACCGACCTGCTGGCCCGGGACCTCCCGGACGCGGCGGGAGAGACGGACGTGTGATGGAGACGCTGAGAGTGGCCCTGCTCGGGGCCGGGAACGTCGGAGCCCAGGTGGCCCGGATCCTGCTCGAGGACGCGGACGCGCTTGCCGCCCGCGTGGGCGCCCGGCTGGAGTTGACCGGGATCGCCGTGCGCGACGTCGACGCGCCCCGCACCGTGGACCTGCCCCGGGAGCTGTACGCCACCGACGCCGACGCCGTCCTGGCCGGTGCGGACATCGTGGTCGAGCTCATCGGCGGCATCGAACCGGCCCGCACGCTGATCCTGCGCGCGCTGGCCGCCGGGGCCACCGTGGTGACCGGCAACAAGGCGCTGCTGGCCGAGCACGGGCCCGAGCTCTACGCCGCCGCCGAGGACGCCGGCGTCCAGCTGGCCTACGAGGCCGCCGTCGCCGGGGCGATCCCGATCATCCGCCCGGTGCGGGACAACCTGGCCGGCGACAACATCACCCGGGTGCTCGGCATCGTCAACGGCACCACGAACTACATCCTCGACGCGATGGACGCCACCGGCGCTTCGTTCGCCGACGCCCTCGCGGACGCCCAGCGCCTCGGGTACGCCGAGGCGGACCCGACCGCCGACGTCGAGGGCCTGGACGCCGCCGCGAAGGCCACCATCCTCGCCTCGCTCGCGTTCCACACCAGCTTCGACCGCGCCCACGTCTGGAGCGAGGGCATCACGGCGATCACCGCCGAGGACGTCGCCGCGGCCCGCGAGGCCGGCTACGTGATCAAGCTGCTCGCGATCTGCGAGGCGGTTCCCGCGGATCCGCAGGCGCCCGACGGCGACCGCGGCGTCGCCGTCCGCGTGCACCCGACGCTGCTGCCCCGCGACCACGCGCTCGCCTCCGTGCGCGGCGCGTACAACGCCGTCTACGTCGAGGCCGAGTACGCCGGCTCGCTGATGTTCTACGGGGCGGGTGCGGGCGGGGTGCCGACCGCCTCCGCCGTGCTCGGCGACATCGTCAGCGCGGCCCGCCGCCGCGTGCTCGGCGGCCCGGGCGTGACCGAGAGCGTCGCCGCGAGCGTCACGCCGGTGGGGCTGGAGGCCGTCGTCACCAGCTACGCGATCGGGCTGCGGGTGGCCGACGCCCCCGGTGTGCTCGCCGCGATCGCCGCCGTCTTCGGCGACCACGGCGTCTCGATCGAGACCATGCGCCAGACGACGCACGCCGACGAGGGCGGTGACGAGGCCGGTGACGCCGAGCTGCGCATCGTCACGCACCGTGCTCTCGACGCGGCCCTGCGCCGCACCGTCGACGCCGTCGGGCGGCTCGACGCCGTGCACGAGGTCACCAGCATCCTGCGAGTGGAAGGGGCCTGACATGGCTCACCAGTGGCGCGGCGTGATCCGCGAGTACGCCGACCGGCTCCCGGTCACGGACGAGACCGAGGTGATCACCCTCGGCGAGGGGGGCACCCCGCTCGTGCCCGCGCGGCACCTGTCCGAGCTGACCGGTTGCGACGTGCGGATCAAGGTCGAGGGCATGAATCCGACCGGCTCCTTCAAGGACCGGGGCATGACGATGGCGATGACGGCCGCGAAGGCCGCCGGCGCCCAGGCCGTGGTCTGCGCGTCGACCGGCAACACGTCGGCCTCCGCCGCGGCGTACGCCAAGCAGGCCGGCCTCACCTGCGCCGTCCTCGTGCCGGAGGGCAAGATCTCCCTCGGCAAGCTGAGCCAGGCGCTCGCGCACGGGGCGACGCTGCTGCAGGTCGACGGCAATTTCGACAACTGTCTCGAGGTGGCCCGCAAGCTCGCCGAGGCGTACCCGGTGTTCCTCGTCAATTCGGTCAACCCGGCGCGGATCGAGGGGCAGAAGACGGGCTCCTTCGAGGTCGTCGACGCGCTCGGCGACGCCCCGGACCTGCACCTGCTGCCCGTCGGCAACGCCGGCAACATCACCGCCTACTGGCGGGGCTACACCGAGTACGCGCAGCCGTGGACCGACCTCGCGGGGCAGACGCTCGCCCCCGTGGCGACGCGGCGGCCCCGGATGTGGGGCTTCCAGGCCGCGGGTGCCGCGCCCATCGTGCTCGGGCACCCGGTCACCGAGCCGGACACCATCGCGACGGCGATCCGGATCGGCAACCCCGCGTCGTGGGAGCAGGCCGAGGCGGCCCGCGACGAGTCGGGCGGAGTGATCGAGTCCGTGACCGACGAGCAGATCCTCGAGGCGCACCGCTGGCTCTCCGCGAAGGAGGGCGTGTTCGTCGAGCCCGCCTCCGCCGCCGGCGTCGCGGGGCTGCTCAAGAAGCACGCCGCCGGTGAGGTCGAGCCCGGTCAGACGATCGTCATCACCGTGACCGGGCACGGCCTGAAGGATCCCGACTGGGCCCTGAAGTCCGCCGACGGCGCGGCGATCGAGCCGACGCGCGTGCCGTTCGACGTCGTCAGCGTCGCGGACGCCCTCGGGCTGGCCTGAGATGACGGGGGTGACCCTGGGCGACGGCCGCTTCGACGGTGGCCTGGACGGGGGCACGGCGCCCCGCCGGGACGGTGAACCGACCCCGGTCGCCGCCGGGCAGCGGGTGCGGGTGAGCGTGCCGGCCACCGTCGGCAACGTCGGTCCCGGATTCGACAGCATCGGCCTCGCCCTGGACCTGCGGGACGAGCTGACGGTGGACACCGATGCCGGCCCCGCCCTGTCCGTGGAGGTCGCGGGCGAGGGCGCCGGACAGGTACCGCGCGACGAGTCCCACCTGGTGGTCCGCACGATCCGCCGCACGCTCGAGCGCGCCGGGTACCGGGCCCCGGCGCTGCACCTGGACGCCGTCAACGTGATCCCGCACGGGCGGGGCCTGGGGTCCTCGGCCGCGGCCATCGTCTCGGGCGTGCTCGCGGCCAACGCGCTGCTGCCCGCGGCGGCACGCAGCGACGAGGAGGACCTGTTCCAGTGGTGCTCCCGCCTGGAGGGGCACCCGGACAATGTCGCCCCGGCCCTGTTCGGCTCGCTCGTCGTCTCCTGGGAGCACGACGACGGGACGTTCGGCCACGCCGTCGTGCCGGTCGCGCCCGCGGTCAGCCCGGTGATGGCGATCCCCACCACGGAGCTGTCCACCGAGGTCAGCCGCGGGCTGCTGCCGCCGTCGGTCTCCCACGCCCAGGCCGCGGCCAACACCGGGCGAGCCGCACTGCTGGTGCATGCGATGACGTCCGCGCCCGGGTTCCTGCTCCCGGCGACGCGGGACTACCTGCACCAGGACGTGCGCGCCGAGGCCATGCCGGCCAGTGCGGACCTGCTCCGCACCCTGCGCGCGCAGGGCTACGCGACCGTCGTCTCCGGGGCCGGGCCCAGCGTGCTCACGCTCGCCGTCGATCCGGCGCAGCGCGACGCGGTGGTGCACGCCGTGCGGGAGCACACCTCCCGCACCGGGGACGCCGACCGGTGGACGGTGCGGACCCCGGCCGTGGGGCGCGAGGGTGCTAGAATCGAAGAGCACCGAGACTGAGGCGACACCGGCAACGACCATCTGACGCAGCCGCCTGACAGACGGAGACCCGGATTCTGGGGTCGTCCTGCACAGCAGTGCTTCGAGAGCCGACCACAGCCGTTCGATTCCCGCGTGAGACCACGCGGGAGGCACCGGACAGCGGGCCTCCCGTTCGCGCGACGCGTCAGGTGTTATGTTTCCGGTATCGCCACACGGCTTGTGCGCCCAGCGGGGAGAAGCCTTTCGCGGTCCAGCCGGTTCTCGGCCGGCCCGCCCGGCTCGTTCCCGCCGTCGCACCAGGTGCAGTTCTTCTCCTTCCTTGCCGCCCTCGGAGCACCCCCGCTCCGCGCGTGGATCAGACCCGGACCGGGCATCCGCCGGCTGATGAGAAGACCCCACCGCCCCGACCCTGAGCAGGCCGTTCGCAGTCCTGCGGGCTTGATCAGGGAGCTGGGCGCGGGAGCCGGCCGCGAGGCGGTCGGCTCAGCCACTACCCGACGGTCGTCGTCCAGTGACGACCGGATATCGAGGGGGAAGGATCCTTCGTGACCAACACCACCGACCTGTTGCCAGGGACGGAGAACGACCGCGTCGCCGGGGACAGTGTCCCGGCCACGACGGCCGACCAGGGCGTCGTCGCCGACTCGCGACGCGCGAACACCGAGGCCGTGACCCTCGAGGCCGCCGCGCAGGCGGGGCCGACCGTCACGTCCGACGCCGCCGCGACGTCGTCGGACGGCGGGTCGTCCGAGAGCGCGGCCTCCGAGGGGCCCCGCGCGAACGGGCTGGCCGGCCTCAAGCTGGCCCAGCTGCAGGCCCTCGCCGGTCAGCTCGGCATCAGCGGCGGCTCCCGGATGCGCAAGAGCGACCTCGTGACCGCCATCAGCAACCACCAGCGTGGCTCGTCCGTGGCCGACCGGGCCGCCGAGAACCGCACCGCCGACGGCGGTGCCCAGAACGGCGGCGCCCAGAACGGCGGTGCTCCGGAGCGTGCCGGCCGCGGCCGCAGCCGCCGTGCGAGCAGCACCGGCGTCGTCGAGTCCGCCGAGGCGGGCGCGCGGTCCGACCAGTCGGACCAGCAGACCGCCGAGCAGGGCTCCGGCCAGCAGGCCGACCAGCCGGCCGATCAGGCCTCCGGCCGCCGTCCCGAGCAGGCTGAGGGGGAGCAGTCCGGCGACGGGGAGCAGTCCGGCCGCCGGCAGCGCAACCGGAACCGCAACCGCGACGAGAAGCGCGAGTCCGGCCAGAACAACCAGAACGGCCAGAACAACGGTCAGGACACCCCGCAGCAGTCCGGGCAGAACGGGTCGGGCGAGGACAGCGGCTCCCGCCAGGAGAGCCGGCAGTCCCGCCGTGAGCGCAACCGCAACCGGGACCGGGACGAGAACGAGAACCGGAACGACGCGCGCAACGACAACCGGAACGACAACCGCAACGACGCGCGCAACGACAACCGGAACGACGACGACGGGCGTGGCGGCCGGAACCGGCGCAACCGGAACCGGAACAACCGGGACGAGCGCAACGACCGGTTCCGTGATCGCAGCGACCGCCGTCGCCGCAACGCGGGCCCCGAGGTCGACGACACCGAGGTCACCGACGACGACGTGCTGCTGCCCGTCGCGGGCATCCTCGACGTGCTCGACAACTACGCGTTCGTCCGCACGTCCGGATACCTGCCCGGCCAGAACGACGTCTACGTCTCGCTGAACCAGGTGAAGAAGTACCACCTGCGCAAGGGCGACGCCGTCGTCGGCGCCATCCGCGCCCCCCGGGACGGCGAGAACACCGCCAACCAGGGCCAGAGCGCACGCCAGAAGTTCAACGCCCTGGTGAAGCTGACCAGCGTGAACGGCAAGAACCCGGAGGACAACAAGGACCGGGTCGAGTTCACCAAGCTCGTCCCGCTGTACCCGTCCGAGCGGCTGCGCCTGGAGACCGAGCCCAAGCGCATCGGCCCCCGCGTGATCGACCTCGTCGCCCCGATCGGCAAGGGCCAGCGCGGTCTGATCGTCTCCCCGCCGAAGGCCGGCAAGACGATGATCCTGCAGGCCCTCGCCAACGCGATCACCACCAACAACCCCGAGGTGCACCTGATGATGGTGCTGGTGGACGAGCGTCCCGAAGAGGTCACCGACATGCAGCGGTCGGTCCGCGGCGAGGTCATCGCCTCGACGTTCGACCGCCCGGCAGACGACCACACGACGGTCGCCGAGCTCGCGATCGAGCGGGCCAAGCGCCTCGTGGAGATGGGCATGGACGTCGTCGTCCTCCTCGACTCGATGACCCGCCTGGGCCGCGCGTACAACAACGCGGCCCCGTCCTCCGGGCGCATCCTCTCCGGTGGCGTGGATGCGGCGGCCCTGTACCCGCCGAAGCGGTTCTTCGGCGCGGCCCGCAACATCGAGAACGGCGGATCGCTGACCATCCTCGCCACCGCGCTGGTCGAGACCGGCTCGAAGATGGACGAGGTGATCTTCGAGGAGTTCAAGGGCACCGGCAACATGGAGCTGCGGCTGTCCCGCAACCTCGCGGACAAGCGCATCTTCCCGGCCGTCGACGTCAACGCCTCCGGCACCCGGCGCGAGGAGAATCTCCTCTCGCCGGAGGAGGTCAAGATCATGTGGAAGCTGCGCCGCGTCCTCTCGGGGCTCGAGCAGCAGCAGGCCCTGGAACTGCTGACCGGCAAGATCCGGGAGACCCAGTCCAACGCGGAGTTCCTGATGACGGTGGGTCGCACGACCCTCGCCAGCAAGTCCGACAACGACTAGCACCCCTGACGCCGCCCCGTCCCGGGCCGGCCGCACCGCTGTCGGCGGTGCGGCCACCCGGCGGGGCGGCGTCGTCGTTGTCCCGCGTCGGGCCGGCAGGCCAGGAGAAGAGGAGACCATGTTCGAGTCGGTGCACGGCTTGCTCACCGAGCACACCGAGCTGCAGAGCGCGCTGGCCGATCCGGCCGTGCACGCGGACCCGCGCCGCGCGCGCCAGCTCGGGCGGCGCTATGCCCAGCTCAACGGCATCGTCGAGGCGTACCGCCGCTACGAGGCCGTCGCCGGGGACCTGGAGGCCGCCCGCGAGCTGGCCGCCGAGGACCCCGAGCTCGCCGCCGAGGTGCCCGGTCTGGAGGCCGGGCTCGAGGCCGCCACCGAGCGGCTGCGCCGGCTGCTCATCCCGCGGGATCCCGACGACGGCCGTAACGTCATCCTGGAGATCAAGGCGGGGGAGGGCGGCGAGGAGTCTGCCCTCTTCGCCGGGGACCTGCTGCGGATGTACACGCGGTACGCCGAGACGAAGGGCTGGAAGACCGAGATCATCGCCGAGACCGGCTCGGACCTGGGCGGGTACAAGGACGTCTCGGTCGCCATCAAGGGCTCCGCGAGCGACCCCGCCGACGGCGTCTGGGCGCACCTGAAGTACGAGGGCGGGGTGCACCGCGTGCAGCGGGTGCCCGTGACCGAGTCCCAGGGGCGGATCCACACGTCGGCCGCGGGGGTGCTCGCCCTGCCGGAGGTGGACGAGCCCGAGGAGATCGAGATCGGCGCCAACGACCTGAAGATCGACGTCTACCGCTCCTCCGGTCCGGGCGGCCAGTCCGTGAACACGACCGACTCGGCGGTGCGGATCACGCACGTGCCGACCGGCATCGTCGTCGCCATGCAGAACGAGAAGTCGCAGCTGCAGAACCGCGAGGCGGCGATGCGCGTGCTGCGCGCCCGGCTGCTCGCGCACCAGCAGGAGCAGATCGACGAGGCGAACTCCGCCGCGCGCCGCTCCCAGATCCGCACCATGGACCGCTCCGAGCGGATCCGCACCTACAACTTCCCGGAGAACCGGATCGCCGACCACCGCACCGGCTACAAGGCCTACAACCTCGACGCCGTGATGGACGGCGAGCTGGGACCGGTCGTCCAGTCCTGCATCGACGCCGACGAGGCGGCCCGCCTCGCGGCGCTCGGGGAGGACGTGGCGTGAGCCCGGACGCGGCCGGATCCGGCGCCGGACCGGTCGACCTGGCCGCCGCGCTGCGCACGGCCGCGACCGTCCTCGCCGCCGCCGGGGTCCCGTCGCCTCGCGCCGACGCCGAGCTGCTCGCCGCCCACCTGCTGGGCGTGAGTCGCGGCCGGGTCCGGGCGCTGGCGATCACCGGTGCCGACGCCCCGGCGGGCCTGGAGGACCTGGTCGGCGAGCGTGCGCGGCGAATCCCGCTGCAGCATCTGACCGGCAACGCCTCCTTCCGCACCGTCGAGCTCGCCGTCGGGCCCGGGGTGTTCGTTCCGCGGCCCGAGACCGAGTCCGTCGTCCAGGTCGCCCTGGACCGCCTGCGCGCGGCGGGCCTCTCCACCCCGCGCGTCGCCGACCTCGGCACCGGTTCCGGCGCGATCGCCGCGGCCGTCGCCGCCGAGGTGCCCGGGGCGATCGTGGTCGCCGTCGAGCGCAGCGAGCTCGCCCTCGCCTGGGCGCAGCGCAATCTGGCCGGCACCGGCGTCGAGCTCGTCGCCGGGGACTTCCGCTCCGCGCTGGCCGGGCGGGAGGGCACGTTCGACGTCGTCATCACCAATCCGCCGTACGTGCCGCCGGACGCCGTGCCGGTGGACCCGGAGGTCGCCGAGCACGACCCGCCCGAGGCGCTGTACGGGGGAGAGCGCGGGGGGCTCGAGCACCCCGCGGCCGCGGCCGTGGCCGCGGCCGCGGCGCTGCGGCCCGGCGGCTTCCTCGTGATGGAGCACGCCGAGCAACAGGGGCCCGGCGTCGAGCGGATCCTCGCGCAGGCCGGTTTCACCGGCATCGCCGGCCACCCCGACCTCACCGGCCGCCGCCGCGCCACCTCCGGCGTCCTGCCGGGCGGGAGGACGCCGGAGGCCACGCCCACCACCTCGAACGGAGAGACCCGCGCATGAGCGAGATCATCGACTGCACCGACGACGCCGGCCGGGCGGAGGGCCTGGCCCGTGCCCACGAGGTGGTGGCCGCCCAGGAGTGCATCGTGCTGCCGACCGACACCGTCTACGGCATCGGGGCCGACGCGTTCTCGCCCCGCGCCGTCGCGACCCTGCTCGCTGCGAAGGGACGTGGCCGGAACATGCCGCCGCCGGTGCTGGTGGCCCGGCCCGAGGTCCTCGACGGGCTCGCCACCGAGGTGCCGCAGCAGGCCCGCGACCTCGCTGCCGCCTTCTGGCCGGGCCCGCTCACCCTGATCCTGCGGGCTCAGCCGTCCCTGACCTGGGACCTGGGGGAGACGCGCGGCACGGTCGCCCTTCGCATGCCGGACGACCCGATCGCCCTCGATCTGCTGGGCCTGACCGGCCCGCTGGCCGTGTCCTCCGCCAACCGCACCGGCAACCCCGCGGCGTCCACCGCGGCCGGGGCCCGGGACCAGCTCGGCGACGCCGTGGGCCTGTACCTGGACGGCGGCTCGCGCGGTGAGAACGTGCCCTCGACCATCGTGGACTGCACCGGTGAACCATTCACGATCGTGCGGATCGGCGCCCTGAGCCCGGAGCGGCTGCGCGAGGTGGTGCCGGAGATCGTCGACGGAACGGCCGTCCCGCAGGCCTGACACCGGCGGCGCTCCGCGTCGGCCGGGCGTCAGGGTCGGTCGGTGCGGCCCTGCTGCCCGGCGCGGCGCAGCACGTCGCGCACGTCGCCGCGCACGGTGACGCCGTTCTGCCGGGCCCAGGCCGGGTCCGCGTCCTGCCCGAACCACATCAGCTCGACGCGTCGCACGGCGCCGCGCAGCCGGTCGCCCGCGAGCCGGGCGGCCAGGTAGCCGGTGCGCACGGCCGCACGGCACAGCGGTGCCGGCACCCGCAGCGGTTCGCGACCCCCGGCCAGGCGCAGCACCTCGTCCGTGCGCAGCCCCTCCCCGGGCTGCAGCACCACCGCCGGCAGCGGACCGGGCCAGGTGGCGACGGTCAGCACGAAGCCGACCAGGTGGCGCACCGAGACCACCGGCGTCGTGCGCGGCTGCCCGTCCGCGACCGACGCGAGCGGGGAGCGCGCCACCCGGGCGAGGGCGGCGGTGGTGGGCCGGCCCGCGCCCTGCACCGACGTGGCCCGGACGATGACGATGGCCGTGGGGGGACCCTGCGGCGCATCCGGCGGCGCGGCGGCGTCGTCCAGGCGCCGCAGCGCCCGCTCGGCGAGGGCCTTGGACCGGGAGTAGGCGGAGAACGGCGCGAGGTCGTCGGACTCGTCGAGGCGGGGCCGGTCGCCCTGCACCGCCGCCGAGGAGAGGTGGACGAGGCGCGTGACCCCGGCCCGCTGCGCGGCGAGGGCGGCCACGACGGGGAGCACGGCATTGGCCCCGGTCATCCGGTCCTCGGCCGCGCCGTCCGGGGCGGCCAGCCCGGCCGCGTTGATCACGACGTCCACGTCGCGGAACCGTTCGGCCAGGTCGGCCAGGGCCCCGGTCGCGGACCGCGCGTCCGCCAGCACCGCGTCGACGTCGCCGGCGCTCGATCGCAGCCGCGGGGCGACGACGGTGACCACGGACGCGGACTCGCGGTTGAGCCGGTCGACGAGCGCCTGGCCGATGAATCCCCGGGCTCCGAGCACCGCGAACCTCACGCGTCGGTCCCCGGCGACGGCGTTCCCGCGGACCGCACCGGCCACGCCGGTGGCGCGCCCATCTCGGGCCGCCACGCGGGGTCGTGCAGGATCGCCCGGCTGTCCCGCCAGCCGCGCCACAGGGGCACCACGCCCCGCACGCCGCGCTCGACGAGGAGCAGCCGGGCCAGTTCCTTGCCCGCCGTCAGCGCGGTGCCCAGCGCGAAGCCCGGCCGGGACCAGCGGTGTTCGGTCTGCAGGTACCGGGCCACGTGACCGCGATTGCGCATCACGTGGTATCGGCTCAGGTCGGACGAGTCGTTCAGGTGACGCACGCCCAGGTCCACCCGGCGCTGGGGGCGGATCTTGCGCAGCACGTAGCGGTCGACGTAGGTGACCGGTTCCGTGCGGGAGATCAGCCAGCCGTACATCGTGTCGTCCCAGGTGAGGAAGAAGCGACCGTCCGGCGGCCCGACCCGCTCGGCGGTGCGCCGGTTGAGGAACATGCCCTCGAAGCACCCCACGTCGGTGCGCATCACCGGCCCATGGGCGAACACGTCCCCGGGCACGGGCAGCGGCACGCCGAGCCACGCGTTGAAGCGGTTCTGCCAGAAGAAGGGCCGGCCCGTTCTGTCGCGGCGGCGTCCGTGCACGGCGCCCGCGTCGGCGAGGAAGGGCGCGATCACGCCGATCGCGTCGGGCAGCGCGACGACGTCGTCGTCCATCAGCCACAGCCACGCGGCGGCCCCCGGCGTCGTGGCGGCCAGCGCCGCGCGCACCCCCGCCCGGAAGCCCCCGGCACCGCCGCTGTTGACGGTCAGCCGCTCGACGACCACCGGGCAGGGGGCGGTCGCGGCGAACGCGCCGAGCACGTCCGGCGTGTCGTCGGTGCTCGCGTTGTCGACCACGGTGACGCCGGTCGGAGCGGGGTCCAGGGCGAGGATGCTGTCGAGCAGGCCGCGCAGGTAGCCGGACCGGTTGTAGGTGACGACGACGACGTGCACCGGCGGCGCGGTCATCGCGGCAGGTTCCAGGGCGGGCCGAAGGACCGGTTGCGCAGCCCGGCGACGAAGGGACGCGCCCAGCCGGCGAGTCCGGTGACGTCCCCACGACGCAGGAAGTACAGGGGGTATCCGACGCCGTCGGCGACGAGGGAGCGGACGCGACGGTAGCGCCGGATCAGCTGCCCCCGGTTGCGGTAGAAGTAGAAGCGCTTGGTGTCGGTCTCGGGGACCAGCACGTGCAGCCGATCGCCGAGCACGTGCCGCAGTTCGGCCTCCCCGGACGGGTGGCGCAGCGCCGCGGTGGTGACGGTGCCGAACCGCACGCCCGCCCGGCGCAACCGGAGCATGAAGTCGGTCTCGTCGCCGCGCAGGAACAGGCGCAGGTCCGGCAGGCCGACGGTGTAGAAGACGTCGCGGTGGATCAGGGCGCCGTTGAAGAAGTGCCCGACGTCCGCACGGAAGCCGGCGGCCTCGACCGTGGCCCGGTCGTGCGTGCTGTGGCCGGCGACCCGGAAGTGGAAGGAGAGCCGGGTCGGGTCGTCCGGGGTGACGACCAGCGGCAGCACCGCCTCGAGGCCCTGTTCCGTGGCGGCGTCGACCAGGGCGGCCAGGGTGCCGGCGTCCTCGGGATGGGCGTCGTCGTCCATGATCCAGATCCACTCGGCGCCGCCGGCCAGCGCCGCCAGGATGGCCAGGGCGAACCCGCCGGCACCGCCCAGGTTCACCTCGGAGCGCAGGTAGGTGACGGGCACCGCGGCGGCCTCCGCCAGGTGCCGCACCGGGGTGGCGCCGGCGTCGACGAGCACCACGGAGTCCAGCGGACGGGTCTGCCGGGCGAAGCCGTCCAGCAGCGCTCGCAGGTCGTCCGGCCGGTCCAGGGTGACCACCGCGGCCGCGATCCGCGCGTCGCGCGGGGAGTGCTGCGGCATGGGTTCCTTCCGGCCCGTCCCGCCTCCGGCAGGGGCGGCGATGGGTACAGTGGGGGTGGATTTCCCACCCTAGTCCACGGGTCCGGTGCCGCGGACTGACCGCCGCGCGGCGCGGAGACCGGCATCGCGGTGACGCGCCGTCCGGGGGGCGGGGGTGGCCTGTCGAGAGAACGAAACGGAGCACGATGGCACAGATCACCACCGGTGCCGGAGGGCTGCCCCGGGAGGACAAACCGGCGCTGTGGTTCTGGATCCAGTTCGCGCTGGACGCCGGTGCGTGGATGGTGGCGATCGTCCTCGCCCTGGTGCTGCGGTACGAGCTGACCGTCGACGCCATCGCCGTCCCGGACGTGATCCTGTTCGCGGCGCTCGCCATCGCCGGGCAGGCGGTCGTCGGGTATGCGTTCGCGCTCTACCGCGGCCGGTACGTGTTCGGCAGCTTCAACGAGGCCAAGCTGCTGGTGGTCGTCACCATCATCGTCTCCGCCCTGCTGCTGGCCGTGACGCTACTCTTCTACCGGTCGCTGCACATCCCCCGCTCCACCGCGCTGATCGCGTTCCCGTTCGCGTGTCTGTTCATGGCGGCCAGCCGCTACGTCAAGCGGATGTACGTCGAGTCCCGGGCCAAGCCGGGCTCGGCGGCGCAACGCACCCTGATCTACGGCGCCGGCTTCCTCGGCGGGTCGCTGGCCCGCCGGATGAACAACGACCCCCAGTCCCCGTACCGGCCCGTCGGCCTGATCGACGACGACCCCGCGAAGAAGCACCTGCGCATCGACAGCGTCCCGGTGCTGGGCCGCACCGAGGACCTCGCGGACGCGGTGCGCCGCACGCGCGCCACCGTGCTCGTCGTCGCCGTCGCGGACCTCGAGGCCAAGAAGCTGCGCGAGATCTCCGATCACCTGGCCGGCCAGCAGATCCGCGTCCTCGTGCTCCCGGCCCTGCGGGACATGCTCGCGGGCGGACCCGGCATCGCCGACTTCCGGGAGGTCGCCGTCGAGGACCTGATCGGCCGGCACCCGGTGGACACCAATGTCGACGAGATCGCCGGCTACCTGACCGGACGCCGCGTGCTGGTGACGGGGGCCGGTGGGTCCATCGGCTCGGAACTGTGCCGGCAGATCAGCGCGTTCGCGCCGGCCGAGCTGATCATGGTCGACCGGGACGAGTCGGCCCTGCAGGCCACCCAGATCTCCCTGACCGGACGCGGCCTGCTGGACGGTCGGGACACCGTGCTGGCCGACATCCGCGACGAGGAGGCGATCACCAAGATCTTCTCCCGCCGCCGGCCCGAGGTCGTGTTCCACGCCGCCGCGCTCAAGCACGTGTCCCTGCTCGAGCAGTACCCGGGCGAGGCGTACAAGACCAACGTGCTGGGCACCCTGAACGTGCTGCGGGCCGCGCTCGACGCGCAGGTGCAGACCTTCGTCAACATCTCCACGGACAAGGCCGCCAACCCGACCTCCGTGCTCGGCCACTCGAAGCGGATGGCCGAGCGGATGACGGCGTGGGCGGCGAACCGCAGCGGTCGCCGCTTCGTGTCCGTCCGGTTCGGCAACGTCATCGGCAGTCGCGGATCGATGCTGCCCCTGTTCACCGAGCAGATCCGCGCCGGCGGCCCGGTCACCGTGACCGATCCCGAGGTCAGCCGGTTCTTCATGACCATCCCCGAGGCGTGCCAGCTGCTCGTCCAGGCCGGCGCGATCGGCAGCCCCGGCGACGTGCTCATCCTCGACATGGGCGAGCCCGTGAAGATCCTCGACGTCGCCCGGCGGATGATCGCCATGTCCGGGCGTGACGTCGAGATCGTCTTCACCGGACTGCGGCACGGCGAGAAGCTGCACGAGGAGCTGATCGGCCGGGACGAGACCGACGAACGCGTGCACCCGAAGATCTCCCGCACCGCGATCGCGGAGCTGGACCCGGGCCGGCTGGACTACGAGGAGTGGAAGCGGCGGGCCGGCATGGACGGCACCGGACCGGAGACCGGCTTCATCTCGATCGTGCCCGCGCCGCAGCACGACGCGCGGCCCTACGAGCCGGGCTACCCGCCGGCCGCCGGCCAGTGATGGTGTTCGCCGTGCCGACGACGGGGGAACCGGCGCCATGATCCTCGTCCTGCTCGTCGTGCTGCTGCTCTCCGGGGCGCTGCCGGGCCTGCTGCGCCCGCTGCTGCTGCGCCGCGGCGTCATCGACGTCCCGAACGCCCGCTCGTCCCACGCCCGCCCCGCCGTGCGAGGCATGGGACTGGCGCCGTGGGCGGCCGTGGTCGTCGGCATGGTGCTCGCCCTGCTGACCGGGGCGGTGCGGGTGGACCGGGGCGTGACCGTGATCGTCCTGCTGGTCACCTGCGCGGCGGCCGTGCTCGGCTGGGTGGAGGACGTCCGCGGCGTCTCGGTGCGAGCGCGGGCCACCACCCAGCTCGTGATCGGCCTGGCCGGCACCACGGCCCTGGCCCTCGCGCTCGGCCAGTCCGGCTGGTGGATCCCCGCGGGAGCCCTGGCCATCGCCGCCTACATCAACGTCGCGAACTTCATGGACGGCATCAACGGCATCTCGGGACTGCACGGGGTGACGGTCGGCCTGTTCTACGCCCTCGCCGGCCAGCTGTCGGGACAGGGATGGTTGACGGTCAGTGCCCTCGTGCTTGCCGCCGCCTTCGCCGCGTTCCTGCCGTGGAACCTCGCCGGCGGCCGGGGGAGCGGACCGGTGTTCCTCGGCGACGTCGGCTCCTACCTGCTGGGCGGATCGATCGCGGCGATGGCTGCCGCGGGCTTCCTGGCCGGGGTGTACGTCGAGTACCTGCTGTCCCCGCTCGTCATCTATCTGGCCGACACCGCGTTCACGTGGTTCCGCCGCGTGCGGGCCGGAGCCCGGTGGTACGCCCCGCATCGCGAGCACGTCTACCAGCGCCTCACCGACGCGGGGCTGTCGCATCTGGGTTCGGCCGCCGTCGTGACCGGTTGCACGGTCGCGGTCGGGCTGCTGGGCACGGTGGCCGCGCAGGGGACCCTGGCGACGTCGATCTCCGCCACCCTCGCCGGGGCCGTGGTCGTCGTCGGCTACCTCGCCAGCCCGGCGGTGGCCCGCCGGCTGCGACGCCGGGCGACGGACGGGAGCCGACGGTGAGGGCGGGGCGGGGCCGCGCCGTAAGGCGGTCGCGCACCGTCGGCGAGTCGATGCCCGACGCGGGGCCCGTGCCGAGTGTGTGGCTGCCGATGCTCCGGCGCTGCCTGGCGATCTGCGTCCCGATCGCGGTGCTCGCGGCCGCGGCCGGTGCCGTGCTCGCCGGCTGGGGTGCCGGGGCCAGCGCGTTGGGTGCCGCGGCCCTGGTGATGGCCTTCTTCGCGATCAGCCTGCTCGTGGGCCACTGGTTCGCGTCGGCCGGCGGGTCGCTCGCTCTGCAGGCGTTCCTGCTCACCTACGTCGTCAAGGTCGTCGGGTTCGGCGCGGTGCTGCTGCTGCTCGGCCGGCCCGACTGGGTCGACCCCGCCTGGTTCGTCGGCACCGCCGTCGTCACCCTGATCGCCTGGCAGGTGGCCGAACTGGTCGGTTTCGCCCGCTCCCGACGGCTCTACCTGCCCTGACATCCGAACCGGTGCCCGACGCGCGGCGACGGCGGTGCCCGACGGCGTCACCGTGGCCGGGAGCGCCGGTGATCTTTGATAGGCTGACTGCAGCCAATCGACAACAACGAACCGCGTCGTTCCGCGCATCCGGGCCCCGTGACCGGATCGACGGAGTCGGAGGAATCCACCTCCGCGATCGCGGTTCCGACACCGGTGCCGGCGTACGCCGAGCGATCGACGTCCACGATGACGCGGACGACGAGCGGTCTCGACGACAGCACCGGGTCTTCCCGTGGCGGTCTCGATCGTTCTGATACGGTCGAACGGGCGCGAACGTCGCCGGGCGTCACCGTCCGGGCCGAGTATGTCTGGCCCCCGGGCAGTGCCCGGGTGTCCGCCGTCGAACGGCCCGACAACGAGCACGTAGAGAGGAACCGCGTTGATCGCGCTTGCGCTCCCCGCTGAAACCGGATCCGAAGGTGGCTTCGTTGCTCCCAGTCCGGAGGACCTGCACCTGCCGGACATCTTCCCCTGGTTCGCCCCCTACGGCACCGGCTTCGGCAAGCAGATGCTCGTCGTCCTGCTCTCCGCCGCGATCGTCGCCATCTTCTTCCTCATCGCCTCCCGCCGTCGCCAGCTCGTGCCGGGTCGGCTGCAGTTCGTCGGCGAGTCCGCCTACGGCCTGGTGCGCAACTCCATCGGCAAGGACATCATCGGCGAGAAGGAGTTCCGGCCCTGGGTGCCCCTGCTGACGGGGCTCTTCTTCTTCATTCTGGTCAACAACCTGATGGGGTCCATCCCGCTGTTCCAGCTGCCCGCGTTCTCCCACGTCGGCAGCGCCTACGCGATGGCCGGCCTGGTCTACGTGACCTGGATCATCCTCGGCTTCCGGCGGCACGGCGTCTCGTTCCTGAAGCTGATGACGGTGCCGGCCGGCGTGCCCAAGGGCCTGCTCGTCGTCGTGATCCCGCTCGAGATCATCTCCAACTTCCTCGTCCGGCCGCTCACGCACAGCATGCGACTGTTCGCGACCATGCTCGCCGGCCACATGATCATCGCCATCTGCGCGGTCGGCACCGAGTTCCTGTTCCTGCACGGCGACGGGATCATCAAGGGCCTCGGTGCCCTGACGCTCGTCGGCGGCATCGCGATGTTCCTCTTCGAGGTGTTCATCCAGGTGCTGCAGGCGTACGTGTTCACGCTGCTCACCGCCGTCTACATCCAGGGCTCGCTCGTCGAGGAGCACTGACCCGAAGTCTTCCCCGTCGGGGGAGTCGTTGCACCCCAACCCTGTCCGAGGCGTCCACCCGGGCATCGTGAAAGGAAAAGAATGGAAATCCACGGCAACCTGAACATGATCGGCTACGGCCTGGCCGCCATCGGCGGTGGCGTCGGCGTGGGTCTGGTCTTCGCGGCCTACATCAACGGCGTCGCCCGCCAGCCCGAGGCGCAGCGCGTGCTGCAGCCGCTGGCCTTCCTGGGTCTGGCGTTCACCGAGGCCCTGGCCATCCTCGGCCTGGTCTTCGCGTTCGTCATCGTCTAGTCCGTTCCGATATCCGACAGAGAGGACGGTGAGCGATGAATCGCCTGCAGATTCTTGCCGCTGAGGAGGGTGCGAACCCGCTGATCCCCAACGTGTGGGAGATCGTGGTCACCCTGCTCGGGTTCGGCGTGCTGCTCTACATCCTGATCAAGTTCGTCGTCCCCGCGTTCGAGAAGACCTATGCGGAGCGGACCGCGGCCATCGAGGGTGGCATCGAGAAGGCGGAGAAGGCTCAGGAAGAGGCCAACGCGGCCCTGACCGAGTACCGCCAGCAGCTCGAGGACGCCCGCGGCGAGGCCAACCGCATCCGCGAGGAGGCCCGGGCCGACGGTGCGAAGATCCTCGCGGACCTGAAGGCTCGCGCCGCTGCCGAGTCCGCTCGCATCACCGAGCAGGCCCACACGCAGATCGAGGCCGAGCGCACCGCCGCGGTCGCGTCGCTGCGCAGCGAGGTGGGCACCCTGGCCACCGCACTGGCCGGCAAGATCGTCGGCGAGGCGCTCGACGACGACGAGCGGTCCCGCCGGGTGGTCGACCGGTTCCTGAGCGACCTGGAGCACGCCGACGCCGGCAGCGCCGGGCACGGCTCGGTCCGCGCCGGATCGACGGCCGTGGGCTCGGACGGGAGCGCGGGAGACCGATGAGCGGGACCTCCCAGACCTCGCTGACCGAGGCGCAGCGCGACCTCGAGCCGCGGCTGGAGCGGGCGTCCGGCACGATGGCGCGCGAGCTGTTCGCCGTCGTCGATCTGCTGGACTCCTCGGCCGGCCTGCGCCGGGCGCTGACCGACCCGTCCCGCGAGAGCGAGCAGAAGGCGCAGCTGATGCGCCGGCTGCTGGCGGGCAAGGTCGGCCCGGACGTCGAGCAGCTCGCCGCGCGGGCCGCCGGTGACCGCTGGTCCGACGCGCGCGATCTGTCCGACGCGCTCGAGGACCTGGCCATCACGGTGGTGGCCGCGGACGCGGAGAACGCCGACGGCAAGGCCGGCCTGGACCGGCTGGAGAACGACCTGTTCTGGTTCACCCAGGTGGTCGAGGGCCGACACGACGTGCAGCGCGCCCTGGACGAGCCGCAGGCGTCGCCCGACGCGAAGTCGACCCTCGCCCTGCGACTGGTTCCCGGCGTCTCGCCGCAGGCCCAGCTGCTGATCGACCGTGCCGCCCGTGCCCCCCGGGGACTCAAGCCGGTGGCCCTGGTCGAGCGCTTCCTGCGCCGGGTGGCCGCCCGGCAGCAGCGGTGGATCGCCGAGGTCGCCGTCAGCCGTCCGCTGACCGACGACCAGTTCCAGCGACTGCAACAGGGTCTGAACCGGCTGTACGGCCGCGACCTCAAGGTCACCGTACGGCAGGACCCCCAGCTCCTCGGCGGGCTGCGGGTCAGCGTGGGCGACGAGGTCGTCGACGCCTCCGTGCTGAACCGCCTGCACGAGCTGCAGCGCCGGCTGGCCGGCTGAACCCCATCCGTTCGCGGAGCGCAGCGCTTCGCCCAGCGACAACCACCGCTCACCGCGCACGACGCCCGGTGGGCACGACTACAGGAGAGTAGGGACTGACGATGGCCGAATTGACCATCAACGCCGACGAAGTCCGGGACGCGTTGAATGAATTCGCGGCATCCTACGAGCCCGGCAACGCCGAGCGTGTCGAGGTGGGCCGCGTCACCACCGCGAGCGACGGCATCGCCCGGGTCGAGGGACTGCCCTCGGCGATGGCGAACGAGTTGCTGCGGTTCGAGGACGGCACGCTGGGCCTGGCCCTGAACCTCGACGTCCGGGAGATCGGCGTCGTCGTGCTCGGCGACTTCACCGGGATCGAGGAGGGCCAGGAGGTGCACCGCACCGGCGAGGTCCTCTCGGTGCCGGTCGGGGACGCGTACCTCGGCCGCGTGGTCGACCCGCTCGGCCACCCGATCGACGACCTCGGCGAGATCAAGGCCGAGGGCCGGCGTCCGCTGGAGGCCCAAGCCCCCGGCGTGACCGCCCGCAAGTCGGTGCACGAGCCGCTGCAGACCGGCCTGAAGGCCATCGACGCGATGATCCCGATCGGCCGCGGCCAGCGGCAGTTGATCATCGGCGACCGGCAGACCGGCAAGACCGCCATCGCGGTCGACGCCATCCTGAACCAGCGCGAGAACTGGGCGTCGGGCGACGTGCAGAAGCAGGTGCGCTGCGTGTACGTCGCGATCGGCCAGAAGGCCTCCACCATCGCCGCCGTCCGGCAGACCCTCGAGGACAACGGCGCGCTGGAGTACACCACCATCGTGGCCTCCCCGGCTTCCGACCCCGCCGGCTTCAAGTACCTGGCCCCCTACGCCGGCTCGGCCATCGGCCAGCACTGGATGTACGGCGGCAAGCACGTGCTCATCGTGTTCGACGACCTGTCCAAGCAGGCCGAGGCGTACCGCGCCGTGTCGCTGCTGCTGCGGCGCCCGCCGGGACGCGAGGCCTACCCGGGCGACGTGTTCTACCTGCACTCCCGGCTGCTCGAGCGTTGTGCGAAGCTCTCGGACGACCTGGGCGCGGGCTCGATGACCGGCCTGCCGATCATCGAGACGAAGGCGAACGACGTCTCGGCGTACATCCCGACCAACGTCATCTCCATCACCGACGGCCAGATCTTCCTGCAGTCGGACCTGTTCAACGCCAACCAGCGCCCGGCCGTGGACGTGGGCATCTCGGTGTCCCGCGTCGGTGGCGCCGCGCAGGTGAAGTCGATGAAGAAGGTCTCCGGCACGCTGAAACTGGACCTGGCCCAGTACCGCGACATGCAGGCGTTCGCCATGTTCGCCTCGGACCTGGACGCCGCGTCCCAGCAGCAGCTGACCCGTGGCGCCCGGCTGATGGAGCTGCTCAAGCAGAAGCAGTACTCGCCGTTCCCGGTGGAGGAGCAGGTCGTCTCGATCTGGGCCGGCACCAACGGTCACCTCGACGACGTCCCCGTCAACGAGATCGGCCGGTTCGAGCGGGAGTTCCTCGACCACCTGCGCCGCAAGGACATCGCCCTGACGACGCTGGCCCAGACCGGCAAGCTCGAGGACGAGACGGTCGCTGCGCTGGAGTCCGAGCTCACCGAGTTCAAGAAGGGCTTCCTGGGGCAGGAGTCGGCCTACGGCCACGCCGGTTCCGAGCAGAACGAGGCGATCGACGCCGAGGACATCAACCAGGAGCGGATCGTCAAGCAGGCGCACTGAGCTCGACCGACGGGGTGCGGCTGGCCCGCACCCCGTCGGCCCGGTTCGACCGCCTCACGAAAGGAAACACCCGATGGGAGCGCAGCTTCGCGTCTACCGCCAGAAGATCGAGTCGACCAAGTCGACGCAGAAGATCTTCAAGGCGATGGAGATGATGGCCACGTCGCGCATCGCCAAGGCGCGCTCACGCGTGAGTGCCTCGACGCCGTACGCACGGGCGATCACCCGCGCCGTCTCGGCCGTGGCGAGCCAGCACGACCTCGATCACCCGCTGACCACCGAGCCGGAGCGCGTGCGCCGGTCGCTCGTGGTCGTGCTGACGTCGGACCGCGGGCTCGCCGGGTCCTACTCGGCGAACGCCCTGAAGAAGGCGGAGGGCCTGATCCAGCGGCTCAAGGACGCCGGGTCCGAGCCGAAGCTGTACCTGGTGGGCCGCAAGGCGCAGGCGTACTTCCAGTTCCGCCGCCGCTCGTTCGAGAAGGCGTGGACGGGGGACACGGACGCACCGACCTACGCACTGGCGCGGGAGATCGCCGAGGCCGTCCTGGCCGAGTTCACCACCCCGTACGAGAAGGGCGGAGTCGACGAGATCCACGTCGTCTACACCCAGTTCCAGTCGATGGTCGCCCAGGTGCCCCAGGTGCTGCGGCTGCTGCCGCTGGAGGTCAGCGAGCAGCGGGTCACCAGCGAGTCGGATCTGCTGCCGCTCTACGAGTTCGAACCGGAGCCGGCCCAGGTGCTCGACGCGCTGCTGCCCCGGTACATCGAGTCGCGGATCTTCGCGGCCCTGCTGCAGTCCTCGGCCAGCGAGCTCGCCTCGCGGCAGCGGGCGATGAAGCAGGCCGGCGACAACGCGGCCGACCTGATCCGCACCTACACCCGGCTGGCCAACAACGCCCGGCAGGCGGAGATCACGCAGGAGCTCTCCGAGATCGTCGCCGGCGCGGACGCCCTCGCCTCCTGACCGGTCGATAGAATCCGTACCAAGCCATCCACCAAGTGAAGTGAGAGAGATGACTGCCACACTGAACGACCAGGGCACCGGGACCACGTCCGGCGGCGCGACCGGGCGCATCGCGCGCGTGATCGGTCCTGTCGTCGACGTCGAGTTCCCGGCGGACGCGCTTCCCGAGATGTACAACGCGCTCACCGCCGAGCTCACGGTGGGGGAGACCACCCGCACCATCACGTTCGAGACCTCCCAGCACCTGGGCGACAACCTCGTCCGCGCGATCTCCCTGCAGGCGACCGACGGCCTGGTCCGTGGCACCTCCGTGGTGGACACCGGTGCCCCGATCTCCGTCCCGGTCGGCGACGTCGTCAAGGGTCACCTGTTCAACGTGCTCGGCGAGGCGCTCGACGTGCCCACCGCGCAGCTCGAGGTCACCGAGCGCTGGCCGATCCACCGCAAGGCGCCGGACTTCGCCCAGCTCGAGGGCTCGACCGAGATGCTGGAGACCGGCATCAAGGTCATCGACCTGCTCACCCCGTACATCAAGGGCGGCAAGATCGGCCTGTTCGGCGGTGCCGGCGTCGGCAAGACGGTGCTCATCCAGGAGATGATCACCCGCGTGGCCCGTAACTTCGGTGGCACCTCGGTGTTCGCCGGCGTGGGCGAGCGCACCCGTGAGGGCAACGACCTCTGGGTCGAGATGGAGGAGGCGAACGTCCTCAAGGACACCGCCCTCGTGTTCGGCCAGATGGACGAGCCGCCGGGAACGCGTCTGCGGGTGGCCCTGTCCGGTCTGACCATGGCGGAGTACTTCCGCGACGTGCAGAACCAGGACGTGCTGCTCTTCATCGACAACATCTTCCGGTTCACCCAGGCCGGTTCCGAGGTCTCCACGCTGCTCGGCCGCATGCCGTCCGCGGTGGGCTACCAGCCGAACCTGGCCGACGAGATGGGTCTGCTGCAGGAGCGCATCACCTCCACCCGCGGTCACTCCATCACGTCGATGCAGGCCATCTACGTGCCGGCGGACGACTACACGGACCCGGCCCCGGCGACGACGTTCGCCCACCTGGACGCCACCACCGAGCTGTCGCGGGCGATCGCCTCCCGCGGCCTCTACCCGGCCGTGGACCCGCTGACCTCGACCTCGCGCATCCTCTCCCCGCAGTACGTGGGCCAGGAGCACTACGACGTCGCCACCCGCGTCAAGCAGATCCTGCAGAAGAACAAGGAACTGCAGGACATCATCGCGATCATGGGTGTCGACGAGCTCTCCGAGGAGGACAAGGTCACCGTCTCCCGGGCGCGCCGCATCCAGCAGTTCCTCTCCCAGAACACCTACACCGCCAAGCAGTTCACCGGCGTGGAGGGTTCGACCGTCTCCGTCAAGGACACCATCGAGGGCTTCAACGCGATCTGCGTCGGCGACCTCGACCACGTGGCCGAGCAGGCGTTCTTCAACGTGGGCGGCCTGGACGACGTCGAGCGCAACTGGGCCCGCATCCAGGAGCAGACCAAGTAGCCATGGCTGATTCCGCGTCCGAACTCGAGGTCGAGGTCGTCGCCTCGGACCGCTTCATCTGGTCCGGGGGCGCGCGCATGGTCAAGGCGCGCACCACCGACGGCGACATCGGCATCATGCCCGGCCACACGCCCGTGCTGGCCCTGCTCGCCGAGGGTGAGGTGGCGATCGAACCGGTCACCGGCTCCCGCGTGCGGGTGCAGGTGTCCCAGGGCTTCTTCTCCGTGGACCACGACCGTGTGGTGATCGTGGCGGACGACGCCACGGTGGCCGACGGCGCCGGGGCCGGGAGCCGCTGAGAGCCGTATGAACGCAGGCGTCGTCGCGGTCATCGTGCTCGTGGTGATCGTGCTCGCCTGCTTCGGCCTGGTGGCGGCGGGGCTGCTCCGCCGCCATCAGCTGCGTTCCGCCTACGGAACGTTCGACGCCTCGCTGCGCCGCCCCTCCGGGCGGTGGCAGCTGGGCGTCTGCCGTTATAAGGACAACTCCCTGGAGTGGCTGCGCACCTTCTCCGTCAGCCCGGTCCCGGTGGAGGAGTACTGCCGGCCCCGTCTCGACCTCATCGGCTGGCGGGAACCGACCGAGGCCGAACGGCGCCGCATCCAGCCCGGCGCCGTGATCGGCGTGGTCGAGCACGACGGCGCCCAGACCCTCATCGCCCTGTCCCGCGACGCGTGGGCGGGGCTCTCCTCGTGGGTCGAGGCCGGCCCGTCCCGGCGCGTCGGCAATTGGCACTGACGCCTTCCCACGACGGCGCGGCCGTTCACGCCCAGCGTCCTCCCGGGCCGGGGACGGACGAAGAAGGCCCCCGGCAGCCGTGCTGCCGGGGGCCTTCTCGCAGTGACGCCGAGATCAGATGACGGTGACGCCGGTGGCCTGCGGGCCCTTCTGGCCCTGACCGATCTCGAAGGACACGCGCTGGTTCTCGTCCAGGGTGCGGAAGCCGTTCGTCTGGATCTCCGAGTAGTGGACGAACACGTCGCCGTCGGAGTCGTCCGGGGTGATGAACCCGAAGCCCTTTTCAGCGTTGAACCACTTGACGGTTCCCTGTGCCATCGAATTTCTCCTCATGATGGTGCGGTGAAGACCGGCACACCTCGTACCGGTCGTCGTTACTGACGAGGAGACGCACGGAACCCGGAGGGCTCAGTTGCGGATCATCGCTCGCAACGGCCTTGCGAGCGGAAAATCCAACCACAAAGACACCACAAGCAAAACACATGGGAAGGGCCGGGTCAACGCGGTGTCAGGCTCCGGTGCCGCGACGTGACAGGGACCTCGACGGCGGCGCCGGACCTCAGAACAGGCGGGTGTGCGCGTCGTCGACCCCGCGCAGCGCGTCGTAGTCCAGGGTCACGCAGTCGATGCCGCGATCGGTCGCCAGCACCCGTGCCTGCGGCTTGATCTGCTGCGCCGCGAAGACGCCGCGCACCGGGGCCAGCAGCGGGTCCCGGTTGAGCAACTCGAGGTACCGCGTGAGCTGTTCGACGCCGTCGATGTCGCCGCGCCGCTTGATCTCGATCGCGACGGTGCCCCCGTCGGCGTCGCGGACGAGGATGTCGACCGGACCGATCGCCGTCGGGTACTCCCGGCGGACCACCGACCAGCCCGCGCCGATGGTGTGGATCTGGTCGGCCAGCAGGCGCTGCAGATCCGCCTCGACGCCGTCCTTGATCAGCCCGGGGTCGACGCCGAGGTCGTGACTGCTCTCGTGCAGGATCTCCTCGATGGTGATGACGAGCCGGTCGTCGGTCTTGGCGTGCTGCACGGTCCAGATGCTGACGGCGCCGGCGGCGGCGGCTTCCTCGTCCGGCTCGCTGATGCGCAGGGTGGCCGGCGGGCTCATCCAGTTCAGCGGCTTGTAGGAGCCACCGTCGGAGTGCACCAGCACCGAGCCGTCGGCCTTGACCAGGAGCAGCCGGGTGGCCAGCGGCAGGTGGGCGCGCAGCCTCCCGACGTAGTCGACGGAACAGCGGGCAATGGTCAGACGCACCGTTCGACTCTACCGGCCGGGCAGAATGGGAGCGTGCCCCGCTCCAACCGTCCCTCCCGCCCGTCGCGGCCCTCGGTGCGGCGCGGGCGACGCCCGGCACCGGAGCCGCGCGACGTCGAGAACCTGCTCGGCGGGATCCGCCGCACGGAGAGCACCCGACGCGGCGAGTTCGTCGTCGCGCCCGTCAGCGCCCAGCGTGCCGTCAAGAGCTACGTGTGTCCCGGGTGCGGCAACGCCGTGCTGCCCGGCACGGCGCACGTGGTGGCCTGGCGGGCCGACTGGATCATGGGCGACGAGGCGGCCGCGGCCGATCGGCGGCACTGGCACGAGCGCTGCTGGCGCGCGTTCCGCTGAGCGCGCCCACCCTCGCCGGAGCGACCGTCGACCGTCGATACACTGACCGGATGACCTCCGCCGCCCCGACCTTCGACTTCCGCGCCGCCGACGAGCCGGCTCCGATCCGGGCCGCGACGGTGCTGCCCGCCCGGCGGGAGAACATCGAGCTGCACACCTCCGACGGGCTGACCCTGGTCGGGGAGCTCGCACTGCCGGCCGACCGGGACCCGGTGGCCACCCTCGTCACCCTGCACCCGCTGCCCACGGCGGGCGGCTTCATGGATTCGCACGTGTTCCGCAAGGCGTCCTACCGGCTGCCGGCGCTCGCGGACCTGGCCGTGCTGCGGTTCAACACCCGGGGCACCTGCTCCCCGCGCGGCTGCAGCGAGGGCGAATTCGGCGACGGGGAGGCGGAGCGGGCCGACGTCGATGCCGCCACCGCGTTCGCCGTCGAGCGCGGGCTGCCCGCCCGCTGGCTGGTCGGCTGGTCCTTCGGCACGGAGCTGGCGCTCAAGCACGGGGCGGTCCCGCCGGTGGCCGACCGGATCGAGGGCGCCATCCTGCTGTCCCCGCCGCTGCGCCGCGCCGGCGACGCCGACCTGGCGGCCTGGCGCGCGTCGGGCAAGCCGTTGCGGGTACTCGTGCCCGAGCACGACGACTTCCTCCGGCCGGCCGAGGCCACCGAGCGTTTCGCGGCCGTGCCGCAGTGCGAGCTGACCGGCGTCGACGGCGCCAAGCACCTGTGGGTGGGGGAGAAGTACGTCGGCCGGGCGCTGCAGGAGATCGTCGACGTCGTCCGCGGCCCCGGGACCGTGACCCTGCCGGCCACGTTCGACGGGCCGGTTGCCACCGCGGCCGACTGATATCCCGCCGGGCGGTCAGCCGGACGGCCTCACAGCCGGTCCTGCCGGGCGATGAAGACCTCCCGCACGAGCAGCAGGACCGCGGCCGCCGTCGGAATCGCCATCAGCGCGCCGAGCACACCCAGGAGTGAGCCGCCGGCGATCACGGCGATCACCGCGACCGCGCCCGGCACCGCGACGGCCCGCTGCATGATGCGCGGCGAGACGAAGTACGCCTCGAACTGCAGGTAGGCGAAGTAGCAGATCGCGAACGCCACGGCCGTCTGCCAGCCGGCGGTCAGCGCGATCAGGGACACCAGCACCCCGGCGATCATCCCGCCGACCAGGGGGATGAACGCGAGCAGGGCGACCAGGAACGTGAGCAGCACCGAAAACGGGACGCCGACGATCGACATCACGATGAATGCGAACGCGGCGTTGAGCAGCGCGACGACGGCCTGCCCGATCACGTAGTTGCCGACGCCGTCGGTGATCGCCTCGCCGAGCGTCTCGACGCGGGTGCGGCGGGAGCGCGGCGCCAACCGGTACGCCCAGCGCTTCATCGCCGGCATGGAGGCGAGGAAGTACAGGGTCAGCACGAGCACGATCAGGGTCCCGAACAGGGAGTTGACGATCGCCGTGCCGATGCCGAGCACCCCGCCGGCCACCGAACCGACGGCCGAGGAGTTGGAGAAGAACTTCGTCGCCTCGGTCTCGACCCAGGAACGGACGTTCAGCTGACCGTCCACCTGGTGGAAAAGGTCCGAGTCGAGGAAGTCCTGGACGAACCCCGGCGCGGCCTGCACCAGCTGGCTGGTCTGGTCCACGATGGTCGGGATCAGGGTCGCGATGAAGATCGCGACGCCGCCGGCGAGCACGAGCAGGACGCCGATGATGCCGAGCGGCCGCGGGACCCCGTGCTTCTCCAGCCAGCGGACGACGGGCTCAAGACCGAGCGAGATGAACAGCGCGGCCGCGATCCACAGCAGCAGCTGGCTGTTCGACGTGACGACGTAGTAGAGGCCGAGTGCGATGCCGACGCCGACCGTGCCGAGGAAACCCCAGTACAGGGGACTGCGCCCCGTTCCGATCGGTCCCGGAGGGCCGTACGCCAGGTCCTCGGCGTTGACCTCGTTGCCGTCGGCGTCGAAGTAGTGGTGCTTGACCGCCTCCACCTCCGGGGGGAGGTCGAACCGGCGCCGGGGCTGCGCGCCGGGGATCGGCCTGATGACGCGGCGCGCCGCGCGGCGCCACCAGGGCGGCCGGGGTCCCGTCGCCGGGCCGGCCGGGGGCGGGGACAGGCGCGGCTCCTCGTCCGGTCGGTCCGATTCCGTGTCCACCGGCGCACCCTCTCGTCCATCGTCGTCGTCGTGCACCGCGGGATCGTGGTGCACGCCAGTGCTCAGTGTGCTTGGTGTCCGGGTGCCCGGTCCAGTCGAGGGTCGCGAGTTTGGAGGCCCCGACAACGAGATGGTTACCATTGACCGGCCGTTCCGGGCGTGGGACACGCGCGGTGCGCGGCGATTCCCCCGCCGGTGACCGGCCGGACCGAGGACGAGAACCGACGTGGGAGATGCCGTGCCGATGACGAGGGTCCGACGAATCGGCGCGATGGCGCTCCTGGCGGTCGGGCTCGTGGCCCTGCTGGCGGGCATCGGGATGCGCACCTGGTGGCTGCCGCCGGCGACGACGTCCGTCTCGGCTCCCGCGCCGTCGGGCTCCGCGCCGGTCACCGTCCTCGACTCCGGGATCGCCGGCATCGGTGCCGGCAGGGACGTCGATGTGTCGATCAGGGCGGCCGGCGCGTTCGTCCTGGCCCAGGGCCGCAGCGCCGACGTCGACGCGTGGGTCGGCCCCGCGGCGCACACGACCGTGCGTGCGCAGGGCGACGGCCTGGCCACGACGACGACCGACGGCGAGGCGCGGGTACCGACTCCGGTGGACGCCGACCTCTTCGTCAGTGCGCAACGGGCCACGGGCGAACTGACACAGCGGTGGACCGTTCCCGCGGACGGGGACTGGTCGCTGCTGCTGACCGGCGACGGCGGCGGGGCCGCCCCGTCGGACGTCACCCTCACGTGGGCGAACGACCGGTCCACGCCGTGGGCGGTGCCGCTGATCGTGCTCGGCGCCGTCGCGCTCGTCGCCGGCCTCGCGCTGCTGGTGCTGTGGCGGCGCGCCCCCGGCCGCGGCCGGCCCGCTGCCGGCCCGGGCCGCGGGCACGGCCGGCACGCCGCACCGGCGGTCGCGGGCGCCGCACGCTCCGGGTCGACCGCCGTGCCCACCACCACGAACGATCCGGCCGGCCCGGCGACCGTCCCGACCGGCACCTACCGGCCCGACTACGGCACCGCCGGCGCCGGCGGTACCGCCTCCGACCCCGCGCCGGGCGAACAGCGCAGCACGGCCGATCGTCCGCGACCCCGGTCGATGCGCCGCGCGGTGGTCCCCGGCGGCCTCGCGCTGGCGCTGACCTGCGCTGTCCTGACCTGTGCCGTCCTGACCTCGGGTGCCCGGCCGGCGGCGGCCGCCCCGAGCGGGACTCCCGGCGCCACCGCCCCGGCGTCCGCCACCGCCGACGCCACCCTCGCCCTGCAGCCGCCCCAGGTGGACCGCATCATGGGCTCGATCGCGGACGTGGTCGGCCGCGCCGACGCGGCGCGCTCGGCTGCCGCCCTGACGTCGCGGATGAGCGGGGAGGCCCTCGCGGAGCGCACCGCCAACTACCGGATCCGCGCGACGGCGCCGTCCTACCGCGCGCCCGCCGCCATCGCCGCGGGGCCCGTGCTCGCGCAGATGATCACCACCGGAACCGGGTGGCCGCGCACCGTCGTCATGGTGACCAAGGACGACGACAGCACCGTGCCGCAGATCCTCACCCTGACGCAGTCGTCGGCGCGGGAGAACTACCGGGTCGTCTCCGCGGTGGGGCTGCTGCCCGGCACCACGTTCCCGCAGGCCGGCTCCGACCGACCCGCCGCCCGCCCCCTCGATCCGGCCCGAGCGGACGGCCTGACCAGCTCGCCGCGGGCGGCGCTGGCCGCGCTCGCATCCGTGCTCGACGCCGGTCGTCCCGCCTACACCCGCACGATCGCGAAGAACCGGTTCGTCGACCAGCTGATCGCCGGTCAGGCCGCCGCCGTCAAGGCCAACACCGGGGCGCGGATCACCGCGAAGCACACCCCGGACACCGCCCTGACCCGCGTGCTGCAGACCTCCGACGGCGGGGCACTGGTGATCGGCACCCTGCGGAACACGGTGGCGGTGGCGCCGAAGGAGAAGGGCGGCACCATCACCCTGCGCTCCGAGCTGGCGGCCCTGGCCGGCGGGACGACGGCCCGCACGCCCGTCGAGATCCGGTACGGCGAATCCGTGGTGCTGTACGTGCCCGCGGCCGGGTCACGGGAAGCGGCGCAGGTGATCGGCGCGGCGCAGGAGCTGCTCTCCGTCACGCGCCGCTGATCGGGGCGGCGCCGACCGGCGGCGCGGGCTCGGCGCCGATGTGCCCGCTCGGGGGCGGCTGGCTAGGCTGAGGTCATGACCACTCCTCGCCCCGGTTCGCCGGTGCCCTCCTCGATGAACCTGCGCGGTGCCGTGGACCTCTCCGCGCTCAAGGCGCGCGCGCAGCGCCCCGAGTCCGCCGCCGGGACGCCGGGTGCCGCAGGCTCCGGCGCGGGCGCGGGCGCGGGCGCGGGCGCCTCCACGCCCTCGCCCTGGGTGGTCGAGGGCAGCGACGCGCGGATCAACCAGCTGGCCCAGCTCTCCGGCCAGGTTCCCGTCATCCTCCAGCTCTGGTCCTCGGCCAGCGAGATGTCCCAGCAGATGCTGGATCTCATGGGCGAGCGGGTGCACGCCCGCGGCGGGCGCCTCGCCCTGGCCACCATCGACATCGACGCGAACCCGCAGATCACCCAGGCGTTCGCCGTCCAGGGCGTCCCCGCGACGTTCGCCCTGATCAAGGGGCAGCCGGTGCCGCTCTTCACGGGCGCCCAGCCGGCCAGCCAGATCGACGCGTTCTTCGACGAGCTGCTGCAGGTGGCGCAGGCCAACGGGGTGACGGGCACCCTCGGCGGCGAGGGGGACGAGCCCGGCGACGAGCCGACCGACGCCGAGCCGGCCCTGCCACCTCTGCACCAGGAGGCCGTCGACGCCATCGACGCCGGCGACTACGAGCGGGCGATCGCGGCGTACCGTCGTGCCCTGGCCGAGAGCCCGGCCGACGCCGACGCCGCGGTGGGACTGGCCCAGGTCCAGCTGCTGCAGCGCCTCGACGGCGTCGACGCGGCCGCGGTGCGCGCCGCCGCGGCCGACCGTCCCGATGATCTGCACGCCCAGCTGACCGTCGCCGACCTCGACCTCGGCGGCGGCCACGTCGAGGACGCCTTCTCCCGGCTGATCGGCGTCGTCGGCCGCAGCGCCGGCGACGACAGGGAGGCCGCGCGGGCTCGACTCGTCGAGCTGTTCGACGTCGTCGGGGCCACCGACCCGCGCGTCTCCCAGGCCCGGTCCGCGCTCGCCCGCGTCCTGTTCTGAGTCAGGCGCCTCGCGGTGGTGCAAGCCGCCCGGTGCCTCCGACGGCTACGCCCGCGGAGGCACGTGAGTCAGCCGGTTTCGCCCGCGGAGGGTGCTCTGTGAGCAGGGCTTTCGGGCGGACACCGCTGACTCACGATGGGTGGTGGACCCCGCTCCTGGTGCCTCGTCCGGTGCAGGCTCCACACCGGGCGGCACCGCCCGCTCTAGGCTGAGGCCATGGACGACCGCGCCGCCCACCCCTCGACCGAGCCGACCACCGCTCCGATGACCCAGGCGGTCACCGAGCCGACCGCCGCTCCGACCACCCACCCCGGGCCGGCTGCCGGCCGCGAGCCCGGCCGGGAGGATCCCGCCCCACCCGATCAGGCCCGTCCGCTCGGCCCCTGGGCGCCGCTCGCCCCGGAGGGCCCGGAGCGGGACCGGCTCGCCCTGTCCGTCCGCGGACTGGTCAAGGTCTTCGGGCAGAAGGTCGCCGTCAACGGCATCGGCCTGGACGTGCCCGCCGGCTCCTTCTACGGACTCGTGGGCCCCAACGGCGCGGGCAAGACGACGAGCCTGTCGATGGCGACGGGCCTGCTGCGCCCGACGCAGGGCAGCGTGCTCGTACGCGGTGTCGACGTCTGGGCCGACCCGCTGCGCGCGAAGCGCATGCTCGGCGTGCTGCCCGACGGCGTGCGTCTCTTCGACCGGCTCACCGGCGAGCAACTGGTCACCTACGCCGGGCTGCTGCGCGGGATGGACAAGGCGACGGTGGCCGAGCGCGTCGGAGACCTGATGACCGCGCTCGACCTGACCGCCGACGCAGGCACCCCCGTCGTCGACTACTCCGCCGGCATGACGAAGAAGATCGCCCTGGCCGCGGCCATGATCCACGCCCCCGCCGTGCTCGTGCTCGACGAGCCGTTCGAGTCGGTGGATCCGGTGTCGGCGGCCAACATCCGGCAGATCCTCCACTCCTACGTGGGATCCGGGGGCACCGTGATCGTCTCCAGCCACGTGATGGACCTCGTGCAGCGGATGTGCGACCACGTCGCCGTCATCGCGGGTGGCAACGTGCTCGCCGCGGGCACCGTCGACGAGGTGCGCGCCGGTCAGAGCCTCGAGGACCGCTTCGTCGCCATGGTCGGCGGCCGCAGCTCGGGGGAGGGCCTCTCGTGGTTGCACATCTGATCCGGCTCAAGACGCAGCTGCTGGTCAACGGGCTCAAGCGCAGTCCGTGGCAGATCGTCGGCCTCGTCCTCGCCGGCCTCTACGCCCTGTTCCTGCTCGGCCTGATCGGCGCGGGACTGGTGGCGCTGCGCTTCGCCGAGCCCGACGTGGCCGGCGCCGTCGTCGTCATCGGCGGGTCCGTGCTCGTGGCGGGCTGGGCGCTCGTCCCGCTGGTCGCCTCGGGCGTGGACATGACGCTCGACCCCCGCCGGTTCGCGACCTACGCCGTCCCGGTCACCGCGCTCGTGACCGGGCTCGCCGTCGCCTCCCTGATCGGCGTGCCCGGCATCGTCAGCGCCATCCTGTCCCTGCTCAGCGTGGTTCCGCTCGCGCGGGACCCGCTCAGCGCCGTCGCGGCACTGGTCGGTGCGGTGATCGGCCTGTTCACGTGCGTCGCGGCGTCCCGCGTGGTGGCGACCGCGCTGACCGGGCTGACCAGCTCCCGACGGTTCCGTGACGTGGCGGGGATCGTCGCCTTCATCCCGCTGATCCTGCTCGGGCCGATCATCGGCTCGGTGGCGTCCCTCGCGGACGAGAACCCCGACCTGCCGGCGCTGCTGGCCCGGACGGCGTCGGTGCTCGGCTGGACGCCCCTGGGCGCGGCCTGGGCCATCGGCGCGTCCACGCTCGCGGGCCGGCCCGGTGCGGCCGTGCTGCAGGCGCTCATCGCCCTGGCCACCCTGGGCGTGCTGATGGCGATCTGGCGTGCGACGCTGGCCCGGGCGTTGGTCAACCCGCCCGCCTCCGGCGCGGAGGCGCGAACCGGTGGCCGCCTCGGCTTCCTCGGCTCCGCCGACGGCCGGGTCGCCTCCGTCGCGGCACGTTGCCTGACCTACTGGTTCAAGGACCCCCGCTACGGCGGCAGCCTCGTCGTCGTGCCGCTGCTGCCCGTCGTGTTCTGGTTCGTCGGGCTCCAGGCCGATGACTTCACCCTGATGCTGTGGACCGGCCCCATCGTGGCGTTCCTGCTCGGGTGGAGCATCTCCGCGGACATCTCCTACGACAACACCGCCTTCTGGCTGCACGTGGCGTCCGGGCTGCCCGGGACGGCGGACCGCTGGGGCCGGGTGATCGCCTGCCTGGTCATCGCCGTGCCGTTGCTCGCCGTCGTCGTCCTCGCGCCCGTGGCGATCAGCGGCCGCTGGGACGTGCTCGCCCCGCTGGCCGGCGCGAGCGCCGGCGTCCTGCTGACCGGCCTCGGCCTGGCCAGTGTCGTCTCGGCGCGGTGGGTCTATGCCGTGCCGGCGCCGGGGGAGAGCCCGTTCAAGTCGCCGCAGGGCGCCGGGATGCTGCCCATGATCGTCCAGTTCGCCGGGATGGGCGTGCTCGCGGTGCTGTGCCTGCCGGCCCTCGCCCTGTTCGCGGTGGCCCTGGTCGGCGGATCGGCGCTGGCCGGCTGGCTGGCGCTGCTGGTCGGTCCGGTGCTCGGCGTGGTGTTCCTGCTGCTCGGCGTGCGGATCGGCGGTCGCTGGTACGACCGGCGCACCCCGGAGCTGTACGCGCAGGTCGCGGCGATCCGCTGAGGGCGGTCCGGCGTCAGGGCCGGTGCGATGCAGACCCACGACGAAGGAGAGCCATGAGCGAGCCGGTCGAGTACCTGTTCCGCGGTCCGCGCAGCACGCCGGAGTCGCGCGCCGGCCGGCCCCCACGGCCGCACGTCGAACGCCGCCCGGGCATGGTCATCGAGCGGGACGTCGCCGTGCCGTTCGGCGACGAGGGACACGTCCTGTACGTGGACGTCTACCGGCCCGACACCGACGTGCCGGCCGCGCCACTGATCAGCTGGTCGCCCTACGGGAAGCACAATCCGGCGCCGATCGGGCAGATCTACCCGAACGCCGGGGTGAAGCCGGAGTGGACGTCCGACCTGACGACCTTCGAGGCGCCCGATCCGGAGTACTGGCTGCCGCACGGCTACGCCCTCGTGCTGGCCGACTGTCCCGGCACCTGGTACTCCGAGGGCCGCGCCACCTACCACTCGCCGGAGGAGGCGCGGGCGTTCGCCGACCTCGTCGAGTGGGCCGGCACGCAGCCGTGGAGCGCGGGCAAGGTGGGGCTGTCCGGGGTGTCCTACCTCGCCAGCCTGCAGTGGCGGGTCGCGGCGCTGAACCCGCCGCACCTGGCGGCGATCAACCCGTGGGAGGGGTGGAACGACACCTACCGCGAGGTCGCCCGGCACGGCGGGATCCCGGAGACCTCGTTCTGGCCCTACATCTGGGAGCGCTGGGGCGCCGGCACGACGGAGATCGAGGACCTGGAGGCCGAGACCGCCGCGCACCCCTTCTTCGACGACTTCTGGGCGTCCAAGGTGCCCCCGCTGGAGGACATCCGGGTGCCGGCCTACGTCGTGGCCAGCTGGGCCGACCAGGGCTTGCACTCCCGCGGCACCCTGGAAGGTTTCCGCCGGATCTCCTCGGAGCGGAAATGGCTCGACGTGCACGGCCGGAAGAAGTGGGCCTACTACTACGAGCCGGAGCTGATCGAGCGCCAGCGGGCGTTCTTCGACCACTTCCTGCTGGACCGGCCGGACACCGGCATCGACTCCTGGCCGCGGGTCCGCGCCGAGGTGCGCGACGCCTACTACCGGGGCACCTGGCGGGACGCGGAGCAGTGGCCGCTCGAGGACGTCGAGAACCGGCCGCTGTACCTGCGGGCCGGCGACGGCTCGCTCGGCTGGGAGGCGTCCGACGTCGTGGAGGAGGTCGGCTACGACGGGCTCGGCAGCGGGCTGGCACCCCGCCGGGCGACCTTCGCGATCACCTTCCCCGAGGCGGTCGAGCTGGTCGGCCACATCAAGGCGGCGCTCTGGGTCTCGGCCGAGGCGGCCGAGGACATGGACGTGTTCGTCGCCCTGTTCAAACTCGACACGCAGGGCCGGCAGGTCGGCTTCCCCTACTACGGCCAGTTCGAGGACGGCCCGGTCGCCGTCGGGTGGCTGCGGGCCTCCCACCGGGAACTCGACGCCGAACGGTCCACGGACGCCATGCCGGTGCTCGCGCACCGACGGGAGTTGCCGCTCACGCCGGGCGAGCCGACCCGGATCGACGTCGAGGTGTGGCCCTCGGGCACCCGGTTCGAGGCGGGAGAGACGCTCCTGCTCGTCGTCCAGGGCAGCGACGTGATGCGCTATCCGGAGCACCTCACCTTCGCCCGGCACGGGCGGACGGTGAACGTCGGCCGCCACGTGGTGCACACCGGCGGGCGCTTCGACTCGCACCTGCTGGTCCCGGTGCTGCCGGCGCGGGACCGACCGCCGGCGGGTCCGGACCGGTGTGGTCCGGGCGCTGCCCGGGGTTCTGTCGGCACCCCCGCGTAGGATGGCGTCATGTCCCTCCCCAACGATCCCTTCCCGCCCGCCGGCGACCCGTTCGCCGAGCCGTCCCGTCCCGCCGGTGGCACCGCGACCATCGAGCGTGAGGAGCAGCGCGAGGAACTCGAGCCGGGCGACCGCGAACGCTTCTCCCATTACGTGCGCAAGGAGAAGATCATGGAGTCCGCCCTCTCGGGTGAGCCCGTGATCGCCCTGTGCGGCAAGGTGTGGACCCCCGGTCGGGACCCGCAGCGCTTCCCGGTGTGCCCGCAGTGCAAGGAGATCTACGAGGGCATGCGGCCCGGGGACGACGACGAGGGCCCCGACAACTGATGCGCGGGCGTCGCTGATGCGCCCGCACCCCGCGTGACGACCGGCCGGCAGGCCGGCACCGGCGACGCCGGCGTCCCCGCCGGTGCTCCGCCCGCGGGATCGCCGCTGGCGCCCCCGCACCGGGCGCTCACCGTCGGCCTGCTCGCGATCGTCGCCTGCTTCGCCTTCGAGGCGATGGCCGTGACGACGGCGATGCCCGTCGTCTCGGCCGATCTCGGGGGTGCCGGCGCCTACGGGCTGGCCTTCTCGATGTACCTGACGGCGTCGCTGGCGGCCACCGTCCTGGCCGGCTCCTGGTGCGACCGGGCCGGCCCGGCCCCGGCCATGCTCACCGGCCTGGCCCTGATGACCGCCGGCCTGCTCACCTGCGCCCTCGCCGGCGACTTCGTCCTGCTGATCCTCGGGCGCGCGGTGTCCGGCGCGGGCGGCGGTCTGATGATCGTCGCCGTCTACGTGCTGATCGGGATCTGCCTGCCGGAGCGGCTGCAGCCGCAGCTGTTCGGCTGGATGTCGGCCGCCTGGGTGCTGCCCTCGCTCGTCGGCCCGCTCGCAGCGGGGCTGCTCGCCCAGCTCGGCGCCTGGCGGGCGGTGTTCGCCGCCGTCGTGCCCGTCGTGGTCGTCGCCGTGGTGCTGATCCGGCGGCAGCTGCGGGCGGCCGGCGCCCCCGCCGCTCCCGAGCTGACCGGGGCCGCGGCCCGCCGCCGACTGGTGGCCGGCCGGGTCCTCGCCGCGGCGGTGCTGGCTGCTCAGGCCTCGCTCACCGTCGCCGTCACCGCGGCGACCGAGCCGGCGGCGCCCGCGGGCGCGGTGCTGCCGACGGTGCTCACCGGGGCCACCGTGGTGGTGGCCGCCGCCTCCCTGCGGCGGCTGATGCCGGCGGGGTTCTTCCGTTTCGGCGCCGGGCTGCCCGCCGTGATGTGGGCGCGCCTCGGCCTGTCCGTCACGTTCTTCGGGGCCGAGGCGTTCCTGCCGCTGATGCTCACGACCGTCCACGCCGCCCCGCCCGCCGTGGCCGGGCTGACCCTGACGACGGGCGCCGTCGGTTGGACCGCGGGCGCCTTCTGGCAGGCGCGCACGCGGGTGCCGCCGCACCGGCTGATCGCCGTCGCGGCGACCCTGCTGGTGGGGTCGATGGCGGTGATGGCGGCCGTGGTGACCGGACCCGTGGGGCTGGGGGCGGCTATGATCGTCTGGGCAGTCGCCGGATTCGGCATGGGCGTCGGCACCTCCGTCGCGGGGGTCCTGACGCTGCGCTACTCGACCTCCGCCGACCGCGGCGTCAACGCCTCCTCGATGCAGCTGGCCGACCAGCTCGGCGGCGTCGTGGGCACCGCGGGGGCGGGCGCGCTGTTCGGCGTCGCCGTCGCCCGGAGTGCCGGAGCCGATGCCGCCGGCGGATTCGTGCTCATGTGGGTCGTCCTCGCCGCGCTCGCGCTCGTCGCCGTGGCGGCGGGACTGCGGACCGGTCTGCGCGCCGCCTGAGGCGGCCGGCCCATCGGATGTGGAGAAAGGAAGCAGCCGCGCGCGGATGACACCGCGCGGCACCGTGATGAACGAATCGCTCTTCGAAGCCCAGGCCGACGCGGGGGCGTCGCTGCCCCCCGCCTATCCCGACCGCGCCGCGTGGGGCACCGCGCAGAAACTGCGCGCGTGGCAGGCCGAGGCGCTCGAGAAGTACTTCGCCACCAATCCACGGGACTTCCTCGCCGTCGCCACCCCGGGCGCCGGCAAGACGACCTTCGCGCTGCGTCTGGCGGCCGAGCTGCTGGCCCGGCGCACCGTGCGCCGCATCGCCGTCGTCGCCCCCACCGAGCACCTGAAGCGGCAGTGGGCCGACGCGGCCGCCCGCATCGGCATCGCCCTGGACCCGAACTTCAAGAACGCCGACGGCCGGCACGGCGACCACTTCGTCGGCGTGGCGCTGACGTACGCGCAGGTCGCCAGCAAGCCCATGCTGCACCGAGCCCGCACCGAGGCGGCCAACACGCTCGTCATCCTCGACGAGGTGCACCACGGCGGCGACGCCCTCTCCTGGGGCGACGGGCTGCGCGAGGCCTTCGACCCCGCCACCCGGCGCCTGTCCCTGACCGGTACCCCGTTCCGCTCGGACACCGCCCAGATCCCGTTCGTCGAGTACGCCGAGGACCGCGACGGCATCCGCCGCTCCCGCGCGGACTACTCCTACGGCTACGGCCCGGCCCTGAAGGACCACGTCGTCCGGCCCGTCATCTTCATGGCCTACGCCGGGCAGATGCGCTGGCGCACCTCCGAGGGCGAGGAGATGGCGGCGAACCTCGGGGAGGGTGCGACGAAGGACATCACCGCCCACGCCTGGCGGACGGCGCTGAACCCCGAGGGGGAGTGGATCCCCTCCGTGCTGGCGGCCGCGGACCGGCGGCTGACCGAGGTGCGGCGCACCGTGCCCGACGCCGGCGCCCTGGTCATCGCCACCGACCACACCGACGCCAAGGCCTACGCCGCGATCCTCAAGCGGGTCACGGGCGAGCCGGCCACCGTGGTGCTCTCCGACGACAAGGCCGCGTCCCGGAAGATCGAGGAGTTCACCGAGTCGGACCGCCGCTGGATGGTGGCGGTGCGGATGGTGTCCGAGGGCGTGGACGTGCCGCGGCTGGCGGTCGGGGTGTACGCGACGTCCACCTCCACGCCCCTGTTCTTCGCCCAGGCCGTGGGCCGTTTCGTGCGTGCCCGCAAACGCGGCGAGACCGCCTCGGTGTTCCTGCCCTCCGTGCCGGCGCTGACCGACCTGGCGAACCAGATGGAGCTCGAGCGAGACCACGCGCTGGACCGGCCGGTCGCCACCGTCGAGGTCGAGTCCGACGAGATGCTCGATGACGCGGAGCTGGCCGCCGCCAACCGGGAGGACCGCGCGTCGGACTCCCTGACGAAGGCGAAGTTCGAGGCCCTGGAGTCACAGGCGTCGTTCGACCGCGTCCTGTTCGACGGCAGCGAGTTCGGCACGGGCGGCGAACTCGGCGGCGAGCACGAGCAGGACTTCCTCGGCATCCCGGGGCTGTTGGACGCCGACCAGATCGGTGACCTGCTGCGGGCGCGGCAGGCGGAGGAGCTGCGCCGGCAGAAGTCCACCCGCCCCGCCCCGACCGGTCCGGCGATGCCCGACCACCGGATGCTCAAGGACCTGCGCAACCAGCTGGCGAAGAACGTCTCCGCCTGGTCCGCACGCTCGGGCACCCCGCACGGCGTCATCCACGCCGAGCTGCGGCGGCTCTGCGGTGGCCCGCCGGTCGCCCAGGCCAACGCGGCCCAGCTCGAGAGCCGCCTGGCGAAGCTGCAGAACTGGTTCATCGGCCGGACGTGACCCGCTCTTCTGCGCCAGGTCGTCAATTGATGTCGCATCCGGGCCCGAAACGGCCCCGACGTGTGCATCTATTGACGAGCTGGCGAGAGGGGGGTCGAGGATGATGGCAGCATGCATGCCGACGTCGTCATCATCGGGGCCGGGCTCGCGGGCCTGACCGCCTGTCACGAGCTGGTCGCCGCCGGCCGCCGAGTCGTGGTCCTGGAACAGGAGAACGAGCACAACCTCGGCGGCCAGGCGCACTGGTCCTTCGGCGGCCTGTTCCTCGTCGACACCCCGATGCAGCGCCGGCTCGGCGTCAAGGACTCCGCCGAGCTGGCCTGGCAGGACTGGACGGGCAGTGCCGGCTGGGACCGGTTCGGAGGGCAGCATCCCGAGGACGAGTGGGGTCGGCGCTGGGCGCGGGCCTATGTCGAGTTCGCCGCGGGCGAGAAGCTGGCCTGGCTGCGGTCCCTCGGCGTCTCCTTCACGCCCGTGGTCGGCTGGGCCGAGCGCGGCGACGGCCGGGCCGGAGGCCACGGCAACTCGGTGCCCCGCTTCCACCTGCCCTGGGGCACCGGCACGGGCGTCAGCGGCCCCTTCGCGCAGCGCGCCCGCCGGGCCGCGGCCGACGGCGCGATCCGGCTGCTGTTCCGGCACCGGGTGGACGAGCTCGTGGTCACCGGCGGCGCGGTGACCGGGGTGCGCGGCACGATCCTGGCCGACGACGACGCCCCGCGCGGCGTCTCCTCGACCCGCGAGCCGGCCGGGGACTTCAGCATCACCGCGGACGCCGTCGTCGTCGCCTCCGGCGGCATCGGGGCGAACCACGACGCGATCCGCCGCTGGTGGCCCGAGCGGCTCGGCACCCCGCCCGCGCACCTGATCACCGGGGTGCCCGCCCACGTCGACGGCCGCATACTCGAGGCCACCGCCCGCGCCGGTGGCCGGCTGGTCAACCGGGACCGGATGTGGCACTACACCGAGGGCATCGCCAACGGGAACCCGATCTGGCCCGGCCACGGGATCCGGATCCTGCCCGGCCCGTCGCCGCTGTGGTTCGACGCGCTCGGCCGGCGGCTGCCGTTCCCGGCGCTGCCCGGCTACGACACGCTCGCTACGCTGCGGCACCTGCGCACGACGCCGGACCTGTCCGAGCACAGCCACTCGTGGTTCGTGCTCACCCAGAGGATGATCGAGAAGGAGTTCGCCCTCTCCGGTTCCGAGCAGAACCCCGACCTGACGAACCGCGACCTCAAGCTGCTGGTGAGGACCCGGCTGGGCCGCGGCGCGCCCGGTCCCGTCGAGGCGTTCAAGCGGCACGGAGAGGACTTCGTCGTCGCCGACACGCTGGACGAGCTGGTGCGGAGGATGAACGGGTTGACCGGGACGCCGCTGCTCGACGTCGGCGGCCTGCGTCGGCAGATCGTCGAGCGGGACGCGCAGCTGGCCAACCCGTTCGCCAAGGACGCGCAGGTGGTGGGGATCCGCAACGCGCGCCGCTTCCGCGGGGACCGGCTGATGCGGGTGGCCACCCCGCACCGCGTGCTCGACCCGGCGGCCGGCCCGCTGATCGGCGTCCGGCTGCACGTGCTGACGCGCAAGACGCTCGGCGGCCTGCAGACGGACCTGGCCGGCCGCGTGTTGGACGGCACGGCCAGCCCGATCCCGGGACTGTACGCGGCGGGGGAGGCGGCCGGCTTCGGCGGCGGCGGCCTGCACGGGTACAACGCGCTGGAAGGGACGTTCCTCGGCGGCTGCCTGTTCACCGGCCGCACGGTCGGCCGGGCACTGGCGCGCTAGCGATCCCGCGATCCCGCCAGGTCGTCACTCGATGTCCGATCCAGGCGGATGCAAGCGGTTGCGTCGACATCTATTGACGAGCTGGCGGGGGCGGGGGCGCCGTCAGCCTCGGGGGACGGGTGGGCCGACGACGAGCAGCGCGGCGAAGACGGCGAGCACGACGACGGCGCCGATGACGACGGTCGCCACCGGCCGGCGCAGCGTCGCGGCCAGCAGGCGTTCGACGCCGGTGCGCGGCGCCTCGCCCGTCCCACCAGCGCCCGGACCCAGCCGCCACCGGTCGGCCAGCAGCCCGCGGCGCTCGGCGGAGCGCTCGAACGGCAGCGTGGCGTACGGGATCACCGCCGAGGCCAGACCGAGCGCCGCCCGAGCCGCCGTCCAGCGGCCGTCGATCGCGACGTACACGGTGGCCGCCACGTAGGCCAGGAACGCCAGGCCGTGCAGCCCGCCGCCGATCCGCACACCGAGCTCGGTGGTCGCCGTGACGTACTTGAGCACCATGCCGATCAGCAGCAGGGTCCAGGTGACCGCCTCGATCAGCGCGAGACGGCGGAACAGGGTGCGGGGACTCACGAGCGAACTCCAGGGGTCGGGGTGCCGGCCGGCAAGGTCGCCGACAACGCTATCGGAGCAGGCTGGACGCCCGGTGTGCTCGGCCGCCGATCTCAGGCGTGGTGCCGGGCCGCCCACTCGGCGAACGTGCGCCGGTCGATCCGGGCGTCGGGTGGCGGCAACAGGCCCCCGGTCCGCAGCGCGCGCCGCGGCATCGGCACGGTCGCGACCGCCGGGGTCCCGCGCGCCTCGGCCAGCCGGCGGGCCATCGCGCCGGTGTCCATCACCTCGGGTCCGGCGACGTCGACCGTGCGCGCCGCGCTCGGCGGGCCCTCGTCGACCATGTCGGCGATCGCCTCGGCGACGGCGTCGGCGGCCACCGGCCGCACGCGCATCACGGGCACCACCGCCAGCGGGCCGATCCGGATCTGGCGCAGCAGCTGCTCGGCGAACTCGAACCACTGCGTCGAGCGCAGGCTGGTGAAGCCCACGTCGGTGCCGAGCAGGCGGCGGCGGTAGACGTCGTCCTGCGCGGCCTTGCCGGCGTAGTAACCGAGCGCCGACCGCAGCGCCGGCTCGGTGACGTTGACGATGGACAGGCAGACGACGTGGCCCACGCCCGCGGTCCGGGCGGCGTCCGCGATCCGCGTGGCCGTGCCGGTGAAGAAGTCCACGGCGGGCCCGCGCCGCGTGGTCGCGATGTTCAGGCAGTCCACGACGGCGCTCGCCCCGGCGAACGCCTCGGCCAGGCCGGCGCCCGTGGTCGCGTCGACCCCGGTCGCCCGGCTGACGCGGACCACCGCGTGGCCGCGGGCGGCGAGCTGCTCCGCGGCGCGGGTGCCGAGCAGACCGGATCCGCCGAGCACGACGACGCGGCCCCCGCCGTGGCCGCTCCCGTTCGGGTTCGCGTCGGCGGTCACGGGGTGGCCCCGGCGTCGGGATCGCCCGCGGCACCACTGCCGCTGCCCGCGCCGCTGTCGGTGACGGTGACCCCGGCGGCGGTCAGCTCGGCCAGCGCCCGCGCCGTCGAGTCCGGCGCCACCCCGGCCGCGAGGTCGGCGAGGACGGAGACGGCGAACCCGGACCGGGCGCCGTCCAGGGCGGTGGCACGCACGCAGTGGTCGGTGGCGATGCCGGCGACGTCGAGCGTGTCGATGTCGCGCTCGCGCAGCCAACGGGCGAGGTCCTCCTCGGAGCCCGGCTCGCCCGTGTGCCCCTCGAACCCGGAGTAGCCGTCGCTGTACTCACCCTTGTGGAACAGCGCGTCGATGGCGCCGGCGTCCAGCGCCGGGTGCAGGCCCGCACCCTCCGTGCCGGCGACGCAGTGCACGGGCCAGCTCGTGACGAAGTCCGGGTGCTCCGAGAAGTGGGAGCCCGGGTCGATGTGCCAGTCCTGGGTGCCGACGACGACGTCGTACGCGTCCCGGTGGTCGCGCAGGTGGGCGGTGATACGGGCCGCGACGGCCGCGCCGCCCTCGACCGCCAGCGCGCCGCCCTCGCAGAAGTCGTTCTGCACGTCCACGACGATCAGTGCCCTGCCCATGCGTCCTCCTCGGATCCGGTCCGGAGCTGCTCGGTGGCCGCGAGACGTCAGTCGGTCTCCACGACGGTCGGGATCACCGGCTCGCCGCGGGACATCGACTGCACCGCCCGCGGCAGTTCCGCCCGCGCAGCGGCGTGGTGCGCGGCGGCGCGGGTCACGCCTTCGGGCCCGGTCCAGCCGTCCTGCAGCTCGCCGTCGACGATGAAGTCGCAGGTGAGCGGTCGGTCGTCGCCGTCGTTCTCGGGCCTGCCGCCGATCCGCACCACCTCCGCGGTGGCGACGCCGTCCTCGTCGAGGCGGCGCAGACCCCACTTGTCCCCACCGATCGACACCTTGTCCTTGGACGCCTTGGCCACGTTCACCCAGCGGCCGTCGTCCCCCTGCCGGGCGACCAGCTTGTACACCATGGACGCGGTGGGCACGCCGGAGCCGATCACCAGCTGGGTGCCGACGCCGTACGAGTCGACCGGTGCCGCGGCGAGGCCCGCGATGGCGAACTCGTCGAGGTCCGAGGTGACGGTGATCCGGGTGTCCCGGTTGCCGAGGGAGTCGAGCAGGTCCCGCACCTCCCGGGCCTGGACGGCCAGGTCACCCGAGTCCAGGCGCACCGCGCCCAGCTCGGCGCCGACGAGCCGGACCGCGGTGCGCACGGCCGCCTCGACGTCGTAGGTGTCCACCAGCAGCGTGGTGTCGTGGCCCATCGACTCCAGCTGGGCGGCGAAGGCCTCCTCCTCGCTGTCGTGCAGCAGGGTGAAGGAGTGCGCGGCGGTGCCGATCGTGGTCAGCCCCCAGCGGCGGCCCGCCTCCAGGTTGGAGGTGCCGGTGAAGCCGGCGATGACGGCGGCGCGGGAGGCGGCGACGGCGGCGTCCTCCTGGATCCGGCGGGCCCCCATCTCCAGGCACGGCCGGTCCCCGGCGGCCAGGGTCATCCGGGAGGCGGCGGAGGCGATGGCGCTGTCGTAGTTCAGGACCGAGAGCAGATACGTCTCCAGCAGGCACGCCTCGGCGAACGTCCCCTCGACGGTGAGGATCGGTGAGTTCGGGAAGTACATCTCGCCCTCGGCGTAGCCCCGCACGGATCCGGTGAACCGGTAGTCGGCGAGGAAGTCGAGGGTCTGCCGGTTCACGACGCGCGTGGACTCGAGGAACGCCAGCTGCTCCTGCCCGAACCGGAAGTCGGCGATCCCCTCGAGCAGCCGCCCGGTCCCGGCGACGACGCCGTACCGCCGCCCGGTCGGCAGCCGGCGGGCGAACACCTCGAACACCGAGCGGCGATGCGCGGCGCCCGAGTGCAGGGCCGCCTGCAGCATGGTCAGCTCGTAGTGATCGGTGAACAGCGCCGTGCTGGGCCGGCGCGCGGGGGTGGCCTCACTCACGGGTCCACCCTAGGTCACCGGCCCACTACCATGGAGGAATGTCCATCGCCGTCCCGATCGAGCAGACCTCACCGCTCTCGTCGCCGGCACCGCGGACCGATCCCGACGCCCGCACCGAGCCCGACGTGCCGTGGGTGCTCATCGTCTGGAACGATCCGGTCAACCTGATGAGCTACGTCAGCTTCGTGTTCCGCAGCTACTTCGGGTACTCCGAGGAGAAGGCGAACACCCTGATGATGGAGGTGCACCAGCAGGGCCGCTCCGTCGTCGCCACCGGCAGCCGCGAGAAGATCGAGCAGGACACCACCGCCATGCACGGGTACGGCCTGTGGGCCACCTACCGGCGGGCGGACGAGAGCTGATGGCGCACGGATTCCGCTCCACCCGCCGCGGCATCACCGGTTCGCTCGAGGATGCCGAGCGAGAACTGCTGGGCAAGCTCTTCCACGACGTGGCCTCGATGGTCGAACCGGAGACCGCGCCGGACGACGACCCCCTCGCCGCCCTCGTCGGCATCGACCCCGACGCCACCGTGCCCGAGGACACCGCGGTGCGCCGGCTGCTGCCCGACGCGGTCGACGGGGACGACGAGGCCTCCCTCGAGTTCCGGCGGCTGACCGAGCGCGGGCTGCGCGAACAGAAGACCGCGGGCCTCAAGGCGGCGCAGGTGATGATCGAGTCCGACCCGATCCAGCTCGACCCCGAGCAGGCGACCATCCTGTCGAAGGCGATCAACGACGTCCGGCTCGTGCTGGCGGACCGGCTGCAGATCGTCACGGACGAGGACGCGACCCGCCTGCACGGCATCAACGACTGGGCCGAGGCCACCGACCTGGAGAGCTACCTCGCGCTGGTCTACAACTTCCTCACCTGGCTGCAGGACACCCTGATGCAGGCCCTGTTGCGCTCGCTGGACCGCTGAGTCCGGCGCTCCGGCCGCCGGTGCCGGACGACGGCCGCTGTGAGCAAGCAGACGGGGCGTGAAGTTCTGGCGGCGCCCAGGGAACGGCTAGTCTTCGTTCAATGAAACGTGCTGTGCCCCGCTCGACGTCGAGCGATGACGTCGAGTCGGCGCGCGCCCGCAGCTTCGCCCCGATCGGGATCTTCGACTCCGGGGTCGGGGGCCTGACGGTCGCCCGGGCCGTCATCGACCAGCTGCCGCACGAGTCCATCCTCTACGTGGGGGACACCGCCCGGGCCCCGTACGGGCCCCTGCCCATCGCGGAGGTCCGGGCCAACGCGCTCGGGGTGATGGACGAGCTCGTCGACGCCGGGGTCAAGCTGCTCGTCATCGCCTGCAACTCCGCGTCCGCCGCCGTCCTGCGCGACGCGCGCGAGCGGTACACCGCGGCGTACGGCATCCCCGTCATCGAGGTCATCCAGCCGGCCGTGCGCCGGGCGGTGGCCTCGAGCCGCAACGGGCGGATCGGGGTCATCGGCACCGCCGCGACGGTCGGTTCGCGCGCGTACGAGGACACGTTCGCCGCCGCCCCGCACCTGCAGATCACCTCGGCCTCGTGCCCGGCGTTCGTCGACTACGTCGAGGCGGGCATCACCAGCGGGCCGGAGCTGCTGGCCACGGCGGGCGAGTACCTGGCGCCGCTCAAGGACGCCGGCGTGGACACCCTCGTGCTCGGTTGCACCCACTACCCGCTGCTGACCGGCGTCATCTCCTACCAGATGGGCGACGGCGTCACCCTCGTGTCCAGCGCCGAGGAGACCGCCAAGGACGTCTACCGGGCCCTGATCGACCACGACCTGGCCCGCCCGGCCGACGGCCCGGCGCCGCAGCACCAGTTCCTCGCGACCGGGGACCCGGCCCAGTTCGAGGCCCTCGCCCGGCGGTTCCTCGGCCCCGAGGTGCGCGACGTCGAGCACGCCGACCACGTCGCGGCGCGCTACCCGACCGGCACGCTGGCCCGGATCACGCCGGAGATGCTCGCCGCGGCCCGCGAGTCCGTCGCCAGCCGCGCCGCCATGACGATCCCGACGCGGGTCGCCGCGCGCTCGACCGACCAGATCATCCACCGCACGCGGATCGGTTCGAGCGGGGGTGCCGGATGAGCGTGCGCGTCACCGTCGTCGGCTGCGCCGGCTCCTTCCCGCGGCCGGACTCCCCGGCATCCTGCTACCTGCTCTCCGCACAGGACGCGGACGGGCGCACCTGGAACGTCGCGATGGACCTGGGCAACGGGTCGCTCGGGGCGCTGCAGCGGTACATCGCGCTGGACCAGCTCGACGCGGTGATCATCTCCCACGCGCACGCGGACCACTACCTGGACCTGATCGGCCTGCACGTGGCGCTGCGCTGGAATCCCGCGGGCTGGAACGGACGACCGGTCCCGGTCTACGCGGCCGGGATGCTGGCCGACCGGCTCGCGCTGATCGCCGAGCTGCCCGCGGACCCCGGGATGCACCGGGAGTTCGCCTTCCACACCTGGGCGGGGCACCGGTCCGAGCGGATCGGCCCGTTCACGGTCGTCCCGTACCCCGTCGACCACCCGGTGGAGGAGGCGTACGCGCTGCGGATCAGCGCACGGGGCGACGACGGCGCGGACGCCGTGCTCGCCTACTCCGGCGACACCGACGCCTGCCCCGAGCTGGACGAGGCCGCCCACGCGGCGTGCCTCTACCTGTGCGAGGCCGCGTACCACGAGGGCCGGGACGACGCCGTCCGCGGCGTGCACCTGACCGGCCGGCGGGCGGGGGAGTCGGCCCGCACGGCCGGGGCGCACACGCTTGCGCTGACCCACCTGCCGGTGTGGAACGATCCGGCCCGCAGCTGCGCGGAGGCCCGCGAGGTGTTCACCGGGCCGGTGGACGCGGTGGCCCCCGGTGACGTGTACGTGCTGCACGGCGGCGGGCGCGTCGACCGCGGCTGAGCCCGCTCCGGCGACCCGAGGCCGTCCCGCGAGGAACGATCCCGACATCTGCCGGAAACGTGCGCGCCCTACGCTGCAGTGACGATGCGGCGCCGGCACGCGGCGCCGTCGACCGGAGGACGCCGTGCACCTCACCCCCCGCGAGCAGGAGAAGCTGCAGATCGTCGTGGCCGCGGACCTGGCCCGACGGCGGCAGGCGCGGGGTCTGAAGCTCAACCACCCCGAGGCGGTGGCCATCATCGCCTACGAGCTCGTCGAGGGGGCGCGCGACGGCAGGACCGTCGCGGACCTGATGAGCTGGGGCACCACCCTCCTGACCCGTGAGGACGTGATGGCGGGCGTGCCGGAGATGATCCCCGACGTCCAGGTCGAGGCGACCTTCCCCGACGGCACCAAGCTCGTCACCGTCCACCACCCGATCCGCTGACGGAGGCGACGATGATCCCCGGCGAGTACGTGCTCTCCGACGCACCGGTTCGGTGCAACGAGGACCGGGTGACGGTCGAGGTCGAGGTGACCAACACCGGCGACCGGCCCGTCCAGGTCGGCTCCCATTTCCACTTCTTCGAGGTCAATCCCGCTCTCGCGTTCGACCGCGCGCCCACCCGGGGCTTCCACCTCGACGTCCCCGCGGGCACCGCCGTGCGCTTCGAGCCCGGGGACCGGCGCACGGTCCGCCTCGTCGCGATGGCCGGGGCTCGCGCGGTGCACGGTTTCACCGGCGCGATCGACGGATCGCTGGACGGGCCGCACGACGGGCCGCAGGCATGAGCTTCGAGATGAGCCGGCGCCAGTACGCCGACCTGTACGGGCCCACCACCGGGGACGCGATCCGGCTGGCCGACACCGAACTGTTCGCCCGGATCGAGGCCGACCTGACCGGGCACGGCGACGAGGTCGTCTTCGGCGGCGGCAAGGTGATCCGGGACGGCATGGGTCAGGACGGGACCGCACTTCGGGACAGGGAGGGTTCCCCCGTGGCCGGTTCCGTGACGCCCGTGGCCGACACCGTCATCACCAACGTCGTCGTCCTCGACCACACCGGGATCTACCGGGCCGACGTCGGGCTGCGGGACGGCCGGATCCTCGCGATCGGCAAGGCCGGCAACCCGCAGATCATGGACGGCGTCGACATCGTGATCGGTCCGGCCACGGAGGCGATCGCCGGGGAGGGCCGGATCCTCACGGCCGGCGGCATCGACTCCCACATCCACTTCATCAGCCCCGACCAGATCGGCACCGCGCTGAACTCGGGGATCACGACGATGATCGGCGGCGGAACCGGCCCGGCCGAGGGCACCCGGGCGACCACCGTCACGCCGGGCTCCTGGAACCTCGCGAACATGCTCCGGGCGGTCGACGACGTGCCGATGAACATCGGCTTCCTCGGCAAGGGCCACGCCGCTTCGACCGAGCCGCTGGCCGAGCAGATCCGGGCCGGGGCGATCGGCCTGAAGATCCACGAGGACTGGGGCGCCACGGCGTCGTCCATCGACAACGCGCTGCGTGTGGCCGACGAGTACGACGTGCAGGTCGCCATCCACACGGACACCCTGAACGAGGGCGGTTTCGTCGAGGACACCATCCGCGCCATCGGGGGGCGCGTGATCCACACGTATCACACCGAGGGGGCCGGGGGCGGGCACGCGCCGGACATCATCAAGGTCGCCGGGCTGCCCAACGTGCTGCCCGCCTCGACCAATCCGACGCTGCCGTACACGCGCAACACCGAGGAAGAGCACCTCGACATGCTCCTGGTGTGCCACCACCTCAACCCGGACATCCCGGAGGACGTCGCGTTCGCGGACTCCCGGATCCGGCCCGAGACGATCGCCGCGGAGGACGTGCTGCAGGACCTGGGCGTCTTCTCCATCACCTCCTCGGACTCGCAGGCGATGGGCCGCGTCGGGGAGGTCGTGCTGCGCACCTGGCAGCTGGCGGACAAGATGAAGAAGCAGCGCGGTCCGCTGGAGCTCGCCGGTTCTCGCGACGGCGTCTCCGACGCCGGTGTTCCCGACGACAACGCCCGGATCAAGCGGTACATCGCCAAGTACACGATCAACCCGGCGCTCGCGCACGGCATCGCCGACGAGGTGGGAAGCGTCGAACCCGGCAAGCTCGCGGACCTGGTGCTGTGGGAGCCGGCGTTCTTCGGGGTCAAGCCGTACCTCGTGCTCAAGGGCGGGCAGGCGGTCACCTCCCTGATGGGCGACCCCAACGCGTCCATCCCCACGCCGCAGCCGATGACGATGCGGCCCTCCTTCGGGGCGATGGGCCGTGCGGTGCACACCTCGTCCGTCACGTTCGTCTCGCAGGCCGCCCTCGACGCCGGGGTCCCGGAGCGGCTCGGCCTGCGCAAGCAGGTCCGCGCGGTGCACGGCATCCGATCCCTGACGAAGGCGGACCTCGTGCACAACGGGGCGACGCCGGACATCGACGTCGACCCGGAGACCTACGAGGTGCGGGTCGACGGCGCGGTCGTCACCTGCGACCCGGTCGACGTGCTGCCGATGGCGCAGCGGTACTTCCTGTTCTGAGCTTCCTGTCCCGCACACCCGAGGGGAGAACACCGTGATCATCGAACGCATCGTGGGCAACCTGGGCGAGCTGACCCGTGCCGAACGGGCCGGCCTGCACATCGAGACGGTGACGCTGCCCAGCGCCGCCCTGGTCAAACGCATCCAGCGGGTGACGACGGACCACGGCCGCGAGCTCGGCCTGCGGCTGCAGTCCGCCTCGGGGCGTGCGGGCGACCTGCGGCACGGGGACATCCTCCTGTGGGAGGGCGCCGGCGTCGTCGCGATCGCCGTCGAGCCCACCGACGTGCTGGTGATCGCGCCGCGCACGATTCCCCAGATGGGCGTCACCGCGCACGCGCTGGGCAACCGGCACCTGCAGGCGCAGTTCTTCGACACGGACTCGGCGTACGCCGCCGACGTGATGGTCGTCCAGTACGACCACACGGTGGTGGACTGGCTCGTCGAGCACGGCGTGCCGTACACCCGCCAGGAGCGCGTCATGCCGGTGCCGTTCCGGCATGCGGAGCACACGCACTGATGGACACTGCCGGCATCGGTGCCGAGGACCCCTCGTCGGCCCTGCCCGGCGAGGCGCTGCTGCCCGTGCTGCAGCTGTGCGACTCGGCGCTGCCCACGGGCGCGTTCGCCCACACCTTCGGTCTGGAGACCTATCTGCACCGCGGCACGGTCCACGACGAGGCCACCTTCGGCGCCTGGCTGAGCCGATTCCTCGACGCCCAACTCGTGCCGGCGGACGGGCTCGCGGTCCGGCTGGCGGCGTCGGGCTGCCCGCTCGTCGAGCTCGATGCGGTGTTGTACGCCCAGGCGCTGCCGGCGCAGGTGCGGCGGGCCGGGGTCACCATGGGCCGGCGGCTGCTCGAGATCGGGAGCCTGGCGATGCCGGGGCCCCGGCTGGCGGCGTACGCGGACCTCGTCGACGCCGGCCGGTGCCACGGCCACCAGGCGATCGCCTTCGGGCTGATCGGCGTCGACCACGGGGCGCCGGCGGACGCGCTCGTGCGGGCCTTCCTCTTCTCCACGCTCACAGCGCTGACGCAGAACGCGGTGCGGGGTGTCCCCCTCGGGCAGAACGCCGGGCAGCGGGTCCTCGCACGGATGCGCCCCGACGTCGACGCGGCGGCCCGGCGGATCGCGACGCTGACGCTCGACGACCTGGGTGCGGTGCCGCCCGGGCTGGAGATCGCCCAGATGCAGCACGAGACCCAGCGCGCCCGCATGTTCATGAGCTGACGGCCCCCCTCGAACCAGCTCCACGCACTCCACGCACTCCACGGACTCCACGGAAGGACACCCATGACACCGGTGAGGATCGGCATCGGCGGACCCGTCGGCGCGGGCAAGACCGCGCTGATCGAGCGGCTCACCCGCGCTCTGAGCGGCGAGATCTCCATGGCCGCCATCACGAACGACATCTACACGATCGAGGACGCGAAGATCCTGGCGGCCACGAGCGTGCTGCCGCTCGACCGCATCGTCGGCATCGAGACGGGCGGCTGCCCGCACACGGCGATCCGCGAGGACACGTCGATGAACCAGGCCGCGATCGACGAGCTGGTCGCCGCCCACCCGGACCTGCAGGTCATCTTCGTCGAGTCCGGCGGGGACAACCTCTCGGCCACGTTCAGCCCCGAACTGGTGGACTTCTCGATCTACGTCATCGACGTCGCCCAGGGGGAGAAGATCCCCCGCAAGGCCGGGCAGGGGATGATCAAGTCCGATCTCTTCATCATCAACAAGACGGACCTGGCACCGTACGTCGGCGCCGACCTGGCGGTGATGGAGGCCGACTCGAAGGACTTCCGCGGCGAGAAGGCGTTCTGTTTCACCAACCTCAAGACCGACGAGGGGCTGGACGGGGTCATCGGCTGGTTGACGCGGGACGTGCTCATGCTCGACCTGGCATGACGGCTGATCCGGCCGGTACGGCGGCCGTGCCCGGTTCCGGCGTTGCACCCGTCGCGCCCGCGTCCACCGGCACGACCGAGACGTACCGCGGGGAGCTCGAGCTGACCGTGCGCCGGGATGCGGCGGGCCGGTCCGTCGCCGCGCACCAGTACCACCGCGGGGCGCTGCGGGTGCTGCGGCCGCACCACCTGGACGGGAGCGGACAGGTGGCGTACGTCGTCGTCAATCCCGGCGGGGCGTACCTGGACCGGGACCGGTTCCGGATCGGCGTCGAGGTCGCGGAGGGCGCGTCCCTGCTGCTGACGACGCAGTCCGCGACGAAGGTGTATCGCACGCCGGGGGACCGGGCCACCCAGCAGCTGACGGCACGGCTGGGGCCGGGCAGCAGGCTGGAGTACCTGCCGGATCAGCTGATCGCCTACCGCGGATCGCGGTACCGGCAGGAGACGCGGGTGGCGATGGATCCGACGGCGTGCCTGGTGCTCTCGGAGGTGGTCACGCCGGGCTGGTCGCCGAACGGGGAGCCGTTCCTGTACGACCGGCTGGGGTTGCGCACGATCGTCACCATGGGGGAGCGGCCGGTCGCCGTCGACAACCTGGTGCTCGCCCCGCGCGACGGGGCAGCCGGCATGACGGGGCTCGGCTACCTGGAGGGGCACTCCCACGTCGGCTCGCTGCTGGTGGTGGATCCCCGGGTGGACGACGCCGTCGTGGACGCAGCCCGGGACCGGCTGGCTGCCCGTGCCGGCTCCCTGACGGGTGGGGTGTCGGCGCTCGCCGTCCCCGGCCTGACGATGCGGGTGCTCGGCTCGTCGACCGAGCAGGTCACCGGGGCGATCCGTTCCGTGGTCGACGACCTGCGCGCCCGCTGGTACCGCCAGGATCCGGTGGATCTGCGGAAGTACTGACCCGGCCGCGGTCACCCGATCGCCGCTCACCGGGGACGGACACCCGCGGTTCGGCCCGCAACTCGGGGTCTTCGCCCGAGTTCTGTCGGTGGGGACGGGTGGAATGGGGTCATGGAAGCCCCTCCGGATCCATCGACCGATCGGCCGCCGTCGTCACCGGCACCGTCGCCGCCGGCACCAGCAGTGCCGGTGCAGATGTCGCTGCCGGTCGACGACGTGGCTCCCGGGCAGGGCGCCATCACCGAGCCGGCGCCCGTCGCTGCATCGGGACGCCCGGTGGTGCCCGCCGGGGACGTCGCCGGCCGGTTGGCACGAGTACTGGTGGACGGGGCCGCTGGGAAGCTCGGTCTCGATGCCGGGGTGGCAGCACTGGAGGACGTGCGCCGACTGGAGTCCTGGCTGGTCTGGGCGAAGCACCGGCTTGTGACCGACACCGCGCGGGCCGCCGCCGACGAGCAGGCCCGGTGGGTGGAGATGGACCCGACCGGCTTCGAGGAGCTGTCCACCGCTGTCTCCGGGAAAGCCCGGCGTCTGTCGCGGGCGAAACGGTTGGCGGTCGGGGACCGCGCCGGCGTCGCCGAGGTGGCCTGCGCGCTCCAGGTCAGTGAGCCGGAAGCCCACGACGTGCTGCGCCGAGCGGATCGGCTCACGGAGCTGCTGCCGGCCACCGCCCATGCCCTGGCCTCCGGAGCGATCACCGCCACCGCCGGAATGACGATCGCGGACGCGACCGATGAGTACGCCGACGCCCTCACCTCCACCGGGATCGACGAGTCGACGGTCTTTCGCCTCAGAGAGGCGGTGGCGGCGACCGAGGGCTGCCTGCTCGACGCCGCTCACCGGGGACGGACACCCGCGCAACTCCGGACTCGGGCCCGCACGGTCAGGGACCGGTACCACCCCCAGTGCTTCGCCGAGCGTGAGCGGGCTGCGCGGGCCGACCGGTACGTGCGGATCAGCACGGACGGGGACGGGATGGCGCGGCTGACCGCCCTGCTGCCGGCGGCGGTCGCCTTCCGGATCGACGGCCGCCTCTCCGCGCTGGCCCGCAGCCTGCAGGCAGCGCAGCGCCCTGCCGACGGCGCCGAGGAGACCGGCGCGGCGTTCGGCGTCGATCCGGCTGACGGGTCGCCGCCCACTCTCGGCCAGGTGCGCGCCGACGTGCTCGCCGACCTCCTGACCGGCATCGACGCACACCCATTCGACTCGTCCACCCCGTCCAACCCCGCGAACACGGAGGGTGGCACCATCGCCGGGCTCGATCCGGAGCCGGTGCCGCGGGTGCTGCTGACCGTGCCGGCGGCCACGCTCCTGGGCGGCGACGAACCCGGCGAGCTGGGTGAGTTCGGGCTCATCCCGGCCGTCGACGCCCGGGACCTCGCCGCTCATGCCGGCTCGTTCCTCCTCGGCGTCAGCTTCGATGCTGACGTGACCGGCACCGGCTCGGTCGGAGCGGGCGCGGGGCAGGTCGTCCCGATGCTGGTGACGACCGGACACCTCTACCGGACCCCCGCAGCGGTGCGCCGGGCCCTGCAGATCCGGGACGGGACCTGCCGATTCCCCGGCTGCCGCCGGAACGCCACCGGGTGCGACCTGGACCACGTCACCGCCTGGGCCGACGGTGGGACCAGTGACGCGAGCAATCTGGCACACCTGTGCCGGAAGCACCACGTCCTCAAGCACCACTCCGGCTGGACCGTCACGGTGGACCCCCGCCGGACGACGTACGACCACCCGGGGCAGTCGCCGCCGGAACCCTCCGAACTGGACGTGCGAAATCAGCGCCGGGGCACGCCGCCCTGGTCTGGACCTCGCCGGCCGGCCGGCGCTACCGCTCCGAACCCGACGACCCGCCACCGTTCTGACGCGTCGCGGTCCACCGCCCTCGATCGCCGGGCTCGCGTGGGTGGGACCGTCCGCCGGGCCGAACGGCGGCGGCGAACCCCTAGGCTGGAACGCATGACTGATGCCTCCGCCGCCACCCCGTCCGCCGCGACTCCGTCCTCCGCGACCTCGGGAGTCGCGCGGGCCGACGGGCGCGCGCCCGATGAGCTGCGGCCCATCAGTATCACCCGCGGCTGGTCGGACCAGGCGGAGGGTTCCGCGCTGATCGAGTTCGGCAACACCCGCGTCCTGTGCACGGCCTCCCTGACCGAGGGCGTGCCGCGCTGGCTCCGGGGCGAGGGCCGCGGCTGGGTCACCGCCGAGTACGCCATGCTGCCGCGGGCCACCAACACCCGGTCGGACCGCGAGTCGGTCAAGGGCCGGATCGGCGGCCGCACCCACGAGATCTCCCGGCTGATCGGCCGTTCCCTGCGCTCGATCATCGACCTCAAGGAACTGGGCGAGAACACCATCGTGCTGGACTGCGACGTCCTTCAGGCCGACGGCGGCACCCGCACCGCCGCCATCACCGGCGCCTACGTCGCCCTCGCCGACGCCGTCACCTGGGCCCGCACGAGGAAGCTGATCAAGCCCACCGCCAAGCCGCTCAAGGACACCGTCTCCGCGGTCAGCGTGGGCATCATCGACGGCATCCCCATGCTGGACCTGCCCTATGTGGAGGACGTCCGCGCCGAGACCGACATGAACGTCGTCGTCACCGGCTCCGGCCAGTTCGTCGAGGTGCAGGGCACCGCCGAGGGCGCCCCCTTCAACCGCGCCGAGCTGGATGCCCTGCTCGACCTCGCCCTCGCCGGCACCACCGAGCTCGCCGCCATCCAGCGCTCCACCCTGGGCGAGGCGTGAGCGGCGGCGTGTCCGAGGGCCGGCAGACCGGAGGCCCCCGGCTCGTCCTCGCCACCCACAACCGCGGCAAGCTGCTCGAGCTGCGGGAGATGCTCCGCGGGACTGTTCTGCCTGGCGGCCGCGCTCTCGACGTCGACGCCGACGTGATCGACGCCGGTGCGGCCGGTGCCCCGGACGTGCGCGAGACCGGGGTCACCTTCGCCGAGAACGCCCTGCTCAAGGCGCGGGCCGTCACCGCCGCCACCGGCCTGCCGGCCATCGCGGACGACTCCGGTCTCGCAGTCGACGTGCTCGGCGGCGCCCCCGGCATCTTCTCGGCCCGCTGGGCCGGCCGGCACGGCGACGACGAGGCGAACCTGCGCCTGCTGCTCGCCCAACTGGCCGACATCGACGACGACGAGCACCGCGGCGCGGCCTTCGTCTGCGCGGCCGCCCTGGTCGTCCCGGCCGGACCCACGGACGCGGACACCGAGCCCGTCGTCGTGCACGGCGAACTGCGCGGCACCCTGCTGCGCGAGCCGCGGGGCGAGCACGGCTTCGGCTACGACCCGATCCTGCAGCCCGACGGCCACACCCGCAGCTGTGCCGAGCTGGAGCCGGCGGAGAAGAATGCCATCAGTCACCGCGGTCAGGCGATGCGTGCGTTGATCCCGCACGTCACCGCGCTTCTGGACGCCCGCTGACGCCAGGCGGGTCGCTCAGTCGGCGGGATCCGCCGCTCGCTCGCGCTCGGCCGCCCGATTCGTCCGTCGCGCCTTGAGCAGCTCGACCGCGATCGGGATCACCGAGAGCGCCACGATGACGATGAAGATGATGTCGATGTTCTCGCCCACCCACGCGAACTGACCCAGCCAGAACCCGAGCAGGGTCACGCCGACGCCCCACAACAGCGCCCCGACGACGTTGTAGGTGATGAACGTCCGGTAGGGCATCTTCGCGACGCCGGCGATCACGGGTGTGAAGGTGCGCACGATCGGCACGAACCGGGCGAGGATGACGGCACGGCCGCCGAACCGCTCGAAGAACTCGTGCGCCCGGTCCACGTACTCCTGTCGGAACAGGCGCGAATCGGGTCGCCGGAACACCGCCGGGCCCGCCCGGTGGCCGATGTAGTAGCCGACCTGGTCCCCGGCGAACGCCGCGATGAAGACGCAGAGGCCGAGCACGATGATCGGGACCTGGATGGTGCCGGTCGCCGTCAGCAGCCCCGCCGTGAACAGCAGGGAATCGCCCGGGAGGAAGAAGCCGACCAGCAGGCCGGTCTCCGCGAACACGATGGCGCACACCAGCAGCACGATCCACGGGGCCAGGGCGGGGTCGCGCAGGAAGACGTTGGGGTCGAGCCAGTCGGGCAGGATGCCGGCCACGGGGCGCACGGAGAGAGCGGAGAGCAGGGAGTTCACCCGCCAAGGGTACGGGGTGGAACCTGAGCGGGCGGTGAGGCGGGGCTGTCCGCGGAGCAGACCGTCGCGCCGGCGGTGCACCGCGCGGGGGATCCAGCGCGCGCCGCCACGGCGCACGACGGCGTCCGGCGTTGTGTCCCGGGATGGGCCGGCGCGGGCGGTAGCGTGGCGCGGGTGGGAATCGCGTTCACGGCCATCGACTTCGAGACCGCCAACGGCCACCGCGGTTCTCCCTGCGCCGTCGGGCTGGTCAAGGTCCGGGACGGGCACGTGGTCGAGGAAACCTCCTGGCTGATGCGTCCCCCGCCCGGCGCCGACCACTTCGCGCCGGCCAACATCGCCGTCCACGGGATCACCGCCGCGGACGTCGCCGGTGCTCAGCCGACCGCCGAGGCGCTGGGGCGGATCGAACGCTTCGTCGACGGCGACCTGATGGTCGCCCACAACGCCGCCTTCGACCTCGGCGTCTTCACCGAGGCCGCCCGCTCCTGCGGCGTCCCCGTCGCGCCGGCCCGGTCCGCCTGCACGGTCCGGCTCGCCCGGCGGACCTACCGGTTGCCCTCGTACTCGCTGCCCTTCGTCGCCGCCGAGGCGGGTGTGCCGCTGCTCCAGCACCACGACCCGCTGGAGGACGCCCGCGCCTGCGCCGGCATCATGATCGACGTCGCCCGCCGGCATGCCGTCGAGGATCTGGCCGCCCTGTTCGCCCGGCTCGACCTGCCCGCCACCTCCTGGGGACCGGGCACGGCCACGGATCCGGCCCGGCCGCACCAGCTTGCCCTCTTCGACGTGGTGGACGGGCGGTTCCGGCGGCACGACGTCGACGAGTGGCCCGCCCGCGGGCGGGACGCCGTCGCCGTCGGCGAGGGACTGCGCCTCACCGGCTGACCGGTCCAGGGTGGGGATCGCGTCGGCGGTCGACGGCGCCGCCGCCTCAGCGGCCGCCGGCGACGGCGTCGAGGAACGCGGCGACCTCCCGCTCGACGACGTCCCGCTCCACCAGCCGGCCGACCCAGTCCTGGTCCAGCGCCGCCGTGCCGTGCAGGGCGCCGATGATGTTGCCCGCGATCGCCGCGGTCGAGTCGCTGTCGCCGTCGTGGTTGGCGGCCCGCACGAGCGCACGCCGCAGGTGGAGGCGCGGGTCCTCGTCCGCGTCCACGAGCGCGCAGTACACCGCGATCGCCAGCGCTTCCTCCGCGACCCAGCCCCCGCCGAGGCGCGCGGCCAACCGTGCAGGATCCAGCGGCACGGCGTCGTGATCGGCGCGGTCCGCCACCGCCGCCTCGACCGCCCCGGCGAGCGCGGCGCGCATCTCGACGGCGTCCTCGCCCGCGTCGGCGAGGGACGTCAGGGTCTCCCGCACCGCGTCCGCCAGGCTCTGGCCGCGCACGATCCGGGCGACGATGCCGGCGAACGCCCCGGCGGCAGCGCCGGCGGTCGGGTGGCCGTGCGTCAGGGCGGAGCCGCGGGCGGCCAGCCGCACCATGTCCTCGACCGCGACGTGCGGGACCAGGCCGAACGGGGCGGACCGCATCACGGTCCCGCAGCCCTTCGAGTCCGGGTTGACCGGCCGCTCGGCCGTGCCCATCGCCCCGGTGCCGAGGCCGGAGAGGCAGGCGCCGCCGGGGGCGCGCCGGTGCCGCATCGACGGTTCGGACTCCAGCCGCGTCGCCGGGGGCTGCGGGGCGGCGTCGGGCAGGAGCTCGCCCTGGGTGCGATACCAGCGCAGGTACGCCAGCCACAGGCACGCCAGCTCGTCCGCGGCCGACCCCTCGTTCGCCCAGCGCAGCGCCTCGGTCAGCCCCTCGAGGGTGAACAGGGTCAGCTGGGTGTCATCCGAGATGACGGGCTCGGCGACGGCGGCCAGATCGGTCAGGCCTCCGGTCCCGTATCGTTCGCTGATCTGCTGCCAGGAGGAGAACTCGACGGCGTAGCCGAGCGCGTCCCCGACGGCCCCGGCGAGGATGCTGCCGCGCACCCGGTCGGCATGGTCCGGGCCGGTGACGGAGGGCTCGTCGGACGTGTGGTCGGGAGCGGTCGGGGACGCGGTGTGAAGATCCCCACCCGGGGACGGCATCGATGCGGACACACGAGAACGATAGTCTCGACGGGCAATCGCGGGACCGCCGGCGCGACGACGCCGGTGCCGCGACCCACGACGAAATCGAGGACTGCATGGCTGCCGATCCTGGCCGCACCCCCCTGCCCGCCGACCATCCCGACCGGGTGGCCGGGACCGACGCCGACGGCGCCGTCACCGCCCCGACGGGGGCCCACCGCCCGACCGCCGTCGCCGCCGCCCGGGTGGGCGATCTCGCCTCCCCGGTTCCCGCGGCCGCGACCAAGGAGGGACTGGACCCGGAGGCGCTGGAGCGCGGCGCCGGTCCGTGGGCCCGTGCCGGCGCCGAGGCCATCGGCACCTTCCTGGTGATCTTCGGCGGCCTGGGCGCCGTGCTGGCCGGGCTGCTGGTGCAGAGCGGCGGCGTCCCCGGTCCCGTCGCCATCGGCCTGGCCATGACCGTCGGCGTCCTCGCCTTCGGCCACGTCAGCGGCGGTCACTTCAACCCCGCCCTGACGCTCGGCGCGGCCATCGCCGGCCGCACCCGCTGGGCCCACACGCCGTTCTACCTGCTCGGCCAGCTGGTCGGCGGGTTCGCCGCCGCCGGACTGCTGTACCTCGTGCTGCGGCCGCATCCGCAGCTGGGCGGCACCCTGGCGAACGTGTTCACCGCGCTCTCCAACGGCTACGACAGCCACTCGCCGACGCAGTTCCCGCTCACCAGCGTGCTGCTCGTCGAGGCCATCGGCACGGCGCTCTTCGTGGCCGCCGTCCTCGGCGCCACGACCCGACGCGCCAACAACCTGCTGGCCGCCCTCGCCGCCGGCTTCGCGCTCACCGTCGTGCTGGCGGTCACCGCGCCGATCTCCAACGGCGGCATCAACCCGGTCCGGGCCACGGTCTCCGCGCTCTTCGCCGAGGGCTGGGCCGTGCAGCAGCTCTGGGTCTTCTGGGCGGCGCCGCTGCTCGGCGGCCTGCTCGCCGGTCTGGTCTTCCGCAGCTTCCTGCCGGTCGTCCCGCGGGACGCGGGCGCGGCCGGCGGCGCCGCTCCGGGCGCGACCGACGACGCCGACACGCTCGCGGGCGAGCGGGCTGCGGGCACGCCGCGCACCGTGACCGTGCGGCGCGACGCGGACGACGCCGACCGCGGCACCACCGGCCCCACTGCGGACCGGCCGACGTCGGACCACGAGGTGCGCGACTTCTTCGACCACCGCGGCGGGGAGCGCTGACGTCCCGCCACCGGCCCGCCGATGCCCTGCCGTGCCCCGGGAGACCGGGGTCGCGGCGGGGCATCGCGGTTCTGTCGGTGGGCGGATCCATGATGGAAGCATGAAGATCCTCCACACCTCGGACTGGCACCTGGGCCGGTCGTTCCACGGTGTCGGGATGCTGGCCGACCAGCGGCGTGTCATCGACCAGCTGGTCGAGACCGTGCACCGGGACGGGGTCCGGGCGGTGTTGATCAGCGGCGACGTCTACGACCGGGCGCTGCCGTCCGTCGAGGTCGTCCAGCTCTTCTCCGACGCGCTGGACCGGCTCACCGCCGCCGGCGCCGAGGTCATCCTCTCGTCCGGCAATCACGACTCGCCGATCCGGCTCGGCTTCGCCGACCGGGTGCTCGAACGCGGCGGCGTGCACGTGCGCACGGGGCTGGACGCGTTGACCGACCCGGTGCGGCTGAGCGAGCCCGACGGCACCGACGTCGCGGTCTACGCCGTGCCCTATCTCGAGCCCCGGCTCGTCGCGGACCGGCTCGGCGTCCAGCGGCCCGGCCACCCCGCGGTGATGACCGCCGCGCTGCGGGTCGTGCGCCAGCACCTCGCCGGTCTGACGCCGGCGGCCGGGAGCGAGGCGGACGACACGACGCCGGTGGAGGACGGTGCCCTGTTCCCGGCCGCCGCCACCTCCCGCGTGCGCTCGATCCTGATGGCCCACGCCTTCGTCGCCGGAGCGGAGGAGTCGGACAGCGAGCGGGAGCTCGCCAGCGGCGGTCTCGGCCAGATCCCCGTCCCGGTGTTCGACGGGTTCGACTACGTGGCGCTGGGGCACCTGCACGGCCGGCAGAAGCTGCGCGAGCACGTGCGCTACAGCGGCTCGCCGCTGCCGTACTCCTTCTCCGAGGCGCGGCAGGCCAAGGGCGGCTGGCTGGTCGACGTCGGCCCCGACGGGGTCCGGGGCATCGACCCGGTCACCGCGGAGCTCGGCCGGCCCCTCGCCCTGCTCCGGGGAACCCTGGAGGACCTGCTCGCGGACCCGGCGCACGCCGCCGCCGAGGACGCTTGGTGCCAGGTCACCCTCACCGACCCGACCCGGCCCCTGATGGCGATGGACCGGCTGCGGGAGCGCTTCCCGCACACCCTCGTGCTGCAGTTCGACCCGCAGGGCGCCGCTCCCCGGGAACGGTCCACCTACAGTTCCCGGGTCGCCGGTGCCGCCGACGACCTCGAGATCGCGGCCGGGTTCCTCGACCACGTCCGCTCCCGGCCGCCGTCGGACGCCGAGCGGGAGGCCCTCGCCGCCGCCCTGGACGCCATTTCCCCGGCGGAGGCCGCCCGATGAGGATCCACGCCCTCGACGTCGAGGCCTTCGGGCCCTTCGCCACCGCCCAGCACATCGACATGGACGCCCTGTCCGAGCAGGGCCTGTTCCTGCTCAACGGTCCCACCGGGGCGGGCAAGACGAGCGTGCTCGACGCGATCTGCTTCGCCCTCTACGGTTCGGTTCCCGGCGAGCGGCAGAACGCGCGCAACCTGCGCAGCGACCACGCCGCCCCGGAGGCCGCGCCCTCGGTCAGCCTCGACTTCACCGCGGGCGGCCGGCGCCTGCGCGTCACCCGCGCGCCGGCCTGGGAGCGGCCGGCACGCCGTGGCGCGGCCCGGCTGGTGCCGGAGAACGCCAGGGTCAGCCTCGAGGTGTTCGAGGACGGCGCCTGGCAGCCGCGCAGCACCCGGGCCGACGAGGTCGGTGCCGAGGTGCTCGACACCCTCGGCATGACGAAGGACCAGTTCACGCGCGTGGTGATGCTGCCGCAGGGCGAGTTCGCCCGGTTCCTGCAGGCCCGCCCCGCCGAGCGCGAGGACCTGCTGGAGAAGCTCTTCGGCACGGACCGGTACGGCGACCTCGAGCAGCGCCTCGCGCAGGACGCGCTCGACGCCGAGGCCCGGGTGGGCCAGGACGAGACCCGGCTGGAGCTGCTCGGCCGGCAGGGGTGGGATCTGTGGACCGATCTGCCGCTCCCGCTGCCGGCCGACCGGCACGGGGCGGACCTCGACCCCCAGGCCGATCTGGACGATGATGCGTCCGGCGAGGCGGGCGAACCGACCGGTGGGGCGCACGAGCGGGCGAGCACGGTGGAGGACGAGGAGCGCTCCCTGGCCGACCTGCGGGACACCGTCGACGCGTCCCGGGCCACGGCGGCCGACGCGCTCGCGCTGCGGCGGGCCGAACTCGCCGGCCTCGAGCGTGCGGGCGCCGAGGCCGCCGAGCGGTTCGACCGGCACCGCTGCCTCGCCGACGCGCGTGGGGACCGGGCGGCCATCAAGGCCGAGAGCGACGAGGCCGACGCCCGTCGGTCCCGGCTGGACGCCCACCACCGGGCGACCGCTGTCAGCGGTCAACTCGCCGCGCTGGATCGCGCCGAGCGGCAGCTCGCCGCCGCCGAGCGGGCCGAGGCGGCAGCCGCGCGTGTCGCCCGCTCCGCCGGCGACCTGTCCGACGAGTCGGCCGGCGCGGCGGAGGCTCCGACGCAGCCGGCGGCCGACGCGACGGCCGCCGTGCTGAGCCGGGTCGAGGCGGCCCTGACGGCGAGGCGGTCCGACGCCGCCGTGCTCGAGGCCCGCCTGCCCCTGGAGGACGACCTCGTGGCCGTTCGCGGCGCCGGCGAGGCCCTCGCCGCCGAGGTGGACCGGCTGCGCGCCGAGGCCGCCGACCAGGAGGCCACCGCCACGGCCGCCGAGGCCCGGGTCACCGAGCTCGCCGCTCGGCTGGAGGCGACCCGGGCGCTCGCCGTCCAGCAGCCGGACCGCGCCGCCGCGGTCGAGCGCGCCTCCGCCGTGCGGGACGCCGCGACCCGGCTGCGCACGGAGCGCACCGCGGCCGAGACGGTCGAACGGGCGGCGCTGTCCGCCCGTGCCGAGGCCCAGGACGCCCGGCAGGCCTGGTTGGACATCGTCGAGCGCCGGCTCGAGCACGCCGCGGCCGAGCTGGCGGGCCGCCTCGCCGCCGGGGAGCAGTGTCCCGTCTGCGGTTCGCGGGAACACCCCGAGCCTGCGGGCGACGACGCCGCCGTCGTGCCCACCGAGGCGGAGCAGCAGTCCGCGCGCGGCCGGCTGGACCAGGCCGAGGCGACGGCCGGGCGCGCCCAGTCCGTCGCCGGGGACGTCGCACGGCGGATCGCCGCCCTGGAGGCGGTGGCCGGCGGGGTCGACGTGGCCGACGCCGTCGAGGCGCACGACGCCGCCCGCCGTGCCGCCGACGACGCCGAGGCGGCCCGGGACGAGGCGCACCGCCAGGATGCCGAACTGGCGCGCGTCAGGGCCCGAGGGGAGACCGCCCGGCAGGCCGGCCAGCGCGCCCGCGCCGAGCTCGGTGCCGTCACCGCGCGGCTGGAGGACGCCTGGGCCCGCTCCGAGCACCTGGACGCCCAGCTGGCGGCGGCGCGCGCCGGCTATCCCACGCTGGCTGACCGGCTCGCGGACCTGACGGCCCGGTGCGACCGGCTGGCCCGCTGGCGCGACGCCCTCGCGGCCCGCGACACCGCCGCGCGAGCCCACGCCGACGCCGCGACCGCCCTGCACGACGCCCTGGCCGAGCACGGTCTGGCCACGGAGGAGGCGGCCCGGTCGGCCCTGCTGACGGACGGCGACGCCGACGCCCTGCGCACCGCGATCGCTGCGTACCAGCGCCGGTCGGACCGCGCCGACGAGGCGATGGCGAGCGCGGCGGCCACCGCCGCCCTGGCGGAGGAGGCCGCCGGTGTGGCTCCGCCGACGTCCGAGGAACTCGCGCGCGTGCGAGCCGGTATCGACGCCGCCCGCGCCGCCGTCGCGGACGCCGAGGTGCGGCTGCGACTGCTCGACCGAGGGCACGACCGGCTCTGCGCCCTGGTGGAGCAGGAGGCCGAGCTGCTCGCCGCTGTCGGCCCCGAGCGGGAACGGGCGCGGATGCTGCGCTCCCTGGCGGACACCACGCGTGGGCTGGGGGAGAACGCCTACCGGATGACCCTCACCTCCTACGTGCTCGCGGCCCGGCTCGAACAGGTGGCCGCCGCGGCGAGCGAGCGGCTGCTGACCATGAGCAGCGGGCGGTACACGCTGGACCACAGCGACGCGCGGGTCAAGGGCAACGCCAAGTCCGGCCTGTCGCTGGTGGTGCAGGACGGGTGGACCGGCATCGGCCGGGAGACGAGCACCCTTTCCGGCGGCGAGGCGTTCATGGCCTCGCTGGCGCTCGCGCTCGGCCTGGCCGACGTGGTGCAGCAGGAGGCGGGCGGCCTGGACATCGACACCCTGTTCGTGGACGAGGGGTTCGGCTCGCTGGACGAGGCGTCGCTCGACGACGTGATGGAGGCGCTCGAGGGTCTGCGGGACCGGGGCCGCGTGGTCGGCGTCGTCAGCCATGTCGCCGACCTCAAGCACCGCATCCCGGTGCAGCTCGACGTGGTCAAGCAGCGCAACGGCTCCCGGGTTGCCGTCCGGGTGGCCGCGCCGGCGGCCTGACCCGGCCGTAGCGACGACCCCGGGGGCCACCAGCCCGTCGACGAGTCAGGTCGACGAGTCAGGTCGGGCCGGCTGGTCGGGCCGGCTGGTCGGGCCGGCTGGTCGGGTCGGCTGGTCGGGTCGGCTGGTCGGGTCGGCCGGTCGGGTCGGCCGGTCAGGCCAGCTGGTCGGCGATGCGGCCCGCGGCGTCCACCAGGCGCCGGCCGATCTGCGCCGTGTCGTCCCGTTCGCCCAGGTAGAGCACCGCCAACGCGGCCGGGGCCTGCCCGTGCCGGCGGATCGGTGCGGCGATCGCCCCCACGTCGGGGATCACCTCGTCGTGGCTCACGGCGTAGCCGAGCTCCCGGGCGCGCAGGGCCTCCCGGCGGTAGGGCGACGTCGGGTCGACCGTGCGCCACTGCTCCTCGCTGATGGCCGACTGGATGGCGATGCCGGGAGCGCCCACCGAGAACGAGTGGCGGGTACCGGGCCGCAACGTCGCGCTGCGCGCATTCGGTTCGACCGTCACCAGCGTCACGCAGTCGGCGTGGTCCCACACCGCGATGAACGCCGTCAGTCCCAGATCCGAGGACAGCTCGGTGAGCACGGGCAGACTCGCCGACTGCAGGGACCGGGCGACCGAGCGCGCGAGCATCGCCAGCCCGGGGCCGGACATCAGCTTGCCGGCGTCGTCGCGGACGACCAGCGAATGGTCCTCCAGCGTCCGCAGGATCCGGTAGGCGATGGACCGGTGCACCCCCAGCGCGGCCGAGACCTCGGCGATCGACATCGGGGCGTCGGCGTCCGCGAGGATCTCGAGCATCGTGATGCCGCGCGAGAGCGTCTGCGCATGCGAGCCACCGGCGGCCGATCGGCCCCCCGCCGTCCCGGCGGCGCCGCCGTCCGCCTCGTCGTCGTGCACGGGTGATCCCATTCGCGGGCTCTCCTTCGTCGGGCCGTCGTGTCGGCTGCCGCGGGAGCGACCGTCGTGTTCGATTATAGAACGGTTGCCCCGTCCGCCGGTCCGTGCCGACCCTCGGCCAGCGCGTCCAGCACCTCGGCGTCGGTGCACTGCGGGAAGGTGCGGTAGTACGCGCCGACGGCATGGAAGTCGTGCGGGCTGTGCAGGCAGAGGACCGCATCGGCAGCGGTGCGCAGCCGGCGGATCGCGGCCGGGGAGCCCACGGGCACGGCGACGACGACGCGCACCGCGCCGGCCGCACGGACGGCATCGACCGCGGCGAGCATGGTCGCGCCGGTCGCGATCCCGTCGTCGCACAGCACCACCGGCCTGCCGGCCACGGGCCGCGACGCCGCGAGGAACACGTCCTGCTGTCGGGCCAGCGCCGCGGCCTCCCGGGCGACGACCTCGTCCAGCCGGGTGCCGGGGACACCGGACGCAAGCAGCCGGTCCACCAGGGCGGCATCGGTCGTGCGGGCCCGGTGGCCGGCGCAGGACGCCAGGGCCCCGAACGCCACCTCGGCGTGCCCGGGCACCCCGAGCTTCCGGGTGGCCACCGCGTCGAGCGGCAGCCCGAGGTCGGCCGCCGCGGTGGCCGCGACCGGGACACCGCCACGGCACAGCCCGAGGACGATGGTGGCGGGGCTGATCGTCGCGGGCCCCGATCCCTCCGCCAGCGCGACGGCGAGGCGGTGCCCGGCGTCGGCTCGATCGGCCAGTGCGAATCCGGCCCTGCCGCGGAACGCCTCCACGCCTCCAGTATCCGCCCGCGCGTCATTGTGTCCCGGATCACGTTCGTTACGGTACGATGAGCGCACTGACTGACCGTTCAGTCACTATCTCGCATTCTCACGAGTCGCCGCGGGCGCCACCGTTCGGTCCCGCGGCCGGGCACAACGGAGTAGCCATGACCACTGTCAACAGCAGCGCCCCGGCGCATCGGACCGGGGGCACCGCGGAGGAGCGGCGCGTCCTCGGGGCGACCCTGGTCGGCACCACCATCGAGTGGTACGACTTCTTCATCTACGCCCAGGCGACCGCGGTGGTGCTCACCCCGCTGTTCCTGGCGCCGCTCAACGCCTCCAACCCCGCGCTGGCGCAGATCGTCGCCTTCGCCACCATCGGCATCTCGTTCCTGTTCCGGCCGCTCGGCGCGATCGTCGCCGGGCACCTGGGCGACAAGCTCGGCCGCAAGCAGATGCTCGTCTTCACCCTGTTCATGATGGGCGCGGCCACCGCCCTCATCGGCGTGCTGCCGACCTACAGCCAGATCGGCGTCGCGGCGCCCATCCTGCTTATCCTGCTGCGGGTGCTGCAGGGCTTCTCGGCCGGCGGCGAATGGGGCGGTGCGGCGCTGATGAGCGTCGAGCACGCCCCCGTGAACAAGCGCGGCCTGTTCGGCGCCTACCCGCAGATCGGCGTCCCGATCGGCATGATCCTGGCCACCGGCGTGCTGTGGATCCTCACCACCACGATGGGTCCGGCGTTCAACGAGTGGGGCTGGCGCCTGCCGTTCCTGTTCTCCATCGTGCTCATCGGTGTCGGCTACTTCGTCCGCCGCGCGGTCGAGGAGAGCCCGGTGTTCAAGGAGATGGCGCTGCGCCGCAAGGAGTCCTCCGCGCCGTTGGGCCAGCTCTTCAAGCACCACACCAAGGAGGTCATCCTCACCGCGCTGATCTTCCTGGCCAACAACGCGGCGGGCTACCTCCTGATCGCGTTCTTCATCTCCTACGGCGGCAGCGTGCTGAAGCTGCCGCGGCCCGACCTGCTGCTGGTCACCACGCTCGGCGCCTTCGGCTGGCTCATCTTCACCTTCGTCGGCGGCGGACTGTCGGACCGGATCGGCCGGGTGCGCACCTTTCAGATCGGCTACATCGGCCTGGTGATCTGGGCCGTGCCGATGTGGTTCCTGATCGACAGCCGGAACCTGTTCCTGTTCTTCATCGCCGTCTTCGTCCTCACCGTCTTCCTCGGCCTCTCCTACGGGCCGCAGGCGGCGCTGTACGCGGAGATGTTCCCGGCGAAGGTCCGGTACTCCGGTGTCTCGATCGGCTACGCGCTGGGCTCGATCCTCGGCGGCGCGTTCGCCCCGACCATCGCGCAGGCCCTGCTGGAGAACTACAAGTCGACCATCCCGATCGGCGTCTACATCGCCGTCGCTGCCGTCATCTCACTGATCGCGGTGTCCCTGGTGAAGGATCCGAAGGGCGTGGATCTGCACGTCAAGGAGGTGCACGACGAGTACCTCGCCGAGCACCCCGAGATCCGCGAGGATCTGGGTGTCGCCGGGGAGGTCGACACGACCCGCTGACCCCGCTCGCGCCGAGCGCGCAGCTCCCCTCCTGACGCCGGCTCGTCCCGCGCCGCCGCCTCGGCCGCGCGGGACGAGCCGGCGTCGTGTCCGGAGGGGTTAGCCTGTGCAGGGCGGGTAGAAGGACAGCCTGCTGTTGACCTGGGAGAGGCGCCGTCGACATGGCCAGCGAGACCGGAACCGCACGGCAGCAGCGCGAGGCGGGGGAGGATCCGGCGCGCTGGCGCATCCTGACCGTGCTGCTGGTGGCCATCTTCATGTCGCTGGTCAGCGTCAGCAGCGTCAACGTCGCCCTGCCGTCCATCCAGTCCGGCCTCGGCGCGTCGGCGTCCGCGCTGCAGTGGGTCCTCTCCGGCTACGCGCTGACCTTCGGCGTCGTACTGGTGGCGGCCGGCCGGGCGGGGGACATCGTCGGCCGCGGCCCGCTGTTCATCGCCGGCGTGGCCGTCTTCACCCTGTCCTCGATCGCGGCCGGTCTGGCGGCGGACCCCACGATGCTCGTCGTCGCCCGCTTCATCCAGGGCATCGGCTCCGGCCTGCTCAACCCCCAGGGCGTCGGAATGATCCAGCAGTACTTCCGTGGGGCCGAGCGGGGTCGGGCGTTCGGCGCCTTCGGCAGCGCCGTCGGCGTCTCCGTCGGGGTCGGCCCGCTGCTGGGTGGCCTGCTCATCCACCTCGGCGGCGCGCACGAGGGCTGGCGGTGGATCTTCTTCATCAACGTCCCGGTCGGCATCCTCGCGATCGTGCTCGCCTACCTCTGGTTCCCGAAGCCGCTCGTCGTCCGCTCGCGGGAGCGGACCGTCGGCGGACTCGTGCGCGACCTCGATCCCGTCGGTGCGCTGCTGCTCGGCCTGGCCATCTTCGCGATCCTGCTGCCCTTCATGGAGGCCCGCGCGGAGGTCTCCGGCTGGCTGTGGGCGCTGTTGCCCGTCGGCGTCGCGCTCGCCGCGGGCTGGATCGCGTGGGAGCGGATCTACCGGCGGCGCGGACGCAGCCCGATGGTGGACCTGCGGATCTTCCGCACCGGCAGCTTCTCCCGCGGCACCGGCCTGATCGGGCTGTACTTCCTCGGCGTGACGAGCGTGTGGGTGCTGATCGCCCTCTACTTCCAGGAGGGACTCGGCCACTCGCCGCTGGAGAGCGGCATGATCGGCCTGCCCAACGCCGTCGCCTCCGCCCTGTCCGCCACGTGGGCGGGCCGGCGGGTGCTGCGCCTGGGCCGCCGGCTCGTGCTCGGGGGCATGCTCAGCGTGCTGCTCGGACTGGGGCTCAGCGTGCTCGTGATCGAGCTGCACGGCCAGGGCCTGGTCAGTGAGTGGTGGCTGCTGCTGTCGCTCGCGTTCGTGGGCCTGGGGCAGGGCGCGGTGGTCAGCCCCAACCAGACGCTCACGCTCGCCGAGGTGCCGCTCGAGTACGCCGGCAGCGCCGGGGGGATCATGCAGACCGGCCAGCGGGTGGGGACCTCCGTCGGCATCGCGGTCATCACCGCCGCCGCGTTCACCGTGCTCTCCTCCGGTGGCTGGGCGAACGCGATCTCGGTGGGCTTCGGCCTGGTCGCCCTCGTGCTGCTGGTCGCCCTCGGGGTCGGCCTGGTGGATGAGCGCTCCCGCCGTCGCGGGGACGCCGCCGCACGCTGACGGGGGCTGGGTACGGTAGCCGGATGAGCCGCATCGTGAACCCCGCCGACGAGACCGCGATCGCCTACGACGTCACGGGGCAGGGGCCCGCGGTGGTCCTGCTGCACGGCTCGGCCCTGTCCAAGGCGATCTGGCGTGGCCTCGGGTATGTCAGGGCGCTCGCCGGCTACACCGTGGTGCGGATCGACCTGCGCGGGCACGGCCGCAGCGGCAAGCCGGCGGACGTCGAGGCGTACCGGATGCCACGACACACGAGCGACATGCTCGCCGTGCTCGACGCCGAGGGCATCGCGGCGGCGCACTGGGTCGGGTACTCGCTCGGCGCCCGGGTTGGCTTCGCGGTCGCCGCGGAGCACCCCGACCGCGCCATCAGCCTGACGACGCTCGGCGGGTCGCACCGCCCGCAGGCCGGCCAGGTCGAGGCGCTCTTCTTCCCCGGCTACCTGGAGGCGCTGCGCACCGGTCGGATCGAGGCGTTCGTCGAGGGCTTCGAGGCCGCGAGCGGGTCCCTGGACCCGGTCACCCGGCAGGCCTTCCTCGCCAACGACGCGACCGCCCTGGCCGCCTGCTTCACGGGCACCGAGGAGGACGCGGGGCTGCCGGAGTCGAGACTGACGACGCTGACGCTGCCGGCGCTGCTGATGGCGGGCACCCGGGACGCGAAGCGTCTGGCCGACGCCCGCCGCGCCGCCGAGCTGATGCCGCACGCGCGCGCCGTCGAGCTGACCGGACGGACCCACGGCACCACCCTGGTCCCGCCGGGGCCGGTACTCGACGAACTGCTGCCGTTCCTGGCCGCAGCGAGTTGACGGGCGGTCGCCGGCTCTGCACGCCCTGGTCAGCACGCCCTGGTCAGCGCAGGACGCCGGCCAGCCCCTCGCTGCCCCGGGCGAGCAGGGTGACGTCCGCGCCGACGGAGACGAACGCGACACCGCCCTGCGCGTACGCCCGCGCCCGGTCCGGGTTGAACGCATTGATGCCCACCGGCTTGCCCGCGTCCTTCGCGGCCCGCACGCAGGCCTCGACGGCGGCGAGGACGTCGGGGTGCTCCTGCTGCCCGAGCGGCCCGAGCGAGGCGGCCAGGTCGGAGGGCCCGATGAAGATCGCGTCCACGCCGTCCACGGCGAGGATCTCCTCGACGTTCTCCACCGCGGCCCCGGTCTCGATCTGCACCGTCAGGCTCACCGTGCCGGACGCGCGCGCCAGGTAGTCCGGGATGCGGCCCCAGCGGGAGGAGCGGCCCAGCGCCGCGCCGACCCCCCGGATCCCGGAGCCGGGGTACCGGATCGCGGCCACGGCGGCGGCGGCCGCCTCGGCGGTGTCGACCATCGGCACCAGCAGGTTCTGCGCCCCGGCGTCGAGGTACTGCTTGATCTGCACCGGGTCGTTCCACGGCACCCGCACCACGGAGACGACGTCGTACGCGGCGACAGCCTGCAGCTGCGCCAGCGTCGAGGTCAGGGTGTTGGGCCCGTGCTCGACGTCGATCAGCAGCCAGTCCACGCCGGAGCCCGCGCAGACCTCGGCGACCAGGGCCGAGCCCGAGCACACCCACATGCCCACCAGCGGGCGCTCGGCCGCGGCGAGTGCGGCCGCGAGCGTCGGTCGCGGTTCCTCTACACGAATCGGCATGTCACGGTCCCCAGTTCTCGGTAGTCGGCGAACACGGCGTCGCCCTGGTACACCCACATCGGCCGGGTGAAGGAGCCGGCGAGGATCAGCTGCCCGGCCCGCAGCCGCTGCCCGTGGGCGGCGAGCTTGGTGGCGAGCCACACGACGCCCGACGCCGGGTGGCCGAGGACGCCGGCCGCGACACCGGTCTCCTCGATCCCGGCGTTGCGGTACAGCAGCGCGGACACCCAGCGCAGGTCGACGTCGCCGACCGTCACGGGGCGGCCGCCGATCACCATGGCGCCCATGGCCGCGTTGTCGGCGATGGTGTCCACGATGGTGCGGCCGGACATCTCGATCCGGGAGTCGAGGATCTCCAGCGCCGGCACCACGTACTCGGTGGCGGCGAGGACGTCGAAGATCGTCACCGGGGGAGCCGCGGGATCGTCGCTGCCGAGGTCCCGTCCCAGCCGGAACGCCAGCTCCACCTCGACGCGGGGGTGCGTGTACCGGTCCCAGGGGATCTCCACGCCGCTGTCGAGGACCATGTCGTCGTGGATGACGCCGTAGTCGGGCTCGGTGATGCCGGTCGCGGCCTGCATCGCCTTCGAGGTGAGCCCGATCTTCCGGCCCACCACCGTCCGGCCGCCCTCCTGCAGGCGGGAGGACCACAGCTGCTGGACGGCGTAGGAGTCCTCCACCTCCATGCCCGGGTGGCGGGTGTGCAGCAGGGGCACCGGCGTGCGGGTGCGTCCGGCCTCGACCAGTTCGTCGGCGATCGCGGCGATCGTCGGTTCGTCGAGCATCAGAGCTGGTTTCCCAGCTTGAAGCCCTTGGCGGCCTCCCCGTGGTAGCTGCCGCCCTCGTCGCCGGCCCGGGTGTAGGAGAACCCGTCGGCGCCGATGGTCACGTCCATCTCGGAGGGGTCCTCCCGGTCCACGACCGGTTTCGCGTTGCCGTCCAGGTCGAGCACGAGGGACGCCTCGGTGTACCAGGACGGGACGACGGGGTTGCCCCACCAGTCGCGGCGCTGGTTGTCGTGCACGTCCCAGCGCACCACCGGGTTGTCCGGGTCGCCCGTGTAGTAGTCCTGCGTGTAGATCTCCACGCGGTGCCCGTCCGGGTCGAGGATGTAGAGGTAGAAGGCATTGGAGACGCCGTGGCGGCCCGGGCCCCGCTCGATCCGGTCCGACATCCGCAACGCGCCCATCTTGTCGCAGATGTAGATGATGTTGTGCTTCTCGTGGGTGGCGAACGCGACGTGATGCATGCGGGGGCCGTTGCCGCCGGTCATGGCGGTGTCGTGGACGGTGGGCTTGCGCCGCATCCAGGCCGCGTACTCGACGCCGTCGGAGTCGGAGATGTCCTCCGTGATCCGGAAGCCGAGGTCCTCCATGTACCGGCAGGCGCGGGGCACGTCGGGGGTCACCTGGTTGAAGTGGTCCAGCCGCACCAGCGCCCCGGCGCCGTACAGGTCGTAGCGCCACGCGAGGCGCTCCACGTGCTCCACCTCGAAGAAGAACTCGTACGGGAAGCCCAGCGGGTCCTCGACGCGCACGCTGTCGCCGATGCCCTTGACGAAACCGTCCGTGCGGCGTTCCGTGCGGCAGCCCAGCTCCTGGTACCAGGCCTCGGCCCGGTCCACGTCCTCGGGGGTGCGGACGCGGTAGGAGAAGGCGGCGACGGCGGCGACCGGACCCTGGCGCAGCACGAGGTTGTGGTGGATGAACTCCTCCATCGTGCGCAGGTAGATGGCGTTCTCGTCCTCCTCGGTCACGATCAGGCCGAGCAGGTCCACGTAGAACGCCCGGGAGGCGGCCAGGTCGGTGACGACCAGCTCCATGTAGGCGCAGCGCAGGATGTCCGGCGCGGGAGCGGTCGGGGTCGGGATGGGGGTGGTGGTGGGACGGGCGTCGGTACTCATCGGGGTTTCTCCTCGTCGAGAAGCGGGATGGGATCGGGATCAGGCGTCGGAGGCGGAGGCGGCGTCCTCGGCCTTGCCGAAGACCGGGTTGTGGACCTCGCCCAGGTTGATGTGGACGGCCTGCTGGTCGGTGTAGAAGTCGATGGAGCGGTAGCCGCCCTCGTGACCGAGGCCCGACGCCTTGACCCCGCCGAACGGGGTGCGCAGGTCACGGACGTTGTTCGAGTTCAGCCAGACCATGCCGGCCTCGACGTCCTGCGCGAAGTTGTGGGCGCGCTTGAGGTCGTTGGTCCAGATGTAGGCGGCCAGGCCGTACTTCGTGTTGTTCGCCAGCGCGAGGGCCTCCTCGTCCGTGTCGAACGGGGTGATGGCGACGACGGGGCCGAAGATCTCCTCCTGGAAGATGCGGGCGTCCGGGGCGACGTCGGCGAAGACGGTCGGGGCGATGAAGTTGCCTTCCGGGAAGCCGTCCGGGCGGCCGCCGCCGGCGGTCAGCCGCGCCTCGGTCTTGCCGATCTCGACGTAGGACATGACCTTCTCGAAGTGCTCCGGGTGGACCAGGGCGCCGACCTCGGTCGCCTTGTCGTGCGGGTAGCCCACCTTGACGCGCTTCGCCTGGGCCGAGTAGCGCTCCACGAACTCGTCGTAGATGCTCCGCTCGACCAGGATCCGGGAGCCGGCGGTGCAGCGCTCGCCGTTGAGGGAGAAGACACCGAAGATGGTGGCGTCGATCGCGGCGTCCAGGTCCGCATCGGCGAAGACGACGGCGGGGGACTTGCCGCCGAGCTCCATCGACAGGCCCTTCAGGTTCGGGGCGGCGTTGGCGAAGATGATCTGCCCGGTGCGGGACTCGCCGGTGAAGGAGATCAGCGGCACGTCGGGGTGCTTGACCAGCGAGTCGCCGGCGAAGCCCTCCTCGCCGAAGCCGTGCACGATGTTGAACACGCCCGCCGGCAGGCCGGCCTCCTCGAAGATGCCCGGCCACAGGGACGCGGAGAGCGGGGTGAACTCGGCCGGCTTGAGCACCACGGTGTTGCCGGTGGCCAGGGCCGGGCCCAGCTTCCAGGACTCGAGCATGAACGGCGTGTTCCACGGCGTGATCAGGCCGGCGACGCCGATCGGCTTGCGGTTGACGTAGTTGGCCTGGCGGCCGGGGACCTTGAAGGCGTCGTCGTGCTGGGCGACGATCAGGTCCGCGAAGAAGCGGAAGTTCTCCGCCGCGCGCCGGGCCTGGCCCAGGGCCTGCGTGATCGGCAGCCCGGTGTCGAAGCACTCCATCTCGGCCAGTTCCTGGCCGCGGGACTCGACGATGTCGGCGATCCGGTGCAGGACGCGGGAGCGCTCGCGGGGCAGCATGCCCGGCCACGGCCCGTTCTCGAACGCCTCCTTGGCGGCGGCGACCGCGGCGGCGACATCGGCGACCTTGCCGGACGCCGCCTTCAGGTACGGCTCGTTGGTGACGGGGTCGAGGACGTCGAACGTGTCGCCGTCGATCGAGTCGACGTGCGCACCGCCGATGTAGTGCTGCAGGAGGGTGGGCAGGTTGTCGGGCTTGGCGTGGCTGGTCACGGGTCTCTCCTTCGAGGGGGTGGATCGGGGAGTCGGTGGGGAGGGCGTCGGTGGGGCGGGGGGGTCAGGCCGCCGCGTGGGCGAGGTAGGCCTCGAGGGTGGCGAGGCGGTGCCGGCGGGCGAGGTGCTCGATCGTCTCGACGTCGTCGCCGGCCTCGAGGGCGTCGAGCAGGGCGTCGTGCTCGTCCACGGAGCTCGCCGCCCGGCCGGGCACGTAGGCGAAGGTCGAGGAGCGCAGGGCGCCGAGCCGGTTCCAGCCGCGGTGCACCAGATCCAGGACGTGCGGGTTGGGGCAGTTCTCGAACAGGATGGCGTGGAACCGCAGGTTCAGCTCGGTGAAGGTGCGGGGGTCGAAGTCGGCCAGCCGTTCGCGCATCTGCCGGTTGACCTCGCGGGCCCGGGCGATGTCCGCCGGCGTCACCAGCGGCGCGCACAGGGCCGTGGCGTACCCCTCGACCAGGGCAAGGGTCTGCATGGTGTAGAGGTACTCGGTCGGGTCGATGCCGGTGACCGTCGCGCCGACGTTGCGTAGATACGTGATCAGCCGCTCGGACTCCAGTCGCCGGATCGCTTCCCGGACCGGGACGACACTCATGTCCAGCTCGTCGGCGAGCCGGGAGAGCACGAGCCGGTATCCGGGCCCGTAGCTCCCCGAGCGGATCTTCTCGAGGACGTACTGGTAGGCGGTCTCGGACTTGCTGGCGTTCTCGGTGGTGACCATGCCGCTCAGAGCTCCCTCGGGTGCTCGGCGGCCCAGGCCTCGTACGTCGCCCGCCAGGCGGCGTTCAGCGGGAAGAGTCCGTCCACGGGATGGCCGGCCTCGACCTGCGCGTAGATGAAGGTCTCCTCGTGCTCCTGCTGCAGGCACTCCTCGACGAGCTCCTCGGCCAGGGCGGGCGGGATGACGAGGATGCCGTCCGCGTCGGCGACGATGATGTCCCCGGGGACCACGGTGGTGCCGCCGCAGGCGACGGCGACGTCCGTGTCCCAGGGCACGTGCTTGCGGCCGAGCACCGCGGGGTGGGCGGTGGCGTAGAAGGTGGGCATGGTCAGCCCGGCGACGACGGCCGCGTCCCGGACGCCGCCGTCGGTGATGATCGCGCCGGCGCCGGCCACCTGGGCGCGCAGGGCGAGGATGTCCCCGAGGGTGCCGGCGCCCTTCTCACCGCGGGCCTCCATGACCAGGACGTCGCCCTCGTGCAGGTCGTCGACGATCCGCTTCTGAGCGTTGTACCCGCCGCCGTGCTCGGTGAACAGGTCCTCGCGGTTGGGGACGTACCGCAGGGTGCGCGCGATGCCGACGACCTTCGCGTCGTCGCGGGTGCACCGCAGCCCGTCGATGGTGACGTTGTTCAGCCCGCGCTTGCGCAGCTGGGAGCTCAACGTCGCGGTGGCGACCGCCTCGAGCTTGCCACGCAGCTCGGGGGAGAGGACCGGTGCGGTCCCGGTGGTCGGCGCCGGCGTTTGCCGTGTCGCTGCCGACGCGGTGTCGCCGGCCCGCCGGGCCTCGTCACTGCGCCAGGCTGCTTCACTGCCGTACGCCTCGATGCGCTGCTCGTCGGTGACCGTCGGCGTGGACCCGTAGGCGGGGTTCGCCTCGACGTCGCCTTCCGTCACGATGCTGAGGAGGCGGCCGGTACTCCGGATGCCGTCGAGGCTGGACACCTCGACCTCGACCCGGTCGCCGGGCTGGGCGACGGAGGAGCCGGCGGGGGTGCCGGTGAGGATGACGTCGCCGGCCTCGAGGGTCAGCCACTGGGAGAGGTCGGCGATCAGCCGGCCGAAGCCGAAGAGCAGCGTCTCCGTCGTGTCGTCCTGCGCGATCGTCCCGTTCACCCAGGTCCGCACCCGCAGGCCGGCCGGGTCGATCTCGGCCGCCGGGATCAGCGCGGGGCCGAGCGCGGTGTACCCGGCGCCGCCCTTGTTCCGCACGTTCGAGCCCTTGTCGGCGGCGCGCATGTCGTACAGGCCCCAGTCGTTGGCGGCGGTGACGTGGGAGACGGCCGCCCAGCCCTGCTCCGGGGTGACGCGATGCACGCGCTCGCCGAGGACGACCGCGACCTCGCCCTCGAAGGCGAGCAGTTCGGTGCCGGCGGGCCGTTCGACGGTCGCGCCGCTGAGGGCCAGCGAGGACGCCGGCTTGAGGAAGTAGGAAGGGTGCTCCGGGGTGCGGCCGCGCTGCGCGCAGCGGCTCGGGTAGTTCAGGTGGACGGCGATGACGGTCCCGATGGTGCCGAGCGTCTCGGCGGTGACGTCCTGCATGCGCTCCTCCTGCGGTCGGCCGGGGACCTGGCTCGCGAATCGAGGTCGACCAGATCAGCGATCAAATCGTATACGATCCAGTCTGGCCGTGAGCGGCGCCACTGTCAACCCCCCCCGGAGCCTCACCGCCAGGTCGTCAATAGATGTTGCATCATGGCGCGATCGGGCCCGGATGCAACATCTATTTGTGGTGTCCAGGGACGTTGTCCCGGTTTAGGGCGGTGAGTCGGGCTGACAAATGAAGGCCTCCGGATGTGAAGTGGAGCTGTCGAGGAACCACTG
>NZ_BMJI01000009.1 GCF_014643255.1 Tersicoccus solisilvae | reverse complement strand
CGGGCTGGCTGCACTTCTACAATCACCATCGACCCCACACCGCAACCGGAGGCCAACCACCCATCACCCGACTGAACAACCTCCCTGGACATCACAAATAGATGTTCGACAACGGCCCGGATCGACGCGGATGGGACTTCTATTGACGACCTGGCGTTGGGGGTCAGCGCTCCGTGAGCCACCGGTGCAGGACGGCGTGGCAGGCGCGGATGGCGTCGGGGTCGACGTGCTCGTCGTCGGTGTGCGCGAGCAGCGCGTCCCCGGGCCCGAAGTTGATCGCGGGGATGCCCAACGCGCTCAGTCGCGCGACATCCGTCCACCCGTACTTGGGCAGCGGCTGCGCCCCGACCATGGCGACGAAGCTCGCGGCCGCCGGGTGGTCCAGACCGGGACGCGCGCCGGCGGCCCCGTCGGTGCGCTCGACGTCGAACCCGGTGAGCAGGTCGCGCACGACCGCCTCCGCCTCGTCGAGCGACTTGTCCGGCGCGAAGCGATAGTTGATCTCGATCACCGTCTCGTCCGGGATGACGTTGCCCGCCCGGCCGCCGGCGATCCGGACGGCGTTCAGGCCTTCGCGGAAGTCGAGGCCGTCGACGGTGACCGTGGCCGGCTCGTGGTCGCGGAGCCGGGTGAGCACCTCGGCGGCGTCGTGGATCGCGTTGTGTCCCATCCAGGCGCGCGCCGAGTGGGCGGCCGTGCCCCGCAGCCGCACCTCGAAACGGGCGGTGCCGTTGCACCCGCCCTCGACCGTCCCGTTGGTCGGCTCGAGCAGGATGCCGAAGTCGGCGTCGAACCAGTCGCGGTGTTGCTCGACCAACCGGCCGAGCCCACTCAGGGACGCCTCGACCTCCTCGTGGTCGTAGAAGACCCACGTCACCTCCCGCACGGGGGTGGTCACCGCGGCCGCGAGCGCGAGCTGGACGGCCACGCCACCCTTCATGTCGGTGGCGCCGCGGCCGTGCAGCATCCCGTCCCGCATCGTGGACGGCACGGTGCCGGTGGCCCCGGGCGTGGCCGGCAGCGGCACCGTGTCCAGGTGACCGGCGAGGATCACCCGCTCGGCGGCGCCCGTGCTGGTGCGGGCCATCACGGCGTCACCGGCACGCACCACCTCGAGGTGGGCGCAGCGCCGCAGCAGCGCCTCGACGGCGTCCGCGAGCGGCGTCTCGTTGCCGGAGACGCTGTCGACGTCGATCAGGCGGGCGGTCAGGTCGGCGACGTCGAGCGTGGGATCGAGGGCGAGTGTGCTCATTCGTCCATTGAAGCGCACGCGCCGTCACGCCCGTCCCGGCGCCCCACGCGGCCGATACACTGGACCGCATGACCTCCCCGACCTCCGTCCCTGAGTCCGCCGTGCCCGGCGAATCCATCGACAGCCCCCTCACCGAGCGGTACGCGCACGGTGACGGCCTGGCCACGGTCACGGACGACGGCGTCGTGCTCGACGTCTGGTACCCGGCACCGGCCCTCGGGGAACGCACCGATCAGGAGTCGAAGGCGGAGACAGCGAGCCTCGCCGCGCTGGCCGCGGACGGCGACGACGCGGACCGCGGCACCACCCGCGTCGTCGTGCACACCGAGGTGGATCTGACCGAGCCGCCGGCCGACACCGCCGACGTCTACCTGCGGCTGCATCTGCTCTCCCACCGCCTGGTGGCCCCGAACCAGGCCAACCTCGACGGCATCTTCGGCAAGCTGCCCAACGTCGTGTGGACCAATCACGGGCCGTGCAGCGTGAACGGATTCGAGCTGACCCGCGCCCGGCTGCTCCGCCGGGGCCCGGTCACCGTGCACGGGGTCGACAAGTTCCCCCGGATGGTGGACTACGTGCTCCCGCACGGGGTACGGATCGCCGACGCGGATCGCGTGCGCCTGGGCGCTCACCTGGCGGACGGCACCACGGTGATGCACGAGGGATTCGTGAACTACAACGCCGGCACCCTCGGCCACGCGATGGTCGAGGGTCGCATCTCCGCGGGCGTCGTCGTCGGTCACGACTCCGACGTCGGCGGGGGCGCCTCGATCATGGGCACCCTCTCGGGCGGCGGCAAGGAGCGGGTGCGGATCGGGGACCGCGTGCTGCTCGGCGCGAACTCCGGCGTGGGCATCAGCATCGGCGACGACAGCGTGGTCGAGGCCGGCCTCTACGTCACCGCGGGCACGCTGGTGCGCCTCGCTGCCGAGGACGACGGCCGCGTGGTCAAGGCCATCGAGCTCTCCGGGGTCCCCGGCCTGCTGTTCCGCCGCCACTCGGCCACCGGTGAGGTGCAGGCGCTGCCCCGCAACGGCGGTGCCGCCGTCACGCTGAACGCCGACCTGCACGCCAACTGAGGGGGCCATGGCCTCCCGCACCGGGCACGGTTCCTCTCCCCGCCGGCGTCGCGCCCGTGGTCACGCCGCGTGGCGGGGCGGCGTCATCGTGCTCGTCGCCGTCATCGTCGTCGTCTGCGCGGTGGTCGCGGTGACGGGTGCCCTCTCGCGGAACACCGCCCTGATCACCGAGGAGTGCACCGTCGTCAACGGGTCCTCCACCTACCGGCTGCAGCCGGACCAGGCGGCCAACGCCGCGATCATCGCCGGCATCGCGGTCCGCCGGAACCTGCCCCCGCGGGCGGCGTCCATCGCGATCGCGACGGCGCTGCAGGAGTCGAAGCTGCGCAACATCGAGCACGGGGACATGGACTCGATCGGCCTGTTCCAGCAGCGGCCCTCCCAGGGGTGGGGAACCGAGGAGGAGATCCTCGACCCGGTGTTCGCGACCAACGCGTTCTACAACCATCTCGTCGCCATCCCCGGCTACCAGCAGCTGCCCATCACCGAGGCCGCGCAGCGCGTGCAGCTCTCCGCCTACCCCGAGGCCTACGCCCAGCACGAGCCGGTGGCCCGCAGCTTCGCGAGCGCCCTCACCGGCCAGTCCCCCGCGAGCCTCACCTGCACCCTGCGGCCCACCACCAGCAACGCCACGCCGGCCGGCGTGCTCGAGTCGGCGGACACGGTCTTCGGGGAACGGGAGGTCAGCGCGGAGGGGGCCACGGCCGTCATCGCCGCGACCGGCACCGACGGTTGGGCGGTGGCGCACTGGGCGGTGGCGACCGCCTCGGGCCAGCAGGTGACCGCGGTCGAGTTCGACGGGCAGCGCTGGGAGCGCGCCCGCGGCGCGTGGCAGCCGGCCGAGAACGCCTCGGCCGAGCGCGTCCGCATCACGGTCGCGCAGTCGTAGTCCGCCTCAGACCAGCAGTTCGAGCACCGGTTCGAGGAACGCGCGCGTGGCGTCCTCGTCGGTGAGCAGGGTGTGGCCGATCAGCAGCCGGTCCGGTTCGACGAACCAGGCGCGCTTCTCGGCCAGGGGCAGCTCGATGATCTGCAACCGGAACGGCCGGGCGGACCGATCGACGTCGAGCTCCCGCTCCTCGACGAGGCGCTGCAGGATGCTGTGCTGGTGCAGGGCGTCACGCGTGTCGGCGACCTGCCGGTACTCGGCCACCCGCTCGCGGGACCACAGCAGCGCCGCGCCGAAATGGGCCTGCAGGTAGCGCCGCAGGGCCGGGCTCCCGGCGAACTCCCCGAATGCCGGTGGGGTCAACTGTTCGACGGCGTGCTCCCCGCCCAGGCACAGGCCGTGCCACCACAGCTCCCACTCCTCGCGCAGGGCGTCCACGCCGCCGGCACCGGCCGTCAGCTGGTGCGGATCCGCGAAGCGGACCCCGGGCAGCAGCGGGGACACCTGCGGGTGCCCGCACGGCCCCAGATCGGCGGCGTCCCGGACGTACAGGGCCAGCACCATCATCGGCGCCGTGTCCACGGCGATCGTCCACCCCGCCCCCGGCGTCGTCACTGGCACCCTCGTCCCTGTCGGCGGCATGACAACCGGCCGCACCGCTCGCACGCGCACGGCCGCCCTCAGGATACCGACGATCGCGGCGGTGAGCAGCCGCACAGCGGCCGGACAGCGAGGTCCCCGGTGCACTCCAGGTGCTGCCCTAGGCTGGACGGATGAAGATCCTCGTGACCGGCGGCGCCGGCTACATCGGTTCGCACACCACCCTCGCGCTCCTTCAGGCCGGTCACGACGTCGTCGTCCTGGACAACCTCGCCAACTCCAGCGCGGAGTCGCTGCGCCGGGTCGGGGAGCTGGCGGGCCGTGAGGTGGAGCTGCGGCGGGCGGACCTGCGCAACCCGGCCGATCTGGACTCGGTGTTCTCCGGCGCGGGAATCGAGGCCGTGATCCACTTCGCGGGTCTGAAGGCCGTCGGCGAGTCCGTCGCCGAGCCGCTGCGGTACTACACGAACAACACGGTCGGCACCGTCAACCTGCTCACCGCGATGGACGCCCACGACGTGCGCACCATCGTGTTCTCCTCCTCCGCGACCGTGTACGGCGCGACGGAGGAGGTGCCGCTGACGGAGAAGCTGCCGCTGGACGCCATCAACCCCTACGGCCGCACCAAGGAGCAGATCGAGGACATCCTCGCGGACCTCGGCGAGGCGGACCCCCGGTGGCGGATCGCGCTGCTGCGCTACTTCAACCCGGTGGGCGCCCACGAGTCCGGCCGGATCGGCGAGGACCCCACCGGGGTGCCGAACAACCTGCTGCCGTTCGTCGCGCAGGTCGCCGTCGGCCGCCGGGAGAAGGTGCGCGTGTTCGGGGACGACTACCCGACGCCCGACGGCACCGGGGTGCGGGACTACATCCACGTCGTCGACCTGGCGACCGGCCACCTCGCCGCGCTCGACTATCTGGCCGCCCACGCCGGCGTGCACCGCTGGAACCTCGGCACCGGCCGCGGCTCCTCCGTGCTCGAGGTGATCGAGGCGTTCGGCCGTGCGGCGGGTAAGCCGGTCCCGTACGAGATCGCGCCGCGCCGGCCCGGCGATGCCGCCGTCAGCTACGCGGACCCGTCGGCGGCGCTGGCGGACCTGGGCTGGTCGGCCACCCGGGACCTGGACACCATGTGCGCCGACCACTGGCACTGGCAGTCGCAGAACCCGAACGGCTACGCGGACGCCTGACCCCGACGTTCCCCCGCTCCCCTTCGAGGCCAGGTCGTCAATAGATGTCGCATCCGGCCCCTCGGAGGGGCCGATGCGACATCTATTGACGACCTGGCGGATGAATCGCCGGGGGGCTCAGTCCAGCGGGTAGTTGCGCTCCGGGGAGCCCGTGTACAGCTGGCGGGGCCGGCCGATCTTCGTCGCCGGGTCCTCGATCATCTCCCGCCACTGGGCGATCCAGCCCGGCAGCCGGCCGAGCGCGAAGAGGACGGTGAACATCTTCTCCGGGAAGCCCATGGCCTTGTAGATGACGCCGGTGTAGAAGTCGACGTTCGGGTACAGCTTGCGCTCGACGAAGTAGTCGTCGGCCAGCGCCTTCTCCTCGAGCCGCTTGGCGATGTCCAGCAGCTCGTCGTCGATGCCGAGCTTCTCGAGCAGCTCGTCGGCGATGCCCTTGACGATCTTCGCGCGGGGGTCGTAGTTCTTGTAGACGCGGTGGCCGAAGCCCATCAGCTTGACCCCGTCCTCCTTGTTCTTCACCTTCTCCATGAAGTCCTCGGGCTTGATGCCCTCGGCCTTGATCTTGCGGAGCATGTTCAGCACGGCCTCGTTGGCGCCGCCGTGCAGCGGGCCGAAGAGGGCGTTGATGCCCGCGGAGACGGATGCGAACAGGTTCGCGTTGGAGGAGCCGACCAGCCGCACGGTCGACGTCGAACAGTTCTGCTCGTGGTCGGCGTGCAGGATCAGCAGGGTGTCGAGGGCCTTGACGACGAGCGGGTCCAGCTCGTAGTGCTCGGTCGGCAGGCCGAAGCACATCCGCAGGAAGTTCTCGACCGAGTTCAGCGAGTTGTCCGGGTAGAGCATGGGCTGGCCGATGCTCTTCTTGTGCGCGTATGCGGCGATGACGGGCATCTTCGCGAGCAGCCGGAAGGTGGAGAGCTCCACCTGCTGCTTGTCGAACGGGTTGAGCGAGTCCTGGTAGAACGTCGAGAGCGCCGAGACGGCGGAGGAGAGCACCGGCATCGGGTGCGCGTCCCGCGGGAAACCGGCGAAGAAGCCCTTGAGATCCTCGTGCAGCAGGGTGTGGCGGCGCAGCCGGTTGTCGAACGCCTCCAGCTCGTCGGCGGTCGGCAGTTCGCCGTAGATCAGCAGGTAGGTGACCTCGACGAACGAGGAGTGCTGGGCCAGCTGCTCGATGGGATATCCGCGGTACCGCAGGATGCCCTCGTCCCCGTCGATGAAGGTGATCGCGGACTTGGTGCCGGCGGTGTTCATGAAGCCGATGTCGTAGGTGACGTCCCCGGTCGTGCGGAGCAGCTTGGAGACGTCCAGGCCGGGGTTGCCCTCGGTGACGTCGACGCGCGGCAGCTCCATCGAGCCGGTGCCGTAGTCCAGGGTCGCCCCGTTGCCTTCAGCCACTGGTTCCTCCTCGAGAGGTGGTCGGACGCGCGGCGGCGTCAGGCCCGCACCGGCGTCGTGTTCGACTCAAAGTTACCCGCACCGGGTGATCTGACCGAATCCTGCACCGGCAGGTGAGACGGTGCGCGAGTGCGGTGGCGGGGTCAGGATCCGGCGGCGGCGAGCCGGTCGGCCGCCGCCTGCACCCGCTGGGTGGGGGCGGTCAGGGCCACCCGGACGTGCCGCGTCCCGGCCGCGCCGTAGAAGACGCCGGGGCCGGCGACGATTCCCAGTTCCGCGAGCCGCTGGATGGTCGTCCACGCGTCCTCGCCGGCCGTGCACCACAGGTACAGGCCCGCCTCGGAGTCGTCGATCCGCAGCCCGAAGGCTTCGAGGGCCGGACGCAGGAGGGCGCGTCGCCGCCGGTAGACGTCCTTCTGGACGCCGACGTGCTCGTCGTCGTCCAGGGCCGCCGTCATCGCGTCCTGCACGGGCGCCGGCACGATCATGCCGGCGTGCTTGCGGGCGTTGACGAGGGCCGGCATCAGCTCCGGCGCGCCCGCGAGGAACGCGGCCCGGTAGCCGGCCAGGTTGGACTGCTTGCTCAGCGAGTAGGCGGCGAGCAGGCCGGTCGGATCGCCGCCGGTGACGCGCGGGTCCAGCAGCGAGGGCACGGGTTCCCCGCCCTGGTGGGCGTCCCACCGGTCCCAGCCCAGCTCGGCATAGCACTCGTCGGAGACGACGACGGCACCCGCGCCGCGGGCCTGGTCGACGACCCGGCGCAGCCGCTCGACGTCGGCGACGGCCCCGGTCGGGTTGGCTGGCGAGTTCACCCACACCATCCGCACGCGGGACCGGACGGCGTCGTCGAGCGTCTCCAGGTCGTCCGCGGCCACGGCCTCGGCCCCCGCGAGCCGCGCGCCGATCGCGTAGGTGGGGTAGGCGGCGGTCGGGTGGACGACGACGTCACCGGCGTGCAGCCCCAGCAGCAGCGGCAACCAGGCCACCAGCTCCTTGGATCCGACGGTGGGCATCACGGCCTCGGCCGGCAGGTCGACGACGCCACGACGGCGCGCGAACCAGCGCACCACGGCCTCGCGCAGCTGCGGCGTGCCGTGCGTGGTCGGATAGCCGGGAGCGTTCGCGGCGTCGGCGAGCGCAGCCTGGAGGAAGCCCGGCGTCGCGTCGACGGGGGTGCCGACGGACAGGTTGACGGCACCGTCAGGGTGGGCGGCCGCCATGGCCTGGTAGGGGGCCATAGCCTCCCACGGGTACTCGGGCAGGTCGAGCCCGAAGGACCGGGACCCGGACGGCACCGTCGTCACAGGTCGACGTCCTGGTTCTGCGGCGGCAGTGCGGCGATCATCGGGTGGTCCGTGTGCGTGTTGCCGACCTTGGCCGCCCCACCGGGCGAGCCGAGCTCCTCGAAGAACTCGACGTTGGCCTTGTAGTAGTCGGCCCACTCCTCGGGGGTGTCGTCCTCGTAGTAGATGGCCTCCACCGGGCAGACCGGTTCGCAGGCCCCGCAGTCGACGCACTCGTCGGGATGGATGTAGAGCGACCGTTCACCCTCGTAGATGCAGTCGACGGGACACTCCTCCACACACGCCTTGTCCTTGATGTCGACGCAGGGCTGCGCGATGACGTACGTCACGTCTGACCTCTCCTCGGGTACCACGGTCGGCGCCGCCGGGTCATCACCGGGCTCGACCGGGACGTCCGGCGGCTCTCGTCAGTCTACTGCCGAGCTCCGGCGCTCGATGTCGCCGCGCTCCCGCCGGACGTGCCGCGCCGCGGCTCCACGCGGATGACTACCGTGGAAACATGAACACCGCTCCGGCCCGGCTGTTGGCGACGCTGCCGCTCGGCACGCGCGTCGTCGTCCGCTACCGCATCGACGATGCCGTCCACGGAGCGACCGACGCGCTCGGGGAGATCGTGGCGCGGCAGACCGACACGTGCACCGTCCGCACCCGGTCCGCCGGCGACGTGGTCATCGCGCTGGCGGACGTCACCGCCGCGAAGACGGTCCCGCCACCCCCGGCGCCCCGCCGGGGATGAGGAACCGCTGCTGCCGTCCGCCGGGCTGTGCACCGGGCCGCACCCCAGCCCAATTGCCGACGCTGCTCATCGGGCTCCGCTGCGGTGACCAGCCGCCGCCACCAGCACGCCGCACCCCAGCCCGGTCGCCGACGCCGCTCATCGGGCTCCGCTGCGGTGACCAGCCGCCGACACCAGTACGCCGCACCCCAGCCCGATCATGACTGCTCCAGATTGGGTCACCGCACTCTGGCCCGAACGCCGACGCCGCTATCCGGGCTCCGCTGCGGTGACCAGCCGCTACCACCAGCACACCGCACCCCAGCCCGATCGCCGACGCCGCTCATCGGGCTCCGCTGCAGCGCCCACCCGCGTCGACGGGCCGTTCCGGGCTCACCGACCCGGTGCCACCGCCGGCGCGCTCGCATGACGCTCGAGCGTGCGCCTGACGAGGGCGATGAAGGCCTCGGGCTCGTGGATCACCATCTCGTAGGTGACGCGGAGAACCGGCACCGCCTCCGACGTCAGGGCATTCCACCGTCGGCGGTCCTCACGGTAGGCCGCACGGTCGCTGTGGAACTGGGCGCTGTCCACTTCGATGCCGAGCATTCCGTCGACGAACAGGTCCACGTGACCGACTCCGGCCACCTTCACCTGACACTGCACGCAGAAGCCGGCGTCCTGAAGACAGACTCGTCCGATGGTCTCGGTCATCGAACCGGACAACGGATTGATCCGCTCCAGGACCCGTCCGACGCGGGCGCATCTCACGGTCGACGCACGCTCACGCAACTGCCCGAGCGTCGTCCTCTTCAACACGACGGCGGATTCGACGAGCACCAGCGCCTCGACGTCCGGGAGGCAACGGCAGCAGCTGAGCAGGGCATCCACGAGGTCGTAGCTTCCGTTGACGCGGTGGACGACGCAGTCCGTCAACGGCACGCTACGGCCGGCGCCGAGATGCGGAAGGGGCGGGAGTCGCCACTGCCACAGCCCGCTGGCCTGGGCGAAGGTGACGCACGCTGCCCGCGCACCCTGTCGACGCCACTCGACCATCCGAGGGTCAGCCGTGGACGTCGCGAGCAGGCCGTGACCGACGCGTTCGAGATGTCCGCTCGTCACCCACGCATCGATGCGCGCTCTGCTGATGCCGGCGTCGCGCAACTCTCCCCACCGGACCACGCCGCCGTGCGCCCGCACCAGTTCGCCGATGTCCACCCCACCATGGTCGATCACCGACGGTGCCCGTGGGCCGAGGAGGATCGTTGCTGTGGATAACCGGATCCGCCCACTCCACGCCGCCACGGACGTCGAGCAACGCCGGACGGCCTCGAGCAGTTGCGATTCCGCACCCCAGCTCTGTTCTGGGCGCCGAGGTCGGGCTCGGCTGTACCGCACGGAACAGCGCCGCGCCGGAGCCCGTGCATGGACGCCGGCGACCGGGCTATCGCACTCCAGCCCCGTCCTGATCGCCGGATCGGGGCTGGGATGCGCCGTCATCCCGCCCTCCCGGCGAACCCGCCGGGTCAGGACGGGAGCCGGCGCATGCCCCACAGCGGGGAGAAGAACAGCGGCAGACACGCGGTCCCCGCACCGACGATTCCGATGAGGATGGTGGGCACGATGCCGATCGAGCCGCCGAGCCACCCGCCCAGCAGTGCGCCGATCGGCATGACACCCCACACCAGGCAGCGGATCGACGCGTTCATCCGCCCGAGCAGGGGCGGCGGGCACACCCGCTGCCGCATGCTGACCTGGAGGACGTTGTAGACGACCACCAGCACGGAGAACCCGAAGTCCGCGATGCTGATCGCCGTGATCTGCAGCCACGGGGTCGGCATCAGGGTCGCCGCGGGCATCAGCAGCATGAGGACGGCGGAGGCCACGAGGGACAGCGGCAGGGCGGTCCCCTCTCCCACCCTCTCTCCGATCCGGGACGCGAGGGCGGCGCCGAGCACGCCGCCGATGGCGCCCAGCGACATGATCAGACCGAACGCCGGCGCGCCGAGCCCGAGTTCGCGCAGGATGAGGATCGGGTACAGGGTGGCCGCGACGGTGGAGAAGAAGTTGGAGATGCCGGTCGCCGCGGTGATCCGGCTGATCAGCGGATGCCGGACGACGAAGCTGAGTCCGGCCCGGATCTGGCCGATCAGGGAGGCCTCGTGCGGCGGGTCCGGCCGTCGTTCACTGTCCCGCACGGTGATCAGGGCGAGCGCGGAGACGAGATACCCGACGGCCTCGGCGACGAACAGCACCGGCACGCTCACGACGCTGAGGAGGGCACCGCCGATGCCCGGGCCGCCCAGCCGCGCGACCTGCGCCGTGGCCTCCAGCTTTCCGTTGGCGTCCGCGACCCGGCCCGACGGCACCAGCACCGGGACGAAGCTCTGGTACCCGACGTCGAAGAACACCGTGGCGGTGCCGACGACGGCGGCGACGGCGAGCAGGTGCCAGAAGTCGAGGCTGCCCGTCCACCACAGCACGGGGATGGCCAGCATGGCCACGGCCCGGACGGCGTCGGCCGTGATCATCGTCCGGCGCTTGCGCCACCGGTCCACCCACGCGCCGGCCGGCAGACCGATCAGCAGGAAGGCCGCGAACTGCACCGCGTCGAGGAGGCCCACCTGGAAGGCGGTCGCGTCCAGCACGCTGACCGCGAGCACCGGCAGCGCGATCCGGCCGACGCTCGAGCCGATCTGGCTGACCCCCTGGCCGCCCCAGAAGCGGAGGAAGTCGCCGTCGCGCCAGAGGGACCGGTCGGGGCGAACGACGTCCGTGACGTCCCCGGTCAGGGGTGCCGGCGCGTCCGCTGCGGGGCGGTCCGCGGCGGTCGGCGCCTCGATCGGCGCGGCGGGCGGCGCCTGGATCGGCGCGGCGGGCGCCGGCGTCGGCGACGTGGGTGACCCGGACGGTGACACCGTGCCGACCGCTGCGGGAACGCCGAGCGGGGTGCCGGTGGGACCGGCCGGAGACGGGCCCGCGGGCTCCGGCGCCGCGCCCTGATTCTCGGACGTCATCCCCACAGCATCACCCAGTGATTGGCATTCGTCAATCACTGGGGGCAGGCTGGCCTGATGCACGCGGAGGACACCGACGACGAGGCGCTCGCCCGCGGCCGCGCCCTCAGCTCCCCCCTGCGCATCCGGATCCTGCGGTACTGCCTGCACGAGGCGCGGACCAACAAGGAGATCGCACAGCGCTTCGACCTGAATCCGGCCACGAGCCTGCACCACGTGCGCACCCTGGCCGACGCCGGCTTCCTGGCCGCCCAGCCGGAACGACGGGGAACCCGCGGCGCGCGGGAGGTGCCCTACCTCGCCACCCGGCTGTCCTGGTCCACGCCGATGCCCCCGGGCACCACGCTGATCGACGCGTTCCTCGCCGACCTCGAGGGCGTCGCTCCGGATCAACTGCAGACGGTGCGACTGGGAATCAAACTGAACACGGAGCACCGGCGGACGCTGCTGGCGAGGATCGAGGCCGTCCTGGAGGAGTACGCGGCGATGCCCGCAGACGCCGACGGCGAGCCGACCTCGATCTTCTTCGCCCACCACCCCGACCTGACGGCGCGCGACCGCTGAGGGACGCCCCGCCGGGTGCGGCGAGCCGGCTCAGCCCGCGCCGGGCAGGCTGACCTCGAGGCGGCCGTCGACGACACGGGTGGCGAAGCTGGGCTGGGGCGCGGTGGCCGGGCCGTTGACGACGGCGCCGTCGCGCAGGGAGAACGTCGAGCCGTGCCACGGGCAGGTGACGCAGGGGCCCTCCCCCGGGGCGCCCGTGGTCAGTTCGCCCTCGTGCAGGGGACCGGAGAGGTGGCTGCACAGGTCGGCGATGACGAACACCGCGTCCGAGGACTCCTGCCGAAGCACCGTGACGGGCACGTCGCCGACCGTCCGCCGGGTCAGCGTGCCCGTGGGCAGCTCGTCGACCGGGCCCAGCGAGTGCCAGCCCGGCGCCACCCGGTGCGGCACGTCCTCGACGTGATTGGCGCCGGCGGCCTGCCGGAACGAGAGGTGACCGCCGAGGAACCCGCCGACGCCGGCGACGGAGAGCCCGGCGAACGAGAGCGTCTTGCCCAGGCCGTGGCGGCCGGAACGTCGAGCCAGCCAGGAGACCGAGTACAGACCGACGGCCGTGAGGTTCGCCGCGGCGTGCACCAACCCCACGCGCATCTGCTGCTCGTGCAGGTCGCCGTAGTCCGTGTAACCGGCGGCGATGGCCGGGACGGCGGCGACGACGCCGGCACCGACGAGGCGACGCGACGCCTCCTCCGAGCCGGGCACGAGGTCGAGGAACGCGGCCGAGAACCAGGCACCGAGAGGCACCTGCACCAGCGGGGGGTGCAGCGGGTGTCCCTGGGGCACGCCGTGCAGCAGGTCGCGCAGCCACTGCGGCTTGAAGATGGCGCGAGAGAGCCGGTGTTCGAACTCGACGACGGGGTCGAGCCAGGTGGCGTCCTCGAGGGCGTCGATGGCGGCGACGGGGGCGAGGGTCTTCATGCGGCCTCCTGAGGGTGCGTGGACCCTCATTCTGCCGCGCACCACCCCCGGAAAGAAACCCATCAGTGCACTGATGGTGGCGCGGCGGGAGGGCCGGTCAGGCTCGGGAGCGCCGCAGGGTCCGTGCGGTGAGCAACACGGCGAGGACGGTGGCCACGGCCGAGCCCGCCAGCCAGATCGTGCCGGCGAGGGCGACCCCGGTCGGCTGCGCGGTCTGGGTGACGATCAGGGGGACGTCACCGGTCCCGGCAAGCAGGCAGTTGGCGCTGAACGCGACGGCGCCGGTGACCGCGGCCGCCCACAGAGCGCTCCGCCACAGTCCGACGGCGGTGGCGGCGCTCGCACACAGCACGACGGCGAGCACCGCTCCCCACGGCACCGGCGTGGTGGCGAGATAGGCCACGTGGCCGTGCAGCAGCGTGCCGAGCCAGCAGACGAGCACGCCGGCCACGACCGCGGCGAGGACGGTGCGCATCCGTCCACCGGTGCGGGTCGCGGCGAGGCGCGGGCGCCCGCCCGGCGTCGCGTCCCGGAAACGCTCGAACCCGGAGATGTCCTGCCAGATGCCGTTGGAGAGGGCGAACCGGCCGCCCTCGACGACCGTCTGGGTGCCGTGGGCGGCGATCGCGGCGCGCTTGGCGTCGGCGTCGCCGGCCACCTCGACGAGCCGGCCGGAGGAGGAACCCGCGTCGCTGGCCGTGACCCACAGCCGGGCGGGCAGCTCGTCGCGGACCTGGTCGAGCGCCGCCAGGGTGACCTGGTGGGCGCGGATGTGGTCGGGATGCCCGTAGCCGCCGTCGTCGTCGTACGTGACGACGACGTCGGGCCGGGCCAGTCGCAGCAGGGCGGCCAGGTCCGCCGCCGCCCGGTCGAGCGGCTGTTGGGAGAAGCTGTCGGCCGAGACCTGCGGGGCGGGCCGCGCGCGACCGTCCTCCCCCCAGCTCATCCCGGAGTCACGGTAGACGCGTGCCGTCGCACCGGGCGCGAGCGCGGGAGCCGTGCCGAGCAGGAAGCCGGTGTGCACGCCGAGCACGCGGGTGGCCGCGGCCAGTTCGTCCAGGCGCACCCGGGCCAACTGGTCGCCGTCGTCCACGCTCTCGGGCAGCCCCACCTGCAGGTGCCGCAGATCCTCGGGGATCACCTCGCCGAGTTCCCCGCGGGTGCAGGTGAGCAGGAGAACCCGGTGCCCGGCGGCGGCCAGGGCCGCCATCGTCCCGCCCGTCGCGATCGACTCGTCGTCGGGATGCGCGTGGACGAACAGCACCGTCGCGGGCGCCGTGACGCCCGCGAGCAGGTCGGCCAGGCCCGCCGGCTCCTCCCGCACCGATCAGGCCCGAGCCCGGGCCCGGGCGGCCTTCATGCGCTCGTTGGCGTCGAGGATCACCTTGCGGATGCGGATGGACTCCGGCGTCACCTCGACGCACTCGTCCTCGCGGGCGAACTCGAGGGACTCCTCGAGCGTCAGGGTGCGCGGCGGGGTGAGGTTCTCGAAGGAGTCCGAGGAGGCCGCCCGCATGTTGGTGAGCTTCTTCTCCTTGGTGATGTTCACGTCCATGTCGTCGGCGCGGGAGTTCTCGCCGACGATCATGCCCTCGTAGACCTCCGACGTCGGCTGGACGAAGAAGCTGCCGCGCTCCTGCAGGTTGATCATGGCGAAGGGCGTGACGACGCCGGCCCGGTCCGCGATCATCGAGCCGTTGGTGCGGTACTCGATGTCCCCGGCCCACGGCTCGTAGCCCTCCGCGTAGGAGGAGGCGATGCCGGCGCCGCGGGTGTCCGTGAGGAAGCGGGTGCGGAAGCCGATCAGGCCGCGGGCGGGGACGATGAACTCCATCCGCACCCAGCCGGTGCCGTGGTTGGCCATGTTGGTCATGCGGCCCTTGCGGGCGGCCATCAGCTGGGTGACGGCGCCGAGGTACTCCTCGGGCACGTCGATGGTCATGTGTTCCATCGGCTCGTGCACCTTGCCGTCGATGGTGCGGGTGACCACCTGCGGCTTGCCGACGGTCAGCTCGAAGCCCTCGCGACGCATCTGCTCGACGAGGATGGCCAGGGCCAGCTCACCGCGGCCCTGCACCTCCCAGGCGTCGGGACGCTCGGTCGGGAGCACCTTGAGCGAGACGTTGCCGATGAGCTCCTTGTCCAGGCGGTCCTTCACCTGCCGTGCGGTCACCTTGGCGCCCTTGACCTTGCCGGCCAGCGGCGAGGTGTTGATGCCGATGGTCATGGAGATGGCAGGGTCGTCGACCGTGATCAACGGCAGGGGCCGCGGGTTCTCGAGGTCGGTCAGGGTCTCCCCGATGGTGATGTCCTCGATGCCGGCGACGGCCACGATCTCACCGGGACCGGCGGACTCGGCGGAGACCCGCTCGAGGGCCTTGGTGGCGAGCAGCTCGGTGATCTTGACGGTCTTCAGCTCGCCGGTGTGACGGGCCCAGGCCACCTGCTGGCCCTTGCGCAGGGTGCCGTTGAAGATGCGCAGCAGGGCGAGCCGGCCCAGGAACGGCGAGGCGTCCAGGTTGGTCACGTGCGCCTGCAACGGGGCCTCGGGGTCGTACGACGGGGCCGGGATGTGCTCCACGATGGTCGAGAACAGCGGCTCGAGGTTGTCGTTCTCCGGGGCGCTGCCGTTGGCGGGCTGCTCCAGGGACGCGGCGCCGACCTTCGCGGCGGCGTACACCACCGGCACGTCGAGCACGGCGTCCAGGTCCAGGTCGGGCACCTCGTCGGAGAGGTCGGAGGCCAGGCCGAGCAGCAGATCCATGCTTTCGCTGACGACCTCGGAGATCCGGGCGTCGGGCCGGTCGGTCTTGTTCACGACCAGGATCACGGGCAGCTTCGCGGCGAGGGCCTTGCGGAGCACGAACCGGGTCTGCGGCAGCGGGCCCTCGGAGGCGTCGACGAGAAGCACGACGCCGTCGACCATGGACAGGCCGCGCTCCACCTCGCCGCCGAAGTCGGCGTGACCCGGGGTGTCGATCACGTTGATGGTGATGGTCTCGCCCTTGGCCGCGGGGCCGCCGTAGAACACCGTGGTGTTCTTGGCGAGGATGGTGATGCCCTTCTCCTTCTCCAGGTCCCCGGAGTCCATCACCCGGTCGGCGACCTCGCCGTGGGCGGAGAAGGCACCGGTCTGCCGGAGCATGGCGTCCACCAGGGTCGTCTTGCCGTGGTCGACGTGCGCGACGATGGCGACGTTGCGCAGGTCCTCGCGGACGGCACGGGCGGCCCGAGTAGTGGTGGCGGTGTCAGACATGCGGGATGACTCGATTCGGTGAGAGACGGGGGTCCACGGTGCTGGCCGTGGACGAAGGCGATGCGGGGGCCGGGCGGAGCACCCGGGACGCGGGCGCGGCCGCGCGTGGGTCGGCGGCGCCGAAGTGCACCGACAGACCATTCTAGACCCGCGCGGCGGGCTCGCGCCGTGGTCGCCGTCACGCGCGACGGCGCCCGCCCCCGGCGAGAGGGACGGGCGCCGTCGTCGGGCGCGGCACGCCCTCAGTCGTCGATGGCGGCGAGCAGCTGGGCCCGCACCTCGCGCCGCTCGCGCTGCTTGTCCGGGTCCGGCAGGGGCACGGCGGCCAGCAGCCGCTGGGTGTACGCGTCCTGCGGGTTACGCAGGATCTCGTCCCGGGTGCCCTGCTCCACGATCCGGCCACGGTTCATCACGACGATCCGGTCGGCCAGCAGGTCGACGACGGCGAGGTCGTGGGTGACGAACAGGCAGGCGAAGCCCAGCTCGCGCTGCAGGTCCTGGAAGAGCTCCAGCACCCGGGCCTGCACGGAGACGTCGAGGGCGGACGTCGGCTCGTCCGCGACCATGAGCGCCGGTTTCAGGGCGAGCGCCCGGGCGATGCCCACGCGCTGCTTCTGCCCGCCGGAGAGCTCGTGCGGGTACCGGTTCCGGTAGGCGCGGGGCAGCTGGACCTGGTCCAGCAGCTCCTCGATCCGCTTCTGCAGGGCGTCGCCGCGCGCCTCCTTCGCCAGGAACAGCGGCTCACCGATGCTCTCGCCGATGGGCAGGCGCGGGTTGAGGGAGGACGACGGGTCCTGGAACACCATGCCGACCTTGTTGCGCAGGGTCCGCAGCTGCTTCCGGTCCGCCGTCGTGATGTCCTCCCCCACGACGCTCAGCGTGCCCCCGACGATCGGCAGCAGGCCGACCGCCGCCCGGCCGATGGTGGTCTTGCCCGAGCCGGACTCGCCCACGAGGCCGACGACCTGCCCGGGGTAGATGGTCAGGTTGGCGTCGCTGACGGCGCGGAACGCGGGTACCCGGCCCTGCTTGGGGTACTCGATGGCCACATCGGTCAGGGCGAGCACCGGCTGGACGGCCTGCAGCCGCTCGGCCTCGGCTGCGGCGATCCGCTCCGCCTCCGCCAGGGCACGCTGATTCTCCTCCTCGCGCGCGGCCAGTTCCCCCGCGTCGATCTCGACGTCGGCGCCGGAGACGTCCGCCGAGGAGGCCAGCGCCGCGACCAGGTCGATGTCCTCCTCGCCGGCGGTGCCCAGGTGCGGCACGGCGGCCAGCAGGGTCTGCGTGTAGGAGTGCTGCGGGTCGTGGAAGATCTGCGCGGCGGTGCCGGATTCCACGGTGCGCCCGTCCTTCATCACCATGATCCGGTCGGCCAGGTCGGCGACGACCCCCATGTCGTGGGTGATCAGGATGATGCCGGAGTCCAGCTTGTCCTTGAGGTTGCGCATCAGGTCGAGGATCTCGGCCTGCACGGTGACGTCGAGCGCCGTGGTCGGCTCGTCCGCGATCAGCAGCTTCGGGTCGCACGAGAGCGACTGGGCGATCATGGCCCGCTGTCGCTGACCACCGGAGAGCTGGTGCGGGTACGAGTTGAACGCCTTCTGCGGATCGGGCAGTTCGACCAATTCGAGCATCTGCAGGGCGCGCTCGGCGGCCTGCTTCGGCGAGATCTCGTTGTGCAGGCGGACGGTCTCCACGATCTGGTTGCCGACGGTGTAGACCGGGTTCAGCGCCGTCATCGGTTCCTGGAAGATGACCGCGATCTCGGAGCCGCGCACCTGCCGGATCGAGTGCTTCGAGGCGTGCAGCAGCTCCCGTCCGGCCAGGTTCACACTGCCGCGCACGACGGCGTTGACCGGCAGCAGGTCCAGCAGCGCCATCGCCGTCGTCGACTTCCCAGAGCCGGACTCGCCGACGATGGCGAGCACCTCACCGCGGGCCAGGTCGAAGTTGGAGTCGATGACGGCCGGGACCAGTTTCTTCTCGACGCCGAAGCTGATGTCGAGATGGCGCACGGTGAGCAGGGTGTCGCCCCGGCCCCCGCGTCCGGCTGACGGCGCTGCGCTCGGCTGTGCTGCGTGACTCATCGGTTCTTCCCTTCCTGACGCGCGGTGGGCTCACGGTCCCCGGCAGCGTCCGGCGCTGACATCATGGGACGGTGACCACTTTCACCGCTTCCACCAGCAGAGTGATGGCTGTGGCGTGCTGGCTGTTCGCCGCCTTCATGGTGGTGTCCGCCCTGATCGGGGCCGACGCCACCACCGCGGCGCGCATGGTGGTGATCGCCGCGCTCTTCGCGGCGATCGGCTGGGCCGTGCTCTGGCGCCCGGCCGTGACGCTCGACGAGCAGTCGATCGTCGTGCGCAACGTCTTCCGCACCGTCACGGTCCCCTGGGCGGCACTGATCCACGTCGACACCAAGTACGCCCTGACCCTGGTGACCCCGCACCAGAAGGTGACGGCGCTGGCCGCGCCCGCGCCGGGCCGGCACGTGGTGATGTGGGCCAACCGCGAGGACGTCACCGGCCTGCCGGAACGCACCTACGACGCGGTGCGCTCCGTCCGTCCCGGCGACCTCGCCCGGTCCCACTCCGGCCAGGCGGCCATCCTGGTGCGCCGCCGCTGGGAGGATCTGGTGGAGTCGGGCCGTCTGGACGCCGGCGTGGCCGCGTCGACGCCCGTCACCACCGTGCTGCACGTGCCGACCATCGTCGGTGCCGTGCTGCTCGCGGGTGTCGCACTCGTGGTCTTCGTGCGCTGACCGACGGGGGAACGCGCGCATCGTCAGTCCCTGCGCCCGGGTTCGCCGTCGTCGTCGAGTTCCAGCCGGGTGTTCTGCCCACCCGCCGATGGGCTGCCCCGGTAGAGCTCCCCGTCGTGGCGCCGGGCGGTGACCGGGTCGTCCGACTCCGCGCCCGTCACCGGCACGGTGCGGCCGGATCCGGCCGCCGCGTCGGCGGCGCCGGTCGTGGCGCTGAGGCGCCGGATGGCCCGGAGCGAGAACTTCTTCTGTCGCGGGTCGAAGGCGTCCCGCAGACCGTCGCCGATGAAGTTGATGCACAGGCAGATGATGACGATGAACAGGCCCGGCCACCAGAACAGCCACGGTCGGGTGCTGAACGCCGCCTGGTTGATGCTGATCAGCGAACCGAGGGAGATGTCCGGCTGTCGCACGCCGAGACCGAGGTAGCTCAGCGCGGTCTCGGTCAGGATCGCCGCGCTCATCAGCAGGGTCAGGTTGACCGTGATGACGCCGACCGTGTTCGGCAGGATGTGCTTGAAGATGATCCGGCTGTTGGACGCCCCGGCGATGCGGGCGGCGTCGACGAACTCCCGCTCGCGCAGGGAGAGGAACTCGGCGCGCACCAGGCGGGCCAGCAGCATCCACGTGACGAGGCCGAGGAAGACGCCGAGCAGCAGGACGCCGCCCTGGCCGCCCGCCTTGCCGACGATGGCCGCGGCGATCAGCGTCGGGATGACGATGAAGACGTCCGTGATGCGCATCAGCACGGCCTCGACCCAGCCGCGGAAGAACCCGGCGAGCGAGCCGACGATGATGCCGACGACGCCGGCGAGGACGCCGATGGTGACCATGATGAAGAGCGAGATCTGCGTGCCGCGCATGGTCATGGCGAACAGGTCGCGGCCGACCCGGTCCTGCCCGAAGGGGTGCTCGCCGAAGCCGAACGGGAGCACCCACGTCGGGGCGCCGCCGTTGACCAGCGGCGGGGTCTGCTCGTACGTCCACTTCCACCAGCCCGGGATCGGGCCGAGGCCCTGCGACGTGACCGAGATGATCACGACGAGCAGGAACACGACGATGGAGGCGACGGCCGCGGTGTGGCCGAAGAACTTGCGGGCGACGATCCGGCCCTGGCTCAGGCCCTTGGTCGGTTCGTCCGACTGGGGGGTCGGCGGAGCGGTCTGCTCGGTCGCGGTGCTCATGACGCTCTCCTGGGGATGACGATCGTGCCGGTGATCCTGGTGGCCGCGCTCATCGCAGCCTCACCCGCGGGTCGAGGAGCGAGTAGACGACGTCGGCCAGCAGGTTGGCCAGCACCGTGGTCACGCCGACCACGAGGAACACGGCCATCACGGGGTTGGGGTCGCTGGCGAAGATGCCGTCGATGAAGAGCGTGCCCATCCCGCGGAACGAGAAGACGCGCTCGGTCACGACGGCGCCGCCGATCAGGGCCCCGAGGTCGGCGGCCACGACGGTGGCCAGCGGGATCAGGGCGTTGCGGAAGGCGTGCCGGACGACGACGGAGCGCTCGTTGGCGCCCTTGGCGCGGGCCGTCCGGACGTAGTCCTGGTTCATCACCTCGAGCATCGACGCCCGGGAGAACCGCGTGTACGAGGCCAGGGAGATGAGGATCAGCGCGAGCGTCGGCAGCAACAGGTGGGTGTACTTGTCGAGACCGGTGAACCAGAAGTCACCGTTGAGGTTCGGCGTCTCGGACCCGATGGTCGCGATCGGCCGCCCGTGCACGAGCGGGGAATCGTAGTACGCGGGCCAGGACTGCATGAACCGGTCGACGAGGATCAGTCCGGAGGTCACGAACGCCGTCAGGGCGGCGGCGCGCATGTTCTGCGCCCGGTCGTACCCGCCCGCGAACCAGCCGGCCGCGAGCCCGACGACGATGGCGACCACCCCGAGCATGATCACGGTCTGCGGGTTGCCGTTCGCGTTCAGGATGGGCTGGACGACGAAGTAGGAGACGATGCCGACAGCGGCGGTGATCAACGACGCGGTGAGGGCTCGCCGGTTGCGCAGCCCCGCGACCAGCGCGGTGAATCCGACGGCGAGCCCGACGGCGCACAGCGCGATCATCAGCGGTCCGATGCCGGGACTGGCGAACCAGTCGGTGGCGACGAGGGTCGCGAGGATCGCCACGGTCAGGCCGGCGGCGACGACGAAGGTGATCACCCGGCGCCGAAGACCGCCGGGGATGATCAGCACCCAGATGGCGCCCATCACCACCCCGAGCACGATCATCGTGGTGGTCGAGATGCTCGGTCTGGCCAGGAAGTTGTTGAAGCCGATCGCCCCGAACTCCTTGAGCAGCACGGCCACCCAGAAGACCGGCAGGGAGAAGAAGAGGAAGGCGACGAAGGTCACCGAGTAGTCCAGGCCGCTGTACTGGCGCAGCGCCGTGACGATGCCGACGGTGACGCCGATGACGATGGCCAGGACGAAGGCGATGGTGACGAACTGGAGGGTGTTGCCGGCCGCCAGCGTGAGCAGGGAGGTGACCTCCTGGCCCTTGACGTTCTGGCCGAGGTCGCAGGCCGTGGGGATCACGCACTTGGCGGCTCCCCCGAGCCAGATGAAGTAGCGGAAGATCGGCGGCACGGACAGCTGCAGCTGATCGCTGATGCGGGCGATCTGCGCGTCCTTGGAGGGCGAGTTGCTGGCGCGGACCTCGGAGAGCGGGTCGCCGCCGAAGTAGGCCATCAGGAGGTAGACGATGAACGAGGCGCCGAGCAGGATCAGCACCGCGGCGAGCAGACGCCGGAGAACATAAGCGAGCATTTTGACTGACCTTTTCGTCCGGATCGACGCGAACGGCGAACGCCGGGGCAGGCGGGTGATTGCGGACCACAGGGGCACCAGGACCGGAAGAGATCCTGATGCCCCTGTGTCAGATGGCTCTCACGTGGGGAGCGGGCGGCTTACTTGAGCTGCCAGTCCCAGACGTCCCACCAGACGCCGTACTGCTGCGGGTTGTAGTTCACGCCGCCGGTCACGCGATCACTGAAGGCCTCCACGCCGTAGCTCTGGAAGAGCGGCAGGCCGTACTTGGAGTCCCAGACCAGCTTGTCGATCTGCTGCTGCAGTTCGGTCTTCTTGGCATCGTCGGTCGTCTTGTTCAACTCGCTCATCAGCTTGTCGGCCTCGGGGCTGGAGAACTTGTTGAAGTTGGACGACTGACCGGTGCCGAAGATCTGCGACGTGCCGACCACGCCGACGCCCGGGTTGGTCCACCCGAACACCGTCGCGTCGTAGGTGCCGTCGCCGAGCTTGCCGCTCCACTCCTTGGCCGCGGCGCCGTTGTTGACGATCTTGAAGCCGGCCTGCGTCGCGGACTGCGCGATCAGCGTGTAGGCGTCCACGCGGTTCGGGTTGTCCTTGTTGTACATGATCCGCACGGTCGGGGTCTTGCCGGCCAGCAGCTTCTTGGCGCCCTCGATATCGACGTCCTGGTAGTTCTGCGACCCGTTCTCCTGCGCGGCCTTCTCGTACCCGTCCTGCGCGGGCACGAACAGCTGCGAGTCGAGGATCTTCGCGTCGGGCTTCATCTTGGTGAGGATGCCCTCGACGATCTGCTTGCGCGGGACCGTCTTCATGAACGCGTCGCGCACGTTCTTGTCCGCGAACACCCCGCTGTAGTTCAGGTCGAGGTGGTCGTAGGCGAGCTGGTCGCCCTTCTGGATCTGCGCGCCCTGGATCTCCTCGAGGGAGGTCAGCGTGTCGGCCGACGCCTGCGGGGCCGCGATGTCGACCTCGCCGTTCTTCAGCGCCTGGACCTGGGCCTGCGTGTCACCGATGGTGCGCATCACGATGGTGTCGACCTTCGCGGGCGTGCCCCAGGTGTAGTCCGGGTTCTTCTTCAGCGTCACCGACTCGCCGTCGGTGATGGAGGAGACGACGAACGGACCGTTGGAGAGGTACAGCGACGGATCCGAGGGGAGGCTGGTGCTGTCGAAGCCCTTGTTGTAGAAGTCCGCCACCTTCTGCAGCTGGGCGTTCTTCGGCGCCGGGGACGCCTTGTCGCCCTTCTTCATGCCCTTGAAGAGGGAGGTTAGGGCGTTCGCGTCGGCCAGACCGGACTTCTTGGCGACGACGTGCGCCGGGACCTCGGGCGCGTTGAACGCGATCTCCCAGTCCGCGTACGGCACCGTGTACTCGATCGTGAAGGACTTCTTGTCCTCGCTGACCGTCGGGAACTTCGAGTTGTTCAGGCCCAGGGTCGTGCCCGCGTACTCGAAGTACTGGTTGCCCTTGGTGACCTCGCCGGTGTTCGGGTCCAGCGTCGCGTCGTCGTACCAGCCGGAGTACACCGCCCACGCGAGCACGTAGTCATCGGCCGTGACGGGGGTGCCGTCGGACCACTTGACCCCGTCGTTGATCGTGTACTTGACGGTCAGCGGATCGTCCGAGACCTTCTCGTACTTGCCGAACTTCTCGTTCTTGACGACCTCGAGGTCCTTGCTGATGTAGTTGAAGCCGGCGTGAGTCGAGTACCAGATCTTGCCGTTGATGTCCGAGTTGCCGTTGGCGGTGGACTGGTTGAACGAACTGAACCCGTTGACCTCGGCGACGGTGATCTGCCCCCCGCCGGAGCTGGTGCTGCTGCCTGACGCGGCGTTGTTGCCGCCACCGGTGTTGCCACCGCAGGCGCTGAGTGCGAGCGCCGCGATGGCGGCAGCTCCCACGATCTTGGAAATACGCGTTACACGCATTCCGCCTCCCTCATGGATTTTGACCGAGTGACCCGGGCCACACGGCCCCGGGCTGACGGACACACTACCCTACTGAACGGTAAGTGGTGCGTCTCACATGTGGCACCACCCTAGTGCGCGATTGTTTCCCCGATGCGTCCGGCGTCGAATCGAGAGTGCGTCGTTATCAACTTGTGATCGGCGGGCGTCCGGGCCGCGGATGCCGTCGCCGTCACGACGCAGACACGGGGTCGGAGGCACCTCGCCGGGGCCGGATGCCGGTGCCCGGCGGGATGTCGGAGGGGCCGACTACGCTGACCGGCATGACCGAACAGACGAATCAACCCGATCAGCATCTACCCGCCGCGGGACGCCCGGAGAGCGCACCGGAGTCCGGCACCGACCCGGCGCAGGCCCAGTTCCCCGAGCAGAACCAGGACACCGGCACCGGCGGGGACCGTCCGACGCTGGGCGCCAGCACGCCGCAGCCCGGCACCACCGAGAAGGATCCCGAGCAGTGGGTCACCGGCGACGAGCCGATGACCGGCGCTCAGCGCAGCTACCTGGACACCCTGGCGCGGGAGGCCGGCGAGGAGCTGCCCGCGGACCTCACCAAGGCACAGGCGTCGGAGCACATCGACCGGTTGCAGGGCAAGACGGGGCGTGGCGACACCGGCCACTGAGACCGGCACCGCGTCGACCCCTCGCACCGGTCGGCGGGACGGCTCCTCCCGGGCGACCCCTACCGGACGACCGTGCGGTGCCCGGCGTCCAGCCGCCGGGTCCAGCCGCGCTCGTCGAGGTGCTCGAGCAGCGGGATGACGACGCGCCGGGTGGTGCCGAGCGCCTGACGTGCGTCGCTCGTCGTGAAGGGCTGGTCCAGTCCGGCGAGCGTGCGCATCGCCAGGGCAGGCGCGGTGGGCAGCAGCACGATGCCGTCGCGCAGGCGCAGGATCGAGCCCGCCCGTTCGGCCGCGGCCAGGTCACGGGCCCCCAGCCGCAGGGCGGTCAGGTCGTGCGCCTCGGGTGCCTGGAACGGCAGGGCGGTCAGGCGCTCGATCAGCTGGGCGACACCCGCCGCGGCGACGCCCAGGTCCGCACGCGTGCCGGGCAGCCGGATCCGGCCGCCCTCCTCCTCGAGCCCCGCCGCCGCGATCACCGGGTCGATCGGCAGACCCGCCGGTAGCGCCAGCAGATCGCGGGCGGCGCCGTGGGTGAGGCCGCCCGCCCGCGGGTCCTCCTCGTGCTGGGCCCGCACCGCGGCGCGCAGCCGCTGCTGCCAGCCGGCGAACACCGGGGCGTGCACCCACCACGGGCCCAGGACCACCACTCCCGCCGGCGGATCCTGGTCGGGGGTGGCGATGACGCCGAGCCGGGACAGGTGGGCCGCCGCGACGGCACCACGGGCCGCCACCTCGTCGACCGCGTCCCCGCCCGGGACCATGGCGGCGAGGCGGCGGGCCCACCGGGCGCTGTCCCCGCGCCGCCGGAACGCGGGGGGATCGGCGTCGAGCACCAGCGCCCCACCGAGCACGCGGTGGGCGCCCGGATCGCGCACCACCACCCGGTCCCCCGGCACCAGCGGCAGGGGCCGGGTGAGCGCGAGCCAGGCGTGATCGTCGCCGAAGGAGCGCAGACGGGCCGACACGGCGGCGGTGCCGACGTGCACCATCACCTGCTCCGGGGCCCCCGTGAAGGGGCTGCCGCCGGCGCGCCGCACCCCCAGCGTGTCCGTCGAGGGCCAGGCGTCCGGCGTGAGCAGCGCGTCGCCGCGGCTCACCTGCGACGCCGTCACCCCGCGCAGATTGAGGGCGACGCGGCTCACCGGGCCGGCCGTGGTGCGGGGCCGGTCGCGGCTCTGCAGTCCTCGGACCTGGACCCGGTGGTTCCCCTCCGCTCCGAGCAGCTCCAGGCGGTCCCCGACCGCGAGCGTGCCGGCGGGCAGCGTCCCGGTGACGACCGTCCCGGCCCCGCTGATGGAGAACGCGCGGTCCACCCAGAGCCGGAGCCGGCCCGTCGTCGGGGGCTCCGGGGACGTGGCGAGCACGGCGTCCAGAGCGGCGCGCAGGTCGTCCAGGCCGGTGCCGTCGACGGCGCTGACCACGACGGCCGGCGCGTCCCGCAGCCCGGTGCCGGCCAGTTCGGCGCGTGCCTGCCGCAGCGCGTCCGCCCCGTGGCCGGGATCCCGGTCGGCCCGGGTGACGACGAGGACACCGCGGTCGATCCCCAGCGCCGCGACGGCGTCCCGGTGGTCGCCGGACTGGGCCTGCCAGCCCTCGTCGGCGGCGACGACGAAGAGCACCACCGGGGCGGGCCCGATGCCGGCCAGCATGTTGGCGAGGAAGTGCTCGTGCCCGGGGACGTCGACGAAGGCGACGTCCCGGCCCGAAGGCAGCACGGTCCACGCGAAGCCGAGATCGATGGTCAGGCCCCGCCGCCGCTCCTCCTCCCAGCGGTCCGGCTCCATGCCGGTGAGCGCGCGCACGAGGGTGCTCTTGCCGTGGTCCACGTGCCCGGCGGTGGCGATGACGTGGGTGGTCGCGTCGATCACGGGGTCCGGTCCGCGCCGGGACCGGTGGGGCCCGGGGCGGACCGGGCGGCCCGCACCACCGCGAGCAGGCGCTCGTCGTCCGTCTCGGGAATGCACCGCAGGTCGAGCAGGCAGGCGCCGTCGTGCACGCGCGGCAGCACCGCCGGGGTCCCGGTGCGCAGCGGCGCCGCGACCGCCTCGTCCAGCCGCACCGCCCAGCCCGGCAGGGGCACCCCGGGCGCCCCTCCCCCGCCGACGCGGCCGTCGTGGGGTACGACCGGCGCGCCGAGCGCGGCGCCGAGCCGCTCGGCGCGCTGACGCAGCCGGTCCGGATCCGCGTGCAGGGCACGGCCCACGGGGGTCTCGCCGGCGGCGACGGTCGCCTCCAGCGCGGCGAGGGTGAGTTTGTCGGCGCGGACCGCGCGCGCGAGCGGATGCCGCGCCAGGGTGGCGACGAGGTCGGCCCTGCCGAGCACCAGGCCCGCCTGCGGCCCGCCGAGCAGTTTGTCCCCACTGGCGGTGACCAGGTCCGCCCCGGCGGCCAGGGTCGTGGCGGCGTCGGGCTCCCCGGGGAGCGCCGGGTCGGCCGCGAGCAGACCGGAGCCGATGTCGGTGACCAGCGGCACCCCGTGCTCGGCGGCGAGCGCCGCGAGCTGGTCGGGCGGGGCGGCCGCGGTGAAGCCCTCGACGCGGAAGTTGCTCGGGTGCACGGTGAGGATGCAGCCGGTCTCGGGTCCGAGCGCGTCGGCGTAGTCGCGCAGGTGGGTGCGGTTGGTCGTGCCGACCTCGCGCAGCCGGGCCCCGGTGGAGACGATCAGGTCGGGCAGCCGGAAGCCGGCGCCGATCTCGACCAGTTCGCCGCGGCTGATGACGACGTCGCGCCCGGCGGCCAGCGCCGTGGTCGCGAGCACGAGGGCCGCGGCGCCGTTGTTGACCACGAGGGCGTCCGCCGCCGCCGGACAGGCGGCGAGCAGGGCGGCGCGGGTCCCGGCGCCGCGCGCGGAGCGGACGCCCGTGCGCAGGTCGAGTTCGACGTCGGCGTACCCGGCGGCGTCGGTGACCGCGTCGACCGCGGCGGGGCCCAGCGGGGCGCGGCCGAGGTTGGTGTGCACGACGACGCCGGTCGCGTTCAGCACCGGCCGCAGGCTGGTCGCCGTGCGCGCGGCGACCGCGGCGGTGACCGCGTCCTCGACCCGATCCGGGGCCAGGTCGCCGTTCCGGGCGCGCTGCTGGGCGTCCCGCACCAGGGCGAGCAGCACGGGCTCACTCAGCCGCGGCCGGGCCGCGACGACCGCCGGCAGGGCGAGCAGCCGGTCGGTGCGCGGGATCAGGCGACGAGGATCGACCTGCGGCACCGTTCCTCCTCACCCGGGACATGGTTGGCGGAGGCGGACGGGAATCGAACCCGCCAGACCGAGCTGCTCGGTCTCACCGGTTTTGAAGACCGGGGGGCCCACCAGGACCCGGACGCCTCCGGGGTCAACCCTAGCCACTGCGCGACTACGCTCGGGACATGACCAGCTCCGCGTCCCCGTCCACCCCCCTGCGGCACCCGGCCGTCCGCCTGACCGGCTACGCCCACGGCGGTGGCTGCGCCTGCAAGATCCCGCCGGGCGAGCTGGAGGAGGCCGTCGCCGGGCTGACCGGTCAGACGGGCGAGAACGTGCTGGTCGGCCTGGACGACGGCGACGACGCCGCCGCCGTCCTGGTCCGGGAGGGTCTGGCCGTGCTCTCGACGGCGGACTTCTTCACGCCCGTGGTGGACGACGCCTACGACTGGGGCCGGATCGCGGCGGCGAACGCCCTCTCCGACGTCTACGCCATGGGGGGCCGGCCGGTGGTGGCGATCAACCTGGTCGGCTGGCCGCGGGACGTGCTGCCCCTGGCCCTGATGACCGAGGTGCTCGAGGGGGGCCTCGCGGTCGCGGCCGAGGCCGGGTGCCCGGTGATCGGCGGGCACTCGATCGACGACCCGGAGCCGAAGTACGGCATGGCCGTGACCGGCGTCGCGGACCCCGAACGACTGCTGCGCAACGACGCCGCCGAGGCCGGCCTGCCGCTGACCCTGACCAAGCCGATCGGTGTCGGGCTGCTGAACAACCGGCACAAGCGCACCGGCGAGGTGTTCGACGCGGCCATCGCCACCATGACGGCCCTCAACCGGGACGCGTCCGAGGCCGCGCTGGCGGCCGGCGTGCGCGCCGCCACCGACGTCACCGGCTTCGGCCTGCTCGGCCATCTGCACAAGATGATGCGGGCGTCCGGGGTGGGCGCGGTGATCGACGCCGCCGCCGTGCCCCTGGTCGACGGCGCCCGCGAGGCCCTGCGGGACGGATTCGTCTCCGGCGGCACGCAGCGCAACCTCGACTGGGTGCGCCCTCACCTGCGGACCGGCCCCGGGATCGACGAGGACGAGCTGCTGCTGCTCGCCGACGCCCAGACCTCCGGCGGGCTGCTGGTGGTCGGGGAGCTGCCGGGCCACCCGGTCATCGGGCACACCGTGGCCGGCGCCGGCATCGAGGTGCGCTGAGGCTGACCGGCCTCAGCCGGCGGTCGTGATGGCGTCGTCCGTGACGCCGGTGCGAGGAGCCGCCGCACCACAGCCCGAATGCCAGTGCCGGAATCGGGCTCCGCTGCAGGCACCACGCCGCCACCAGGAGTCACCGCACCCCAGCCCGAACAAGCAGCGCCGAACCTGGGCCAGAGTGCGACAGCACGATCACGCATTGCCGCAACCGGGCTCCGCTGCAGGCACCACACCGCCACCAGGAACCGCCGCACCCCAGCCCAAACACGCGGCGCCGCAACCGGGCTCCGCTGCCGCCGCGGCGTCGGGGAGCCGCCTCAGCCGGCGGTCGTGATGGCGTCGTCCGTGACGCCGGCCGCCCGCCGCGCCGCCAGCCGTCGCTTCTGCGGCTCGATCGTGTAGCGCGGATCCTTCGCCGACGCGATGCCGGCGTGCAGCGTGGCGAACCGGGTCAGCGCGGACGCCGTCAGCAGCGCGGCCCCGGAGAGGACGGCCACGATGCGGCTGCGGCCGGCCGCCAGCGTGCCGACGGCACCGGCGACGACGAGCCGCTCGCTCCACTCGAGCATCGCGCCGGGCTTACCCTGCCGCAGCGGTTCGGCCGCCACCGGATCCATCCGGGCCTTCATCGTGCGCACCGAGACGATGTCCCCGGCGATGCCGGTCAGGGCGAGGACCCGGGCGGGACCGGTCTGCGCGACCGGCGTGGTGATCATCGCCAGGCCTCCCGAGGCGAGGGCCGCGGAACTGACGAAGACGAACGGCAGCTCCTCGCGGGCCGCGTTCCACGTCGGGGTCGCGGTGTCGGCGAGCAGGACGGCGGTGTAGGCGGCGAGCGGCCCGGCGAACACGGCGGCCTCCACCCCGGCCGGCCCCTCGACGGCGTTGAGCACGCGCCGCAGCGGGCCGAGCGGCAGCCGCGACCCGGTCATCCGGTCCACCTCGGCCGCCGCGGCCACGCCGATGCCGGCGCCGAACGCGCTGAGGATCCAGGAGCCCACGCTCATCGGCGAGGTCAGCTTGATCGTGCGGAGCATGTTGAGGAAACGCTCGGGCCGGCCCAGGTCCCGCACGAGGGCGACCCCGCCGACGGCGACGGCGGCGAGCGCCCCCAGCCGCGCGTTGCGCCGCAGCGCGGGCCGGCCGGTCAGCTGCCCGCCCAGGGCGAGCAGCCCGGACCCGCCGGCCACTCCGCCGAGGAACAGGTAGGCCGCGACGTCGTCGCCCCACGGGGCGGGCTTGACCACGGGCCGGCCGTAGTACGAGGTGAACTCGACGTCGGGCACCATCGCCATCTCACGGTTGCCCTCGGTCCCGCCGCGCTGCCGCGATCCCGCCGCGCCGCCCCGCGCCTCCCGGCGGTCACGGTCCCGCCGCTCGCGCCGGGTGCGGGGCTGCTCGGGCGGCCGGTAGCTGTCATAGACGGACGTGCTCATCGGCGGCCTCCGAGGAACGCCACGGCCGTCGCCGCGAGCAGGCCCGCGACGGCCATCCCGGCGCGCTTGTACATCTGCGGCAGGTCGGCGGTGGGCACCCGTGGGTCCGGCGGCAGGCCGTACACCTCGGGCTCGTCGAGCAGCAGGAAGACCGAGCCGGTGCCGCCGACACCGTCGAGCTCGTTGGCGCCGTACAGCCGCGCCTCGGTGCGGCCCTCGGCGTGCAGCTGGGCGACGCGGGCGCGCGCCGTGGCGACCATGTCGTCGTGGTCGCCGTACTTGATGGACGTGGTCGGGCACGCCTGCGCGCAGGCCGGCGTCTGGTCGTCGACCATCCGGTCGTAGCACAGGGTGCACTTCTGGGCGACGCCGCCCTTGGGCTTCTCCCCCGGCGTGGCGACCCGCGTCGCCTTCTTCCCGACCCGCTGCTTCAGTTCCGCCGGGGGCCCGTTGCGGTCCCCGGCCACGAGGACGGTGCCGTCCTCCCGGCGCTCGATGACGCCGAACGGGCAGCCCGCCACGCACGTGCCGCAGCCGTTGCAGACGTCGTCCTGGACCACCACGGTGCCGTATTCGGTGCGGAACAGCGCCCCGGTGGGGCAGACGTCCAGGCAGCCGGCGTGGGTGCAGTGCTTGCACACGTCCGAGGACATCAGCCAGCGGAACTGCGGGGTGTCCGGCGGCGCGGTCTCGCTCGTGGTGGCCATCGACGGGGTGGACGGCGGGGGCCCGATGCGCGGCATGCCGAGGGAGACGAGGGCACGCCCGGACTCCCGGGCCTGCTCGATCTGCTCGGTGCCCTGCTCGACGAAGGCCACGTGCCGCCAGGTGCTCGCGCCGAGCCCGCCGGTGTTGTCGTACGACTGGCCGGACAGCTGCAGCTGCCCGTCCTGCGGGTTGTGGTTCCACTCCTTGCACGCGACCTCGCAGGCCTTGCAGCCGATGCAGATGGAGGTGTCGGTGAAGAAGCCCCGGCGATCGTGAACGTGCTCCCAGTGCGCGTCGACGGCGGGATTCGCCGGTCCGGCCAGCTGACCCATCAGTTCTCCTTCGTGGCGTCGGCGTCCGCGCCGTCGGCCTCGTCCCGGCCGGCGCGGCTCTCCTCGGCGTCGGCGCCGTCCACCGGCAGGCCGGGCGAGAGCCGCTCACTGCCGGTCTCGGCGTTCACCCCCGCGCGGTCCCGGTACTCCTCGACCAGGGCGAGCAGGGCCGGTCCACGCGGTCGCCGGCCCGGCCGGATGTCGCACGTCGCGGCCTTCGAGTCCTGGATCTGCGTGTTGGCGTCGAGCGTGATGCCGAGCAGGTCGTTGGCGCCGTCGCCCTCCACCACGGCCCCGGTGCCCCCGGTCCCCCAGTGGTACGGCAGCCCGATCTGGTGCACGGCGCGGCCGCCGATCCGCAGCGGGGTCATCCGCTCGGTGACGAGCACCTTCGCCTCGATCGCCGCGCGCGGGGAGACGATCGTGGCCCACTGCCCGTTCTCCAGCCCGCGCTCGGCGGCCAGCTCGGGCGAGACCTCGCAGAACATCTCCGGCTGCAGCTCGGCCAGGTACGGCAGCCACCGGCTCATGCCGCCGGCCGTGTGGTGCTCCGTCAGCCGGTACGTCGTGAAGACGAACGGGTAGACCCCGGCCCCGCGCTCGTCCGCGCTCGGCGCGCTGAGGTTGTCGGGCCGGTCGAAGATCACGCGCGCCGGATCCCGCTGCTGCGGGTACAACGCGTTGGCGACGGGCGATTCCTGCGGCTCGTAGTGCGTGGGCAGCGGCCCGTCGAGCATGCCCTTCGGGGCGAACAGCCAGCCCTTCCCGTCGGCCTGCATGATGAACGGGTCATCGCCGGCCAGCGCCTCCGGGCCCCCGACCTCGGGGTCGGGACGAGTGCCGGGCGCCAGGCCGGGCGGGAAGTCCGGCACGTCGTCGCCGGTCCAGGTGCCCTTCTCCTCGTCCCACCAGATGTAGCGTTTGCGCTCGCTCCAGGGCTTGCCGTCCGGGTCCGCCGAGGCGCGGTTGTAGAGCACGCGCCGGTTGGCCGGCCAGGCCCAGCCCCACTCCAGGGCGGCGGGGCTCTGCTCCCGGCCCGGCTTGCGGTTCGCCGCGTGATTGATCCCGTCGGCGTAGACACCCGTGTAGATCCAGCAGCCGCCGTCGGTCGAGCCGTCGGCCCGCATCTCGGTGTAGGCGGACAGGGGCCTGCCTGCATCCGGGCCGCTCAGGTGGCGGCCGTTGATCTCGGCGAGCACCGCCTCGGGGTTCACCTCGCCGTGCTCGTCCAGCGGGTAGTCCCAGGTCAGGTCCAGCAGCGGCCGGTCGCGCTCGTCGGTCGACCCGGCCAGCCGGGCCCGTAGCCGCTGGCCCAGTTCGTGGAAGAACTCCAGCTCGCTCTGGCAGTCCCCCGGCGGTGCCACGGCTCGGTGCCGCCACTGCAGCAGCCGCTGCGTCTGGGTGAACGTGCCCGCCTTCTCCACGTGCGAGGCCGCGGGCAGGAAGAAGACCTCCGTCTCGATGTCCTCCGTGCGCAGTTCCCCGGTGGCGATCTCCGGGCCGTCCTTCCACCAGGTGGCCGACTCGATCAGGCTGAGGTCCCGGACGACCAGCCACTTCAGGTGCGACATCGCCATCCGCTGCATGCGCCCGTTGGACGAGCCGACGGCCGGGTTCTGCCCGAGGATGAAGTACCCGTCGACCTTGTCGTCGAGCATCGCGGTCAACGTCTGGAACGTGCCGTGCGCGCCGGTGAGTCGGGGCAGGTAGGAGTACGCCCAGTCGTTCTCCGCCGTCGCGGCATCGCCCCACCACGCCTTGAGCAGGCTGACGGTGTAGGCGTCGGCGTTGCCCCAGAAACCCTTCTGCTTCTTGGTGAAGATGGCGGAGAGGTAGTCGTCGAACGTGTCGTGCGTGCCCACGCTCGGCATCGGCAGGTAGCCGGGCAGTAGGTTGAAGAGGGTGGGGATGTCCGTGGACCCCTGGATGCTGGCGTGGCCGCGCAGCGCCATGATGCCGCCACCGGGGCGGCCCATGTTGCCCAGCAGCAGCTGGAGGATGGCGGCGGTGCGGATGTACTGGGCGCCGGTGCCGTGCTGGGTCCAGCCGACCGCGTACGCGAAGCAGGTGGTGCGGTCCCGCCCGGAGTTCTCCGTGATGGCACGGGCCAGGTAGGCGAAGTCCTCCGCCGAGATGCCACAGATCTCCTGCACCATCTCCGGCGTGTACCGGGCGTAGTGCCGCTTGAGGATCTGGAACACGGTGAACGGATCCTGCAGCGTCGCGTCGCGGCGCGCGTCGGTGGCGTCGAGCGGGGGGCCGCCGCTGCCGTGCTCGTCGCCGGCCGCACGCGCCGACGCCTCGGAGCCGTGGCTGTCGCCGGTCGTCTCCTCGCCCGAGTCGCCGTCGGCGTAGGCCCACGTGGTGGTGTCGTAGTGACCGGTCGCCGGGTCGATGCCGGAGAAGAGGCCGCCGAGGTCCTCGGCGTCGCGGTAGTCGCTGTTCACGATGGTCGCCGCGTTGGTGTACGCGAGCACGTACTCCTTGAACCAGAGGTCGTTCGTCAGGACGTGATTGATCAGCGCGCCGAGCAGGGCGATGTCCGATCCGACCCGGATCGGCACGTGCTTGTCAGCGACCGCTGACGTGCGCGTGAACCGCGGGTCGACGTGGATGATCTTCGCTCCACGCGCCTTCGCCTCGGCGACCCACTGGAACCCCACGGGATGGCACTCGGCCATGTTGGAGCCCTCGATCACGATGCAGTCGGCGTTGGCCATGTCCTGCAGACTCTGCGTGGCCCCGCCACGTCCGAACGAGGTTCCCAGACTGGGAACCGTGGAGGAGTGTCAAATCCGGGCCTGGTTCTCGACCTGGATCGCTCCGGCCGCGGTAAAGAGCTTCTTGATCAGGTAGTTCTCTTCGTTGTCCAGGGTGGCGCCGCCCAGGGACGCGATGCCCATCGTGCGGCGCAGTTGCCGGCCCTGCTCGTCGGCGTCCTGCCAGCCCTTGCGCCGGGCCGCGAGGAATCGGTCGGCGATCATGTCGATCGCGGTGTCCCGGTCGAGGCGCTGCCACTCGGTGGCGCGCGGCGCGCGATAGAGGACCTCGGTCTGGCGGCCGGTCGAGTTCACCAGCTGCTCGCTCGCCGAGCCCTTGGGGCACAGCCGGCCCCGCGAGATCGGGGAATCCGGGTCGCCCTCGATCTGCACGACCTTCTCGTCCTTGACGAACACGCGTTGGCCGCACCCCACCGCACAGTACGGGCAGACGCTCTGCACGACCCGGTCGGCGGTGCTCGTGCGGGGCTTCAGGCTCTCCGTCCGCGGCGACGTCACCGCCGGGCCACGACCGAGCCAGTCACCGGAGGCGAACTGTCGCACTGCCGGCCAGCCCAGGAACCTGCGCGTCGCCATGGTGCGAGGCTAGCCCATGTCAGGGCCCGATCGCGAGCATGCCGTCAGCAGGCTGTCGATCTCGTCGCGGCGGGGTGCGTCAGCCGGCGGCCGCGCCGTCCTGCTCGCGTTCCATCTGGACCACGAACTCGCGCTTGCCCGCCTGCCACGCGTCCTCGGTCTGGCCGGTGCGCCAGTAGCCGGAGATGGAGACGCGGTCCCGTGGCAGTCCCTGCTCGACGAGCAGGTACCGGCGCAGATCCTTGATCATCTCGGCGTTGCCGTGCACGAAGGCGCGGAGGTCGCCGGCGGGCAGGTCCGCCGACCGGACGGCGGCGGCGAGCGCGGCACCGGGCGCGGTCGCAGCACCGTCCGCACCGGCGCGGTGCACCCACGAGACACGGATGCCGGGCCCCTGCCGCAACGGCGGGTGCGCGGTCACGTCGGCCACCTCGAGGAACACGCTCGCCCGCGCGTCGTCGGGCAGCGCGTCGAGGGCGGCCGCGATCGCCGGGTACGCGGATTCATCTCCGACGAGCAGGTGGTGATCGGCGCCGGGGTCCGGCGACCAGGCACCGCCGGGGCCACGGAAGCCGATGGTCTGCCCCGGCCGCGCCGACGCCGCCCAGGGACCGGCCAGGCCCGCCTCCCCGTGCACCACGACGTCCAGGTCCATCTCGGCCCTGGCCGGGTCGAGGCGGCGGATCGTATAGGTGCGCGTGACCGGCCACTGCTCGCGCGGACGCTCGGCCTGGATCCGGTCGGGATCGAAGGGCCAGCTGTCGTCCGCCCCGGGCGGCGCGAACAGCAACTTGACGTAGCTGTCGGTGTGCGCCGGCGACTCGAGGCTCGCCAGGTCCGGTCCGGTCAGGTGAAGGCGGACGAGGTCACGGGTGAGCCACTCGCTGCCGGTGACGGTCGCGGCGCGCGTGACGCGCGGGCGGTGCGGTCGAGGTCCGGGCATGATCTCAGGCTACTGGCGAGGCGGCGGCGGCAGGACGCGGTGCCGTCGACACGGCGCACCGCCGTCACGTCGTCGACCACGATGGACGGCCGGGTCGGGCAGACGTCGCGAGATCGATCCCTTACGTCGTAAGCTGGCGTCGTGAACACGTCTGACGCAGGCATGGAGTGTTCCGTGCCGTCGTTCTCGACCGACACCGCCGCCCACGGCGAGGACCGCGCGGAGCGCGCCAGTGTCACCTTGCTCGCCGGCCGGCGCCGGCGGTCCGCGGGAGCCAACCCGCTGGTGCTCACCCCCGACGATCCGTTCCCCGACGACCTGGACGGCCTGGATCTGGTCGATCTGCAGGTGCTCCACAGTCGACTTTGCTGGCAGCTCGACCACGAGTACCTGTCGCTGCCGGGCGGGGCCGACCCCGTGACCCTCGACCGGCACCAGGACGTCACCGCCGAGATGACCCGGCGTCGATGGCCGTCCTCCCCGCCGAGGCCGGTGCCCTGACGACGCGGGCGCATCCGGGCTCGCAGCGGTCATCGGGCCCGGGTTCGACGCCCACCCTCGGCCGATGATGGACCACCGGAGCTGCCGCTCGAGAACGCCCTGCTCAGACGGCTCAGGAGCGGGCGGTTGCCCGCCCGAGAATCGGGGCGAAGAAGGCACCCAACTCATCCGTCGCGCTCAACGGCAGGATGTGGGCCACGTACTGGTCGGGCCGCACGACGACGACGACGCCGTCCCGATCCAGCCCGCGCTCCTCGAAGATGTCGGCCTTCGGGTTCACGCCGAACACCTTCGACAGATCCGTGAGGGAGAACGGCCCCACTTGCGGGCGGAACGCGGAGGGCACCGCGTTGAGGTCGATCTCGGTGTGCGGCTGCTGGTAGATCACCTTGACGTCGAACCACGCGTCCGGATCGGCCCCCTCCGGCGTGGCCGCCAGCGGGGAGTCCGGCGCGTTCTCCAGCCACTGCGCCAGGTCGGCCACCGGGCCGACCGATCCCGCCGGGGCCGCGTCGGCGAAGACGTAGATCCGCCACCGGCCGTCGGCCTGAGCCAGGTGGCCGAGCTGCAGCGGGTTCGTGTCACACACCCGCACGGCGGCTGCCGACTTGAAGCGCTTGCCCACCGGGAAGCCGGCCGCCCGGTCTTGATGCCTGGTCTCGCCCGTGATGAGCGACGGGGTGTACTCGGTCATGAAACCCGCCGGGAACTCGGCGGTGCGAACGTAGAAGTCCTCCAGCTCGCCGGGATCGGCAAACTCCTCCGGCTTCTTCGCCATCAGCGTCGACCACTCCTTGTCGAAGTCGATGAGGTTCTTCGCCACGACCTGCCGCTCGGCGGAGTAGGTGGACAGGAGGCTCTCGGGGCTGCGGCCCTCCAGCACGTGCCCGAGCTTCCAGGCGATGTTGAAGCCGTCCTGCATCGAGACGTTCATGCCCTGGCCGGCCTTGGCGCTGTGCGTGTGGCAGGCGTCGCCCGTGATGAAGACTCGCGGGGTGCGCGTGCCTACGGCCTCGGGCAGCAGGTCGTCGAAGCGGTCGGTGAGTCGGTGCCCCACCTCGTAGACGCTGTGCCAGGCCACGTCGCGGACCTCGACGGTGTAGGGGTGCATGATCTCGTTGGCGCGGCGGATGATCTCCTCGATCGGAGTCCTCCGCACGGCGCCCGCGTTGTCGACCGGCACCTCGCCGAGGTCCACGTACATCCGGAACAGGAAGCCGCCCTCGCGCGGGATCAGCAGGATGGAGCCGCCGGTGTGGGACTGGATGGCGCACTTGGTGCGGATGTCCGGGAAGTCCGTCTCGGCCAGGACGTCCATGACGCCCCACGCGTGGTTGGCCGCGTCGCCGGACAGGGTGCAGCCGATCGCCTCGCGCACCTTGCTGCGGGCGCCGTCGCACCCGATCACGTACTTCGCGCGGACGGTGCGCTCCTGGCCCTCGCGGGCGCCGACGCCGGTGAGCGTCACGGCCACCGGCCGCTCACCCTCGTCCGCGACGGTCAGGCCGCGAAAGTCCCAGCCGTAGTCCGGGGTCAATCGGGTCGGGGCGTTGGCCGCCACCTCCGCGAAGTAGTCGAGCACGCGGGCCTGGTTGACGATCAGGTGGGGGAACTCGCTGATGCCGAACTCGTCGTCGACGGCGCGGCCGCCCCGCACGATCCGGGTCGGATCGTCGGTGCCGGGGCGCCAGAAGTTCATCTCGGTGATCCAGTACGCCTCGGCGATGATCCGCTCGGCGAAGCCGAAAGCCTGGAACGTTTCCACGCTGCGGGCCTGGATGCCGTCGGCCTGACCGATGGCCAGCCGGCCCTCGCGGCGCTCGACCATCCGCGTCGTGATGCCGGGGAACTGGGCAAGCTGGGCGGCGGCGAGCATGCCCGCCGGGCCGGAACCCACGATCAGCACGTCGACCTCGTCGGGGAGCTCGTCCGGGCGATCGACGCCGGTGCCGGCGACGGGCTGGATCCTCGGGTCGCCCGAGACGTAACCGTGGTGGTGGAACTGCACGAGTTGTCCTCACATCGTTGTGGTCCGGGGAGACGGCCTCCGCTCGGGCGGCCGTTCGCTGTTCGCTGTTCGATAATCGAACACGCAATTCGATAACTGAACACGTGTGCTCACAGCAGGGTACGGAACAATGACGTGGGTCACAAGGGCGGTGGGGTCACGGCAGGTCAGCGAGCCGCATCGGCGTCCGTCTCGAGCAGCCCGCGCAGCAGGCCGCGCACAGCGCGGTCGAACAGATCGCGCGCGGGGGCGGCGGACGGGGCCGACGACGCCGCTCCCGCGAGAGCCCGGTCCAGATGGGAATGGAGGTCGGGGTCGACCGAGCCGAACGAAAACGATGCCCGCCCGGCCTCGCCGCGCACCATGGTGCTGGCCAGTCCCGTCGTCAGGGCGATCGCCTCGAAGCTGGCGGAGACCGGGGCGCGCGTGGGCTCGAGCACGGCCAGGCAGTGGTCGAACCATGCCAGCGCGTTCGGGCCGGCATGGATCGGGCCTGTCAGCGGGTCGAGGAGCCAGCGATGCCGCCGGAACAGGTCGCGCTGCTGCCGGGCCAGGACCAGCATGCCCTCGATCCCGCTCTCGATCGGGGCCGGGACGGCCAGTAGCTCCCCCACCGCTCGGTCGGCCATCAGGTCCAGCAGGTCGCTTCGGCTCGAGACGTACCGGTAGAGCGACCCGGCACCCGTGCCCAGCGCGGCCGCGACCGCACGCATGGACACCGCCCCGAGGCCCCCGGCGTCGGGGCGGTGTCGACGGCGGCGCCGGCGATGTCGTCCCGCCCGTGCGACGCCGCGGGGCCGCGGGTGCCGCGAGCCGGTCGCGCGAGGCGGCCCGGGTTGGGGACATCGCCCGGGCTCTCGCGACCACCAGCGCCGGCGTCAACACCCATTCGCCGGCGTCCCGTCTCCCGCTCGCCGTCCGGACGGCGCTGTGCCGCGTCTTCCTGCGGACCTCGATCGGCCGCACCATGGGCGAATTGCTTCCCTCGACCCTGGACGAGTCGCAGCAGGTCCGGCTCCACGACGCGCCGGCCACCCGGTGGCCGGGCATCACCGCCGACGTCCTGCTCGGCTACGGTGCGGCCGGTCCGCCGTACTCCGGGCCCACCAACGACGCGCTGGCCCGGGCGCTGCCGCGAGCGCGGGTGCTGCCCGTCCCCCGCTGTGACCACGACGGGATCAACCGGGCACCGGACCGCATCGTGACGCCCCTCGCCACCTTCCTCGGGACGGGGTGAAGAAGAAGCGCAACGGCGGCTCCTCACCCGGAAGATCCGGGGCGGGCTCAGACCCCGAGCCAGTCCCGGATCTCCTCCATCACCTCACCGGGCCGGGGCGCGGTCGAGTACACGCGGATCTCCTTGTACGCCGGGTGCTCCACCGGCAGGGCCGGAAGCGGGTCCTCGCGCAGGCGCACCACGGTGAACCTGCTGCCAGGACGTCGGCGGTCTTGCTCTCATCCACCAGCGCCTTCGCCGCGGCCGCATGCCAGTCGGCGCCGTCGTACTCGATCACCAGCGTGCGACCGTCGACGGTGGCGCTGGTGTCAGCCGTCCAAGATTTCCTCGTCTCGAACGCCTTGTCCCGGTGCAGCGCTCCGGATCGCGCGCCCGGGAAGATCTCCGCCGCGGCGGCGTGATGAGCCAACCGCTTTCGGCTTGCCGGCCTGCCGGCACTCCGGAACGCGCGCGTTGGAGCGGCTGCTCAGCGACTGCTGCCACACGTGCGCTGGGTCCGTGGCGCAGACCCAGGCCGGCACGAAGGACGTCGACGCATGGGGCCGCACCTCCATCAGATCAGCGGCCAGGGGAACCGGCGGCCGGTCTCGTCGACCGGCAGCGTCCGGCGCATCAGCAGCCCCTGCACTCGCCCGCGCAGGGCCCGGACCTCGGCGGCGTCGAGCAGGTCCGCGACGTCCGTCGGCACCTCCTCGGCCAGCGGCGCGATGTCCTCGAGCAGACCCTCATCGACCGGCTCCCCGCCGAAGTCCCAGATCACCGTGCGCAGCTTGAACGGCGCCGCGAAGCACAGGCCGTGGTCGATGCCCCAGATCCGCCCGTCGGTGCCGCGCAGCACGTGCCCGGCCTTCCGGTCCGTGTTGTTGGTGACGACGTCGAACACGGCCATCCGGCGCAGGTCGTCGTGGGTCTGCGGGAAGTCCTCGATCAGCGTGAAGTAGTGCTCGGCCAGGTTGCACTCGACGAACCACTGCAGCGACCCGACCCCGAACGGGGCGTCCTCCCGGACCACCGTCGGGGGCACCAGGTCCCAGCCCAGGGCGGCGCTGAGCAGGTAGGCCGCCCGCTCGCGCCGGTACAGCCCGGGCTCGAAGTCCCACAGCGGCCGCTCTCCCAGCTCCGGCTTGTAGATCGCCCAGGACGTCCGCTCATCATCGGCCGGGTCGGTCACCTCGACGATGAACGTCTCGTTGCTGCTGCGCGCGATCTGGCCGAGCAGCTCGACGGACCCGTGGTCGAGGATGCCGAGCTCGCGCTCGTCACCGGCCACGGGAACCCCGTCCGAGCGTCACGACCCTGCTGCTCACGATGCCGGTTCTCACGATGCCGGTTCTCACGATGCCGGTTCTCACGATGCCGGTTCTCACGATGCCGGTTCTCACGATGCCGTCAGGTCCGCCAGCGACGCCTGGGACGAGTTGACCATCAGCACCACCGGGTCCCGCCCGTCCTGGTAGGAGATCACCGAGACCGAGCACGGGTCGACGCTGATCCGCTGAAACCGGTTCAGCGGGGTGCCCAGGGCGTCGGCGAGCGCGACGCGGATCGGGTCGGCGTGGGAGAAGCAGACCGCCGTGCCGCCGAGGTGGGCGTCCCGCACCCGGGCCAGAGCGGCGACCATCCGCTCCTGCATCGCCACGAAGCTCTCGCCCCCGGGGAACGTGAAGGCCTCGGGCTCGGCCTGCACGGTGCGCCACTCGGGCAGCTTCGCCAGGTCCGCGAGCGCCTGCCCGGTCCACTCCCCGACGTCGCACTCGATCAGCCCGGCGTCCTCGGCGACCGGGAGCCCGGTGCGTTCCGCGGTGGGCTGCGCGGTCTCGCGGGTCCGCTGCAGCGGGGAGCTGTAGAGGGCGTCGATGGTGCGGGCGGTCAGCCGCTCGGCGACCCGCTCCGCCTGCTCGCGGCCGGTCTCGGACAGTCCGAGGCCCGGGGCCCGACCGGGGAGCAGCCGGCCCGTCGTCGGGGTCGTCCCGTGGCGGACGAGGATCACCAGGGTGGTCGGGGCCGGCAGTGATGCGGCCTCGGGCTGTCCGGTCGTCATGAGGGCAGCGTAGGCACGGTGCGTGACCCGCCGCACTCCGCCCCGGGTGAACAGACCTTCCGAGTATCGAGAGAACGGGTCTAGCGTGATTCAGGTGAGTGAGCAGCCCGAGATCAGCACCGTGGCGCAGCTGCGCGCGGCCGGCCACGTCCAGAAGACCCTCCGCGAGGAGATCCGCGACAACCTGCTGGCGGCGCTGGCCGCCGGGGAGAATCCCTGGCCGGGCCTGCACGGCTTCGACCGCACCGTCATCCCCCAGCTGGAGCGCGCCCTGATCGCCGGGCACGACGTCGTCCTGCTCGGCGAGCGCGGGCAGGGCAAGACCCGCCTGCTGCGCACCCTGACCGGGCTGCTCGACGAGTGGACCCCCGTGATCGAGGGCTCCGAGCTGAACGAGCACCCCTACGAGCCGATCACCTCCGAGTCGAGGGCCCGCGCCGCGATCGAGGGCGACCGGCTGCCCGTCGCCTGGCAGCACCGCTCCGAGCGGTACGTCGAGAAGCTCTCCACCCCGGACACCTCGGTGGCGGACATGATCGGCGACGTCGACCCGATGCGGGTGGCCGAGGGCCGCCGGCTCGGTGACCCCGAGACCATCCATTTCGGCCTGGTCCCCCGCGCCAACCGCGGCATCGTCGCCCTGAACGAGCTGCCCGACCTCGCCGAGCGCATCCAGGTGGCCCTGCTGAACGTGATGGAGGAGCGCGACATCCAGATCCGCGGCTACGTGCTGCGGCTGCCGCTGGACGTGCTCGTCGTCGCCTCCGCCAACCCCGAGGACTACACCAACCGCGGCCGGATCATCACCCCGCTGAAGGACCGGTTCGGCGCCGAGATCCGCACCCACTACCCGATCGAGCTCGAGGACGAGGTCGCCGTCGTGCGGCAGGAGGCCGCGCTGACCGCGGACGTGCCGGACGTGATCATGGAGATCCTCGCCCGCTTCACCCGCGCGCTGCGCGAGTCCAGCGAGATCAACCAGGCCTCGGGCGTCTCCGCCCGGTTCGCCATCGCCGGCGCCGAGACCGTCGCGGCCGCCGCCCGGCACCGCGCCACCGTGCGCGCCGGCGACGAGCCCGTCGCCCGCCTGGTCGACCTGGAGACCGCCGTCGACGTGCTCATGGGCAAGATCGAGTTCGAGTCCGGCGAGGAGGGCCGCGAGCGCGCCATCCTCGAGCACCGGCTGCGCACCGCCACCGCCGAAGCGGTGCGGGAGCACTTCCGGGGCCTGGACTTCGGCCCGCTGGTCGAGGCGTTCGACGGGCGTCGCACCATCACCACCGGCGAGCGGGTCACCGCCGCGGAGTTCCTCGACGCGCTGCCGGACCTGTCCGGGTCCACGCTGTACGACGACATCGCCGGCCGCCTCAACGGCGGCAGCACCGGCCACCGCGCCGGCGCCATCGAACTCGCCCTCGAGGGGCTCTACCTCGCCCGCAAGCTCTCCAAGGAGAGCGGCGACGGGGAGACCGTCTACGGATAGGGAGCACACCATGCCGGGCCACCACCAGTCCTCCTTCAGCTACGGCCGTTACGCGGGCGGCCCCGACCCGCTCGCGCCCCCGGTCGACCTCGCCGAAGCGCTGGACGCGATCGCCGAGGACGTCATGTCCGGGTACTCCCCCGAGCAGGCGATGCGGGAGTTCCTGCGCCGGGGCGGCCGCAACCGGCAGGGCCTGGACGACCTGGCCGGCCGGGTGCAGCAGCGGCGCCGCGACCTGCTCCAGCAGCACCGCCTCGGCGGCACCCTCGACCAGATCAAGGAGCTGCTCGATGCGGCAGTCCTCGAGGAACGCAAGCAGCTGGTCCGCGACGCCATGATGGACAACACGGACCGGGCGTTCCGCGAGATGCGGATGGAGAACCTGCCCTCCTCGACCGCCGCGGCGGTGAACGAGCTCGCCGACTACGACTGGCAGTCCCAGGAAGCGCGCCAGACGTACGAACAGATCAAGGACCTGCTCGGCCGGGAGATGCTGGACCAGCGGTTCGCCGGGATGAAGCAGGCGCTGGAGAACGCGACCGACGAGGACCGGGAGGCGATCTCCCAGATGCTCTCGGACCTGAACGACCTGCTCGAGAAGCACGCCCGGGGGGAGGACACCCCGGAGGACTTCGAGGACTTCATGGCCAAACATGGCGACGCGTTCCCGGAGAACCCGCAGAACGTCGACGAGCTGATCGACGCCCTCGCGCAGCGCTCGGCCGCGGCCCAGCGGATGCTGCGGTCCATGAGCGCCGAACAGCGGCAGGAGCTGATGTCACTCTCCGCCCAGGCGTTCGGGTCCCCCGAGCTGATGGCGCAGCTGGACCGGCTCGACTCCGCACTGCAGGGCCTGCGCCCCGGCGAGGACTGGACCGGCTCCGAGCGGTTCGAGGGCCAGGAGGGGCTGGGGCTCGGCGACGGCACCGGCGTGCTGCAGGACCTCGCGGAGCTGGACTCCCTCGCCGAGCAGCTCTCCCAGTCCTACGCCGGCTCGACGCTCTCCGACGTCGACGTCGAGTCCCTGGCCCGGCAGCTCGGCGACGAGGCGGCGGTCTCCGCGCGCACCCTGGCCGAGCTGGAGCGCGCGATGAAGGAGAGCGGGTACCTGCGCCGCGGTGCCGACGGCGACCTGCGGCTCTCTCCCAGGGCGATGCGCCGGCTCGGCAAGTCGCTGCTGCGGGATGCCGCGGGCCGGCTCTCGGGCCGCCAGGGGGGCCGGGAGACCCGGCTGGCCGGGGCGGCCGGCGAGGCGACCGGGTCCACCCGGTCCTGGCAGTTCGGGGACATCGAGCCGTGGGACGTCGGCCGCACGATGACCAACGCGATCGGCCGCGTGGCCGCCGAGGGCGGGAACCCGGCCGGCGGGATCCGGCTGGACGTGCGCGACGTCGAGGTCCGGGAGACCGAGGCCCGCACGCAGGCGGCCGTCGCGCTGCTCGTGGACACGTCGTTCTCGATGGCGGCGGAGGGCCGCTGGGTGCCGATGAAGCGCACCGCGCTGGCCCTGCACCACCTCGTCTCCACCCGGTTCCGCGGGGACCGCCTGCAGCTGATCACCTTCGGCCGGTACGCGCAGCAGCGGGACATCGGCGAACTGACCGCCCTCGCGGCGATGCGGGAGCAGGGCACCAACCTGCACCACGGCCTCACCCTGGCCACCCGCTTCTTCCGCCAGCACCCGACGATGCAGCCGGTGCTGCTCGTCGTCACCGACGGGGAGCCGACGGCGCACCTGGTGGGCAACGGGCAGGCCTGGTTCTCCTGGCCGCCCGAACCCGAGACGGTGCGCGCGACGGTCGCGGAGCTGGACCGGGTGGGCCGGCTCGGCGCGGAGGTCACGTTCTTCCGCCTGGGCGACGACCCTGGCCTGGAGCGGTTCCTGCAGTCGATGGCGCACCGCGTGGACGGCCGCGTCGTCTCGCCCGACCCCGCCGACCTGGGCGCCGCCGTCGTCGGCGAGTTCCTGCGCCACCGCTACCCCGGCACCGGCTCGACCTTCGGCGACATCGCGTGGGAGTGAGACCGCTCAGCGGGTGACGTCGATGACCAGCTTGCCCTTCGCCTCGCCCGCCTGGCTGACCCGGAACGCCTCGGCCACCTCGCCGAGGCCGAACGTGCGGTCGATGTCGACCCGCAACTCGCCCGCGTCGACGAGCCGCAGCAACTCCGCCAGGCCCGCCGCGTCGGGGCGCACCCAGATCCACCGGCCGCCGCGCTCGGCGACGGAGGGGTCGGTGATCGACACGTGCCGGCCGCCGTCCTTCAGCAGCGCCAGCGTCGTCTCGAGCACGTCGCCCGCGTAGTCGGCGACGGCGTCGACGCCGTCCGGCGCGATCTCCCGCACGCGCTCCGCCAGCCCGGCGCCGTACGCGACCGGCGCGACGCCGAGATCGCGCAGCTTGCCGGCACTCGCCTCCGAGGCGGTGCCGATCACCGTCGCCCCCTGCCGCAGGGCCAGCTGCGCGGCCAGGTACCCGACGCCGCCCGCGGCCGCGTGGATCAGTACCGTGTGCCCGGCCGTCAGGTCGAGGGCCTCGATGCTCCGCTTCGCGGTCAGCCCGGTCAGCGGCAGCGCGGCGGCCGCGTCGTCACCCACGCCGTCGGGAATGGTGGTGGCGAACTCGGCCGGCAGGGTCACGTACTCGGCGAAGGTGCCGCCGGAGACGACCATCTTGCGGCCGTAGGCGGCCACGCGGTCCCCGGGCGTGAACTCGGGGGTGTCCGGGCCGGCCTGCTCGACGGCGCCGGCGACGTCCCACCCCGGGACCACCGGGAAGTGGGCGTCCATCATGGCGTCCAGCCCGCCGGCCATCACCTTCCAGTCCACGGGGTTGACGGAGGCACGGCTCACGCGGACGAGGATCTGCCCGGGACCCACCTTCGGGGTCGGCAGGTCGCGCAGCTGCAGGACATCGGGGTCGCCGTATCGGTCGTAGGTCATGGCTCGCATACCTCGGGCAACGGCCGGCGGCTGCCGGCCTATTCCGATGTCGGGCTGACCGCAGGTTTCCCGCGCTCCGGGGCGGCGCCGCGCTACAGTCGGACCCACCGCCGTTGCGTCACCACGACCCCGCAGGACCGACGACCCGGAGGCGCCCGATGACCTGGACCACCCACCCCGTCACCCCGGACCGGTTCGACGACTTCGCCGACATCGTCAACCCGCGCCGGCGCGCGCGGGCGTGCTGGTGCGTCGCCCCGCGGCTGCGGGCGGCCGACGTGCGGGACCTGGGCGGCGGCGACCGCGAACGGGCCATGCGCGCCCTCTGCGCCCGGCATCCGCCCGGCGTCGTGACCTATCGGGACGGCGACCCGGTGGGCTGGTGCCACCTCGGCCCGCGCGCCGACATCCCCCGACTCGCGGAAGCCCGACTGATCCGCCCCGTGGACGCGGTGCCGGTGTGGAGCATCGTCTGCCTGGTGGTCCGGGCCGGGCATCGGCGTCAGGGCGTCACCGGACATCTCATCGACGGCGCCGTCGCGTGGGCGCGGTCCGAGGGGGCGCCCGCCGTCGAGGCCTACCCGGTGGAGCCGCCGGGCGGGAAGAACGGGTCCCGGATGGACACCGCCCGGCTCTTCGTCGGCACCCGCTCCATGTTCGACCGAGCCGGGTTCGACGTCGTCGGCACCACGGACGCGCAGGCCAACGGGCTGCCCCGGCTGATCATGCGCAGGACGCTGACGTGAGGAGACGAGCGCGATGACGAATCTCGAGATCGACCCGCAGGAGATCCTCTGCACCAGCCCGGAGACCGCGCCCGGCGCGCAGGTGCTCGAGCCCCGGGACGTGCCGCTCGGCGGGCCGCGGGCGATGACCGTGCGGCGCACTCTGCCGCAGCGCCGCCGGTCGCTGATCGGGTCCTGGTGCTTCGCCGACCACTACGGCCCCGACCCGGTGTCCGCGTCCGGCGGCATGCGCGTGGCCCGGCACCCCCACACCGGCCTGGCCACGGTGAGCCTGCTGTTCACCGGCGGCATCGACCACCTCGACTCGGCGGGCAACGCCGCACGGGTCAGTCCGGGCGAGGTGAACCTGATGATCGCCGGCCGCGGGATCTCCCACCAGGAGTTCTCCACGCCCGACACCACGACCTTGCACGGGGTGCAGCTCTGGTACGCCCTGCCGGACGCGACCCGCCACCGGCCGCCGTCGTTCGCACACCACGCGCCCGCGCCCGTGCACCCGCAGCACGGCGCCGAACTGCGGGTCTACCTCGGCTCCCTCGCCGGCGCCGTCTCGCCCGTGCAGACGCACACGCCCCCGCTGCTCGCCGCCGAGATCCTCCTGCGGCCGGGCACGCGGCTCGACCTGGAGGTCGAGGCGGCGTTCGAACACGGGGTGCTGCTGGACGCCGGCGACCTGGACGTCGACGGGACCGCCCTGCCGGGCGACCACCTGGCGTATCTGCCCCCGGGCCGCAGCACGCTGCGCCTGGCCGCCGGCGACGGCGGCCCGGACGGGCTCGTGCGGGCCCTGCTGATCGGCGGTGTGCCGCTCGGCGAGCAGATCGTGATGTGGTGGAACTTCGTCGGGCGCACCCACGAGGAGGTCGTCGCCTACCGGAGTGCCTGGCAGGCAGAGATCGGCGCCGAGCCGCCCGACCCGGCGCCGTCGCCGGACACCGGCGACGGGCCGGCGGAGCGGTTCGGCCCGTACCCGGCCGGGCACCCGGCCCCCCTGCCGGCGCCCGCGCTGCCCACCGTCCGGCTGCGCCCGCGCGGCTGAGATCCCGCCCCGATGCCGACCGACCGACTCGCACCGACCCCTCAGGAGGCCCCCGTGGACGCCGACATCACGGTCCGCAACAACACCGGCCGCGGCCGCTACGAACTGCTCGACGACGGCGCCGTCGTCGGCCGGGCGTACTGGGCCGCCTTCGACGGCCCCGCCGGGCCCGAGCGGATCTTCTTCCACACGACCGTCGACGAGGACCGCGCCGGCCAGGGACTGGCGTCCACGCTCGTGCGGCAGGCGCTGGCGGACACCGCTCGCTCCGCCATCGGCATCGTCCCGGTCTGCCCCTACGTCAAGACGTGGCTGAGCAAGCACCCGGAGCAGACCGGCGTGGTCGCAGTCCGGCCGGAGCACCTCGCGGCCCTGCCCAGCGCGGAACCGACAGCGTGAGCGAGAGCGCCGGCGCCGTGCGGTCCGCCGCGATCGACGTCATCGTCTTCGACGTCAACGAGACCCTGTCGGACATGGGTCCGCTCGGGCGGTCGTTCGCCGCCGCCGGGGCCGACGAGGGCCTGGCGGCCACGTGGTTCGCCGGCATCCTCCGCGATGGCTTCGCCGCGGGCCTCGCCGGTGACAACGCCGGGTTCGCCGAGATCGCCCGCACCAGCGCGGCGGACCTGCTGGCCGGTCACGGCGTGGCCGACTCCGAGGACGCCCCGGCGTGGAAGCCGCACCCGTCGTCGTACGCTCATGCCGTGCAGGCCTGCGGTACCCCGCCCGACCGCATGCTGCTGGTCGCCGTGCACCCGTGGGACGTGCACGGGGCGCACGCGGCCGGCCTGCGCACCGCCTGGATCAACCGGACGCACGGCACGTGGCCGGGGTACTTCAAGTCCGCCGACGCCGGGTCGAGGAACAGGAACCGGGCGCTGTTGGGGCACTCCCCCCGGTCGGCCTGGTCGTAGAGGGGCTGGTAGAGGGCGCGGCCGAGCGTTGGCGGCGAGCACGTCGAAGGTGCCGTTGCGCAGGTAGGCCGGCATCGGGAGCTGGTCGAGGATCCGCTGCAGGGCCGGACGCACGCGCTTCTTCGCGGGGTTGCGCCGCAGCGCCCGCCGGCTCGGCGACGAGCTCGCGGTGCGGACCAGGTGGCACAGGTGGTCTCGCTCGGCCTCGTCGAGCTGCAGGGCGTGGCGATGCCGTCCAGGACGCCGTCCGAGACGCTGCCGGCGCCCCCGCGTGCGAGCCGCGTGTAGTACTCGACGCTGATGCCGGCGAGCAGCGCGACCTCCTCGCGGCGCAGCCCGGCGACGCGCCAGTTGACCCCGTAGACGGGCAGCCCGGCCCGGTCGGGGGTGATCCGGGCGCGGCGTGTGGTGAGGAACTCGCGGATCTCGTCCTTGGCGCTCATGCCATCGACGGTACGGTTCATCGCCCGGCGCGGGATGCCCTGCCGGTACCCCTCTCGACCGGGCCCGTCGCGGATCGAACCCCGGTCGGGCAGGAGCTCAGTTCGTGGCGATGAGGTGGGCGGAGGTGCGCCGCTCCGTGCGCAGGTCCGCCACCTGCCAGTGGGCCAGGATCACCTCCAGGCGTGCGGCGTCCTCACCGGACAGCTCCACGTCGAGGTCCCGCACGGCCTGGATCGTCTCCCGCGGCGAGAGCTCCTCGCGGACGGTGTCCCGGCCGGGCCGGCGGAGGGTCCTCGCCCCGTCGATCACGGTCACGTGACCCTCGCCGGTGAACCGGCTGACGACGAGCCGGCGCAGGAACGTGCTCCCGTCGGGGTCGGTGGAGGTGGTCAGGTGCGCGGACCGGACGTCCTTGGGCACCACCCGCAGCACGTCGGTGAGGTGCTGGAGCTCGCCGTTGCGCCGCAGCTCCCAGTGTTCCACCCCGTCGATCAGGTGTCGGCGCAGGTCGAAGACGCCGGTCCACTCGCGCCGCTCCGCCCCGTCGGCCACCTCGAGCGGCCCCGTGATGCTCAGTCCGAATCCCGGATCGGCCAGGTACGTCGTCCCGTCGACGTCCACGTGCAGCGTGAGATGGGTACGGCCGTTCTCCGGCGCGTGCACCCGGCCGAGCCGGCGGGTGACCGGGTAGCCGAGGCCCTGCAGCGCCGCCGCCATCAGCTGGGCGTGCTCGAAGCAGTACCCGCCACGCCCGCGGCGCACGAGCTTGTCCATGATCGCGGCGGGCGCCACCCCGGGATGCTGCCGGAGCAGGACGTCGACGTTGCTGAACGGGAACACCCGCACGTGGGCGGCGTGGATCCGCGCCAGCAGCTCGAGCGTGGGGGCGTCCCGCTCGACGCCGAGCCGGCGCAGATACGCGTCGACGTCGATGTCCTCGGTCTCCCAGGACGCGGACGTCAGGCCGTGGCCGGTCGGAGCTTCGGTGGTCATGGTCGCCTCTCCCCTCGCGTTCGTGGTCTCAGGGTCTCAGACGGTGCGCCCGATCCCGCCCTTGAACCCGTCCCTGCCGAGTGGAAGGGTGAGACAACCCCCAGCGGCGACGCTGCCGGGCATGGGCTCCGTCGCCGCAGGACGAGCAACCAGGAGGTCACCGTGAAACTGCCGTGGTTGAAGCCCGCCCTCGAGGACGCTGGACCGTTCATCTCGGTCCACCTCGACACCACCCGAACCGATCCCAGCGCCGCCACCGAGCTGGCCACCCGCTGGAACCAGTGCCGCTCGCGCCTCTCCTCGGCCGGCGTCGCGGACGACCTGCTCGAGGAGATCGGCGACACCGTGCTCGCGCCGTCGTCCATCGGCGGACGGCACGGCCGGGCGATCATCGCCTCGCCGCGCGCGATCCTGCTCGACCGGGTGCTGCCGGTCCCACCCCGCAAGGACGGGTCCGCGTTCGGCGACGCACCCGTGCTGCTGCCGCTGGTCCAGCTCACCCCCTACGCGGTCAGCCAGCTGCTCATCGAGGTGGACCGGGCCGGAGCCGACCTGCACCTCCGGGCGCCGGAGAACCCCGTGATCGCCCGGTCCCGGAACGACATCGAGGGCGAGTCGAGCGTCGACGGCGGGCACGACGAGCTGCACAAGGCCAGTGTCGGCGGCGGCGCACAGCACGGGTGGCGGGCCCGGAACTTCGACGCCCGCGTCGAGGACTCGTGGGAGCGCAACGCCGAGGCGGTCGCGAAGAAGGTCGACACCATCGTGATGAAGCACAAGCCGGACATGGTGCTGCTCACCGGGGACGTGCGGGCGACGGCCCTGCTGAAGGACGCGCTCGGCGCGGAGGCACGCGCCCGGCTGCGGGTGGTCTCCGGCGGCACCCGCGGCGTGAGCATGGATCGCGCCTCCTTCCGGGAGGAGCTGGAGCGCGTCACCGCCGAGTTCATCGAGAAGCGCCAGCGTGACCTGGCCGACACCTTCCACGAGAACCAGCGCCGCGGCACCGACTCGCTCGCCGGCGTCGCCGAGGTCACGGAGGCACTCGGCCGCGGGCAGGTGGACGAACTGCTGTTCGTGGTCGGGCAGGAGCCGGAGAACATCGAGGAGCTGATCCGGCAGGCCATCGCCACCGACGCCGGCGTCTCGGCCCTGGAGGACGGGGTGGCCTCCGTTCCCGAAGGGGTCGGCGCGCTGCTGCGGTGGCGGGACGAGGCGACGCCGTCCAACGAGCTGTCCAGCATGACGGACGACCCGCGCCGCGAGGACGCCGTGGCCCCCGAGCGGGACGAGCGGACCCCGCACCAGCGCGAGGAGGACGCGATCCGGCGGTGAGGATGCGCCGGCCACCGCGGCCGCGGTTCCAGACCGCTGCTGGTCAGAGCCCCGTCGTCATCTCCCGCAGCGCTGCCACGTGCTCGGTGAGCGCCTTCTGCCCGTCGGGAGTGAGGGACAGCCAGGTGCGAGGCCGCTTGCCGATGAAGCCCTTGCGCATGGCGACGTATCCGGCCTGCTCGAGGGCCCCGGCGTGCTTGGACAGAGCGGAGTCGGTGAGGTCGACGGTCTCCTTGAGCGTCTTGAAGTCGACCTCGTCGACACCGGCGAGGGTGGCCATCAGGGCGAGCCGGATGGGGTTCGTGAAGTGGTCGTTGAGGCGATGGCGGGAATGGGTGCTCACGAGCGTCGCCACCAGCCGGCAATCGTGAGGGGCGCGGCAATCAGCAGCCCGATCAGGATGGCGACGGGCCACGTCTCCCACGGCGTCAGGGCCAGGCCAGCGAGGTAGAGCGCCATCGTGACGAGAAGGCCGACCGTGTAGCGTCGCCCGCCACCGCGCGGGGTGGCGGAACGCGTGCGCAGGTACGCGTAGGTCAGCAGCAGCACCGCCACCACCCAGCGGCCCATGGCCACCAGGAACGCGGGCAGGGACACCTGCGGCGGGAACACCACGGGCACGGTATGGGCGGCACCGATCAGCAGGGCCAGAATCGTCGAGAACCAGCCCAGGTGACGACGAGCGCGGGTCAGCATCGTCGCCCGGCGGGCCGTCACCGCGGCGATCGCCGCCTCATCCCGCATGCTCGCCTCCTGCGCCGGGTCCCCGGCGCGCCGCACCGGACCCGTCGTCTCGTCCGTCATCGGATCGCTCGCCGGCGGGACGTCCGGTACGTGCTGTAGCCAGCGGCGAGGGAGGCTCCCCCGGCCGCCATGCTGGAGGACGCCACCACGCTGAGGCCGGGTTGACCGGTGACGATGCCGGCGACGATCAGGGTGATGCCGACCACCGAGATCACCACGGCGGCCACGGCGAGACCGATCCGGGTGTAGCGAAGCCTGTCGTTGGTCGCCGTGGTGGTCATGGTGCTCTCCTCGAGGTCTCGACGTTTCATGCACTCAGTGTGACAAGTAGTTTCCACTTCGGCAAGTACTTGTTCTGTTGGACGATCGGTCCCTGCTGCCTCGTCCGCGCTCAGGAGCGGTCACACTGGGACGATGGACGATCTGCAGGTGCCGCCCGGGCCCGGCGTGCCGCACGGGCTCGTGGTGCCCGGCTCGGACCTGGTCGAGCGCTTCTCCCATGCGTCCGGCCCGGGTGGGCAGGGCGTGAACACGGCCGACTCGCGGGTGCAGCTGAGCCTGGATCTGGCCGCCACCACGGCGCTGGACGACGTGCTGCGTGCACGTCTGCTCCGGGCGCTGGCGAACCGGCTCGCCGGCTCCGTCCTCACCGTCGAGTCCTCCGAGCAACGCTCCCAATTCCGCAACCGCACCGCGGCCCGCGAGCGTCTCGCGGCGCTCCTGCGGGAGGCGGCGGCACCGCCGATCCCCCGCCGGCCGACCAGGCCGACCCGCGGCTCCCGACGGCGTAGGCTCGAGGCGAAACGGCAGCGGGCCGAGGTCAAGCAAGCCCGCCGGCGGCCGCGCGCGGAGTGACCTGCGTCGTCTCACGCGTCTCTGCCCAGCAGTGGCCGCTCAGGGAGCGCCGGTGCTGCCCACCCACCGGGTCTCCCCGTCGACGGCCACGGACGTCGGTTCCAGCCCGAGCCGCGCGGCGACGCGACGGGACGCCTCGTGCGCCGGGTCGATGTGGGCGATCACCCGGGTCACCCCGAGATCCGCCAGCTCGGCCAGGAGCAGGGACGCCGCCCGAGAGGCGAGTCCGCGCTCCTGCCACGGGCGGCCGATCACCCAGGCGATCGTCGCCGGCCCGCCGTCGTCCGGGACGGTGGCCTGCACGTATCCGACCGGCTGCGCGCCGAGCAGCACGATCAGGTTCACCCACCGTTCGCCGCCACCGACGGGTCCTCCGCGCAGCTGTGCGGCATACCGATCGTGCAACTGCTCGACCGTCGGCGGCTCGCCGCCGGTGAATGCGTAGAGGGACGGGTCCGCCAGCACCTCGGCCATCACTGATGCGTCCTCGAGGCGGAGAGCACGCAGGCCGATCCTCTCGGTCGACTCCCGTCTCATTCGACCACCGCGTCGCCGCTGCCGACCTCCGCCTGGATCCGGCGGATGACGTCCCCCAGGATGCCGCGGGCGAGCAGCCCCGGTCCGAGTGGGCCGGACGAGTCGGCGCCCAGGGCCGGGAGGCGTCGGAGTACGGCGCGCTCGTCGGCCGTGAGGTGCTCGAGCTGCCAGCGGATCTCCGCCTGTTCCGCCTCCGGGGACCCCGGGTGGGCGAGGGAGACGGCCTTGACGGCGTAGGCGGCGGCACCGAGCGCGTGCGCGGCGAGGTGGGCGACGCCCGAGGCCTGCGCGGCCGAGCGGGCGGCGGCCGCACCGGCGGGCGTGCTCGCCCTGCTCGCGGCCTTGACCGCGATCATCCGCTGGGCGATCTCCTCGGCGGCCGTGCTCTCCCCCGCACTGTAGGCCCGGGTGCGCGTGACAGCGTCGTGCACCTGATCCAGGGCGGCGGGCTCGACGTCGACCAGCGGGAGCACCCGCTCGGCGCAGGCCGCCGCCCAGCGGGCGATGGTGCGCCGGTCCGCGTCGCTGAGCGTCTGGATCGAGGCCACGGCCCAATCCTGTCACGGACAAGATCGGGTCACGGGGAAGTCTTCGCCGTGGTCGCGCGTTTGCGCCAGAGAGACAGCGTGTACACGATCGAGAGGACAGCACCATGACCAGGACCTGGTTCATCACGGGGGCATCCAAGGGCTTCGGGCGGGAGTGGGCCGAGGCGGCCCTGGGGCGCGGGGACCACGTCGCCGGCACCGCGCGCAGGCTCGACACGATCCGCGACCTCGCCGACACGTATCCCGACACGTTCCTGCCGATCCAGCTCGACGTCACCGACCGTGACGCCGATTTCGCGGCCGTCCAGCAGGCCGCGGAGCACTTCGGCCGACTCGACGTCGTCGTCAACAACGCCGGTTACGGGCACTTCGGCATGATCGAGGAGTTGTCCGAGGCGGAGGTCCGGGCGCAGCTGGAGACCAACCTGTTCGGTGCCCTGTGGGTCACCCAGGCGGCCCTTCCGATCATGCGCGAGCAGGGGTCGGGGCACATCATCCAGGTGTCGAGCATCGGCGGGATCAGCGCTTTCCCGACCGTCGGCGCCTACCACGCGTCGAAGTGGGCCCTGGAGGGCTTCTCCCAGTCGCTCTCCCAGGAGGTGGCCGGCTTCAACATCAAGGTGACGCTGATCGAGCCCGGCGGGTTCTCCACCGACTGGTCCGGCCCGTCCGCCACGCACAGCGAGGAGATGGAGGAGTACGCCTCGGTGCGTGAGGCCGCGGCGAAGCGTCCGTCGGCGAACAACCCGGGCGACCCCGAGGCCACCCGGGCCGCGATCCTCAAGGTCGTCGACGCGGAGAACCCGCCGCTGCGGGTCTTCTTCGGCACGGCGCCGCTGGGCATCGCGACGAAGGACTACGAATCGCGCCTGGCGACGTGGAACGAGTGGCAGCCGGTCTCGGTCGAGGCCCACGGGAAGTAACCGGGGTGTTCACCAAGTGAGCATTTCTCTCATGAACTGATCCAGACTGAAGGAATTCGCTCTCGCACGCGCGGGGGACCAGACTTCTGACACTGCCCGCGCTGCCAACGCATTGTAGCCTTCACCTATCTTTAGACGACCATGTTCCTCGCGGACCAGCTGCTCCTTTATTCGTCGAGCTGATTTCAATGCCTGAGTCAGCAGCCATTCCTTTGGACTTTCGATCGTGTCGGTGGGGACAGGAATTGCCCGACATTTCTTGCCCAACATGTGAGCTACCGCCAGTTCGTCAGCTAGAAGCCAGGCCTCGACTTCCTGCACCGCGACCGCAAGGTGAAATCGAGAACTTTCGTAAGTTAGACCCTTCATCCATTGCGAACGGACAACGTCGGGCGCCTCAGGTCCGTCAGAGTCGGTCAACATAATTACCGGCATGCCGGCCTGCGCAGCGGACACTAGATTCGGTAGGCGGTTTCGAAGGTGACCGTTGCCCTTACGCCCGATTGAAAGACCAACAACGAGCTGCGGGGAAAACTCAGCAATGACTCGGCTGAGCAACACCTCTGAAAGTTGATCCTCAATCGCGATCGTTACGCTTCGCATCCTACTTAATCACTGCCATTGGGAAAATTCGGTCAAACCGGCGGCTCGCGTCTTCGGAAGGAGCACTTCCGCCGGGGAAAGCCCGGCATCCAGCAGCATCTGCTCGCCCTCGTTCGCAAGACGACCTGTTGTGCCCTCGGCCCCAACTTCGAGTATTAGAACTTGGTTACTCGAGATACCGGGATTACTTAGAAGGGCATCACTATGGGTTGTCGCAATTACCTGACGACTACGCTTTGCAGCTGCACGAACAGCCTTGAAGAGTGCGGGAATCTCGCGAACTACAGCGTCATTTAGTGAAAGTTCCGGCTCTTCGAGTTGCAAGACCGATGATCCTTCTTGGAGCATCCAAAGAAGCGCGATTAGACGCAGCGTACCGTCGGAGAATGAGTCTTCCCGTTGCCACCCGGCATTAGGCCGATGATGCGCGTACCGTGCTTCCAGGTGCGGCTTGCCAGAAACGTCGTCGCGAACGAAGCGGATCTCCTTGAATTGAGGTACTGCTGTCTCTAATGCCTGCTGAATGCGTCGCAGACGGGCGTCTCGCACCCTAGGGGCCGCCCGCGCGATACGTTCCAGAAACCCTTGACCGTACGGATCATCTTGTACCGCGATTCCCCCAGTGAGGTCCGGGTACTTCAGCAATTGCGGGACAAGGTGCACGAACGCAATCTCCGACAAGAAGCGGGCCAATTCTCGAAACTTGGAGTTTTCAGCGATTTGCTCAAGGGCGGTCTGCGTTAGCAACTCCGAATCGCCCGCATCAGCTTTCGAAGGTCGAGAGACGATACGGGCGCCTTCGTGCTCGACCTCCTCGTGAGAAACGACCGATCGCCTGCGGCCGCGTCTTTCTTGATTTAGACCAAGCGCATATCGCCACACCGGAGAGGCGCTTCCCGGAACTTCTGAAACGAAAACTTCTATTCGTACTTCGGGGTCATTCCGTGCATGGAGACATCGAATTTTCTGCAATCCCCCACGCGCCGTAACGGCCGCTTGAAGTCCACCACCCGAGGGCCGCGCAATATCGCGAAGAAAGATTAACGCGTCGAGCAGGTTGGACTTACCAGAAGCATTCGGTCCGATGATGTACATCTGCTCGTCGAGGGCAAAATCTAGATGGCGAAAATTTCGCCAATTCTTGAGGCGAATACGAGAGATGTACATCTCACTCCCAGCGTTGCGACGTCGGATTCTCTCACTCTACAGAGTCCCTGTCCAAGAATGTTGCATTGCATGCTGCGGAGGACACCGTCGAGCGCCAGTCGCTATTTTCGCCCTGCTCGACAGGCCGGCTACACGTTGAAGCGGAACTCCACTACGTCGCCGTCGTGCATGACGTAGTCCTTGCCCTCCATGCGGACCTTGCCGCGGGACTTCGCCTCCGCCATCGACCCGGCATCCACCAGGTCCTCGAAGGAGACGATCTCGGCCTTGATGAAGCCGCGCTGGAAGTCGGTGTGGATGACCCCGGCAGCCTGGGGCGCGGTGTCGCCGCGATTGATGGTCCAGGCGCGCGCCTCCTTCGGCCCCGCCGTCAGGTAGGTCTGCAGCCCGAGGGTGTGGAAGCCGACGCGGGCGAGCTGGTCGAGGCCCGACTCGGTCTGGCCCTCCATCTCGAGCATCTCGCGGGCCTCCTCCTCGGAGAGCTCCACCAGCTCGGACTCGAGCTTCGCGTCGAGGAATACCGTGTCGGCCGGGGCCACGAGGTCGGCCAGCTGCTTCCGCTTGGCCTCGTCGGCGAGCACGTCGGCGTCGGCGTTGAACACGTAGATGAACGGCTTGGCGGTGAGCAGGCTCAGCTCCCGCAGGTGCCCCATCTCGAGCTTGTCGGAGTCGATCGAGGAGAAGATCGTGTCCCCGCGCTCGAGCACGGCCTGCGCCTTCTGGAGCTCGGCGAGTTCGGCGGCGTCCCGCTTCTTGATCTTCACTTCCTTCTCGACCCGGGGCAGCGCCTTCTCGATGGTCTGCAGGTCGGCGAGGATCAGCTCGGTGTTGATGGTCTCCATGTCGGAGGCGGCGTCGATCCGACCGTCGACGTGGACGACGTCGGGATCGTCGAACACGCGCACCACCTGCGCGATCGCCTGCGCCTCGCGGATGTTGGCGAGGAACTGGTTGCCGAGGCCCTCTCCCTCGCTGGCACCCTTGACGATGCCGGCGATGTCCACGAAGGAGACGGTCGCGGGCAGGATGCGGGCGGAACCGAAGATCTCGGCCAGCTTGTCCAGCCGCGGGTCCGGCAGGTTCACCACCCCGATGTTCGGCTCGATGGTCGCGAACGGGTAGTTCGCCGCGAGCACCTGGTTGCGCGTCAGGGCATTGAAGAGGGTGGACTTGCCGACATTGGGCAGACCGACGATACCGATAGTGAGAGCCACGGGAGTCCATTCTACGGGCGGACCGTGAGCGCCTCGGTCGGCGGACGACGACGGCGCACGCCGGCCCGAACGAGGCACCGGGTGGCCGGGCTGGGGTGCTGGAGCCCGAGCAGCCACGGTGTTGTTCGGGCCAGGGTGTTCGGCCGGCGTGCTCGGGCCGGGCCGGGCCGCGGAGCGCCGATACGTGACGATGCCCCGACCAGCCTGACGAGTTCTGTCGGAGCGCGGTGAGACCGTGGAGACATGGACGTTCTCGCCGCTCTTCTCCTGGCCCTGCTCGCGCTGCTCGTCGGCCTGGCGGCCGGCATCGGCGCCGCCCGTCGATGGTTCCTGGCCGACGACGGCGGCCCCCGCGTCGCGCAGCTGACCGCGGACCTCGCGCGCGCCCGGGAGGCCTGCCACCAACTCGAACAACGCGCCGTCGCCGCCGACGAGCGCAGCCGTGAGCAGTTGGACGTGCTGCAGGCGCTCGCCCCGGTGCAGGCCAAGCTCACCGCGGTCGAGGAGCACGTCCGCGTGATGGAACGGCAGCGCGCCGAGCAGTACGGCGGCATCCACGAGGCGCTGCGGGACGCCCGCACCACGAGCGGCGAGCTACAGCTGGCGACGCAGTCGCTCGCCGGTGCACTGCGCTCCACGTCCGCGCGCGGCACCTGGGGCGAGGCGCAGCTGCGCCGGGTGGTCGAGGCCGCCGGCATGCTGGCCCACGTCGATTTCGCCGAGCAGGTGCACGCGGAGAAGGTCGACGCCGACGGCGTGCGGGTGATCCAGCGCCCGGACATGGTCGTCGCCCTGCCCGGTGGCAAGGAACTCGTCCTCGACGCCAAGGCACCCCTGTCCTCCTACCTCGAGGCACAGGAGGCCGACGACGACGCCGAGCGGGCCGCCTGGCTGGCGAAGCACGCCAAGGCGGTGCGGGCCCACGTCGACGCCCTGGCCGGCAAGAAGTACTGGGAGGGCCGCGCCGAGAGCCCCGAACTGGTGCTGTGCTTCCTGCCGGCCGAGTCGGCCCTGGCCGCCGCGCTGACCGCCGACGCGGGGCTGCTCGATCACGCGGCGTCCCGTCAGGTGGCGCTCGTCTCCCCCGTGTCCCTGCTGGCCGCCCTCAAGGCGGTGTCCTTCTCGTGGCGGCAGGACTCGCTCACGGCGAATGCGCGGGAGTTGTTCGCCCTCTCCCAGCAGCTCTACGACCGGCTCGGGTCGACCGGCAGGAGCCTCGCGGCCATGGGTTCGTCGCTGCGCCGGACGGTCGAGAGCTACAACACGATGATCGGGTCACTGGAGAGCCGGGTGTTCGTCACCGCGCGGCGCATCGCCGACCTCGACCCCACCGTCGTCCGGTCCGGCCAGTTGAGTCCCGAAGGCCTCGAGACGACGCCGCGCACGCTCACCGCCGTGGAGTTCCTCCGTGACTCCGCCGACCAGCCGATGACCGACGGCGGGGAGAGGCAGGAGCTCGGCCGCAGCGCCTGACGACGCCGGGGCACCGGCGTCACTGGGTGACCGTCAGGTCCAACCGGTCCAGCAGCGCCTCGAGGGAGCGTTCGAACTCCTCGTCCGCGTGGTCCTCGGACAGGAGTGGCCGCAGCTTCGCCACCAGCGGGAACTGGGAGAGGTCCAGCTCCTCGTCCCGGTTCGGGATGTCGGCGTCGCCCTCGTCGAGCGGCTCCTCCACCGGCGCCGTCGACTCGCCCCGCTGGGCGACCTCGAGCAGGATCTGCCCCAGCAGGAAACTGGTGAACACCCGGTACACCTCGACCGCACGCTCCTCCGTGAACCCGCGCTCGACCAGCGCGGCCAGGAACTCCTCGACGACACGCAGGCTGCGCAGCGGCGGCCGCAGCCAGGCCGCCGCGGGATGTCGGGTCGCGACCAGCGGGAAGATGGCGGGGTGCTCGAGGGCGATGTCCCGCACGGAGTGGGCCATCCACTGCAGGTAGCCGTGCCAGTCCGTGGTCAACTCGTGTCCGGCCGGGGGCGTCGCCTCCAGCTGGTCCACCAGGGAGGCGACGATGGCCTCGAGCAGGTCCTCCCGGCCGTTGACGTAGCGGTACAGCGACATCGCCTCCACTCCGAGCCGGGCCCCGAGCGAACGCATGGTCAGGTGATTGACGCTGGACTCGTCGATGAAGTCGATGGCCTCACCCACGATCAACTGCCGACTGAGCGGCTTGCGGCCGCCGTCCTTGCCGGTCGCGGTGGGTTCGCCTCGTCGCGCCACGATGCCGCCTCTCCGTCCGATCACGTCCGGTGCCTGCGTTCGACTGCCTGCGTTCGACTGCCTGCGTTCGACGATAGCCCGCGACCTCGGACGATGCACTACCCACCGACTACCCCGTGTGCTTTGCATTGCCCGGCTTACCTTGTAAGCTCGTCGGCACAGCGCCCGGTCTTACGGTGTAAACCATGCCGTCACGGCCGTGCGCTTCCCTGACAGCCGGCCCCAGCCGGTCGAGACCAACGCGAAGGTGCCCTCATGACCGAATCACTGACCAACGGGTTGAGCGCCGCGTGGACCGCCATCGCCACGTTCGTGCCCGCCCTGCTGCTGTTCCTCGTCATCCTCGTCATCGGCTGGATCGTCGCGAAGGTCCTCTCGCGCGCCGTCGGCAAGGTCCTCCAGCGCGTCGGACTGGATCGCGCCGTCGAGCGCGGCGGCATCGGGCGTGCGCTGGCGCGATCGAAGTACGACGTCAGCGACATCCTGGCCAAGATCGTCTACTACGCCGTCATGCTGTTCACCCTGCAGCTGGCGTTCAGCGCGTTCGGGCCGAACCCGATCAGTGACATCCTGACGGCGATCATCGCCTTCCTGCCGGCCGCCTTCGTGGCCATCGTCATCGTCATCGTCACCGCGGCCATCGCCGCCGCCGTCAAGAGCCTGGTCCAGAACACCCTGGGCGGTCTCTCCTACGGCAAGGTGCTGGCGAACATCGCCGCCGTCTTCATCCTCGGATTCGGCATCATCGCGGCCTTGAACCAGGTGGGGATCGCCACCACGGTGACCACGCCCGTGCTGATCGCCGTGTTGGCCACGCTCGGCGGCGTGATCGTCGTGGGCGTCGGCGGCGGACTGATCAAGCCCATGCAGGCCCGCTGGGAGTCCTACCTGACCACCGTGGAGGCCGAGGCCCCGCGCGTGCGCGCCCATGCCGAGGCAGCGCCCAGCGTCGAGCGGCAGGCGAAGTCTGCCGCCCAGCGCGTCCAGCAGTCCGGCACCGGCCGGGACGGCGCCACCCGCGACGGCCAGCGGACCCGCTGACCGGGTCGGCGTCCGGCCGGCACCCCAGGACCCCGGACCGAGGGGGCGTGTGCCCGCGGTCCGGGCAGTGAGAACCAGAACGACCAAGACGAAGGAGAGCAATTCCATGGCCATCGACAAGACTGCCGTCGCCTCCCTGTTCGGGGCGGACGTCCGCACCGCGGACGACAGCCGCCTGGGCAGCGTCGAGCAGGTGTACCTCGACGATCAGAGCGGCGCCCCCGAGTGGGTCACCGTCCGCACCGGTCTGTTCGGCACCAAGGAGACCTTCGTGCCGATCCGCAACGCCGACCTGGACGACCGGGTCCTGCGCGTGCCGTGGGAGAAGGACGTCGTCACCGGCGCACCCCGCGTGGATGCCGAGCAGGGTCACCTCTCCCCGGAGGAGGAGACCGAGTTGTTCCGTTACTACGGTGTCGAGGACGGCTCCGTGGACCGGGGCGACGCGGCCGGTCGGGATCACGACCGGGACGACGACCGCCACCTCGCCGGCGGTGTCGCCGGGGACGGGGACGCTGCCGGTACGGTCGGGCACGACACCTCCGGGCCGACCACGGACGAGGCGATGACCCGCTCCGAGGAGCGCCTGCGGGTGGGCAAGGAGTCGGTGGAGACCGGCCGCGCCCGACTGCGCAAGTACATCGTCACGGAGCAGCAGACCGTCCAGGTGCCCGTCTCCCACGAGGAGGTCACCATCGAGCGCGAACCGATCACCGACGCCAACCGGGCGGCCGCGCAGGACGGCCCGGAGCTGTCCGAGGAGGAGCACGAGGTCGTCCTGCACGCCGAGCGGCCCGTGGTGGAGAAGGACGTGGAGGCCGTCGAGCGAGTCCGCCTGGGCAAGCAGGTCGTCCAGGACGACACCACGGTCACCGAGCAGGTCCGCAAGGAAGTGATCGAGACCGACACCGACGGGGTGGCCGGCACCGAGCGGTGACCTCCTGAGGATGACCCGCCCGTGACGGCCGTCGCCGCCACGGGAGCGGGCCGACATCATCGAACGCCCCGGATCGTCACGACGGTCCGGGGCGTTCTCACGTCCGGCACGGCCGGGTGACCGGCGGTCGTGGACGCCCCGCGCCCGATCCCGGTCCGTCCCGGTCAGACCGGGCAGAGCCGGGCCGCGGTGTCCCGGAACCAGGCGTCGTAGTCGTCGACGCCGCGGTGCAGGTGTCCGAAGAGCTGAAGGTTGATGGCGCCGAGCAGGCCCGCCCAGGCCTGCACCCCCCGCAGCAACAGGTCGTCGTCGATGCTGTGGTCCGTCACGTCCCGCAAGCCCGCGATCGCCCGGTGCACCGGGCGAGGTACCACCCGCGGCTCCGGCGACCGCCCGGCCGCCTGGACCTCGGCGAGCAGGCCGAGCAGCACCCCGGTCACCCGGCCCGCCGGAGCGACCGTGTCCCGCGGCGCCCGGTACCCGTGGACCGGGGAGCCGTACACCAGCGCGTAGTCGAAGGGGTGCTCCACCGCCCAGCGGTGCAACCGCTCGGCGATGGCCATCCAGCGCGCCGAGAACCGAGTCCAGTCCGTGACCGAACGGTCGGCCTCCGCCAGCGCCTCGCCCAGTTCGGTGTAGATCTCGATGATCAGCGCGGTCAGCAGGTCGTCCCGGCTGCGCACGTACCGGTAGACGGCCGAGGACACCATTCCCAGTTCGCGTGCCACGGCACGCAGCGACAGCTCCGACGGTCCCACCTCAGTCAGCTGACGACGGCCCTCCGCGACGATCGCCCGGGTGATCTCCTCCCGGGCGATGTCGCGAGCGGTGCGGTGAACGGAGACGTCGGCCATGCCGCCACTCTCCCACGCTGCGAGAGCGCAGGCAACGAAACAGAGCACTGCTCTTGTTTCGCGTCACCGACGGGCCTACTGTGGTTTCGAGAGCACCGCTCTTATTTCAGATCGTTGATCCGCTCAAGGGAGACCGTCATGGGACAGCACGTGATCGTGGGAGCCGGCCCGGTGGGCCGGCACACCGGCGGCCTGCTCGCCGACCGGGGCGAGGACGTGGTCGTGGTGACCCGCAGTGAACGGGGAGCGACGGTGCCGGGCACCCGGCGGGTGGCCGCCGACGCCGCGGACGCCGACCACCTGACGGAGATCGCCGGCGGTGCCGTGGCCCTCTACAACTGCGCCAATCCCCCGCACTACGGAACCTGGGACCGGGTGTGGCCCGCTCTGTCCCGCGGCCTGCTCACGGCCGCCGAACGCACCGGCGCCACCCTGGTCACCGCGTCGAGCCTGTACGCCTACGGGCCGGTCGACGTGCCGATGACCGAGGATCTCCCGGACGCGGCAACGGAGAAGAACGGTCGCATCCGCGCCCGGATGTGGGCCGAGGCGAGGCAGGCGCACGAGGCCGGGCGCGTGACCGTGGTGGAGGTGCGGGCTTCGGACTATGCCGGGACCGGCGTGGGTGCCAACGGGCACCTGACCCGAGACCTGCCCGCGGCGCTGAGCGGGAAGCGCGCCTGGGTGGTCGGCGACCCGGATGCTCCCCACTCGTGGACGGACGTGCTGGACGTGGCCCGCACGCTGGTGGCCGTCGCTCAGCGGCCCGACGCATGGGGCCGGGTCTGGATCGCCCCGACCAACGCCCCGCGCACGCACCGGCAGGCGCTGGCGGACCTGCTGGCCGCCGCCGGACGCCCCATGGTGGCGATGCACGCGATCCCGCGCGTCGCCCTGCGAGCAGCCGGTCTGGTCGACGCGGACCTGCGGGAGATGGCGACCATGAGCTACATCCAGTCGCGGCCGTACGTGGTGGACAGCAGCGCCGCGGAGCACCGGCTCGGTCTGGCGCCGACCCCGTGGGCCGAGGTGTGCCGACGGACCCTGGACGGCGTCGAGCCGGCCGTCTCCTGAGGCAGCCGGCCGGAATCAGACAGGGTCAGGCCGGTGCCCACGGGCGGATGAGTTCCGTCGTCACCGACTGACGCGGACGACAGCAGCGGGCTACGACGCGGGCCGGCCGCCGTGGCCGCCGAGGCCGCGGGAGGAATCGCCGGCGGCCTTGAGCGTGGTGCGCAGTTCCTTGGGGAGGGAGAACAGGATGTCCTCCTCCGCGGTGACGACCTCCTCGACGTCGCCGTACCCGTACTCGGCGAGCAGGCTGAGCACCCGCTGGACGAGCACCTCGGGCACGGAGGCCCCGGAGGTGACACCGACGGTGGCGACACCCTCGAACCAGGACTCGTCGATCTGCTCGGCGAAGTCCACCCGGTACGCGGCCCGCGCCCCGTACTCCAGGGCGACCTCGACGAGGCGCACCGAGTTGGACGAGTTGGCGGACCCGACGACGATGACGAGGTCGGCGTCGGGTGCGATCTTCTTGATCGCCGCCTGCCGGTTGGAGGTGGCGTAGCAGATGTCGTCGCTGGGCGGGTCCTGCAGGTTCGGGAACCGTTCGCGCAGGATGGCGACGATCTCCATCGTCTCGTCCACCGAGAGGGTGGTCTGGGAGAGCCAGATCAGCCGGTCCGGGTCCTCGACCTGGACGGTGCGGGCCTCCTCCGGGTTGTTCACCACGGTGGTGCTCTCGGGCGCCTCCCCGTACGTGCCCTCGACCTCCTCGTGCCCCTCGTGCCCGATCAGCAGGATGTGGTTCTGGGCGCGGGCGAAGCGGACGGCCTCGCGGTGGACCTTGGTGACCAGCGGGCAGGTGGCGTCGATCGTGCGCAGCGCGCGATCCTCGGCGGACTGCTTCACGGCCGGGGACACGCCGTGCGCGGAGAAGACGACGAGCGCCCCCTCGGGCACCTGGTCCGTCTCCTCGACGAACACGGCGCCCTTGTCCTGCAGCGTGCTGACGACGTGCTTGTTGTGCACGATCTCCTTGCGCACGTACACCGGCGCCCCGTAGTGCTCGAGCGCCTTCTCGACGGCGACGACGGCCCGGTCCACCCCCGCGCAGTAGCCGCGGGGTGCCGCCAGCAGCACCCTCCGGTCGCCGTCCACCGGGACCGCCGCGATCTGCTCGGGCGTTCGACGGCGGCGGGGCACGACCGGGGTGGGAACGGAAACGGTGGTCATGGGTCCATCGTACGGGCGGGTTCGGCGGCACCCGGGCCCGCGGGCCGCGCGTCAGCGCTGGGCTGAACCGGCCCCGGGCCGGCCGACGACGAGGCGGCCGACCGCTCCCGCCGCCAGCAGCACGGCACCCCAGATGGCCAGCCCCACCACCCAGGGAACCCCGGCGGCGGAGGCGGCGTCGACCACGCGATAGCGCAGGTACTCGGTCAGGCCGGGCGCCCGCTGGCCACCGGCGACCGCGGCCCGCAGCAGGACACCGGCGAGCGCGAGCAGGCCGGTCCCGGCCAGCACCCCGATCCCCAGCCAGGCCAGCGTCGTGGTGCGGCGGCGGGCGAGGAGCAGGGCGAGGACGGCGGCGACGGCGGCCCCCGCGAGGGCGGCCGGCGCGTACCCCGCGGCCTGCACCACGATGGCCGCGGCGCGCGCCTGGGCCGACTGACCGACGTCGAGCACGATCGGGTCGTCCCCGACGGGTGACGCCATCGCCGTGATGCCGAGGGATCCGGCGGCCTTGTCGACGAGCAGAGAGACGAGCGGCTGGATGTCGACCTGGAGTACGTCGGTGCGCGCCGCGTCGGTCAGGGTGGCCATCGTCCGGTCGTGGCTGCGGCGCATCGACGTCTCCCAGGCGCCCGGGAAGGCCGGGTCCTCGGTCAGCGCGGTGGAGACCTTGTCGATCGCCTCGCCCACGGCGTCCGCCGCCGGGCCCTGCAGGTCGAACCGGTTGGTCGCCTCCGTGGCCACCGTGCCGGCCAGCCGGTCGCGCATGCCGTCGTCCGAGGCGAGAGGTGCGGTGAGGGCGACGAATCCGTCCGGGTCGACGACGGTGCGCTGGACGGCGGTGGCGGTGACGCCGCCCAGGAGCAGCAGCACCGCGGCGAGGCCGAGCAGGGCCGAGAGCACCGTGCGCACGGGCGGACCACCTCACTGACGACTCGATCGGACGGGGCTCGAACGCCCGGGCGTTGTCCACAGGTTCGGCGCAGGCGTGCACCCGGCCGCGGTTCTGTCGACGGTGGGTGGTAAGTGTAGAACATGAGTCAATCCCGCTGGAGCGAACCCGAGGCGGCCGCCGGGCCGCCACGGACCGGTGGTCCGGGCGCGGTGGCGGTGGTAGACGGCGTCACCGTGACCGGCATCGAGCCGGCGGACCCGAGCGGGAACGCCCCCTCCGTGGAGCCGCCCTCCGACCGGCCCGGCGGCCCCGGGACCCTGCCGGCCACCGCCGCGGAGACGACGGCCGAGTCGCCGTGGCCACTGCGGGTGCTCTCCCAGAAGCTGAAGACCTACATCGACCGGGCGCCGTTCGCGTGGGTCGAGGGCCAGGTCATCGAGCTGAACCGGCGCGCCAACGTCACCTACCTGACGTTGCGGGACACGGACGCCGAGGTGTCCTTCTCCGTGGCGGTGCTCGGCCGGGTGCTGGACCAGATGCCCGTGCCGCTGGAACGCGGCGCCCGCGTGGTGGCCCAGCTCAAGGCGGACTTCTGGATGAAGACGGGCCGGCTGTCCATGCAGACCCGGGACATCCGGCCCGTGGGCCTCGGCGACCTGCTCGCCCGGATCGAGCGGCTCCGCCACGCGCTGGCCGCGGAGGGGCTGTTCGCCCCCGAACGGAAACGGCCGCTGCCCCGGCTCCCCCACCGCATCGGCCTGATCACCGGCCGGAACTCCGACGCCGAGAAGGACGTACTGCGCAACGCGGCGCTGCGCTGGCCCGCGGTGCAGTTCGAGATCCGCGAGGTCGCCGTGCAGGGGGTCACGGCGGTGGCGCAGATCGGCGCCGCGCTCCGGGAGCTCGACGAGCATCCCGAGGTCGACGTCATCGTGATCGCCCGCGGTGGCGGCTCACTGGAGGACCTGCTGCCGTTCAGCAACGAGGACCTGGTCCGCGCGGTCTCCGCTGCCCGGACCCCGGTGGTGAGCGCCATCGGGCACGAGGCGGACCGGCCGATCCTCGACGACGTGGCGGATCTGCGGGCCTCCACCCCGACGGACGCCGCCAAGCGGATCGTGCCCGACGTCGCCGAGGAGCTGCAACGCATCCGGCAGGCCCGGCAGGTGCTCGACCGGTCCGTGCGCGCGCTGCTGCACCGGGAGACCGACCGGCTCGCGGCGCTGCGGAGCCGGCCGGTGATGCTCCGGCCCGAGGTGATGCTGACGGCGCGCGCGGAGGACGTCGAACGGATGCGTCACCGCGCCCGGCGATCCGCGGAGACCGCCGTGGGCCGGGCGACCGACCGGATCGCGCACCTGCGCGCCCAGATGCGTTCCCTCTCCCCGCAGAACACGCTGGACCGCGGGTACGCCGTCGTCCAGCTGGCCGACGGTTCGGTGGTCCGCGCCTCGACCCAGACCCGGCCCGACGACCGGGTCCGCATCCGCGTCGCCGCCGGGGAGATCGGCGCCCGCGTGTTCGCGATCAAGGAACCCGACGACGTTCCCCGCACCCCAGGAGAATCCGATGAGTGACGCCACCCCGACCACGACGAGCGATGCCGAGCAGGCAAGCGGTGCCGATCGGCCGGACGCCGACCACCGCAGCGATGTCGGTCACCTCAGTTACGAACAGGCCCGGGAGGAGCTGGTCTCCGTCGTGAACCGGCTCGAGGCCGGTGGCGCGAGCCTGGAGGAGTCCCTCGCCCTGTGGGAGCGCGGCGAGGCCCTCGCCAACCGCTGCGAGGAATGGCTGCACGGCGCGCAGCAGCGCCTCGAGGCGGCCCGCCCCCGGGAGGACGACGCCACCACGGACCGCGACCGGCACTGACCGGCGGTTCTCACAGGCCCGCGAGGCGCTTCTTCTCCTTCTCGACGTCGAAGTCGGCGGCGGGCCACTGCGGGTCGATGCCGCGTAGCGTCTGCAGCAGCAGGTGCTGCACCGCGAGCCGTGCGTACCACTTGCGGTCCGCGGGCACGACGTGCCAGGGCGCCAGCTCCGTGGACGTCCGGTCGAGGGCGATCTGGTACGCCTGCTGGAAGTCGGGCCACAGGGCGCGGTCGTCCAGGTCGCCGGGCCGGTACTTCCAGTGCTTGTCCGGCCGCTCCAGCCGTTCGGCGAGCCGCGCCTTCTGCTCCTCGGGGCTGATGTGCAGCATCACCTTGACGATGCGGGTGCCGGCGGCAGCGGTCTGCCGCTCGAACGCGTTGATCTGCTCGTACCGCTTCTCGATGGTCTCCAGCGGGGTCAGCCTGCGCACCCGGTGCACCAGCACGTCCTCGTAGTGGGACCGGTCGAAGACGCCGATCAGGCCGGGCGTGGGCAGCTTGCGCCGCACCCGCCACAGGAAGCTGTGCCGCAGTTCCTCCGCCGTGGGGGCCTTGAACGCCGTCAGCGCCACGCCCTGCGGGTCGACGGCGCCGACGACGTGGCGGACGATCCCGCCCTTGCCTGCCGTGTCCATCGCCTGCAGCACGAGCAGCACCGACTCGGGGGCACCGCCCTTCGAGGCCGCGAACAGCCGCTCCTGCAGGTCGGCCAGTTCCTCCGTGCCGGCGTCGAGCTGCTCCTGCCCCTCCGTCTTGCCGCCGGCGAATCCCGGCGTCGACCGGGGGTCCACCGCGGCCAGGTCGAACCCGAGCTTCACCCGGAGCAGGTCGGACGCGTCGCTGCCGAGCAGCGGCTCCGTCGCCGAGCCCTTCGCGTCGGCCCGCTTCGCGTCCGTCGTCGGCTTCTTGGCCTTCGGTTCGCTCTTCTTCTTCGCCATGGTGCTCCTTCGTCGTCGCGCCGGATGGCGACCAGCCTAGTCAGGCCCTCTCCGGAGACCGTCCGACGATGGGTGCGGCCCCCACGCGGAGGTGGGGCGCCGAGATGTCGATCTGCGTCGCCACCTGCGGTCGAGGACGGCACGGATCGACATCTCGCGGTGACGAGGACGTCGGGACGGGGCGGGTGCGAGGACGACCGACGTGGCGCTCAGCGCCTCAGCGCTCCCGCCAGTCCTCCAGGAAGTCGCCGATGCGGGTCAGGGCCTCCTCGAGCAGGTCGACCCCCGGCAGGGTGACGAGCCGGAAGTGGTCCGGGGCGATCCAGTTGAAGCCCGTGCCGTGCGTGACGAGGATCTTCTTCTCCCGCAGCAGTTCGATCACGAACCTCTCGTCGTCGTCGATCCGGTACACCTCGGGGTCGAGGCGCGGGAACAGGTAGAGCGCGCCCCTGGCCTGCCGGCAGCTGACGCCGGGCATGTCGTTGAGCATCCGGTACGCCAGGTCCCGCTGCTCCTTCAGCCGCCCCCCGGGCAGGATCAGGTCGGTGATGGACTGGTAGCCGCCGAGCGCGGTCTGGATCGCGTGCTGGGCCGGGACGTTGGCGCACATGCGCATGTTGGCCAGCAGGGTCAGCCCCTCGATCAGGTTCTCGGCCCGCCGCTTCGGCCCGGACACGGCCACCCAGCCGCTGCGGAACCCGCACACCCGGTACGCCTTGGACAGGCCGGAGAACGTGAAGGTCAGCACGTCGTCGCCCGCGAAGGTCGCGGTGTGGTGGTGGACGGCCCCGTCGAACAGGATCTTCTCGTAGATCTCGTCGGAGAGCAGGATCAGGTCGTGCTCCCGCGCGATCTGCACGATGCCCTCGACGATCTCCCGCGAGTAGACCGCGCCGGTGGGGTTGTTGGGGTTGATCAGCACCAGCGCCGTGGTGCGATCCGTGATCAGGGACCGGATGTGGTCCAGGTCGGGATTCCAGTCGTTCTCCTCGTCGCACACGTAGTGCACGGGCCGGCCGCCGGTCAGCGACACCGCGCCGGTCCACAGCGGGTAGTCGGGAGCCGGGACGAGGATCTCGTCGCCGTTGTCCACCATGGCCTGCAGCACGAGGGAGATCATCTCGGAGACGCCGTTGCCGATGAACACGTCGTCGACGCCGATGTCCATGATCCCGTGCGACTGGTAGTACTGCGAGACGGCGGTGCGGGCGGAGAAGATGCCACGGGAGTCGCTGTAGCCCTGCGCGGTGGGCAGGTTGCGGATCATGTCGACGAGGATCGCGTCGGGCGCCTCGAACCCGAACGGCGCCGGGTTGCCGATGTTCAGCTTGAGGATCCGGTGCCCTTCCGCCTCCAGTCGCTGGGCCTCGGTCAGGATCGGTCCCCGGACGTCGTACCGCACGTCGGCGAGTTTCGTGGACTGGGTGAAGGTGCGCATCTGTTCAGCCTGCCACGCGTCCCCCCGCCCGGGGCCGCCCCGGCCGGTCGCGGACGCGAGGACGCCCGGGCCAATCCGCGGTCGGTGGCTACTCGCCCCGCGGCCGGCCCGGGCGTCCTCGAACGGTGGATCGACCCGGTGGGCGTTGCCTACTGGGCGATGCCCTTCTGCTTGAGCCACTGGGCGGCGGCGTCCTTCGGGCTGGTCTTCGACTCCCCGGAGACCGTCCGGTTGAGGTTGATCAGGTCGTCGGTGGTGAGCTGCGCCGACACCTTGTTCAGCGCCTCGCTGGCCTGACTGGACAGCTTGCCGTCCTTGATCACGGGCAGCACCTGCTGGGCGATGAAGTTGTTCTTCGGGTCGTCCAGCACCACGAGGTCGTTGTCCTTGATCGCGGGGTCCGTGGTGAAGATGTCGGCGACCTGCACCCGGTCGTCGAGGAGCGCCTTGAGGATGACCGCGCCGCCATTGAACGGTTCGAAGGACTTCGGGGTGCAGTCGTACTTCGACTTCAGGCCGGGCACCCCGTAGGCCCGCTCCGCGAACTCCGGCGGGCCGGCGACCGTCAGCTGGTCGCAGACCTTGGCCATGTCCTCGATGCTCTTGAGGCTGTACTTCTCGGCGGTCGGCTTGGTGACGACCATGGCGTCCTTGTCCTCGGCCTTGGAGGACTCGAGCACCTTGAGGCCGCCCGGCAGCTTGCCCGGCAGCGCGGCGGTGATGTCGCTCGCGCTGACCGCCGTCGAGGACTTGTCGAAGTACTGCAGCAGGTTGCCCGAGTAGTCCGGCACGACGTCGATCGAGCCCTCGGTCAGGGCCTTGATGTAGACCTCGCGTGAGCCGATGTTGGGCTTGGTCGACGCCTTGCCGCCGGACGCGTTGATCGCACCGGCGTAGATCTCCGCGATGACCTGGCTCTCGGGGAAGTTGGCCGACCCGACCACGACGGTGTCGGCGGGTGCCGCGGAGGCGGAGCTCCCCCCGTTCTGCAGCGGGTTGGAGCCGGATCCGGCACCGCAGGCGGCGACGGACAGCGTCAGGGACAGGGCACCGGCGACCGCCGCGGCCCGGGCGGCCCGGCCCCTGGTGAACAGCGCTTTCATGGTTTCTCCTCGTGGTGTCCGCGCCGATCGGCGCTGGGGGTCGAATGGAACGGCGGCGACGGCCTGCGCCGCGTCTGGGTGAAGTGTCGCACGGTCACGCGGTGGCCGGCTGCCGCGCGGACCGCCGCCGGCGGCCGGCCGGCGTCGCCCGCAGGCCGGGCGAGACGACGACCCGGGCCAGCAGGGCCAGGATCAGGTCGACGACGATGGCGAGCACGGCGATCAGCACGGACCCGCCGAGCATCCGCGGGTAGTCCTGGACGGCGAGCCCGTCGATGAGGAAGCGGCCGAGACCACCGAGGTTGACGTACGCCAGCACCGCGACCGTGGCGATGATCTGCAGGATCGCCGCCCGGAATCCGCCGATGATCACCGGCAGGGCGTTGGGCACCTCCACGGTGAACAGCACCTGCAGCTCGGTCATCCCCATCGCGCGCGCGGCGTCCTTCGACTCGGCGCCGACCGCGGCGATCCCGCTGTACGTGCCGGCCAGCAGCGGCGGGATCGTGAGGATGACCAGCGCCAGGATGGGGGGCAGCAGGTCGCCGCTGAGCAGCAGCACGAACAGGATCAACAGGCCCAGGGTGGGCAGGGCGCGCAGGGCGCCCGCGACGCCGACGACGACCTGCCGGCCGCGCCCGGTGTGCCCGACGTACAGGCCCAGCGGCACGGCGATGACGGCGGCGATGACGAGGGTCAGCGCCGAGTAGCCGAGGTGCTCGACGATCCGGTGCGGGATCGCGGTGGTCAGGCCCGTCCAGTTCGTCGGGTCGGTGAGGAACTCCCACGTCTGGCCGACGATGCTGTCGGACGTGTAGGTGGTCATGCGCGCACCGCCTTCCGCGCCCGGGTCCACGGGGTGAGCAGCCGTTCGATCAGCACCAGCAGGGCGTCCATCACCAGCGCCAGCAGCAGGGTGATGACGATGCCGACGATCAGCGGTGTCATGAAGTTGCGCTGCAGCCCGTCGGTGAACAGCACGCCCAGGCTCGGGATGCCGATCACCGCGCCGACGCTGACCAGGGAGATGTTGCTGACGGAGACCACGCGCAGCCCCGCGATCAGCACGGGGACGGACAGGGGGAGATCGACCGTGAAGAAGCGCCGGACCGGCGTGTACCCGACCGCGACGGCGGCCTGGCGCACCGTGTCGTCCACGGAACCGAACGCGTCCACGCAGGAGCGCACCAGCAGCGCCACCGCGTAGATCGTCAGCGCGACGATGACGTTGGTCAGATCCAGCACCCCGGTGCCGAGCACGACCGGCAGGATGATGAACAGCGCCAGGGACGGGATGGTGTAGAGGATCGAACTGGCCGAGAGGATCACGGTCGAGACCGGCCGGCTCTGCCGCGCGAGCTGGGCGATGGGGATCGCGATGACCAGCCCGAACAGCAGCGGCAGGATCGACTGGACCAGGTGGATCCCGGTCAGCTGGGCGATGAAGGACGCGTTCTCCGCGACCCACGTCATCCCCGCACCGCCGGCTCCCCGGAGGCGACGCGCGCCTGCAGTCCCGCCCGGTCGCGTTCGATCACCTCGACCACCTCCGCCGGACGGAGGATGCCGCGCACGACCCCGGATTCGTCCACGGCCACGCCGATGCCCGAGGGCGAACTGAGCGACGCGTCCAGCGCGGCCCGCAGCGAGTGACCCTTGCGGTACAGGGAGCCGCCGGGGATCAGGTCGGCCCGGGTGAACCGGTCGCCGGTCGGCCGCTGGTCGGGTCCCAGCCACCCGATCGGCCGCCCGTCGTCGTCGACCACGAGCCGCCAGCCCGGCGCGACGTCGCCGGTCGCCGCCGAGAGCACGGTCGGGTCGACCGGATGGACGGTCAGGCCCGACGGCTCGGTGAACGAGAGGTGCCGGAAGCCGCGGTCGCGGCCGACGAAGGAGGCGACGAAGTCGTTGGCCGGGGCCCGCAGGATCTCCTCCGGGGTGGCGAACTGGGCGAGCCTGCCGCCGACGGCGAAGACGGCGACCTTGTCCCCGAGGATGGTGGCCTCGTCGATGTCGTGGGTGACGAACACGATGGTCTTGGCGAGTTCGCGCTGCAGCCGCAGCAGCTCGGCCTGCAGTTCGTCGCGCACCACGGGGTCGACGGCGCTGAACGGCTCGTCCATGAGCAGGACGGGCGGGTCCGCGGCGAGCGCCCGGGCGACGCCGACCCGCTGCTGCTGGCCGCCCGAGAGCTGGGCCGGGTAGCGCTTCGCCAGGGCCGGGTCCAGCCCGACGGTCTCGAGCAGCTCCGACGCCCGGCTGCGGGCCGCGCGCCGGTCCACGCCGTTCAGGCGCGGCACCGTGGCGATGTTGTCCAGCACCGTGCGGTGCGGCATCAGGCCGGCGGACTGCATGACGTAGCCCATGGACCGGCGCAGCTGGGCGGCCGGCTGGGCGGCGACGTCCTGCCCGTCGACGGTGATGGTGCCGCTGGTCTGCTCGACCATGCGGTTGATCATCCGCAGCGACGTGGTCTTCCCGCAGCCCGACGGCCCGACGAAGACGGTGATCCGGCCCCGATCGATGTCCATCGTCAGGTCGTCCACGGCGCGCTGGCCGCCGCCGTAGGTCTTGGTGACCGCACGGAACCGGATCATGGGTTCGCCGACCGCAGTGGTCATCGCCGCTGCCCTTCCCTCGGGTGGATGGAGGTGGTGCGAATTTCGACCAAGCGTAGCCGGTGGTGCCGGAAATCGAGAGAGTGCCGCAGGTCAGACGCCCTCCGGCGTCATGCGGCGACACCGCCGTGCACCCGGTCAGTCGCTCACGTAGAGCAGGCGCTTGTTGACGAACTCGTCCATGCCCAGCGGCCCGAGTTCGCGGCCGAAGCCGGAGCGCTTGACCCCGCCGAACGGCATCCCGGCGCCCTCGGCCTCCGCCGCGTTGACGTTGGCCATGCCGGCCTCCAGCTCCTCCGCCACCCTGCGGGCCCGCTCCGGGTCGGTGCTGAACACGGCGCCGCCCAGACCGTACGGGGTGTCGTTGGCCAGGGCGAGGGCCTGCTCGTCGTCGTCCACCCGGTACACGACGGCGACGGGCCCGAACAGCTCCTCCCGGTACGCGGCCATCTCGGGGGTCACCCCGGTGAGCACGGCCGGCGCCAGATACGCGCCGGGCCCCTCGGCCAGGGTGCCCCCCGCGTGCAGGGTGGCGCCCGCCGCCACGGCGTCGCGGATCTGCGCCGCGACGCCCTCCGCGGCGGCCCGTGTGGAGAGCGGGGCGTAGGTGTCCGGCGCCCCGGCGGCCGGGTTCCCCGGGGTGAGGGCCTGCGCCTGCCGGGTCAGCTCGGCCACGAACGCGTCGTAGATGCCCGCGGTGACGATCATCCGCTTGTTGGAGTTGCAGGCCTGACCGGTGTTGCCCATCCGGGTGGCGAAGGCGGCCTGCGCGGAGGCGGCCACGTCGTCGGAGTCGAGCACGATGTACGGGTCCGACCCACCGAGTTCCAGGACCACCTTCTTGAGGTTGCGCCCGGCGATCTCCGCCACCTTCGCCCCGGCCCGCTCCGATCCGGTGAGGGAGACACCCTGCACCCGGGGATCGGCGATGATCTCGGCCACCTGGTCGTGGGAGGCGAAGAGATTGACGTAGGCGCCGTCCGGCAGCCCGGCGTCGGCCATCAGCCGCTGCAGCGCCAGGGCGGAGCGCGGGCAGCTCTCGGCGTGCTTGAGCACGATGGTGTTGCCGGTGACCAGGTTGGGCGCGACGAAGCGGGCCACCTGGTAGTAGGGGTAGTTCCACGGCATGATGCCCAGCAGCACGCCCACGGGACGCCGCTGGATCACCGCGCGACCGCCGCCCGGGGAGGCGATCGGCTGATCGGCGGCCAGCCCCGGACCCTGGTCGGCGAAGTAGCCGAAGATCTCCGCGCAGAAGGAGACCTCGTCGCGGGCCTCCGCGATCGGCTTGCCCATCTCCTCGGTGATGATCGCGGCGAGCTCGTCGATCCGCTCCTCGAACAGCGCTCCGACCCGGGCGACGACCGCCGCACGCTCCTCGATGGGGCGTCGGCGCCACACCGCGAAGGCGGCGTCGGCCGCGGCCACGGCCTGGTCGACCTCCGCCTCGGTGGCGGTGGGGAACTCGGCCAGGACCTCGCCGGTGGCGGGGTTGACGGAGCGGTAGGCGAGTCGATCGCCGGGCTGGGACGTCGCGGACGTCATGGGGTTCCTCCTGCAGGGTCGTCGTCGGTGAGCTCGATGATGGTGCCGTTCAGGGCCTCCGGGTGGGCGTCCCACAGCCGTGCCACGGAGGCCGCGAGGCGGTCCTGCAGGCCGTCCAGGGCCCTCACCCGGAAGATCACGGCCGCCGCGCGCAGCGGGGCGCCGGCGTCGCGGGCGGCCTTCGCGTACCCGTGGGCGACCGCCCGGGTCCAGGCCTCGCTCGCGGCCTTGACCGCGGCGTAGTTCGCGCCGCCCGCGAGCGGGCACGCGACGGCCGTCGAGGAGACGACGGCGAGCCGGCCCGCGGCCGAGGCCCGCAGGTCGCCGTCGAAGGCGCGGCTGACGTGGCGCAGCGCGGTCAGGGAGGGCTCCAGCGCGCGGTAGTCGGCCTCCGTCTGCCCGGCGAGGCCCCCACCGCCGCGCCAGCCGCCCACGAGGGGGAGCAGGCCGTCGACGCTCACCCCGTCCCGGCGCAACCGGGTGGCGAGCTCGCCGACGTCGGCCTCGTCGGTCGGGTCCAGGGTCTCCACGCGGGCGCCCAGCTCGGCGAGCGGACGCAGGCGCGGCGCGCTGCGTCCGGTCGCGACGACCCGGGCGCCGGCCGCGGCCAGGACGCCCGTGGCCGCCCGCCCGGAGGCACTCGTGGCCCCCACGATCAGCATGGTCCGGCCGGTCAGGTCCGCCATCGCCCGGTCGCCTCCTCGGTCGTCGGTGGGGTCGTCCGCGGGTGTGTCAGCCGTCGGTGGCGCGGATACCGGCCGTCGACGCGATGACGTCCCTCATCTTCCTCTCCAGCGCCTCGAAGAACATCGACAGCGGGAACTCGTCGTCCATCACCAGGTCCGTGTAGCCGCGCGGCGGTCCCGCCAGCACCTCGCGGGGAAGCCCGGCCGCCCACACGGACGCGGGATTCGGGGTGACGACCGATGCGACGAGTTCGTACGCCTTGAGCCAGTGCACCGTCTTGGGTCGGTCGATCGACTCCCAGTAAAGAGCGTCGATGGCGTCGCCGAGCTCGACCACCGCGTCGGCGACCCGGTCCTCGTCGATGCTCAGTTCGACGTCGCGCCACTGGAGGACGTGCCTGCGGTGCAGCCACGCGAACAGCAGCTGACCGCCGAGCCCGTCGTAGTTGCGCACCCGGGACCCGGTGATGGCGAAGCGGAAGATCCGGTCGAGGAGCACCGCGTGCTGGACGAGTCCGGCGTGCCGCCGGGTCTGCTCCTCGAGCGCCGTGAGCTCCTCCCCCGCCGCGGACCGGGCGTCGAGCGTGCGCTGGATCGCCACCGACTCGCGGTACGCCGTCAGGTCGCAGCGCAGCTCCTCGAGCGAGTAGAGGAAGTACGGCATCCGCTGCTTGATCATGAAGGGGTCGAACGGCAGGTCCCCGCGCATGTGGGTGCGGTCGTGGATGAGGTCCCACATGACGAAGGTCTTCTCGGCCAGGTCCTGGTCGGCGAGCAGCGCCGCCGCGTCGTCGGGCAGCACCAGTCCGGTGATCTCGGTGGCGGCGGCGACGACCCGGCGGTACCGCGCGGCCTCGCGGTCCTGGAAGATTGCGCCCCAGGTGAACGGCGGGACCTCCCGCACGGCCACCGTCTCGGGAAACAGCACGGCCGCGTTCGTGTCGTAGCCGGAGGTGAAGTCGATCAGCCGCAGGGACACGAACAGCCGGTTCCCGTACTCGCCGGCCTCCAGGGCCGCGATGAACTCGGGCCAGACGGTCTCGACGATCAGGGCCTCGACGTGCCGGTCGGCGGAGCCGTTCTGCGTGGACATCGGGAACACGACGAGGTGCCGCAGGCCGTCGACGCGGTGCTGCTCGGGGTGGAACGCGAGCAGGGAATCGAGGAAGTCCGGAACACCGAAGCCGCCGTCGACCCAGCGCGCGAAGTCGAGGGGCAGGGCCGCCAGGTAGGCCTCGTCGTGAGGAAACAGCGGCGCGAGCTGCTCGATCGCGGCGACGAGCTGCTCGACGTCCGCGCGTGCGGCCGGGTGCTCACCTCGCGCGGGGATCGACCCGTCCCGGACCTGCCGCCCCTGGAGGCGGGTGGCGGCCGCCTTCAACCGGCGCCATGCCCCGGTCGACTCGACGTTGCGGGCATCCTCGACGACCTCGGGTTCGCCGATGATGGCCGGCGCCGTCTGCACAGACGTGGACATGATCAACCCTCCTGCGATCGCTGACGGAATGTTTCCGGTAGAACGACTACTCAACAGGAATATCTTCGGCACGATTCGTCGGGCTGTCAATCCGCGCCCGCCCCGGGCTGGTAGCCTGCCGCCATGGACGACCCTGTCGACGTGCGGCTGGCGGCGGAGGTCTCCCACGACCCGCGGGCCACCCTCGCCCAGCTGTCGGAGCGGGTCGGCCTGTCGGTCTCGGCGGTGCAGGCCCGGCTGAGGAAGCTGGAGAACAGCGGGGTGATCGTCGGCTACCAGGCGATCCTCGACCCGGAGGCCGTGGGTCGCCCGCTCTCCGCCTTCATCGAGATCACGCCGCTCGACCCACGGCAGCCCGACGACGCGCCCCGGCTGCTCGAACCGCTGACCGCGATCGAGGCGTGCCACTCGGTCGCCGGGGACGCCGCGTACATGCTCTTCGTGCGGGTCGCGTCCCCCCGGGAGCTCGAGGCCCTCGTCAGCGAGATCCGGCACCGGGCGTCCGTCAACACCCGCACGACCGTGGTGCTGCAGACGTTCTACGAGCACCGGCCGATGCTCTCCCCCTGACAGGCGGGGGTGCCGGTCAGCGCAGGGTGTCGCCGTCGTCGGCGCCGGGCCGGACGTACCGGTGCCCCGCGTCGGCGGCGCGCTGGTCGGCCGTCTCGCGGGTGACGCCGTAGTACCGGTAGAGGGCCTCCTCGCGGCTGCGGCCCAGGTCCTTCGCCACGTCGATCTCGGGGCTGTCCTTGAGCACGTCCGCGCTGAAGGGGACGGTGGCGCCGTCGTCGGTGTGGCCGAGCAGGCCGATGGGCACGAACGCCTGCCGCCCGAACAGCCCGGTCTTGACGGTGACCCAGGTCGGCTTGCCGTTCTCGTTGTCGAGGTAGACCTGGCCGATCTTGCCGACCTTCTCGCCGGCGTCGTCGAGCACGGTACGGCCGATGAGGCTGTCGATCCTGATGTCGGGGCTCATGTGGGCTCCTTCTCGTGGTGGGCTCGTGGTGTCATCCTCGTGCCATCGTCGCCGAGCGGGCCGGGCGGCGCAACGATGACGCGCGTCGGGCCCGCTCCGGTCGGCGGGTCAGGACTCGGTGTAGCTCTCCAGGACGATGCCGGCGGCGCGATCGGCGAGCAGCTGCAGCACCCCGTACACGGGCTCCTGGTCCAGGACCCGCACCTCCGGGCAGCCGCGGTCGGCCATCAGCGCGGCGAAGGCCCGCTGAGTGCGGGGCTGGTGCATGCCGATGCCGCTGCCGAGCACGATCGGCCCGGCGACGCCCAGCTGGCGGGCGACCTGGGTGGCGAGGTCGGCCAGGTGCTCGGCGCCGACCTGGATGATGCGCAGCGCGTCCCGGTCGCCCTCGTCGGCGGCGGTGTACACGACCGGGGACCGGGCGGCCCAGTAACGGCGGTCGGTGCCGAAGTGGAAGTGCGCGATCAGCTGCTCGGGGTCGGTGAGGCCGCACGCCTCGAGCAGCCCCGCGCCGAGCGGGCTGACCGGCTGGTCCAGGTTGAACCGGTGCAGCGCGGCGCGGGCGGCCTCGCGTGCCAGCCAGTAGCCGCTGCCCTCGTCGCCGAGCAGGTAGCCCCAGCCCCCGGCGCGGGCGGTGCGGCCCGCCTCGTTGCGCCCCCAGGCCACGGACCCGGTGCCGGCGATGACGGCGACACCGGTGCTGGTGCGGCCCGCGGCGAGGGTGAGCCGGGTGTCGTGGACGACGATCACCTCGGCGCCCGGGGCGTGGGGCGCGATCAGGTCGCGCAGCCGCTGGGCGTCCTCGGCCGTGTCGATGCCCCCGGAGCCGGCGATGACCAGGTCGGGCCGCGGGTCACCGAACGCGGCGAACAGGTCGCGCAGGCTGGCGACGGCCGTCTGCTCGCTGACCGACTGGGTGTTGGCACTGCCCGCCTGCCGCTCGTCGACGACGGCGCCGCCCCGGATCAGCAGGCCGCGCGTCTTGGAGCCGCCGATGTCCATCCCGACGACGGTCGCCGGAGGTGCCGGGGCGGCATCGGAGGCGGCCGGGTCCCGGCCGGGGGTCTGGGTCATGCCCCTACCCTACTGACCGCGGTCGACGAGACGCGGCCGGTCAGCGCCCCGCGCGGGCCTGCTCGTAGCGGTCCAGGTGCTCCTCCAAGCCGACCCGGCCCGCGAGCTCGCCCAGCAGGGCGTACGGGATCGGCGCGGTCGGGCGCAGCCGGAGGCAGGATCTGCCCAGCGACAGGGGCAGGCCCGTCTGCGCCCAGGCGCCGCGGAACCACTCGGCCAGGGCGGGATCGGCATCGAATCCCGGATGGTAGTAGGCGAGGTACTGCTTCTGGCTGGCGACGCTGAGGTAGGGCACGCCCTGCGCCGGGTTGCCGAGATAGCCGGTCGGGTAGCGGTCGAGCGGAACCACCCAGGTCGGCATCCCCCACGCCATCGTCAACTCGTAACCGGGGTCGATCCGCGCCTCGATCGCCTTGATCAGCGCGGCGACCAGGCCGCGACGTTCCGGCTCCAGTTCCGCCAGGTACGCCTCGACGGTCGGCGCCTTGCTCTGCACCACAGGGACCTCCCTCACCCGGGCGTCCGGGTCTCCCGGCCGCGGTATCCATTCTCCATCGTGATCCGCGCCGCATAATTGACCGGTGATCATCGACAATGCGGTCTACGTGATGGGTGCGCGGACCACCGAGCCGCTGGACCTCGAGCAGACGTTCGAGACCATGCGCGCCTACGGCGGGATGGGCTGGATCGGCCTGTACCGGCCCACCGAGGAGGAGATGAGCACCGTCGCCGCCGAGTTCGGGCTGCACCCGCTCGCGGTCGAGGACACGATCAACGCCCACCAGCGCCCGAAGGTGGAGCTGTACGACGACGTGCTGTTCACCGTGCTGCGGCCGGCCCGGTACGTGGACGCCGAGGAACGGGTGGAGTTCGGGGAGCTGCACGTGTTCACCGGCAAGGACTTCGTCATCACCGTCCGGCACACCGAGGCCTCCCCCATGGCGCCGGTGCGCAGCCGGCTCGAGGCCGACGGGGAGCTGCTGGCCCTGGGACCGATGGCCGTCCTGTACGCCATCATCGATCAGGTGGTCGACGACTACGGCCCCGTGGCCGACGGCCTCCAGACCGACATCGACCAGATCGAGGACCAGGTGTTCGCCGGCGACGCCGCCGTCACCCGGCGCATCTACGAGCTCTCCCGCGAGGTGATCGCGTTCCAGCGGGCCGTCCACCCCCTCGTGCACATGCTCGACCGGATCGGCTCGGGCTTCGACCTGTTCACCGTGCACAAGGAGCTGCGCCGCAACGTGCGTGACGTCGCCGACCACGTCGCCCGGGTGAACGGCCAGGTCGACGGCTTCCGGACGCTGCTGCAGGAGATCCTGCAGGTGGACTCCACGCTGACCACCAACCGGCAGAACGAACAGGCCGCCCGGCAGAACGAACAGGTCAAGAAGATCTCCTCGTGGGCGGCCATCCTGTTCGCCCCCACGCTGATCGCGAGCGTCTACGGCATGAACTTCGACCACATGCCCGAACTGCACTGGCTGCTGGGGTACCCGTTCGCGCTGACCCTGATGGTCGGCATGGGCGTGGTGCTGTGGCTCGTCTTCAAACACAACAAGTGGCTGTGAACGCCACCGACCGCCGGAGCACCGGCGCATCGAAGGAGCCCTCATGTTGAACCGGATCCGGGCGCTGCTGCGCCGGTCTCGCCCCCAGGCCCGCCCGACGGCGGCCCTGCCGCAGGCCACCACCCTGGAGGCGGGCGCACTGGACGCCTACCTGCGCGAGGCCGACGTCGAGGCCCTGCTCGGCGACGTCGGGCACCCGGTGCTGGGCACGGCCGCCCAGCGCCGGCTCCTCGCCGTCCTCACCGAGGACCGGCTCGATGAGCTGTCCGTGCCCGCGCGCGCCCGCGTCGTCGCCGCGCTGCAGACCGGCGCCACCACCGCGATCGCCGAGCGCGCCGTCGAACGCGTGTTCCTCTCGACCACGGGCGAGGAGGACCTGCGGATTCTGCGCAACCTGTGCGACGGGGACGGCACCCACCAGGACCTCGCCAAGCTGCTGTTCAGCGACATCGACGACCCGCGCATCCGGACCCGGATCCTCGACCACATCGCGGCCCACGCGGGCACCCACGGTGGAGTGAAGATCCTCTCCGACGTGGACGACACCCTGCTCGCGAACCTGAAGGACCGGATCTTCCCGCGCGGCACCATCTACCCCGGCGCCATCGCGTTCTACACGGGCCTGGACCGCGGGCCGGCGAGCACCGAGAACCCGCTGGGCGACGTCACCTTCGTGACGGCCCGGCCGTCCGATCCGTTCGGACTGTTCGAGTCGGGCACGCACCGCCTGGTCAAGGCGCGCGGCATCGGCTCCGCCACCGTGCTCTCCGGCAGCCTGCTCAACCTGTTCACGCACGGGTCCATGGCGGCGAAGAAGGTCGTCAACGTGCAGCAGTACACCCGGCTGTTCCCCGACTACGGCATCGTCTTCGTCGGCGACAACGGCCAGGGCGACGTCGAGGTCGCCGAGCGGATCGTCGCGCAGTGGCCGGACGCGGTGCGCGCCGTCTACATCCACGCCGTCGTGCCCGCGACCGAGGCGGAGCGGGACCGACTGGCGGCGCTGGGCATCACGCTCATCGACACGTTCGTCGGCGCCGCCGTCCACGCCCGCGGCCTCGGCCTGCTCTCGGCGGAGCAGGTGCGGGAGGTGGCGGCCGACGCGCGGGCCGCTCTCGACGCGGTGCGGTTCGCCGACGCCGAGGCGGAGCGGCTGGCCCGCGCCGAACTCGATCGGGACCTGGCCGCCGTCACCCCCTGACGCCAGGTCGTCAATAGATGTTCGAAAGGGCCGTTCCGCCACCGCGGTCAGAGCATCTATTGACGAGCTGGCGGATGGCGGCCTGTCAGCCCAGCGGCGTCCAGGTGGCCGGGCCCTTCGAGCCGGCCGGGTACGACTGCAGCGGCACCGCGTCGTCCTTCCACGCGGCGCGCACCGCGTCGACGATCCGCCAGCACTCCTCCGCCGCGTCACCGCGGATGGAGAGCATCGGGTCGGCGTCGAGCAGCCCGCTGAGCACCTCGCCGTAGGCCAGCAGTTCTCCCTCGCCGAACTCCGCCGTGAACACGGCCTGGTCGAGGACGAGCGGGTCACCCGGGCCGTTGATGTTCACGTTCAGTTCCATCCGGTCCGGTCCCATGCTCAGGCGGAGCACGTTGGCCGGCCGGTCACCGCCGAAGCCGGTGGGCACCTCGGGCACCGGGCGGAAGGTGATGACGATCTCGGACCGCTTGGCCGCGAGCGCCTTGCCCGACCGCATCGTCAGCGGCACACCGGACCAGCGCCAGTTCTGCACCTCGACGGTGAGCTCGGCGAGCGTCTCGGTGTGGTGCGCGGGGTCCACGCCGCTCTCGTCCTTGTAGGCGGGCAGCGTACGGCGGCCGATCTTGCCCGCGGTGTAGCGGGCCCGGCGGGAGGAGGCGACCGGGTCGCCGCCGAACACGTGGGTGGCGCGCAACGCCGTCGCCGTCGCCGCCCGGACGTCCTCATGGTCGAGGGTCGCGGGTGCCTCCATGGTGACGACGGCGAGCACCTGCAGCAGGTGGCTCTGGATCATGTCGACCATCGCGCCGGCGGTGTCGTAGTACCGGGCGCGGCCCTCGAGGCCGAGCTGCTCGTCGTAGACGATGTCGATCTTCTCGATGTGCTCGCGGTTCCACAGGGGTTCGAACACCCGGTTGGCGAAGCGCAGACCCAGCAGGTTCAGCACGGTCGACTTGCCGAGGAAGTGGTCCACCCGGAACACGCGCTCCTCGGGGACGAGCCGCGCCAGTTGCTCGTTCAGGGCGCGCGCGCTCTTCTCGTCCGTGCCGAACGGCTTCTCCAGGGCGAGGACCGTGCCGTCGGGCAGCCCGGTCTGCTCGAACAGGGCGCAGCACTGCGCGGTGATCGCCGGGGGCAGGGCGAAGTAGAACGCCGGGGTGCCCGTCAGTCCGTCGACGAGTCGCTGCACGTCGTCGCGGTCGGTGACGTCCGCCCGCACGTAGGTGGCGTGCTTGATCAGGTCCGTGACCGCGGCGCCCTTCGCGGAGCTCGTCTCGAAGGAGGCCTTGAGCGTCTGCGCGAGCTTCGCGTCGTCCCAGTCCTCGGTCCCGACGCCGATCAACCGCAGCTTCCGCTTCTTCTCCCGGGTGAGCAGTTGGCCGAGGGCCGGGAGCAGGAGCCGGGAGGACAGGTCGCCGGTGACGCCGACGATGACGAGGGTGTCGATGCTCTGGGCCATACGGCCACCCTAGACGCCCGCGCTGGGCAGGGACCGGGCACGCGCCGGACACGCGCCCGGCGTCGCCCCGTGCGGCGGGACCGTGAGCGCCATGCGTCCCGTGCGTGAGGGTGGACGGTCAGGCGAGGGCGTCGCGCAGCGCCCGGCGCGCCCGGTGGTACTTCCGCAGCGCCGTCTGCTGCACCGCCCGCTCCGCGCCGGCGAGTTCTCCGGCCGCGAAGGCGACCGCGGTGCTCACGGCACGGCGACCGGTCGCGGGCCGGGCCTCGACCGCCGCACGGATGAAGGCGGCCAGGCCCACGCTGTCGTGGTGGGTGCCCAGGTGCTTCTGGATGCGGTGGGCGGCGTCGACGACGTCCTGCCGTCCGGGCGGCACCGCGACCTCGTGCGCGGTGAGCTCCTCGATCGTGTAGCGCAGGCGCTTGGCCTTCTTCCGCACCTCGTGCAGGGCGGTCGCGGCATCGGCCGGTGTCGCCCGCTTCGCCTTCCGCGCGAGCCGCAGGACGTGGGCGGCCTGCGCGTCGATAGTGCGGGCGAACGCGGCGTCGACGTCGTCCCGCGCGCCCGAGCCGGTCGCCGCGTGCGTAAGAGGGGCCTCCCCGGCGGCGGTGGCGAGCGCGGTGAGCACCGCGGTCAGGGAACCGGGACCGTAGCCGTCCAGGAGCGCGATCGCCGCGACACGATGCTGCTGGTAGTCCTCGGCGGCGGTCTCGGCGAGGATGCGGCCGGCCTCGACGACGGCGCCCCGCCCGGCGGCGTCCGCGTCGCCGGCGAGACGCTCGGCGACCAGCTCACCGTTCACCTCGGCGTCCCGGGCGAGGCCGAAGGCGCGCGCCGTGTCCCGCAGCCGCGTCGTCAGGGCCGGCAGGTCGAGTGCCGCCGCCGCGGCCACCGGTTCCAGATCGGTGCGGAACGCCGCCAGCACCGACCGGAGGCGGCGCAGCGTGACCCGGTACTGGTGCACGGCGTCCGGGGCGTCCTCCCGCACGCCCCGCTCGAGGTCGACCAGGGCGGCGGTCTGCGCGGTGATGACGGCGGCGAGGACTCCGCCGAGCGTGGGGGTCGCGGGCATCAGGCGAACCTTCCGGACGGGCGGGCGAGCGAGGCGAGGGCGGCGAGCATGGCGTACGGGACGAGCGCGCTGCTGGCGGGGTTGTCCGGGTTCGGGTCGTTCTCCACGGTGCAGTGGAAGCGGCCCGCGTCGCTCACGGCGCTGATCCGGTGGGTGGTGCGGGTCGCGTCCGGGTCGGCCACCATCCGCACGGTCACCGCGCCGGGGTCGCCCACGGCCAGGCCGACGGCGACGGCGACGTTGGCCGAGCGCGGGAACAGATCGATGACGTCGGCGGCGGTTCCCTCGAAAGCGACGACGGGAGCGGCCGCCGTCGCCAGCGCGTCCCGCTGCGCGGGGTCCATCCACGGCTGCAGCAGTGACGTGGCCCGCTTCGTGCTGGTGATGGCGACGTCACGCAGTCCGCCCGCCTGCCGATGCGCGGTGAGGACGTCGAGACCGCCGATCGCGCCGGTGGTCAGCAGCAGCCGGCCGGGTCCGGTGGTGAGCCGGCGGGCGGCGTCGGGCTCGTTCAGCGCACCGATCGAGGCGAGCAGCAGGGTGCGGCCGGCCGCGATCACGGCGGGCCCGAGCTCGCGAGCGGCCGCGACGGACGCGCATTCGACGACGACGTCCGCCGCGGCGATGCCCGTGTCGAGACCGACCACCGGGACGCCGGCGGCCGTCGCGCCCCCGCGGCCGCCGCTCCGGGTGATGACGGCCACCAGTTCCGCGCCCTCGACCGCGCCGGCGGTGAGGCGCTCGGCGAGCACGGAGCCGATCGCGCCGTGGCCGAGCAGGGCCACGCGCAGGGGACGGTCTCGGTGCGGATCCGTCATCGCTCGCTCCCTCCCACCGGTCCTGCCCCCATCCTGCCGCACGTCACCCGGCCGCGCGTCGGCGGTAGCGTGGCGGTCGTGGGTGAACTCTTCGGTGACGACCTGGTCCCGCGCGAGCCCCGGGAACTGGCCCCGGGGGCCGTGCACGTGCCCGGCTGGCTGTCCGCGCACCAGCAGCGGTGGCTCGTGGACCGGTTCCGGGAGTGGACGGCCGGGCCGGTTCCGCTGCATTCCTCGGTGGTGCGCGGCCATCCGATGAGCGTGCGCACGGTGTGCCTGGGCTGGCACTGGCGGCCCTACCAGTACACGCGGGAGGCCGTCGACGTGAACGGCAACCGGGTGCTGGACGTGCCGGACTGGATGGTGCGCCTCGGCCGGTCGGCGCTCGATGCCGCCCGCGGGCCCGGTGCCGGCACGACCTACACGCCGGACACGGCGCTGGCGAACTTCTACGACGACGACGCGACGATGGGCATGCACCAGGACAAGGACGAACGCTCGCGCGCGCCCGTCGTCTCCCTCTCCCTCGGCGACACCTGCCGGTTCCGGTTCGGCAACACGCAGACCCGCACCCGTCCCTACGAGGACGTGGAGCTGCGCTCGGGCGATCTCTTCGTCTTCGGCGGCCCGGCCCGCCTGGCCTACCACGGCGTCATGCGCGTCTTCCCGGGCACGGCCCCGGCCGACTGCGGCCTCGACCGCGGCCGCATCAACATCACCCTGCGGGAGACCGGGCTGAGCTGACGGCGTCGGTGTGGCCCGGACATCACCCCGCCGTCGCCCGCAGAAATCGAATACTCGACGTGGAAGGGGCATCGAGAATCGCGGATGTGTCATCCGGAGGCCAGGGAAACGACCATTCGGCAATGTTCGACCGGCGTCGCCGACGCCGTCAGGCCTTGGGCACCTCGCGGTCGAGCGCCGCGAGCCACGCCTTCGCCGACACGTCGGACGGCATCCGCCAGTCGCCGCGCGGGGAGAGCGACCCCCCGGCGACGACCTTCGGGCCGTTCGGCAGGGCGGAGCGCTTGAACTGGTAGGTGGCGAAGCGGCGCAGGAACACCTCCAGCCAGTGCCGGATCTCGGCCAGGTCGTAGCCGCGGCGCTCGTCCTCGGGGTAGTTCGGGGGCCAGTCCCCGGCGTCGGGATCGGCCCAGGCGTGGTGCGCCAGGTAGGCGATCTTGCCCGGCCCGTAGCCGCGACGCATCAGGTAGTAGAGGGCGAAGTCGTGCAGGGCGTACGGGCCGATCGACGCCTCGGTGCTCTGCGGCTTCTCCCCGTCCTTCGTCGGGATCAACTCGGGGCTGATCTCGGTGCCGAGGATGGACGTGAGCACGTCACCGGTGTGCTCGTCGACCCGGCCCGAGGAGACCACCCAGCGGATCAGGTGCTGCATCAGCGTCTTGGGCACCCCGGTGTTGACGGCGTAGTGGGACATCTGGTCCCCGGCGCCGTAGGTGCACCAGCCGAGCGCCAGCTCCGAGAGGTCGCCGGTGCCGACGACGATGCCGCCGCGCTGGTTGGCCAGCCGGAACAGGTAGTCGTAGCGCAGGCCGGCCTGCACGTTCTCGAAGGTGACGTCGTACACCTCCTCGCCCTCGCCCGCGGGATGGCCCATCTCCTGCAGCATCTGCCGCGCGGTCGGGCGGATGTCGATGGTCTCGAACGTCACCCCGAGCGCCTCGGACAGCAGCTCGGCGTTGGACCGGGTGGCCGCGCTGGTGCCGAAGCCGGGCATGGTGAACGCGAGGATGTCGGTGCGCGGGCGGCCCAGCCGGTCCATGGCCCGGGCGCACACGAGCAGCGCGTGGGTCGAATCGAGCCCGCCGGAGACGCCGATCACCGGCTTCGTCGTCGGGCCGATGGCCCGGAGCCGCTGCTCCAGGCCGGCCACCTGGATGCTGTAGGCCTCGTAGCAGTCCTGCGCGAGCCGGGTCTCGTCGTCGGGCACGAACGGGAATCGGTCCAGCGGCCGCTTCAGGCCGATGTCGGTGCGCGGCGGGTCGAGGCGGAAGTCGACGGTGCGGTGCGTGCCGACGATGTCGTCGCGGCGGGTGGTGCCGCGCTCGACCAGCGTGCGCCGGTTGTCGTCGAACGTGCCCTGCCGGTGGCGCTCGGCCACGAGCCGGTCGAGGTCGACGTCGACGACGGTGGCCCGGGGGCCGTCGGGGAACCGTTCGGTCTCCCCGAGCAGGTCGCCGTTCTCGTAGACGAAGGTCTGGCCGTCCCAGGACAGGTCGGTGGTGGACTCGCCGTCGCCCCCCGCGGCGAACAGGTACGCGGACAGGTACCGGAAGGAGGCGGACCGGGCGAGCAGCTTGCGGTCCTCAGCGCGGGCGACGGTGATCGGGGAACCCGAGAGGTTGGCGTTGACGGTGGCGCCCGCGAGCGCGGCCTCGGCCGCCGGCGGCACCGGAACCCACATGTCCTCGCAGATCTCCACGTGCAGGGTCAGGTTCGGCACGTCGACGGCGGTGAACAGCAGGTCGGGGCCGAAGGGTGCCGTGTGGCCGGCGATCGTGATCTCCCCGCGCACGTCGTCGCCCGGCGCGAACCACCGGCGCTCGTAGAACTCCCGGTAGGTCGGCAGGTACGACTTGGGCGCCACCCCGAGCAGCCGGCCCCGATGGACGACGGCCGCGGCGTTGTAGACCCGATTGCGCCAGGGCACCGGCAGGCCGACGACGAGCACGGGCAGCAGCTCCGCGCTGCGGTCGATGATCGTGCGCAGCGCCGCCGCGGCGTCGGCGAGCACGGTCGACTGCAGGAACAGATCGTCGATGGAGTAGCCGGTCAGACCCAGTTCGGGGAAGATCGCCACCGCGACGCCGTCCGCGCTGAACCGCTCCGCCTCCGCGAGCACGGCCGCCGCGTTGGCGGCCGGGTCGGCGAGTGTCACCGGCAGCGTGCAGGCGGCCACCCGGGCGAACCCCTGGTGGTAGGCGGAGGCGAAGGTCACGTGGTCTCCCGGTGTGCTCGGTGGTGAACGATCGGCTTTCAGCCTAGCCACCGGCGGGGGAACGCCGTCAGCCCGCCCGCACTCGCGGAGCGACCTCGGCGCCGTACAGCTCGATGCAGCGCATCAGGTTCTCGTGCGGCAGGGTGCCCATGCTGTACTTCAGGTCGAACCGGGTGAGGTCGAGGTCCGCGGCGGCCTGCCGGACGCGGCGCGCGACCGTCTCCGGGCTGCCGACGAACAGGGCTCCGCCGTCGTCGCACTGGGCGTCGAACGCCGTCCGCGACGGCGGGGGCCACCCCCGCTCTCGCCCGATCACCGCGTGGTGCGCGCTCCAGTGCGGCCAGAACTCGTCGCGGGCCTGCTCGTCGGTCGCGGCGACGTACCCCGGGCAGTGCGCGGCGACCGGGGTGTCCGCCGGGTGCCCGAACTCGGCGAGCGCGCGGCGGTACAGGTCCCGCAGCGGCGCGAAGGCGGCGGGCCGGCCGCCGATGATGGCGAACTCGACCCGCAGGCCGTAACGGGCCGCCCGGATCACGGACTCCGGGCTGCCGCCGACGCCGACCCAGGTGGGCAGCGGACCGTGCTCGGGTTCCGGGTACACGTGCTGCCCGGTCAGCGCCGCGCGAGTGCGCCCGGACCAGCTGACCGCGCCACCCGCCCGGATCCGCGTCAGCAGGTTCAGCTTCTCCTCGAACAGGTCCTCGTAGTCCTCCAGCTGGAAGCCGAACAACGGGAACGACTCGATGAACGACCCGCGGCCCAGCACCATCTCGGCGCGGCCGGACGAGAGGGCGTCGAGGGTGGCGAACCGCTGATGCACGCGCACCGGGTCGTCGCTGGAGAGGACGGTGACGGCGGAGCCGAGCCGGATCCGCTCGGTGCGGCCCGCGATCGCGGCGAGCACCACCTCCGGGGCGGAGATGGCGTAGTCCGCGCGGTGGTGTTCCCCGACGGCGATGTAGTCGAGGCCGAGCCGGTCGGCGAGCTCGGCCTCGGCGAGCACGTTCCGCAGCACGACGGCGTGCGGCAACGGCTCGCCGTCCGGTCCGGGCTGCACGTCGCCGAAGGTGTTCAGTCCGAGTTCGAGGGCCATGCGCTCATCCTCGCAGGGAGGCGGCGCCGGGCGTCAGCGCCGCAGGGACGCCAGCGCGCGGGTGGCCGCGTTGTACCCGCACATGCCGTGCACGCCCCCGCCGGGCGGGGTGGCGGCCGAGCACAGCCACACCCCGTCGATCCCGGTCGCGTACGGGTCGACCGAGATCCGCGGGCGGGCGAGCAGCTGCAGCAGGGAGTTGGCCCCGGTGATCACGTCGCCGCCGGCGTAGTTGGGGTTGTACCGTTCCCAGTCGGCCGGCGTCGTGACCGCCATCCCGACGATGCGATCCCGGGTGCCCGGCGCGAACCGCTCGAGCTGGCCCAGCATCGCCTCGGTCGCGTCACCGGTCCAGGCGTGGGGGACGTGAGCGTAGGCCCAGACCGGATGGACGTCGCCGGCCGAGCGCGTGGGGTCGGCCAGGTACTGCTGGCCCACCAGCATGAACGGCCGCTCCGGCATCCGCCCGGCGTAGGCGGCCTGCTCGGCCGCGATGATCTCGCGCGGCTGCCCGCCGACGTGGACGGTGCCGGCCCGCGCGCAGTCCGGGTTGGTCCAGGGCACACCGCCCTCGACGGCAAGGTCGAGCTTGAACGCCGCGGGCGCCCGGCGGAACCGCTGGTAGGCGCGGCGGACCCGCGGCGGGAGCGCGTCGCCCGCCAGCCGCGCGGCCACGTCGGGCGCGACGTCGAGCAGGACGGCGTCCGCCGGCGGCAGCTCGGCCAGGGAGCGGACCGGCCGGCCGGTCTCGACCCGCCCGCCGTGGTCGAGCAGGATGCGCGCCAGGGCGGTGACGACCGCCGCGGAGCCGCCCTCCGGCGTCGGCCAGCCGACCCGGTGGCCGGCGGCGACCAGGGTGACGCCGACCGCGGCGGTGCCCGGCCGCGTGAGCGGGTGGATCATGTGCGCGGCCACGCCGAGGAACAGGGCACGCGCCTGGGGTGTCCGCAGCGCGCGGGCCAGCAGCGCCGCCGGCTGTGCCGCGAGCGCCCCGAACCGGGCCAGCGTCAGCGGGTGCCGGGGCACGCGCAGCATCGGCTGCATGATGTCGGCGAGGACGTCGTCGAGTCGCTCCGAGACCGGGCCGAACAGCCGGCGCCAGGCCGGTCCGTCCACACCGAGACCGGCGCAGGTCGCCTCGATCGACCGCTCCATCACCGCGGCGCTGCCGTCGTCGAGCGGGTGCGCCAGGTCCACCGGCGCCCACCGCCAGGTGACACCGTGCCGGTCCAGCTCCACGTCGGCGAAGAACGGTGCGGCCAGGCCCATCGGGTGGTACGCCGAGCAGTGGTCGTGCAGGACGCCCGGCACGGTCAGCTCGCTCGTGCGGGTGCCGCCGCCGATGGTGTCGGCCGCTTCGAACACGGTCACCTGCACGCCCGCCCGGGCGAGGGTGACCGCGGCGGCCAGCCCGTTGGGGCCGCTGCCGACGACGATCGCCGTGGTCATGCCCCCATCCCACCACACCGACGTGACGCCCGGCGCCCGTCCAGACGTCGATCCCTGTCGTTCCCGGGACGGCGATCCGGCGGACCGTGACATGTCGCGGTGTGCGGAAGGATCGGGACGGCACGATGCTGACGGCGTCGTGCGCGGCCCGGACGTAGGCTGGTGCCGTGGAGTGGTTCTCCGCGGACGACTACTGGTTCGCGCGGCTGCTGTTCCTGCGGGCTCTGGCCGCCGTGTACCTCGTGGCGTTCGCCGTCGCCCTGAACCAGTTCCGGGCCCTGCTCGGGACGGACGGCATGCTGCCCATCCCCCGCTATCTCGCCCGGGTCCCGTTCCGGCGGGCGCCCAGCATCTTCCACTGGCACTACTCGGACCGCTTCTTCGCCGGCACCGCCGTCGTCGGCGTCGTCCTCGCCGCCCTCACCCTCGTCGGGGTCACCGAGGCGCTGTCCCTGCCGGCGACGATGGCGGTGTGGTTCGTGCTGTGGGCGCTGTACCAGTCGATCGCGAACGTCGGCCAGACCTGGTACGCGTTCGGCTGGGAATCGCTGCTGCTGGAGGTCGGGTTCCTCGCGATCTTCCTCGGCAACGCCGCCACCGCCCCACCGTTCCTGCTGCTGATCGCGCTGCGCTGGGTGCTGTTCCGGCTCGAGTTCGGCGCCGGCATGATCAAGATCCGCGGCGACACGTGCTGGCGGGACCTGACCTGCCTGCACTACCACCACGAGACGCAGCCGATGCCGGGCCCGTTCAGTTGGTACTTCCACCACCTGCCCGCCCCGCTGCACCGGGTGGAGGTGGCCGGGAACCACGTGACGCAGCTGGTCGTGCCGTTCGCCCTGTTCCTCCCGCAGCCGGTCGCCGGGATCGCCGCCGGCGTCATGATCCTCACCCAGCTGTGGCTGGTGATCAGCGGCAACTTCTCGTGGCTGAACTGGATGGCCATCGTCCTCGGGCTCGCGGTGCTGCCCGACGGGTTCTGGCGGGCGCTGCTCGGGTTCGGGAGTCCGCCGCCGACGACGACGCCGCTCTGGTGGGCGGTGCTGGTGGTCGCCGTGACGGTCCTCGTGCTCGTCCTCTCGTGGGCCCCGGCGAAGAACCTCGTCTCCCGGCGGCAGGCGATGAACGCCTCGTTCGACCGGCTGCACCTGGTGAACACCTACGGCGCGTTCGGGTCGGTGACGAAGATCCGGTGGGAGGTGGTCGTCGAGGGCACCGCCGACCCGCACCCGGGGCCGGACAGCGCCTGGCGGGAGTACGAGTTCAAGGGCAAGCCCGGTGACCCGCACCGCAGACCGGCGCAGTTCGCGCCCTACCACCTGCGGCTGGACTGGTTGATGTGGTTCGCGGCGCTCTCCCCCGGGTACGCCGAGCCGTGGTTCACGGGCTTCGTCGCCCGCCTGCTCGCCGGGGACCGCGCCACCCTGAAGCTGCTGCGACACAATCCGTTCCCCGACGAGCCACCCCGGTACGTGCGGGCGCGGCTCTTCCGCTACCGGTTCACCACCCGCGCCGAGCGGCGGGCCACGGGCGACTGGTGGGTCCGCGAGCCGCAGTCGACGTTCCTGCCACCGGCCTCGCTGCGTGGCGCGACCGGTGTGGCACGATGAGATCGACCCGCCGCCAGTGCGGATGGCGGCGCAGGTCAGGCGCCGTTCGAGAGGAGAACCGTGGATCTTCCCCGCACGCTGGTGACCGTCGCGGCCGCCGCATACGCCGCGAACTGCGCGCTCGGCGCCTCGGTCGCCGCCCGCTGGATCGACACCTCGAACGTGCGCTGGGTGCACCACGGCCTCTACATCGTCACCAGCGTCACCACCGCGGTGGCCGCCGTCGTCGCCGGTGCCGCCCGCTCCCCCGCCGCGATCGCCCTCGCCCCCGCCGTCGTCCCGCTCGTCCTGTTGCAACGGCACGGTGCCCGCCCGCTGCCCCGTCACCGCCGTGACGCCCTCGCCGCGGCCCCCTGCTACGCGGCCGGCCTCGCGCTGGCCTGGAGGTGAATCCGTGGAGTTCCTCGACGCCGTGTTCAACCGGCGCACCACCAACGGCCCGTTCCGGCCGGACCCGGTCAGCCCCGAGCACCAGCAGCTGCTGATCCGGGCCGCCGCCTCCGCGCCGTCGCAGTTCAACAGCCAGCCCTGGCGGTTCGTGCTGATCGAGGACCGCGCCACGATCGAGACGGTCGCCTCGATCAGCGGCGAGAGCATGACCGCGGTGATGAGCGCCGGCACCTTCTTCGACCGGTACAAGAAGTACTTCCGGTTCAGCCAGAAGGAGATGGACGCCACCCGCAGCGGCATGTTGTTCGACAAGATGCCGGCCCTGCTGCGCCCGTTCACCTCCCGGGCGTTCACCCCGTCGGGGCAGAGCCTGATGAACAAGCTGCACGTGCCGCAGACCCTCGGCGAGGAGAACCGGAAGCTCGTGGCCGGCTCCCCCCTGCTGATCGGGGTGATGCTCGAACGCGGCGAGTACCGGCCCGGCGAGCTGTCCGGGTTCTACTCCGTGTTCAGCATGGGCGCGGCCGTGGAGAACCTGTGGCTGACCACGGTGGAGCTCGGCATGGGCATCCAGTTCGTCTCCTTCCCGATGGAGGCGCCGGAGAACTGGAAGCGGATCATCGACATGCTCGCCGTGCCGGACGACCTCGAGTTGATGGCCGTCTACCGGCTCGGTTACCTGCCGGAGAAGAAGCACCGGCCGGCCATCGACTGGTCCAGCAGCGAGCGCAAGCGACCCTCCCAGTTCGTGTTCCGCGAGACCTGCGCGACGCCGCAGCTGGGCTGGGACGACGACGTGCGCCCGGGCGCGGCCGCGTCCTGACGGCGTGCCGGTGAGCGGCGTCCCGGTGAGCGGCGTCCCGGTGAGCGGCGTCCCGGTGAGCGGCGGCGCGGACCTCACGAATCCCGCCGCTGCGGCGTCTTCGTGGTGATGAACAGTTCCCCGGGGACGGGCCGAGCCCCCTTCGAGACGGTCGTGACCGAGCACGGCGCCACCGTGCTGCGGGTCTGCCGGGCCGTGCTGGGCCCGCACGCCGACGCCGACGACGCGTGGGCGGAGACGTTCCTCGCCGCGCTGCGAGCGTGGCCGGAACTGCCGGTGGGCGCCAACGTGCAGGCGTGGCTGGTCACGATCGCGCACCGCAAGGCGATCGACGTCATCCGGGCCCGGGGCCGGCACGCCGTGCCGGCGGACCGGTTGCCCGAGCGGCCCTCCCGGCACGGCAACCCCGATCCCGCCCGGCCCGACCTGTGGGCGGCCCTGGCGGCCCTGCCCGAGAAGCAGCGGCTCAGCGTCGTCCACCATCACCTGGGCGGGCTGCCCTACCGCGACGTCGCCGCCCTGGTCGGCGGCACCGAGGCGCGCGCCCGCCGGGCCGCGGCCGACGGCGTCGCGGCGCTGCGCCGGCTGCTCGCCGACCCCGAGGCCGACGCCTCCGCCCGCCCCTCTTCCGCTCGCACCCGAAGGGCAGCCCGATGACCACCAGTCCCACCCCCGACACCGTCGACCCCGTCGTCACCGCCCTGCGGGCGGTCACCACGGGGACCGACGCCGAACTCGCCGGGCTGCACGCCCGCCTCGAGGCCGCGGCCACCGGCGACCTCGACGTCGCCTACCGCACCGTCGACAGCCCCGTCGGTCCCCTGATGATCGCCACCACCGACGCCGGCCTGGTGCGCGTGGCCTTCGCGGTCGAGGACCACGACGCCGTGCTGCAGCGCCTGGCCGACCGGATCGGGCCGCGGATCCTGCGCTCGCCACACCGGCTCGACGCCGCCGCCCGCGAGATCGACGAGTACTTCGCCGGGCGGCGCCGGAGGTTCGATCTGCCGCTGGACCTGCGCCTCTCCGCCGGCTTCCGCCGGGCCGTGCAGGAGTACCTGCCGGCCATCGGGTTCGGCGGCACCGCCTCCTACGCCCAGGTGGCGACGGCCGTCGGCAACCCGACGGCGGTGCGGGCGGTGGGAACCGCGTGCGCGACCAACCCCCTGCCCCTCGTCATCCCCTGCCACCGGGTACTCCGCTCCGACGGCAGCCTGGGCGGTTACATCGGCGGCCTCGACGCGAAGCGGGCCCTGCTCACGCTCGAGTCCGCGGCCTGAGGACCGACGGCGCCGACCCATCCGATCACACGGGGCGCTCCGAACACCTCTCGGGCGGCCGCCGCTCGACTAGAGTGAGACGGCCGCGACGACGCACGTCCGCGAGTCGGCCCCGCCAGGCCCTTCGAGAAACGAGACGATGGACACCATCCTCCAGGAACCCGCCTGGCTTGCCGTGCAGCGGGACCTCGGTCACGACGTGCTGGACCTGGACGGAACCGGGTGGCACGCCCGCGCCGTGCTGCAGCGGCGCCGGATCGGCTCGTTCCTCTACTGCCCGTACGGCCCGGTCGTCGAGGACCCTGCCGCGTTGCCCGAGGCGATCGCCGCGCTGACCGCGCAGGCCCGCCGTGCCGGCGCCTGGTTCCTCCGGCTCGAGCCCATGCCCGCCGGCGACGGGCTCGACGTCGGCCGCGCCCCGTCCGTCGCCGCCCTGCGCGCGGGCCTGGCGCAAGCCGGCGGCCGGCAGAGCCCCAGCGACGTCCAGCCCCGACGCACCCGGCTGATCGACCTGCGCCGCCCCGCCGAGGACCTGCTGGCCGACATGACCGGCAGCATCCGCACCATCCACCGCAACGGGCACAAGAAGGGCCTGACGGTCGAGGCCAGCCAGGATCCCGCCGACATCGCCATCCTGCTCGGCTTCCTCGAGGCCACCGCCCACCGCAAGGGCATCCGCACCCACCCCGAGCGGTACCTGCGGCAGGTGGCCGAGACGCTGATGCCCCGCGACGCGGCCCGGCTCTACGTCACCCGGCAGCACGGCACCCCGGTGTGCGCGGCGCTCGTCTACGACTCGCCCACGGTGCGCACCTTCGCCCACGCCGCCGTGCCCGCCGAGCACCGACGGCTGCGGCCGAACCAGCCGTTGATCGTGCAGGCGATCCTGGACGCCCGCGAGCGTGGGCAGCACACCGCCGACCTGTTCGGCATCGCCCCCACCGACGACCCGCACCACCCGTGGGCGGGGTTCACCGCCTTCAAACGCTCCTTCGGGGGCGTCGACGTGGACCACACCGGCACCTGGGACCTGCCCGTCCGGTCCGCGACCTACGGTCTCTACCGGCAGACGCGCCAGGCCCTCGACGCCTCGCGGCAGGGCCGGCGGCGGATGCAGCACGCGCTGGCGGCCGCCCGCGCCCGGGTCGCGGCCCGCGTCACCACCCCGTCGTCGGCCGGCGCGCCGACGCGCTGACGCCCGAGGGCAGGCCCGTCCGGTCAGACCGGGCCGGGGCGGTCGGTCCCGGAACGCTGCGTCTCGTGCACGGCGAGCAGCCGGAAGAACCGCTGCCGCTCCACCCGCCAGCCCGCCGGCACCATCGCCGCCAGCTCGGCGGGCCGGTAGCTGCGCCGGATCGAGAGCAGCCCGTCGAACCGCAGGAACGTGCGGACCCGCGCGACCGGCAGCGTGCCGATCCAGTAGAGCAGCCACGCCGCACGGCTGCGGCGCAGGTCGTTGTGCACGGCCACCCCGGCGGTCAGCGCCGCGGTGTCGGCGAGCAGACCGGACAGCTCGGCGGCGCCCAGGTGGTGCAGCACGTGGTTGGACACGACGACGTCGAACCGCTCCCCCGTCGCCACCAGCTCCCCGCTCGCGGCGGCCCGGTAGGTCAACCCGGCGTCGCCGTCGTGCGCGGACGCCCAGGCGTGGGCCCGCGGATCGGGGTCGATGGCGGTGACGGCGACGTCGATCCCGTCCCGGGCGGCCCGGCGAGCGAGGGACCGAGCCACGTCCCCGCCGCCGGCGCCGACGTCGAGGACGGTCGCCGGCCGGCCCGCTGCCGCCGCCGTGCGCAGCACCGGGCGCAGCCGCTGCCGGTACACCGGCCCCCAGGCGGCGACCAGCGGGTTCACCACCCCGAACAAACGGTAGGTCGTGGCCAGGGCCACCGGGTCGCAGTCCGGGTCGTCCATCAGCTCCGGTTCACCCCCACTGCGCCGCCGCAGCAGCGGGTCTTGCCGGCGACGACGCGGCTCAGGCATCGGGTGGCGCCGCGTCCGCGGCGGTCAGCGTCAACAGCGCGCTCTCGATGCTCAGCCCCGGCCCGAACGCCAGCGCGGCGACGGTCCCGGTGGCACCGGAGCGGCGGAGCCGGTCCAGGACGAAGAGGATGGTGGCGCTGGACATGTTGCCGGCGTCGGCGAGCACCCCGCGGGACGGCGCCATCTGCTCCCCGGTCAGGCCCAGCCGGCTCTCCACCTTGTCGAGGATGCTCCGGCCGCCCGGGTGCACCGCCCACAGCGGGACGGTGTCGGCGTCGACGCCGGCACGCCCCAGCAACGGCGCGAGCGCGTCCGTGACGTGGTCCTCGATGATCCTGGGGACGTAGGTGCCCAGGATCATCTCGAAGCCCTCGTCACCGATGCTCCAGGCCAGCGCCTCCTCCCCGGTCGGCGCCAGCGTCGTCTCGAAGTCGACCAGGTCAAAGCCCGGCGCTCCGCCGCGGACCTGCCGGGCGGTGACGATCGCCGCCGCGGCCCCGTCGGCGAACAGGGCATTGCCCATCACGGTGTTCGGGTCGTTGCGCACGTGCAGGTGCAGGGTGCACACCTCGACGCAGACGACGAGCACGACGGCGTCGGGGTCGGCGATGCAGGAGGCGGCGGCCGTCCGCAGCGCCGGGAAGGCCGCGTTGCAGCCCATGAAGCCCAGGTGCAGACGGGTGACGTCGGGGCGCAGGCCGAGGTCCTTCGCCACCCGGACGTCCGGGCCGGGGGCGAAGAAGCCGGTGCAGGAGACGGTGATGACGTGAGTGACGTCCGCCGGAGCGAGTGCCGGCGCGACATCGTCGAGCGCCGCACGTGCAGCGTCGACGAACAGCCGCGACGCCTCGACGGTGTAGACGGCGTTGCGAGCCCCGGTGGCGGGCGACCCGAGCGCACCGGTCGCGGGGTCGAGGAAGTGAGCGGTGACCGGATCACCGTCCGCCGCCTCCCGCGACTGCGCGCCGAGCTCGGCGAGCACGGTGCGGCGGGTGCGCACCCCCGCGCCGGCGAACGCCGTCCGGACCAGCCGGGAGCCCAGCCGGGTCATCCCGGGCTGGGTCGCGAAGAGCTCCGCCACGTCGTCCTGGTCGATCGCGGTCTCGGGCAGCCGGGTCGCGATCGTCAGCAGGCGGACAGTCATGCCTCATGGTAGGCACGATGAGCACTGGCCCCCGACCGGGTGATCTGGAACGATCGAGCCAGAGGTATGGGCTGCGTCACCATCCGACGGAGAGGGCCGAATCACCATGCCGGTACGTCACGAGCCGTGGCCCGAGGGGACGCCCTGCTGGATCGACGCCCAGGTGGAGGACGTGTCGGCGGCGGCGGACTACTACCGCGGCCTGTTCGGCTGGACGGTCGAGGACGCCGGAGAGGCCGCCGGCCACTACCACCTGGCCCGGCTCGACGGGGAGATCGTCGGCGGGCTCGGCCCCAAACCGGCCGACATGCGCGACGGCCCCGCGACCTGGACCACCTACCTGGCCGCGGACGACGTCGACGCCACCGCAAGCCGGATCACCGCGGCGGGCGGCCAGCTGCTGATGCCGCCGTTCGACGTGATGACTCAGGGCCGGCTGGCCGTCGCCGCGGACACGACGGGCGCGGTGTTCGGCGTCTGGCAGGCGGGCCGGCGCAGCGGCATCACGCGCTACAGCGAGCACGGCGCCGACGTGTGGAACGAACTGCACACTCGCGCGTACGACGACGCCCGTGCCTTCTACGCCGCCGTCTTCGGCTACCACTACCGGGACGTCGGCGACGGTGCGGGCTTCGTCTACTGCACGTTCCACCCGGCTCCGGACGCGCGGGAGATCGGCGGGATCTCCGCCTCCGCCGGTGCGGGCTCCGCCCCGGACCACTGGCTCACCTGGTTCGCCGCCGACGACGTGGACGCCACCACGGAGCGAGCCGTCGCGCTCGGCGCCACGGTGCTGGTCCAGCCCGGCGACAGTGGCTTCGGCCGCCGATCCGTCGTCACCGGCCCCCAGGGTGAGGTGTTCGGACTGATCACGACGCCACCGGCGGCCGCGACGGACTGACCGCCCGCCCGGTCGCGCGACGCCGGACCCGCACCGGTCGACCGCCGATACTATTGTCAACAATGATGTCTGGCGATCTGGGGCGGAAGGGGCATCGCGTGCGATCCGAGGAGACCGAGGTGCGACGCGGCGCGGAGGCGAAGGAGGTCGTCGTCGACGGCGTCCGCGCCGCCATCCTGAACGGGGAGATGTCGCCCGGTCAGCGCCTCGTCGAGGCCGAACTCACCGAGGCGTTCGGCGTGACCCGTGGCAGCGTCCGCTCCGCCTTCGCCGACCTGGCCGCGGAGGGCCTCGTCGAGCGCATCCCCAACCGCGGCGTCCGGGTCCGCCGGGTCTCCGTGGCCGAAGCCGTGGCGATCCTCGAGTGCCGCGGTGTGCTCGAGGGCCTGATCGCCGCGCGGGCCGCGATGCGCGTCGACGCGGACCAGACCGCGCAGCTGGAGGAGATCGGCGACGCCATGCGGGTCGCCGTCGCCTCCGGGGACGTCCTGACGTACTCGCGGCTGAACTCGCGGCTGCACGCGGCCGTCTCCGAGATCGGAGCCCAGCCGGTCGCCGCCGACCTGATCAGCCGACTGCGCTCCCAGATCGTGCGGCACCAGTTCCAGCTCTCCCTGCGCCCGGGCCGGCCCCAGGTCTCCCTCCCCGAACACCTGGCCATCATCGACGCCGTCGTCGCGCGCGACGCCGACGCCGCCGACCGGGCAGCCCGCCGTCACGTGGAGAGCGTCATCGCCGCCCTGCAGCAGGACGAGACGGCCCCGGCGGCCGGCGGGAACCCGGTCGAGGTGGGCGTCGACTGATATGTAGTCGTTCCTGTCAAGGGGGCAGGGTGAAGCGGGGCCCTTCCTGGCCGGGGAGGGCCCCGCTTCGTCGTTCACGGGGTGGTG
>NZ_BMJI01000008.1 GCF_014643255.1 Tersicoccus solisilvae | reverse complement strand
CGGCCAGGACAACGCGCCCAACACCTCGTCCACGAATTGACCGCACTGGGATACCTCGTCACCACCCCCGCCACCACCTAAGTTTCACCTCAGATGCTCCGTCCGGGCCCGAATCGGCCCCTGCGTGTGCATCTATTGACGAGCTGGCGGAATATGGTCACTCGGCGGCGAAGTCGCCCGCCTGCTGACGGAACCGGGCGAGGATGCGGATCAGGTGCTCGACGTCGTCGGCCTCGAAGCCGGTGTCGCTGAACACGTCCCGGTTCAGTGCGTCGGTGGCGCGCCGGGCCAGGTCCCGGCCGTCGGGCGTCAGCCGTACCAGGGTCGTCCGCCGGTCCATCGGGTGCGGTGCCCGGTCCACCAGGCCCGCGGCCTGCAGCCGGTCGACGGCGTTGGTGACGGACGTCGGGTGCACCTGCAGCAGCGAACTGGCCCGGCTCATCGGCAGCTCCCCGCGCCGGGTGAACGCGAGCAGGGTCAACAGTTCGTACCGGGCGAAGGTCAGCGCGAACGGCCGCAGCACGCCCTCGATCCGCAGCATCAGCAGCTGCTGGGTCCGCATGATGGCGGTGACCGCGGCCATCGGTGCGGCCTGCTGCTCCCAGCCGCGCCGCTGCCAGTTGCGTTGCGCCTCAGCGATCGGATCCCGCGGCAGCGGCTGATCCATCCTCGCCCCCTCCGCCGGGCCCCGGGCCGCCGCCGGTGCCTCGACCGGCCCCGCGCAGGGACGGGAAGTCCGTGTCGGTGTACTCGATCCCCAGCCCCTCCGGCGGTGTCGCCCGGGCGCCGGGCCCGTGCCGCGCCACCTCGGCGTCCCGCAGCTCGACCCGCCGGATCTTGCCGGAGATCGTCTTGGGCAGCTCGGCGAACTCGAGCCGCCGGATCCGCTTGTACGGGGCCAGGTGCTCCCGGCAGTACCGCAGGATGTCCTCGGCCAGCTCGGGTCCGGGCTCCCGCCCCGCGACCAGGACGACGAAGGCCTTGGGCACCGAGAGCCGCAGCTCGTCGGGGGAGGGCACGACCGCCGCCTCCGCCACCGCCGGGTGCTCGATCAGCACGCTCTCCAGCTCGAAGGGGCTGAGCCGGTAGTCGCTGGACTTGAAGACGTCGTCGCTGCGGCCGACGTAGGTCAGCACCCCGCGCTCGTCCCGGGAGGCGATGTCCCCCGAGTGGTAGTAGCCGTCCCGGAACGCCTCGGCGGTGCGCTCGGGGTCGTCGTGGTAGCCGCGCATCAGCCCCACCGGCCGCGGATCCAGGCGCAGGCACAGCTCGCCCTCGTCGGCCTCCGCCCCGGTGGCCGGGTCCAGCAGGACGACGTCGTAGCCCGGCATCGGGCGTCCCATCGCGCCGATGGTCAGCCGCTGGCCGGGGGCGTTGGCCACCTGCACCGTCGTCTCGGTCTGGCCGAACCCGTCGCGGATGGTCTGCCCCCAGACGGCCGCCACCCGGTCGATCACCTCGGCGTTGAGCGGCTCCCCGGCGGAGACGAGCTTGCGCGGCGGGGTGGGCAGCCGACTCAGGTCGGCCTGGATGAGGTAGCGCCACACGGTGGGCGGTGCGCAGAAGCTCGTCACGCCGTGCCGTTCCATGCTGGCCATCAGGGCGGCCGGGTCGAACCGCGCGTAGTTGTGGACGAAGACGGTGGCCTCGGCGATCCACGGCGCGAACACGTTGGACCACGCGTGCTTCCCCCAGCCGGGCGAGGCCACGTTCAGGTGCACGTCCCCGGGCTCGAGCCCGATCCAGAACATGGTCGACAGATGCCCCACCGGGTAGGAGGTGTGGGTGTGTTCCACCAGCTTCGCCTGCGACGTCGTGCCGGAGGTGAAGTAGAGCAGCAGCAGCTCGTCGGCGTCCGTCGGCCCGTCGGGGGTGAAGACCTCGGGCGCGGAGCGGGCGTCCGCGTAGTCGAGGCGCCCGGGCGGCACCGCGCCGCCGACCTGGACCACACGGTAGTCCCCGGGCACGTCGTCGAACTTGTCCGCGTCCTGCTGCACGCCGCTGCCGACGGCGTCACCGGCGGCGACGGCCCACCGGGCGCCGCCCCGCTCCACCCGGTCCCGCAGGTCCGCCGGACCCATCTGCGTGGTCGTGGGGATGAGGACGACGCCGAGCTTGATGCCGGCGAGCATCAACTCCCACAGCTCGACCCGATTGCCGAGCATGAGGATCATCCGGTCCCCACGCCGCACGCCCTGCTCCCGCAGCCACGTCGCCACCTGCGCGGACCGCCGGGACAGGTCGGCCCACGTGTGCCGCGAGGCCGCGCCGTCCTCCTCGACCAGCACGAGCGCATCGGTGTCACCCCGGGGGCCGGCGGCGATCACGTCGAACCAGTCGAGTGCGAAGTTGAAGTGCTCGAACCGGGGCCACGTGAACTCCGCGACGGCGGCGTCCGCGTCCTCGCGCAGCTCGATGAGGCGATCCCGCGCGGCGCGGAAACGCGCGGCGACGTCGGGTTCTGAGGGCATCGCAACCTCCGACCGATGGGCACTCGTGATTCAGATCACATCGGACTATACTTGGACATCCAACCATGTGGAAGTCTCGATCAGACTCCCGCTGACGTGGCCGTACCCCCGTCTCCACACCGAGGAGCCCGCCCCGTGCGCCCGATCGCCTCCCCCGTCGTCCCCCCGTTCCCCGCCTCCGGCGCCGGATCCGCAGCCCCTCCCGCGGCCGGCCCGGTCCCGTCGGACGGGCTGCTGCCCCTGGACGTGCTCGACGTCGCCGGCGCGCTGCCCGCGGACGAGCAGGCGCGGCTGGCCGAGGCCACCGGCTGGCTGCAGGAGCGGGTGCGGCCGGCGAGCATCGGGCCGTGGCAGCGCGACGAGTTCCCCCGCGACCTGATCGCCGAGTTCGGGGAGCGCGGCTACGGGAACCTGGGCCTGCGGCCGGGCAGCCGCCTCTTCACCGGGCTGCTGCACGCGCAGCTGGCCCGCGCCGACGTCTCCCTCTCGTCCGTCGTCGGCATCCACAACGAGCTGATCGTCGGCATGATCGAGGCACTCGGATCCACCGAACAGAGGGAGCGGTTCCTCCCGGAGCTGTCGCGGTTCGCGACGTTCGGCTCCTTCGCGCTGACCGAGCCGGACCACGGCTCGGACATCGCCGGCGGCCTGGCCACGACGGCTCGGCGCGACGGCGACGACTGGGTGATCTCGGGCGCGAAGCGGTGGATCGGGCTCGGCACCGTCGCCGACATCATCCTCACCTGGGCCCGCGACGAGGCCGACGGCGTGATCAAGGCGTTCATCGTCGAGACCGACCGGCCCGGTTTCGCCGCCGCGAAGATCGAGCACAAGACCGGCCTGCGGATCATGCAGAACGCGGACCTGACGTTCGACGCCGTGCGGGTGCCGGAGGCGAACCGGCTGCCCGGGGCGCGGGGCTTCGCCGCCGCGAACCGGCTGCTGTGCGATTCCCGCGCCTGGGTCGGCTGGCAGGCCGTCGGCGCGCAGCTGGCCGCCGTCGACATCGCCCGCCGGTACGCCCTGGACCGGCAGCAGTTCGGCCGGCCCCTCGGCGGCTTCCAGCTCGTCCAGGCCGCGCTCGCGGAGATGTTCGGCAACCTCACGCTCAGCCTCGGCCTGATGACCCAGCTCGCCCGCACCCAGGAGGAGGGGCGGCTGACCATGCCGCAGGCGGCGCTGGCGAAATCGACTCTCACCCGGCTCGCGCGGCAGACCGTGTCCGCCGGCCGCACCCTGCTCGGCGGCAACGGGATCCTCAGCGACCACGAGCTGGCCAAGGTGGCCGCCGACGTCGAGGTGCTGCACACCTACGAGGGCACGTACGAGATCAACACGTTGATCGTGGGTCGGGCCGCGACCGGGTTGTCCGCGTTCGTCTGAGCCCCGCTCCGTTTCGAGCCGGCCCGGCCGCGGACCCGTCGGGCGCCGTCATGTCGTCTCATCCCTCACATCACGAGGCGTTCACTGGACATTCACGGCGCGGCCGCTTCAGACTTGTTGACTGGTGTCGTTACCGACCGGTCGGTCGCCCTCGTGTCACGATCATTCCGTCGGCCGGGTTCACCGACCCGGGCACACCAGGCATGCATTCTCACGAGAGAGCCGACCGATGACCACGATCCGGTCCGAACACCCCGACCCGTCCTACTTCCTGCTGCACGTCAGCGACACCCACCTGCGCGCCGAGGGCCGCGTCGGCGGCGTGCTCGACGCCGAGGAGCGCACTCGGGGGGTGTTCGAGCAGATCCGCACGGCCGGGGGTTCCCCCGACGCCATCGTGGTCACCGGCGACCTGGCCGACCACGGCGAGGCCGGCGCCTACACGGCGCTGCGGGAACTGGTGGATCCGGTCGCCACCAGCCTGGGTACCCGGATGATCTGGGTGATGGGCAACCACGACGACCGGGCCAACCTGCGGGAGCACCTGCGCGGCGAGCCCCGCACCGGGGACCCCCTCGACGAGGTGCACTGGATCGGCGGGCTGCGGATCATCGTGCTGGACACCACCGTGCCCGGCTACCACCACGGCGAGCTCTCCGACGCGCAGCTGACCTGGCTCGCCGACGAACTGACCGTGCCGGCGCCGGACGGCACCCTACTGGCCATGCATCACCCGCCGGTGCCGTGCGTGCAGGACCTCGCCGCCCTCGTCGAGCTGCGCGGGCAGTCGCGGCTCGCCGACGTCGTGCGCGGGACGGACATCGTCTCGATCCTCGCCGGGCACCTGCACTACTCGACCACCGCGACCTTCGCCGGCATCCCCGTCTCGGTGGCCTCCGCGACCTGCTACACGCAGGATCTCACCCGCCCGGTGGACACCGAGAGCGGCATCCGGCCGACGATGGGTCGGGACGCCGCCCAGAGCTACAACATGGTCCACGTCTACCCGGACACGGTGCTGCACACGGTGGTGCCCGCCGCCGGGGGCGACCTGGTCGGCGAGCGCGTGGACGCCGAGGAGGTGGCCCGCCGGCTCAGCGCCGCCGGGCACGAGGTCAGCACCACCCCCACGACGCGGCGGTTGGCCTCAGCTCTCTGAGGTCGGGTCCGACACCCGGGTCCGCTCCCACGGGGCCGGGATCGGGAAGTACCGGGTCAGGAAGTCGGTCACCCGCTCCTGCCGTTCGGCGGCGCTCACCTCCGGGAACGAGCCGTCGTTGAGGCAGAAGAAGTCCTGGTTGCGCTTGCGCAGCAGCTTGTCCAGCTTGTTCAGCCCGCTGGGCACCGTGGTGTCCACGTACTTGACCTTCGCGCCCACCTTCGTCACGGCCCGCCCGGTCAGCAGCGCGTAGTAGTGGTACAGCGAGTTGGTGACCGAGATGTTGTCCTTGGCCCGGAACCGGCTCGCCGCCGTCTCCGCGAACTCGGCGCTGAACTCGTGCTCCATCTCCCGCAGCACGCTCTTGCGTAGCGGTGCGGCCGTGTGTTCCAGGTGCCGGGTGGTGATCCGGCCGAACTTCTCGTAGAGCAGTCGCCGGTTCACCCGGGCGGCGTTCTCGAACCCCGAGCGGTCCAGGTGGTTGTCGCCGAGTCCGATCCGGGTGCTCGCCTCGATGAACTTCGTGATCCCGCCGGGGGAGAAGAACATGTCGGGGCTGACCGGCCGGCCGAAGAACATGTCGTCGTTGGAGTAGAGGAAGTGCTCGCTCAGCCCCTCGATGTTCTGCAGCTGCGCCTCGATCGCCTGCGAGTTGAACACCGGCAGCACCGAGGCGTCGGCGAAGTGGTCGGCGGCCCGGACGACGGTGATGTCCGGGTGCTCGGGGTCCAGCCAGTCCGGCAGCGCCGAGTCCGTGCACAGGAAGACGCGGCGGATCCACGGGGCGAACATGTGCACGGAGCGCAGCGCATACCGCAGCTCGTCGATCTGCCGGTACCGGGCCTCCGCGTCGTCGCCCTCGCCCATCACGACGCCGGGCAGGTAGGACGCCCGGCGGGCCAGCAACTCCGTGTCCGAGCCGTTCACCCAGGAGAAGACGATGTCGATCGGGAAGTCGATGTCCGTCGCGTGATCGGCGAACATGTTCTCGATCGTGGGCCACGTCCGGCCGAACCGTTCGACGGTGCCGCGGGTCGCCTCGTCGGCGGGCAGCGAGCGCCGGGTGACCGAGTTCTCGATCGGCAGCTGGAGGGTCTCGCCCTCCCACTTCCACAGTTCGATCTGGACGCCGGTCTCGTGGCCGTAGAGCAGGCCGCCGTGCAGGACGACGCGAGGCCGATAGAGCCGGAACATCCGGGCCCGGGTGCTCTCGGTCAGCTTGCCGTCCGCGACCAGCAGGGACCGGTTCTTGCGGGCGTCGACGGTCACCGAGTAGAAGGGCTCGTCCTCGCACGCCGCGACGAGGGCCGCGCGCAGCTTCCGCCGCTCCGTCCACGGCACCGCGATCACCGGCCGTGCGTCGTTGCCGCGCACGAGCAGGAACGAGATGCCCGCCCGGTCCAGGGCGTCCCGGACGAACAGCAGGTCCTCGACCATCGCCTCGTGGGGCGTCAGTCCCTCGTTGACCAGGGCGTACCCGCGGACGCTGTGCACGACGTCGGGACGATCGGACAGTCGCCGTCCCGCCGCCGCGGACGTCACCTCCTGGACCGCGGTCAGGAACGTCTCGTCCTCCGCGGTCGCATGGTAGACGTCGTTCGGGGTGACGGTGGGATTCACGGCTGCCTTTCCTGGACGGTCTCGCCGCCATGATAGGTCCTCCGGTCGCCTCCTGGCCGGGCGGGCCGGGCGGGACGGGGGCGCTGGCTAGACTGGCGTGCATGAGCGCTGCCCCTTCCCTCGACGACGCCCGCGCGCGCCTGCAGGAGCTGATCAGCGAGCTGGCCGTGGTGCGCGGCCGGGTGACGCTGGCCAGCGGGATGGAGGCCGACTACTACATCGACCTGCGCCGCGTCACCCTGCACCACGAGGCGTCGCCCCTGGTGGGCCGCGTACTGCTGGACCTGATGGACCGCAACGGGCTGGGCGACGTCGACGTCGTCGGCGGCCTGACCATGGGGGCGGACCCGGTGGCGACCGCCATCATGCACGTCGCCGCCGCGCAGGGCCGGCAGATCGACGCCTGCGTCGTGCGCAAGGCGCAGAAGTCGTACGGCATGAGCCGGCAGGTGGAGGGGCCCGACGTCGCCGGCCGCCGCGTCGTCGTCGTCGAGGACACCTCGACGACGGGCGGCTCCGCCCTGACGGCCGTCGAGGCGCTGACCGCCGCGGGGGCCGAGGTCGCCGCGGTGCTCGTGATCGTGGACCGGAACACGGGCGCCCGGGAGCGGATCGAGCACACGGCGCAGGTGCCGTGCCTGGCGGCCTTCAGCAAGGACGATCTCGGGTTGTAGGCCGTGGACGGTCTGCCGGACCTCACGCGGACCGCGGAGCAGCTGCGGTTCATCAGCCGGATGCGGACGACCACCCGGCGCTCCTTCCTGCGGGCCGCGGCCGTCGGCGCGGTGCTCGCCGCGGATCTCGGCATCACCGGGCGGATCGCCCACGAACGGTCGACCCACACCGTGCAGGGCGTCGGCGCACCCGACGCCGACGCGCTGCATCCCGAGACCAGCTGGCTCGTCCTGCCCGGCTTCAAGCTGAGCTGGGAGGAGAGCCAGTGGGTGTTGGCCTCCCTCGCCCCGGCGATGGTCCGTCGCGGACGGCTCGCGTGGGCCGGCTACTCCAACGAGGGGCTCGAGATCGCCGCCCTGACCCGCGCCACGCTCGCGTACGCCGACGAGCGGGGCATCACGTCCATGCTGCTCTACGGGCACAGCTTCGGGGGCATGGTCGCCGTCCAGCTCGCCGTCCGCCTGCGCCGCGCGGGGCTGACGGTGCCACTGATCGTGCTCGACTCGACACCGCACAGCCGGCTGGACGTGCTCAACGCCCGGTGGTTCGACGGGCTCGTCTACTCGTACGAGCTCGGGTACGCGATCCCGTCCACGGTGCGCGCGGCCATGGAGTTCGGGGAGCGGGTGGCGAACAAGAACGAACGCACCTGGCGGCAGATCGCGGACCAGACCGCCGCGCAGCTGAGCCCCACCGCGCCCTCGAGCATGCTGATCCAGTCCGAGTCCGCCTACATCTACAACTACGACGTCGGCGTCTTCGCCCACGACCTCGGCTCCACCGCGGTGGGGTACCTGGGCAACGCCGGCGACGACACCGTGGACGCGGTCAACGCGGCCGCCGGCTGGGCCGAGGCGCTCCCGCGGAATCTCGTGCCACCGCTGATCTCCACGGCCGGGGCACGACCGACGCACGCCAGCCCTCAGTGGAACCCCCTGCTCTACCAGCGGGCGCTGGACCGGCTGTGCTGGCAGTGCCTGCCCGTCCCGCGGGCGGTCGGCACGGCCGGCGGCCCGGCGCCGCCCTGAGGCGCGGCCCTGACCCGCCGCCGAGCCGGGTCAGAGGTCCGTCAGCAGCGTGGAGACGTCCTCGTAGACCAGGCTCGGGCGGAACGGGAAGGTGTTGATGTCGGCGCGGGTCGTGATGCCGCTGAGCACGAGGACGGTCAGCAGCCCGGCCTCCATGCCGGCGATGATGTCGGTGTCCATCCGATCGCCGATCATCGCCGTCGTCTCGGAGTGCGCCTCGATCCGGTTCATCGCCGACCGGAACATCATCGGATTCGGTTTGCCCACGATGTACGGCTGGCGGCCGGTGGCCTGGGAGATCAGCGCCGCCACCGAGCCCGTCGCCGGCAGTACCCCCTGCGGGGAGGGGCCGGTGACGTCCGGGTTCGTGGCGATGAACTTCGCGCCGTCCATGATCAGCCGGATCGCCGAGGTGATCGCCTCGAACGAATAGGTGCGGGTCTCGCCGAGCACCACGTAGTCCGGGTCGCTGTCGGTGAGGATGAAACCGGCCTCGTGCAACGCCGTCGTCAGCCCCGCCTCGCCGATCACGAACGCCCGTCCGCCCGGGGCCTGGTTGGCGAGGAACTGGGCGGTCGCCAGGGCCGAGGTCCAGATGTTCTCCTCCGGCACGGCCAGGCCCGACCACGACAGCCGGGCCGCGAGGTCCCGCGGTGTGAAGATGGAGTTGTTCGTCAGCACGAGGAACCGGCGAGACGTGTCGACCCACCGTTCGATCAGCTCGGCGGCACCCGGGATCGCCTGGTTCTCGTGCACCAGCACGCCGTCCATGTCGGTGAGCCAGCACTCGATGTCCTGGGGTCTTCTGATGGCGACCTCCTGGCGGTGATCGGAGCGGTGACAAGGGCGGACATGCCGATCCTCCCACCGATCGCCCGGGCTGGCGAGGGCCGCCGATGTGATGCAACTCATGGCAACAGGTTGCCGCCGCGTCGGGCCGCTCGGACGATGATGGCATGCCCTCCTCCATCGCGAACCACCCCGACCGGCTGTTCCCGGCGGACCCCGGTGTCCGCGAGGTGGCTCGTCGCCTCCACGCCGCGGTGGAGTCGCTGCCCGTCATCTCGCCGCACGGCCACGTGGAGGCCGCCGTCATCGCCGACGACGCCGCCTTCCCGGACCCGACCGCCATGCTGATCAGCCCCGACCACTACGTCACCCGCCTGCTGCACGCCGCCGGTGTGCCGCTGGATCAGCTGCGCGTGGGCGGCACCGACGCCGCCGGCCCGCGCGAGGCGTGGCGCATCTTCTGCCGGCACTGGCCGCTGTTCGACGGCACCGCGTCGGGCTACTGGCTGCGGCAGGAGTTCGTCGACGTGTTCGGCGTGGACGATCTCGACCTGCGCGAGGAGACGGCCGACGCCGTCTACGACGCCATCGCCGCGACGATCAGCGGCCCCGGGTTCCGGCCCCGCGCCCTGATGGACCAGTTCGGCATCGAGGTCCTCGCCACCACCGACGACCCGCTCGCCGACCTGGCCGCTCACGACCGACTCGCCGCCGACCCGTCGTTCACCCCCCGGGTGCTGCCGACGTTCCGGCCCGACGCCTACACCAAGTTCTGGGCCGACGGGTTCGCCGCCAACGCGGACCGACTGATCCAGGCCGCCGGCGACGGCGCCACCGGGTACGCCGGCTACCGGGCGTCGCTGGCGAACCGCCGCCGCTACTTCGCCGAGCACGGCGCCGTCTCCTCCGACCACGGCACCCATACCGCCGACACCCTGAAACTGGGCGACGCCGAGGCGGCCGCCCTGTTCGCCAAGGGTATGGCGGGAACGGCCACGCGGGCCGAGGCGCTCGCCTTCGAGGCCCACATGATCTACCAGCAGGCCGCGATGGCCGTCGACGACGGCCTGGTGATGACCCTGCACGCCGGGGTGCACCGCAACACGCACCCGGCCACGCTCGCCCGGTTCGGCCCCGACACCGGGCACGACATCCCGTTCGCGGTCGACTTCGCCACCGGCCTGCAGCCGCTGCTCGCCGACTTCGGCACGGCCGAGGGCTTCCACGTCATCCCGTTCACCATCGACGAGACCGTGTTCTCCCGCGAGATCGCGCCGCTGGCCGGGTTCTACCCGGCGGTGTTCATCGGCGCCCCGTGGTGGTTCCTCGACGCCCCCGACGCCATGCTGCGGTTCCGGTCCGCGGTGACCGAGACGGCGGGCTTCTCCCGCTCGTCCGGCTTCATCGACGACACCCGGGCCTTCTGCTCCATCCCGGCCCGGCACGACGCGTCCCGGCGGGTCGAGGCCGCCTTCCTGGCCCGGCTCGTCGCCGAGCACCGGGTCACCGAGGAGCGGGCGCTCGAGATCATCGTCGACCTGGTCGACGCGTCCCCGCGACGGGCGTTCAAGCTGTGAGCGCCGCCGACGCGCGGCCCCGCCCCCTGACCGCCGCCACCGCCGGCGTCGGGCCCCGGCCGCCCGTTCGCCTCGTCCACCTCGGGCTCGGTGCGTTCCACCGCGCCCACCAGGCCTGGTACACGGAGCAGGCCGCCGACGAGTGGGGCATCGCGGCGTTCACCGGTCGCAGCCCCGAGGCCGCCGAGCAGCTCACCTCCCAGGACGGTCTCTACACCCTGGTCGAGCGCGCCGCCGACGGAGACCGGCACCAGCTGATCACCGCCCTCGTCGAGGCTCACGACGGTGCGGATCTGCGGACCCTCACCGGCCTGCTCGCGAGCCCCGACGTCGCCGTCGTCACCCTGACCATCACCGAGGCCGGCTACCGGCTCGCCCGCGCGGGCGACGATCCGCTCCTGAACGCCGAGGACCCGGTCGTCGCGGCGGACGTCGCCGCCCTGCGCGCGGGGGTGGCCCGGCCCGAGGAGATCGACGGCAGCCGCGTGCTGACGGCGGCCGGGCGGCTCGTCGCCGTGCTCGCCGCCCGGCGGGCCGCCGGCGGTGGACCGCTGGCCGTCGTCTCCTGCGACAACCTGCCGGCCAACGACGCCGCGGCGCGGGCCGCGCTGCTCGGCACGGCGCGCCGGGTCGACGAGGACCTCGCCGACTGGATCGAGCGGACCGTCGCGTTCGTGGGCACCTCCATCGACCGGATCACCCCGCGCACCACCGACGCCGATCGGGAGGCCGTCGCGGCCGCCACCGGGTTCGCCGACGTCTCCCCGGTGATCACCGAGCCGTTCTCCTCGTGGATCCTCGCCGGTGACTTCCCGGCCGGGCGGCCCGCCTGGGAGCGGGCCGGGGCCGTGTTCGTCGAGGACCTGGAGCCGTTCGAGCGGCGCAAGCTCTGGCTGCTCAACGGCGCGCACACGCTGATGGCCTACGCCGGGCCGCTGCGCGGACACGCGACGGTGGCGCAGGCGCTAGCCGACCCGACGGTCGCCGGCTGGGTCGAGGAGTTCTGGGACGCGGCGGCGCGGCATCTGACGACGCCCGGACTGGACGTCCCCGCGTACCGCCAGGCCCTGCGGGACCGGTTCGCCAACCCGCGGATCGCCCACCACCTGGCCCAGATCGGCAACGACGGGTCCCTCAAGCTGGCCGCCCGCGCCCTGCCGGTGTACCGGGCCGAGCGCGACGCCGGCCGGGACGGGACGGCCGCGCTCCGGCCGGTCGCCGCCTGGATGGACCGGATGACCGCACAGCTGGCGGACGGCACCCCGATCACCGATCCGGCGGCCGACCGGATCACCGCGGCGGCCGGGACCGGGGGGGAAGACACGGCGGCCCTGCTCGCCGTCGTCGACGCGACCCTCGCCCGGGACGCCGATGCGGTGGCCGCTGTCGCCGCTCTGCGCGGGACACTCACCGCCTGACCCCCCGCGGACCCCTCCCGCCAGGTCGTCAATAGATGTTCCATCCGGGCCCGAATCGGCCCGTTCGTGTGCATCTATTGACGACCTGGCGGTGGGGACCCGCGCACACCCCCGTCAGAAAGGCAGGACCCATGACCACCACCTGGACGCTCACGGGATTCGGGGACGAGGTCGACCCCGACCCGCGGCTGCAGGCCGCCGTGCTGCTCGCCCTCGGCGCGAGCCACCTCGAGGTCCGCTCCGCCTGGGGGACCAACGTCGCCGACTTCGACGAGGAGACCACCGCCCGGCTGAGGACGATCCTCGACGAGCAGGGCCTCGCGGTCTCCGCCGTCGCCTCACCCATCGGCAAGGTGCCGGCCGCCGCCCCCGCCGCGGACGAACTCGACCGGCTGCGCCGCGTCATCCGCACCACCCGCGCCCTCGGCGCCCGGTACATCCGGATCTTCTCCTTCTACCCCGCCGACGGGCAGCCGCCCGCGGACATCCGCGACGCCGTCGTGGAGCGGCTGGCGCTCTTCGCCGCGGAGGCGGAGGCCGCGGGCGTCGTGCTGGTGCACGAGAACGAGAAGGGCATCTTCGGCGACGTGCCGGAGCGGATCGCCGACATCATGAGCACCGTCGACTCGCCCGCTCTGCGGGTCGCCTGGGACAACGCGAACTTCGTGCAGGTGGGGGTACGCCCGTTCACCGACGGGTATGCGCTGCTGCGGCCCTGGCTCGAGTACCTGCAGGTCAAGGACGCCGTGGCCGAGTCCGGCACGGTGGTGCCCGCCGGCGAGGGCGACGGCGAGCTGGCCGCGACCATCGAGGCGCTCGCCGCCGACGGGTACACCGGCTTCGCCTCCCTCGAGCCCCACCTGGCGGAGGGGCACGAGTTCGGCGGCTTCTCCGGACCGGCCGCCTACGGGCAGGCGGCTCGCGCCTTCCGCCGGATCGCCGAGGGCGCGGGCGTGCGCCTTGTCTGACCCCGGACGGTCTGACCCCGGACGGTCTGACCCCGGACCGAGCCGCCGCACCGCCGTCGTCGGCTGCGGCGACGTCTCCGCCGTCCACCTCGACGCGCTCGCGGCCATGCCCGACGTCGAGCTCACCGCGGTCGTCGACGTCGACGCCCGCCGGGCCCGGGCGGTCGCCGACGCCTGGCCCCATGGCCGGCCGGCGGTCGTGACCGACCTGGCGCGTCTGTTCGACGGGCCGGATCCCGCCCCCGACGTCGTGCACATCACCACCCCGCACGCCGATCACGTCCCGCTCGCGCTGACCGCGCTCGCGGCCGGCGTCGACGTGCTGCTGGAGAAGCCGCTCGCGAGCACCCTCGCCGACGGGGAACGGCTGGCCGCGGCCGCGGACGCCTCCACCGCCCGGCTCGGGATCTGCTTCCAGAACCGCTACAACGCCACCTCCCGGGCCATGCGGGCCGTGCTCGACGCCGGGGACCTCGGCGAGGTGATCGGCGCCGGGGCGACCGTGCGCTGGCACCGCGACGCCGCCTACTACGCGTCCCGGCCCTGGCGCGGCACGTGGGCCGGCTCCGGCGGCGGCGTCCTGATGAACCAGGCCATCCACACCCTGGACCTGCTGCTCTGGTTGCTCGGTGACGCGGAGGAGGTCACGGGATCCGCGGGGCAACGCGCGCTCGGCGGCGTGATCGAGGTCGAGGACACCGCCGACCTGAACCTCCGCCACGCCGGCGGCGTGCGATCCACCCTGTTCGCCACCAATGCCGCCTCCCTGAACCACCCCGTGAGCCTGGAGGTCCAGGGCACCCGCGGTCGGATGGTCCTGAACGGCGACCTGACCGTGCTGCCCGACGACGGCGACCCGGTGACCGTCACCGAGACCCTGCCCGGCGACGTCGGACGCAGCTACTGGGGCGCCTCCCACGCGGCCCTGATCCGCGACTTCCACGCCGGGCACGGCTCGGGCGAGCCGTTCTGGATCGACGCCGCCGAGGCCCTCAAGCCGCTGCGCGCGATCACGGCGGTGTATGCCCAGACGTACCCCGCCGGCGCCTGGGTCTGACCGGCGGCACCGCCGATCGAGCGCGGCGGCGGCGGTTGCGTTCACGAGTGAAGGCAACTGCTGGCAACCGATAGGTGCACCACGGTTGCGGCCGTAGCTTCGATTTCAACCTGCACATGTGCCCCAGCTCACAACGGGGTGACGGGCGCGACGGCAGGCCCCATCACCGTTCGAGGGAGACAAAGATGATGAGGTTTCGTCGACGCGCCGCCGTGGCGGCCGCGGTCACGGCCGGCGCCCTGGCGCTGAGCGCCTGCGGCGGAGGCAGCAACGCCTCCACCGCCGCGGGGGGAGCGAAGACCCTGACGATCGGGTCGTACACCGACGCCACGCCGTGGGACCCGGCCATGGCCCACGTCGGCCACTTCCTGCCGCTGTACCAGGCCGCGTACGACACGCTGATCCGGCGTGACCCGGACGGCAAGCTCCAGCCGATGCTGGCGACCGACTGGGCGTGGAGCAAGGGCAACACCGTCCTGACCCTGAACCTGCGCAAGGGCGTCACCTTCAAGGACGGCGCCGCGTTCGACGGCGCCGCGGTCAAGGCGAACTTCGACCACTTCAAGAAGGCCAACGGCCCGCAGGGCGCCACCGTGAAGAACGTGGGCTCCGTGGCCGTCGTCGACGCCGACACCGTCGAGTACCGGCTCACCGCGCCGGACCCGGCCCTGCCGATCTACCTGAGCAACGCCGCCGGCCTGATGGGCAGCCCCCAGGCCCTGGGCACCGACGCGATCACGTCCGAGCCGGACGGCACCGGGCCGTACGTGATGGACAAGGCCGCGACCGTCACCGGCTCGCAGTACACCTTCAAGAAGCGCGAGGGCTACTGGGCTCCCGAGCTGCAGAAGTTCGACACGGTCACCTTCAAGTACATGCCGGACACGACGGCGCGCCTGAACGCCCTCGTCTCCGGCCAGGTCGACGCCGCACTGCTGGACCCCAAGTCCGAGGCGCAGGCCAAGTCCGCCAACCTGGTCGAGACCAGCAAGCAGGTCGACTGGCAGGGCCTGCTCCTGCTGGACAAGGCCGGCAAGCAGGTGAAGGCGCTCGCGGAACCGAAGGTGCGGCAGGCGATGAACTACGCCATCGACCGCAAGGGCCTGCTCGACGCCATGCTGCTCGGTCGCGGCACGGTCACCAGCCAGGTGTTCGGCGCGTCCACCGCGGCCTACGACAAGGACCTCGACGGGTACTACACCTACGACCCGGCGAAGGCGAAGAAGCTGCTCGCCGAGGCGGGCTACCCGAACGGCTTCTCCCTCTCCATGCCGGTCAGCTCCGCGTTCGACCCGGTGGTGTTCTCCACCATCACCCAGCAGCTGGGCGAGGTGGGCATCACCGTCAAGCAGGAGAGCGTCCAGGACAGCGACTACCGCAACAAGGTGCTCGCCGGTCAGTTCCCGATGGCGTTCTACGGCATCTTCCAGCCCGAGCCCTGGATCGCGATCAACCACCACGTCGGCCCCAACGCCGCCTTCAACCCGGGCAAGTACACCGACGCGACCGCCCAGGCGCTGATCGGCCGGGTGCAGAAGGGCGGAGCCGACGGCGACGCCGCGGCCAAGGAACTCGACCGGTACGTGACCGAGCAGGCCTGGTTCGTGCCGTTCTTCCGGGTGGACCAGGTGTACTTCAACCGCCCGACGATCACGGTCCAGCAGCAGATCCAGCAGGCCGTGCCGTCGCTCTACAACTACGCGCCGGCCAGCTGACGCCGACCCGTGCTGTCCGTGGCCGTGGCGGCCCCCGTTCCCCCCGGGGAGCAGCGGGGCCGCCACGGACCCCGACCGTGAGGTAACCACCCATGCTCACCTTCATCCTGCGACGGCTCGCGGCCGGTCTGGTCCTGCTGCTGACCATCACCACGCTGACCTACGTGCTGCTGTACATCTCGGGCACGAACATCGCCCGCAACATCCTGGGCGAGTTCGCCACTCCCGAGCAGATCGCGGCGAAGCAGGCCGAGCTCGGCCTCGACCAGCCGCTGATCACCCGCTACCTGGACTGGCTGGGCGGCGCCTTCTCCGGCGACCTCGGCCGCTCCTGGTTCACCGGCGAACCCGTGCTGCAGGCCCTGTCCAACCGGCTGCCCGTGACCCTGACGATCGTCTTCGTGGCGCTGGTCGTCGCGGCCGTCATCGCCGCCGCGCTCGGCATCGCCGCGGCGGTGTACCGCGGCTGGGTGGACCGATTCGTCCAGTTCCTCTCCCTCGCGGGGGACGCCCTGCCCAGCTTCGTCGTCGCGATCGTGCTCGTCACGACCCTCGCCATCCAGGCGAAGCTCTTCCCGGCCACGGGCTTCGTCCCGTTCGCCACCAACCCCGGCCTGTGGCTCGCCTCGATCGCCCTGCCGGTGGCCGCCCTCGTCTTCCAGCTGACGGCGTCCGCGGCCCAGCAGTTCCGCAGCGCAATCATCGACGTCCGGCGCCGCGACTTCGTCCGCACCCTGCGCAGCCGGGGCCTCGGCGAGCGCGAGGTGCTCACCCGCCACGTCCTGCGCAGCGCCGCACCGCCGGCGCTGACGATCCTGTCCCTGAACTTCGTGGCGCTGCTGGGCGGCTCCATCACCATCGAGCAGATCTTCGCGCTGCCGGGCATCGGGCCCCTGGCGATCGGCTCCACCACGCAGGGCGACATCCCCATGGTGATGGGCGTCGTCGTCTACACGGTGATCATGGTCATCCTCGTGAACATCGTCGTTGACCTGCTCAACGGCTGGCTCAACCCCAAGGTGCGTGTGTCATGACGCAGATCCCCTCCCTTCCCGCCGCGACGACGGCGGTGGCGGTCAAGCGGTCCGGCACCGTCAAGCGTCTGGCCGCCAACCCGCTGGCCGTGATCGCCGCACTCGTGCTCGCCGTCGTCGTCCTCGCCTGCGTCGCCGCCCCGCTGCTGACCCCGTTCGACCCGAATACCGGCAGCCTCGGCTCGGTGCTGCAGAAACCCGGCGGCGAGCACCTGCTCGGCACCGACAGCGCCGGTCGGGACGTGCTCACCCGTCTCCTGTTCGCCGGTCGCACCACGCTCGCCGCGGGCTTGCTGGCCGCCGTCGTCGCCATCGCCATCGGCACCCCGGCCGGCATCGCCGCCGGCTACTACGGGGGACGCCTGGACGGCGCGTTCTCCTGGATCGCCAACATGCTGATGTCGCTGCCCGGCATCATCGTCCTGCTGGCCGTCCGCGCGGCGCTCGGCCCGAACGTGTGGCTCTCGATGATCGTGTTCGGCGTGCTGCTCGCGCCCGCGTTCTTCCGGCTCACCCGGACCGCCGTGCAGTCCGTGCGGAACGAGTTGTACGTCGACGCCGCCCGGGTCTCCGGCCTGAGCGACGGGCGGATCATGACGCGGCACGTGTTCTCCGTGGTCCGCGCGCCGATCATCATCCAGACCGCGATGGTGGCCGGGATCGCGATCGCCATCCAGTCCGTCCTGGAGTTCCTCGGCCTCGGCAACCCGCTGGTGCCGACCTGGGGCGTCATGATGTCGGACGCGTTCCGCAACGTCTACCTGCAGCCGCTGCTGCTGGTGTGGCCCGGCATCGCCATCGCCTCCGTGACCGTCAGCCTCGCCCTGCTGGGCAACGCCCTCCGGGACGCCCTCGAGGACGGGCAGAAGGCGGCGAAGGCGCCGCGGCAGCCCCGCCGGCCCCGCACCGGGCGGACGGGCACCGGCGTGCTCCCGGCCGTCGCTCACCCGACGGACACCGGGCAGCCGCACCTGCTGACCGTCAGCGGCCTGCGCGTCGGGTACCCGCAGCACGGCGGCACGGTCAAGACCGTCGTCGAGAACGTCACCCTGCACGTCGACGCCGGGGAGGTCCTGGGCATCGTGGGGGAGTCCGGGTCCGGCAAGACGCAGACGGCGTTCTCCATCCTCGGGCTGCTGCCCGAGACGGCGCGGATCACCGCGGGCACCATCACGTTCGACGGTGAGCCGCTGCTCGTCGCCGGGGAGGACGCCCGCAACCGGGCGCGCATCGCGAAACTGCGCGGCCGGGGCATCGCGTACATCCCGCAGGAGCCGATGAGCAACCTCGACCCGTCCTTCACCGTGGGCCACCAGCTGGTGCGGCCGATGGTCAAGGTGATGGGCCTGTCCCGCTCGCAGGCCCGCGCCCGGGCGCTGGAGCTGCTCGCGCTGGTCGGCATCGTCGACCCGCAGCGCACGTTCGAGGCCTACCCGCACCAGATCTCCGGTGGCATGGCCCAGCGTGTCCTGATCGCCGGGGCCGTCTCCTGCGAACCGCGGCTGCTGATCGCCGACGAGCCCACGACGGCGCTGGACGTGACCGTGCAGGCCGAGGTGCTGGACCTGCTCCGCGACCTGCAGGGACGACTCGGCATGGGCCTGGTCCTCGTCACCCACAACTTCGGCGTGGTCTCCGACCTGTGCGACCGGGTGGTGGTGATGCGGCAGGGCGCCCTGGTGGAGGAGGGCGACGTGCGCAGCCTGCTGCGCTCGCCGCAGCACCCCTACACGCGACAGCTGCTGGCGGCCACGCTCGAGGGCAAGGAACCCATGACCCTGCTCACCGCCGGCGCCACCGCCGTGCCCACCGGGGTCATGCCGGCCGCGGCCGCCCCCGGCACCCTGGAAGGACGCCTCTGATGGAGACCACTCTCGAACCCGCCGCGGAATCCCTGCTGTCGGTCCGCGACCTGACCGTCACCTACCCCGGGAGGGGCTTCCGGTCCCCGGGCTTCACCGTCCTGCACGGGGTGGACGCGGAGCTCGGCGGGGGCCGGACGCTCGGCCTGGTCGGCGAGTCCGGCTCCGGCAAGTCGACGCTGGGGCGGGCCATCCTCGGCCTGGCCCCGGTCAGCGGGGGGACCATCACGTTCGACGGCCGCGACATCTCGCACGCCACCCGCGCCGACCGGCGCCGCCTCAGCCGGGACCTGCAGGTGGTCTTCCAGGACCCCTACAGCTCCCTGAACCCGGCCCTGACGGTCGGCGACATCCTCGCCGAGCCGCTCTCGGTCCAGGGCATCGGGGTCCGGCAGGCACAGGGCCGGATCGCGGAGCTGCTCGACCACGTCGGCCTGCCCGCGGACGCGGTGGACCGGCTGCCCCGCGAGTTCTCCGGCGGACAGCGCCAGCGCGTCGCCATCGCACGGGCCCTGGCCCTGCGACCCAAGCTCATCGTCTGCGATGAGCCCGTCTCCGCGCTGGACCTCTCCACGCAGGCCCGCGTCCTGGACCTGCTGCTGAACATCCAGCAGGAGACCGGCGTCTCCTACCTGTTCGTCTCCCACGACCTCGACGTCGTCCGCCACATCAGCCACGACATCGCCGTCATGACCGGCGGCAGGATCGTCGAACACGGGCCGGCCCGCCAGGTCACGGGCGACCCGCAGCACCCCTACACCCGCCGGCTGCTGATGGCCTCCCCGGTCATCGACCCGGACCAGCAGGCCGCACGGCGCGAGGAGCGCCGTCGCGCCCGCGACGACGAACGGGCCGCCTGACCGGCCTCGTCCCCGTCCCCGTCCCGAACCCCAACGGAAGGAACCCCATGGCACGCATCGGCGTCCAGGCCATGATGCTCAAGGAGAGCGTCGCCGAGATCGGGGCGTACGCGACCCTCGCCCGTATCGCCGAGATCGGCTACCGCGCCGTCGAGGTGTCCCAGATCCCGATGACCCCGGAGAACACGGCCGAACTCGAGCGGGCCCGGGACGAGCTCGGCGTGCAGATCGCCGCGCTCTCGGTCAACGTCACCGCGCCCGGCGGCGTCCCGGTCGACGCGCTCGACACCGACTTCGCCAAGATCGTCGACGACGCTCACCGGCTCGGCGCCCGGCACCTGCGGATCGGCATGCTCCCGTTGCCCGCGATGGGCTCCCTCGACGCGGTGCTCGACTTCGCCCGCACCGCCGAGGAGTACGCGCAGCGGCTCGCCGCCGAGGGGCTGAGCCTCTACTACCACAACCACCATGTCGAGTTCGCGAGGATCGACGGGGCGCACCTGCTCGACCACATCGTCGAGGCCTCTCCGACCATGGGCCTCGAGATCGACGTGCACTGGGTGGCGCGCGGCGGACTCGACCCCGTCCGCACGCTGCGGAAGTACGCGGGGAACACCGCGATGGTGCACCTGAAGGACTACCGCATCGGGATGCTGCCGCCGAGCGCGTTCGAGCACCTGTCCGCCGGGGACCACGCCGCCTTCATGCGCGACTTCCGCGACGTCGTCCAGTTCGCCGAGGTGGGGGAGGGCAACCTCGACTTCGCGTCGATCGTCCCCGCCGCCGTCGACGGCGGCGCCGAGTTCCTGCTCGTCGAGCAGGACGAGCTGTACGGCCGCACCGTGTGGGAGGCGCTGCAGACCTCTCACGACAACCTGGTGGCCCTCGGCTTCGGCGACCTGATCGCCGGCACCGCCGCCACCACCGCCTGAGACCCCCGACCTGTGAGGAGTACCGCCATGACCACCCCCAGCACCTCCGGAGTCGTCCGGCTCGGCATCATCGGCTACGGCGCCCAGGGCGGGATGTACGCCCGCTTCATCGCCGACGGCCTGGTGCCCAGCATGGTCGTCGGCGCGATCGCCGACATCGACCCGGGCAAGCGGGAGAAGGCCGTGGCCGAGCACGCCGACGTGCCCGTGTTCGAGACCGCCGAGGCCCTGATGGACAGCGACGACGTCGACGCCGTCGTCACCACCGTCCCCCACTACCTGCACCCCGCGATGGGCATCGCCGCCCTCGAGCGCGGCATCCCGGTGATGGTGGAGAAACCCGCCGGGGTCTACACGGCGCAGGTCGAGGACCTGCTGAACGCCGCGAAGACCTATCCGGACACCCCGTTCGCCATCATGTTCAACCAGCGCAACAACCCGCTGTACCAGCGGATCAAGGAGATCGTCGACGCCGGGGAGATCGGCGCGATCCGGCGCAGCAACTGGATCATCACGACGTGGTGGCGGCCGCAGGGCTACTACGACCAGTCCGCGTGGCGCGCCACCTGGGGCGGCGAGGGCGGCGGCGTCCTGGTCAACCAGGCCCCGCACCAGCTGGACCTCTGGCAGTGGATCTGCGGGGTGCCGCGGTCCGTGTACGCGAAGGTCGCCTACGGCTTCCGCCGGGACATCGCCGTGGAGGACGAGGTCACCGCCGTCGTCGACCACGGCAACGGGGTGACCGGCACCTTCGTCACCGCGACCCACGACCTGGTCGGCACCGACCGGTTCGAGATCCTCGGCGACGCCGGCAAGATCGTGGTCGAGGACTCGAAGCGCGTCACCATCACCCGCCTGGTCAAACCCGAGCGCGAGCTCAGCGACGCCATGGGCCCGGACGACGTGGCCCGCCTCTTCCGCGGTCAGATCGACCCGACGGAGCTGTACACCCAGGAGACCCTCGAGTTCACGTCGGAGTGGGGGCAGCAGCACTCCGGGGTGCTGGAGAACTTCGTCCGCCACATCCTCGACGGCACGCCGCTGCTGGCCCAGGGCGCGGACGGCATCGACGGCGTCCGGCTGGCCAACGCCATCCACCTCTCGAGCTGGCTGGGCCGGGAGGTCCCGCTGGACTTCGACCCCGAGCAGTACCTGGCGGAGCTGAACCGGCGGATCGCGGACGAGGGGCTCTTCCCGCAGCGCGAAGCGACGGGAGAGCGCACCCGCGCCTGAGTCCGTCGCCAGCTCGTCAATAGATGCACGAAGCCGGGTCCTGAAGGGCCTTCGGTGTGCATCTATTGACGAGCTGGCGGTCTGACGGCCACTACGGTGGGACGGTGACCTCCCCGCCCGAACCCGGTGCTCCGCCCGCCGCGTCGTCTCCGCCGGCGGCGTCGTCACCGTCCGCCGGCGAGCCGAGCCCGGCCGTCGGGGTGGGGCCGTGGGTGGGGTCGTGGCCGGCGGGGGAGCAGTGGGATCCGCAACTGCTGCGCGAGGGCGACGCCCGCAACGTCGTGGACGCGTACCGCTACTGGCGGCACGAGGCGATCGTCGCGGACCTGGACCGGCGGCGGCACCCGTTCCATGTCGCCATCGAGAACTGGCAGCACGACGCCAACATCGGGTCCATCGTGCGCACCGCCAACGCCTTCCTCGCCGCCGAGGTGCACATCATCGGCCGCCGCCGCTGGAATCGGCGCGGCGCCATGGTCACCGACCGGTACCAGCACATCCGCCACCACGAGACGCTCGCCGACTTCCTCGCCTGGGCACACGATGCCGGCCTGGCCGTGCTCGCGATCGACAACGGCCCCGGCTCGGTACCGCTGGAGACGGCCGACCTGCCTGCGGCGTGCGTCCTGGTGTTCGGGCAGGAGGGCCCGGGCCTGACGGACGCGGCGCACGACGCGGCCGCGGCCACGCTCTCGATCGCCCAGTTCGGCTCCACCCGGTCGATCAACGCGGCAGCGGCGGCGGCGATCGCCATGCACGCCTGGGTGCGCCGGCATCGCTTCGGCCAGCCCGCAGGCTGAGCCCGGCGGATCGACGGGTCCACCCGGTCACGGGCCCGGACATGAAGCGGCTGGCATCGGCACCCGGGGGGACGAGGTCGACACCAGCCACTCTTCACCTCGACCGAGCGGGGGAGGGGGGACTGCCGCCGCTCGGGAGATGCCATCAGCATAGCGCATCATCTCGAAAATCGAGATAAGCCACGAGGCGTCGTCGTCAGCCGGCGACCGGTTCGGCGGTCAGTCGGGCGACCTCGGCCACGCGGGAGAGGTCGTTGTCCCACGTGTCGCGGGCGCCGTCCGGCTGACCGCCCGGGCCGCCGCCGGCTGCACGTCCCACGTGTCGCGCGCCATGCCCGTCGTCCCCCTCGTCGTCGTTCTCCGGCATCGACCCGGGGGTCTGCGCCGTGGCCGCGCGATGGGGAGAACCGCCCGTGCCGCCGCGCGGTGGGGGCACCCGCGGCCGGGGTCGCGTCGCACGGTCGCCCGGACCGGTCCGCCGGGGCACGGGATGGCTACGATGGAGCGGGACAGCCCGCGCGGTGGTCGCCCGTGGCGCACCGGCCCGCTGGTGCGTGTTCTCGCCGGTGCCGCGACCCCGACTCGACCAAGGAGACGACCATGCCCGTTGTATCGCCCGAGAAGTACGTCGAGATGATCGATCGCGCGAAGGAGGGCGGTTTCGCCTACCCCGCGGTCAACGTGACGTCGTCGCAGACCCTCAACGCCGCGCTGCAGGGGTTCGCGGACGCCGGCTCGGACGGCATCGTCCAGGTCTCCACCGGCGGTGCCGCCTACTGGTCCGGCGCCTCGGTCAAGGACATGGTGGCCGGCTCCCTCGGCTTCGCCGCGTTCGCCCGCGAGGTCGCGAAGAAGTACCCCGTGAACATCGCGCTGCACACGGACCACTGCCCCAAAGACAAGCTGGACGGCTTCGTGCTGCCGCTGCTCGCCGAGTCCGAGGCCGCCGTCAAGCGTGGCGACGGGCCGATCTTCAACTCCCACATGTGGGACGGCTCCGCCGAGACGCTCGAGGAGAACCTGCGGATCGCCGAGGAGCTGCTGGCGCGCACGTCGGCCGCGAAGATGATCCTCGAGGTTGAGATCGGCACGGTCGGCGGCGAGGAGGACGGCGTCGCCAACGAGATCAACGACAAGCTGTACACCACGGCGGCCGACGGACTGAAGACCATCGAGGCGCTCGGTGCGGGGGAGAAGGGCCGATACATCACGGCACTGACCTTCGGCAACGTGCACGGCGTCTACAAGCCGGGCAACGTCAAGCTGCGGCCCGAGATCCTCCAGCAGATCCAGACCGAGGTCGGGGAGAAGATCGGCAAGGACCGGCCCTTCGACCTGGTGTTCCACGGCGGCTCCGGTTCCTCCGAGCAGGAGATCGCCGACGCCGTCTCCTACGGCGTGATCAAGATGAACATCGACACCGACACCCAGTACGCGTTCACGCGGCCGGTGGTCGGCCACATGTTCAGCAACTACGACGGCGTGCTCAAGGTCGACGGCGAGGTCGGCAACAAGAAGCAGTACGACCCCCGCGTGTGGGGCGCCGCCGCGGAGAAGGGCATGGCCGCGCGGGTGGCCGAGGCCGCGCAGCACCTCGGCTCCGCCGGCCACACGTTCTGAGCCGCTCCGCGGTCACCGTCACCAGCAACGCCACGACGCCGGGCCCGCACCGCGACCTGAAGCGGCGCGGGCCCGGCGTCTGCCCGTCCCGAGAGGAACCCGTGAGCGAGAACCCGCACCGCAATCTGCTCGAGCCCGAGCCGACCCTGCTGCCCGCCCAGCCCGAGCTCGACGCCCGGATCGAGGCCGGGGACGAGGCCGAGGATCTGGCCCGCCAGTTCCCGGCGGCCTCCCTGCCGTGGGCGCTCCTGGCCGAGGACGCCCTCGCTGACGGCCGCACGATCGAGGGTTACGCCTACGCCCGGGTCGGCTACCACCGGGGCCTGGACGCCCTCCGGCGGGCCGGCTGGCGGGGCGCCGGGCCGGTGCCCTGGCGACACGAGCCCAACCGCGGCTTCCTGCGCTCTCTCGCCGCCCTCGGCTCGGCGGCCGCGCAGATCGCCGAGCTCGAGGAGGCGGAGCGGGTCACCGTGTTCCTGCGCGACTCGGATCCGACCGCCGTGGACGCGATGCGCGACGCCGGCCTGGGCGCGGCGGGCTGAGCGGTGGACGTCGAGGCACTGTTCACCCAGCTGGCCGTCGACCTGCAGGACGAGGGGGTGACGCCCGGGCGCCTGTACGGCGGATCGGGTCTGTTCGTCGACGGGGTGCCGTTCGCGTGCCTGAAGCGGGACACCATGGCGTTCCGGCTCGGTCAGGGCACCGACGCGGCGCGGGAGGCGCTGCGGATCGAGGGGGCGGGGGACTTCTCGCCCGCCGGCGACGGAACCGTCGAGCCGGGCTGGGTCGCCGTCCCCGTCGAGCAGGTCTCCGAGTGGAACCGGCTCGCCGAGACCGCGCTGAACGCCGCGCGCGGCTGACGCCACCGGGAGCTCTGGACTTTCCGACCCGGTCCCACCACGCTGGGGGGACCGGCGCGCCCAACCCGTGACGCCGGCGATCGCGTCGGCGAGATCCGTCGGCGCCCACCGGAGGGACGGAGCGTCATGCGCGTCGGAGTCGTCAAGGAGATCAAACCAGCGGAGCGGCGCGTGGGGCTGGACCCCTCGGGCGCGAAGGCGCTGGCCGGAGAGGGACACCGGATCCTCGTGGAGACGGGGGCCGGCGCCGGCGCCGGCCACCGCGACGCGGACTACGAGGCCGCCGGCGCCGTGGTCGCCGCCGCGGACCGGGTCTGGGCGGAGTCCGAACTGCTGGTCAAGGTGAAGGAACCCGTCGCCGAGGAGTACCCGTACCTGCACGCGGGGCAGACCCTCTTCACCTACCTGCACCTGGCCGCCGACCGCCCGCTGACCGAGGCGCTGCTGCGTTCGGGAACCACCGCCATCGCCTACGAGACGGTGCAGGACCACACCGGTCTGCCGCTGCTGGCACCGATGAGCGAGGTGGCCGGCCGGCTCGCCGGGCAGGCCGCCGCCATGTACCTGCAGGCCCCCTTCGGTGGGGCCGGCATCCTGATGGGCGGCGTGCCCGGGGTGCGGCCCGCCCGCGTCGTCGTCATCGGCGGCGGCGTCGTCGGCACGCAGGCCGCGCTGATGTCCCTCGGGCTGCGCGCGGAGGTCACCGTGCTGGACACCAGCCCGTCCCGCATCCGTCAGCTCGAGGAGTTGTTCTCCGGCCGGGTCCGGGTGCTGATGAACGACCCGCACACCCTCGAGGCCGAGCTCGCCGACGCGGACGCCGTCATCGGCGCCGTCCTGGTGCCCGGCGCCGCCGCCCCGAAGGTGATCCGCCGCGAGCACCTGCGCCTGCTCAAGCCCCACTCCCTGCTCGTCGACGTCGCCATCGACCAGGGTGGCTGCTTCGAGACGTCCCACCCGACCACCTACGACGACCCGGTGTTCGAGGTCGACGGCATCCAGCACTACTGCGTCGCCAACATGCCCGGCGCCGTGCCGTGGACGTCGACCAAGGCGCTGATCAACGCCACCCTGCCCTACGTGCAGCGGCTCGCGCGGCTCGGCACGGACGAGGCGTTGCGCAGTGATGCGGCCCTGGCCCGGGGGCTGAACGTGGCCGACGGGCGCATCGCCCACCCCGGGGTGGCGGCGGCGTTCCGCGACCTGCCGGCGTCCCTGCGTCAGCTCTCCGCGGCCGGCTGATCCGGCGGGCGGGGTCCGCCGGGTGCGGGCGGAGCGAGCCGGCTCTCCACCGCGTCGTCGGCGCCGTCCAGCGGCGCGGCCACCTGCGCGGCCATCGCGGTGAGGAAGGCGGCGACCGTCTCCGCCTGCTCCGGATCCAGCGATCGGGCCACGTCCAGCATCCGCTCGTGCATGCCGCCGAGGGTGGAGCGGACCTCGCCGTCGGTGTCCGCCGTCGGCAGCACGACGAGCGCGCGCCGGTCCGTCGGGTGCGGTGCCCTGCGCACGTGGCCGCTGCGGGTCAACCGGTCGAGCAGGGTGGTGGTCGACGCCGTCGAGATGCCGAGGCGCCGGGCGAGATCGCCCGGCGTCAGCAGGGTACCGGCACGGTCGGCCTCGAGCAGGTAGCGCAGGGCCAGCAGGTCCTTCTCGCCCATGCCCATGGCGTCCCGGGAACGACGGCGCATCCCGGCCTCCGCGGCGCGGTAGTCACGCAGCGCGTTCAGCACGCGCACCGCCGGCTCGTCTTCGGCCGCGGGCTCCGCCGGTCGCGGCCGCGCGTCCGGGCTGGCGGCCGACGTCGCGGCCGGCGGACCGTACCAGTAGCCGGAGGAGCCGCCGCTGTGCCGCTGCATGAGCCACATCCTACGGCCGTCAGGTAGTAAGCCTGACAGATAACTAGACAAACTAACGGTCCGTCGTGTTGAGTGGCAGCAGACAACGCGGTCCGACCACGTCCGGCCGCCTCACTGCGGCGGAAGGGCTCAGCACATGCAGCACGGACGGACGGCGGCGCCGGTGCGGAACGACGGCGCCCTCGGCGACCTGGTCGCCTTTCCCGCGGCCGGAACCGCCGCTGCGGTGGTGCCGACGCACTGCGGGCAGCCCATGCGACAGCGGCGCCTCGACTTCACGGCGACGCACGACGGCGCGAATCAGGTGATCGCCCAGGCCGCGCTCGAGGGTCGGCGGGTGCTCGCCTGCGACTGCGGCTTCCTGCTCGAGCTGCCCGTGGCCGGGGAAGCGGTCCTCGTGCCGGACGACACCGACCCCGCGCTGTTCGCCTCCTTCTTCGGCCGGCGGGTGCTGGCGGCGGCCGGCCACGCCGAGGCGGCCGAGTGGGACCTGGACCGCAGCCGCGACGGAGGGGCCGGGTCGGGGCACGGCGCCGTCGAGGGCATGCTCGTCGCCCACCTGCGCCACGCGACGCACGTCCTCGAGGCGGAGCTCCTGCTGGCGCTGGCCAATCGCGTGCCCCTCGACGCCATCGCCCGGGAGGCCGGCATCGACGAGACCGAGATCCGCGTGCTCCTCGAACGCCACGGGGTCACCGGGATCGAGGCCGCCCACGCGACGGAGGCCACCACCGCACCCGCCCGAGGGGACGTGCCGGCGTCGGACCCGCGTGCCGACGGCTGCTGCCCGCCGATGAGCGGAGCCGTCCCGGCCTGAGGCCGTCAGGATTCCCGGGCCTCACCGGAGACCTCCCGCCGGTAGCCGCTGGGCGTGAGCCCGAGTACCCGGCGGAATTCGTTGGTCAGGTGCGCGTGGTCCGCATACCCGAGGTCGGCGGCGAGCTCCGCGAGGGACACCGACGGGTCGTCCCGCAGGCGTTGCGCGGCCTCCTGCAGCCTGCGCCGGCGGATCATGGCGGCCGGGGAGAGACCGACGTGCGTGGCGGCCAGGCGCTGGAGCGTGCGGCTCGAGACGCCGAGCCGGTCCGCGGCGTCCTCGATGCGGCGGACGGTGGGATCGGTCTCGATCAGGTCGGCCAGGGCGTTGGCCGTGCGGCCGGCGGCGGTCGGCGCCGGTATCCGCTCCATCAGCCAGGCCGTGAAGACGGCGACCGCCCGCTCGCGGCGCGCGCCAGCGTCCGGCCCGGCCGCGGTCATCGTCTCCGTCACCGCCCGGTACAGGTCACCGGCGTACAGGTCACCGGCGTGCAGATCACCGGCGTGCAGATCCGCGGGGTACCGACCAGGGGGATCCGGCGGGGCGGTGTGCAGCTGCCGGTAGGCATCCCGCAACGCGGCGGGGTCGTCGACGAACGCGGGCACCGCCGCCGGGCGCAGCAGCGCGCCGACCGCCCAGCCGCGGCCACGCAGGTCCCGATGGGAACGGCGCGTCGTCGGGCCGGCGAAACCGACGCCGTCGGCCTCCACGACCAGGTTGGACGCCGGGTACGCCACCACGTGCTGGCGGGAGGACCGGCCCGGGGCGATGTCCCACTCGGGGATCCAGAACCAGCGTACGAGGGCGGAGACCGGCTCCGGGGCGGGGATCCGGTGCAGCGAAGGCAACCGCGCCGGGTAGAGCACGCCGCGCGTCGTCGCCGTCATGGAGCCACCCTAGCCGCGTGCCTGCGCGCACGGTTGACGGGAATCTCCAAGCGCACGGCCGTCGCACGGGCCTACGGTCGGGGCATGAGCGAACAGACCAGCACCACCAGCGCCCCGGCATCCACCCCCGCTGCCGGCCCGACCCACGGCGTCACCGGGGAGCACACCACCCGCGGGGTCCCCCACGGGGTCACCAGCCTCACCCCGTTCCTCGCCGTGCCCCGCGCCGCGGAGGCGATCGACTTCTACCGTGAGGTCTTCGGCGCCCGCGTCGTCGGCGTGACCGAGATGGACGGCGTCGTGGTCCACGCCGAACTGGACTTCGGGCAGGGTCACCTGCAACTCGGCGAGCCGATGCCGGACTACCACCTCGTCCCGTCTCCCGAGGGGGAGGACGACTGCTACTCCCTCGGCCTCTACGTGGAGGACGCCGACGCGGTGACCCGTCGCGCCGAGACGGCCGGGGCCACGATCCGGGAACCCCTGTCCACCTTCGTCTCCGGCGACCGGTTCGCCAGCATCCGCGACCCGTTCGGAGTGCGCTGGTCGATCATGAGCCGAGTCGAGGACCTGTCGGAGGAGGAGAGCGCCCGCCGGGTCGACGCGTGGGCGGCCGAGCAGCAGTCCTGATTCCCCTTCCCCCCGCGCTCGCGCTATTGCCAGGTCGTCAATAGTTGCTGCATCCGGGTCCGATTCGGGCCCCGATCGAACATCTATTGACGACCTGGCAGGACCTGGCAGGAGGTGGCGGGAGGTGGCGGCAGGTGGCAGGGGTGGGCTCAGCGGATGATCGTCGTCGTCACCCGCGCCAGTGACGGCGCGGCGGGAGCCGAGGAGAAGCCGAAGGTGACGGGAGGATGCAGCGGGGTCAGCCCGCCGAGGTCGGTGCCGTCGTCCTCGCCGACGACCGAGACGACGGCGTGCAGGTCCCGTACCCCGTAGTACTCGCGTCGGCCCGCGCCCGCGGTGCCCGCCGTGTGGACCCCCCGCACGAGCCGGCCCGCGACCGGATCGATCAGGCGCAGCCACGCGGGCGCCGCCGCGAGGGGGCCGGGCACCAGGTGCAGCAACCGTCCCCACCCGGTGCGCCGGCCGATGCCGACGGTGACGTCCAGGCCGTCGGCGGCGAGGTCGAGGGTGGCGGTGAGGGCGCCGTCGCCCGTGTTGCGGTCGGTGGGGATCACCGGGGCAATGCCACAGGACACCGCCGCGATCCGCACCTCGTCGAACCGGTAGGTCGCCCCGACGTAGTCGGCGATCGCGGCGTCGGGAGCGACGAGCGTGCGGGTGCCGTCCTGCCCCTGCAGCATGACGTCGGTGAACGCGCCGAACGGGGAGGTCCGCCAGTGGCCGACAACGACGCGCAGGCCGACGCCCGTGCCGAAGCCGGCGATGTAGCCGTCGAATCGATCGCGGACCGGTGCAGACACGGTTTCTCCTCGCGGTGTCGGTGGCACGGGCGGCCCCGACTGTCGCAGGATGGTCCCTGTGACCTCCCGCACCCCTGAGCCTGCCATCGAGCGCGCCCCGAGCGGTACCCACCCCGCCGGCGCCGACCTCACCACGGCCGACGGCGTGCGCGACGCCGCGGCCGCGCTCGACGCCGCCGACGCCCTCGCCGGCTGCCGGGACCTGTTCGTCCCCGCGGATGCGCCGGCAGCCGGTGTCCCCGTCACGGCGTACCTGGACGGCAACTCGCTCGGCCGGCCGCTGCGCGCGACCGAGGCACGGCTGCACGACCTGGTGCGCGGCGCCTGGGGCACCGGGCTGATCCGGTCCTGGGACGACCAGTGGATGGCGCTGCCGTACCGGCTGGGGGACCGGCTCGGTGCCGTCTGCCTCGGCGCGGCCGCGGGGCAGACCGTGATCGGCGACTCGACCACCGTCATGCTCTACAAGCTGCTGCACGCCGCCCTGACGCGCCAGCGGACGGCCAGCGACGGGCGCCGCGTCGAACTCGTGCTCGACCGGGAGAACTTCCCCACGGACCGGTACGTCGCCGCGACCCTCGCCGACGCCCTCGGTGCCGAGCTGGTGTGGATCGACCCGGATCCCGCCGCGGGGGTGACCGTGGAGCAGGTGCGCGCCGCGGTGGGGGACCGGACCGCGGTCGTGCTGCTCTCCCACGTGGCGTACAAGTCGGCGTGGCTGGCGGACCTGCCGGCGATCACCGCGGCCGTGCACGACGCCGGCGCCCTGGTGCTGTGGGACCTCTGCCACTCCGCGGGCGTGGTCGAGGAGGACCTGGACGAGCACGACGTCGACCTGGCGGTGGGCTGCTCCTACAAGTTCCTCAACGGGGGGCCCGGCGCCCCCGCGTTCGGCTACGTCGCCGCCCGGCTGCAGCGCGAGCTCACCTCGCCGATCACCGGTTGGATGGGGCATGCCGAGCCGTTCACCATGGGCCCGGACTATGCCGCCGGACACGGGATGCGCCGTTTCGTCTCCGGGACGCCGGCGGTGCTCGGCATGGCCGGCATCGAGGACGCCGTGGACCTGATCGACGACGTCGGCCTGGCCGCGGTGCGGGCGAAGGCGAGGTCGCTCGGGGAGTTCGTGGTCGCCGCCGTCGACGGCCTGCTGTCGCGGCACGGGGTGCGGGTGGTCAGCCCGCGGGACCCCGCGCTGCGCGGCGCCCATGTGACGATCGGTCATCCCCGGTCCCGCGACCTGTACCGGCAGCTGTGGGGTGAGGGCATCGTGCCGGACTTCCGCGAGCCCGACGGCATCCGCCTGGGTCTGGCGCCGCTGAGCACGTCGTACGCCGAGGTGGCCGTGGCGCTGACCCGCATCGACGAGCTCCTCGGCTGAGGTTGTGCCGTGCGTCGCGTGAATCAGCGGGTTCCGCCCGAGTGCTGGGCTCGTCGAGTACGGGTTTCGGGCGGAACCGGCGAACTCAGCGGCCCGTGAGGGCACGCAGCGTGTCCAGCACGGTCGGCCACGCCGCGCTCGCCGGATCGATGAGGTCGAGGTGGTGGCGACCGGGAAGCAGCCGCACCGTGATGGCCGGGTGCGGTGGCAGGCCCCGGCTCAGCGCGACCGGGACGGCGACGTCCGCCTCCCCGTGCACCACGGCCACGGGTTCGCTGGGTGCGCGGCCGGCCTCGAGCAGCGCCCGCGGATCCAGCCGGGCGTACGCGTCGGGCCGTTCGGTCGGGGATCCGCCGATCCAGTCGCGGACGGCGTCGGACCCGAGCCGCTGCGCGTACGCGACCTGAAGGTCCGCCACCGGGGCGAGAGCCAGCACGGACACCGGAGCCAGATCGACGGCCAGCGCCCGCAGCAGGACGAGGGCCCCGCCGGCCGAGTGGCCGACCCAGGCGGCCGCCGGCCGCGGCAGCGCGGCGTCGAGCAGCCGCAGATCCTCGACGGTGTCCTGCGGCGAGCCGGGCACCCGCCGGTACTCGGCCAGCACGACCCGATAGCCGGCCTCCGCCAGGGCGCGGGCCTGCGGCCGGGCGTGCGACCGGTCGGTGCCGGGCCGGAAGTAGCCGCCGTGGACCACGACGACGAGGGGTCCGTCGTCGGGCCCGAACAGCTCGGCGATCTGATCCGGGTCCGACCCGTAGGGCCAGGACGAGCCGACCGGCCCGGAGTCGTCCTGCAGCGCCGTCAGGGCGCGCTGCTCGTCCGCGGCTGCCGCGCCGGCCGACCGGGTCGCCGTGCCGTGGTCGTCGTCGCCGGCGCTCACCGGCCGGGCCGGGCCAGGGGCGTGTCGTCCAGTCCGTCCCGCAGGTCGGTGAGGGACTCGACGACGGCGATCGCCCCGGCCTCGGTCAGTTCCTCCGCGGAGAACCCGCCGGTGCGCACGGCGATGGTGGGGATGCCGGCCCTGCCGGCGGCGACGGCGTCCCAGGTGGAGTCGCCGATCATGACGGCGTCCTTGCCCTCGACCTTCTCCAGGGCCACCTGCACGAGGTCCGGCGCCGGCTTCGAGGCCTCCGCGTCCTCGGAGGTGGTCCACGCGTCGGCGATGTCCTTCCCGCCGACCAGGTCGAGGAAGCGGTCCACGTGCTTGGCCTTCCCCGAGCTGGCGAGCACCAGCCGGAAGCCGCGGTCCTTGACCTCGGCGAGCAGCTCGCGGGCGCCCTCGAACGGGGCGACGGAGTCGATCATGCCGTCGAACTCCTCCTCCCAGGCCTGCCGGAGGTCCTCACCGAGGCGCTGCTCGACGTCGTCCCCGGCGACGTGGGGAACGAGCTGATCCCCGCCCATGCCGATCGCCCGGTGCAGGCGCCACACCGGCAGGGTGATGTCGAACCGTCGGAACGCCTGATACCAGGCGAGCGCGTGCTGGTAGTTGGTGTCGACCAGGGTGCCGTCGACGTCGAAGATCGCGGTGTCCGCCATGGTGCGCCTTCCCTCGGGGATGCTTCTCTCCGGTGCACGCTACTCGTCGTCGGTGGCGACGGCGGGGCCGGGACCGGCGCCCAGGCGTCTGGCCAGGCCCATCGCGTCGACCGGCGCCCGGACCTTGACGTCGTTGTCGAAGTACACGAACACGTCGCGGCCGACGCCGTCGGGGCAGCCGCGGCCGGTCCGCCAGCGGTCCACGGTCGCCGCCCACCGGTCCAGCTCGGCGCCGGTGTACCCCGAGGTGTAGAGCTCCTCGGCCCCGTGCAGCCGCACGTACACGAAGTCCGCGGTGACGTGCCGCAGGTCGGGCCAGCGCCCCGCGGTGTCCGCGACGACGAGGGCGACCTCGTGGCGGCGCAGCTGCTCGACGAAGGCCGGTGTGTCGTAGCTGACGTGGCGGATCTCGAGGGCGTGGCGCAGTGGCCGGTCCGCGGCGATGTCGGTCCAGGTGCGGTCCTCGGGCAGCTTCTCGTCGTGCTCGGCCGCCAGCCGCGCGGCGGCGCCGGTGGTGTGCGGCAGCTGGGCGAGGAACCGTTCGAGCAGCTCGGCGTCGTACTCGACCCGCTCCGGCAGCTGCCACAGCACGGGACCGAGTTTGTCCGCCAGCGCCAGGACGCCGGAGGCGAAGAAGTTGGCCAGCGCGGTGTGCACGTTCCGCAGCCGTAGCAGGTGGGTGATGTACCGGCCGCCCTTGACGGAGAAGACGAAGTCCTCCGGGGTGTCCACGTACCACTGCCGGTAGCTGGAGGGGCGCTGGAGCGAGTAGAAGGAGCCGTTGATCTCGATCGTGCGCAGGTGTGAGGACGCGAACGCGAGCTCGCGCCGCTGGGGCAGGCCCGTCGGGTAGAACGAGCCGCGCCACGGGGCGTATCGCCAACCGGAGATGCCGACCCGGGCCGTCCCGGTGCTCGTGACCTCGCCCGTCGTCATGCCCGCACGCTACCGGCCGTCCGGCCCGCTCGTCAGCCGGTGGGGCGGCCCGCGGATACGATGATCCATCGTGGCCAAGCTGTATTTCCGCTACGGGGCGATGAACTCCGGCAAGTCGACCGGTCTGCTGCAGGCGGCGTTCAACTACGAGGAACGGGGCCAGCGGGTGCTGCTGGCCAAGCCGCAGGTCGACGTCAAGGGGGAGGACCGGATCCTCTCCCGGCTCGGCGTCGCCCGGTCCGTGGACTTCCTCGTTCCCGCCGGCGCCGACGTCGCCGAGCTCTTCCACCGGCATGCCGTCGGTGACGACCCGGCCGCGCTGCTGCAGCACGTGGACGCCGTGATCAAACCCGTCGCGTGCCTGCTCGTCGACGAGGCTCAGTTCCTCGAGCCGGCCCAGGTCGACGACCTGCTCCGCATCGCCGTCGTGCAGAACGTGCCGGTGATGGCCTACGGCATCCGCACCGACTTCCGCACCCGCTCCTTCCCGGGCTCGGCCCGGTTGCTGGAGCTGGCGCACGCCCTCGAGGAGCTCAAGACCATCTGCCGGTGCGGCCGGAAGGCGATGTTCAACGCCCGCCGCGTCGGCGACCGGTTCGTCTTCGAGGGGGACCAGGTGGCCATCGACGGCGTCGCGGTCACCTACGAGTCGCTGTGCGGCGACTGCTATCTGACGGAGTCCGGAGGACGGCTGAGCTGACCGAGTCCGGCGGCCGGCGGAGCCGACCGGCCGGGAGGCGCCGAGGACCGGTCCGGTAGACTCGGCACCGAAGCGCCCCTGGTCTGCGGTTCCCGCAGTGCTCGAGGGGCTTTCTCATGTGTGGCCGCCGAGCGGCATCGGCGTCACCCGCATCGCAACGAATGGAGTGATCCGATGCCAGCGATCGTCGTGGTCGGGGCCCAGTGGGGCGACGAGGGCAAGGGCAAGGCCGTCGACCTGCTCGGCGGACGCGTCGACTACGTGGTCAAGCCCAACGGCGGCAACAACGCCGGGCACACGGTGGTCGTCGGCGGCGAGAAGTACGAGCTGAAGCTCCTTCCCGCCGGCATCCTCTCCCCGAACGTCGTCCCCGTGATCGGCAACGGCGTCGTCATCAACCTCGAGGCCCTGTTCGAGGAGATCGACGGGCTCACCAGCCGCGGCGCCGACACCTCGCGCCTGCTCATCTCCGCCAACGCGCACCTGGTGGCCCCGTTCCACCAGACCATGGACAAGGTCACCGAGCGGTTCCTCGGCAAGCGCGCGATCGGCACCACCGGCCGCGGCATCGGGCCCGCCTACATGGACAAGATCGGCCGTCTGGGCATCCGCGTGCAGGACGTGTTCGACGAGTCGATCCTGCGGCAGAAGGTCGAGGGGTCGCTGCGGCAGAAGAACGAGCTCCTGGTCAAGCTGTACAACCGGCGCAGCGTCGACATCGACGAGACCGTGGCCTACTTCCGGTCCTTCGCCGAGCGGCTCCAGCCGATGATGGTCGACAGCACGCACGTGCTCAACAACGCGCTCGACGCCGGCAAGGTGGTGCTGATGGAGGGCGGCCAGGCCACGTTCCTCGACGTCGACCACGGCACCTACCCGTTCGTCACCTCGTCCAACCCGACCGCTGGGGGCGCCTCCGTCGGCTCGGGCGTCGGCCCCACCCGGATCAGCCGCGTCGTCGGCATCATCAAGGCGTACACCACCCGCGTGGGCGCCGGACCGTTCCCCACGGAGCTGTTCGACGAGTGGGGCACCTATCTGCAGAAGACCGGCGGCGAGTTCGGCGTCAACACCGGCCGGCCCCGGCGCTGCGGCTGGTACGACGCCGTGCTGGCGCGCCAGGCCTCCCGCATCAACGGGTTCACCGACTTCTTCCTCACCAAGCTGGACGTGCTCACCGGCATCGAGCGGATCCCCGTGTGCGTGGCCTACGACGTCGACGGCGTCCGGCACGACGAGATGCCCGTGACCCAGACCGAGTTCCACCACGCCAGGCCCGTGTTCGAGTACTTCGACGGGTGGACCGAGGACATCTCCGGCGCCCGTTCGCTGGAGGACCTGCCCGCCAACGCCCGGGCCTACGTGACGGCGCTCGAGTCGATGAGCGGCACCCGGTTCTCCGCCATCGGCGTCGGCCCGGACCGTGAGCAGACGATCGTCGTCCACGACCTGATCGGCTGACCGGCTCGTCCCCGGCGCCACGACGGCCGGCTCCCCTCGGGGGAGCCGGCCGTCGGCATGTCCGGGTGCTGTCCGACCGTGCCCGGACGACGGCGGGACCCGGGGGGCACGACACGGTTGTGTGACGCTGACGAACCGGTGGGGTATTGACTATTCGACACTTCTTGCGCTCTCATTGGAACAATCCGTCATGATCTAGCTCACACTGAATCGTCTCGGTCATTGCGGCCGTCCCGGCCATCCCCGTCACCTGCCAGGAGTGTCATGTTCCCCACCGCCGTCGATCCCCGGTCGACCGACATCGCCCCCGTGGCCATGCACCCCGTGCTGTGGGTGTGCGCCGCGGGCGTCTTCGCGGTCATCATCGCGCAGTCCGTGATCTACCTGCGGGCCATCCGGAAGGCTGCCCCGGCCGCCGACCTGACCGACGGGCAGGTGACCTCGTCCGTCCGATCGGGTGCCGTGGCCGCGATCGGTCCGTCCCTGGCCGTCGCCCTGGTCGCGATCTCGCTGCTGCCGCTGTTCGCCACCCCCGCCGTCCTGACCCGGATCGGCCTGGTGGGTTCGGCGGCGTTCGACGTCGCCGCAGCGGGTCTGGCCGCCGGCACGCAGGGCGCGCAGCTGGGCGGGCCCACCTACACGCAGAAGATCTTCGCCATCGGCTTCGCCGCCATGACGCTGGGCGGTCTCGCCTGGATGCTGATGGCCCTCGTCCTCACCCCGCTGCTGTCCAAGGGCGACAAGACCCTGCGCCGGGTCAACCCCGCCATCATGACCGTGGTCCCCGCCGCCGCCATGCTCGCCGCGTTCTTCACCCTGGCGTTCACCGAATCGGTCAAGTCCCCGGTGCACCTGCTGACCCTGCTGGTCTCCGCGGCCACGATGGGGCTCTGCCTGACCGGCGCGAAGCTCCTGCGCAAGCCCTGGCTGCGGGAGTGGGGGCTCGGCATCGCCATCCTCGTCGCCCTCGCCGTCGCCTTCCTGGTCACCGCGAAGTGACCCCCCGACCTCACGCGAACCCGCCCACGACCAGCCCAGCTCCCCGGGAGACCACCATGACCGCTCCGGCCACCACCCGCTCCACCGACGGGCTCGCCCAGTTCGACCGCACGACGGCGCTCTGGGGGCCGATCACGCTGGGCACCGGCCTGCTGATCTCGCTCGCCGCCGCACTCTTCGCCGCCTTCGGCACCGGCACCGGCGTCACCGGCCCCGAACTGTGGGCCGCCGTCGGCATCGTGGTCGCCACCTTCGGGGTCATCGCCGTGATCGAGCCGATCGCCTACTACCCGATCCTCGGGCGCAGCGCCATGTACCAGGCGTTCATGATCGGCAACATCGCCAACAAGCTACTGCCGGCCGCCGTCATCGCCCAGACCAACCTCGGGGAGAAGCCCGGCACCCGACGCGGCGAGCTGATCGCCGGCAGCGCCATCATCGGCGCCGTGCTCGTGCACATCGTCACGCTGATCCTGCTCGTGGGCGTGCTCGGCACCTGGCTCGTCGGCGTCCTCCCGCCCGGCCTGATCGCCGTCACCCGGCTCTACATCCTCCCCGCCGTCTTCGGTGCGGTCACCGTGCAGGCCGTCGTGGCCACGAAGAACCCGCGGCCCACCATCGTCGCCGCCGCCGTCGCCGCGCTCATGATCTTCGTCGTCGTGCCGCTCGTGCCGGCCCTGGCGAACTTCGCGACGGCGCTCGCGGTCGTCATCACCATCGTCATCGGCTGGTTCGTCCGCCGGCGCGATACGGTTCCGGCAGGCCCGCCCGCCTCCGCCGGCCACTGATCGACCCGCTCCCACCCGGAAGGACTCCGCCCCATGACGCCGTCGCCCGCCACGACCACCCTCGCCGCCGGGATCGAGGTGCCCACGGCCTTCGTCGACGAGCACGTCGACCGGTACCGGGACTTCCACCGCGCGCCCGAGCTCTCCTCCCAGGAGCACGCCACCGCCGCCGCCATCGAGACCCGGCTCGGCGAGCTCGGCGTGGAATCGTTCCGCAGTGGCGGCACCGGCGTCGTCGGCCTGCTGCGCAACGGGGACGGGCCGGTCGTCGCCTTCCGCGCCGACACGGACGGCCTGCCGATCGCCGAGGACACCGGGCTCGACTACGCCAGCACCGCCACGGGCACCCTGCCGAACGGCGACCAGGCCCCGGCGATGCACGGCTGCGGGCACGACACCCACATCGTCGCCGCACTCGGCGCCACCGCCTGGCTCGCCGAGCACCGGGACGCCTGGCACGGCACGCTCGTCCTGCTGTTCCAGCCGGGGGAGGAGACGGCATGGGGCGCGAAGGCCATGGTCGACGACGGTCTGTGGGACCGGGCGCCGCGGCCGGAGGTGGTCCTCGCCCAGCACGTGATGCCGGTCGAGGCCGGCCGGTTCTGGCTGCGGGAGGGCAACATGGCCAGCCTCGCCGACTCCTGGCGGATCACCGTCCGAGGCCGGCAGGCGCACGGCTCCCAGCCGGAGAAGTCCCTCGACCCGATCGTGGCCGCGGCCGCGATGGTGCTCCGGTTGCAGACCATCGTCTCGCGCGAACTCGCGCCCACCACGCCGGCGGTCGTCACCGTCGGCACCTTCCACGCCGGGTTGAAGGAGAACATCATCCCCGACGTCGCGGAGTTCAGCGTCAACGTGCGGACCCCGGACGAGGAGGTGCGGGCCCGCGTGCTCGGCGCCATCCGGCGCATCGTCGCCGGTGAGGCCGCCGCGTCCGGCCTGGACGAGCCGGAGATCACCGAGATCAACCGGTTCCCCCGGCTGGTCAACGACGCCGATCACACCGCCCGCGCCTCGGCCGCGCTGATCCGCGGCTTCGGCGAGGACGCCGTCGTCGCCGCCCCGCTCGGCATGGGATCGGAGGACGCCGGCTGGCTGGCCGACGCGATCGGCGTGCCCGGGGTGTTCTGGGCCTTCGGCGCCTTCCCGCCCGAGGCGTTCGCGGACGGCGCCGCTCCGGCCGGCAACCACTCGCCGCAGTTCGCCCCGGACGCCGAGCTCGCCGTCGTGCACGGCACCGGTGCCGCCCTGTCCGTGCTGCTCGAGTACCTGGGGGTCTGAGCCCGTGCCGGCCGCCGAGCTGGACGAGACCGACCGGCAGATTGCGGCCGCCCTGATCCGGGACGGCCGCGCCTCGTGGCGGGCGATCGCGGAGGTGCTCGGCCAGCAGGAGCGCACCGTCGCCCGGCGCGGCAAGCGGCTCTTCGCCACCGGGGCGGTGCGGATCCACGCCCTCGCCAACCCGTCCGTCCTCAACGACGCCGACGCCTACCTGCTGCGGGTCGACGCCCGGCCGGCCGACGTCCGGGCGATCGGCCGCTGGCTCGCCGAGCGGGAGCAGACCCTCTGGGTGAGCGCGCTGGCCGGCTCCAGTTCCTGCGTCGCCGAGATCTTCCTGCCGCGCGGGACCCTCGGGGCGACGCTGTACGACGACGTCGCCGGGCTGGAGGGGGTCCGCGACGTGGCGCTCCGTCCCCTGGTGCGCCACCACCGGACGGTCTCCGGCTGGCGACCCGACGTGCTCTCCGCCGAGCAGTACCTGGCCCTGAGCCCCGACGAGGACGCGAGCCGGGCCACCCTGCGGCCCCCGGGCGGCGAGCCCCTGGACGAGGGCAACCGGGCGCTCGTGGACCTGTTGCGCCGGCACGGCCGGGCCACGCTCGAGGAACTGGCCGCCGGCACCGGCCTGGCCAAGGCGACGGTCAGCCGCCGGCTGGACGGCCTCACCGCCTCGGGAGCCCTGTTCATCCGCGCCGTGCTGGACCCGGCGACCCTCGGTTACCCGGTCGAGGCCCTGGTGGAACTGGAGTGCCGGATCGGCGCGCTGGACGATGTCGGCCGGGCGGTGGCGGAGCTGCCGAGCACTCGCTGGGCGGCGTCCACCGGGGAGCGCATCGTCGTCCAGAGCGCGCTCGCCGGCGTCACCGACCTGGAGCGGACGCTCGCCCGCCTGGGCGGTCTCGACGGCGTCACCGCCGTCCGGTCCTCCCTCTACGCCGAGATCTTCAAGCGCAGCAGCACGGTGTACGTCGACGGGGTGCTGCCGCCCGCGGTGTCCGCGTGACCGGCCGGCCGCCGGGTGGCTCCCGCTAGCGGCCGCCCGCCGTCACTGAGCTGGGCCGTCACTCATCCGTCCAGTCCGGGGCCAGCTGCTGGGGGTCGAGGTAGCGCTCGTTCCGCTGCGAGAGCTCTGTCAGCCTCGCGGTCTGCTCGGCGCTGAGCTCCACCTCGAGTGCGCCGAGGTTCTCCCGACGCCGGTCCGGGTCGGTGGAGCGCGGCAGGACGGTGACGCTCTCCTGGCCGGCCAGCCAGGCGAGGGCCACCTGGGCCGGCGTCGCGTTCGCCTCGGACGCGATCTGCGTGATCACCGGGTCCTCGATCAACCCCCGGCCGTTGGCAAGGGGGGAGTACGCGGTGATCATCAGGTCCCGGGCGCGGGCGGTGTTCAGCAGGGCGTCCTGACTCAGGTGCGCGTGGTACTCGACCTGGTCGGCGAAGATGTCCGGATCGTGCTCGAACAGGCGGCGCAGCATGCCGGCCGGGACGTTGGAGACGCCGTACTCGCGCACCAGGCCATCCGCCTTCGCGGTGGCGAGCGCGTCGAGCGCCCTGCGGACGGTGTCCTCCCCGCCGGTCGGCCAGTGCAGCAGCATCAGGTCGAGGTGGTCGACGCCGAGCAGGCGAAGCGACCTCTCGGTGCTCGTGCGCAGCGCCTCGGGCGCGAAGGAGTCGATCCACACCTTGCTGGTCAGCCAGAACGCGTCGCGGGCGACGCCGGACTTCTTCAGCCCCGTCCCGACCTGCTCCTCGTTGCCGTACGCCTGCGCGGTGTCGATGTGCCGGTAACCGGCGGCCAGGCCGTCCGTCACGGCGTCGACGACGTGCTGGCCGGCCACCTCCCAGGTGCCGATCCCGAAGGTCGGCACCGACACGCCACGGAAGGTCTTGGTGGATGCGATCGTCATCTCGACAGCCTACTGGTGATGCGGGGGTCGCCCCGTCGTCGACGCTGTCGGCGGAACCCGCGCCCACCGGGGGCGACGCCGGCCTCGGCGGCCTCGCGGCCATGCCCTACTGTGGAGGCACGACGCGGGCTCGAGGAGGAGATCATGCTGGTCAGTGTGGGTCAGTTCGACCCGACGGGATCGCCGGACGCCAATCTCGCGGTGATGCGCGACCTGGCCGAGCAGGCCCGGCGCGACGGCGCCCAGCTCGTCATCTTCCCCGAGGAGTCGATGTTCAGCATCGGCAAGGTGGAAGGCGACTTCGCCGCCGCGGTCGCCGCCCACTGGTCCACCTTCGTCCGCGACCTCACCCTCCTCGCCCGTCAGCTGTCGATCGCCGTCATCGCCGGCGGCTACGAACCGTCCACCGATCACCGGCCCTACAACACGCTCGTGGTCATCGACGCCGAGGGACGGGTGGTGGAGACGTACCGCAAGCTGCACCTGTACGACGCGTTCTCCTACCGGGAGTCCCAGCGCATCGCCGCGGGCGACGAGGGCCCGAAGAACGTCAATCTCGGTGGCCTGAACATCGGCGTGATGACCTGCTACGACCTGCGGTTCCCCGAGATGGCGCGGGTGCTCGCGGAGGAGGGCGCGGACCTGATCGCGGTGCCCTCCGCCTGGTTCAAGGGCGACCACAAGGTCGACCACTGGGAGACCCTGCTCAAGGCGCGGGCCATCGAGAACACCTGCTGGGTGGCCGCAGCGGGCACGTCCGGCGGGCACACCATCGGCCACTCCGCGATCATCGACCCGATGGGGGTGCCGCAGGACTTCCTCGAGGACGAGCGGCAGGGCCTGGTCACCGTCGACGTGACCCGGCGCCGGATCGACGAGGTCCGCGAGTTCCTCCCGGTGCTGCGCAACCGGCGGCTGACATCCTCCCGCACGCTGGTGCCCGCCCCGAACGGGGACTGACCGTGCCGGCGCCGCGCCCGGAGCCGACCCGCGGGCTGACCTACCGGCAGGTGGGCTGGACGGCGACGGGCTGGTGGCCGCCGGGGTGGTACGCGGTGCGGGAACGGCATGTCGTCGGGCACGGTCCCGCCGCGTTCGCCGCGCTGGCGCAGGCCATCGGGCGCTGGGGCATTCTCGAGGGGGCGGGCCTGACGGTGGACGCCGACGAGGACGTCGCCCGGCCCGGCGTCCGGGTGCGCAGCACCGTCGGCATGCGCACCCTGCTCCCTCCCGGCGCCCGCCTCGGCCGCGCGCCGGGCGCCCTGGACCGGTTGCTGCGGGCCGGGCCGACGGCGCCGTGCCGCGTCGTGTGGGTCGCCGGCACGGCCGACGGGGTACCGGTGGCGCCCCTGGACGGGCGGATCCCCGTGGCGACCGCCGGCTTCGCCTACGGCACCCTGCCCGGCCACCCGGAACGCGGGGAGGAGGCCTTTCTGGCGCACCGGTACGAGGACGGCGAGGTCGCGTTCGAGGTGCGGGCGTTCAGCACCCCGGCGACGCGGTTCCTCGCGCTCGGCGCACCGGTCAGCCGTCGCCTGCAGCGGCTGATCACGGACCGGTACGCTGACGCGGCGCGGGCCGCCGTCACCCGCCGGCAGGACACTCGGCCACGCCCGGCGCACCCCGGGGGCGGGTGAGCTCAGACGGTCGCCGGGCGCTCCCGGCGGTAGCCGCGCTCGAACGTCTCGTCGGCGTCGTCGTCCTCCGCGGTGAACCCGCACTTGAGCAGGACGCGCTGCGCCGCCTCGTCGTCCCACGGCGTGCTGGCCTGCACGGCGCCGATCTCGGGGAAGGAGAAGGCGAAGTCGACCAGGGCGGTCGTGGCCTCCGTGGCGTACCCCTGGTTGCGGCGGGACGGGCAGACGCTGCAGATGAGCTCGCCCACGCCGTCGATCGGCGGCCCCTCGAAACCGATCAGGCCGACCACGAGGCCGGACTGACGCTCCACGATGGCCAGCTGGCCGAAGGCGGTGGAGACGTCGAACGCACCGCCGCCGTACTCGAGCATCCGTGCGGTGTCCACGTCGGACGGCTGCGGGAAGTCCTCGGCCCACTCGACCGGATGCGCGCCTGCGAGCAGGGCCGCGACGTCGCTCGCGGTCATCGGGCGGAGGATCAGACGTTCGGTGCCCACGCCGATGGTCGGATCGAGGTCCCCGGGGCTGATCTGCATGCCCCCATTATGGGGCTGATGCGGGGGTGTGCCCCACCCGGCCGAGCGCCGTCGGCGCAACATCCTGGCGCGGCGGCGGTGCCGGCCGACCCGTCAGCGCCGATCCGACCGGGCGGCGTGGTCCGGCCACCGCGCCGCGACCGGCAGGCTCCGCAGGCCGCGATGGGTGATCGCGAGGACGGCGGCGACCCCGCACAGGCCCGCGCACGCGCCCAGGACGCCGGACCAGCCCCACGCGGTGTAGCTGAACCCGGCGAGCAGTGGGGCCAGCGGGACGGCACCCAGCGCCAGCACGTCGAGCGCACTGCTGGCCCGGCCGAGCAACCGGGACGGCACGGCGACCAGTAAATACCCGAGCAGTCCGGCGTTGATCACGGGGGCCGCGGCCATGCTCACCGCGAGGACGGCGCACACCGCGGGCAGGGAGCCGGCGACCGGCAGGAACGCCGTCGCCCCCGCCATCGTCAGCAGGCCGACGCCGCTGAGCAGCCCCGTGGGCACCCGCTGCACCAGCACCGTGGCGACCAGCGACCCGGCCAGCAGCCCGAGCCCGACCGACGCCGAGACCAGGCCGATGGCCGACGGCGCCTCGCCGCGCTGCTGCAGGCCGAACACCACCGCGGTGATCGCCGCGTTGATGCCGAGGTTGAGGATGGTCGAGACGGCCATCAGGCCCCGCAGCTCGGGGCGGTGCGCCAGCCACGCGAAGCCGGCCCACGCCTCGCGGAGCAGCCCGGTCGCCTCCGTCGGCGCGCCGGCTCCGGGGCCCCCACCGTCCTCGGGGGCCGGGCGCAGGTCCGCCCGGATGCGCAGGGCGGCCACGGCGCTGAGCACGTGCAGCACCGCGGTCCCCAGGAACGGCACGACGTGGCCGATGCCCATCAGGACGCCGCCGACGGGCCCGCCCGCCAGGGAGACGACGGCGTCGCGACCCTGGTTGGCGGCGACGGCCGAGCCCCGCCGCTCGGACTCGACCACCGCGGGCAGGGCGGCGTTCGGCACCGCGTCGAACAGGCCGCTGCGCACGTTCATCAGCAGGTTCAGGGCGACGAGGAGCCAGAAGTCGAGGACCCCGGCGAGCTGGACGGCGGCGAGCGCGACGGCGAGCAGGGTGCCCAGGGTGGCGCCGAGCAGGATCAGCCGGCGCCGGTCGTGTCGGTCGGTCAGCACGCCGCCCGGGATGGTCGCCAGCACGCGGCCGGTGGCGCCGACCGCCCCGACGACGCCGGCCTGGCCCGGGCTGCCCGTGACGTAGAGGGCGAGCAGGGGGACGGCGAGCCCGAGCAGCGCCCGGCCGAACGCCGTCGACGTGTCGGTGGTCAGCCACCACCGGTAGTCCGCTCTGCGCCACAGGCCGGGTGCGCGGACCGGCGTCGCCGGCTGCGCGGGGGAGCGGGTGCCCCGACCGTACGCCGCCGCATCGTCTCGATCCTGGGCGCCGTCGACCATGCCCGCGCCACCGACCTCGCCCGGCAGCTGGACGTCCCCGCGAACGCGGTGAGCTTTCACCTGCGCACGCTGGCGCGGGCCGGCTTCGTGCAGGAGGCGCCGGAATTCGCCCGCGACCGCCGGGCCCGGGTGTGGAAGGCGGTGAACCAGTCCTGGAAGGCGGGGGACCGCGAGTCGCCGCTCGGCCCGGACGACGAGGCGCCGCTGGCCGCCTACCTGGACCAGGTGACGAGGGATCAGCAGGACATGCTGACCCGGCTGCTCGGCTGGGCGAGGCGACGCGCCGCCGGCCGCGACCGGGAGTTCCGGGGCGAGGTCAGCATCGGCTCGCTGCGGCTCACCCCGGACGAGGCGCGGGCGGTGTTCGCCGAGGTCGGCGCGGTGCTGGACCGAGCCCGGTCCCTGCACCACGAGAGCACGGACGCCGACGCCGCGGGCGTCCGGACCTGGGACTACACGGTCCTGGCCGCCCGCGACGACCTCTGAGGGCCGGCCGGCCCCGGTCGATGGACGCCGCCGGAGCGGCACCGGTCAGGCGCGCACCTGACGCTTCGAGGAGATGACGCCGGTGTCGAATCCGGCCAGGTGCAGCCCGCCGTGGAATCGCGCGTGCTCGATCTTCACGCACCGGTCCATCACGACGTTCAGCCCGGCGGCCTCCGCGTCGGCGGCCACGCCCTCGTGCCACGAGCCCAGCTGCAGCCAGATCGTGCCGGCCCCGGCATCGATCGCCTCGGACAGCACCCCGGGCAGGTCGTCGTGCTTGCGGAACACGTCGACGATGTCCGGCTTCTCCGGCAGGTCCGCCAGCGAGGCGTACACCGGCTGCCCGAGGATCTCCTTGGCGACCGGGTTGACGAAGTACACCCGGTACGGCGAGGAGGAGAGCAGGTAGGTGGCGACGAAGTAGGACGCCCGGGACGGCTTGTCCGACGCCCCGACGATGGCGATCGTCTTGGCCTCACGGAGGATGGCCAGCCGCTCGGGGGCGGTGGGCCCGACCCAGGTGCGGCTCTGCTGGTCGGTGGACGTGGTGCTCATGCGCGGGCTCCGATCTCGCAGGACGCCCCGCCGTCGGCGGCTCCGGTCTCGGGCGTGACGAACGTGTCGTCGTTGTCCGCCAGTTCCCCGGTCTCGGCGGCGGCCTCCTGGGCGGCGGTGAGCGCCTGGTCGAGGTCCCACAGGATGTCCTCGACGTCCTCCAGGCCCACCGAGATGCGGATGAGGTCCTCGTTCACGCCGCCCGCGGCGAGCTGCTCCGCGGTCAGCTGGCGGTGGGTGGTCGACCCCGGGTGCAGGACGAGCGTGCGGGAGTCGCCGACGTTGGCCAGGTGGCTGGCCAGCTGCAGCGCCTCGATGAAGCGCTCGCCGGCCGCGCGGCCGCCGCGCACGCCGAAGCTGAACACCGAGCCCGGGCCGAGCGGCAGGTAGCGCTCCGCCCGCTCGTGGTGCGGATGGGAGGGCAGTCCCGCCCAGTTGACGTAGGAGACCCGCTCGTCGGCATCGAGCCACTCGGCGACGGCCCGGGCGTTGGCCAGGTGCGCGTCCATCCGCTGCGGCAGCGTCTCGACGCCCTGCAGCAGCTGGAACGCCGACTGGGCGGACAGGGACGGGCCGATGTCGCGCAGCTGCTCGGAGCGCAGCTTGGTCAGGAACCCGTACTCGCCGAAGTTGCCCCACCAGGACACGTTGCCGTACGAGGGCACCGGTTCGGTCATGGTCGGGAACCTCCCGTTGCCCCAGTCGAACCGGCCGCTCTCGACGACGACGCCGCCGAGCGTGGTGCCGTGGCCGCCGAGGAACTTCGTGGCCGAGTGGATGACGATGTCCGCGCCGTGCTCGATCGGCCGGATCAGGTACGGCGTCGAGAGGGTCGCGTCGACCACCAGCGGCACCCCGGCCTCGTGCGCCACCGCGGCGAGCCCGGCCAGGTCGGCCACCTCGCCGGAGGGATTGGCGACGATCTCCGTGTAGACGGCCTTCGTCTCCGGGCGGATCGCCGCGGCGAAGTCGGCCGGGTCGGTGCCGGGAACGAACGTCGTCTCCACCCCGAACCGGCGCAGCGTCACGTCCAGCTGGGTGACGGTGCCGCCGTACAGCTGCGAGGAGGCGACGAGGTGGTCGCCGGCCCCGGTCAGCGCCGCGAAGACGATGAACTCGGCGGCCATGCCCGAGGAGGTGGCGACGGCGCCGATGCCGCCCTCCAGGGACGCGATCCGCTCCTCGAAGGCGGCGACCGTGGGGTTGCCGATCCGTGAGTAGATGGTGCCGTACTTCTGCAGGGCGAACAGGTTGGCGGCGTCGGCGGTGTCCTGGAACACGAACGACGTCGACTGGTAGATCGGCACGGCCCGGGCGCCGTGCTCGGCGTCGGGCGTGCCCCCGGCGTGCAGCGCGCGGGTGCGGAAGCCGAAGCGGTGGTCCGCCATGGGTCAGCGTGCTCCTGTCGTGGCGGCCAGCTCGGGATCGCCGAGCTCGACGCCGTGCTTGCGGGCCAGGTCGGCCTCCAGCTCCCGCACGATCGGCAGGATGTCCCGGCCGAACCCGGCGACCTCCTCCTGGAAGTGCAGGTAGCAGGTGAGAAGCAGGTTCACGCCCCGCTGCTTGTAGGCCACGATCCGCTCGGCGATCTGCTCCGGCGTGCCGATCAGCTGGGTGCGGAACCCGTCGTTGTACTGGACCAGGTCCTCGAACGAGGAATCGGCCCACATGCCCTTGCCGTCCTTCGTCGAGGAGCCGGCCTCCTGGACGGCGTCGCGGAAGCCCTCGACCGCGGGCCGGTGTGCCTTCTGGACGATCTCCCGCAGCGTGTCCCGGGCCTCCTTCTCGGAGTCCCGGGCGATGACGAAGCCGTTGAGCCCGAACCGCGGGGCCGTCCGGCCGATCGCGGCGGCCGAGGCGTGCACGTCGTTGAACTGCTCCTCGAACCCGTCGAAGTCCTTGCCGTTGGAGAAGTACCAGTCGGCGACGTGGCCGGCGGCGATCCGGGCGGCGGTGGAGTTGCCGCCGAAGAAGATGTCCGGGTGGGCGCGGCCGGGCACGTCCACCGGGGCGGGGGAGAGGGTGAAGTCGGAGATGTCGTAGTACTTCCCGTGGAACGAGAAGTCCTGCTCGGTCCACAGGCCGCGCAGGACCGAGATGAACTCCTCGGTGCGGGCGTACCGCTCGTCGTGCTCGAGCCAGGGCAGCCCGAAACCGTCGAACTCGGCGCGCAGCCAGCCGGAGACGATGTTCACGGCGGCCCGGCCGTTCGAGATGTGGTCGGCCGTGATGATGTACTTCGCCAGCACGCCGGGGTGCCACATGCCCGGGTGGACGGCGGCGATCACCTTCAGCTTCTCCGTCGCGGCGAGCAGGGCGAGGGAGAACGACGTCGCCTCGTGCTGCTTGTCGGCGCCGTAGCTGGCGGCGTACCGGGTCTGGGACAGGGCGTACTCGAAGCCGGCGTCCTCGGCGATCCGGGCCAGCTTCTTGTTGTAGTCGAAGTCCCAGCTGGTGCGCTGCTCGATCGTGGAGACGACGAGGCCGCCGGAGACGTTGGGCACCCAGTAGGCGAACTTCAGGGGCTCGGCGAGATTGACTCGCGGGTCGATGCTGCTCATCGGGACGCTTTCCTTCTGCTGGACGGACCGCTGCGGTTCCCGGCAATGTGCGCATCCGGGCAGGGAACGGCCTGCTCGATGCTCAAGATTGCTGTGCGCTCTCTTCCATCGCTTCTGGCGGTAGCACCGTGTGGTCAGCGGTTCTTCGACCACGGTTGCTGCGGCGTCATCGATCCAGATCTCTCGGCCGCTCGGGATGGCGCTGCCATTGTGCGATGCCCGGCCCGCGTGGATCAACCCGGGTCCGCCATGCGGCGTCATGGGTGCCGGCGGCGCCACGTCACAACCCGAAGCGCGGCGCCTCGATCGCGGGGCAGGTGTCCATCACGACGTCGAGCCCGGCCGCGGCCGCGCGGGCCGCGGCCGCCTCGTCGATCACGCCGAGCTGCAGCCACACGGCGCCGGCTCCCACGGCGATCGCCTGGTCCACGACGGCGCCGACCCTCGTCGAGTTGACGAAGCAGTCCACGACGTCGAGGCGGCCCTCGGCCCGTGCGGCGTCGGCGAGCGTGCGGTACCCCGGTTCTCCGAGGGCCGGCTCGCCGCGCGGGTTGACCGGCACGATCGCCATGCCGAGCCGGTCCCGCAGCATCGCGGCGATCCGGGGGGCGACCCGGCGGGGGTTGTCGCTCAAGCCGACGACCGCCCACCGGCCCGGCGTCGTGAGCAGGCGGCGGATCGTCTCGGGATCGTTCCGGTGGCTCATGAGCCCATTCTCCGCCCCCACCTTTCTGCCTGGCGTTCGGGCGGCGGGCGTGTGACGGTTCGTGGCGGGGGCGGCCGCGGGCGAGTTGCCCCCGCCTCCCGTCGTGCCGCTACAGTGGCCGCATACCATCCCGAGCGGCCGAGAGATCTGGCTCAGCGACGCCGCAGCAACCCACCGATCCGTCGGAAGGGTGCTACCGCCAGGATCGATGGAGTTGATCTGACGTGTCCCTGTTCTCTCCCGCGCGCAGCGCTGCCTCCGGCGTCGCCGACCCGGCGGACGCCCCGGACTTCTGGAGCGGCGCCGACGCCGGCATCACCCTGCGCGGCGTCGGTCGCCGCTTCGGTCCCCACGACGTCCTCGTCGACGTCGACCTCCACGTCGAGCCGGGCGAGGTGATCGCCGTGCTCGGGCCCAGCGGCTGCGGCAAGTCCACCCTGCTGCGCCTCGCCGCGGGCCTGGACGCCCCGACCACCGGCTCCGTCGCCATCGGCGACGTCGCCGTCCGGCCCTTCGACCCGCGCTGCGCCGTCGCGTTCCAGGAGCCGCGGCTGCTACCGTGGCGCACCCTGCGCGAGAACGTCGCCCTCGGCCTGCCCCGCACGCACCGCCGGCGCACGGCCGCCGAGGACGCCCGCATCGACGAGCTGCTCGCGCTGGTCGGCCTCTCCGAGTTCGCCGGTCACCGGCCCCGTGCCGTCTCCGGCGGCATGGCGCAGCGCGCGTCCCTGGCCCGGGCGCTGGCCCGCGACCCGCACGTGCTGTTGCTCGACGAGCCGTTCGGCGCGCTCGACGCCCTGACCCGGTTGAAGATGCAGGACCTGCTGCTCTCGGTGCACGCCGCCTCCCCGGCCACCATCCTGCTCGTCACGCACGACGTCGACGAGGCCCTCCAGCTCGCCGACCGGATCGTGCTGCTCGGCCCCGCCGACGGCGACACCGGATCCTCCGCCGCACCGGCGGGCGTCCGGTCCGTGCACGTGGTGCCCGGCGACCGGCCGCGCGACCGCGGCTCGGCCGACCTGGCCCGCATGCGGGCCGATCTGTTCACCGCCCTCGGCGTCGACACCCACTGACCGGTCCCGCACCGGACGCCGCCGTCCGCCGTAGCTCGTCCGTGCCGGCCGTCGTCCGCTCCACCCCGTTCTGCCCGTTCTGCGCTCACCGTCCACTGCCATCGACAGGATCACCATGACCCGCCGTGCCGTTCGTCCCGTTCGTCTCGTCCGCTCCGCCCTCACCGCCGTCGCCGTCGTCACCGCCGCGACCCTCACCCTCACCCTCACCGGCTGCGCGGGTGAGGGCTCCGGCACCTCGACCGCCGCGGCCGCGGGTGGCGCCGGGGGCAGCGCGAAGACCCTGACCATCGACTTCGCCACCTACAACCCGCTCTCCCTGGTGATCAAGCAGAAGGGCTGGCTCGAGGACGCGCTGAAGAAGCAGGGCGTGAGCGTGACCTGGGTGCAGTCGGCCGGCTCGAACAAGGCCAACGAGGCCCTGCGCTCGGGCGCCATCGACGTCGGCTCCACCGCCGGCTCGGCCGCCCTGCTGGCCCGCGCCAACGGCTCCCCGATCCGCACCGTCGACATCTACTCCCAGCCCGAGTGGTCCGCACTGGTGACGACGAGGGACTCCGGCATCACCTCGGTGGCCGACCTGAAGGGCAAGTCCGTGGCCGCGACGAAGGGCACCGACCCCTACTTCTTCCTGCTGCAGTCCCTCGCCGCGAACGGCCTGAAGGCCTCCGACGTCACCGTGCAGAACCTGCAGCACGCCGACGGCCGCACCGCGCTCGACAACGGCTCCGTCCAGGCGTGGGCCGGGCTCGACCCGATCATGGCCGCCGCCGAGAAGGACGGCGACAAACTCTTCTCCCGCAACGTCGCGTTCAACACCTACGGGTTCCTCAACGCCCGCGAGGACTTCCTCAAGAACCAGCCCGAGATCGCCCAGACCGTCGTGAACACGTACGAGGCGGCCAGGGCGTGGGCCAAGGCGCACCCGGCGGAGACCGCCGGCATCCTCGCCGAGACCGCCGGCATCGACCAGGCCGTCGCCACGAAGGTCATCGCCCGCACGAACCTCGGCGTGGACCCGGCCCCGGGCGCGAAGCAGCGCGCCGTGCTGGAGAAGGTCGGCACGATCATCGTCGACTCCGGGGACGTCAAGGACGCCGCCACCGTCGACTCCGCGCTGAACGCCCTGCTCGACGACGACCTCGTCGAGGCGGCCGACCCGTCGGCGGTGACCACCAAGTGAGCACCCCTGCCCCCGGCGCCCGGGTCGACGCCCCCACGGCGGTCCCGGCACCGCCACGCCACCTGTCGCCCGTGGTGCCGGGACGTCGCCGGGTCCTGCCGCGCGGCATCCGCTGGGCCGCCGGCCTCGTCGTCCCCCTGCTCCTGCTCGCCCTGTGGCAGGCGGTCACGGCGCTCGGCGTGTTCACACCCGTGCAGCTGCCCCCGCCCGGCGACGTCCTCGCCGCCGGGGCCGACCTGCTCCGGCGCGGCCAGCTCGGCACCCACATCGGGATCTCCACGCAGCGGGTGCTGCTCGGCTTCGTCCTCGGCGCCGCGGCCGGCCTGGCCGCCGGCGCGCTGATCGGGCTTTCCCGCGTCTCCTCGCTGCTGTTCGCCCCGACGATCGGCGCCTTCCGGGCGGTCCCCTCGCTGGCCTGGGTGCCGCTGCTGCTGCTGTGGATCGGCATCGGGGAGAACTCCAAGGTCCTGCTCATCGCCATCGGCGCGTTCTTCCCCGTCTACACGACGGTCGCGACGGCGCTGCGGCACGTCGACCCGCACCTGGTCGAGGCCGGCCGGGCCTTCGGCTACCGGGGCGTGCGGCTGCTGGGCGCGGTCCAGCTGCCGGCCATCCTGCCCGCCGTCGTCTCCGGTCTGCGGCTGGCGCTGGCCCAGGCCTGGCTGTTCCTCGTCGCGGCCGAGTTGCTCGCCTCCTCGATGGGCCTGGGCTTCCTGCTCATCGATTCGCAGAACAATGGACGGACGGACCGGCTGCTGCTCGCGATCGTGCTGCTCGCCGTCATCGGGAAGGTCACCGACGCGCTGCTGGGCCTGGCGCAGCGCGCCGCGGAACGGAGATGGGCATGACGCAGGGAGCGATCGAGATGGACGACGCGCAGGTGAACGCCCTGACCGTCGCGGACGAGCGGCGCGGGGACGTCGTCAATCCGGCGCACGCCGGCGACGACGCGCGGGTCGCATTCTGGGAGCGGCAGGCGCAGCGCCTCGACTGGGCGCAGCCCTGGCACACCGCGCACCGGTTCGAGCCGGCCGTGGCGCTTCCCGGGCAGGTCACCGATGACGGCGAGCCCGTGTTCGCACCGCCGGTGATCGAGTGGTTCGCCGGCGGGACGCTGAACGTGGCGTACAACTGCGTGGACCGGCACGTCGAGGCCGGCCGCGGCGGCCACGTGGCCCTGCACTTCGAGGGCGAACCCGGCGACCGGCACACCTACACGTACGCGGACCTGCAGCGGGAGGTCAGCCGCGCCGCCAACGCGCTGGAGACGCTCGGCGTCGTGGCGGGGGACCGGGTGGTCGTCTACCTGCCCGTCATCCCCGAGACCGTCATCATCACCCTCGCCTGCGCCCGGATCGGTGCCGTCCACTCCCTCGTGTTCGGCGGCTTCTCCGCCGAGGCGCTGCGCTTCCGGGTCGAGGACACCGGCGCGAAGGTCCTCGTCACCTCCGACGGGCAGTACCGCCGTGGCGCGGCCGTGCCGGTGAAGCAGAACGCGGACCAGGCCGTCAGCGGCACCAACAGCATCGAGCACGTCGTCGTCGTGCGCCGCACCGCCAAGCCCGGCGCCGCGAGCGCGCGCCCCGGCGTCGTCCCGGTCGGCGCCCGTGGCGCCAGGTCCACCGCCGAGAGCGCGGTGCCCTGGACCGAGGGCCGGGACGTGTGGTGGCACGAGCTGCTCGCCACCGTCCCGGACACGCACACCCCGGTCGCGTTCGACGCCGAGTCGCCCCTGTTCCTCATGTACACGTCCGGCACCACCGGCCGGCCCAAGGGGCTCGTGCACACGATGGGCGGCTACCTGGTGCAGACCGCGTACACGCACGCGCTGCTGTTCGACCTGCTGCCCGAGGCGGCCGGCGCAGCCGGGGAGAGGAAGGTCGACGAGCTCTCCACCGCCGTGGACCCGGCCCGCCGGGACGCCACCGTGCACTGGTGCACCGCGGACCTGGCGTGGGTCACCGCCCACACCTACGAGATCTACGGCCCGCTCGTCAACGGCGTCACCGAGGTGATCTACGAGGGCACGCCGAACACCCCGCACTTCGGCCGGCACCCGGAGATCATCGAACGCTACGGCGTCACCACCTACTACACGGCGCCGACCCTGGTCCGCTCCCTGATGGGCGCGTTCCCGGACGGCATCCCGGCCACCTACAACCTCGACTCGATCCGCCTGATCGGCACCGTCGGGGAGGCGACCAACCCCGAGGCGTGGCGCTGGTTCCGGCAGCATATCGGCGGCGGCGCGGCATCCGTGATCGACACGTGGTGGCAGTCCGAGACCGGGTCCACCATCCTCTCGCCCCGCCCGCACGACGCCGCGTTCGACCGCGAGGACGGCGAGCCGGGCGGCCCGAAGCCGGGCTGCGCGACGCGGGCTCTGCCCGGCGTGAACGCGTCCGTCGTCGACGAGGAGGGGAACCGGACCGCGCCCGGCGCGCAGGGCTTCGTCGTCGTCGACGCCATCGGCCCCTCGATCGCGCGCACCGTGTGGAAGGACCCGCAGCGCTACGCCGACTCCTACTGGCGCCAGTACGCCGAGCAGGGCTGGTTCTTCGCCGGCGACGGCGGCCGGTACGACGAGGACGGTGACATCTGGATCCTCGGCCGGGTGGACGACGTCATCAACATCTCCGGGCACCGGCTCTCGACGATCGAGATCGAGTCGGCGCTCGTGACCCACCCGGACGTGATCGAGGCCGGCTGCGCGCCGGTCGGCGACCCGCTCACGGGCCACGCCGTCGCCGCCTTCGTGGTGCTGCGCCCGGGATCCACGGTGTCCGCGGACGAGCTGCGCGCCCACGTCGGCGCGGTGATCGGCCCGATCGCCAAGCCGAAGGTGCTCGTCCCGGTGCCGGACCTGCCCAAGACCCGGTCCGGGAAGATCATGCGGCGCCTCCTCACCCAGCTGTGGGAGGGCACGACGCTCGGGGACACCACGAGCCTGCAGGACGAGTCGTCGGTCGACGGCATCGCGCGCGCGGTGGCGGCCCGGCGAGGGCCCGTCACATCAGGGCGCTGGTGAGGCGGCAGACGTTGTCGAGGAACTTCACGCCGAGGGGACGCTGGCGCCACTGATCGAGTTCGAGCACGGCGCTGTTCGCCCGGTAGCGGGCCACGACGCGGTCGAGGTCGGTGACGAAGGCGCCGCCGTGCACGAGGGTGGACACCTCGAGGTTGAGGGCGAACGAGCGCATGTCCATGTTGGAGGACCCGACGACGGCGACCTCCTGGTCGATCAGGATCGCCTTGGTGTGCAGGATGGTCGGCGAGCGGTACAGGTAGATGGTCACGCCGGCCTCCATCAGCTCCTCGTAGTAGGAGCGCTGCGCGTGGTAGACGAAGAACTGGTCGCTGATCTCGCTGACGTAGAGGTTGATCCGCACGCCGCGCTGGGCCGCGCTGGTGACGGCGGACAGGGACGACTCGTCCGGGACGAAGTAGGGGCTGACGATGTCCACCCGCTCCTGGGCGTGGTAGAGCACCGTGTTGATCATCCGCAGGTTGTTCTCGTTCTCGAAGCCGGGTCCGGACGGGACAACCTGGCACATCAGGCCGCCGGACGCCTCTGCCGGCAGCTCGTCCTGCGCCTCGTGCACGAGCAGCTCGTCCGTCTCGGAATACCAGTCGGTGACGAAGAGGGCGTTCAGCGCGTCCACGACGGGCCCCGTGGCGTGCACCCACAGGTCCTCCCACCGCAGGCCCCGGCGCCGGTTGCGCCGCTTGTTGTAGGACCGGTCGATGCAGTTCTGCGACCCCGTGAACGCGACGTCGCCGTCGATGACGACGATCTTGCGGTGGTTGCGCAGGTCCGGCCGCGTGTACTCCAGCTTCCACGGCCGGAAGGGCAGCATGCGGGCCCACTGCACCCCCGACGCGTCGAGCCGCCGCACCAGCTCCGGGTAGCCCGGGTACCCGGCCGAGCCGAGGTGGTCGAGCAGGAACCGGACGGTGACCCCGCGGGCGACGGCGTCGTCGAGGGCGTCCAGCAGCGGCGCCGTCGCCGGGTCCTCCGCGGCGATGTAGAACTCGACGTGCACGTAGCGCCGGGCCGCGCGGACCGCCTCCACCATCGCCGTGTAGGCGGTGTCGTAGCCGTCCAGCAGGGTCAGGTCGTTGCCGGCGGTCATGGGCAGCGCCCCCAGCCGGTCGTTCATCACCGCGGTCGAGCGCACCCAGATCGGCAACGGCCGGTCGTCGCCGATCACGGCGTCGGGCGGGGAGTTCTCCCGGATCAGCCGGTTCATCTCCACCTGCTTCTCCCGCCGGGCCCGGGGCAGCCTGTGGCTGCCCAGCAGCAGGAACAGGATCAACCCGACGAAGGGGATCAGGTAGATCGCCAGCAGCCAGCCCAGCGCCACGGAGGGGCGCCGCTTGTGCGGGACGATGCCCAGCACCACGAGCCGGATCACGAACTCGGTCGCGGCCACCGCGATCGCCCACCCCAGCGGCAGTGCACTGAGGTTGACGATGGACAGATCCACTGTCGCAGTGTATCGACGCGCTCCTCACCCTCGCGCCGCGGTTGACACCCCGATGTGAGACAGGTCACGCTGAGGCATCATCACCCGGGCCTTTCTCCTGCGGAGGTACACCGTGCGCCCTCGACGCTTCTCTCGCGCTGCCCTGGCCGCCGTGCTGACGGCGGCCCTGACGACGACACTGCTGGGGGCGGGTGGTCCCGCGCAGGCCCGGCCGCGCCCGCACCCCTCGCCGCCGTCGTCCGCCGCCGTCGCGGGCCACTCCCTGCGGGCGCCCGTGACCAACGAGAACTTCTACTTCGTGATGGCGGACCGGTTCGCCAACGGCTCGACCGCCAACGACACGGGCAACCTGGGCGCGGACCCGGACGTCTCCGGCTTCGACCCGACGAATCGCGGCTACTACAACGGCGGCGACCTGAAGGGCCTGACCTCCAAGGTCGACTACATCAAGGGGCTGGGCACGACGGCGATCTGGCTGACCCCCAGCTTCACCAACAAGGCGGTCCAGCAGGAGGACGGTCCGTCGGCGGGGTACCACGGGTACTGGATCACCGACTTCACGAAGATCGACCCGCACTTGGGCACCAATGACGAGCTGAAGACCCTCATCGCCGCCGCGCACCGGCGCGGCATGAAGGTGTACTTCGACATCATCACCAACCACACCGCCGACGTCATCGGCTACACCCAGGGCGACCGGACGAACTACATCACCAAGGCGCTGTTCCCCTACAAGGCCGCCGACGGCACCCCGTTCGACGACCGGGACTACGCCGGCACCTCCACCTTCCCGCCGCTGGATCCGGCGGTCTCCTTCCCGTACACCCCGGTGCTCGACCCGGCCGAGAAGACGCTCAAGGTCCCGGCCTGGCTCAACGACGTCACGAACTACCACAACCGCGGCAACACGACCTATCAGGGCGAGAACTCCACGTACGGCGACTTCGCCGGCCTGGACGACCTGTTCACCGAGAAGCCGCAGGTGGTCGACGGCATGATCGACATCTACGAGACCTGGATCAAGGACTTCGGCATCGACGGCTTCCGCATCGACACGATGAAGCACGTCAACGACGAGTTCTGGCAGAAGTTCGGGCCGCAGGTGCTGCAGTTCGCGCACGACGTGGGCAAGAGCCAGTTCTTCATGTTCGGGGAGGTGTACGACACCACGCGGGACTTCACCAGCCGGTACACGACGACGAACCGGATGCAGTCGGTGCTCGACTTCCCGTTCCAGGACGCGGCCCGCAACTTCGCGTCGAAGGGCACGTCCGCGGCCGACCTGCAGGCGTTCTTCGCGGGCGACGACTGGTACACGGACGCCGACTCGAACGTCTACCAGCTGCCCACGTTCCTCGGGAACCACGACATGGGCCGGATCGGGTCCTTCCTGCAGGCGGACAACCCGAACGCCGGTGACGGCGTCTGGCTGGCGAAGGACCGGCTGGCGCACGAGCTGATGTACTTCTCGCGCGGCAACCCGGTGATCTACTACGGCGACGAGCAGGGCTTCACCGGATCGGGCGGCGACCAGTTCGCCCGGCAGACCATGTTCGCCTCGAAGGTCTCCGACTACCTGGACGACGACCTGATCGGCACCACGGCCACCCACGCGACCGACAACTTCGTGACGTCCCGGCCGCTGTACCGCAGCATCGCGGAACTGTCGGCGCTGACGAAGCGGTACCCGGCGCTGCGCAACGGTGCCCACCAGAACCGGTACGCGGACTCGGGCCCGGGCATCTACGCCTTCTCCCGGATCGACCGGGCGACCCAGCGCGAGTACGTCGTCGTCCTCAACAACAGCACCACGGCCAGGACGGCGCCGATCACCACGTTCGTCCCGCGCGGCATGTTCACCCGCGTCTACGGGACCGGGGCGAAGCACGCGCTCAGCGACCGGGCCGGGACCGTGCGGCTGAGCGCGTCCGCCCTCTCGGCCACCGTGTACGCGTCCAACGGGCGGATCCGGCCCTCGCACGCCGCCCCGACGTCGCGGATCAGCGCCGTCGAGACGGCCGGCGCGGACCACACCCGGGTGAACGTGCGGTCGGACGTCGCCGGCTCATCCTTCTACGAGGTGACGTTCCAGGCGCGCACCCCCGGCGGGGCGTGGCAGAACATCGGCACGGACGACACCGCGCCCTACCAGGTGTTCCACGACACGAGCGCCCTGACGCCGGGCACCACCGTCGAGTACCGGTCCCTCGTCCTGGACAACGCCAGGCACGTGTCGGCCAGCGCCCCGGCGACCGGGACGGTGCCCACGCCGGTGACGCCGACGCCGCCGGGCCCGGTGCCGACCCCGGAGCCGACGAACGTCGCCGTCGCGGGATCGCTGAACTCCGAGATGGGCTGCGCGGGGGACTGGGATCCCACCTGCGACCAAGCGCAGATGACGAAGGACCCGGCCACCGGGCTGTGGAAGCTGACCGTCACCCTGCCCGCCGGGGACTACGAGTACAAGGCGGCGCTGAACAAGAAGTGGGACGAGAACTACGGGGAGGGCGGGGCTCCGAACGGCGGCAACATCGCCCTGCACGTGGCGGCGCCGCGGTCGGTGACGTTCACGTACGACCACGCCACCCACGTCGTCAGCGTCACCTGACGCGCGGCGCCGGGCCGGTCCGTCAGGCCGGCCCGGCGGGCGCCTCGGCAGCGGTGCCGGCAGCGGTGCCGGCCGCGGTGCCGGTCTCGAGCAGATCGACCCGGCGGGCCTGCGGCCACGGCAGGTCCGCACCGTGGTGGGTGAGCAGCACGCACGCGCCGGCGTCGGCCCACGCCTGCACCTGCCCCGCGAGGACGGCCCGGGCCGCCGTGTCGAGGCCGTTGAACGGCTCGTCCAGCAGCCGGACGACGGCGGGCGCGGACGAGGTGAGCACGAGGTTGGCCTTCTGCCGGTTCCCGGTCGACAGATCGCCGACCGGGTAGTCCCACCACGGGTGCAGGCCGTACCGCTCGGCGGCCTCGACCCACGGCGCCGTGGGCCGGCCGGCCAACCCGGCCAGCAGGTCCACGTGTTCGCGCACCGTCAGCTCGGGGAACAGGGGCGGCTCCGCGGGGGTCCAGGTGCGCTCACGGTGCAGCCGGGGGTCCTCGGCCGGGCGACCCAGCACGGTGGCCGAGCCGGCCAGGGGGGCGATCACCCCGGCGATCACGGAGAGCAGCAGGGACTTGCCGCGGCCGTTGGGGGCGGTCAGCGTCGTGATGCCGGGCCCGGTGGTGAACCCGACGTCGGTCAGGACGGGATGCTGGGTGTAGCCGGCCGTGAGCCGGTCCACGGTGATGACGGTGTCCATGTCAGAACTCTCCTCAGATACAGGACGGCGGCCAGGGCCACGACGCCGGTGACGAGCAGGACGGCGGTCGCTGGCACGACGCCGCGGGCCAGCGCGGGCGCGCAGCCCGCCATGGTCAGCAGGGGGCCGCCCAGGACGCCCAGCAGACCCGGCTGCACCGTGCCGTCAGGCTCCCGGACCGGGGCGGGGTCGGCGAGGCCGCACAGCTGGGCGGCGGCGACGCCGAGGACGGGGGCGGCGACGGCGACGACCGCCAGTTCGCCGGACGCGGCCAGCACGGCGGCCGCCAGGGTCGCCGGCGCGGTGACGGCCACGACGACGAGGGCGTAGCCGCCGTGGAAGATCCGGACGACGTCGCCCTGGGCGGCGCCGCTGCGGACCAGCCACTGCATCGTGGGCAGGTGCCGGCGGGCGCCGACGATCGCGGCGATGGTGATGGTGACCGTGACGACGAGCAGGACGATCAGGCTCACCACGACCTGGTGGTCGACCACGGAGGCGACGGCGCCGTTCAGCCCGATCGCGAGCCCCAGGCCGGCCCAACCCGCCACCATCAGGGCGCGGAACAGGCCGCGGATGGCGTCGGCGCCCCCGTTCGCGGACCGGTCCAGGCACTGGGCCAGCAGCATCGTGCGGGTGGGCCGCAGGGGCGTCCGGGCAGCCGCGGGCTGGTGCTCGACCACGAGCCGGTGCCGTCGTCGCCCGCCGCGGTCGCGGACGAGGAGCGCGACGGCGAGCAGGGCGCATGCCGCCAGGGCGGAGCCGAACAGGGGTGCGAGTGCCGCGCCGATGGCGCTGCTGAGCTGGTTCAGCGTCGCGACGAGCGCCTCCGGGGTGCGCAGCCACGGGCGCACGGCGACGCCCAGGGCGACGCCGGCGATCGCGGCGACGGCGAGGACGCCCGGATGCGGCGCCCAGCCCCGCCTCGCCGCGGCCGGCGGGGACGACCGGAGCACGGCCAGGGCGGTGATCTCGGCGGTGAGGATCAGGGCGAGGGCGAGGACCGCGACGGCCGGCCCCGCGAGGACGCCGAGGACGCCGGCCGCGGCCGCGACGACCGGCAGTCGTCCGGGGACCGCGGCGATGCCGACCCGGACGAGCGCCACGGCGCCGACGGGCACGCCGAGTTGCCGGAGCACGCGGCGGTCGGCCGGCAGCCAGACCTCCCGCCGCCGGCCCGGCAGCATCGCGCCGAGGACGCGCCCCACACTGAGGCCGAGCACGCCGGCCACGGCGATCCCGAGCAGGGCGCCGCCCCGGTCGAGGTCCGCCGGGAGCACGGCGTCGAGGACGGTGGTGCCGCGCAGCCAGGGCACCCCCAGCGAGGCCACCGCGACCGCGACGACCGCCCCGCACCCGGCCGCGACGGCGGCGGCGACGAGCAGCGTCGCCCCGCCGATCGGCAGGCTGTGGCGGCGTGCCCAGAGCCGGGCGTCGGCGGTGGCCACGAAGCGCACCGCCCGACACCACGACGCCGGGCCGCCGGGATCGATCACGACGAGGACGGGGTCCGGCGGGCGAAGGCGACGCAGAGCGAGCCGATGGCCGCGATGGCGAGCACGATGCCGACGGCACCGCCGTCGGGCAGGCGGGAGATGATCACGCCGGCCACGAGGGAGGCGATGCCCGCGGTCACGGCGAGCGGCCCCCACACCCGGCGGGTGGCCAGGGCGATGCCGCCGGCCACCACGGTGAGGGCGACGCCGACCAGCGCGATCCAGCGCAGGGCGGGCAGCGCCCCGTCCCCCGAGCCCGGTCCGCCGGCGGTCAGCTCCAGGGCGCCGTGGATCACGGCGGCGAGCACCTGCACGGTGAGCAGGGCCGTGGCGCCGACGCGCAGGGCGGGGTGGGCCGGAGCGGGTGCGGTGGTGGACATGGGGGAGACCTCCTGGTCGGGGATCGGTGGAGCGGTCAGGCGAACAGCCCGACCGCGAGGACGAGGGCGGCGGACGGGATCCGCCAGGCGGTGGTGCCGCGCCCGCCGCGGCGGGTGAGCAGCAGGTAGGCGGCGGCGAGGGCGAGGCCGACGCCGATCTTGGCGGGCAGCGGCGTTCCGGCGCCCGCGCTGATCAGGTTGCCCGCCATCGCGACGACGAGGGCGCCGCTGACGGCGAGCAGGGCCGGTCCGTGACCGACGACGCCGGGCCGGTGCGCCGTCGCGGCGCGCCGGAAACCGCGGTCGAGGTGGACCGCGATCAACTGGCTGATGCCGACGCCGAACCAGACGATCAGCACCGTGGTGACGGTGGCCGCGGTCAGGGCCACCGCGGGCAGGTCGCGGGCCGCGGCGGTGCCGCCGGTCGCGATCGTCCGTTCGAGCAGCGGCAGGGACACCGCCGCGTAGGCGAGCGTCGCGAGCCACGGAACCAGGGCGACGACGGCGCGCACCAAGCGCCCGCGGGCCGGAAGGCGGGAGGAATCGCGGCCCGCGGGAACGGCGTGCAGCGACGGCAGGGCGGATGCACTCATGAGTAGGTCACTCCCCAGAGGATCTCGAGCACGGATGCGAGGACCAGCAGGCCGACGCCGACGGCGAGGGGGACGAGCAGGCGGCCCGTCGTCGTCAGGTAGGTCCGCAGGATGGTGGCGAGCACGCCCCCGCGGGGCGGGCGACGGAGGACGGCGGCGATGCTGCGGACGGCCGGGTACATGCCGCCGCTCGCGATCACGAGGAATCCCAGCAGCTCGACCGAGGCGAACGGCAGGTACTCCCACCACCAGGACGAGCCGCGCAGGTCGAGGGCGATCCGGGCGAGCACCCCGAAGTACAGGCAGATCACCCCAAGCAGCACGCCCGAGAACAGGCCGAACGTGACGATCCCGGCCAGCAGGCCCAGCGCCGCGCTGCCGTTGCGGAGGGCGATCTCCGTCAGGGCGTCCATCGGCCCGGCGTACCCGGTGCGCCCGGGCTCACCGGCCAGCGACGACAGGTCCGCGCCGGCGAGGTACCCGGCGGTGCACAGGGCGAGGCAGACGGCTCCGACGACGGCGATGAACCCGGTGAACGGGGCGCGCAGCGCTCCGCTCACCGGGTTCGTTCCGATCGAGAGCGCCATCTCAGGCAATGGCCGCCTTGCGGCCGGCGGTCTTCAGCGCCCACTTGACGGCGAAGAGGCCGATGCCGGCGAAGCCGCCGGAGAGCAGGATCGCGGCGATGGTGGCCGCGGTCGAGCCGGCGATGATCGCGTCGACGACCTTGGCGGCCAGGACGGCGTTGCCGCCGAGCGCCGCGGCCAGGACGCCGATGGCGGCCGTGCCGACGACGAGGCCGAGGACGGCGAGACCGGTGACGACGGCCGCGGCCTTCCGGTTCTGCGGCGTGGTCTTCCGGGATGCGGTGGTGCTGGTCATGGTTCCTCCTGCGTTGCCTGGTGCGGGTGAGACGACCGGTGCGCCGTGCTCGGTTTCGAGCCTAGGAACGGACCGGCGTCGACCGGCAGCCACGAAAGTGGTGCATCCGATGCGCCAGAAGGAGGAATCTCGTGCTCGGCCCGGGGGCGTGCGGGTCAGAGGTGGGGAGCCAGGCCGCGGACGTAGGCGGCCTGGCCGAGGTGCTGGTGGCAGTCGCCGATGACGCTGGCCAGGCGGACCCCGCGGGTGACGGGCGGGTCCCACCGCTCGTCGACCACCTCGTCGAGCGACTCCGCGGTGACGCTCTCGAGGTCGACGAGCGTCTGCCGGTGCACGTCGGCGTGGTAGCCGAGCAGCTGATCGGCGCTGGTCACCCGGACCTGGGCCACCTGCGCCGAGGAGTGCCCGTAGCCGGTGTCGCCCTCCGGCAGCCCGAGGGCGAACTCGGCGCTCCAGCGCTGCGGCCACACCTGCCGGTGACCGAACGCGTCGGCCAGGTGGTCGTCCTGCACCCGGGTCAGGTGCCAGACGAGCCAGGCGACGGAATTGGCGTCGTCGAACGGCCGGAGGTTCAGCTGTTCGGCGCTCAGTCCGTCGACGGTGCGCTCGACCGACTCGGCGATCGCGTCGAAGATCGTGCGGTAGACATCGCGTGCATCCATCCGTCGATCCTTCGGCACGGCCCGCTGGCTGGTCAAGCCGACTGGTCGATAGATGTCGGTTGTGCTCGAGTTCGGCGCCACAGACGGTCAGCTGGTGACCAGTCGACGGCAGGCTGTGGACGACGACGGCAGCGTGGTCGAGGTTCGGCGCACCATGAGGCATGCTTCCCATTCCTGATGCCATCGGCCGGAGAACCAGCTTCGCCGTGGAGCAGGGGCGCCTCGCGGGTCTGAACGATCGGCAGATGCGGCGGGCGATGTGGAGCTCCGCGGGTCGCGGTCTGCGGATCAGGCGAAGTGCGCCGGCAGGGTGGCCGACCAGGCCTCCCGCAGCCGCGCCAACGGCACCGTGAAGTGGCCCTGCACGTCCAGCGACGGGGCCGGGGCGTCCTCCGTGCCGGTGCCGACGGAGTCGACGACGCCGATCCGTATCGCCGGGTAGCCGCGCGCGGTGCACATGTCGGTGAACCGCACCTCCTCGGACCGCGGGACGGCGACGAGCGCCCGGCCCTGCGACTCCGAGAACAGGAGGGTGAACACGTCGACGCCGTCGCGCTCGGCCGCCTCGTCCAGCCCCACCCGGGCCCCGACGTCGTACCGGAGGCACGCCTCGGCCAGGGCCGCCGCGAGGCCGCCGGTGGACAGGTCGTGCGCCGCGTCGACCATGCCGTCGCGGGAGGCGTTGATGAGGATCTCGCCGAGCGTCTTCTCCGCGGCCAGGTCCACGACCGGGGGCCGCCCGCCCAGGTGCCCCTGCAGATCCGCCCAGGCGGAGCCGTCGAGCTCGTCGCGGGTGGAGCCGAGCAGGTAGATCGCCTGGCCGTCCTCGCGCCAGCCGGACGGGGTGCGCCGGGCGACGTCGTCGAACACGCCGAGCACGCCGACGACGGGAGTCGGGTGGATCGGCACGCCGCCGGTCTGGTTGTAGAGGGAGACGTTGCCGCCGGTCACGGGCACGCCGAGGTCCCGGCAGGCGTCGGAGAGCCCGCTGACGGCCTGGACGAACTGCCACATGACGGCCGGGTCCTCGGGCGAGCCGAAGTTCAGGCAGTCGGTCACGGCGAGCGGTCGCGCGCCGGTGGTGGCGACGTTCCGGTAGGACTCGGCCAGGGCCAGCCGCGCGCCCTCGTACGGGTCGAGGTAGGCGTAGCGGCCGTTGGCGTCGGTCGCGATGGCGACGCCGAGCCCGGTGCCCTCGTCGACGCGGACCACGCCGGCGTCGTCGGGCATCGCCAGGGCGGTGTTGCCCTGCACGTAGCGGTCGTACTGGTCGGTGACCCAGTCCGGGGAGCACAGGTTGGGGGAGGACATCAGCGCGACGACGGCGTCGCCCAGCGCCGCGCCGGCGGGCCGGTCCGTGTCCGCGGCAGAGCCGGTGAACCGGTCCGCCTGCGTCGCGTCCTGCCAGTCCGGCCGGGCCTGCGGCCGGTCGTAGACGGGGCCCTCGTGGGCGACGGTGCGCGGGTCGACGTCGACGATCACCTCGCCGTCCCACTCGATGACGAGGCGGCCGGTGTCGGTGACCTCGCCGAGCCAGGAGTACTCGACGGCCCAGCGGCCCATGATCGCCTCGAACGCGGCGACGTTCTCGGGCGCGACGACCGCCATCATGCGTTCCTGCGACTCGCTCATCAGGATCTCGCCGGGCGTCAAGGACGGGTCGCGCAGCAGCACGTCGGTCAGCTCGACGTGCATGCCGCCGTCGCCGTTGGACGCCAGCTCACTGGTCGCGCAGGAGATGCCGGCCGCCCCGAGGTCCTGGATGCCCTCGACGACGCCACCGGCGAACAGTTCCAGGCAGCACTCGATCAGCACCTTCTCGGCGAACGGGTCGCCGACCTGCACCGCGGGCCGCTTCGCCGGTTTACCGGAACCCTCGAAGGACTCCGACGCGAGCACGGAGGCGCCGCCGATGCCGTCGCCGCCGGTCCGGGCCCCGAAGAGGACGACCTTGTTGCCCTTGCCCGAGGCGTTGGCCAGCCGGATGTCCTCGTGCCGCAGCACGCCGACCGCCAGGGCGTTGACGAGCGGATTGCCCTGGTAGACCGGGTCGAACACGAGCTCGCCGCCGATGTTGGGCAGGCCGAGGGAGTTGCCGTACCCGCCGATGCCGGCGACGATGCCGTGCACCAGCCGGGCCGTGTCGGGGTGGTCGATGGCGCCGAACCGCAGCGGGTCCATCACGGCGACCGGGCGGGCGCCCATCGAGATGATGTCGCGGACGATGCCGCCGACGCCGGTGGCCGCGCCCTGGTAGGGCTCGACGAACGACGGGTGGTTGTGGGACTCGACCTTGAAGGTCACGGCCCAGCCGTCGCCGATGTCGACCACGCCGGCGTTCTCGCCGATGCCGACGAGCAGGTGCTCCTTCATGGCGTCGGTGACCTTGTCGCCGAACTGGCGCAGGTGGATCTTGGAGGACTTGTAGGAGCAGTGCTCGGACCACATCACCGAGTACATGGCCAGCTCGGCGGCGGTGGGCCGCCGGCCGAGGATCTGCCCGATCCGCGCGAACTCGTCCTGCTTCAGACCCAGCTCGGCCCAGGGCAGTTCGGTGTCCGGGGTGGTCGCGGCGTGCTCGACGGTGTCGAGGTTGAAGGCGCGCGACGCGTCCGGGGCTTCGGTCTCCGGCGTCGCGGCGATGTTCTCGGCGGTGTTCTCGGCGGTGTCTTCGGACATGGGGGAGCGGGGTCTCCTCAGGCGTGGACGAGCGTGGTGAGCACGGAGGTGAACAGGCCGAGACCGTCCAGCGACGGGCCGTACCCGTCCTCCACGGCGTGCTCCGGGTGGGGCATGAGGCCGACGACGTTGCCGGCGGCGTTGGTGATGCCGGCGATGTCGCGGCGCGAGCCGTTCGGGTTGACGTCGAGGTAGCGGAAGACGACGCGGCCCTCGCCCTCGAGCTCCTCGACCGTGGCGTCGTCGGCCACGTACTGGCCGTCCTGGTTCTTCAGGGGCACGACGATGCGCTGGCCGCGCTCGAACGCGCCGGTCCAGGCGGTGTCCGTGTTCTCGACGCGCAGGGCCTGGTCGCGGCAGATGAAGTGCAGGTGATCGTTCTTGATCATCGAGCCGGGCAGCAGGTGCGCCTCGGTGAGCATCTGGAAGCCGTTGCAGATGCCGAGCACCGGGAGGGGCCCACCGGCGGAGGAACCGGAGCCACTCGCGGCGTCGACGAGCCGCTCCATCAGCGGCGCGAACCGGGCGATGGCGCCGGCGCGCAGGTAGTCGCCGTAGGAGAAACCGCCGGGCAGGACGACGGCGTCGACGCCCTGCAGGTCCGCGTCCGCGTGGAACAGGGCGACCGGGGTGGCGCCGGCCAGGCGCACCGCGCGGGCGGCATCGCGGTCGTCGAGCGTGCCGGGGAACGTGACGACGCCGATGCGGGCATCGGTCAACTCGGGTCCGCCGGTGCCGTAATCCCCGATCAGGGGCAGGTCCGTCGGGGTGCTCATCGGGTGGCGTCCGCGGCCGCGTCGACCGCGTACACGGAGACGACGTCTTCGATCACCGGATTGGAGAGCAGGGTCTCGGCGGCCTCGCGGGCGGCGGCCAGGTGCGCGTCGGTCACCTCGCCGTCGACCGTCAGCTCGAACCGCTTCCCCTGGCGAACACCGCTGAAGGCCTCGATGCCGATCCGGGGCAGGGCGTTCACGATCGCCTTGCCCTGCGGGTCCAGGATCTCGGGCTTGGGCATGACTTCGACGACGATCCGCTGCATGCGGGCGACTCCTGCGGCTGAGGGAATTCAGGACAGCGCTCGTCGGAGGAATGCCGTCTCACGCCGGATCGGCGCTCCGCGAGCTTGCCGGTCCAGTCTATCGCCCACCCTCGGGCCGCCCGGACCGAGACGCTTGACACCCCCAGGAATACGCTCGTACTCTCGGCACTGACGGAATACGAGTGTATTCCACGCAGAGAGGACATGATGTCCCAGATGATCGAGCGGGCGGACGGCCGCCGCTCACCGGAGCACCGCCGCCCCCGCACCGTCATGGCGGGCCTCCTCGCCGTCGCCCTCGCCCTGGTCCCGGTGCTCTGCACGGCCGTCGCGTCCGCCGCGGCGCAGATCCTGGGCCTGGACGAGGCGTCCGCCGCCCTCGTGATCGGGGCCGGAGCGGCGGTCTCGGCCGCCATCGGCGTCGTGGTCCTGGCCGTCGCGCCGTTCGGTCTCACACCGGTCCGCTTCGGCGTCCCGCGTCGGGTGCGGGCCGTCTGGTGGTTCCTGCCGCTGCTGCTCACGGTGGTGATCGCGGTCGCGACGCAGGGGATCCACGTGCGCGCCGGCGTGCTCGCCGCGTACGCGGTGCTGGTCCTCATGGTCGCGGTGAACGAGGAGGTCTGGTTCCGGGGGATCATCCTCGCCGTCCTGCGTCCCTCCGGCGTGCGCGTGGCCGTGATCGGCAGCTCCCTCGTCTTCGGCGTGCTGCACCTGGCGAATCTCGCCGGCGGTGCGGGCGCGGCCGAATCGGTCCTCCAGGTGGTCTTCGCCGTCCTGTTCGGCGTCGTCGCCGCGGAGCTGACCCTGGTGACGGGGAGCCTGTGGCCCGCCGTCGTCTGGCACGCAGCCTGGGACTTCGCCAACTTCCTCGGGGGGAACGCCACCACCGCGACCGCGCTCACCGGGATCGCGCTCGCCTGCGCGGTGATGCTGGCCTACGCGGTGCTGCTGTGGCGCCGCGCGAGCCGAGCGCGACGGTGAGTCCGAGCGCGACGGTCGGCTCGAGCACAGCGGTCACCGGCCCGCGTGGCATCCTGATCGACGTGGATCTGACCCGACGCCAGAGTGAACTGGCGGACGCAGCACTGCGGATCATCGCCCGCGACGGGATGGCGGCCCTCTCGTTCCGCGCCGTCGCGGCGGAGGCGGCGTGCTCGCTCGGCTCGGTGCAGAAGGCCTTCGCGTCGAAGGACCTCATGCTCGCGGCGGGATTCGCGCGGCTCCGCCAGGAGGCGGCACCGCTGCCGCCGGGCGAACCGGGACGGCCGACGCTGCGCGCGTGGCTGGTGGCGCTGCTGCTCGGGATCCTCCCGCTGGATGCGCGACGGCGGGCCACGCAACGCCAGGGGGATGCCTTCGCCCAGCAGGCCCTGACCGATCCGGCCATCGCCGCGGCGATCGCCGACAGCGACGCCGAGGTGCGCGGCCTCCTCGCCTCGCTCGTCACCCGCGCCCGCGCTGAGGGCGAGGTCCCCGCGCACGTGGATCCCGTGACCACCGCCTGGGCGGTGCTCGCACTCGCGCAGGGGCTCGCTATGCAGCTGCTCTACCGGCCGGAACCCGAGGCCGACGTCCGCGTCCGGCTCGACGCGACCGTCGCCGCACTGCTGCGCTGACCCCCGGCGGCATGCCGGCCTCAGGCCTCGTACCGAATCCGCCCTCCGACCACCGTGGCCAGCACGGTGGCGTCGCGGATCGCCTCGGGGTGGGCGGTCAGCGGGTCGACGTCGAGCACGGTCAGGTCGGCGGTCATGCTGGGCGCCAGGGTGCCCTTGACCGCGCTCTCCCCCGAAGCGGCCGCGGCCCCCGTCGTGTAGGCCGCGAGGGCCTGCCGGGCGGTGAGCCGCTCGTCCGGTTGCCAGGAGCCGGGCGTCCCGTCCGTCCCCCAGCGGGTGACGGCGGCGGCGATGCCGTGCAGGGGGCGCGGCGGTTCGACCGGCGCGTCGGAGCCGAACGCGAGGATCGCGCCCGCGTCGAGCACCGACCGCCAGGCGTACGCGGCGATGTCGGGGTCCGGCACGAGGTGGCGCAGTCCCAGGTCCGCGACGTAGTGCTGCGGCTGCATCGAGGCGATGACGCCGAGCCGGGCCAGCCGGGGCAGGTCCTCCCGGCGGACGAACTGGGCGTGCTCGATGCGGTGCCGCAGCCCGTGGGCCCGGGTGGCGGCCGCGACGCGGTCGAGCGCATCGAGCACGTGGGTGTTGGCGAGGTCGCCGATCGCGTGCACGGCGGCGGCCAGGCCGTGCTCGACCAGCCGGGCCAGCAGGCCGTCCAGGGCCGCCGGGCCCGTGACCTCCACCCCGTGCGCGGCGGCCGCCTCGACGGCGACGCGCGGATCGTCGGTGGGGAACGGGTGGCTCATCAGGCAGGTGTGCGAGCCCAGGGCGCCGTCGGCGAAGATCTTCACGGGGCCGATCCGGATCCACGCGTCACCGTCACCGGTGCGCCGGCCGGTGGCGATGTGCTCGTCCAGCGCGGCCACCGGCAGCAGCTTGACCAGCCGCAGGTCCAGCTCCCCGCGCTCGCGCAGTCGTTGCGCGGAGGTGAGCACCGTCATCCCGTCGACGTCGTGCACGCCGGTCAGCCCCTGCGCCAGCAGGTGCCGCTGCACGCGCGCGAGCCGGGCGACCGGATCCCCGCCCGCCGGACCGTCCTGCAGCGCCCGCACGGGGAACACGGCGGACTCGCGCAGCACGCCGGTGGGTTCGCCGTCCGCGTCCCGGACGATCTCCCCGCCCTCCGGGTCAGGGGTGTGACGAGTGACGCCGAGGGCGGCCAGGGCCGCGCTGTTGGCCCAGATGGTGTGGGCGTCGGAGCTGACGACGGCGACGGGACGGCCACCGGTGACGGCATCGAGGCTGCGCCGGTGGGGCAGGTCGGTGCGCTCCCAGCGGTTGATGTTCCAGAATCCGCCGAACACCCAGTCGCCGGCCGGCAGGGTGGCCACGTGGTCGGCGATCCGGCGCACGCACGCCGCCTCCGAGGTGGCCGAGCGCAGGTCGACGCCGGCGAGCTCGTCCGCCAGGTGGGTCAGGTGCACGTGGGCGTCGGTCAGGCCGGGGACGACGACGGCGTCGCCCAGGTCCACCGTCCGGGTGCCGGCCGGGGCGTGCGCGGCCAGCGCCGTCGGATCCCCGGTGGCGACCACCCGCTCGTCGTCGACCAGGACGCCGCGCACGGGCGGGGCGTCGCCGGTGCCGTCGACCGGGCCGGTCAGGGTGTGGATGGTCGCCGCGGTGTAGAGGAGCGCGCTCATGGTGCCTTTCGCCGGTGGTCGCGTCGGTCTCGCCTCCATCCTGCCGGGAGTGCGGCACTCGTGCGCCATTAGGCTGAACGCATGGGTGAGGAATCGAAGTCAGCGCTGCCGTTCATCATGGCCGGGGCGGTCGTCGTCGGGCTGGGCGGGATCCTGTTCTCGCAGGCTCGCCGTCAGCGTGAGGAGGACCGTCGACGGCGGGTGCAGGACGCCCTGCGGGAGGCGCAGCAGCGGCACGGCGACCACCCGCTGCGCCGCCCGGATCCGGCGACGCCGTCGGCCACCGACCGTCCCGCCTGAGTCCAACCGGCTGAAGCGGCCCGGCTGGGGTCCGGCTCGCCGAGTGGCCGGACGGCGCAGCCATCCGGCCGCGATGACGACATCGTCCGCACACTCGGCGTGCGTCCGCCGTCGCCTCAGGCCGCGGTTACGCGATCGAGCACGGCGAGCAGCCGGCGGCGCAGGACGGCGCCCCGGTCGGCGAAGCCGCGCTGGGCGGCCACGTACTCCGCCTTGCCGGCGGGGGTCTCGATCCGGATCGGTGTCAGGTCGTGCCCGCTGAGGTCGTACGGGGAGGCGCGCATGTCGACCTCCCGCACGTCCGCCGCCAGATCGAGCGCGGCGAGGACCAGGTCGCTCGACACCAGTGGCAGCAGCGTGAACGCCCACTTGTAGAGATCCATCGTCGCGTGCAGGCAGCCGGGTTGCTCCAGGTCGGGCTGCGTCCGGCGCGTGGGCCGCAGTTCATTGCGGCCGGTCGCCTCGGGCGTGAAGAAGCGGAACGCGTCGATGTGCGAGCAACGGATCCGGTGGGCCTCGACGACGGCGTCGGTCTGCTCGCCGCTCAGCCGCAGCGGCAGCTCCTCGTGCCGCCGCTCGTCGGGGTCCTGCCGATACACCATGGCCCACTCGTGCAGGCCGAAGCACCCGAACTGGCCGGGCCGTGACGCCGTCGCGCCGAGCAGTCGGCGCACGAAGGCGACGGTCGCCGAGCGCCGGTCCAGGAAGCCCGCCACGTCGGCGGTCACCGCCGGTTCGTCGGCGGAGAGCCCCAGCGCGTCCCGCTCCGCGGCGTCGAGCGACCGGTGGTCCTTCCAGGCGGCGCGCTCCACCGCCGCGGCACCGGTCAGCACGGCGCCGGCGCCGGGGTGCCAGCGTTCCAGCTTGCCCGGGCTGAGCGCGTAGTACGTGAAGAGGAAGTCCGCCACCGGGTGCTTGATCCCGGCCGAGCGGCGGGCACGGTGCGGCTCCGTGTACCGTGCGGCGTGCTCACGGTGCCGCGCGGCGCGGTCGTCCGCCATGGCGTCGGGCACCAGGACGAGCCCGACGTGCTCGGGAGCTGCCGCCGTCATGAGCGCGCGATCGCGATGCCGACCCGCCTCAGCGGCCGGTGCCGCCGTACACGGTCGCTTCCGTCTCGCTGTCCAGGCCGAACGCCTGGTGCACGGCGCGGACGGCGTCGTCGAGCGAGTCGGCGCGGGTGGTGACGGAGATGCGGATCTCGGAGGTGGAGATCATCCCGATGTTGATGCCCGCCTGCGAGAGCGCGGAGAAGAACTGGCTGGAGACGCCGGGGTTGGAGCGCATGGCGGCGCCGATCAGCGACAGCTTGCCGATGGAGTCGTCATAGGAGAGCGACTCGAACCCGATCTCCTCCTGCGCCGCCTCGAGCGCCTCGACCGCCGTCGTGCCCTGGCTCATCCCGAGGGTGAAGGAGATGTCGGTGCGGCCGCGGGTGGTGGAGACGTTCTGGACGATCATGTCGATGTTGACGGCCGCGGCGGCGATCACCTCGAAGATGCGGGCGGCCTTGCCCGGCACGTCCGGGACGCCGACGACGGTCAGCTTGGCTTCGGACCGGTCGTGGGCGACGCCGGAGATGATGGGCTGTTCCAAGGTGATTCCTTCACTGATGTCGTGCGCCGTGGCGGGGTCGGGGATGACCCAGGTGCCCTCGTGGTGGCTGAACGAGGAGCGGACGTGCAGCGTGAGGCCGAAGCGGCGGGCGTACTCGACGGACCGCAGGTGCAGCACCTTCGCCCCGGACGCCGCCATCTCGAGCATCTCCTCGCTGCTGATCCGGGCGATCTTCTGCGCGTTGGGCACGATGCGGGGGTCGGCGGTGTAGATGCCGTCGACGTCGGTATAGATCTCGCACACGTCGGCGTGCAGCGCGGCGGCCAGCGCCACCGCGGTGGTGTCCGAGCCGCCGCGGCCCAGCGTGGTGATGTCGTTGGTGGTCCGGCTCATGCCCTGGAAGCCGGCGACGATCGCGATGTTGCCCTTGTCCACGGACGTGCGGATCCGGTGCGGGTCCACCTCGACGAGGCGGGCGCGGCCGTGCAGGCTGTCGGTGATCAGTCCCGCCTGGCTGCCGGTGAACGACTGCGCCTTCGCACCGAGGTCCGTGACGGCCATGGCCAGCAGGGCCATGGAGATCCGCTCGCCGGCGGTGAGCAGCATGTCCATCTCGCGGGCGGGCGGAGCGGTGGTGATCTGACCGGCCAGGTCCAGCAGCTCGTCCGTGGTGTCGCCCATCGCGGAGACCACGACGACGACGTCGTGCCCGGCGCGCTGGGTGTCCACGACCCGGCGCGCGACGCGCTTGACGCCCTCGGCGTCGCCGACGGACGAACCGCCGTACTTCTGGACGATCAGGCTCACGGGTGCTGCACTCCTGCCGGTTCACGGACGCGGGACGGGGCACGCGCGCAGGCGCGCGGACGCCACCGAAAGTGTAGTCCGCACCCCGAGCGGGGTTCATCTGTGTCCGGAGTGTGGCCGCCGGGGCGGCGTGCGAACGGATGGTCAGAGGTTGCGGCGGCCCTCGAAGGCCCGACCGAGGGTCACCTCGTCGGCGTACTCGAGGTCGCCGCCGACCGGCAGCCCGGAGGCGAGCCGGGTGATGCGGATGCCGAGGGTGCCGAGCATCCGGCCGAGGTAGGTGGCGGTGGCCTCGCCCTCGAGGTTGGGGTCGGTCGCGATGATGACCTCGGTGATGGCGTCGTCGGAGAGCCGGTTGAGCAGTTCGCGGATCCGCAACTGTTCGGGGCCCACGCCACCGATCGGGTTGATGGCGCCGCCGAGCACGTGGTAGCGGCCGCGGAAGGCACGGGTGCGCTCGATCGCCATCACGTCCTTGGACTCCTCGACGACGCAGAGGGCGCTGGGGTCGCGGCGGGGGTCACGACAGATCGAGCAGGTGTCCGACTCGGAGACGTTGCCGCAGATCGAGCAGAACTTGACGCGATCCTTGACGTCGGTGATGGCGGTGGCGAGGCGGCGCATGTCCGCGGTGTCCGCCTCGAGGATGTGGAAGGCGATGCGCTGGGCCGACTTGGGGCCGATGCCGGGAAGGCGACCGAGCTCGTCGATCAGTTCCTGGACGGCTCCTTCGTACACGGGGTCACCTTATCCTTCGGGGTCGGGGAATCGGCCGCATCGGCCGGGAGCGGGTCGGCACGGATCGACGACGGGGTCGGGTCCGTCGTCGACACGTCAGTCCCGCAACAGCTCGCGTTCGTCGATCAGCTGGGCGCCGAGGATCCGTTCCGCGGCGGCTCGACCGGCCCGGCCCGAGTCCTCGAGGACCTGGTCGTCCTCGCTGGGGATGTCCTCCATCGGCGTGGGCACGGCGGCCGGGGCGGACGGTGGCGCGTCACTGGCGGCGTGTGTCCCGGTCGCCGGCGCGCCCGGTCGCGCGGGTGCCTCGGACGGCGCGGGCGGCGCGGCGGACGGTCCGTCGGTCCCGCGGGCCGGGCGGACGGGCGGCTCCGAGGGTGCCGCTCCCGGGGCGGGCCGCGCGGGTCGGTCGCCCTCCGCGGCCTGGCCGTTCGTGGGTGCGGGTCGCGCCGTTCGCGACGACGACTCGGGGCGCTCGCGGGTGCGGTACTGCCGCTCGGGCGCGGGCGACGGTCCCCGTCCCGGGGCGCCGGGGCGGCGTCCGGGGTCCTCGTCGTCGGGGAACGGTGGTTCCTCCGGATCGGGCTCGTCCGGCAGCGGCGGCTCGTCGTCCCACGGCGCCGTGGCCGCGCCGTCGTGCGCGGATCCCCTCGACGCCGGGGATGAGGACGGCGAGGGAGCCGCGGAGACAGCGGTCGGGGCGGACGGCTCCGGTGCCCCGGCCGGGACCGCACGGGCGGGCTGCTCCGCGGCACGCGGCCGTGCCGGTTCCGCGGACGAGTCACGCCCCGGTGCTGCGGGTGGCGGTCCGGCGGGCGTGGTGGGTGCCGCCGTGGGCCCGGAGGGTGACCACACCCGTTCCCGGGGGTTCGCGGCCGCCGGAGCGGTGGCTGCCGAGGAGGTGGTGGTGGCGGGTCGATCGGCGGACGGCGCCGATTCGGGCCGGGGCGCGCGCCGGTTGGTCTGGTCGTCCGGGTTCGTCGGCCCGGTGGGCCGGGCGGCCGCCTCCTGCGGGGAAGGACGGGAGGAACCGGCCGGACGCGGGACGCGGCCGGCGGACTCAGTCGGTGCTTTTGGGCGGCCGCCCCCGGCCACGTTCTCGTCGGTCGCGGTGCCGCCGGACGGCGGTGCCGAGCCGGGGTGCACGGCGACGACACGCACCTGCAACCCCAGGACGGCACCGAGGGCCTCGCGCACGTGGTCCTCGTGCCGTCCGAACTGGTCCGCGATGCCCGGCGTCGGGAACTCGAGGTAGAGGGTGTTGTCCCGCAGTGCTCGGACGGTGCCGTTCTGGCTGACGAGGATCCAGGCCACCTTCTTGGCCCGTCCCAGGGCCTCGAGCACCTCGGGCCACGCGCGCCGCACCATGTCCACGTCCGACCCTGACGACTCGGCCGGCGCACCGCGCTGCGGAGACGATCCGGCATCGGTGGCCTCGTCGTCCGCCGCGGCGTTGCCGCCGGGACGCCGGGACGCCGGGGGCTCGGGCAGGTCGTCGGCCGCCACGGGAGCGGCCGCGACGGGGGACTCATCGTGGTCGGTGGGGACGTCCCGGTCGTCGACCGGCACCGCAGGGTCCGCGGACTCGCTGTCCTCGGCGGCGCTCTTGGTGGTCTCCGGGCTCTCGGCGGCCGCGTCGTCCTCGGCCGACGGCCGCGCGAGCCCCTGTTCGGCATTCTGCACCGGGGCGGCGGCCGCGGCGTCCGGGGTCGCCTCGTCGGCGGCGGCCGCGGCGTCCCGACGGTCCTCCGCGTGCGTGGGGGCAGCCGTCTCCGGGGCGGGCCGGGCGGGCGCCGGACGGGCCGGCGCGGGCCGCGCGGGAGCGGGTCGCGCGGCAGCGGGCTCGGCGGGACGGTCGTCCCGAGGCGCGTCGCCCCGAGCACCGTCGCCCCGAGCACCGTCACCCCGAGCACCGCCCTGACGCGAATCGGGTCGCGAATCCGCGTCCGTCGTGGCCGGGCGGGCACCGTCGGTCGCGGCGGCCGCCGGAGCGCCGGCCGCCGGGGTGAGGCCGACGTGGCCGGTCCCGCCCTCGACGGCTCCGGAGATGGCCGACGCGGGGCCGCGTCCGGCGTCCGGCGCCGCATAGTTCAGCCGCCGTTCGATCCGGTCCACCCGGGCGGCGACGCCGCGCTCCCCGACGTCGGCGCCGGGCAGCAGCAGCCGGGCACACAGCAGCTCGAGGTGCAGGCGGGGGGACGTGGCGCCCGTCATCTCGGTCAGCGCCGCGTTGGTGATGTCGGCGGCGCGGGAGAGTTCGGCGCGGCCCAGCTGGCGGGCCTGGTGCTGCATCCGGGCGATCGCGTCCTCGGGCACGGCGCGCAGCACGTGCCGGGCGGATTCCTCCATCGCGCCGACGATGATGAGGTCGCGGAACCGTTCGAGCAGGTCCTCGACGAAGCGGCGGGGGTCGTGCCCGGTCTGGATGACGCGGTCCACCGCGCCGAACACCGTGGACGCGTCCCCGGCGGAGAGGGAGTCGACGACGTCGTCGAGCAGCGAGGCGTGCGTGTAGCCCAACAGGTCGATGGCCATCTCGTAGCTCAGGCCCTCGTCGCCCGCGCCGGCCATCAGCTGGTCCAGCACGGAGAGGGTGTCGCGGACCGAGCCGCCGCCGGCACGGATCACCAGGGAGAGGACGCCGGGGGCCACGGGCACGTTCTCCTCGGCGCACAGCCGTTCGAGGTAGGCGAGCAGCGGCTCCGGGGGCACCAGGTGGAACGGGTAGTGGTGCGTGCGGGACCGGATGGTGCCGATCACCTTGTCCGGCTCCGTGGTCGCGAAGATGAAGAGGATGTGCTCCGGGGGCTCCTCGACGATCTTCAGCAGCGCGTTGAAACCCGCCGACGTGACCATGTGGGCCTCGTCGATGATGAAGACCTTGTAGCGGTCCCGGACGGGGGCGAACGTGGCGCGCTCCCGCAGGTCCCGCGCGTCGTCGACGCCGCCGTGGCTCGCCGCGTCGATCTCGATGACGTCGAGGCTGCCGGACCCGTCGCGGGCCAGCTCCCGGCAGCTGTCGCACACGCCGCACGGGGTGTCGGTGGGGCCCTGCGCGCAGTTGAGGCAGCGGGCGAGGATGCGCGCCGACGTCGTCTTGCCGCAGCCGCGCGGTCCGGAGAAGAGATAGGCGTGGTTGACCCTGTTCTTGCGCAGCGCCGTCATCAGCGGTTCGGTGACGTGTTCCTGCCCGATGACGTCGGCGAACGTCTCGGGACGGTAGCGGCGGTACAGGGCGGTGCTCACGGATGAAACCCTATCGACTGGCACTGACGGAACCGGCCGGCCGGTTCCGGCGCACGGAACGGGCCGAGCCGGAGGGGAAACGTAGAGACCCCTCGCACACCCGCCAGAGCCCGTTTACCCTTGCTACCTTCCGGTCCTGGGGGAGTTCAACAGGATGACGCCGCACGAGGGGCTGGGAACCAGTCTAACGGATCCGGGACGCCGCTCTTCGCATCGCCTTCCGGCGCGATGTCGACCTCCGGCGCCCCTGACCGGCCCCGATTGGCTCGGGACCGCCGCCATCGGGTATCGTGAGACGGTGCTCGTGCGCGGGCACAGCCAGGAGGATTCGCCTAGCGGCCTATGGCGCACGCCTGGAACGCGTGTTGGGTTAACGCCCTCGGGGGTTCAAATCCCCCATCCTCCGCCACCACGATGGCCCCGACCGGATCGGTCGGGGCCATCGTCGTCTCCCGGGTCGCGAGTGAGCCGCCGTCAGCGGGTGCCGCTGATCTCCTCCACCCGCTCCCGCAGGAACCGGGCGGTCGCCAGGTCCGGGTCGACGTCGTCCACCAGCACGACGGCGTACGGCGGGTCGTCCCGGCGCGGCACCGCCCGCACGTCGACGTGCACGACGTCGTGCCCGTGCTGGTGCAGCCAGTCGGCCATCGCGTAGTCGGACGGGGTGTCGCCCACCGTGTACCAGCGGTGCGGCCCCGGGCCGTCCGCGGCGAAGAGCTCCAGGGCCCGCTCCGCGCCGAGGGCCTTTCCGGACCGCTCGTGCTGGACGTCGGTCGAGATGATCGTCGGCTCGACCCGGATCGGCGTGGCGCCGTCGGCGTCCGGGTGGGACCGACGGTCGTACAGCTCGTGGATCCACCCGAGCCCCGCCCCGGTCAGGGCCGCGAGGAGCTCCGCCTCGAAGTCGCCCTGCACGCGAAGATAGGCGTCGTTGGACACGGCGGTGGCCTGCTCCAGGGAGACCATCGCCAGCTTCGTCTCGTCGAGGAACATGTGGGCACCGTAGCGGCCGGCCAGCAACGGCCGAACGAGTTCGGCCACCACCGTGGGCAGGCACACGGACTCGTCCACGTGCACCGCGCCGGCCGGTTCGGTGCAGCTGAACCAGGTGCCGCCCTTCTCGCCGACCGCGTGCAGCCGTGCCCGCGGGTCGAGCCCCGCCGCCCGCAGCGGCGGCACCACCTCCCGCCACAGGAAGTCGGCCGAGCGGCCGGTGTTGAAGGCGATCGGCACGCCCGTGTTCGCCAGCGCCACCAGATCGGTGACGATGCTGCCGACCGTGATGGTGCGGGTGACCGTGTTGGCGATGGGCCCGTCGACGTCGAGCAGGAGACCGAACGGTGCGGGGGTGGACGCGAAGGGCAGCGCAGCGGTGGGCATGGGACCAGTGTGGCAGCCGGCCGCCGGGGTGTCGGGGGCATTGCCTAGCATGGTCCCCATGATCTTCGCGGCGGTCGGTGAGGGCCGGCCCTATCCGGACCACGGGCTGTCCACACCGAAGGACTGGGCGGCCGTCCCGCCCCGGCAGGTGCGCCTCGACCAGCTGGTCACGACCCGGCGGACGCTGGACCTCGAGGCGCTGCTCGCGGAGGACAGCACCTTCTACGGCGACCTGTTCCCCCACGTGGTGAAGTGGCAGGGGCGGATGTACCTGGAGGACGGGCTGCACCGGGCGGTCCGTTCGGCGCTGCACCGGCGCGCGGTGATGCACGCCCGGGTGCTCGAGCTCGACGACTGATCCCGACCGACGGTCGGCGGAGAAAGGCGGACCCCGTGGCGCGACGACCGCGCGACCCCCTCGACCTGCACGGTCACCACATCGTCACCAACGAGGAGCTGGGGCAGGTTCTGCACGCCGACGAGGCCGACCGCGAACGGGCGCGGCACCGCCGCCGGCTCCTGCACGGTCTCGTGCTCATCGTCGCCCTCGTGGTGCTCGCGTCGTCGCTGATCCTGGTGCTCGCCATGCTGCAGGGGTACCGCCCGTTCCCCGAGGCCGCGCCGGCGTCGACCCCCTCCGCGACGCCCGCGCCGACGGTCAATGCCGCCGGCTGCCCGGTCGTGCCGGTGGTGCCCGCCGCGCCCGGCCGGGTCCGGGTCGGGGTGTTCAACACGACGACGACGCCGGGACTCGCGGCCGCCGTCGCCGCCCGGCTGCGGAGCCAGGGCATGGTGGTGAGCGGCATCGGCAACCGGACCGTCACCGACCGGGTGCCCGTCGTCGTCGTCGCCGGCAAGGCCGGGCGTCCCGCCGCGCTCGCCGTCCAGCGCCGCATCCCCGGCTCGGTCTACCGGGAGGACGGCCGCACCGGCACCGCCGTCGACCTGCTCCTGGGCACGGGCTTCCAGCGCGTGGCCGATGCCGGTGGGGTGAACGCGACCGCGGCCGGCCGGCTGCGGTGCGCCCCCTGAACCACCCCTGAACGGAACCGAGGGCCGGTGGCATGACGCCACCGGCCCTCGGTTCCTCGCTCGAATCCGGTCCGCAGTCCCTCCGGGGAGGGACCGCGGAGGGGACTACTCGCTCAGCCGGTACCCGGTCCAGCCGCCGCCCACCCGGTCGGGCGTCGCGAGCGACTGGTTGACCACCCGGTAGTTGCGCAGGTTCCCGTCCCGGTCGATGCCGAGCACGCTGAGCGAACCCGACCCGGTGAAGCCCTCACGCGCGACGATGGACGACATCGTGTCCCACGCCTTCCCGATGTCCTTGGCCGGAGCCGAGGCGAGCCCGGTGCTGGACGCCTTGTACACGAGCAGGTGACCCTGCGTGTTCCGGGCCAGCAGGTCGGTCGTGCCGTTGCGATCGAAGTCGGCCGGGGTCAGCTCGAAGCCCTTCCAGCCGCCACCGATCCGCACGCCCGAGGCCGCCAGCTTGCCGGTCGAGCCGGTGCCCCGGAACCGCAGGTCGCCGTTCGTCTCGATCGTGTAGAGGCCGGGACGGCCGTTGGCGCCGGCCGCCGCGACCACCGTCCACCCGGTCCACCCGGTCGCCACCGTGGCGCCGGCGTTGAACCCGCCGCCGCTCTTGCCGGTGTAGACCGCCACGACGCCGCTCTTCCAGTGGGAGACGATGTCGAGGACGCCGTCCTGGTTCCAGTCGATGACGGTGGTGGACACGACGGTCGACCAGTTCGACCCGGGCATGATGTCCTTCGGCGTGCCGAGCTTGCCGGTGCCCGTGGCCGGGTAGGCCAGCAGGCGGCCGGACCGGTCGACCGTCGTCACCGTGCTGCGGGACGGGATCGACGGCGTCGCCGCCGGTGGGGCGCTCGTCACCGTCACCGGCACGACCTGCGCCTTGCCGCCGTCGTCCGTGCCCTTGCCGGACAGGTCGCCGGTGGCGTTGTGCAGGTGCAGGAACAGCGCCTGGGTGCTGGCGCCCGCCGCCGTCCGCTGGGCCGGCAGTCCGGTGCCCGGCACATCCGCGAACAGGACGGAGCCGTCCGCGTTCCCGAACGCGACGTTCGGCTGCGTCAGGTTGTACGCGATCCAGCTCGTCGAGTCGATCGCGGCACTGCTGTAGCCGTTGAAGGTGGACACGCGGTACTGGACCGGTGCCGACTTCGTCAGGTCCAGCTTGAAGGCCGCCGCCCGCACCGGGAGGGAGAAGGCGTTGGTGTCGAACGTGTTGGTGTCGACCTCGCCGGTCTGCCCGTTGACGGCCTGCAGGTCCACCGGGTCGGCGGAGAGCTTGCCGTTGACGATCTCGTAGGTGCTCGCCACGGCCAGGTCGACGTCGGTCAGCCGGGTCAGCACGGTGAGGAAGTCGGCCTTGCCGTCCCGGTTCGTGTCGACCTCGACGTCGAACTCCGTGTTCGCGGCGAGCGCCGGAGCGTTGGCCCATGTCGAGATGCCGAAGTTGACCACGCCGTTCTCGGCGACGTCCCCCTTGGCGGCGGCGACCGCCGGCACGGAACTGTTCGCGCCCACGTACTGCAGATCGACGACGTCGCGCTGCGGCTGCGTCGAGGCCGGCAGCCTGGTGCTGCCCGCGCCGAGCTGGAAGCCGCCGACGACGGCGTTGAACCCGCTCTGGGTGGTGCCTCGACCGCTCAGCGGAACCAGCGTGCTGGTCGGGTCGGCGCCGAACGCGACGGTGCCGGCCGACATGGCGGAGACCGGCTTGACCGACGCGTACACCGGCACCCGCAGGCTCGGCTTGCCGGCGGCGGTCAGCGTCAGCCGGCCGGCGGCCTCCGCCATGAACTGCCGCGTGACGCCACCCTGGACGGCCTCGAGGGACGGATCCTTCGACTTCGCCAGCGCCTTCGGGTCGCTGATGGTCATGGTCACCGGCACGGTGGCCGAGCCGGCGGCCGGGACGGCGACGCTGGCCGGCACCGTGTAGGTCACGCCGGGCACCGTGCTGGAGGCCCGGTAGGCCGCCGCGTAGGTGATCGCCGTCGTGGTGTTGTTCCGCACGGTGACGTTCTTCGTCACGGTCACCGGCTGATCGGCCACCTCGAGGACGCCGAAGCTGACGCTGGTCAGCGTCGGATCAGCGGCCGCGAACGCGTACGCCGGGGAGTTCAACGCGTCGAGCGCGTCCACCCGGCCGGAGCCGACGCGGTTGGGCCCGTAGACGGCGCCGTCAGCGGTCACCACGTCGCGGTTGGCGGTGTTCATCACGAGCGCCTTGGTCTGCGTCGCCGTGAGGAACGGGTACTTGCCGCGCACGAGCGCCGCGATGCCGGCCACGTGCGGGGTCGCCATCGAGGTGCCCGTCTTGACGTTCGGCTTGTTCCCGCTGCCGACGGCGGCGGAGCCGATCAGGGTGCCCGCCGCGGCGACGTCGGGCTTGACGATGCCGTTCGAACCGTGCACTCCGCGCGAGGAGCTGGAGTTGAGCTGGTCCTTCTGCCCCGAGGGACCGTCGGCGGTGCCGATGTAGTCCGGGCTCAGCCGCACCTGCAGGGTGCCGGCCGTGGCCGCCGGGCGCAGCTTGTCGGAGGACGTCCGGTTCAGCTGGACACCCGGGATGGTCGCGTTGCCCGAGATGCCGGCGTCGAACACGTCGCGCGGCGAGTCGAGCACCACACCCTTGGCGCCGGCCGCCTGCGCGTTGTTGAACCGCGCGACCGATCCGCACGGGAAGGTGCCGGAGGCGTCCTCCCACTGCAGCCAGACCCACTTGCCGGCGAGGGAGTTGGCCGGGAACGGGTTGGACCCGTCGGCGTTGCTGCACCCGTAGGGGTTGGTGGTGCCGGCCGGGGGCGCGATGACGGTGCCGGTCAGCTGCGCCTGGGTGACGCCCGCGGCGTTGTAGTCGAAGTTGACCGAGTACTGGCCCTGCGCCGCACCGGCCACGCCGGACGGGGCGAGTACGTCGATCCGATCCAGCGTGACCTGGGAGCCGATGCTGTTCGCCACGGTGAGCGAGGAGCGGGCGTTGCCCGGCGAACCGCCGATGTCGTAGCTGTCGCCGGCGTTGCCGGAGGCCACCACGGAGAGGATGTTCTGGTCCGTCAGGTTGTCGACGATGGCGTTCTCGGGGTCGTCGGTCGGGGACCAGTCGCTGCCCAGCGACATGTTCACGATCTGGGCGCGGTCGCTGAAGTCGCCGTCACCGTTGGGATCGAGCACCCGGTCGAGGGCATCGCCGACGACGTCCGAGGAACCCTCGCAGCCGAAGACGCGCAGGCCGACGAGCTTGGCCTTCGGCGCGGAGCCGGGGCCGATGCGCATGGCGTTGACCGTGGCGGCGGTGAGGGCGCCGTAGTTGCCGGTCCCGCCGCCGAAGGTCGACCCGTCGCTGGCCACGCCGTACCCGGCGGCGGTCCCCGCCACGTGGGAACCGTGGCCGTTGCAGTCGAGCGGGTTCCCGTCCGGCTTCGGCACCGGCTGGTACGCGGGGTCGTCGGGGTCGGCGTTGTAGTCGTCGCCGACCAGGTCGTACCCGCCGGCGAACTTGCGCCCGTCGAACAGTCCGGCCGGGACCGTCGACGACCCCTTGGCCTGGGTGAACGCCGCGGCGGTGCCCGGACCGCCGAAATCGGTGTGGGTGTAGTCGATACCGGTGTCGATCACGGCGATGGTGGTGCCCTCGCCGGTCGCCTTCTGCTGCACCCACGAATCCAGGGCCCGGGTGTCGATGTCCGTGCCCTTGTTGTTCACCTTCTTGGTGACGATCGGGGTGATCTTCACGACGTTGGCCTGCTGGGCCAGCGCCCGCAGGGCGGCAGCGTCGCCGCGCAGGGCGACGCCGGGGATGGTGTTGGTGGTGGTGTAGAGCGTCTGTGCGCCTGCCGCACTCGCGGCGGCTCGGCCCGCCGCCTGGATCGAGGCGCGGATGGACCGCACCTCGGCGGCCTTCGCGAGCGGCTTCTGAGTGCCGCGCTTGACGGCGACGGGCTGGGTGCGGTCGAACGCGCCCTGTCCGGTGAACTGGACGAAGACCGAGATCTGCCCCGACGCGCTGGCGAGTCGGGGTGAGATCTTGGTGGCCTTCACGGGTTGGGACTTCAGCCCCGGCGCCGGGGTGGTCGGGTCGGACTTCTGGTCGGCCATGGCGGGTGTCGCGAAACTCGAGACGAGTGCGGCTCCGGTCAAGGTCGCCAACAGGGCCCGTCCCAGGCCCCGATTGCGCGCTCTTTTCATGGTTCTCCTCGACAAGGGCGGGCAGAACATCGCGCCGTGTGTCCGATCGGGACGCAGCGGCGCGACGGGAAAGCTTCTGCTCGCATGCGGTGATGACCCGGAAATGATCCGGTGACCGCCGTCGACCGACGGCGGATGAGTCCTACCCTCATGTCGAATCGGTCACATGTCAACGATGCGCGGCCGGATCTTGGCCATGCTGTGACCTGCCGCGATGCCGGCGACGGGGTGCTGAAGATCCTCTCTCAGCCTGCGGCGCCCTGCCACACGGCGTCGAACGGCGCGTTCGAGGAGATCCGGCCCTGGATGGACGCCGTCACCAGCGACTTGGCCGAGCGCGCCGCCGTCAGCGGGTCGGCGCCCTTGCCCAGTTCCGCGGCGACCGCGGCCGCGAGCGTGCAGCCCGCGCCGCTGACGGCCACCTCGCCGATCTTCGGGGCGGTCAGGATGTCGACGCGGCTGCCGTCGTCGAAGACGTCCTGGGCCGCCTCGCCCGCCAGTCGGACGCCACCCTTGGCCAGGACGACGGCCCCGCTCGCGTCGTGGATGCGGCGGGCGGCATCGGTGAGGTCCTCGATCGAGGCGATGTCCTCCCGTCCGGACAGCTGAACCGACTCGAAGTGGTTGGGCGTGACGAACGTGGCGCGGGGGAGGATGTGCTGCCTGAGGGCCTGGTCGGTGTCCAGGGCGGCACCGGGCTCCTGGCCCTTGCAGATCAGCACCGGATCCAGGACGACGGTGCGCGGCTGCGTCTCGGCCAGCCAGCCGGCGACGACCTCGATGGTCGCGGGCGTGCCGAGCATGCCGATCTTGACGGTGTCGATCGCATACGCCGACCCGATCGCCTCGAGCTGATCGGCGATCACCTGCGGATCCACGGGAACGAAGCGGTGGTTCCAGTCGTGCTTCGGGTCGAAGGAGACGATGCACGTCAGGGCGGCGATGCCGAACACCCCGGACTGCTGGAAGGTCTTCAGGTCGGTCTGGGCGCCGGCGCCGCCGGTCGCCTCGGAACCGGCGATGGTCAGGACGACGGGGGGAGCATCGGGGGTCGAGGGGAGCTGTGCCATGCCCCCATTCTTCACCTCGCCCCGGACCCGGGCAGCATCGGGAGCGACCCGGCGACGGCCACGCTCGGATCCCTGCGTGGCAGAATGGCTCTGCCCGTCACGCGGGCGCGCGTCGACCGGGTGGCAGGCGGTCCGGCGCACGAATCCCCGCATCCCGGTCCCCGCTCGGTCGTGGGCCGTCCGCCGTCGTCCTCCCGAGAGGTCCCCTGTCATGAGCGTCGCCGTCACGCCTCATCGCGCCGCGTTCGCCACCCGCAACCGCCGGTACGTCGACGTCATCGTCGCCCTGTTCTGCGTCGTGCTGATCCTGTCCAACATCGGCGCCTCCAAGGGCGTGCTGATCGGGCCGATCGTCGGCGACTTCACCATCGTCACCGACGGCGGGTTCTTCCTGTTCCCCCTGGCCTACATCCTCGGCGACGTGCTCAGCGAGGTGTACGGCTTCGCGACCGCCCGGCGGACCGTCATCACCGGGTTCGCCCTCTCCCTGCTCGCCTCCCTGGCGTTCGTCGTCATCATCGCCCTGCCCGGCTTCACGGACGACTACGGCACCGCCAAACAATCCGCCCTGGAGGGCGCACTGGGCCAGGTGCCGCAGATCGTGCTCGCGAGCATGGCCGGGTACGTCGTCGGCCAGCTGCTCAACTCGTGGGTGCTCGTCCGGCTCAAGGAGCGCACCGGGGAGTCCGCGCTGTGGGCCCGGCTGATCGGCTCCACCGGGGTCGGCGAGTTCGCGGACACGCTGATCTTCTGCTCGATCGCCGCCCCGGTGATCGGCATCGCCGACGCCGGCCAGTTCGTCAACTACGTGATCGCCGGGTACCTGTACAAGTGCGCCGTGGAGATCGTCGTCAGCCCGCTCACCATGGTGGTGATCCGCGCGATCAAGGCACGCGAGCCGGACTACGCGACGCCGGCCGCCGCCTGACGCTACCCTGAGCGCAGGCGGCTCCGGCCGTCGTCGGCACGCGGTCGTCCGTTCGGCCCGGGGAGGGAGCACGACGTGGAGATCCTGACCGGTGCCGGGCTGGCCGCGTCGTCGGGCCTGAACGCCTACATCCCGCTGCTCGTGCTCGGCCTGCTCGACCGGTTCACCGACCTGGTCCACCTGCCGCCGGGATTCGCGTGGCTGTCCAACGGCTGGGTGCTCGTCATCCTCGGGGTGCTGCTCGTGCTCGAGGTGGTCGCCGACAAGATTCCCGCCGTGGACACCGTCAACGACTGGATCCAGACCCTCGTGCGGCCGACCTCGGGCGGCATCGTCTTCGGCGCCGGATCCGCGTCCCAGACCGCCACCGTGACCGACCCGGCGTCCTTCTTCACGTCCCAGCAGTGGGTGCCCATCGTGGTGGGGGTGGTGACGGCGCTCGCGGTGCACATCGTCAAGGCGACCGCCCGCCCCGTGGCCAACGCGGCCTCCCTCGGGACGGCGGCGCCCGTGCTGAGCACCGCGGAGGACGCTTCGGCGATCGCCCTGTCCGTCGCCGCGGTGCTGCTCCCGGTGCTCGTGCTGGTGGTTCTGGTCGTCGCCGCGGTCGGGCTCGGGCTGCTGTACCGGGGGTTCCGGCGCCGGCGGCGGGCCCGGGCGGCGGCCTGAGCCGGCCGACCCGGCCGGCTGCGCTCTGGCGGGTAACGTGGCGCGCATGAGCGCCCCCGCGGTCCTGAGCGCCCGTGACCTGCGCTGCGGGTACGGAGCGACGCCGGTCTGCGGGCCGGTGACGACGTCGGTCGCGCCGGGCGAGGTGCTCGGCATCGTCGGTTTCAACGGGGCGGGCAAGTCCACGGTGGTGCGCACCATGATCGGGCGCCAACCGCCCCTCGACGGCGAGTGCCGCTTCCGCGATCTGCTCGTCGACGACCGTGCCGCCTCGTTCCGGGCGGCGGTGTCCTGCGTGTTCGACGAGGACGCGTTCTTCCCCTCGCTGACCGCTGCCGAGCACCTCGAGCTGGTGGCCCGGGGCCACGGGGTCCCCGAACCCGTCCAGGCCGTCCGCCGCGAGCTCGACGCCTTCGGGATCACGGCCGTCGCCGACGCGTTGCCCACGGAGCTGTCGTCCGGGCAACGGCGGCGGCTCCTCCTGGCCGCCGGCTTCATCCGCCCCGCCGAGCTGCTGGTGCTGGACGAGCCGGAGCAGCGGCTCGATCCGGTCATGCGCGAACTCATGGGGGACCGGATCCGCGCCCGGGCGGCCGGCGGGTGTGCCGTCGTCGTCGTGACCCATGCCCCCGATCTTCTGCTGGCGACGGCGAGCACATGTCTGGTGATCGCCGACGAGGTCCGCCGGGTCCCGGTCGCCGAGGGCGCGGCGCTCATCTCCGGCACCCGCGCGTGAACGCGGCGAAGCTGGACGCCCACGCGGTCACCGGATTCGATCCTGCCGCGTTCACCCGCCGTGCCGCGCGACGGCACCGTGACCGCTCGGTCGCCTCGGCCGTCCTCGACGGCTACACCGCCGTACTCTCCGTCGGTGTCGCGGGACTGTTCGGCTACGGCCTGCTGACGGCACTGAACCAGCAGCTCGGCGCGGTGACCGTCCTACGCCCGGTGACCGATGAGGCCGCGGCGGTGCTGCCTGCCGGGGCGTGCCTGCCCCTCCTGGGTCTGATCGTCACGGCTGCGGTGCTCGACGCCGCCCTGCGGCTCGGGCCCATCGGGCCGGACCGCGCCCAGCTGACCTGGTGGCTGTGGGCTCCCGTTCCCCGGGCGGGCATGCTGGCGCGCCTGGGTGCGAGCCGGGTGCTGGCTGCCGGGGCCGTGGGCGCACTGGGCCTGCTGCCGGTGCTCGCGATCCTCACCCTCGGTCCCGGGCTGATGCTCGGCTCGGTCAGCGGCGGACTGCTGGCCGCCATCGCCGCCGAGGTCGCCGTCGCCGCGCAGGCCGCCGGGCACGTCCGGCGGATGCGACGGGTGGCGGCGGGGCTGGGTGTGGTGACCGCGTCGGTCGCAGTCGCCCTGGTGCTCTGCGGGTGGCTCCTGCCCGCCGCCGTGCCGGTGATCGCGCATGTTCTCACCGTGGCGCCCACCGGGTGGTTCGTGATCGCGGCCGGGGGCGCGGCGTGGCCACCGGGGGCGCTCGCGGCCGTGGTCGTCGCGCTGTGGCTGGGGTTGCACCGTCGGCTCGGGACGATCGCCACGGGGGAGCTCGCCCGCGGTGGCGGGGCCATGCAGATGCTGCAGCTCTGGGCCGTCACCGGCGGTGCCGACGACCTGGTGCGCGCGGGACCCCGTGCCGTTGCCTCGACGGTGCGGGCGCACCGGTGGATCGGCCGCGTGCGCACGGCCGCCGGCGCGCTCCTCGCCGCGGACGCGATCAGCACGGTGCGGCAGCGCGGCTGGTGGGTCTACCCGGTGCTGCCCGCGCTGGCCTGGTCGCCGGTGTTCGTCGCCGGAGCTAACGGCGTGGTGCCGATCTCACTGGCGCTCGTCGTGGCGGCGCTGGCCGGGATGGACGTCGCGGCCCGGACGGTGCGGGCCTGCGCGGCGATGACCGAGCTCGACGGCCTCCTCCCGCTGTCTGCCGCGCGGATCCGGCAGCTTCACGCGGTGGTCCCCGCCCTCCTGCTCGCGGGCATGATGACGGTGTGGTGCGCAGGCCTGGTTCTGCTTGGCGCCGCGAATCCCGGTCTCATCGTCCTCGGGGCACTCGCCGGCGTCGGTCTCGGGGCCTGTGCCGTCCGTTCGGCGTACCGGCCGCCGGTGGACTTCTCCGCACCACCGATCCCCAGCCCGTTCGGTTATCTGCCGTCCTCCGCGCTCGCCACGATGTCACAGGGACCGGACCTCGCCGTCGTCGTGCTGGTCCCCGTCGTCGTCGCCCTGCTGATCGGGGCGGCCGCACCGTTGCTGCTCGGGGCGCAGGCCGTCGTCGTCCTCGTCGTCGTCCTCATCGCGACGACCCCGCCGATCACGTCCTGAACGTTCACGCCTGAGCGTTCGAGCCCGGTGTCAGCCCGCCGGCGTCGTCGAGCGGGTCCCGTAGTAGCGGCCCAGCACCTCGGCCTTGAGTTCGAGGAACGTGCCGTCCTCCAGCGCCCGGCGCGCGTCGTCGACCATCCGCACCACGAACCGCTCGTTGTGGATCGATGCGAGGGTGGCCGCGTTCATCTCCTTCGCCTTGAACAGGTGCCGCAGGTAGGCGACCGTGTAGTGCGCGCAGGTGTAGCAGTCGCAGGTCTCGTCGATGGGCGTGAACTGGCGCTTGTACTTCGCGCCGGCGAGGTTGATCCGGCCGTCCCGGGTGTAGACCGCCGAGGTGCGGGCGACGCGGGTGGGGGAGACGCAGTCGAAGGTGTCCGCGCCGTTCTCGATCGCGGTGAACACGTCGTCCGGCTCGGAGATGCCGAGCAGGTGGCGCGGCCGGTCCTCGGGCAGCTCCTGCGCGCACCAGCCGACGATCGTGCCGAGGTTCTCCTTCTCCAGCGCGCCGCCGATGCCGTAGCCGTCGAAGCCGTGGCCGGCGTCGTCCGTCATCCGTGCCAGGTCGGCGCAGGCCTTCCGGCGCAGGTCCTCGTACTGGGCGCCCTGGATGACGCCGAACAGCGCCTGGTAGGGCTTGCTCTTCCGATCCGCGGTGAGCCGGGCGTGCTCGTCGAGGCAGCGCTGGGCCCAGCGGCGGGTCCGTTCGAGGGACTCCTCCTGATAGCCCCGGGAGTTCATCAGGGTGGTCAGCTCGTCGAAGGCGAACATGATGTCCGCGCCGAGGCGGTGCTGGATGCCCATCGACACCTCGGGGGTGAACCGGTGCCGGTCGCCGTTCAGGTGCGAGCGGAACCAGACGCCGTCCTCATCGACGTTCGCGAGCCGCTCCTTGCCGGGAGCGACGGCGTCGTCGGCGCCCTGCTCGCCGGCCGGCAGGTCCATGGAGATGACCTTCTTGAAACCGCTGCCCAGGCTCATCACCTGGAAACCGCCGGAGTCGGTGAACGTGGGGCCGGGCCAGTTCATGAAGCGGCCGAGCCCGCCCGCCTCGTCGACGATGTCCGCACCGGGCTGCAGGTAGAGGTGGTAGGCGTTGGCGAGGACGGCCTGGCCGCCGAGGTCCGCGATCGCCTCCGGCAGCACCGCCTTGACCGCGGCCTGCGTGCCGACGGGGATGAAGGCGGGCGTGCGGATCTGCCCGTGCGGGGTGTCGATGATGCCCGCGCGCCCCGCCGCCGGCGACGACGTCGTCTCGTTCAGGCGGGCGGTGACGCGGAAGGAGAAGTCGCTGGGGGGCACCGGTCCATTCTGCCAGCGGCGGGAGGCGGCGGATTCCGGGTTCCGTGGTGACGCACGGCGAAAGCCGTTGATCATTGCGGTTGTGCTGTGCGGCGGCGTCGCAGGCAGCAATGCGGCGATGTTCGACCGAGGATCCCCGGCGCGTTGTCCACAGGTGTGGCGCGACGGGTGCGGGAAGGGCGGGGCCGGCGGGACGATCACGGGGTGGGAAGAGTGACGTGACGGCGCGGAGCCCGGTGCCCGGCGAGCTCGCCGGCCGGCCATTCACCGTCGGTGAAGCACGCCGAGCCGGCATGACGAGGGCGCGACTGCGCCATCGTTCGCTCGAGGCCGGTATCACGGGAGTCCGCATCCCGGACGCCCTCGGGGACGCCCTGGACGTGCGCTGCCGGGCCGCCACGACGGTCATGCCGGACGCCGTCATCAGCCACGCCACGTCCGCGGCCCTGTGGGGACTGCCGCTCCCCCTCGGGCTGCAGCGCCACGAGACCATCCACGTGACCCACGGGAGCGGGCGGCGGACCTCCTCGGCCCACCGCCGCGGCGTCACCGGCCACATCGCCGTGCTCCCGGCCGGTGACATCACCCGTGTCGGGGGCATCCGTGTCACGAACCCCGCACGAACGTTTCTCGACCTGGCAGGGACCCTTGCGCTGGACGACCTGATCGTTCTCGGCGACGCCATCGTCTGCTGCCACGACGACCCCTTCGACGGTCTGCCCGGTGTCCCGCTGACGCCCCTGAGCGAACTGCGTCGCCGGGTGCAGGTCGTCGGACGTCGGCGTGGTGTCGTCGCGGCCAGGGCGGCACTGGAGCTTGTCCGGGTCGGTGCCGATTCGCCTCCCGAGAGTCGACTGCGGTTGATGATCGTCCGGGCCGGTCTCCCGGAACCGGTGCCGAACGTGGTGATTCCGGTTCCTGCGGCCCGTCGCGTCATCCAGCCGGATCTCGCCTTCCGCGAGCACCGACTCAGCCTCCAGTACGACGGCGCTCACCACGCCGACCCGCGGCAGCACGCGCGTGACATCGAGCGTGCAGACCTGACGGCGGCCGCCGGGTGGATCGAGGTACGGATCGGTGCGGCGGACATGACCGCACTCGTCGTCGTGCCGGGCCTCGGCGTCGTGCCACGGGCGGTGGCCAAGGTGGCGGCCGCCCTCCGGGCGCGCGGCTGGTCGCGATGACCGGCACCACTCGGGGTCGAGAATCGAGGATTGGTCATTCCGGGCGTTCAGGAACAGCACTTTCTCGATGTTCGACCACATCGCCGCCGGGCCCGGTGTGAGATCGGAGTCGGCACCGGCGGCGACGGACGTGGCGGATCTCGCGTGTGAGGTGCGGAACGATGCGGGTGTTCGCGGGCGCCGAGAGGCCGCGGATGTGATGTGCTGGAAGCCGTGGCAGGTGTACGCGACTTCTTCCGGTTCGGTCCGGCACAGGCCGACCATCTCTCCGCCGCGCGGATCGCCGTCGGCATCGCGCCGCCGCTGCTGATCGTGATGGCGCTCGGCCGCGTCGATCTGGCCGTGTTCGCCGCCTTCGGCTCCTTCACCGGGATCTACGCCAAGCGGGAGACCCTGCGACGTCGTGTCATCCATCAGTCGCTCGCCGGGGCGATCATCCTCGTCTGCCTGACCCTGGGTTTGCTGTGCGCGCACGCGCAGGTCGGCGGGATGACCATCGTGCTGATCGGTTCCGTCGTCGCCGCCCTCGGGGCGGTCGTGGCCGCCTCCGTCGGGTTCAAGCCCAGCGGCTCGGTGTTCTTCGTTTTCGCGTTCACCTCGATCGCCGCCCTCCCCACGCCACCGTCCTTCCCGTCGGGAATCGGCGTCGCCGCCGCGACCGTCGCCTTCTGCGTGCTGCTGGGTTACCTCGCCCGCATCCTGCCCGGTATGGGCGGGGGCGCCCCGGTGCTCGGCGGGTCCTTCACGCGCGCGCAGCTGGCCTGGCACGGCGGCCAGTTCCTCGTCGTCGCGCTCGTCGCCGGGACCCTCGGCCAGCTCACGGGCGTCGGGCACAGCAACTGGGCGATGGTCGCCGGCATCGCGGCCATCGCGGCACCCGACGCTCCCGCCCGCGTCAGCCGTGCCGTCCACCGTGTGGTCGGCACCCTCGCCGGCGTCGCCGTGTCGGCCGTCATCCTCGGCCTGAACCCCGACCCGTGGCCGCTCGCCCTCGTCGTCATCGTGCTGCAGTTCCTCGGCGAGCTGTTCGTGATCCGGCACTACGCGACGGCGCTGATCTTCATCACCCCGCTCGCGCTGTGCATGATGCAGCTCGGCAACCCGCTGCCGGTCGAGCAGCTGGTGTTCAGCCGCGCGGTGGAGACCGTCATCGGGGCCGCCGTCGCGGTGGGGATCGTCATGCTGCTGGGACCCGCCGTCGAGCGCGTGACCCGCCGCCGCTGACGCGACGGCGGGTCAGCGTCCCCAGCCGACGTGCGCGAGCGCCTGCCGGACGAGGTTCCCGCGGCCGCCGACGAACTCGGCCTGCACCCCGTCGCTGAGGCACTCGTCCGGGGTCAGCCACGACAGCTGCAGGGCGTCCTGCCGCGGCGTGCACTCGCCGGTCACCGGCACGACGTAGGAGAGGGCGACGGCGTGCTGCCGGTCGTCCGTGTACGGCGACGGCGACGGCGACGGGAAGTACTCGGCCACCGTGAACGGCACGGGCGACGGCGGGATCTGCGGCAGCGCGAACGGCCCGAGGTCCTTCTCCAGGTGCCGCAGCAGCGCCGCCCGGATCGACTCGCGGTACAGCACGCGGCCGGAGACGAAGGTGCGGACCATCTCGCCCTCGTCGCTGGCCGTCAGCAGCAACCCCAGCTCGGTGACGTACCCGAGCGTGTCGACGCGGACGGGCAGGGCCTCCACGTACACCATGGGCAGCCGCTGGCGTGCCTCGTGGAGGTCCTCGGGCGAGAGCCATCCGGGGTAGGGATCGGGCGTGCGCACGTTGCTCATGTGCTCTGTTCTATCCGATCCGACCGCGGCCGTCTCACCGCCACGCAGCCGAACGTCCCGGTCCCGGAATCCGTCGAGGGCGATGGTCTACGCTGCCGCTCATGTCTTCCTCCGCGTCGTCCTCGAGTCCGCTCCGCCGGCGTCCGCTCTCCCTCGCCGACCGTTTCGCCGAGCCCGCGGTCCCGGGCGGACACCCCCGCCGGAATCGGCTGCTCGTCGCGGCGCTGCTCGTGGTGGCCGGCCTCGTGCTCTTCACCCGCGTCTGGGACTGGTGGACGGAGAAGGAGGACCTCTCCCGCTGGGACATCCCGCTGATGGCCTGGCTGCTCGAACGCCGCGACCCGGTGCTCACCGGCGTCCTCGAGGTCATCACCACCATCACGGCGCCGACCGGCATGATCATCATCAGCACCGCGACGGTCGTGCTCTGGCTGGCCCGCAGCCGGCACTGGTGGCGTCCGGGCCTGCTGGCCGGGGCGATGGCGGTGGCCGTGACGTGCATCGTCGCCATCAAGTCGATCGCGGGGCGCGGTCGACCGCCCGTCGCGGACATGCTGATGGGCGCCGACGCGTCCTACTCCTTCCCGTCCGGGCACACCCTCGGGACGGCGACCTTCACCTTCGTGCTCGTCTACCTGGTGTTCTTCCGCCCGGGCGAGGACGGCGGACGACGCGGGCCGGGTCGCTGGGTGGCGGCGGTCGGTGCACTGGCGCTGGTGATCGTCGTCGCCTTCAGCCGGCTCTACCTCGGCTACCACTGGCTGACCGACGTCACGGCGTCGGCGCTGCTGGCCGTCGCCATCCTCGGTGTGGTGGTCGGCATCGACACGTGGCGGCCGACGGCGCGGCGGGTGCCCGCGGTGACCGGGCCGGGGACGACGCCGCCGCCGGGGCGACGGTCAGGTTCCTGACACGCCGACGCTTCCCCTCCCGTCCGCCGGCGTCCCGCCCGCGCAGACGGCGGCGGCCTCGAACGCCATCCACGCCTGCAGCTGGGTCGAGAGCTCGACGGGGGCGCCGGGCGGGTAACTGGTCACCGCCTCGACGCCCGGATCCGCGGAGAAGATCAGCGCGCCGGCGTCCGGGCCGCCCGATCGTGGCGCCGGCGACTCGGCCGGCTCCACCCGTCGTCGCCCGGCCCACAGCGCCTCCGCGGTGTCCGTCACCAGCCGGCCGGCGGTGGCCCGCGCCGCCGGGTCCAGCCGGGCGTCGGTCGCGGCGGCGGCGAGGTAGCGGGTGAGGATGCCGGTGAACAGGCCGCCGTCGCCGTCCCCGTGCGTGACGAGCACGCGCGCGCCGGCCGGGGAGGCGCGGGTGAGCCCCGTGTCGACGGCGCGGACCAGCCGCGCCGCGGCGTCGAGGTCGGCCGGCTCGCCGAGCGCGAGCAAAGCGCCGAGCACCGGCCCCTGATTGTAGGTGTACCGGTCGCGGACGGTCTCGATGGTGGCGCCGCCGAGGCGCAGGCCGTCGAGGTAGAGCCCGGAGTCGGCGTCGAGCAGGTTCTCCCGCAGCCAGTCGGTCAGCGCACGGGTGCGCGCCGGCTCGCCCGCGCGGGCGAAGAACAGGGCGGCCGGGGCCGTGGCGGGCGTGTTCTTGAAGGTGCGCTGCGTGTTCCAGAACAGCCCGCCGCCCGCGTCGTCGGTGCTCGCGCCGATCAGCCGCGGGCCCAGCGCGGCGACGGCGTTCCGGCAGCCGCGGCCGCCCGCCCCCGTCACCGCGCGGCTGAGCGCATCGAGCCGGCCGGCGGCCAGCACGAGCCAGCCCATGTCGTCGTAGTAGTGATTCGGGTAGCGGAACAGGTTGCGCACCCGGATGCCACGCAGCAGCTGCTGACCGAGCCGCAGGGACACCACCGGCAGCCCGGCGCCGTGCTCGCGCCAGCCGGCGTCGACGAGGCAGTCGAGGTAGTGCGCCTGCCACCAGTAGTGCCAGGGCCCGCGCAGGTCCGAGGCGCGGGGGCGCGGCCACCGGATCGCTGCCAGGTGGGTGCCGGGCAGGTGCAGCAGGCGGTGGCCGAAGAGCGTGATCACCGAGCCGGCGGCGACGGCGGCCCGCACGGGCGCGGGGGAGTTCGTGGGCGCACTCATCCTCCCAGCCTACGGAGCCGGATGGCGCCGCACCGGCCCGGCGCTAGGCTGGCCCGGACGGGCGGGCCGACCGGCGCCGGCCGATCGCCACGAGCATGCCCCGGCCGCGCCATCCGCCGCGCCGGGGTCACCACGGTCACCGACATCGAAGGGGATGGCATGCAGATCGAGGGTTCCGTCGCACTGATCACGGGCGGCGCATCAGGACTGGGCGCGGCGACCGCGCGGACGCTGTACGACGCCGGCGCCGCCGTCGTCCTCGTCGACCTGCCGTCCTCCCGCGGCGCGGAGGCCGCCGCCGAGCTCGGGGAACGCGCCCGGTTCGTCCCCACCGACGTGGCCGACGAGACGCAGGTCGCCGCCGCGGTCGCCGCGGCCGGCGAGCTGGGGCCGCTGCGGATCGTCGTCAACTGCGCCGGCGTGGCCACGCCGGGCAAGGTGCTCGGCAAGGACGGGGTGCTGCCGCTGGAGCGGTTCAGCCGCGTCATCCAGGTCAACCTCATCGGCACGTTCAACGTGATCCGGCTCGCGGCCGACGCGATGAGCGCCGTCAAGCCGGTCGAGGGGGAGTTCGGCCCCGAGCGCGGCGTCATCGTCAACACGGCGTCGGTGGCGGCGTTCGACGGGCAGATCGGCCAGCCGGCGTACGCCGCGTCCAAGGGCGGGGTCGCCGCGATGACGCTGCCGCTGGCCCGCGAGTTCGCGCGCTCCCTCATCCGGGTGATGACCATCGCGCCGGGCATCTTCGAGACGCCGATGATGGCGGGGCTGCCGCAGGCCGCGCAGGACTCGCTCGGCGCCCAGGTGCCGCACCCGTCCCGGTTGGGCAAGCCCGCCGAGTACGCCGCGCTGGTGGAGCACATCGTGCGCAACCCGATGCTCAACGGCGAGACCATCCGCCTCGACGGCGCCATCCGGATGGCCCCGCGATGAGCGCGCCCGGGCGCGACGTCACGCGATTGCAGACGCTCGTCAACCGGCATCCTCTCGGGACCGCGGCGGAGCATCCCGACGGCACGGTGCGCCTGACGTTCGAGCGGGACTACCGGCACGACGTGCGCGCGGTGTGGCGGATGATCACCGACCCGGCGTACACCCCGCAGTGGTGGGCGCAGGCCAGGGGCGAGGCCCGGGAGGGCGCCGCCTTCGACCTGCGCTGGCTCAACGGCCAACCGGACCCGCTGCCCTGGTGGGAGGGCACGGTGCTGACCGCCCACGAGGACGCGGTCTTCGCCATCACCAACAGTGAGCACGGGCGGCTCGAGTTCGACCTCGCGGCCGCGAGCGACGGCGGATCCCGGGTGCGGCTGACGATCGCCACGACCCTCGCCTCCCTCGAGGTGGCGACCGTCCTGGCCGGCTGGCACGTGCACCTGGAACACCTGCACGACGCCCTCGACGGTCACCCCGTGCACTGGGACACCTGGTGGGACCAGTGGTACCCGTTGTGGGAGCGGCTGCACGCCCGCTACGAGAAGCGGCTGCTGGAGGGCTGAGCCGGGTCAGGCTGCCCGACGGCGCGGTGTGGCCCTCACCCGCGTGACGGCGGTCCAGCCGGCGACCAGCACGGCGGCCGCGATGGCGGTGACCGCGGTCGACGTCGACCGCAGCTCGCCGTCGAGCCGGGAGACCGCGATCCAGGCCAGGCCCCAGACCAGGGCGACCGCGGGCGCGACGCGACCCTCGCCCGCCAGGGCCACGGCGGCGCCGACGACGGCGACCACCGCCAGCACGAGGATCGCCCACCAGGCCGCGCCGGCACCGAGGTCGACGCCGGCGTCGGCCAGCGGTGCGGCCAGGGCGGCCGTGACGTTCGCGCACGTCGCGACGCTCACCCAGCCCAGGTACAGGCCGAACGTGCCGTCCACGAGCACGGCCTCCACCGGGCGAGGACGTGCCCCGGTGACGAGACGCCGGTACAGCACGACCAGCACCCCGAGCAGGGCCACGATCACCGGGACGGTCAGCGGCAACCACCCGGCCTGGGCGATGAGGATCCAGGCCGCGTTCAGCAGCATGGAGACGGCGGCCGGGTAGCCGGTGACCCGCTGCCGGGCGTCGGCGCGATGCCGGGGGAGGGCCTGCCAGATCGCGTAGAGCGCCAGCCCGAGGTAGATGACGCTCCAGATGCCGAACGCCGGCCGGGCGGGGGCGAGCAGCGTGGCGTCGGGTCCCAGCGCCCCGCTGGAGGCGTTCTGGATCGGCGTGCCGCCGAACGCGCCGGACCCGTACGCGGAACCGGCCAGTGCCAGCACCAGGCTGACGACGACGACGCTCTGCCGGAGCGTATCGGAGCGCCGTCCGGGCCCGTGCCGCCCGCCGTCGACGCCCGGCGGCCCGGCCGGAGCCGGGGCGGATCGATCCGGGCCGGGACGGTCAGCAGTGGAGCTCATGGAACGAGGGTATCGGCGGACCGGGGAGAGCGTACCGGGACGCCCGTCAGCGCCGGGCCCGGCGGGAGCGCCAGGCCAGGACCCCCGCGATCACCGTGCCGCTGATCAGGCCGATGCCGCTGCCGATCAGGGATCCGGCCCACACCGGCAGGTCCACCGCGGTGCCGGTGACGAAGCCGAGTCCCACGGTCCACACCGCCCACAGGGCGGAGCCGACGCCATCAAGCACCACCACGCGGCGGCCGGGGACCCGGCTGATGCCGGCGGCGGCCATCGACGCGGTCCTGCCTCCGGGCAGGAAGCGGACGGCGATCAGCGCGGCGTCGGTGGCGGACCGGCCGGCCCGGGCGATCGCGGCGTCGAGCTGCCGTCGCACCGCCCGGCCCCAGCGCCACCGCACGAGCAGTCCGGTGAGCTCGCGGCGGAACAGCAGGTACACGGCCAGGTCCCCGATCCAGCAGCCGAGGAACGCGGCGATCCACGTCAACAGCGGGTCGGCATCGCGGTGGGCGCTCATGGCGCCGGCGGTGATCGTGAGGATCTCCGCGGGCAGCGGCGGAATGAAGGCGTCGATGGCCACCGCGACGAGGATCGCCGGGTACAGCACCGGCAGGAACGACGCCAGCACACCCGGATCCACGCTCCGAGTGTAGAGCCGCAGGCCGGTGCCGGCACCGGCACCGGTCAGGGGGCCAGGCTGCGCCGGCTGGAGAAGGTGACCTCGCGGCCGGTGATCGGGTCCGTGAAGGCGACCGACCGGGCGAGCAGGCCCAGGGGCCGGGCGTGGTCGTCGGGCGCCTCGTCCTGCAGCACCGGGTAGTACCGGTCGCCGCGGATCCCCAGGCCCAACGACGCCATGTGCACGCGCAACTGGTGCGTCTTGCCGGTGCGCGGGCGCAGCCGGTACCGGCCTACCCGCTCCGCGGCCGGGTCGGACCGGTCCTCGAGCACCTCGGCGAGTTCGACGACGGTCTCCGCGTTCGGGGGACCCGGCACCTCGCGGGCCAGCAGGTAGGTAGGGGACTTCTCGATCCGGCTGCGCACCGTGACGGGCAGGTCCAGGTCGTCCCGGACCCCGGCGAGCGCCTCGTACTCCTTGCGCACCTGCCGACGCTCGAACAGCACCTGGTAGCGGCCGCGCGTGGCCGGATCCTTGGCGAAGAGGACGACGCCGGCGGTCATCCGGTCCAGCCGGTGCACCGGGGTGAGGTCGTCGATGCCGGTGCGCACCCGCAGGCGGACCAGCGCCGACTCGCTGACGTACCCGCCGCCCGGCGTGGTGGGCAGGAAGTGGGGCTTGTCCGCGACGAGCAGGTGGTCGTCCTCGTGCAGGACGTCGACGTCGAACGGGATCGGCGTCTCGGTGGGCAGGTCACGGTAGTACCAGATGAAGGTGTGGGCGCTCAGCGGGGTGGTCGCGGTCAGGCGGGTGCCGTCGGCGGCGGCCACCTCGCCGCCGTCGAACCGGGCCCGGATGCCGTCCGGATCGACGTGCCCCCACCGGTCCAGCAGGTAGTCCAGCGCCGTGGCCCAGGGGCCGTCGCCGGGCAACCGCACGCGGGTGGCGTTGACGCCGTTGCGCACGGGCAGCGGCGAGGACATCACGGCTCCAGTCTAGGGGCGGCGGTCCGGGGCGGCCGCCGGGGAAGGCATCAGTCGGCGGCCGGGACGACGGCGTCGCCCGGGTGTTCCGGGACGGGCTGGCAGCGCGGGCAGAACCAGTACTCCCGCACGTCGAGCTCGGTGTTGCCGGCCTCGGCGCGCACGATCGGCGTCCCGCACCGCCGGCAGGGCCGACCGGTCCGCCCGTACACCCAGTTCTCCTCGCCGCGCCGGGTGTTGCCGGTCGTCACGATCGCGACCGCGCTCTCCCGGTTCAGCTGCAGCAGCCGGTGGGCACGGTCGACCAGCCGGGCCAGGTCCGCCACGTCGGCGACGGCGGTGAGCGGGTGCACGCCGGTGAGGAAGCAGACCTCGCAGCGGTAGATGTTGCCGATGCCCGCGAGGTTGCGCTGGTCCAGCAGCGCCTGGCCGACGGCGCGACCGGGGTGCGCGCGCAGCCGGGTCAGGGCCTCGCCGGCGTCCCAGTCCGGGCCGAGCAGGTCGGGGCCGAGATGGCCGACGTGCTCCTCCTCCTGCGCGGTGGGGAACACCTCGAGCTTGCCGAGGGAGAAGCCGACCGCGGTGGCCGTGGCGGTCCCGAGCACCGCACGCGCCGAGTGGGCCGGCCGGCGCCATCGCCCCTGCGGCGGGTAAAGGTGCCAGGAGCCCTCCATCTTCAGGTGGGAGTGGATGGTCTGCTCGCCGATCCTCATCAACAGGTGCTTGCCGCGGGAGACGACGCCGTGCACGGTCTGCCCGGTCAGGTCGACGGTGGCGACGGACGGGACCCGCAGGTCGCAGCGGGTGAGCACCTGGCCCGCCAGGGCCCGGTCGAGGTTGCGGGCGCTGCGCCACACGGTGTCCCCCTCAGGCACGGATCCTCAGTCCTCGCGGCGTGGAGTAGAACCCGGCGTCGGCCAGCGCGGACCCGGTGGGCGTGTCCAGCACGGACCGGCCGTTGACCTTCTCGACGGCGAGCTTGTCGACGGCGCCCCGCCGCACGACGGCGACCAGGGCCCGGGCGGCCAGGGCCAGGGTGTCGGGATCCTCGTCGAAGACGAGCAGCGTCCTGCCGCCGCGTTCGACGTACAGCACGAGCGCGCCGTCGACGAGCGCGACGAGGGCCCCGGCCTTGCGCCCGGGCCGGTGTCCGGTGTCCTCGAGCGCCGGCCAGGCCAGGGCGGAGCCGTACGGGTTGGCCGGGTCCGTGGCGGCCAGGCACAGGGCCGCCGGGTCGCGCCGGGACACCTCCGTCTCCTCCGAGAAGGACCGCAGCCGGTCCACGGTGGCGGGCACGGAGAACTGCGCGGCCCCGAGCCCGTCGATGAAGTAGCCGCGGCGAGCCTGGCCCATCTCCTCGAGCCGGCTGAGCACCTTGTAGACGGTGCCGAAACCTCCCGGCGTGCCCTCGACCGCGACCGAGCCGCGGGTGAGGACCCCGTAGCGGTCCATCAACAGTTCGGCCATGGCGTGGGCCTGCACCGTGGGATCCAGTGAGGACTCGGGCAGCAGCGACCAGCGCCCGGCGGTGGTCGGCAGGGCCGACGGGCGGGACGTCTGGTTCCGGACCGCCGAGGACCGCAGATCCGGGCCCCGGCCCAGGGTCGACTCCCGGCCCACCGCGGCCAGCCCGTCGCGGCCCGGCCGGTGACCGGGCAGCCGGGACCGGCCGAACCGGCCCCCGCCGGTGCGGGCCCGGGCCGGCGCCCGCTTGGCGGTGTGCGCGGTGTGGCCACCGGCCAGCAGGGAGCGGACCGGGGCGTACGTGTCGTTGCCGACCACGCCGGCCCACACCAGGGCCCACAGGGCGGCGGCGACCTCGTCGTCGGTCGCGGGCCGCGCCGGGGACGCCGGCAACGACCCGTCGTCCGGCGCGGTCGCGGGGATGACGGCGCCCGCGGCACCGCGGACGGCGTCGGCCAGCTGCCGGAAGAACCACGCGCCGCCCCGGGAGAGGAAGTCGATGATGGCCTGCTGCAGCCCGGAGGGCACGAACAGGGGCTGTCGGGTGAGGGTGAGGTCCGCGGACTCGGCCAGGTGCAGACTGAGCCACCCGTCGTTGCCGGCCAGTTCGCCCGCGCCGCTGACCAGCACGTCGCCGGTGGCCATCAGCTCGTCGAGCATGGCCGGGGCGTAGTCGGCGACCCGGCTCGCCAGCACCAGCGGTTCCCACGCACTGGCGGGCACCGGCACCCCGGCGAGCTGGTCGACCACGGTGAGGACGCCGTCCAGGCCGCGCAGGCTGCCCCGCTCCGGGCCGATGTGCTGCCAGGCGGGCAGGAACCGCGCATACACCTCCGGGGTGACGGGCTCGATGTCGTGGCGCAGGGCGGCGAGCGAGCGCCGGCGGATGCGGCGCAGCACCTCGACGTCGCACCACTCGGTGACTCCGGCGGATCCGGCCGGCTGCAGGGAGGCGGGCCGGAACTCTCCCTCCGCGACGCGGCCCTCGGTGGCCAGGCGTTGCAGGGCGGTGGCGACGACCGCCACGCCGAGCCCCAACCGGTGCGCGGCCTCCGCGACCAGGAACGGCCCGTGGGTGCGCGCGTAGCGGCCGACCAGGTCGCCGAGCGGGTCCGGCACCGGTTCGATGAACGCGGTGGGCACGCCCATCGGCAGGGGCACCCCGGCGGCGTCCCGCAACCGGGCGGCGTCCTCGACCGCCGCATAGCGGGCGACGCCGGCGATGGACACGGCGAGCGCCCGGTTGGCCCGGACCAGCTCGTCGGCCCAGGCCGCGACCGTCGCGACCGACGCCGTGGGGGCGCCGGCGGGCTCCGCGCCGGCCGTGTCGGCCGGATCCGAGGTCGAGTTCTCCGGCGTCGGCTGCTCCGGCGCCGTGCCCCCCGGCACCGTGCTCGCCAGGGCGGCCACGTCGGAGGTGGCCCCACCCGGCGGTCCGGCCGGCCCCGCGTCGGGGTCCTCCGTGCGGGCGGCGATCTCCTCGGCGGTGAGCGGACCGAGCAGGCGCAACAGGTCGGCCACCCCCTCGGCGCCGCGGACCCGCCACCCCGGCGCGACGTGCTGCAACTGCGCCTCGGTCTGTTCGATCACGCCGGGGTCGAGCAGTTCGCGCAGCTCGGCGCGGCCGAGCAGCTCGTTGAGCAGGGTGGGGTCCAGGGACAGGGCGGCGGCGCGGCGTTCGGCCAGCGGGCTGTCGCCCTCGTACAGGAAACCGGCGATGTAGCCGAACAGCAGGGACCGGGCGAACGGGGACGGCTGCGTCGAGCTGACCTCGACCAGCCGCAGTTCGCGCCGAGCGACCTGCGCGCTGATGTCCTTCAGCGCCGGGACGTCGTACACGTCCTGCAGCACCTCGCGCACCGTCTCGAGGATGATCGGGAACGTCGGGTACTTGCGGGCCACGTCGAGCAGCTGGGCGGAGCGCTGCCGCTGCTGCCACAGAGGGGATCGCTTGCCCGGGTTGCGGCGGGGCAGCAGCAGGGCCCGCGCCGCGCACTCCCGGAACCGGGACGCGAACAGCGCCGAGCCGCCCACCTCGGCGGTGATCAGCCCGTCGAGCTCGTCCTCCTCGAACAGGAACAGCTCCGCGCCGGGCGGATCGTCCTCCATCATGGGCACGCGCAGCACGATGCCGTCGTCGCTGGCCATCGCGGCGCCGTCCAGGCCGTACCGCTCCTGCAGCCGGGCGCCGACGGCGAGGGCCCACGGCGCGTGCACGGGCATCCCGAACGGGGAGTGCAGGACGATCCGCCAGTCGCCGAGCTCGTCGTGGAAGCGTTCGACGACGAGGGTCCGGTCGTCGGGGACCTGGCCGGTCGCCTCCTTCTGCTCGCCGAGGTAGGCCAGGAGGTTGTCGCACGCCCAGTCGTCGAGTCCGCTCGCGGCCAGCCGCTCCCGGGCGACGGCGTCGTCGGCGGCGGAGAGCTCCCGCACGAACCCGCCCAGGGCCCGGCCGAGCTCGACGGGACGGCCGAGTGAGTCGCCCTTCCAGAACGGCACCTTGCCCGGCTGGCCCCAGGCGGGGGAGACGAGCACCCGGTCGTAGGTGATGTCCTCGATGCGCCAGCTGGTGGCCCCGAGCGCGAAGACGTCGCCGACCCGGGACTCGTACACCATCTCCTCGTCGAGCTCGCCCACGCGGCGCGGGTTCTTCCCGGTCTCCTCGCCGACGATGAACACGCCGAACAGGCCACGGTCCGGGATGGTGCCGCCGCTCGTGACGGCGAGCCGCTGGGCGCCGGGGCGGCCGGTGATGGTGCCCTCGGTGCGGTCCCACACGATCCGGGGCCGCAGCTCGGCGAACTCGTCCGAGGGATAGCGCCCGGCCAGCAGGTCGAGGGTCGCATCGAACGCGGACCGGGGCAGCGTCGCGAAGGGGGCACTGCGGCGGACGGTGTCGAACCACTCCTCGACGTCGATCGTGCCGAGCGCGGTGGCGGCCACGGTCTGCTGGGCGAGGATGTCCAGCGGGTTGGCGGGGATGGACAGGGACTCGATGGCCCCGGCGACCATCCGCTCCACGGTCACGGCGCTGTTGACGAGGTCGCCGCGGTGCTTGGGGAACAGCACGCCGCGGGAGATCTCGCCGACCTGGTGCCCGGCGCGGCCGACGCGCTGCAGGCCGCTGGCCACCGACGGCGGCGATTCGACCTGGATCACCAGGTCCACGGCGCCCATGTCGATGCCCAGTTCCAGCGAGCTGGTGGCGACGACGCAGCGCAGCCGGCCCGACTTGAGGTCGTCCTCGATCTCGGCGCGCTGGTCCTTGCTGACCGAGCCGTGGTGGGCGCGGGCGAGCACGGGAGGGGCGCCGGAGGTGGACCCGGCCTGGGCCATCAGCTGCGCGGGCGGCTTCGTGGCGGTGCGGGTACCCGCCGTCCCTCCCGGGACCGTCGGCGCCGCCCCGCCGTCCGTGCCGGTGGCCCACACGTCGCCCTCCTGCTCGAGCAGCTGCCGGTCCGCGTGGATCTCGTTCAGCCGGGCGGTGAGCCGTTCGGCCAGGCGCCGGGAATTGGCGAAGACGATGGTCGACCGGTTGGCCTCGATCAGGTCGACGACCTTCTCCTCGACGTGCGGCCAGATCGAGGCCTGCGGCGTCGTGCCGGCGGCGGAGCCCTCCAGCACGGGGGCGGGACCGAGCTCGGTCATGTCCTCGACCGGGACGGTGACGGTCAGGTCCCACGACTTGCCCGACGGGGGCGCGACGATCGTGACGGGCGCGTTGCCGCCGAGGAACCGCGCCACCGTCTCGCGCGGCTGGACCGTGGCGGAGAGGCCGATCCGCTGGGCCGGCCGGTCGAGCAGGGCGTCGAGGCGTTCCAGGGTGAGGGCGAGGTGGGCGCCGCGTTTGGTGCCGGCGACGGCGTGCACCTCGTCGACGATGATGGTGTGCACGTCCGTCAGGGTGTCCCGGGCCCGTGAGGTGAGCATCAGGTACAGCGACTCGGGCGTGGTGATGAGGATGTCCGGCGGGTGGGACAGCAGCTGCCGGCGGTCCGCCGGGGTCGTGTCGCCGCTGCGGACCCCGACGGTGATGTCCGGTGGCGTCTCCCCCCGCCCGCGGGCGGTCTGGGTGATGCCGATCAACGGCGCCCGCAGGTTCCGCTCGACGTCGACGCCGAGCGCCTTCAGGGGAGAGATGTAGAGCACGCGGGTGCCGCGCCTGCCGTCGTCGGCGTCCGCCGGGGCGGCACCCCGGGGGCCGAGCCCGCCGTCGCGGCCGCCGAGGAAGGAGTCGAGCGCCCACAGGAAGGCGGCCAGGGTCTTGCCGGAGCCGGTGGGGGCGACGACGAGGGCGTGCTGGCCTCCTGAGATGGCCTCCCACGCGCCGCACTGGGCGGCGGTGGGCGCCGTGAAGGCGCCCCGGAACCAGGTGCTGGTCGCGGGGCTGAACCGGTCGAGGACGTCCACGGCTCCATCATCCACCCCGCCACCGACAGAACCGGGCGGCGGGGTGGACCCGGGGGTCGGGTGGTCAGCCCACCGGCTGGAAGGCGCCGACGTGGAGCAGGATGATCTTCGGGTTCCCGCACGCGTTGGCGGCGGTGTACGGGACGAAGAGGGCGTCCGTGGCGCTGGGCGGGTACACGCGGAAGCCGTCGGCCGGCGTCAGGTTGCAGACCTGACCGTAGTTCTCCGCCCGCGTGATCTGCAGGCGCGCCTGGGCGCTGCGACCCGGCTGCAGGGTGATCGCCACGGGGGCCTGCGTCTCGTCCCGCTGGGCGGGGACGCCGATCTGCTGGCCGGTGCCGCCGCCGACGAAGGAGACGCCCGGGTAGCCGGAGAGCCGGCACGCCGCACCGGACGTGTTGCGGACCGTCAGACCGGTGTAGACGCTGCCCGCCGCACCGCCACCGGGCAGCGGGGCGACCGTGCCGGACAGGCGCGAGGCCGTGCACACCGGGGCGCTCCCGGCGGGCGGGGTGGACGGGGTCGTCGTCGGGCGCGGGCTCGCCGGTGTGCTCGGTGGTGTGCTCGGGGACGCGGTCGCGCTCGGCGTCGGGGCCGGCGAGGATGATGCCGGGCCGGACCCGGACGCGCCGGGGGTGGGCGCCGCGGTGGTGGTGGACGGAGTCGCCGAGGCCGACGACGCGGCGGTCGACGGGCCGGCGGAGGCGGAGCTGCCGGAGGCGGTGGTGTCGCCGGTCGGGCTGGGGGAGCACGCGCTCAGAGTCAGGGCGACCGCGGTGATCCCCAGCACCACCGCGGACGTCGACCTCATCGATGTCATGGGTCCAGTGTTCTGTTCCGTGCTACCCGGGTCAACGACCTGACCGTGTCGTCCTGCGACGCAGGCGCAGGTCGGAGGCCACTCGGCGCCCCTTCACGCTCAGTCGTTGAGTCGGCCCATCAACCAGTCGGGCAGGAACCGGATGCCCGGATCGAGGACCAGTTCCCGAAAGCCCAGACCGAGGAAGAAGGACTTGCGGGCCTCCTGCTCCGCGAGGGTGTCGCTCGCGTCGGGTCGGACGACGACGCTGCACCCGGCGGCCGTCGACTCGCCGATGAAGTGCCGCACGAGGGCACCGCCGCCTGGGGCCACTGGTCCAACGCCGAACGCGTGCACTCAGTGGCCCACCGACCCACCGGCATCTGAGGGCAACCACCGTCACACCGCCACCGCCACCGCCACCGTCGATCCTGGACGGTTTGCGGCGTCTTGTGAAGCCAAGTAGCCACGACACCGCCGATACGCGGCACGGAGTTGTGGACGTCCCTCCTTCCGGGCGGCAGTCTTGGACCATGCCCAATCGCACCCAGCCGTACGAGGTCTCCAACAGCGTCGCTTGGAACAAGGACGCGGCCAAGAGTTCACTGGTGGAGCTCGAACCCAATGAGAACGATCCGGCCGCCATTGTCGTCACGGGGCCATGTCCGCGATGCCATCACGACAGCGCACATGTCGAGCCACTGCTCCTCTTCAGCAACCTGGGCGAACGAGCGAGGTCCTCCGGCAGCGATCTCTTACTGCAGGCGCTTGGGCGGGTGGCAGCGAAGAACAGCGAAAGAGACGTCGAAGTCATCTGCGCCTGCGGCGTCGCACACCCAAGCACCCCCGATGCCCGGCGCGGCTGCGGTGCATCTTGGGTGCTTCACGTTTCCTGGGGATCGTGATGCCTGTTCAGGTGCGGCCAGGACCCGAGAGCGATGCACTCACCAGATCTCGCGCAGAGGCCGCCCAAGAACTACAAGCCAGTGAACTGGAGCAGATCCGGCAGCACGCGGCCAACTGGCGGAATGGACTGTCGGCGCTTCTCGGGCTCATAACCACCGTCTCCATCGTCAAGGGGCGGGACACCATCGTTGGCCTGTCACAAGGTGCCCAGGTTCTCGTCGGTGTGCTGCTCGCGTTGGCACTGGGGGCTGCATCGGTCGGCACCCTACTCAGTCTGCGCGCTGCCTACGGCTTCCCGAAGCAGCGTCCCGTGGGCCAATCACCGGGCGATCTTCGGGAGCGTCGGCGGGAGCGGGCAAAGTCCGCCAGTCGGGACCTGAGGTGGGCCGTCACACTAACGTTTCTAACCCTCTTGTTGCTTGCGGCGGGGGTAGGGGTCACCTGGTATGGGCCCCGCGGGGTTCCCGCCTACCTAGAGATTACGGACCAGGAACAGCATCGGACCTGCGGCGAGCTGGTCGAGGGAGGGGCCACTTCGGTCACCCTGGAGGCCTCGGGGACAAGGAGCAAGGTTCCGCTGCAGGATGTGGTGGCAATGGAGGTAGTGGGGCGCTGCTCATCCTGAGTTCCGAACGCTCCATCGCGGCGCGGCGGTCGCACCCCGCTCCATGGCGCTCATGAGAAGTGGACGCGTCGCCGACCAGAGCTGCTCCATGGCGAACTGCAGGCTCTCGGCGAGTTCGACGGCACTGCGCGCGTGCTCAGGATCTAGTATCCGGTCTAGGAACCGTCGGGTCACCTCGCGGCGCTGACTCGACGGGGGGTGTGATCCGAGGGTCGTCGCGTTCTCGTCGCCAGAACGTAGCAGCGACGTCGCCTTGTCCATCACGTCCATCGCGCTGAAAAATGTATCCACGCCAATGAAACACATAGCCGGTTCAATGCGTCGTTCACGGTGTATCGACTGCAGCGTCAGCGCGGTACCGTAGATGTCGGCTTCGTGCTCCTGCATCCAGTTGTAGTTAATTTCGTCCACCTCGTCCGCGGCGAGCATGCCCGCGCTGCGCGCGGCTTCGCCGAGGTGCATGCCGATTACGTGCCCGTACTCATGACCCAGCACAAAGCATTCCATTGACTCTCTGATGGTGTCGGACAGAGCAAAGTATTCACTCTCCACATAATACTGCCGGGCATTGCTGGGGCGGCCTGAAATCGAATAGGCTAGGACGACGTCTGCAAAGCGCTCGACCACGTCCTTCTTGGCTCTAATGCGGTCAGCCACTTCATCTTTATCAACTGAGTACAAGAGTCCCCCCTCGGGTGTTCGCCTAACTGGGAGAGCTCGAGCCAACGCCTTGCTGAAAAGGAGTGCGAAGATGAACAATTGGTCCTCAAAGAGGACAAGGTGATCTGCTGAGTTCGGCACGGCGATGGTCATCGCGTTGACCTGACCAGTGGGCAACGAGCCGAAGGCTGGGGATTCGCGCATAGGCAGGCCCATTGTCTGCACAGAAGTCTCGATCCAGTTCGACAGGGAGTGAAGAATGCCGTACCAGCCAGGGTGCTCGAAGCGGGTCCGTGGGGCCGGACCCTCCTCCATGTCACGCACCAGCTCCTCGGCATCCTTCTCAATCTCTTCTGCAGGCGCGGTCGGTCGCCGAGCGCGCAGAAAAAGGCGAGCCTGCTCGAGCAAGAAGTCCCCCGGGAATACCTGCGGCGCTTCGCCAAGCTGAGAATAGATGTGTTCTTGCAATTGCTCAAGAAACTGATACGGGTCCTGCGTCATTGTCGACCTTCCCCATAGCCGTGAATCTCTACTTCATCCTCGGCGCCTAGCCGCGGGTACGGATATCCTGCCAGCTTGCGCCTAGGGGGCGCTAGCTAGCTTAGGCGCGAACGTCAGACCGATCGGATACTGGACGCAAGTTCGGGAGTATTCACTCCGGACCACGTGGCACTCGACGGCGCCCGCCTGCGTGCCGTTGTCGCGTGGAGTGATGTTGAGCCCCTACGGTGTTACCACCGCGACTGAAGAACGTTGGCGTCCCACCTGAACAGTGTTCTGCCGGTACTGCCCGGGTCAACGACCGCCGCGTGTCGTTATCGGATGTTCATGCACGTCGGAGGGCCCTCAGCCGAGGTCGTTGGGGCGGCCCATCAACCAGTCGGGCAGGAACCGGATGCCCGGGTCCAGGCGCAGCGGCGTGAAGCCGAGGTCGATGAAGAACGCCTGCCGGGCGGCCTGCTCCTCCGCGGAGTCGGTCTGGTCCGGCCGGACGACGACCATGCTGCAGCCGGCCGCGACGGACGCGCCGATGAAGTGCCGGACGAGGGCGCGGCCGATGCCGGTGCGGCGGTGGGCGGGATGGACGAACAGTTCGGCGAGCCAGGAGCCGTCGGTGCCGGCGAGATGATGGAAGTCGACGAGGGCGTTCCAGTCGCGGAACCGGTGGTGGCCCGTGAGGAAGCCGACGAGCCGCCCGTCCACCTCCGCGACCGTCGCCGGGAGGTTCGGGGTCTGCGGTCCGAAGGACGCCGTCTTGCCCGGTTTCCAGCCGGTGAGCAGCTCGCTCAGTTCCGGGACGTGCCGGGACTCGGGGTGAAAGATGTGCGGCCCGTCGGCCATCGCAGTCCTCCGTGTCGATGATGCCCGCGTCGGTCCCCCGCACGCGCACGCCCGGGGGATCGGCTCACGTCTCGGCCAGCTGGTGCCAGAGCCCGTCGGCCAGCTCCCGGGCCAGGAACCCGATCGGCCCCACCTGCCGGGCGATGCGCTCCCCGGCCGAGTTGTGCAGCCAGGTGGCCCACAGGCCGGCGGTCTGCGGCGAGGCGCCCCGGGCGAGCAGGCCGCCGGCCGCCCCGACGAGCACGTCGCCGCTGCCGGACGTGCCGAGCCCCGGCCCACCGGCACGGACCTCGTACAGTCCGTCGGGACCGGCGACGACGCCTCCGCAGCTGACGACGGCGTCGAACCGGCGGGCCGTGTCGCGGGCACCCGTGGCCTCGTCGCGCGGTTCCCTGCCGAGCAGCAGCCCGACCTCGGTCTGATTGGGGGTGAGCAGCAGCCGGCCGGCCACGGGCTCGGCCAGCTCCGGGTGGTGGGCCAGCGCGCCGAGCGCGAAGGCGTCGAGGGCGACGGCGGTGTCCGGCGCCAGCCGGGGCAGCAGGCCCCGCAGCAGGACGGTGGTCTGCTCGATGTCCGTCAGGCCGGGCCCGATCACGACGGCGTCGGCGTCCTCGGCCAGCAGCGTGTCCGCGCAGTCGCCGAGGACGGACCCGTCCGCGTCCTCCGGCAGCCCCACCACCCCGGCCTCGGGGAAGGACACGGCGACCGCGGGGGAGACGGACTCGGCGATCGCCAGGGTCAGCCGCCCGGCGCCGACCCGCAGGGCGGCGAGGCCGGTGAGGGCGGCCGCGCCCGGGGTGCGGCGGGAGCCACCGATCACGAGCACGGACCCGCGTTGCCGCTTGCCTCCGCTCGCCTCGGGGAGGGGGTGCCGGCGCAGGGTCCGCGGCGTCACGCGGTCAGGGCGTCGTGTCATCGGTCTCTCCACTGTGTCGCGTGACGGCGGCATCGTGCCGGGTGAGGTGGGCGACGTCGTTGACGGTGACGGCCCGCCAGCCCGGTTCGGTGCCGGAGGCGCCGTCGATCCGTTCGAGCACGGTGACCGCGGCGTTCGGCATCGGGTTGACCCGGGCATCCTCGAGCAGGTCCTGCTCCTCCACGCGCTCGCACACGTAGCGGATCAGGGACACGACGGCGTCGTGGCAGACGATGAGCACGTCGTCGTCGTGTCCTTCGCCGGCGGAGCTCTCGATGTCGGCCAGCAGGGAGCGCACCCGCAGGGCCACGTCGGCCCAGGACTCGCCGCCGGGCGGCCGGTAGTAGAACTTGCCCAGGTACTGGCGGCGCTCGGCCTCGCTCGGGTGGAGGGCGCGGACGCCCCGGCCGGTCAGCGCGTCCAGGATGCCGAGTTCGCGGTCGCGCAGCCGCTCGTCGACCCGCGGGGTCAGGTCGAGCCCGCCGGTGCGCAGGGCGATCTCGGTGGTCTGCCGCGCCCGTACGTAGGGGGACACCCACACGGACACCGGCCGCAGCCGGGCCCCCGCGTCGGCGAGGTGGTGGCCGAGCGCCTCGGCCTGCTCCCGTCCGGTCGCCGACAGTTCGACGTCGGCGTCGCGGGCGGGCACCGCGATGCGCTCGGCGCCGGCGGCGTCGGCCTCGGCGGCGGCCCGGTTCGCCTCGCTCTCCCCGTGCCGGGCGAGGATCAGCCGGCGCACCCGGCCGTAGCCACTCACCGTCCGCCCTCGATCTTCCGGGACCGCTGCGCGCTGCCGGCCGGGCCGTAGGGGTAGTCGGGCCAGCCGGGATCGCTCGCGTCGGTGAGGGTGGCCAGCTCGTCGGCGGTCAACGTCAGGTCAGCCGCCGCGAGATTGTCCGTGAGCTGGTCCAGGGATCGGGCGCCGAGGATCACGGAGGTGACCGCGGGCTGCGCGGCGACCCAGGCCAGGGCGACCTGGGCGGGGCTGACCCCGTGGTCCTTCGCGATCGCGGTGACGGCATCGACCACGCGCCAGGTGGCCTCCTGCGCGTTGCGTTCGGCGTAGGCCTCCATGCCACGCTTCGGGTTCTCGCCCAGGCGGGTTCTGCCGGTGGGCTCCGCGTCGCGCTGGTACTTGCCGGTCAGCCAGCCACCGGCCAGCGGCGACCAGGGCAGCAGGCCGATGCCGGCGTCGAGCGCGGCCGGCACGACCTCGGCCTCGATGCCCCGGACCAGCAGGTTGTACTGCGGCTGCAGGGTCACGGGCGGGTGCCAGCCGTGGGCGCGGGCCTCGTGCACGGCCTTGGTCAGCTGCCAGCCGGTGTAGTTCGAGAACCCGTAGTACCCGATGTGCCCGGCGGTGACGGCGTCGTCGAGGAACTGCAGGGTCTCGTCGAGCGGGGTGATGGGGTCCCAGGCGTGCATCTGGTACAGGTCGATGTGGTCGACCTGGAGCCGGCGCAGGGAGTCCTCGAGCGCCCGGCGGAGGTGCCGGCGGGAGGTGCCGAGATCGTTCGGGCCCTCGCCCATGGGGAACCGGCCCTTGGTGGCGAGCACGACGCGGTCCCGGCGGGAGGCGTCGCTGCTGAACCAGCCGCCGATGATCTCCTCGGAGGTGCCCCCCGTGTAGACGTCGGCGGTGTCGAGGAGGGTGCCGCCGGCGTCCACGTAGGCGTCGAGCAGCTGGTGGGAGGTCTCGACGTCGGCCTCCGCGCCGAACGTCATGGTGCCCAGGGCGTAGGCGGAGACGACGGCGCCGCTGCGCCCGAGGGTGCGGTAGTCCATGGGGTGTCCTCTCGGTGGTCCGATCGATGACAGCCGGACCCGGGCTTCTTCAGGCCCCGACACTGCTCTCACGCTATACCGTGTCGCGCCGGTCACACCGGGGAACTCGGCAGCGCACGCTCCCGCGGGCCTCTCGCGGCCGCGTCGCCCACTGTCCCGGACGCACGAAGGGCCCCGACCTGGCGGTCGGGGCCCTTCAGGATGCCTACGCATCAATCGGCGGTGACGGTGGGATTTGAACCCACGTTGGCTTTGACACCAAACAACATTTCGAGTGTTGCACCTTCGGCCGCTCGGACACGTCACCAACCCGGATACTGTACCGGCTCGCCGGCGCGGGAGACGAATCGGTGCGCGCTCGCGGCGCCGGCTACCGGTGCCCGGCGAAGAAGTCCCGCAGCAGGGCGGCGCACTCGTCCTCGCGGACCCGGGGGTAGACCTCCACCCAGTGGTTCAGCCGGGGCTCCCGCAGCACCTCGAACACGGACCCGGCGGCACCGGCCTTCGTGTCCCAGGCCCCGAACACGACGCGGGGGATGCGGGCGAGCACGGTCGCCCCGGCACACATGGCGCACGGCTCCAGGGTGATGACGAGGGTGCAGTCGTCCAGCCGCCAGCGGCCGAGCCGGACCGCCGCCGCCCGGATCGCCAGCACCTCGGCGTGCGCGGTCGGGTCGGCGTCGGCCTCCCGACGGTTGTGCCCGGCTCCCAGCACCGTGCCGTCCGGGCCGACGACGACGGCGCCGATCGGGACGTCGTCGTGCACCAGGGCCGCGGTCGCCTCCGCCAGGGCCAGCCCCATCCAGGCGCGGTGACGTCCGGGCAGGTCGGACGGCGGGCCGGGGGCGGGCCGCGGCTCGGGGATGGGCATGGTGTCATTGTGCCCGCTGGTAGTTTGGGCACCATGCGCGTCAGCCACGTCGACCACCCCCTCGTCGCCCACAAGCTCTCCGTGCTTCGCGACGAGGGCACCAACTCGCCGGTGTTCCGGCAGCTGACCGAGGAACTGGTGACGCTGCTGGCGTACGAGGCCACGCGCAACGTCCGGGTGCACGACGTCGAGGTCGTCACCCCCGTCGCCACCACCACGGGCACCGGTCTGGACAAGCCGACTCCGCTCGTCGTGCCGATCCTGCGGGCCGGTCTGGGCATGCTCGAGGGCATGACCCGGCTGGTCCCCACCGCCGAGGTCGGCTTCCTCGGCATGGCCCGCAACGAGCAGACCCTCGAGGCGGTCACGTACGCCGAGCGGCTGCCCGACGACCTGACCGGCCGGCAGGTGTTCGTCCTCGACCCGATGCTCGCCACCGGCGGCACCCTGCGCGAGGCGATCAACTTCCTCTTCGCCCGGGGCGCCGAGGACGTCACCTGCATCTGCCTGCTGGCCGCGCCCGAGGGACTGGCCGCGCTCGAGGAGACGCTCGGCGACAACGACCGGGTCACGATCGTGCTCGCCTCGATCGACGAGCGACTCGACGAGAACGGCTACATCGTGCCGGGCCTCGGCGACGCCGGCGACCGGCTCTACGGCGTCGTCGACTGACCCTCGTCCTCCTCTTTTCTGCGCCAGGTCGTCAATAGCGGGCTGGGGCCTTGCGGCCCGCGTGGAGCGGGAGAAACATGTGGGTTGGGTCGCCTGTCGACGTCGGACATCCATGGTGCCAGGG
>NZ_BMJI01000007.1 GCF_014643255.1 Tersicoccus solisilvae | reverse complement strand
CGATGGTACTGCACTCGTGAGGGTGTGGGAGAGTAGGACACCGCCGGACAACCCGTAACCGAATGCCTCGGACCAGGTCCCTCCAACGACGGAGGACCACCGGTCCGAGGCATTCGGCATTTAACAACCACCAACCAACCCAACCACCCAATCGGTATCATGCGACGGTGAGCAGCCAGGTGCCGTCCGGGCAAGCGCTTCCCGCCTCGACCGGAGCCGCAGGTGACCGCCGCCGGCGGGTCGCCGTCGTCGGACTCGGTGTGCTCGCGGTGGTGGTCCTCGCTGGCTTCGCCTGGGCGAAGTGGGTGCCCTATGCCGGCCGCGCGTCGACGCTGGCCGGCACGCACACCTGGTCCGGGTCGTCCATCTTCGTCGGTGCCGGCAGCGCGCCGTCGCTCACCGGCGCGCTGCGCTTCACGGGTGCCTATGCCGCGGCCGTCTGGCCCGCTGCGGTCGTCGGGATCACCGTGGGCGCCGCGCTGGAGTCCCTCGTTCCCCGGCATTGGCTCGTCCGCCTGCTCGCGCGTCGCAGCCGGTTGGCCCAGGGGGTGGCGGGCGGTGTGCTCGCCCTGCCGACGATGATGTGCTCCTGCTGCACGGCTCCGGTGGCTTCGAGTCTGCGCCGCCGCGGGGTGCCGGTCGGTGCTGCTGTGGCGTACTGGCTCGGCAACCCTCTCCTCAACCCGGCGGTGTTCCTGTTCCTCGCGTTGACGCTGCCCTGGCCGTTCGTGGCCGTGCGTGCGGGTGTGGGGGCAGCGGTCGTTCTCCTCGCCGCGGTGCTCGCGGCCCGTTGGGCTCCCGACACCGGCGTTCGGCCGATGGTCACCGACGAGGTCGGACCCACGTCGGTCGCCGCGCTGCTCCGCCGCTTCGCGGTGACGCTCGCGCGGTACGTGGGGATCATCGTGCCCGAGTACCTGGTCCTGGTGTTCCTCACCGGGCTGCTGAGTGGCTGGCTCTCGGACTGGGCAGGCCTGGGCGCCGCCGGGGGTCCCCTGGCGCTGCTCGTCGTCGGCGTGGTCGGTGCGATTCTGGTGATCCCGACCGGCGGGGAGATTCCCGTCATCGTGGGCCTCGTCGCGGCCGGTGCGAGCATGGGAGTGGCCGGCGTCCTGCTCATCACTCTCCCGGCCCTCAGCCTGCCCTCCCTGGTGATGGTCGCGCGCAGCTTCGGCTGGCGGGCGCTGCTCCCGACCACGCTCGTGGTCGTCGCCGGCGGGGTGACGGCCGGAGGACTCCTGCTCGCGCTGGGCTGAGCGCCGCCCACTGGACCGGCGCTACTCACGACCGGAGCATTCGCGAAACGCCTTGACGCGAATCGATTCAAGGCGAGCATGTCGCCGCACTCGGTAGACAATGCGCCAGAGCCTTGTATGACGTTGCAGGGAAAGATGTGCACCATGCCCGCTCCCGCAGGAATTCCGGGACGACGTTGTCCGTGTCGCCCGGAACCGTGAGTCCGGCCAGAAGCTCGCCCAGATCGCCACGGACTTCGGGAGCTGAAGAGTCCTGTCTGACGAACTGGATGCGCCAAGCCGACATCGAGGACGGCGACAAGCCCGGCACGACGAAAGCCGAGGCGACCGAGACCCGGGAACTGCGGCGCCGGGTCCGTCCTGGACCGACAACGGTGGGCCACCCGCCAGCAACCACAGATCGCGATCGTGACCTTGATCGAAGCCACCTAACACCGGCGCCGCCGGCAAGGCCGTCTCGGCCGATTGACACCCATCGACCGTAGCCTGGAGATCTTCAGGCTCGGGCTTTCGGGTCACCCAACCGTCCGGTCGCAAGGCGCTCAGCATTGACGCGGCCTCGCCTGGTCAGCGGGCCTCGGCACCGGCCTTCCGGCGTCGCTGGACCTTGAAGTCCGTCGTCATGTCCTCGAGCTCCATGCCCTTCGTCTCCGGAATGCGGAAGAACACGAAGAAGAAGGAGAGCAGGGCGAAGAACGCGTACATGCCGTACGTGAGGGAGAGGGAGAGGTCCCGCAGTACCGGGAAGCTCAGCGTCACCAGCCAGTTCGCGATCCAGTTCGCCGCGGTGGCGATCGCCATCGCGTACCCACGGATGCTGTTCGGGAACATCTCGCCGAGGAGCACCCACATCACGGGTCCCCAGGTGGCCCCGAAGAACACCACGAACGCGTTGGCCGCGATCAGGGTGAGCTGACCCCAGCCCGGCGCGAGCTGCAGCGCCCCGTCCACCAGGGACGCCGTGCCGAAGCCCATCGCCATCACCGCCAGGCACACCGCCATCCCGAGGGAGCCGACCAGGAGCAGCACACGGCGCCCGATCCGGTCGACGAGAGCGATCGCGATGATGGTGACGAGCACGTTGATCACGGAGGTGATGACCGACGCGGTGAAGGAGAAGCTCTCGTCGAATCCGACGGAGCTCCACAGCGACGTCGAGTAGTAGAAGATGACGTTGATGCCGACGAACTGCTGGAACACCGCCAGCAGGATGCCCGTCCACACGATCGGCAGCAGGAAGTACTTCTTGTCCCGCACGTCGCGATACGACGGCTTCGTCTCGCGGTGCACGGAGTCACGGATCGCCGCGACCCGGCGCTCGGCCTGCTCACGGTTCTCGCCGAGCACCTCCTGCAGCACCGACGCGGCCTTCGCGTCCCGCCCCCGGCTGACGAGGAACCGCGGCGACTCCGGGATGCTCAGCGCCATCACCCCGTAGATCACCGACGGCACGACGCCGACGAGGAACATCCACCGCCACGCGTCCAGGCCCGCCCACAGCGGCGAGCTGGCGCCGCCCGCGGACGTGGCCAGCCAGGCGTCCGAGAGCAAGGCGACGAAGATGCCGAGCACGATGGCCATCTGCTGCAGCGAGGCCAGCCGGCCCCGCAGCCGTGACGGCGCGATCTCCGAGATGTAGGTCGGCCCGATCACCGACGCGATGCCGATGCCGATGCCGCCCACCAGACGCCAGATCGCCAGGTCCCAGGCGGCGAAGGCGAAACCGGAGCCCAGCGAGGAGACGAGGAACAGGATGGCGCCGACGAACATCACCCGCAGGCGGCCCCACCGGTCCGCCAGCGGTCCCGCGAACCAGGCGCCGATCGCGGAGCCGATCAGCGCGATCGCCACCACGACGCCGGTCAGGGCGGCGGCGAGCTCGAAGTCCTTGGCCAGCGCGTCGACGGCGCCGTTGATGACCGAACTGTCGAAACCGAAGAGGAACCCGCCCACCGCCGCGGCGATGGAGATGATGACCGCGCGGCCGGCGTGGGTCTCCGGCTGGTAGCCGTAGGTGGAGTGGTCCGGGGTGACCCCGTCGTCGTTCGTGGAATGGCTCACCGTGTCCGCCTCCGTCGTTGGAACCTGATCGCTGGTTGGCTGCGGTCCAACCTACTCCTGACCCGAGGGGTGCGCGATGCCTTCCGACGCGCTGACCTGCACGCCCGTGGGTCCCCGCGGCGGCGAGCCGGCTGCGTAGAGTGGGAGCCCGAACGGGAGGAGCAACTGTGGGCTGGATCGACCACGCCATCTGGTGGCACGTGTACCCGCTCGGTTTCACCGGGGCCGAACACACCCTGCGCGAGGCGGGCGGGACGGTGCGCCATCGCCTCGCGGACCTCACGAGCTGGCTGGACTACCTCGTCGAGCTGGGCTGCAACGGGCTCGCGCTCGGCCCGATCTTCCTCTCGGCGTCCCACGGGTACGACACGATCGACCACTACACCGTCGACCCGCGGCTGGGCGATGACGCCGACTTCGACCGGCTGGTCGACCAGGCGCACGCGCGCGGCATCAAGGTGCTGCTGGACGGGGTGTTCAACCACGTCGGCCGTGACTTCAGCATGCTGCAGCGAGCCGAGGCCAACGGGCCGGAATCCGACGCCGCCGCCTGGTTCCGCTGGCACGACGTCGACGGCCGTCGCGAGCCGGAGACCTTCGAGGGTCACGAGGGGCTGGTCGCCCTCAACCACGAGCACCCCGCCGTCGTCGACTACGTCAGCGACGTCATGACCCATTGGCTCGACCGTGGGGTGGACGGCTGGCGGCTCGACGCCGCGTACGCCGTCCCGGCCGAGTTCTGGGCCCGGGCACTGGCCGCGCCGCGGCAAGCGCACCCCGAGTTCTGGGCGGTGGGGGAGATGATCCACGGCGAGTACGCCGACTACGTCGACGCCTCCGGCCTGGACTCGGTCACGCAGTACGAGCTGTGGAAGGCGATCTGGAGTTCGATCAACGACGTCAACTTCTTCGAGCTGGACCACGCCCTGGGCCGGCACGCGCAGTTCTGCCGCCGGTTCCTGCCGCTGACGTTCCTGGGCAACCACGACGTCACGCGCCTGGCCAGCCGCATCGAGCGCCCCGAGCACCGGGATCATGCGCAGGCCCTGCTGTTCTTCCTGCCGGGCGTGCCCAGCATCTACTACGGCGACGAGCAGTCCTTCGCGGGGGTGAAGGAGGAGCGGCTCGGCGGCGACGACGAGATCCGCCCGCCGTTCCCCCGCGACGGCGACGCCCTGCACGGCTGGGACACCTATCACCGGGTGCAGGAGCTGATCTCGGTGCGGCGTCGCCACCCCGGTCTCCAGACGGCCGAGATCGAGGTCGTCGCGGTCGAGAACGCGTGGCTCGAACTCGGCGCCACCGTGGACGGCGCCCGGCTGCGGCTGGGCCTGAACCTGGCGGACGAGCCGCGGACGGTGCCGACGGGGCAGGTCCTCGCCGCCTCCGACGGCAGCCGCACCCCGGGCACGATCGCCGCGCACGGCTGGCAGGTCGCCGCGCTCGGCCCCGGATCCGCGGCGGACTGAGATCCGTGACGGATCGAACTGGTCAGTAATGATACGATCTATCGTCGGCCGGCACCTCTGGGGGGTGCCGGCCGTGTGCGTGTCCGGGCCCGTTCCGGCCGCTCCCGCCGCCGTCGCGCACCGAGGACGACCGGTCAGTCGTCCTCGGTGCTCAGCACCGCGAGGGTGCGGGTGTCCGGGTTGAGGAGGATGTTCGCCTCGTCGCGGCGGTGCCGCAGGATGTCCTCCATGTAGGAGGTGACCGCCTCGGAGAGCGGGATGAACCGCTGCTGCCGCTCGGACATGTACCAGCGGTGCTCCAGCACCTCGTGCACCACCTCGGGCGGCTCCAGCTTGCCCGCCAGGTCGCGGGGGATCGACCGGACGATGGGTTCGAAAACCTGCTGCAGCCACTGATGCGCCGCGTAGTCCTCGTCCAGGTCCGGGCACGTCGCCGCGCGGAAGCTGTCCATGTCGTTGAGCAACCGTCGCGCCTGGTTCTCCTGCACATCCAGGCCGGTGAGGCGCAGCAGCCGCCGCGCGTGATGGCCGGCATCCACGACCTTGGGCTGCAGCAGGAACGACGTGCCCTCGGGGCTGGTGGTGATCGAGTACTCCTCGACGTCGAACCCGAGGTCGTTCAGGCGCCGGATCCGCTCCGCGACCCGCCACTTGTCGGTGGCCTGGAAGGACTCGATGTCCAGCAGCTCCGACCAGAGCCGCCGGTACGAGTCCATGATCCGCTCGCTGGTCTCGATCGGGTCGACGGCGTCGACCAGACCGCCCTCCATCAGGTCCATCAGTTCGCCGGCGATGTTGACGCGGGCGATCTCCAGGTCGTACTCCCGCTGCCCGGCGGAGAGGCCGGGGTAGATCTCCCCGGTCTCCGCGTCGACCAGGTACGCGGCGAAGGACCCGGCGTCCCGTCGGAACAGGGTGTTGGAGAGGGACACGTCGCCCCAGTAGAACCCGACGAGGTGGAGCCGCACCAGCAGCAGCGCCAGGGCGTCGATCAGCCGGGTCAGGGTGTCGGGCCGCAGTTGCTGGGAGAACAGGGCCCGGTAGGGGAGTGAGAACTTCAGGTGCCGGGTGACGAGCGCCGTGGCCAGCTCCTCGCCGTCGGCGTCGCGACGATTGCTGACGATCGCGACGGGCTCGACGCAGGGGACGTCGAGGCGCTGCAGTCGGCGCAGGATGTGGAACTCGTGCCGGGCGATGTGGTCGCTGGTCTCCTTGACGGCGACGACGGCGCCGGCCAGGTGGGCGAAGCGCACCACGTGCCGGGAGATGCCGCGCGGCAGGGACGCCAGGTTGCGTTCGGGCCATTCCTCCAGCGGGACGTCCCACGGCAGGTCCAGCAGCTCCGGGACGGTGGCGGCGGCCGTGATGTTCAGCGAGGCCGGCCCGCGGCGGGCCGCTCCGGCGGGACTGCGCCCCCGGTCGTCGCTGGTGCGCGGCAACCGGCCCCCGGCCGACCACTCCTGGGGTTCCTCCCAGGCCGCGGCCGCGGGGTCGGACGCAGCGGACCCGCCGTCGCCCTCGGCGGGTGCGGGGGTTCCGGCGGGTCCAGTCATGCGTCTGCCTCCTGACAGCGGTGTAGTCCGACCGTTCGTGCGGTCGTGACCGGGAGGAGGGTCACGACCGCACCGGTGCGGTCACTCGACGACGTCGGACAGGCTGGCCTGCGGCGTGCCCTCCGGGGAGCCGCCGTCGCCCAGACGCAGCCCCGTCCTGGTGTCGAACAGGTGCACATGGCCGGACTGCGGGCGCACGTGCACGGTCTGCCCGGCCCGCGGTGGGCGCCGGCCGTCGGCGCGCGCCGTGATGGTGTGCTCGCGGTCGTTGATGGTGGTGTGCCCGTAGACGTAGGCGTCGGCGCCGAGCTCCTCGACGACGTCGGCCTCGACGGCCAGGCCCTCGCCCGGGCCGACCATCTCCAGGTCCTCCGGCCGGACGCCGAGGGTCACGGTGTTGCCCGCCGCCTCCTGCAGAATGTCCCGCGGCACCGGGTAGACGGTGTCACCGAACTTGACGCCGCCGTCGACCGCGGGCAGCTCGATCAGGTTCATGGCCGGCGAGCCGATGAACCCGGCGACGAACACGTTGTTCGGGTGGTCGTAGAGGTTGCGCGGGGTGTCGACCTGCTGGAGCAGCCCGTCCTTGAGCACCGCGACCCGGTCACCCATGGTCATGGCCTCGACCTGGTCGTGGGTCACGTACACCGTGGTGACGCCCAGCCGGCGGGTCAGGGACGCGATCTGGGTGCGGGTCTGCACGCGCAGCTTGGCGTCGAGGTTGGAGAGCGGCTCGTCCATGAGGAACACCTGCGGGCTGCGGACGATCGCCCGGCCCATCGCGACGCGCTGGCGCTGGCCGCCCGAGAGGGCCTTCGGCTTGCGGTCCAGGTACTGCTCGAGGTCGAGCAGCTTGGCGGCCTCGCGGACGCGCCGCATCCGCTCCTCCTTGTCCACGCCCGCGATCTTCAGGGCGAAGCCCATGTTGTCGGCCACGGTCATGTGGGGGTAGAGGGCGTAGTTCTGGAACACCATGGCGATATCCCGGTCCTTCGGGGGGACGTCGGTGACATCCTTGTCGCCGATCCAGATCTTGCCGTAGTTGATGTCCTCCAGGCCGGCGAGCATGCGCAGCGACGTGGACTTGCCGCAGCCGGAGGGGCCGACGAGGACGAGGAACTCGCCGTCGGCGATGTCGAGGTTGAGCTTGTCCACCGAGGGCTTGTCGGAGCCCGGGTAGATGCGGGTGGTGTTGTCGAACTTGACCGTGGCCATGATCGTGTCTTCCCTTCACCGGCAGGTACGTGCCGGACGATCCGTGGTGAGCGGGACTGCCGGGACGCGCTGACCTGCCACGATGCCGCCGGACGAGGCGGCACTGTGACGTGGTTCACGCTCCCGGGAGCCATTATGTCACAGCAGCCGGAAGCGCTTCCGGGCAGCGGGGGGACACGTCCGCGGCCGGCCCGGCGGCCGGATCACTCGTCCATGCTGGGGCCGACGCCCTCCCGGTCCAGGGGCGGCGTCTCGAGCGCCTCGCGGCGCAGCCGCAGCATCTGGGCGAGCAGCGCGGCGACCTGCTCCGGCCCGGCCACCCGATACGCGGCGGCGGTCTGCCCGTCGCCGACCTTCACGCCGACGTCCCCGGGGGCCAGCGCCGCGAACGCGGTCTCGTCCGTGACGTCGTCGCCCGCGAAGAGGATGCCGGTGGCGCCCGTGAGCTCCCGCAGGACCGCCAGCCCGTCGCCCTTGGACGCGGACACCACGGACGCCTCGACGACCATCTTGCCGCGCATGACGTGCACCCCCGCGATCGTCTCCAGGGCGCGCAGCGCCTGAGCGGTGGCGGCATCCCCGACCGCGGGATCGGCCCGGCGGGTGTGCAGCACGACGCCGGCCGGCTTCCGCTCCAGCTCCGTTCCCGGGTGCGCGTCGACCACCCGCGTGACGGCGTCCGTCACCTCCCGGAGGAGCCGGCGCTGCTCGTCGTCGAGCTCGAGCGGGGCCGCATCGGGGCCGAGCCAGGTCTCGGCGCCGTGGCTGGCGACCAGCAGCGTGTGCTCGTCGGGGCGGGCCACCTCGCGCAGCGAGGCCAGGGCCCGGCCGGACACGAGCGCGGTCCGGGTCTGCGCCAGCCGGCTCAGCCCGGTGAGCGCCTCGCCGGCGGCGGGCAGTGCCCGCGCGTCGCCGGCGCGATCGGTCAACGGGGCAAGTGTGCCGTCGAAGTCCATGCAGACCAGCAGGGTGGGGGTGAAGGCCAGCCGTTCCAGGGCGTGCTGGAGGCGAGGATCGTCCGGCATGTCAGCGGCGCTCCTGCAGCGCGGAGAGGAAGTCGGAGGACCAGCGCTTGACGTCGTGCTCGAGCACCTGCTTGCGCATCGCCCGCATCCGGCGTGCGGTCTCCCGCGGCTCCATGTGGATGGCGCGCACGATGGCGTTCTTCACGCCGTCGATGTCGTGCGTGTTCACCAGCAGGGCCTGCCGCAACTGCTCGGCCGCCCCGGTGAACTCGCTGAGCACGAGCACCCCGTCGTTGCGGGTCCGGGCCGCCACGTACTCCTTGGCCACCAGGTTCATCCCGTCGCGCAGCGCGGTGACCAGCAGCACGTCGGCGGCCAGGTAGAGGGCGACCATCTCCTCCACCGGGTAGCTCTGGTGCAGGTAGCGGATCGCCGTCTTCTCCAGGGTGTCGTAGGTGCCGTTGATCCGCCCGACGGTGGACTCGACCTCGTCCCGGAGGGTCTTGTAGTGCTCGACGCGCTCGCGGCTCGGGCTGGCCACCTGCACCAGTGTGCAGTCCTCGACACTGACCCGGTGATCCTCGAGCAGCTCGCCGAACGCCTTGAGCCGCTCGGGGATGCCCTTCGTGTAGTCGAGCCGGTCCACGCCGAGCAGCAGTGTGGTCGGGTCGCCGAGCTCGTGCCGGATCTGCCGGGACCGCTCGATGATCTCCTCGTCGCGCGCCAACTCGGCGATGTGCCGGGAGTCGATGGAGATGGGGAAGGAGCGCGCCTCCACGCGGCGTTCCGCGCCGTTCTCGTCCGTCATGGTGAAGACGCCCTGCCGGCTCGCCGCGCCGAGGAAGCGCCGCACGCAGCGGGTGAAGTTCTGCGCGTCGCCCGGCCGCTGGAATCCGATCAGGTCCGCGCCGGCCAGCCCCTCGAGCACCTGCTGACGCCAGGGCAGTTGCGCGTAGATCTCCAGCGGGGGGAACGGGATGTGGTTGAAGAACCCGATCCTCAGGTCCGGCCGCAGCTGACGCAGCATCGCGGGCACGAGCTGCAACTGGTAGTCCTGCACCCACACCGTCGCGCCCTCGGCGGCGGCCATCGCGGAGGCCTCGGCGAAGCGCCGGTTGACGCGGCGGTACGCGTCCCACCACGTGCGGTGGAACTCCGGCGGCGCGATCACGTCGTGGTAGAGCGGCCACAGCGTCGCGTTGGCGAACCCCTCGTAGTACAGCTCGACCTCGCGGGCGGAGAGCTCGACGGGCACCAGGTGCATCCCGCTGTGGTCGAACTCGTCCAGCGGTTCGCCCGCCGCGCCGTGCCAGCCGACCCACGCGCCGTCGGCGTGCTCCATCACCGGGGCCAGCGCGGTGACGAGGCCGCCGGGCGACCGCCGCCAGTCGGACTGCCCGTCGACCACCACCCGGTCCACGGCGAGCCGGTTGGAGACGACGATGAAGTCGTAGTCCCCGTACGGCGTGGGTCCGGGGTCGGAGGTGGTGTCGGCCATGACGCGGGCACGTCCTTTCCCGGGCCGCACGGGCGACGCGGATGAGGAGGGAATGGTCTGTTCCTCAGCTTACTTGGCGTCGGCGGGCGTTCAGGGTGGCTGCCTAGAATGAGGTGTCCGTCGGCCCAGCGCCGTGTTGTCGCCCGATTCGCGAGGATGCATGAGTCCGCAGAACGAACCCCGCCAGACCAAAGCCCAGCGCCAGTCGGCCGCGCGCGAGCGGGCCCGGGTGATCCGGGAACAGCAGCGCAAGCGTGAACGCCGGAACCGGATGTTCACCATCTGGGGGATCGTGGCGGCGGTCGCCGTGATCGCGGTCGTCATCGGCTTCATCGTGGCCAACGGAATCCGCGGTCAGGTGGCGGATTCCGGGCCGCGCCCGGCGAACACCAACGCCTGGGGCGGCGTGACCCTGACCAAGCCGAACGAGCTGGCGGCGTCGCCCGCCTCCGGCGAGGTGAACGTCAAGGACACGCAGTCGCCGACCGCCAGCGCCAGCGTCAGCGGAGCCGCCCAGCCGGTGCCGCACGGTGTCGAGAAGGCGGCCGCCGGCAAGCCGGCGCAGATCGTCATCGCCGTCGACCTCGCGTGCCCGGTCTGCAAGAACTTCGAGGCGACGTACGCGGACCAGCTGGACACGTGGATGAAGGACGGCAAGGCGACCGTCGAGTACCGGTTGACCGGCCTGCTCGACGGTTCGGCCTCGACCACCAATTACTCCTCGCGCGGGGCCAACGCGGCGTACTGCGTGGCCAATTCGGCCCCCACGAAGCTGCAGGCCTTCCTCACCAGCGCCTACGAGCAGCAGCCCGAGGAGGGCGGCGAGGGTCTGTCCAACGACAAGCTGAAGGAGATCGCCAGCGGCGCCGGGGCGTCCGACGTCGGCGGCTGCATCGACGACGGCACCTACCGGCCCTTCGTCAAGTACGTCACCGATCAGGGCCGCGCCGACGGGGTGACCGGCACCCCGACGGTGTTCGTCGACGGTCAGCGCTGGAGCAACTCGGGCGACTTCACCGAGTTCGCGCAGAAGATCATCGACGTCCGTAAGTGAGCCGCCGGTGCCCCGCGGGTCTGCGCGGCGGCGCCGTCGGCTAGCCTGATACGGCCCTCGCCGGGCGCATCCGCGGGTGCGCCCGGCCTCGCCCCCTTAGCTCAGTTGGCCAGAGCATCTGTCTTGTAAACAGAGGGTCGCCGGTTCGAATCCGGCAGGGGGCTCTGGAGCGCGGCACGGGATGAACCGGTCCGCCGCGTCGGCGGTGGGCGTCGCCTGACCGTGCGGCCGTTTCGGCCGATTGGATCCAGTGGTGCAACAATCAAGGGTTGCTGCTGGGGAGCTGAGGGGAATGCGCTGTGGGTCTCGACGACGATCTGCTGGGCCACGAGTCCGGTGAGACGAAGCCCGACGACGGCGACGCCGCGACGCCGCGGTCGTCTCGTCGGAAGCTGGCGAAACGCATCGGCCTGGCGCTCGTCGCCCTGGTGCTCGTCGTCGCTCTCGTCGTCGGCATCTACCTCGTGAATCTGGGCCGGTCCTTCGACACCAAGACGCAGAAGATCGAGCAGGCGTTCCCGGCCGAGAGCTCGCGGCCCTCGGCGGCGGCCGAGGCCGCCGGTGCCACCAACATCCTCCTGCTCGGCAGCGACAGCCGCGGCGCCACCGCGTCCGAGGCGTCGTCCGGGACCGCGTCCGATCAGCGTTCGGACACCATGATCTGGGTCCACATCCCGGCCGACCGGAAGCACGTCTACCTGATGTCCGTGATGCGGGACCTGTGGGTGGACATTCCCGGCCACGGCACGGCCAAGATCAACGCCGCGATGGCGGAGGGCGGCATCCCGCTCGCGGCGGAGACCCTGGAGCAGCTCTTCGGCACCCGGCTGGACCACATCGCGCTGATCGACTTCGAGGGCTTCAAGGCCGCGACCGACGCCCTCGGGGGCGTCACCGTCAACGTCCCCATCGCGTTCTCCACCAAGACCCACACCTTCGCGCAGGGCAAGCAGACCCTGGACGGGGACGCCGCGCTGGCCTTCGTCCGGGAGCGCAAGGCGTTCACGGACGGCGACTTCCAACGGGTGAAGGACCAGCAGATCTTCGTCAAGGCCGTCCTCTCCCAGGTGCTCAGCGCCGGCACCCTGACCAACCCGGTCAAGGTCAGCGACCTGGTCGACAAGGTCTCGCCCTACGTCAGCGTGGACACCACCCTCGACTCCGGGACGATGGCCTCGCTCGCGCTTTCCCTCAACGGGGTTCGCGCCAGCGACGTCCAGTCCTTCACCCTGCCCACCAAGGGCACGGGCACGTCGGCGGACGGCCAGTCGATCGTGCTGGCGGACACGGCCGCGATCAAGGCCGTCGGCACCGCCCTGAAGAACGACACCGTCGCCGACTGGCTGAGCTCCCGGGGTTCCGGTGAGTGAGCAGGGCCGGCGACGGCTGTCGGCGCGGCTGGCACCGGTCGTGGTCGCGACCGCCCTGCTGCTGCCGATCGGCTCCTCGCCGGCCTCGGCCGTCCCCCCGGACCCGACCGTGCCGGCACCGGTCACGCCGGGTCCGACGGACGTGACCGACCCCGCCGGGCAGCCCGTCCAGCAGCAACCCCTTCCGCAGGCCCCCGTCCCGCAGCAGCCCGTCCCGCAGCAGCCCGTCCAGCCCGCGGAACCGGAACCCGTGCCCCAGGAACCGGACCCCGCCGTCGACCCGGTCACCGGCCGGCAGATCGACCCGGCCACCGGCTACCAGATCGACCCGGCCACGGGGTACCTGATCGATCCGGCCTCGGGCCTGTTGATCGATCCGGCCACCGGTCAGCTGATCGAGCCGGCGGCCCCGACGCCGACCCCGACGCCCACGCCCACGCCGACACCCACGCCGAAACCGACGCCGACGCGCACGGTCGCACCGAAGCCCACGACGACCGTCACCCGGGCCGTCGTGGCCGCGCGCCCGACGAGCACGCCGACGGTCGCGGTCGCGGCGGCCGCGGAATCGACGCCGGCCGAGAGCGGGCCGATCACCCAGACCGTGACCGTCCTGGTGCTGCTCGCCCTCGGCGTCGTGTACTTCCGGCTGCTGCGCCGGGGCGGCCGCCGCGGCACGAGGCGCGGCTGACCGATGCGACTCCGTGCCCGCCGGCCCGCGCCACCGGACGCGCCCCTGCGACTGCAGCTGCTGTGCCACTCGTACTGGCCCGAGCACAGCCCCCCGCAACGCCGGTGGCAGGGGCTGATCACCGCGTTCCGCGGCCGCGGGTGGGACGTCGACGTCGTCGCCCCCGTCGCGCACTTCCCGGAGGGCCGCCGCCGGTTGCCCCGCGACCAGGCGGGTCGCCTCCTCCGGCCGCAGCAGGGCCCCCACGGTGAGCGCGTGCACCGGGTGCCCTACATCCCGCACCGCGGCACTGCCCATGCGGCTCGCCTGATCGATCAGCTGGTCTCCGCCGCGCTGTCCGTGCCGGTCGGCCTGCTCACGCCCCGGCCGGACGCGCTCGTCGTGACCGCACCGAGCCTGCCCATCCTGCTCGCCGGCTACCTGCTCGCGCGGCTGCGCCGCGTGCCGCTCGTGGTCGAGATGCGGGACGCCTGGCCGGACCTGGCTCGGGACGCGCGCCTGGTGAAGGGCACGGCGAAGAGCCTGATCGAACGGGTCGTCGAGTACGTGCAGGCCCGTGCCGACCTCGTCGTCGCCGTCACCGCCGGTTTCGCCCAGACCCTCCGCGACCGCGGGGTCGACCCGGTCGTGACCATCAGCAACGGACTCGACCTCTCCCGCGTTCCCGCGCTGCCACCGGTGGGCACGGCCCCCGGGCCGCTGCGCGCCCTCTACCTCGGCAACCACGGCGAGAGCCAGCGACTGGACGTGCTGGTCCGCGCGAGCGCACTCGTGGGCGAGGCGATGGAGCTGCACCTGGTGGGCCACGGCGTCCAGCGACCGGCCCTGATCGAGCTCGCCCGGGAACTGAACGCCCCCGTGGTCTTCCATGAGTCCGTCCACGGTCCCGCGGTGCTCGAGCAGTACACCGCGGCCGATACCTGCATCGTCTCCCTGCGCGACGACTGGAAGTCGTTCGAGACCACGGTTCCGTCCAAGACCTACGAGGTGCTCGCCATCGGCCGGCACGTCACCGCGGTGGTGCGGGGCGAGGCCGAGCGCATCGTCCGGGACGCCGGTGCCGGGAACGTCGTGGCATCGGACCCCGAGGCGATCGCCGCCCTGTGGCGGCGGCTGGCCGCGGACCGCGCGCTGCTGCTCACCACCGGCGGCGGCCGGCGCTGGGTCGCCGAGCACGCCGACCACCGTCACCTGGCCGACCGCTACGCCCGCGTGCTCCGCGCGCTGGTCGACGGGGAACCGATCCCGGCCGGTCCCACCGGGGAGCCCGGCGGATCGGTTGCCGGCGCCACGGCGTCGGGGGACCGGCGCACGGACGCCGACACGCCGGCCGCATGAGTCCGCGAGCCCCGTCGGCGCTGCCGCGCAACGCGGTGGTGGCCGCGACGACCATCACCCGTCACCTGCGGGAGGATCCCGCCCTCTTCGCCCTGCTGGTCTCCCGCCGGCTCCCGGTCGCCGTGACCGGTCGGGTCGCCCGGCGCATCCTGCGGCACGCGGCCCCGGAGTCCACGTCGCCGGTGGTTCTCGCCGCAGCCCTGGTGGCCGGGCAGGATGCCGACCTGGATCGGCGGCTGGCCGTCGCCGTCGAGGCCGCCCCGCGTCCGGGCCGCCGTGCCCGGACGACGCGCCGTTGGGCCGCGGAGATCGCCATCGCCGCCGGACGCGTCGAGCCGGCCGAGGCGCTGATCGCCGCGGCGCCACCCGGTGCCGCGCGTGCGCGGACCGTCGCGCGGCACCAGTGGTACGCCGGGGACATGACGGGGGCCGTGGCGCAGCTGGAGGCGGCCGGCCGGCCGGCCGCACGCCTCGCGACGCGGATGCGAGCCGAACTCGACGTCTTCTCCGGCTGGACGCCCACGCTGCCGGAGCGTCCCGCCGTCGCCGTCGACGGCCGCGTCCTGCACGTGCTGATCAACTCCCTGCCCCACACCGGCAGCGGGTACGCCCAACGGTCCCACTCGATCCTGCTGGCCCAGCGGGACCACGGTCTCGATCCGCTCGCCGTCACCCGCCTGGGCTATCCCGTGCAGGTGGGTCGGGTCCTCGCGCGCGACGCCGACGTCGTCGACGGGATCACCTACCGGCGGCTGCTGCCGGCGCGGTTGGCGCCGACCGGTCGGGACCGGTTGCAGCAGCAGGCCGAGTTGCTGCTCGACGTCGGACGCCGGTTCCGGCCGTCGGTCGTGCACGGCACCACGGACTTCACGAACGGAATCGTGGCGCGCGCGGTGGCCCGGTCCCTCGGGGTGCCCTTCGTGTACGAGGTGCGCGGCCAGCTCGCCGACACCTGGGCCTCGACCCGGCCGGCCGAGGCCCGCGCGAGCGAGCGGTACCGGCTGTTCCAGGCCCGCGAGGCGGACCTGATGCGCTCCGCGGACCTGGTGGTCACCCTGGGCCGGGCGATGCGGGACCCGATCCTGGCCGCCGGAGTGCCGGAGGATCGGATCGTCCTGACGCCCAACGCGGTGGGGGAGGCCTACCTGGCCCCGCCGCTCACGCCCGCCGCCGCTCGGGAGCGGCTGGGGCTGCCCGACGACGGCCCGATCGTGGGCACCGTGAGCAGCCTGGTCGACTACGAGGGGCTCGACGACCTGGTCCACGCCGTCGCGCTGCTGGCGCCGTCCCACCCCACGGTACGATTGATGATCGTCGGCTCCGGCGCCGCCGAACCGGCGCTGCGCCGGGCGGCGGAGGCGGCGGGGATCGGCGACCGGGCCATCTTCACCGGACGAGTCCCGCGCGAGCGGGCGGCGCTGTACCACCAGGCGCTCGACGTGTTCGTCGTCCCCCGCAAGGACCGGGCGGTCACCCGAGTGGTGACCCCGCTCAAACCCGTGGAGGCCCTGGCCAGTGCCCGGCCGGTCGTGGCCAGCGACCTCCCGGCCCTGCGGGAGATCGTCGAGGACGGCGTCACCGGCCGGCTGGTGCCTCCGGAGGACCCGGACGCGCTCGCCGGCGGCCTGGCCGCGCTGCTGGCCGACGCCGGATCCCGTGAACGGATGGGCGCCGCCGGCCGAGACCACGTCCTGACCCACCGGACGTGGGCCGCGAACGCGGCGGCGCTGGCCGCCGCCTATGAACGAGCGAGAGGAACCACCACGTGAGTTCGACCCGGGTGGAACCCACGGCGTCGACGCGACCCACCGAGCCCGCCGCGGAGCACGCGGCCGCAGCGGTCGCGTTCGACCCCCGTGCCCTGCCCCGGGTCGGGGCCCGGCCCGGCCTGATCGCCTACCTGCGCACGCTCTGGGGCTACCGGCACTTCATCGCGTACGACGCCCACGCCCAGGTGCGCAGGGGCACCCGGCAGGACCTCCTCGGCAGCGCCTGGCTCATCCTGACGCCCCTGTTCAACGGGCTCACGTTCTACCTGGTGTTCGGGCTGCTGCTGCAAACGAGCCGAGGCATCCCGAACTTCATCGGGTACCTGGTGATCGGCGTGTTCCTGTTCCAGATCAGCTCGGGTTCCATCACCACCATCGCCCGCTCCCTGCTCAAGGGCAAGGCCCTGATCGGTGCGTTCACGTTCCCGCGAGCGGCGCTGCCGGTCGGGGCCGCGGTGCGTGCGGCCATCGCCGACGTGCCGGTGGTGCTGGCGATGCTGCTGATCGTCGTCCTCACCGCGCCGGCCGAGCCGATCACGTGGCGCTGGATCTTCCTGCTGCCGGTCCTCGTGCTGCAGTGGTGCTTCAATCTCGGGATCGGCCTGATCCTGGCCCGGCTCATCGCCTGGATCCCGGACGTCAGCCGGCTCCTGCCGTTCGTGGTGCGCGCGTGGATGTACACCTCGGGCACCTTCTTCTCGATCGACCGCTACGTCACCCACCCCGACATCCAGGCCGTGATGAAGGCCAACCCGGTGTACTGCGCGATGGAGATCGTGCGCGACGGCCTGCTGTACGGGCAGCTCCCGTCCTGGCACAACTGGACGATCCTGAGCGCCTGGGCGGTCGGTGCACTCGTCGTGGGCGTCGTCCTGATCTGGCAGGGGGAGGAGTCCTATGCCCGCGACTGACGCCGGTGCCCCCAGCACCGCGCCCGGCACGGCGGTCTCCGCGACCGGGACGGCGGCAGCGCCGCTGCTCGTCGTCGACCGCGTGAGCCGCCGGTACCGGGTGCGTGCCACGGGAGGAAGCGCCGCGGCAGAGGCGCGGCACGGCCGCCGCTCGATCCGCCGCCGCCCGACCCGCGGCAGCACCGTGACCGTCCCGGCGGTCAACGAGCTCTCCCTGGTGGTCGACCACGGGGAAGCCGTCGGCGTGATCGGCCGCAACGGCTCCGGCAAGAGCACCCTGATGCGCATGATCAGCGGCCGCGAACGCCCCACCACCGGGTCCGTGCACGCGAGCAGCACGCCGGTGATGCTCGGGGTGAACGCCGCGCTGATGCCGACCCTCTCGGGCGAGCAGAACATCATCCTCGGGGGGCTCGCCATGGGCCTGAGCCGCCAGGAGGTGGAGGAGCGGTACGACGCGGTCGTCGATCTCTCCGGCCTGGACTCGGCCATCTACCGCCCGCTGGAGACGTATTCCTCGGGCATGGCCTCGCGGTTGCAGTTCGCGATCGCCACCAGCGTCAACCCGGAGATCCTGATCGTCGACGAGGCGCTGAACACCGGGGACGCGCAGTTCGGCGACCGGAGCAAGGCTCGGATGGACGAACTGCGCGCCCAGGCCGGCTGCGTGCTGCTGGTCAGCCACAGCATCCCGACCGTCCGGGAGATGTGCACCCGGGTGGTCTGGCTCGACCAGGGCGATCTGATCATGGACGGCGAGCCCGGGGTCGTCACGCAGGCCTATGTCGCCTTCGCCCGTGCCCTGGCACAGGACGAGCCCGAGACGGCCGAACGGATCCGCTCCGATGCCCGGCGCGACCTCGTGATGCCGACCGTCACGGCGACACCGCCACCACGCCGAGGCGGGCGGTGAGCCCGGCGCGCACCCTGCGCGCCGTGCGTACCGGACTCTGGCACCTCCGGCACGGGGGCTTCCGCCAACTCCGGCGCTGGCGCGCGCGGCAGCGCTCGGCGTCCGCGGGCTCCGGCCCGCGCTCCGGCCGGGGAGCCGAAGCCGTGTGGCGGGGTCGACGCCACCGCCACCTCACGTTCGCCCCGATGCGGCGGCGCCCTGCCGCACCTCGTCGGGCGGACCTGCGGGTCGGAGTGGTGCTGGACGACTTCTCGCTGGACGCCTTCGGGCCGGAGTGGTCCCTGACCCTGCTGGACAGCGACACCTGGCACCAGCAACTGGCCGCTGAGCCGCTGGACCTGGTGTTCATCGAGTCGGCCTGGCGGCCCAACCGCGGCCGTTGGCGCTCGCCGCTCAACGGGGACCTGCCCGCCGGCGCCCAGGTCCGCCGACTGGTCGAGGCGTGTCGTGCTGCGGGCATCCCGACGGTGTTCTGGAACAAGGAGGATCCGGTCCACTACGCGGACTTCCTCGATTGTGCGCGGCTCGCCGACGTCGTGTTCACGACGGACGAGAACCGGCTCGCGGCCTACCGGGAGGACCTGGGCCACCGTCGTGTCGGGGTGCTGCCGTTCGCCGCGCAGCCGGCCGTACACCACCCGGCGCGACCCGGGCGCGGCTGGCACGCCCGCGGGATCGCGTTCGCCGGCATGTACTTCGCGCACAAGTTCCCGGGTCGCCGGGACCAGCTCGATGCGGTGCTCGACGGCGCCGCGGACCTCGCGCGGGCGGGCGAGAGCACGCTGGAGATCTTCGCCCGGCACGCGGGCACCGACGAGCGCTACCGCTTCCCGGAGCGCTTCGCCTCGTTCGTCGTCGGCTCCCTGGACTACGACCGGATGCTGACCGCCTACCGCGCCTACCGGGTGTTCCTGAACGTGAACACGGTGGCCGGGTCCCCGACCATGTGTGCGCGTCGGCTCTTCGAGATCCCGGCCTCGGGCACGCCGGTGATCACGACGCCGAGCCCCGCGGTCGACCGGTTCTTCGGCGGCACCGGTTTGCGCCAGGTCCACGGCCGGGCGGAGACCACCACCGCCCTGCGCGAGATTCTCGAGGACCCGCAGGAAGCCGATCGCGTCCTGCACCTGATGCAGCGCCGCATCTGGGACGAGCACACCTACGCGCATCGCGCGGAGGAGGTGCTCCGGCTCGCCCTGCCGCCGGCCCACCGGCCCGTCACCCCGCCCACGGTCAGCGCCCTGGTGAGCACGTTCCGCCCGGACCGGCTCCGGGATGTCGTGATGACGCTCGCCGGGCAGCAGGACGTCGATCTGCAGGTGGTGCTGCTCACCCACGGCCACGAGCCGGACGCGGCGACGATCCGGGAGCTGCGGGCCGAGAGCGGGCTCCAGGATCTCGTGGTGCTCTCCGCCCCGCGCTCGGTCAGCCTCGGTGCATGCTTGAACCGCTGCGTCGAGGCCGCCGACGGGGCCGTCCTGGCGAAGATCGACGACGACGACCTCTATGCGCCCGCGTACCTGCACGACACGGTCAACGCGCTCGGCTACTCGGCTGCCGAGGTCGTCGGAAAGCAGGCGCACTACCTCCAGGTCGAGGACCGGCTGCTGCTCCGGCACCCCGATGCGGAGCATCGCTGGACCGATCGCGTGGCGGGTCCCACGCTCGCCGCGGCGGCACCGGTCTTCCGGGAGCACCCGTTCGCCGACGTCGGGCGGGGCGAGGACACGCGGTTCTTGGATATGATCGTCCATGCTGGGGGCAAGGTCTATTCGGCTGATCGGTTCAACTACTGCCAGGTGCGGGGCGGGACGGATCACACGTGGGCAGTCTCGGCCGACGTCCTGTCGGCCTCGAGTCGGATGGTCGCGCGAGGAGAGCCTCAGCGCATCATCTCGCTCTGAAAGGTCGCGAATGCAGGAGAACATCGACGTCGTCATCGTCGGACTCGGATACATCGGACTGCCCACCGCGGCCATCCTCGCCAGCAACAATGTCCATGTGGTCGGCGTGGACGTCAATCCCGCGACCGTGGACGCCGTCAACGCGGGCGAGGTGCCGTTCGTCGAGCCCGACCTGTCGATCTATGTGGCCGGTGCGGTCAAGAACGGCACGCTGCGCGCCTCGACGGAGGTCCCCGAGGCCGGGGCGTACATCATCGCCGTGCCGACCCCGTTCCAGGACGACCACAGTGCGGACCTGAGCTACATCGAAGCGGCCGCCCGCGCCGTCGCCCCGCAGCTGCGCGGCGGCGAGCTGATCGTGCTCGAGTCCACGTCCCCGCCGGGGACCACCGAGCACCTCGCGCAGTACCTGATCGAGCTGCGCCCCGATCTCAGCCTGGACGGCGCCGACGGCAGGCCGGCCCTCCTGCTGGCGCACTGCCCCGAACGGGTGCTCCCGGGCCGGGTGATGATCGAGCTCGTCACCAACGCCCGCATCGTCGGCGGGATCACGCCGGCAGCGGCCGAGCGGGCGGCTCGCCTCTACGCCACGTTCTGCCAGGGCGAGATCCTGACCACGGACGCCTCGACCGCCGAGATGGCGAAACTCGTGGAGAACTCGTACCGCGACGTCAACATCGCGTTCGCGAACGAGCTGTCCCTGATCAGCGACAGGCTCGGCATCGACGTCTGGGAACTGATCCGGCTCGCCAACCACCACCCGCGGGTCAACATCCTGCAGCCCGGCCCGGGCGTGGGCGGACACTGCATCGCGGTGGACCCCTGGTTCATCGTCGCCGCCGCCCCGGAGCAGTCCCGGCTGATCCGCACCGCTCGCGAGGTGAACGACGGCAAGCCGGCCTGGGTGATCGAGCGGGTGCGCGAGGCGGTGGCCCGGACGGGCGCCACCAGCGTCGCCGCCCTCGGGCTGGCGTTCAAGGCGAACATCGACGACCTGCGTGAGTCCCCGTCGGTGGCGATCGTCGAGCAGCTCGCGTCGGCCCTGCCCGAGGTGACCGTGTCCGTGGTGGAGCCGCACGTCTCTGCTCTGCCGGCGCAGCTCGACGCCCCCAACATCGCGCTCACGGACCTGGACGGAGCGATCGCCGCGTCCGCCGTCGTCGTGCTGCTGGTCGACCACGACGCCTTCGTCAGCCTTCGTTCGGCGGACCTGTCCGGGCACGTCGTGATCGACACTCGCGGCTTCCTCGGCCGGGCGGACGCCACCACGTTCCAGCCGCTCAACACCACCGTCTGACGTCACGGGGTCGCCCCGCGCAGCCGCGTGGCGGCCCCGTGCCCTGTCCCGCCCCGTCCAGAAAGCCGCCGTGCCCCTTCCGCGTTTCGATCTCGACGTCGTCCACCGGCAGATGTTCGGTGGGGCGTACACCGCGATCTCGACCGACCGTGAGGTCGCCGACGAGGTGATGGCGGGACGGGTGACCCTGCGGCCGCACCCGGCGTGGGAGCTGCCGGACCCGATGGACTGGGACGCCGACCCGTTCGGCCGGCGGAACTGGCAGACCCAGCTGCACATGCTGCGGTGGTTCGAACCGGTGCGGCGGGTCGCCCTGACCGGGGACGACGCTGCGCGGGCCTACTGGTTGCGCACGTGCCGATCGTGGATCGCGAACAACCCCGCCCGGACCGGTGGGGCGAACCCGGCGTGGACACCCATGGTCGAGGCGCAACGCGCGCTGTCCCTGGTCTTCGCCCTGCCCCTCGTCGCCGCCCACAGCGATCCGTGGCTGATCGAATCCATCCTCGAACACGGGGCGTGGCTGGCAGAACCGGGCCATCTCGGCAGGGCGAGTCAAGCGCTCCACCAGCACCAGGCGCTGTTCGTCATCGGCGCGGTGTTCCACCGCGCTGACTGGACCACGCTCGCCGTCGATCGCCTCGCGGAGCTGGTCGCCGAGACCTACGACGAGGAGGGCATCGCGGCTGCCGGCAGCGTCGCTCAGCACAAGAGCACGTACCTGGCGTGGCGCACCGCCCTCAGCCGGCTCGACCGGGAGGGCATCGCCCGCCCGGCGGCCGCCGAACGGCTCGATCTCGCCGCGCTCGAACTCGCCCACGCCACCCGGCCCGACGGCACCCTGGAGAGGATCGGCGACACCGGCGTCGCGACCCTCGCGGGAGTCACGAGCGCGGAAGCGGCGTGGATGCTGTCCCGGGGATCGACCGGTGAGCCGCCCGCCGATCTCGCCCGGGTCTACCGGCGCGGCTTTGCGTTCGGCCGCAGCGGCTGGGGGGCGCATGAACGGGCGTTCGACGACGAGACCTTCTACTCGCTGTCCTTCGGGCGGGCCGACCGGGCCCGTGGTCACCAGGACGGTGGCTCCCTGACCCTGCACAGCGGTGGGCACCCGTGGCTGGTCGACGCCGGGCCGGACGTCGACCAGCAGAACCACGTGCCGACCTCCCGCGTCAGCCACAACGTGGTCGAGATCGTCGACCGGCCGTACGACCCGGCGTCCGACGTCGCACTCGAGCGGCACCACCTGACCGACGACGTCGACGACTTCCTGTTCGTCGATCGCGGGTACCCCGGTGTGGAGATCCGCCGTCGCGTGACCTACTGCCGGGGCGGTGACTTCGTCGTGGTGGTGGACACGGTGCTCAGCGACGACGAGGTGACGGCGCGTCAGCGGTGGCACCTCGACGCGGGCACCGCCGTCAGGACCAGGACCCACGGAGTCGACCTGACCCGGGACGAGTCCGGCGCCACCCTGCTCTGGAGCGGCAACATCCCCGAGATCACCGTGGCGCAGGGGGAGGGCGAGCCGGGCCCGGTGGTCACCGCCGAGCAGACGGGCACCCGGTTCCGCTACATCACCGTGATCGCCGTGCCGCCTCGGGGACACTTCGACCTCACCTCCCTGCGGTCGACGGGCGGCCGGTTGGCCGTGGCGGCGACCGTGGGCCGGCATGACTTCGGCCTCGTCCTCGACGGGGCGTCGGCCACCGCTACCCTCGGAACGCCGTCGGCCTCGTCCACCGGCCTGGAAGACGTACGGCGTGCGGCTGTCGACCGCCGCCGAGGGGCAGCAGCCACCAGCGCGGTGCCGAGGGCTCCGGGGGACGTGTACACCTCGGAGTACGGCGCCGCGCTCAAGGACTGGATCCGGTCGCAGCCGGACCTGCGATCGGCTCGCCTCGAGGCGTTGACCCGTCTGCTCGACCTGGCCCTCGACCTCGGTCCCCGCCGGACGAGCGATCAGGGTCTGCGCGCCGCGCTGATCGATGTGGCCGGCTCCGACCTGGCGGCGGAACTCGGACTCACAGCGGCGACCGTCGGGCTGAAGCGCGAACCGCTGCTGGACTGGAGTGGGCAGAGCCCGCTGCACTCGGCGACGTACGGCCTCGACATGTCGACGGTGAACCGCCTCGAGGAACTGACCGCCGTCTCCGACGGGGCGACCCTCGTCGCCGCCGATCTCGGACCGCTCGTCCTTCCGGTTGCCTACGGGCGTGGCACCAGCGACACGCTGACCGTTCGCTTCCACGGAGCGGTCAACCGGACGAAGTCGACGCTGCCGCTCTTCCAGGGTCTGACGAGCGACCTCGGAAAGGCGGACAGTTTCGCGATCTTTCAGGATCCGAGCCTGGACCTGGACAGAGGCATGACGCTGTCCTGGTACCTGGGCACCCCGGACGTCGACCTCCACCGACAGATGGCGGCCTGGATCGATCGGGTGGCCCAGCTGACCGGTTCCCGTCGCGTGCTGCTGACCGGGAGTTCCGGCGGTGGTTTCACCGCCCTTCAGGTCGCTGCGTGGCTCGAGGACGCCACGGTGCTCGCCTTCAATCCGCAGACGGATGTGGAGGCGTACTTCGCGCCGAGTGCCGAGAGGGCGCTGCGGACGTGTCTGCGCACCTCGGTCGGGAACGTGCCCGCCGACCTTCGGCGTCGGGTCTCCGTCATCGACCGATATCGGGAAGTCGAGCGGTTGCCGCGCATCCTGTACGTGCAGAACGAGCGGGACCAGCACCACGTCGAGCACCACCTGGCTCCCTTCCGGGCGATGCTGGAGGACGTTCATCCCGCCCATTCCGATCGCGTGCGGTTCATCCCTGTCGACTGGGGCCAGGGGCATGTCGCCGCCACGGCCCCACGGTATGCCCACTATCGCCAGCAGGCCCTCGAGTTCATGACGGGGGCCCGGTGACCGGTCGGAGCCACGAGCAGCACGGGCACCGTGCCGGAGAAGAACGGAGAGTCGTCGGATGAGTGCTGGACGTCGGTCCCTCACCCTCGACCGGGCCATCGTGCTGTCCGCGGCGGCGGGTGCGCTGGTGCTCCTGGTCGTCCTTCGCGCGGTCATCGCGTCGACCGCACTCCTCACGGTGGCTGCGGCCTGCGTCGTCCTCGCTGCCGTCGCGCTGGTGATCGCCCGCCGGGGTGTGGCGTCGTGGCTGCGACGCAATCCGGCCTTCCAGGCCGTGAGGGCCGCGACCCGCCGGGGCCGGGCGACGGCCAGGAGTCGTGCTCAGGTCGCGACCGACGCCGTGTTCGACCGGGCGGACGACGGAGACCCCGGCTGGAGAACGCTGATGCGACGGGATGTCGTTCGGTTGGCGGCTGACCGGGCTGATTCCCACCCGCTGGCCGTGTACGAGATGGTCGCGGCGGCCGACGCGTTCGACGCGGTGTCCCTCACCACCCTGCGCACGGTCGCCCGTGGGCTGCGCGCGCGTGGTTACACGGTCAAGAGCCAGCACCTGCTGCGGCTCGTGCTCGCGAAGGCGCCGAACGACAAGCTCGCCGCCGCCGTCGAGCAACGGGACGCCGAGGTCGCCGTCTTCTCGGGCGCCTTCGTCCCGGCGGTCGGCGAAGCGCACCCGCGCGTGGATCCGCGTCCGGGCACCGTGCTGCACGTGGTCGGCAAGGTCCTGCCCATCACCCAGTCCGGATACACCCTGCGCACCCACTACACGGCCCTGGCCCAGCGCGAAGCGGGTCTGACGGTCGAGGTGTGCAACCAGAGCGGTGAGTCGTCGCCGGAGGCGGTCGGCGGGGTGCTGGAGCGAGACGGCATCCGCTACCACGTCAGCGACGAGGCGAGTCGGACGGCGCTGCCGTTGACCGCGTGGCTGGCCGCGAACGTCGACCACCTGGCCCGGGTGACCGCCATGGTGCGCCCCGCCGTCCTGCACGCCCACTCCGATTTCTCCAACGCCCTGACCGCCCGGATCGTCGGCGACCACTTCGGCATCCCCGTGGTGTACGAGACCCGCGGGTTCTGGGAGGAGTCCTGGCTCTCCCGGATGGCGCAGACCACCGGCATCGAGGACGTCGAGGCGTTCTGTGCCCGCTGGGGCCGCCCGGACACGTACCGGTGGCGCCTGGAGCGGGAGGACCAGTACCGGCGAGCCGCCGATCACGTCTTCACCCTGGCGGACGTGATGAAGCGGCGCATCGTCGACCACGGCTGCGCTGCCGACCGGGTCACGGTGGTGCCCAACGCGGTCAGTGGTGCGCAGTTCCCCGTGCAGGCCCGCAACCCCGCGCTGGCACAGCAGCTCGGGATCCGGGCGGAGGAGACCGTCGTCGGCTACATCTCCTCGATCGTCGAGTACGAGGGCATTCCCGTCCTGCTCCGTGCCTTCCGGCAGCTGCGCGAGCGCGCCGACCGCCCCGTGCGTCTCCTCATCGTCGGGGACGGGCCCGTGCTGGCCGCGGTGACGGAGGAAGCCGTGCGGCTGGGCATCGACGACGCGATCTTCACCGGTCGCGTGCCGCACGACGCCGTACTCGACTACTACGGCATGATCGACGTCTTCGTGGTGCCCCGCACCCCGGCGGAGGTGTGCCAACTGGTGACGCCCCTGAAACCGTTCGAGGCCTTCGCCACGGGCCGCGCTGTCGTCATGTCCGATGTGAGCGCGCTCCGCGAGATCGCCGACGCGAGCGGCTCCTCGGCGCTGTTCCGGGCCGGCGACAGCGAGAGCCTGGCGGAGGTCCTCACCCGTCTGGTGGCGGACGAGGCGACGCGCGCACGGATGGCGGTGGACGGGGCGACGTGGGTGCGGGAGCATCGGTCGTGGCAAGCCAACGCGGCCGCCTACCTGCGGGAGTACCGGCGGCTGGGGGAGCCCGTCGTCACCGCCTGACACGGCGGACCGGCGTCAGCCCGCGAGGCTACTGGTGCTTCTGAACGTTGAACCGCTCGAGCATGAGACCTTCGTCCTGGTACGCCGGCAACTCGGGCCATCGTGACGGGTACTGATCCCACCGGTCTCGGTAATAGCGCAGGATGTCACTGTCGGTCCGCGTGAGGATCTCGCCGAGGGTATCGACGTGGATGAAGTGATACTGGTTGAACTGCCTACCCGCGATCTTCTTTCCGAAGTTCGTCGGATGCGCGACCATCTCCGCCTCTGTCCACGGGACCTCCACCTCGACGATGCTCTCCCCTGCCGGCACAGCGAACTCGCGCGTTGGCCGATAGGAGCGGACGCGCGGACTGCTGGCCAGCGGGTTGTATTCGCCGTCACCGATGGCCACGGCGAGCTTGGCGTCCTGTGGAGCATCGACCGTGAGCAGCACCCGGTTCGGGGCAGGCCATGAATACCTGCTGAGAAGGACCTTGAGCGTGTGCGCACGACCGTCGGTCAGCTTCACCGGGCCGTTCTTGAGCACTTCCCCCGCGGGGTCCCCTTCCGCATTCGCTGCGAACGTGCCGCTTCCGGGAATGAGCACCCGACAGTCCAGGACGTCGATGTCAGCGCCATCGACGGTCAACCGCAGCGTCGCGTCCCCTTCGAGCTTGTACCGGGAGTTCGCCAGTTCGGGGACGTCATAGAGCGAGATGACGCTCTCGATGCCGCGAACCGACTTGGCGAAGATGTCCCAGACGTTCTCGTCGCCACTTGACACGGCGAGGTCCTTGATCACACACGTCGCCCTCGTCCACCCGTTCAGCGTGCAGTTCGGGAAGACCGACGGATACTCCTCGATGATGAGACCACCATTGTCGGTGTAACGCGCGACGCCTCCATTCTCGACAGGAATCGTCAGACTGGCGAGAATTGCCGACAGCGGCTCCCGGAAGCGATCCGTCCCGGGCTCCGCCAGCAGGTTGGTGAAGACGTTGATGTAGCGGGACTGTGTCAGTCCGCTGTACCACGTCCCCTTCTTGCTGGAGACCTTGGCCTTCTCCTCGTCGTACATGAAAACAAGTCCGTCGTGCAGCACCTCCATCTGGTCGACGGCGGCGTCCGCGACTCTACACGCGGCCTCGAGGAATGTGGGATTCTTCGTGCGACGGTATTGGGCGAGATAATCGGTGATGACGTAGGGACCGTAGATGGGATGCGCAAAAAGCACTCCGTTGGTGCGCCGTCCGGGGTACCCATTGGGCAGGAATTCCACTTGGTAGTAGTCCCAGACGGCCTTCCTCGCCAAGTGGAGCGGTGGCAGCCCGACCTCACGCTCATTGGTGATGTACGCGTCCGCTGTGCTCATGCCGTCCTCGTTTTTCGGGCCACAAATTTCCCGTATTTCAGAATACCCGATGGTTCACATCGCCATTCGAGATCGTCGGCGGTCGTCGCCAGCGTCTCGCTCAGCCCGTGAATTCGTCGATTCGCTTCCCGAGACCGAGCAATTGAAGGACGGCGGCCACGGTCCGTTCGGCGGCCCGTCCGTCGCCGTAGGGGTTGACGGCGTGGGCCATGGCGTCGAAGTGCTTCTCATCGTGAAGCAGGCGATGGACCTCGGCCACGATGCGGTTCTCGTCGGTTCCGATCAGCAGTACCGTGCCGGCGGTGACGGCCTCGGGTCGTTCGGTGTTCTCCCGCATCACGAGCACCGGCTTGCCCAGACTGGGCGCCTCCTCCTGCACGCCGCCGGAGTCGGTGAGGACGACGTGGCTCATCGCGATCATGCGGGTGAACTCGCCGTACGCCAGGGGCTCGGTGACGATGACGTTCGGCAGGCCCTCGATGGCCGGCAGCACGGCTTCCCGAACCACCGGATTCTTGTGCGCCGGCAGGACGATCGTCACGTCCGGTTCGGCGGCCGCGACGCGGGCCAGCGCACGGCCGACGCCCTCCATGGCTTCGCCCTGGTTCTCTCGGCGATGCGTGGTCACCAGCAGCACCCGGCGACCACTGGAGGCCAGCTCCTCGAGCACCGGATCGGAGAACGGGATCTCCTTGCCGGCCGTGGTCAACAGGGCGTCGATGACGGTATTGCCGGTGACGACGACGTCGTCACGGTCGATCCCTTCGGCCAGCAGGTTGTCCCGGCTCGTCGGCGTCGGCGCGAGGTGAAGGCTGGCGACCTGGCTGGTGATCTTGCGGTTGGCCTCTTCGGGAAACGGCGAGAAGAGGTTGCCACTGCGCAGTCCCGCCTCGACGTGCACCACGGGAATGCCGTGCTGGAAGGCCGTGAGGGCGCCGGCCATCGTCGTCGTCGTGTCGCCCTGAACGATGACGGCGTCCGGCCGGTTCTCGGTGAAGAGCCGGTCGAGGCCTTCCATCGTGCGGGTCATGATCCCGGTGAGTGACTGACGCGGCTGCAGAATGTCCAGGTCGTGATCGGGCTTGATGCCGAACAGCTCGTTGACCTGGTCGAGCATCTCCCGGTGCTGGCCCGTGACAGCGACGAAGCACTCGACTCCGCCGGCCCGCCGCAGTGCCTCGACGACGGGCGCCATCTTGATGGCCTCCGGACGGGTGCCGAAGATCGGCATGACAACGGGCATGGGTGGCTCCCCCTGGAGATCGAGACCGGCGGCGGATTGACCCCGTCACGATTGAATCTAGGGGACATCGCGATCGGTATCGAAATCGGCTAGCCGCACGGTGGCGCGAGCGCGGTCTCCACCACGCCGCCGGTCTCGGAGACAAAGCGCTCCACCCACTGCCACGGATTCAACCGCGGCTCGCTCACCTTGACGTCCACGCGTGCGTCGGTGCAGGCAACGAGAAGCATGCGCGCCCGGGTCGCGTGGTAGCGCGACGTCACGACCGTCACGGCCGTCCAGTGACGATCGGCGATCAGCTGACCGATCGCCCGGGCTTCGCCACGCGTGTCCTTCGTGACGGGCCTGAAGCAGATGACCCGCGCCGAGGAATTGGCTGCGCACCGGGCGTCGGCGGAGGCATTGCCAGGCGTGTCGGTGTTGGACAGGACGAGGTTCGGTGTGCCCGTCGCTCGCCGCACCGACTGCGCCACCGGCAACCGTTCGGTGCTGTCCCCGCCGAGCATGATGACCGCGTTGGTGCGCCGCGCCGGTGATGAGTCGACGGTCACGAACAGTGCCAGGCAGGTGGCCAGCCAGATCAGAACGACGACGGCCGCGGCCACGAGGCAGCGGCGCACCAAGGCCGCGACAGAACCCGTCCGCTGGGTGGCGAGGGGGTACACCGAGGCAGCCCCTGCGTTGCGGTCGCGGGGGGAAGGCCCCGGCGCGAGGGTCACTGCCCCGGTATCCCGTTCAGCTCCGCTGTTGAGGCGCCGGAGCGTCGTCGATGAGCTGCCGCGTGGCGGCGGGGCCGATATTGAACAGGGCGTCGACGGCAGAGAGCCCAGGAACGAACTCGGGGTGCTGCTGCCCATACGGCTCGCTGGTGAAGCCGGTATACACCAGTTCGAGTCCCGCCGCTCCGAAGGTCTCGGCCTCCTGGTAATTGTCGCCACCGTTGCCCGACAGATAGGAAGATCCGCCGACCGCAGCGACGAGGTCGACGAGCCTCTGATCGCCCTTCGTCTCGAGGGCGAATCGCGACGATCTGACACAGGGCGTGGTGATGCCGAGCAGGCCGGCCACGTGGGAGATGAGAGCCTCGTTGAGCTCGGCCAGCCGTCCGACCGAGTGGCGTTCGATCAGTTCGCCCAGTTCCGGCATCAACTCGTCATAGAACGGCGCATTCTGGTAATTGTGCCTCAGCGTCCCCAGATGCTTCGCGACCCACTCGCCGTCAGCGGTCGTCATGTGATGGATATAGCCGTCATTGCGGTGCACGGGGACGGTCATCCATCGGCCTTGACCCTGGACCAGAACCTTGGAGCGGTTGAAGTAGCCCCTGCTCGGTGCCAGGACATCATCGAGAATGACGAACGTGTCACTGCGGCTGAGCTTGTAGAAATATCCGAGCCAGGGCAGGTAATTCGGCTGGTGGACGCCGACCACCGCAGGCTTGAGCACCTTACCCAGCTGCACGTGCTCAGAGTCCCTCCCCATCTCTCCGTAGCCGTTGGACTCGTAGAACCGGCGCGCGTCTGTGTTGGCCGTCGGGGTCTTGAGGCTAACCTTGGCGAATCCGCGCTCACGTGCTCCTCGCTCGACCGCGTGCAGGAGTTCCGACCCGAGGCCAGACCCACGCATTGATCGCCCGGTCGCAATGCGGTGCAGCCAGACGGTGTCGCCCTTCTCAGAACACAGTGCGTAGCCCACGACGGCGCCGTCACGTTCAGCCAGGCGGGACAACTCCCATTTGCGTGGCAGATCTCTGAGATAAGCAGCGTCATCCCAGGTCATCCACTCGACGTCCGCGTCCACCGCACGAAGTTCTGGCAGGCGAATCTCAAGCTGGTCTTTCTCGAGAACGGAGAAATTGAGGTTCGACATCGGGTCAGAGCACCCCCCGGTACAACGTGAACGCCTCGGCGTATTCCTCACCGATGGTGACTCCCCGCGAGTGGCTCAACCCGCGGATGAAACGTTCGGTGATGTACGGACGGTGTCGCTGTGACTCGTACTCGGCCAGCGCCGCGACCTTCAGTTCCACGTCCCGCTCCTCGAGACGCACCAGCATGTTGGCGTCGAAGGTGATGTTGTTCCACGGCATCTCATACCCCAGGATCGTCCGCGCCTTGAATGCGCGGAGAGCCTCGGTGGCCACGACCGCGTGGTCCTGATGGAGATCCTCTCGAGTCGGGCAGAAGACCACGCTCGGCTTCAGATCACGATTCAGCTCCACGAGGTGCTGTAGCACGCCCTGCCGCTGGTCCGCCAGGTACCGAACGCGGAAATCGAGCACACTCACCCGCTCGGGGGGGATGCCGAGAACGTTGGTGGCGCGCATCACTTCCGCGCGAAGTGTGCCGGGAGCGATGCCCTCCGGAAGACTCTCGTCGCAGTTGCAGAAGGCAACATAGTGAACCTCGTGTCCTTCTTTGATGAGGCGGGCGATCGTGCCGCCACAACCGAGCTCACCGTCGTCCGTGTGAGGAGCAAGGACCAGAATCCTCGACTTCTGCTGAAGCACTCTTCCTACCCTTCGTGCCTGACTTGAATTGGACCGTCTCCTAGACCGTACCGGTCGGAGAAGTGATAGAACTCTGCGCCGGGTATCGACACAGGCGCAGGATCGGCTGAAAGGAACAAAGCCTTGACCTTGATTCCGCGAGATGTCAGGGTCTGGGCAACCCTGAGGAACCGCTGGTAGCGGGAGAGGTCTCGAAATCCGATGAGCGTCACACTTCGAGGATTTCCGAGGAACGAGACCAGTTCGTCTTCACCGCTTTCCCAGGTCAACTCTTGCCGGGCTCTCAGCGCAGCCTGCTTGAAGGCATCCCTGTGGTGAAGCACCTCTGTGATTGCTTCCGCCCAATTCGTCGCAGTCACCTGTTCCAGGGTCTTCCCGAATCCGTGCTTGCGTATGATGTCGACGACATCGGGCATGGGGGGTGCTATCACCGGCAGTCCGGCGGTCAAGTAGTCGAAGAGCCGATTGGGCAATGCCACGGCACCGTTCGGATTGCTGGTGTCGCTCGTGATGAGGCCGACGTCGGCATCTGCGGCCAACGATGCGAGCCGGGAGTACTCGACGAAATCGAAGAAGTGAATTCTGTCACTCAAGCCGAGGTCCGCGATCTCTTGCTTGACCGTCGCCTCGTAGTCGGCCGGCTTGAGTCGCACGAAGGCCGCGAGATGAACATTGGAAGGTAGTGCAGCCATGGCGCGAACGACCGGTTCGAAGCCGACGACGACGTTGCCGCTCGCGAACAGCAGGCGATCGTCGGGCTTGAGGCCGCACGCGGCCCTCAGTTCGTTGGCAGGGGTCGGCTGCTCGAAGCGCCTGAAGTTGGGAAGCACATGCACCGGAGGGCCGAACCGCTCGAGCGTTGTCGCCAGCGCATTGCCCACCGTGAGGATGCCGTCCGCAGCCATGAGTGACCCGGTAGCCGCCGCATTGATCAGCTCGAGCGCCGGCTGGTGAACTCTGGGCGCCAGCGAGTGCTTGTGAACCTCGACGTTCTCGACGCAATCGCAGAAGACGCGACCACCCTTGAGGCGACTCAGCGCGAGACCTGCCGGCACGGAGCTGGGGAGCAGGCACAGATAGGCGTCCGCGGCGAAATCGACATCGGACTTGGCTACTTCGTCAAAGATCAAGCCCTGACGATAGATTCCGATGTACCGCCGCGCGGCGTTGTAGGTCGCGGTCTTCTGCGCGATCGTCTCGCGACTCGTAGCGAGCCGGTCCCGATAGAGGCGAGTGCGTTCGTCCATCGTTGCCTTGACCTGCGTGGTTCGTTCATTGGCTTGGACGACCCGTGATCGCTGCTCTCGCACGCTCCCTGCGAGTTTCGCGAGCTGCGCCTTGGAAGCGGAGACTCGCTGGTTCATCAGGTCTTTGAGCTGGGCGGTTCGCTCGTTGGCCCGGGCGAGCTGAGCGCGCTGTTCCTGCAGGCTGGCCTTGAGCTTGGCGATCTGCTCCGCGGAGGTGGAGAGCCGCTGGTTCATCTGGTCTTTGAGCTGGGCGGTTCGCTCGTTGGCCCGGGCGAGCTGAGCGCGCTGGTCCTGCAGGCTGGCCTTGAGGTTGGCGATCTGCTCCGCGGAGGTGGAGAGCCGCTGGTTCATCTGGTCTTTGAGCTGGGCGGTTCGCTCGTTGGCCCGGGCGAGCTGAGCGCGCTGTTCCTGCAGGCTGGTCTTGAGTTTGGCGATCTGCTCGGCCGAGGACGTCAGGCGTGCCAGCGTGGTCGTGAGTTCGCGATTCAGTTTTTCCTCGCGCCGGCGAAGTCGTTCTTCGCGCGCGTGCAGCTTCTCTTCCCGCTGACGCTGCACCACGATCTGATCCCGGAGCTTCTCGTTCCGGTCGCGCAGCTCGTTCAGTTGCTCCCTGGATGCCCCAGCGTGCTTGCTCGGAGCGATCTTCTGGTCGGTGCTGTCCTGGCTGCGCGTCCCCTTATTGGGCTTGATGAAGGGAAGGACGAATCCTCCGCGTCTGGCGTGCGCACGGCCGGACCTGTGTGAATCGAGAGCCGGCTGACCGGGATTCTGATCCGGCTCGCGCGCGCCCTCGGGTTCGGCCCGTGTGACCTCGGAGCGGTTGGGCGATCCCTCGCGCTCGTCGTGCACGAGCGGGCTCTCTGCAGGCTGCGGGCGGCCCGTCGGCGTCGCATCGTCGGAACCCGCGGTCTCCTCGTGCGCCTCCGGGGGACCCTGCGCGACGTGACGGGCTGAAGCGAGCTCGTGCTCTGGATCACGAGACGCACCGGTCTCGCGGAGGCGCCCAGCGCCGAAGTCTCTCGTCCCCATGTCGCCCCGATCCTAGCAGGAGGTAAAGAATGAGCATGCCGCCGGAGTTTCCCGTTACCGGGACGACGATGGAGCGGGTGCGACGTCGCACCCGCTGTCAGTCAATCGACGTTCGGCGTGGACTTCTTTCGGCCGCTGAACACATAGAGGCGATTCTTCCCCGCGCCGAGTTTGAGTTCCGTGACCTTGAAATCGTCGAGGTAGCGCGAGTAACGCTGTCGAACGGCCACCGCATCACCGAAATGACGGACGTGCCCGAACGTGTGGAAACTGGGGACAGAGAAATAGCACGGGTGTCCCTCCGGAATCTTCGCAATCAAGGCCTCGTCGTCGAGTACGTGCTCCAGAACTTCCGTGCACACAATCGAGGCGATCGGAGGCACGTCCTCGAGGCTCGACGCCACGATGTCCGACACTCGGAACTCGGTGTCCGGCACCCGGCGATCGATGGCGGAACGAATGGCTACCTGGCTGTAGTCGACGCCGACGTAGGGGATCGAGGAGCGTGACCTGAGGTATTGGGCGAACTGTCCCGGTCCGCAACCCAGATCGAAGATGCTCTGTGCTCCATCCGCCACGAGGAGGTCGCAGATGAGCGAGAAATGGCTGGCGTGCTCCAGGGCGGCGCCGTCTTCCTGGTAGTGATTGTCCTTGCCGTACACCGCGTCGTAGTAGTCGACCGAGACGACCCCTCCCTCAGGGCGGCCGGACGATGCCCACCGGTCCAGTTCGTCGACCACGGCGCTGGCGCCGGGATGACCGGGCTGCAGCGTGGCCACCCGTTGGTAGCGCTCACGGGCCTCTGCGTATCGCCCGGCCTTCATCAGGGTTGCGGCGTGCATCACCTGTGAAGGGACGTGATCGCTCTTGAGCTCCGCCACGATTCGACGGTGGTGCAGTTCAGCTCGGGAGTCTCCTTCCTCCTCCGCCAGCGCGGCGAGTGCGGTGTGCCCGGAGACCTGGTGCGGATCGAGTTCCACCACCCTGGCGAAGGCACGCTTGGCGGTGTCGATGTCGCCCTGATCCCTCGAGAACTTACCCAGTGCGGCCCACGCCGCCACCGAATCCGCCTCCACTTCGGTGGCACTGAGAAGAGCGGTGCGGGCTTCCTGAACCTGATTCGCCTCATTCAGTGCACGGCCGAGAAGAATGCGGAACCGCGCGGTGCCCGGAGCGTCCTCGACGGCACGCCGAAGCTGCGCGATTGCCTCCTCCAGTCGTCCGTGAGTCATCATGAGCGCACCGAGCGAGGCTCTCCAGCCGGCATTGTCAGGTTTGCTCGACACGGCTGCGGCGATGAGAGTGAAGGCGGCCTCCGAGTCTCCTGATTCCAGGGCCTTTCGGCCTGCGATATAGGAATCGCGCGCACTCATCTCACTGCTTGTCAAAGCACTCCTCCGGGGGTAGGGGTTCGAGAGACATTAGCACCGTCAGGAATGGTGGGAGACGACGCCGTCGGTACCGTTGGCATGAACGGTGACCGGGGTACCGGCGACGCTTCCGACGATCACGGTGATTCGCGTGGTCGCGGATTTGCCGGTCATGCGTCGGTCGATGTTCTCGAGCCTGATCGTCCACGGTAGGTGATGGGTCGACGGGGCGACCGCCGCATCCTCGTCCCAGAGGGTGGCACCGCCGATCTGCTTTCCCGCGTCGTCGTAGGTTCTGGCGAGAACACGGATGCGCACGGTGGAGGCGTCGGGTCCGACCATGCCGGGCTTGCAGGCCAAGGGGCCGTCTCCGTCGCGCGAACCGTCGACGACGGTGCACGAGGTCAGCCTCACGGTCGCGAAGACATCAAGGTGGCGCGAGTCGGTGTCGAAGCGCGTGTCCAGTACTGCTTCTGACGTCCGGCGCGTCAGCGCCGTCGCGTCCTCGAGCTCCCCATCCATCTGCTGGAAGGAAGGGTCACCCGCTGTCACCTGACGAAGCTCGACCGTGACGGGCAGGGACGCGTCTCCCATTCCGCTGACGGGGGCAGTGGCGAAGGGCGCCCCCCCGATGAGGGAGCAGGTGGTCTGCCCGTCGGGAAGAGCGGGGCTGAGCGCCTGGCCGCGAAGGGTGCCGCCGCGAGCGATGAACACGTTCGTCGTTGTCGTGCCAGTCGTCTGCATCGGGAGGTCTTTTCCGTCGGGAGAGCGGCATTCGACCCGGAACGACACCATGGCGGCCTGCGAGGAGGGGGCGTCGGCGGCCCCGACGGCGGCGTCGTAGGTGATGAGTGCGGGGTTGCCTGCTTTTCCCTCGACGTGTATCCGGGCGACCGTCTTCTCCGATGAGCCCAGGGGAATCGCGGAGCTGTCAGCCTCCGTCGAGGGCGTGCTTCCGGAGACATCGATCTGCGCCTGGCGCGGCACCAGAAGGGCGCCGGCCGTCAGGCCGAGCGCGAACACCACGGTGACAACGATGAAGGCGGCCAGCAGCCACCGTTGGCGTTCGCCGCCGGGATGCGTCACTCTCCGTTTCCTTCCTCGTGGTTCCGGTCGTGGCGCGGAGAGCTCTGCTCGAAACGCCCATCCGAGGATAGCCGCCCGGGCGATGCGCTCGGTCGAACCCACAGGCCGTCGTCGACCCCGCTGATAGGCACCGAGGGCGGCAATGACCTGCGAGGCGCAACCGATAGATTGGTCGATTGTGAGAAAAGGATGTGCGTTCCCAGGGAGAGCGAATCGCGTTCTCGTCCGCGGGTCGAACCGATCAGGAGCCTCGACGCGGCCGGCGTGGGCACGGCGAACGCGATGAACGATCGGGGTGGCGGCCACGTCGAGGCACTGGATCTCACGGGCCGAGTGTCCGGGGCTCGCGAGCGCGAGGGCGAACCGAGCCTCGACGGCGTGAGCCGACAGGTGCCGGCGGTGACGAATCGGCGTCCTCGGGTCGTCGTGGTGGCGATGAAGCCCCAGATCCGCGGTCGGATCCGCCGCAACGTGCTCACCTTCCTCGACATGGGCGCCGAGGTGATCATCGTGAATACGCGGCCCCGCGACGACTTCCTGGTCGGACTCGATCATCCGCGCCTGCAGGTCCACTTCCTCGACCCGCGCTCGCTGGCGGTGCGCTACACGGAGCACCTGAGCGCGACGAATGGCGCGAGGCGCGAGCGCCGGGAGCGCAAGCGCGACGCGCGTGAGCGCCGCACGCGCGCCGGCGAAGGCGGTCGTCCGCCGGAACTGGCGCTGTTGGCACTGCTTCCGGGAGGTGCACGGCTGATCACGAACCCGCGAGCGGTCAGGACCGCCCGCAGGGTGGTCCGCAACTGGAGGCGGGGGAGCCGCTGGGCGATACGACAGGGTCGAGCTGCCCGCACCGCCCGAGACCAGTCCATCCGCCGCTTCCTCAAGCGGTTCCACCGGATCAACCGGTTCGAGGAGTTCTGGCGGCTGTCCGCACGACGCGTCCAGGACCTGGCGCCCGACCTCGTGGTGAGCTCCGACCTCCCGGGTCTGGTGGGTGCCAATCGGGGAGCGCGCCGGGCGCGGGTGCCGCACCTGCACGACTGCCACGAGCTCTACCTCGAGAGCACCACCTTCGGCCCGCGCGAGCGAGCACTGCTGCGCCCGATCGAACAGAAGTACATGCGGCGCGCCGACACGGTGGTGATCGTCAACGAGTCGATCCGCGACGAGTATCGCGAGCGGTACGGAGTCGACGGAGTCGTGTTGCGCAACTGCGGTCCCCGGATCACCGCCGAGCAGCGGGAGAAGCGGGTCGATCTGCGTGGACTGACCGGGCTGACGGACGACGACCGGGTCGTCCTGTACCAGGGTGGGTTCGCCGCCGGGCGCGGGCTCGAGTTGTGCATCGACGCGGTCGAGCACTTCCCGGTGGGCGCCCACCTCCTCCTGATCGGGTACGGCACTCTGCAGGAGATGCTGGCGGCGCGCGCCGAGCATCTCGGTGTCGCCGATCGCGTCCACTTCCTGGGGGCGGTGCCGCCTCACGAGCTGCCTTCCTACACGATGGGCGCCGACGTGGGCCTGATCCCGTACCAGCCGGTCTCGATGAACAACCGCCTGGCGCTGCCGAACAAGGTCTTCGAGTACACCGGTGCCGGGATCCCGTTCGTCGCCACCGACATCCCGGAACTGCGGCGCGTCGTGCAGGGGAGCGGATGCGGGGAACTCTTCGCCGCCGGGGACACGCGCTCTCTCGCCGCCGGCGTCCGCAGCGTCCTCGATCCCGCCGCGTACCCGCGATACCGGACCGCGGCCGAGACGTTCGGTCTGGCCAACACCTGGGAATCCGAGCGCCGGATTCTTGTGGGCGCCGTGCGTCGTCTCGCCCCGCACGCGAATTGGGACGCGCAGTGAATGACGTCGTGCGGACAGTTCAGCGGGGTGAGAAGCGTCGTCGCTATCGTCGAGGTGGTCTCAGGGACAGTGCGGCCTTCATGTCGCCCTGTCGAAGGAAAGGGCAAGAATCATTCGTATCGCGGCCGTAGTTCACAACGGCGTCTTCCACGATGCTCGGGTACTCAAGGAGGCCGGGACGCTCAAGGCGCTCGGCCACGACGTCCGGATCTTCGGCCTGACGCCGAACGAGGACGAGGAGTTCGTCCTGCCGAATGGCATCCCGGTGCACCTGGCACACCGGGACACCAGCATCATTCGTGCCCGGATGCGCGAGGACGGCCTGGAACCGACCAGGGAGAACTCCGTCCTCACCTCCTTCGGCGTCCAGGGCGAACAGGTGTTCGCCAAGGTCCGGGACACGTTCGAGCCGGAGGCCGTCCACGTCCACGACCACGTCGTGCTCACCGCGGCCGGCAGGTTCAAGGAGACGTTCGGGTGCCCGATCGTCTGGGACGCGCACGAGATCTACGAGGACCTCGCCGGTCTCGAGGACGTCCGCCGCGTGGTCAACCCCCGCATCATCCGGGAGAACGTGCCGAACATCGATGCGTTCATCACCCTGAACCGGAGCATCGCCGACTTCTACGCCGAGAAGTACCCGGGCCTGCCGACCGCGACCCTGGTGCCGAACGCGGTGGAACGGGTCTCGATGTCGGAATATGACGGACGCCTGCACGACGCCGCGGGTCTGGCCCGGGACCAACGGGTGCTGCTCTTTCAGGGCGGATTCGCCCCGCACCGGGGGATCCCCTCCCTGCTCGAAGCGGCCACGCTGCTCGACGAGCGCTGGTCGCTGGTGTTCATGGGGTGGGGGAAGCTCGACGGCCAGATCGACGAGGCGGCGGCCCGCGCGGATGACCGGCCGGAAGGCCGCAGCCGGATCGCGAAGATCCCCGGGGCGCCGCACGACGAGCTGCTGTCCTGGACCGCGGGGGCGTCCCTGGGGGCGATCCCGTACGAGGACACGGGACTGAACCACCGCTTCTGCTCGCCGAACAAGCTGTGGGAGTACCCCGCGGCAGGAGTGCCCATGCTGGCGACCGACATGCCCGAGATGGCGCTGCGGATCAACGAGTGGGGCATCGGCATCACCGTCGGGCGAGAACTCGATCCGCACGACATCGCGGCCCGGGTGAACGCGGTGACCGCCGCGGACCTCGACCGGATGCGCGAGTCCTGTGCCCAGTTCACCGCCAACGACAACTGGCAGGCGTACGAGCCGCGGATCGCCGACATCTACGCCGGTCTCATGCACGAGGCCGCCGCGTCGGATGCGACAGCGGACGCCGAGCGCGACCACCGCGAGCGTGCCGGCACCGCATCCGGGCTCTGGGGCCGGCTCGTCAACTCCTCCCGGAAGCTCTTCACCAACTGACCCGACCGCACACCGCGCACGTCGAGCGCGTGTCCGATCCGGCCGTGCCGTGCCGTTAGCATGAACGGGGCCGACCGGCGCGCTGGGGCACCGGATCGACGACCCGAAGAAAGCAGGTACACCCTCTCGTGAAGATCACCGTCATCGCTCTGGGGAAGATCGGTCTCCCGTTGGCCGTCCAGTTCGCGTCGAAGGGGCACGACGTCATCGGCGTCGATGTCAACCAGGCGGTGGTCGACGAGGTGAACGCCGGGCGAGAGCCGTTCCCCGGCGAGGCACACCTGCAGGAGAAGCTCTCCGAGCTCGTGCCGGCCGGACGCTTGACGGCCACGACCGACTACGCGCAGGCCGTGCCAGGGGCCGACGCCGTCGTTCTGGTGGTGCCGCTGTTCGTCGACGACGAGGCCCGCCCCGACTTCGGCTGGATGGACGCCGCGACCCGGTCGCTGGCCGAGCAGCTCACGCCCGGCACGCTGGTCTCCTACGAGACCACGCTGCCGGTGGGAACCACCCGCAACCGCTGGAAGCCGATGCTCGAGGAGATCTCGGGGCTGACCGAGGGCCGGGACTTCCACCTCGTCTTCTCGCCGGAGCGGGTGCTGACCGGTCGCGTGTTCGAGGACCTGCGCAAGTACCCCAAGCTGATCGGCGGCCTGAGCGAGGCCGGGGCGCAGCAGGCGCAGGAGTTCTACGAGGCCGTCCTCGACTTCGACGCGCGTGACGACCTGCCCCGACCCAACGGCGTGTGGGACCTCGGCTCGGCCGAGGCCTCGGAGCTGGCCAAGCTCGCCGAGACCACCTACCGGGACGTCAACATCGGCCTGGCGAACCAGTTCGCCCGCTACGCCGGCCAGAACGGCATCGACGTCTACCACGTGATCGAGGCGTCCAACTCGCAGCCCTACAGCCACATCCACCAGCCCGGCATCGCCGTCGGTGGCCACTGCATCCCGGTCTACCCGCGGCTCTACCTGTGGAACGACCCGGACGCCACAGTGGTGCGGGCCGCGCGGGAGGCCAATGCCGGGATGCCGGACTTCACCGTCGGGCTGCTGGAGGGCGCCCATGGCGACCTGACCGGTCAGCGCGTCGTCGTCCTCGGTGCCGCGTACCGCGGTGGCGTCAAGGAGACCGCGTTCTCCGGCGTGTTCGACGCCGTCCGATCGCTCACCGCCCGGGGCGCCACGGTGCTGGTCCACGACCCGATGTACACGGACGAGGAGCTCGAGAAGCTGGGGTTCACCGCCTACCACCTGGGCGAGCCCGTCGACGCCGCCGTCGTGCAGGCCGACCACGCCGAATACCGGACCATCAGCACCGAGGACCTGCCCGGGATCCGCACCTTCATCGACGGCCGCCGGGTCTCCTCGCCCGAGCGTTGGCCGGGCGCTGCGTACCGCGTGATCGGGCGGCCCGCCGCGTGAGCGGCGAGACCACGCGATCAGGACGGCCACGGGAGGAGCACCCAGTCATGGCACAGGTCGTGGACAGCGCGGACGTCTCCGAGCGCGCGACGCTCGGCGACGGCACGAAGGTCTGGCATCTCGCGCAGGTGCGTGAGGACGCCGTGCTCGGCGCCAACTGCATCGTGGGCCGGGGCGCCTACGTCGGCACCGGGGTCCGGATCGGCGAGAACACCAAGATCCAGAACTACGCCCTCGTCTACGAGCCCGCCGAGCTCGAACGGGGCGTGTTCATCGGCCCCGCGGTGGTGCTGACGAACGACACCTACCCCCGGTCGATCAGCCCGGACGGGTCGCTCAAGAGCGCGCACGACTGGACGCCGGTGGGTGTCACGGTGCGCGAGGGCGCCTCCGTCGGAGCGCGCAGCGTGTGCGTGGCACCGGTGACGATCGGCCGGTGGGCGACGATCGCCGCCGGCGCGGTGGTGACCAAGGACGTTCCCGCATTCGCGCTGATGGCCGGCGTCCCGGCCCGGCGCATCGGGTGGGTGGGCCGCGCCGGCCACCCCCTGCAGGAGAAGGACGGCCGGTGGGTGTGCCCGCAGACCGGCGAGACGTACGTGCAGACCGGTGAGGAACTCACCCAGGTGGAGGAGAACGCATGAGCAAGGAGTTCATCCCGGCGGCGAAGCCGATCGTCGGCGACGAGGAACGGCGCGCCGTCGACGCCGTCCTGGTCAGCGGCATGCTGGCCCAGGGCGCCGAGGTGGCGTCCTTCGAGCAGGAGTTCAGCCGGGTGCTCCTGGACGGACGCTCCACCGTCGCCGTCAACTCCGGCACGTCGGGCCTGCACCTGGGCCTGCTCGCGGCCGGGATCGGCCCGGGGGACGAGGTCATCGTCCCGTCCTTCACGTTCGCCGCGACCGGCAACTCGGTGGCACTGACCGGGGCCACCCCGGTGTTCGCCGACATCGAGCTGGATCACTACAACCTCGACCCCGACCACGTCGCGTCGCTGATCACCGACAAGACCAAGGGCATCATGCCGGTGCACCTGTACGGGCACCCGTTCGCCGCGGACCGCTTCCAGGCCCTCGCCGACGAGCACGGCATCGCCCTGTTCGAGGACGCGGCCCAGGCCCACGGCGCCAGCCTGAACGGCCGGCGCGTCGGCACCTTCGGCACCTTCGGCGTCTTCAGCCTCTACCCGACGAAGAACATGACCTCGGGCGAGGGCGGCATGGTCTCGACCGCGGAGCCCGACGTCGAGCGGCGGCTCCGGCTGCTCCGCAACCAGGGCATGGAGAAGCAGTACGAGAACGAGCTCGTCGGCTTCAACGCGCGGATGACCAACCTGCACGCCGCGATCGGGCGGGTCCAGCTGACCAAGGTCGAGGGCTGGACGCGCACCCGGCAGGACAACGCGGCCTTCCTGACCGAGCACCTGGAGAACGTGACGACGCCCGCCGTCGCCGACGGCGCCGTGCACGTCTACCACCAGTACACGATCCGCATCGAGGAGGACCGGGACGGCTTCGCCAAGGCCCTGCGGGAGCAGTACGACATCGGCTCCGGCGTCTACTACCCGGTGCCCAACCACCGGCTGCCCTCCTTCCACCGCACGGAGGAGCTGCCCAACACCGAGACGACCGCCGCGCAGGTGCTCTCCCTGCCGGTACACCCCTCCCTGGACCAGGAGGACCTCGAACGCATCGTCACCGCGGTCAACGCGCTCGCGGGAGCGGGTGCCTGATGGCGGCGAACCTGCGCGCGGGCCTCATCGGGCTCGGCATGATGGGCCGCAACCATGCGCGCGTGCTGCGCGAGCTCGACGGCGTGGACCTCATCGCCGTCGCCGACGCGGTCGGTGACCCGCACGGCGCGGCCGGCGCCCTGCCCGTCCTGCGCAACGTCGAGGAGCTGATCGCGGCCGGGCTCGACCTGGCGGTCGTCGCGGTGCCGACCGGACTGCACGAGGAGGTCGGTCTCGCGCTGGCCGAGGCCGGCGTCCACGCCCTGGTGGAGAAACCCATCGCCCACTCGGTGGCCGCGGGCGAGCGGCTCGTCGACGCCTTCGAGTCCCGCGGGCTCGTCGGCGCGGTCGGCCACATCGAGCGGTTCAACCCCGCGCTGCAGTCGCTGCGCGCACGGATCGAGGCCGGGGAACTCGGGCAGGTCTACCAGATCGCCACCCGGCGGCAGGGCCCGTTCCCGGCCCGCATCGCCGACGTGGGCGTCGTCAAGGACCTGGGCACCCACGACATCGACCTGACCGCCTGGCTGGCGCAGTCCCCGTTCGTCTCGGTCAGCGCGCGCACGACGACGCAGTCCGGGCGACCGCACGAGGACATGGTCGCCGCCGTCGGCAGCCTCGAGAACGGCATCATGACCAGCCATCTCGTCAACTGGCTCTCGCCCATGAAGGAACGGGTGACCGTGGTGACGGGGGAGCGCGGGGCGTTCGTCGCGGACACCCTCACCGCCGACCTGACCTTCCACGAGAACGGGTCGACCGTCACGGAGTGGGACGCCGTCGCCGCCTTCCGCGGTGTCGCCGAAGGCAACGTGACGCGTTTCGCGATCCCGAAGCCCGAGCCGCTGCGGCTCGAACACGAGGCGTTCCGCGACGCCATCCTCGGCGGTGGGCGCGACGCCGCCACCAGCATCGTCACGATGCGTGAGGGCCTGAACACCCTGCGGATGGCGGAGGCGATGATCGCCTCCGCGGACTCCCAGCAGACGGTCGTCCTCCAACCGGCGTGACGCGCGGCCGCTGCCGGCCGTACCGCGACTGATGCGGGCCTCCACCTCGTGGGGGCCCGCATCAGTCGCGTCAGCGGGAGACCGGCGCGAACGCGTCCTCGAGAGCCGCCACGGTCCGCTCGGCGGCGTGACCGTCGCCGTAGGGGGTCGCGTCGGTGGGGGCAGGCGCCGGCCGCTGGACCGTGGCGGTGAGCGTCGAGAGATCCTCGCTGACCAGCACGTTCCACCCCAGGTCCACGGTCTCGACCCACTCCGTCTCCGGGCGGATGGTGGTGCAGGGGACCCGCAGCAGGAACGCCTCCTTCTGCAGTCCACCCGAATCCGTGACGACGCCGGCCGCGTTGCGCGCCGCGTCGACCAGCTGGGGGTAGGCCAGGGGTGCGGACACGCGGATCGCGCCCTGCTCCAGGGCGATGCCGTGACGCTGGGCCAGGTCCGCGAGCCGGGGGTGCGCCAGCAGCAGGACGGGCCGGTCCAGGGCGGCCAGCGAGGAGACGATGGCGCCGAGCCGCTCCGGATCGTCCGTGTTGTCGGGCCGGTGGATCGTGCTGACGTAGTAGCCGCCCGCCGTCAGGCCCTCCGGCAGCGCGGGCTCCGCCGCGGTGAGCCGGTCCCGGACGGCGTGGAGGACGTCGGTCATGACATCGCCCACGAGCACGGTGCGGTCGGCGAGCCCCTCGGTGGCCAGGTGGTCCACCGCGACCTGGGTCGGTGCCAGCAGCAGATCGGCCGCATGGTCGGTCAGCACGCGGTTGTGCTCCTCCGGCATGCGCCGGTTGAACGACCGCAGACCGGCCTCCAGGTGCGCCACCGGGACATGGATCTTCACCGCGGCGAGCGCGGCCGCCAGCGTCGAGTTGGTGTCCCCGTAGACCAGGACGCAGTCGGGCCGTTGGGCTTCGAGGACCTCCTCCAGTCCCGCGAGCATCGTCCCCGTCTGGGCGCCGTGCTTGCCGGAGCCGACGCCGAGGTTGACGTCGGGGGCCGGGATGCCCAGGTCCCGGAAGAAGACGTCGCTCATCAGCTCGTCGTAGTGCTGGCCGGTGTGCACGATGACGTGCTCCGCCGCGCCCTCCATAGCCTTCGCGATGGGGGCGAGCTTGACGAACTGGGGGCGGGCCCCGACGACGCTGAGGATCTTCATGGTCCCTTTCCGGACGGAAGGCGTTGCCCGGGCGAGGGACGTGCGCGGGAACGGGTGACATCGAGGTCGCTCGAGCCGTTGCCGAGCACGCCAACCACTCTATCCAGCGCGAGACCGGGGGTCGGGACGTGCGCCGGGCGCGGCAGGGGCCGGGCACCTGCGGCGCCCGGCCCCCGGCTCCCCCCTGTCCGTCGTCGCGTCAGGCGGCGACGGACCCGTGGGGGTCGATCACGAACTTCTTGGCGACCCCCGAGTCGAAGTCGGCGTAGGCCTGCGGGGCCTCGTCCAGACTGATGGTCGTCGCGTTGACGGCCTTGGCGATCTGCACCCGGTCGTGCAGGATCGCCATCATCAGCTGCCGGTGGTACTTCATCACGGGGCACTGACCGGTGGTGAAGGAGAGCGACTTGGCCCAGCCGGTACCGAGCGACAAGGACAGGGAGCCCTTCTTCGCCGCCTCGTCGACGCCGCCCGGGTCACCGGTCACGTAGAGGCCGGGGATGCCCAGCGCCCCACCGGCCTTCGTGATGTCCATCAGCGTGTTCAGCACCGTGGCGGGCGCCTCCTGACCGTCGTGCCCGTGCCCCTTCGCCTCGAACCCGACGGCGTCGACGCCGCAGTCGACCTCCGGCACGCCGAGCAGCTGCTCGATCTGGTCCGCCGGGTCCCCCTGCGACAGGTCGATGGTCTCGCAGCCGAAGCTCTCGGCCTGCTTGAGCCGGTCGGCGTTCATATCGCCGACGATGACGACGGCGGCGCCGAGCAGCTGCGCGCTCGCGGCCGCCGCGAGGCCCACCGGCCCGGCCCCGGCGACGTACACGGTGGAACCGACGCCGACGCCCGCGGTCACCGCCCCGTGGAAGCCGGTGGGGAAGATGTCCGAGAGCATGGTCAGGTCGAGGATCTTCTCCATCGCCTGGTCCTTGTCCGGGAACTTCAGCAGGTTCCAGTCGGCGTACGGGACCAGGACGTACTCGGCCTGACCGCCCACCCAGCCGCCCATGTCCACGTACCCGTAGGCGCTGCCGGGTCGATCCGGGTTGACGTTCTCGCAGATACCGGTCTTGCGTTCCTTGCAGTTGCGACAGCGCCCGCAGGCGATGTTGAACGGCACGGAGCACAGGTCGCCGACCTTGATGAACTCGACCCCCGGACCCGTCTCGACCACCTCACCGGTGATCTCGTGGCCGAGCGCCAGCCCCGCGGGGGCGGTGGTGCGGCCGCGCACCATGTGCTGGTCCGAGCCGCAGATGTTCGTGGTGACGACCTTGAGGATCGCCGCGTGCGGCAGCTTCCTGCCCACGTTCGCCGGGTTGACGCCCGGCCCGTCCTTGAGTTCGTACGTGGGGTAGTCGATGTCCTTGATCTCGACCTTCCCGGGGCCCATGTAGATGACTGCGCGATTGTCCGCCACGATCTCTCCTTGCCGTCGTTGACTCAGGGGCAGCCGTCAGCGACGAATCGTCGGAGGGACGGCCGCCGGCGCGGGCAGCAGATCGTCGAGCGCCGGTAGCCCGAGCCTAGAGGTGTCCGGGTCACTTGTGAAGTGCATCACTGTCGAGTGTGGCAGTAGTGCTACGCTTGCGCACATGAGTACCGTCGCTTCGCGCGACCTCAGGAACCACACGGCTCAGGTGCTGCGGCAGGTCGCTGAGGGCTCGCGCGTCACCGTCACGGTGAATGGTCGGCCGGTGGCCGAGATCGGTCCCGTCCGGGCGGGTCGACCGCACTATCTCACGCGTGCGGATCTCGTGGAGTTGCTCTCGCGGTACCAGGCCGACCCCGGGCTCACCCACGATCTCGAGCGGCTGGCCGGCGACACCACCGACGACCTGGACGCCTGGTGACCTCCCGCGCAGCGCTCCTGCACACGAGTGTCCTCATCGCCGGTGAGACGGGACGGCCCCTCGACGTCGCGGCCATTCCCGATGCGACGGCCGTCAGCGTGGTCACCATCGGCGAACTGCACGCCGGGGTGCTTGCGGCCACCGACACGGTGACGCGGGCCCGTCGGCTGGCGACCCTGGAGGGGGTCTCGCGGGTCGAAGCCCTCCCGGTGACCGCCGATGCGGCGCGACGATGGGCGGAGTTGCGGGTCCGGCTCGCGGAGGCAGGACGACGCGCCAAGGTCAACGATCTCTGGATCGCCGCGGTCGCTCAGGCGAACGGGATGGACGTCGTCACGCAGGACGACGGATTCGACGCCATTGCCGACGTCGGCGGCCCCACCGTCATCCGCGTCTGACCACCGAACTCAGAGGAAACAGGAGAAGCCATGGCGAAGGAGAAGGACGCGACCGTCCTGGCGGTGCCCGGCCCCGATGGCGAGCGACAGGTGCGGATCTCCAGCCCCAGCCGGGTGCTGTGGCCCGAGGCGGGGCTGACGAAGCTGGACCTGGCGCGGTACCTGATCGCCGTCGCCGAGCCCTTCCTGGCGGCCAACGGCGGCCGGCCGGTCTCGCTGCAGCGGTTCTCCGGCGACGTGACGGGCGAGGAGTTCTTCTCGAAGAACCCGCCGCGCGGTGCCCCGGACTACGTGGACGCGGTCACCGTCACCTATCCGAGCGGCCGCTCGCACCCGCAGGTGGTGATCCGGGAGATCGCCGCGGCCGTCTGGGCGGCCCAGATGAACACCGTCGTGTTCCATCCCTGGGCCTCCCGTGCGGAGGACACGGACAACCCGGACCAGCTGCGCATCGACCTGGACCCGCAGCCCGGCACGGACTTCGCCGACGCGGTCACCGCCGCGCATCAGCTGCGCACGGTGCTCGCCGACGCCGGCCTGACCGGTTTCCTCAAGACCTCCGGCAACCGCGGGCTGCACGTGTACGCCCCGATCACCCCAAAGCACGAGTTCCTCGACGTCCGGCACGCCGTGATCGCGATCGGTCGCGAACTGGAGCGGCGGATGCCCGACGCCGTCACCACCAGCTGGTGGAAGGAGAAGCGCGGGACGCGGATCTTCGTCGACTTCAACCAGGCCAACCGGGACCGCACCATCGCCGGGGCCTACAGTCCCCGTGCCCTGCCGCACGCCTCCGTCTCCTGCCCGGTCACGTGGGACGAGCTCGACGACGTCGACCCGCGGGAGCTGACCGTCGCCACCGTCCCGGACCGGATCCGCGCCGTCGGCGATCCGTGGGCGGACATGCACGCGTCGCCCGGGTCGCTGGACGCCGCGCTGGGCTGGTGGCAGCGCGACCTCGACGACGGACTCGGCGAGCTGGCGTTCCCGCCGGACTTCCCGAAGATGCCGGGGGAGCCGCCACGGGTGCAGCCGAGCCGGGCGAAGAAGGACTCCGCGGCGGGCCGGCCAGCTCGTCAATAGATGTCGTATCCGGGGGCTCGCAGGCCCCCGATGGAGCATCTATTGACGAGCTGGCGGCTGAGGGGAGTCAGAGCAGCACGTCGTTCAGGTCCCAGGCGACGGGCACCTCGAGCTGGTCGTACGTGCACGACTCCGGGTCCCGGTCCGGGCGCCAGCGGGCGAACTGCGCGGTGTGCCGGAAGCGCATGCCCTCCATCTGGTCGTACTGCACCTCGAGCACCCGCTCGGGCCGCAGCCGCACGAACGAGACGTCCTTGTTCGAGGAGAACCGGTTGCGCTCGCCCTCGCCGGTCAGCGGCTCGCCGTGCTCGTCCCGCTCGACGACGTCGTCGAGTTCGTCGATCAGCTCGAGCCGGCGCGCGTCGCTGAACGCGGACACCCCGCCCACCCCGAGCAGGGTCCCCTCGTGGTAGAGGCCCACGAGGATCGATCCGACGCCCCGGCCGCTCTTGTGGATCCGGTAGCCCAGCGCCACGACGTCCGCGGTGCGGTGGTGCTTGATCTTGAGCATGGTGCGTTTGTTCGGGGTGTACGGCGAGTCGAGGCCCTTGGCGACCACGCCGTCCAACCCGGCCCCCTCGAACTCCTCCAGCCAGCGCCGGGCGGTGACCACGTCGCCGGTGGTCTGGCTCAGGTGCAGGGGGGCGCGCAGCGGAGCCATCAGCTTCTCGAGCCGGGCACGGCGGTCGGCCAGCGGCGCGTCCAGCAGACTCTCGCCCGCCTCGGCCAGCAGGTCGAACGCCACGAACGACGCCGGAGTCTGCTCCGCGAGCTTCGTGACCCGGCTGGCCGCCGGGTGGATCCGCTGGCTCAGGGCCTCCCAGTCCAGCCGTTCGGAGCCGCGCTCGCCGGTGCGCACGATCAGCTCGCCGTCGAGCACGCACGGCACGGTGACCTGGTCGGCGATCTGGGCGACGACCTCGGGGAAGTAGCGGGTGAGCATCTTCGAGCCGCGGCTGCCGATCTGCACGTCACTCCCATCGGCGTAGATGATGGCCCGGAACCCGTCCCACTTCGGCTCGTACTGCAGGCCGCCGGGCAGACTGTCGGGTTCCGGCACGGCGGCGACGGCCTTGGCGAGCATCGGGGACACGGGGCTCTCGGGACTGACGACGGTCATGGACCGATTCTGTCGGCCCGCCGGTCCGCGCGCCACCGCGTCAGCGGCGGCGGCCCCGGCCACTGCTTCGACCGCCGGAACCCCGTCCGCCGGTACCCCGACCGCCGGAACCCCGTCCGCCGGTACCCCGGCCGCCGGAGCCCGAGGCGCCCGCACCCCCGCCACCTGAGCCGGACCCTCGGCGCTGGGTGGACCGGCCCGCCGCGGCGGCGGGCGCGTCTCCGGCCAGCGGCTGCCGGGAACTGCTCGCCGTCCGGCCGCGCAGCACCCCGATGAACTCCTCGACCACCGGGTCCTCGTCGGCGGCCCACCAGGCGACGCCGATGCGGGTCGGCTCCGCGTCGATCACGGGCCGCAGCACCACCGCGCGGTTGTTCACCGCCCGCGCCAGGGGGGCGGGCAGCACGGCGACCCCGGCACCGGAGGCCACCACCTCGAGCAGTGCGGCGGTACTCAGGTCACCGGGGTCCAGGATCGTCTCGTCCGCCAGGTCGGCGAGGGTGACGGCGTCGAACGCGGCGACGACGTGGTCCCGGGCGGCGGCCACGGCCATCTCCTCGACGTACAGCTCGATCACGTGCATGGCGTCGGTGCGCTGCAGGTCGCGGCCGAGCAGCAGCCGCACCCGACCGTCGGTGAGCGCGCTCACCTGGTCGCGCTGGGCGAGCGGGTGCTCGACGAGGGGGATCTCGGGGTGCCGGTCGCGCCAGCGGCGCAGCCACTTGCCCGGCGTCGTGCCCTCGACGAAACCGAAGTCGAGGTTCTCGGTCATGGGGGTCCTCCTGGTCCGGCGTCCGTCGTCCGGACAGCAGGAGCCACCCTAACGAACACCGGGCCGGCGCGGACGCGCGAGCGGCGTGAACCGACGAGACCGACGGAACGGCGTCGAGCCCACAGACACAGGAGGCGGTGGACGGGTACGGCGCCCGTCCGCGCCTTACCGGTCCACCGCCTGGCGGGTCCCCCTCGCCCGCACGGATGACGACGACCCCTCATCGCCACCCGGTGCCATTCCTGCCCCACCATCGTCGCCGTCCGCGTCCGGACCCCAATAGAGGGGAAACCCTTGACTTCCCTCCCCGGTCGAGCCCGCCGCCGCAGCCGCCGCGGGTCGAGCCGGTTCACGGCGACCCGTCGGTAGACTGTTCGGCGGGCTGCCCCGTCCTCGCGAGTCCGCCGCCCCGTCCCCGCCACGATCTGAGGTTCTGAGTTGCCCGCCTTCACCGCTCGATTCGCCACCGACGAGGAGATCGCCCGCTGGGACGAGCTCGTGCTCGCCAATCCGGGCGGTGGCAACCTCCTGCAGTCCGAGGCCTTCATCGCGGTGAAGCGGCAGCGCGGCTGGGCGCCGCGGTACCTCGTGCTCGAATCCGCCGAGGTCACCTCCGCCTGCCTGGTGCTCGAGAAGGCCGTCCCGCTGCTGGGCTCGCTGTGGTACCTGATCAAGGGCCCCGACGTCGGCGACGCCGCGGCCGTGGTCGACGCCCTCGACGCCGTGCGGGACCTCGTGCACCGGGAGAAGCTGCGGGTTTTCGCCGTCAAGATCGAACCGGACCTGGTGAAGACGCCCGAGACCGTCTCCGTGTTCGCCGCGGCCGGGCTGGTCAAGACCGGCAACATCCAGTCCAACGACTCGACCGCGCTGCTGGACCTGCGGGGAACCGAGCAGGAGCTGTTCCGCCGACTCTCGTCGCGCGGGCGCAACGCCATCCGCCGGGCGGAGCGCGAGGGGTGCGAGGTGACCTTCGCCGAACCCGGCCCGGAGGCCTACCGGCAGCTGTTCGACCTGATGGTGGCGACCGTCAGCGCCAAGGGCTCGATGCCCCTGCGCGACTACGCCTACTACGAGCAGTTCTGGAGCGAGTTCGCCCGCCGGGGCCAGGCCCACATCGCGTTCGCGCACGAGAACGGCCGCCCGAGCGTCGGGGCGTTCGCCGTCGGCTACGGCACCAAGGGCACCTACAAGGACGGCGGATCGCTGCAGGAGCGGTCGATCTACGGCGACTCGCACTTCGTCCAGTGGGCCATGATCCGCCGGCTCAAGGACCTCGGGTGCGTCGAGTACGACTTCTGCGGCGCCCCGCCCGCCGACCGGGTCAAGGACCGCAGCCATCCGCTCTACGGGGTCGGGCTGTTCAAGACCAGCTTCACCAAGACCGTGACCGACTTCGTGGGCTGCTACGACCTCGCACTGCGGCCCCGCGCCTACTCGGCGTGGCAGAGGGGCGGGGAGCGCGTGGCGCGGCGCCTGCACGCCCTGCGCAGCAGCGACCAGTACTACTAGGAGGGGGCCGGCATGCACGTCACGACCGAGATCATCAGCGACGAGGACTTCACCGCCTTCGCGCAGTTCCACCCGCAGTCGAGCTTCATCCAGTCGGCCGAGCTGGCCCGGTTCCAGCGGCTCCGGGGGCAGGACGCCGAGCTCGTCGGCGTCCGGCGCGCCGGTGAGCTCGTCGCCGTCGCCAAGCTGACGTACGCCGCCAACCGGCTCGGATACCGCACCTGCCAGTGCTCCAAGGGCCCGCTGATGGACTGGGCGGACCCCGCGCTGGTCGAGTCCGTCCTCGCCGCTCTGACCCGGCACGCCTCCGGGCGCAAGGCCGCCGAGCTGCGGATCTCGCCCAACGTGCGCTACGTGGCCCGCGACGCCGACGGGGTCGAGCACCCCGAGGTCGAGGACAACCGGCCCCTCGTGGACCGGCTCGAGCGCCTGGGCTTCGCGCACGAGGGCACGGCCATGGACTTCGTCGACATCAACTGGATGTTCGTCAAGTCGCTCGAGGGCATCGAGGACGCCGAGCAGCTGATCATGGGAATGGACTACCGGACACGCAAAGCGATCCGGAAGGCCGAGAAGAACGGGGTGTTCCTCGAGCAGGCCACCCTCGAGACGCTCGACGAGTTCTACGACGCGCTCAGCACCGCCGGGGACGAGAAGGGCTTCGTCTACCGCGACAAGGACTACTACCGGACCCTGCTGACCGCGACGTCGCCGACCTTCACCAAGCTGATGATGGCCCGGATCGACATCCCCGCCTACCGTGCCTCCCTGACGGAGCGCCTCGCCGCCGAGCGGGCGTCCGCCGACGAGCTGCGCGCCGCCATCGAGGCCACGGGCAGCGCCAAGAAGGCCCGGCGGCTGAAGGTCGTCGACGAGCTGGCCGACAGCTACGAGCGCAGCCTCGCCGACATCGCGCGCTACCCGGACTCGATCGGGGTGACGACCGTGGCCGCCATCCACTTCGCCTGCTACGGCGACGAGATCACGTGCGTGATCGGCGGCACCAAGCAGGACTTCATCTACTTCAACGGCGCCACCCGCCTCTACTGGGGCATGCTGCTGCACGCGCTCGAGCACGGGTACCGGCGGTACAACTTCTACGGCACGTTCGGCATCGACAGCGAGGACGCGGAGGGGCACGGCAACTACGAGTTCAAGAAGGGCTTCGGCGGCGAGGTCGTCCAGCTCCTCGGTACCTTCGTGAGCCCGGTGGACCGCGTCGCCTTCACGGCCATGCGCGCCGGACGCACCCTCGTCGACGCGGCGACGACGCTGCGGTCCCGCGGCCTGAAGGCATGGCGGAGCCGCCGGGCCGCCACGTCCGGACGATCCTGAGCGTCGCGGTCGAGAGCGGTCGTGCAGCAGAGGAACAGCACCGGGAGGCCCCGCCGGATCCCGGGTGAACGCGCTGAGAGCACCGGAACGGGTCGCGGATCGGGGAAGGCGGGGCCGGCGACCAAACCCCTCACCCTGCCCGGAGCCGCGCAGGCCCGGTCCAACTACGCGGCCAATCGCGTCCTGCGCAAGCTGATCCAGGGCGACGCCCCGCCGACGGCGCCGATGAGCCTGGTCGAGCGGCTGGCCGGCAGCCCCTACGCCAACCCGACCATCCGGGTCGACGCGGTCGAGGACAGCGCCCGCAAGACCCTCGACTTCGCGCTCGAGCTGGCCGAGTCCCTGTTCCGGTACGGCGCCGGAGCGCTCGAGGTCGAGACCAGCGTCATCGCCGTCACCGCCTCCCTGGGGCTGCGCAACGTCGACGTCGACATCAACAACCAGTCCGTCACGATCAACTACGCCGGCCCCTACATCACGCCGATCACCGTGCTGCGGGTCGTCCGCTCCTGGTCCGACAACTATGCGGCGCTCGCCGACCTGCACCGGCTGGTCTCCGACATCATCGTCGGCGACCTGGACCGGGACACCGCGGGCGCCCGGATGCAGGAGATCACGTCCCGGCACAAGCCCTTCCCCCGCTGGGCGGTGCGGCTCGCGTCCGCGGGCTTCACCACGACCATCGTGCTGTTCCTCGGCGGCGGGCTGGTCGCCTGCCTGCTCTCCTTCGTCTCGACGGTGCTCGTGACCGTGGTGCAGCAGCGGCTCGGCGCCTGGCGCATCCCCGAGTTCTTCACCGTGGCGGCGGCCTCCGCCATCATCGCCGGGCTCGCCCAGGTGGCCGGCGTCGCCCACATCCCGGTCGCGCAGGGCCTGGTGATCGCCGGTGGGCTGATCCTGCTGCTGCCGACCATGCGCCTCGTCTCCGCGACCCAGGACGCCGTCAACGGCTTCCCCGTCAGCGCGGCGGGCCGCTACCTCTCGGCGATGCTGGTGTTCGCGGCGGTGGCCGCCGGCATCGCCATCTCCCTCGTGGTGGGCGTCAACATGGGCGTGCCGCGCATGGACGTCGACGTCACGTCGGCCATCAACAGCCCGCCGTGGCCGGTGATGGTGATTCTCTCGGCCGTGTCCGCGGTGCTGATCGCGATCGTGCTGCAGACCCGGCCCGACCTGCTGCTCCCGACGGCGGGCGTGACCGCCGCGGCCTACCTCGTCATGGTGGTCGCCGGCTGGACGGGGTTCGGGCAGCGGCTCGCGCCGGCCGTCGCCAGCGTGTTCATCGGCATGGCCGCCCGTGTCGTGGCGCTGCGGATGAACGCGCCCTCCGCCGTCATCGCGATCCCGTCGATCATGTTCATGTTCCCCGGCATGAGCATCTTCCAGGCCGTGTACGGCATCTCGATCGAGGGCGCCGACCTCGGGATCGGCGCCACCACGTTGTTCTACGCGATGACGGTGATCCTCGCCCTCGCCGCCGGTGTGGTGCTCGGCGACAACCTCGCGCGGCCCTTCGCCAAGGGACCCGGCGAACGCCGGCGACGCAACCGCCGCCGGTGAGGCAGTGAACGCGAGATGAACTCTGCGCGGTACGGGCCGGTAGCTCCGCCGGGGCCTTGACCGCGCTCCACCGGGGCGACGACGCTGACGGGTGTGAACCCCGAACTCATCGTGCTGGTGCTGGTGGTGATCACCGCCCTCGCCTTCGACTTCACGAACGGTTTCCACGACACGGCCAACGCGATGGCCACCTCCATCGCGACCGGCGCGCTCACCCCCAGGGTCGCCGTCGCCCTCTCCGGCGTCCTCAATCTCATCGGCGCGTTCCTCAGCGTCGAGGTGGCGCTCACCGTGACGAACGCCGTCGTGCACATCCAGGACTCCTCCGGGGCCCCGCGACCGGAGCTGACGGCGGACCACGGGCACGCGCTGCTCGTCATCGTGCTCGCCGGTCTGATCGGCGGCATCGTCTGGAACCTGCTCACCTGGCTGCTCGGCCTGCCGTCCAGCTCGTCCCACGCGCTGTTCGGCGGGCTGATCGGCTCCACGATCGCCGGACTCGGCATCGCCGGCGTCAACTGGGCGGGTGACGGGAGCAAGCTCGACGGCGTCATCGGCAAGGTGATCCTGCCGGCCGTGCTCTCCCCGCTGGTCGCCGCGATCGTCGCCGCCATCGGCACCCGGCTGGTCTTCGCCATCACCGTCGGCGTCGCCCGCCGGTGGAGCGAGCGCGGGTTCCGGTGGGGCCAGATCGGCACCGCGTCCCTCGTCTCCCTCGCCCACGGCACGAACGACGCCCAGAAGACGATGGGCGTCATCACCCTCGCGCTGCTCGCCTACGGCGCCTGGACGGACACGCACGCGGTGCCGTTCTGGGTGAAGCTCGCCTGCGCGCTCGCCATCGCCCTCGGCACCTACCTGGGCGGCTGGCGCATCATCCGCACCCTCGGCAAGGGACTGGTGGAGATCTCGTCCCCGCAGGGCATGGCCGCCGAGAGCGCGTCGGCCGCGGTCATCCTCACGTCCAGCCACCTGGGCTTCGCCCTCTCCACCACGCACGTGGCCACCGGGTCCATCCTCGGTACGGGACTCGGCCGGCCCGGCGCCGAGGTGCGCTGGGGCGTGGCCGGTCGCATGGTGGTCGCCTGGTTGATCACCCTGCCGTGCGCCGGGCTGGTCGGAGCCGCGATGTGGTGGATCGCCCACCTGATCGGCGGGCTCCCGGGCGCCATCGCCATCGTCGTCGTCCTCGTCGCGCTGGCCGGTGCGATGTGGCTGCGGGCCCGCCGCAAGCCGGTGCACGCCGGCAACGTCAACGCCGAGTGGGACGCCTCGTCCGCCGGCGCCGAGCCCGTCTCCGCCGGTGGTGCCCGATGACGGGGATGCTCGGCCTGTTCGGGTCCGCGGCGTGGCAGGTGCTGTTGTGGGGCGTCGTCTTCGGCGCCGGACTGCCCGCAATCTTCGCCACCGGCATCAGGCTGTTGGCCGCCGGCGAGGGCGGCGCCGCCGAGGACGACGCCGCACCGCCCCGTCCCGCCGCCCGCGTGGCGGGCATCGTGCTGATGGCCGTCGTCGTCCTCGCGGTCCTGCTCGCGCTCGCGTTCATCGTCGGCAGCGGACTCGGCCTGTCGATCAGCTTCGAGCACGGCTTCCCCACCTTCCAGGGTCGCGGATGAGCGCGCGCATCCCGCTCGTGACGAGGGTCGTCGGCTGGCTGCGCGCCGGGTACCCGCAGGGGATCCCGGAGACCGACTACGTCACGCTGCTCGGCGTGCTCGGCCGGCGGCTCACCACCGAGGAGGTGCTGCTCGTGGCCCAGCACCTGGCCGACGCCGGCCACCAGGCCGAGACGGTGACCACCGCTCAGGTCGAGGAGGCCATCCGCGCGCAGCTGCTCGGCCGGCCCGACCCGGCCGACATCGCCCGCGTGTCCTCGCGGCTCGCCGCCGGCGGGTGGCCGCTGGCCGATCCCGGTCCGTTCGATCCCGCGGCGGACGACTGCGACGCCGGCGAGCCCGGCGTCCGCGGCGACGGGGCCGGTGCGGGGAGGGGCGCCTTCATCGGCAGGCTCGTCGGCTGGTTGCGGGAGGGCTATCCGACCGGGGTGCCCGACACGGACTACGTCCCCCTGCTCGCGCTGCTGCGGCGCCGGATGACCGACGACGAGGTCGCCCAGGTGGCCCGGGAACTCGCCGGGGCGGGCCTCGTCGACCCCTCCCGCGTGCAGGTCGGCGATCGGATCGTCCAGGTGACGGACCAGTTGCCCACCGAGGAGGACATCCGCCGGGTCAGCGACCACCTCGCCCGGCGGATCGGCCAGCCGTCCTCGGGCGACGGGGCCTGACGCCGCCGTCGACGGCGGCTCGGCGGCCCTCGGGGCTCGGGGTCGGCCGGCTCCCTCAGCTCAGCGACCAGTCGACCTCCGCGGCACCGAGCTCGCGCAGCATGGCGTTGCTGCGGGAGAACGGGCGGGAGCCGAAGAAGCCGCGCGAGGCCGAGAGCGGGCTCGGATGCGCGGACTCGACGCGCGGCGTGTCGCCGAGCAGTGGCGCGAGGTTCTGGGCGTCCCGACCCCAGAGGATCGCCACGAGCGCACTGTCACGGGCGACCAGCGCGCGGATCGCCGCCTCGGTGACCGCCTCCCAGCCCTTGCCGCGGTGGGAACCGGCGGCGCCCGGACGCACGGTGAGGACCCGGTTGAGCAGCATGATGCCCTGCCGGTTCCAGGCGCTCAGGTCGCCGTGCTCGGCGGGCGCCTGGCCCAGGTCGTTCTGCAGTTCCCGGTAGATGTTGGTCAGGCTGCGGGGGAGCGGCCGCACGTCGCGCTCCACCGCGAAGGACAACCCGACCGCGTGCCCCGGCGTCGGATAGGGATCCTGGCCGACGATGAGCACGCGGACGTCCGCGAGGGGTTGCTCGAAGGCCCGCAGCACGCGGTCCCCGGCCGGCAGATAACCACGGCCGGCCGTCAGCTCAGCGCGGAGGAAGTCGCCCATGGCGTGGATGGCGGGTTCGACGGGAGCGAGGGCCTCGGCCCAGTCCGGTGCGACGAGGTCGGTGAGCGGTTGGGGCATGGCCCCATTGTGCCGGTCTCGCGCCGCCCCTCCGCGCGGTCCGCCGCCCGCGGTCCGGGCGAATGACATCGGTGTGATTCGCCGGTACGCTGGTCGGGTGAGTCCGGGCGCCGTCATGCCCGGCAGGGGAGGGGTGCGATGACCGCCGACGACCGCGCGCTGCGCAGCCACGAGCCGGGGAGCGAGAGCACCACCTCGGCGCTGTCCGAGCGCGACGCCGCGATGCTGACCCTCGAGCGCCAGTGGTGGAAGTACGCCGGGGCGAAGGAACAGGTCATCCGCGAGACGTTCGACCTCTCCGCGACGCACTACTACCAGATCCTCAACGCCCTCATCGACACCGAGGCCGCCCTCGCGCACGACCCCATGCTGGTCAAGCGGCTGCGCCGGCAGCGGGCCACCCGCCAGCGTGCGCGCACCGAGCGCCGCCTCGGCGGCTCGGCCTGAACGTCGAGCGGCCTCTACGTCGTCGAGCCGATGAGCGACCTGCCTGATCCCGTGGACCTGCGGGGCACCAAGGTGGTCCTGCGCGACTGGACCCACGCCGACGTCGACGCCCTGCTGACCTGGATCCGCCCGCCCGCCGACGGCGGCGTCCACGACTGGCAGCGCACCGACGCCCCCTACTTCGAGCGCTGGACCGCCGAGGGTGCGGAGGGCTACTGCCGTTCCCTGCACGAGCAGGTGGACGCCGGCACCTGGCCCACCCCGCGGCTGTCCCTGCCGATCGTCGACGCCGCGTCCGGGGGCTTCCTCGGGCAGGTGTCCTGGTACTACGAGGAGAAGGGCAACCGCCCCGCCGACGTGCCCCCGGGCACCGGGACGTACGCCCTGCCGTGGATCCGGCTGGGCATCGGGGTCTACCCGCCCGACCACTGGGGCGGCGGCTACGGCACCGAGGCGATGAGCCGGTGGACCGACTACCTGTTCGCCACCACCGACGTCGGCCGGCTCGACTACGCCACCTGGAGCGGGAACGTCGGCATGTGCCGGATCGGACCGAAGCTCGGCTACCGCGAGGAGGCCCGCTTCCGGAAGGCGCGGTTGGTGGACGGCGAGCTGTACGACGCGGTGGTGTTCGGGGTGCTGCGCGAGGAGTGGGAGGCCGCCCGGCGGGGCTGATCCCGCCCTCCGCGAAACCGGCGTCCGTGGGGTCCGCGTCGCTTGCACTCACCCATGCCGAGTGCTAATGATGGTGTTAGCACTCGATCACCTCGACTGCCAGCTCCCGGTTCGCCGGGCCGCGTGGTCGGTGGGTCGGGCACCGGCTGCCGCGGTGAGATCGGGCGGGTCGCACTTCCATGGTGGGATCCGCGTCGATCGTCCGTCGCGGGCATCGAGGCGGCCACGTTCAGCTAACGACTCGACAGTCACCACTGTCCGGGAGGGACGACAGCCAGATGGCAAAGATCATCAGTTTTGACGAAGAAGCCCGCCGCGGCCTCGAGCGGGGCCTGAACACCCTCGCCGACGCGGTCAAGGTCACCCTCGGCCCGCGCGGTCGCAACGTCGTGCTGGAGAAGAAGTGGGGTGCCCCCACGATCACCAACGACGGTGTGTCCATCGCCAAGGAGATCGAGCTCGAGGATCCCTACGAGAAGATCGGCGCGGAGCTCGTCAAGGAGGTCGCCAAGAAGACCGACGACGTCGCCGGTGACGGCACCACCACGGCCACCGTGCTCGCCCAGGCGCTGGTCAAGGAAGGCCTGCGCAACGTCGCGGCCGGTGCGGACCCGCTGTCCCTGAAGCGCGGCATCGAGAAGGCCGTCGACGCGGTCACCGCCGAGCTGCTGGCCACCGCCAAGGAGGTCGAGACCAAGGAGCAGATCGCGGCCACCGCGTCCATCTCCGCGGGCGACACCCAGATCGGTGAGCTGATCTCCGAGGCCCTCGACAAGGTGGGCAAGGAGGGCGTCATCACCGTCGAGGAGTCGAACACCTTCGGCCTCGAGCTCGAGCTCACCGAGGGCATGCGCTTCGACAAGGGCTACATCTCCGGCTACTTCGTCACCGACGCGGACCGCCAGGAGGCCGTCCTCGAGGACCCCTACATCCTCATCGTCAACTCGAAGATCGCCAACGTGAAGGACCTCGTGTCCCTGCTGGAGAAGGTCATGCAGTCCGGCAAGCCGCTGCTGATCATCGCCGAGGACGTCGAGGGCGAGGCCCTGGCCACCCTCGTGGTCAACAAGATCCGTGGCACCTTCAAGTCCGTGGCCGTCAAGGCCCCGGGCTTCGGCGACCGGCGCAAGGCGCAGCTGGCCGACATCGCCACTCTCACCGGTGGCCAGGTCATCGCCGAGGAGGTCGGTCTGAAGCTCGAGAACGCGACCGTCGACCTGCTGGGCCGCGCTCGCAAGGTCGTCGTCACGAAGGACGAGACCACGATTGTCGAGGGTGCCGGTGACGCCGAGGCGATCGCCGGTCGGGTCAAGCAGATCCGCGCCGAGATCGAGAACTCCGACTCCGACTACGACCGCGAGAAGCTGCAGGAGCGCCTGGCGAAGCTCGCCGGCGGTGTCGCGGTGATCAAGGCCGGTGCCGCCACCGAGGTGGAGCTGAAGGAGCGCAAGCACCGCATCGAGGACGCCGTGCGCAACGCGAAGGCGGCCGTCGAGGAGGGCATCGTCGCCGGTGGCGGCGTGGCCCTCATCCAGGCCGGCGAGAAGGCGTTCGCCAACCTCACCCTCGAGGGGGACGAGGCGACCGGCGCCAACATCGTCAAGGTCGCCATCTCCGCCCCGCTGAAGCAGATCGCCTTCAACGCGGGCGAGGAGCCGGGTGTCGTGGCCGCCAAGGTCGCCACCCTGCCCTCCGGTCACGGCCTGAACGCCGCGACCGGCGAGTACGAGGACCTGCTGGCCGCCGGCGTCAACGATCCGGTCAAGGTCACCCGCTCCGCGCTGCAGAACGCCGCGTCCATCGCGGGCCTGTTCCTCACCACGGAGGCCGTCGTCGCCGACAAGCCGGAGAAGGCCGCTCCGGCCATGCCGGGTGGCGACGAGATGGGTGGCATGGGCGGCTTCTGAGCCGACTCGCCTGCCTCTCGCAGCACCTGAACGGAACCCCCGGACCGCACGGTCCGGGGGTTCCGTCGTGTCCGGCGCCGGGCGGCCGGCGGCAAGGACCGGGACCGTCCCGTTCACGCGCCAGCGCGGCCTGCGGGAGGGATCCGGCCCTGGTGTCGCGCACTCTCCAGCCCGATCAGGGCGCCGTTGTTCGGGCTCTGGTGCGGTGGGCCCTGGGGGCCCGCACTCCAGCCCGATCGGGGCGCCCGTTGTTCGGGCTCTGGTGCTCGATCCCGATCGGGGTGCCGTTGTTTCGGGCTCTGGTGCGGTGGCCGCCGCGGGCCGCACCAGAGCCCGATCGGGGCGCCCGTTGTTCGGGCTCTGGTGCGGTGGCCGCTGGGGGCCGCACCCTGGCCCGATCGGGGCGCCCGTTGTCCGGGCTCTGGTGCGGTGGCCGTTGCGGGCCGCACCCTGGCCCGATCGGGGCGCCCGTTGTTCGGGCTCTGGTGCTCGATCCCGATCGGGGTGCCGTTGTTCGGGCTCTGGTGCGGTGGCCGCGGCGGGCTGCACCCTGGCCCGATCGGGGCGCCCGTTGTTCGGGCTCTGGTGCGGTGCCGGCTATGGGCCACACGGCGGTCCCGACCGGGCCCGCCGATCTTCGGGACCTGGTGCCGGACACCACCGCCGTCCCGCGGTGCTCCGCGTCTAGACTCGGCGGGATGACGGTGTTGATCGATCCGCCTCGCTGGCCGGCGCACGGCACCGAGTTCTCGCACCTCGTCTCCGACGCCGACCTCGCCGAGTTGCACGCGATGGCCCGCCGGCTGGGATTGAGCGAACGAGCGTTCGACGGCGACCACTACGACGTGCCCTCTCGGCTGCACGACCGCGCCGTCGCGCTCGGGGCGGTTGCTGTCGAGGGCAGTGAATTGACGCGTCGGCTGATCGCGAGTGGGCTGCGGATCCGGGCCGTCGATCGCCCCCGCCGGGTGGCCCTCGTCCTGCGGCACCGCTGGAACGTGCTGCTGCCCGGGCAGCAACGGCTCGGGGAGCAGGTGCTCGAGCGGTGGGGCGAGCCGCACCGGCGCTACCACGACGCTCGCCACCTGCTCGGTTGTCTGAACGCGCTCGGGGCGCTCGAGTACGGGGGCGAGGACTTCGGCCCGCGGCCCCGTGCGGTGTGGCTGGCTGCCTGGTTCCACGACGCCGTCTACCGGGGCGCGGCCGGGGACGACGAGGAGCAGTCGGCCGCGCTCGCGGAGCGCACCCTGACGGCAGCGGGACTGGAGCGCGACGAGGCGACCGAGGTGGGGCGCCTGGTGCGGCTGACCGCCGGGCATGCCCCGGACGATGAGGACGTCGGGGGGCGCGTGCTGTGCGACGCCGACCTGGCCGTGCTCGGTCGCGACCCCGCAGGGTACGCGCGCTATCTGGCCGACGTGCGCGCCGAGTACGGGCACCTGTCCGACGAGGCGTTCGCCACCGGCCGCCGCGCCGTGGTGGAGCAGCTGCTCGCCCTCGACCCGCTGTTCCGCACCCGGAGCGGGAGGCAGCGGTGGGAGAAGGCGGCGCGCAGGAACCTCGCGGGGGAAGGGGAGCGCTGAGGCCGAGCGCGCCCGGATGCGACCCGAGGTGCCCGCGACGCCGGCCCCCGGCAGCTGGCGACCCTGCCGGAGGACCCGGCGGCATCCCAGAGCCGTTGAGCGACGGCGCCGTGCCACGGCGCCCCGGAGCCCCGGTGTCGGTGCGCTCTGTCAGGATGGAGACCATGACGATCATCGCTGCCGCCGACGGCTCTGCCCTCGGCAATCCCGGGCCCGCGGGCTGGGCCTGGTTCGTGGACGAGGACTGCTGGGCCGCGGGCGGCTGGCCGCACGGGACGAACAACATGGGCGAGCTGATGGCGGTGCTGGACCTGCTCGAGTCGACCGCGCACGTGTCCGAGCGACTGCAGATCCTGTGCGACTCGCAGTACGTGATCAACTGCGTGACCAAGTGGATGCCGGGCTGGAAGCGCAAGGGCTGGCGGAAGGCCGACGGCAAGCCGGTGCTCAACGTCGACCTGCTCAAGCGCATCGACACCGCCATCGCCGGACGCGACGTCGCCTTCGACTGGGTGAAGGGCCACGCCGGGCACGACCTCAACGAGGCGGCCGACGAGCGTGCCCGCGCTGCTGCCACCGCCTACTCGCGCTCCCTGCCCGCCGACACCGGGCCCGGCTTCCGCACGCCCGTGGCCGCCGGAGCGGTGCCGGCCGGTGCCGCCGACGTTGCCACCGCCGGCACCGTTCCGGCCGCCGCGACGACGACCGCGCCCGCCGCTGCCCCCGGCACGACGCCGCGTCCCGAGCCGGAGAGCAGGTTCACCGGGGCGGCCGACGACCTGGAGGCGGACCTGTTCTCCGTCCTCGCCGACGACACCGACATCGCGCAGCTGGAGGACGAGGAACTGGTCGTCCAGTACGAGCAGGAGCTGCTCGACCCGCGGGTCCGCGCCGACGTCGCCCGGCTCGCGGCCCTGCTGCACCCGGACTTCACCGAGGTCGGGGCATCCGGCCGGATCTGGGACCGGGACTCGACGATCGACCTGGTCAGCAACGCGGACAGCGGCGCCGTGCAGTTCGAGCAGCTGCAGCTCGAGCGGATCGATCCCACGACGATCCTGTTGGTGTGGCGGAGCACCCGGGACGGGGAGTCAGCGGTGCGCAGCTCGTGGTGGGTCCGGGACGGCCAGCAGTGGCGGCTGCGGTTCCACCAGGGCACCCCGACGTCCTGAGGACCCCGCCGCGCCCTCGGCCGACCGGGAAGCCGAATCGTGGGCGACGGGTGTGGTTCCGCCGGGCGCAGCGCCGTGCTGCCACCGAACGCGGCCGCCCCCGGTGAGCCTGTCCCGTCACCGGCCGTGGAACAGCGCCGCGTTGCGGGCCTCCGCCTCCTCGTAGCCGGCGGCCGCGGCGTCCAGCGCGGCCGTGATGGATTCCAGCGACGCCTCCACCGTCGCCTCCGTGGTGCGCCAGTCCGCCACCACGGACTGGAACAGGGTGGCGGCCTGTCCCGTCCAGGTGCCCTCGAGGGCCTGGAGCCCCGCATGCATGGCGGCGACCTCCGCCCGGATGCGTTCGACCGTTCCTCGTACCGCCGTGCTGTTGGCCTGCAGGGCCGCACTGTCGACCGTGAACACTGCCATGGTGATCCCGTCCTCTCCCGTCCGTACCGCTGAACCGATGCCCCGAGCGTAGGAGCGATCCACCTGCGCGGGACCTCGTCGGGGCGGCACTGTGGAGGACCGAGCCGTGGGCGGTCCCTGGGGAGGGAGAAACGGCGGCGCCCCCCGCGAGGCCGGGGAACCGGCGAACTCGGTGGGCGACACCCGAGGCGTCGAGCGCGGGACCGACGAACCCGTCAGCGGGAGCCGCGGCGCAGGGCCCGCCGGAGCCGGCCGGTGGCCGAGGGCGGCGTGACCGCGGTGCTCCCGGTCGCGGCGTCGCGCCCGCCGTCATGGTCGGCCGGGGAGGTGTCCTCGTCCGCGACGTCGTGCGCGGAGAACGGCAACCGGACGCTGAAGGTGGCGCCGCCTCCGTCGGTCTCGGAGAGGCGCACCGACCCGTCGTGCTGCGCGACGATGGCGGCGACGATCGCCAGGCCCAGGCCGCTGCCGCCGGTCTCCCGGGCGCGGGAGGTGTCGGCCCGGAAGAACCGCTCGAACACGCGGGCGGCGTCGGCGTCGGAGATGCCCGGCCCGTGATCGCGGATCTCGATCACCGAGTCCCACACCCCCCCGACCGTCTCGGCCGTGCCGACCGCGATGTCGATGGGGGAGCCCTCGGGCGTGTATCGCAGGGCGTTGGTCATCAGGTTGCCGACCACCTGCCGCAGCCGGCTCTCGTCGCCGAGTACCGGGGCGTTGCGCGGGGTGCCGCCGTCCAGCCCGATCACCGTGACCCGGCGGCCGGGGGCGTTGACCCGCGCGTCGACGGCCGCGTCGTTGCCCAGCAGCAACAGGTCGAGCGGGCGTTGCCGGGCCGGTCGCGCGTCGTCGATGCGGGCCAGGACGAGCAGGTCCTCGACCAGCTCGCTCATCCGGGTCGCCTCGCTCTCGATCCGACCCATCGCGGTGCCGACTTCCTCGCCCGTGCGCAGCCCCCCGTGCCGGTAGAACTCGGAGAACCCGCGGATGGTGACCAACGGGGTGCGCAGCTCGTGCGAGGCGTCGGAGACGAACCGGCGCATCGTGGCCTCGGACGCCTTCTGCGCCGCGAAGGCCGTCTCGATGTGGGCGAGCATCGCGTTCAGGGACCGGCTCAGCCGGCCCATCTCGGTCTGGGGACTGGCCGGTTCGAGGCGGCGGGACAGGTCCCCGGCGGCGATCGCCGCGGCCGTCCGTTCCACCTTCACCAGCGGCCGGAACGCCCGGGTCACCGCCAGGTACGCGACGGCGGAGGAGAGCGTGACGAGGGCGACGCCGAGCAGCAGGATCGGCCACGCGGCGGACTCCACCACCTCGTCGACCTCGTTCAGCGGCGTGGCGATCGCGACCGAGCCGTCGCCGGTCTGCAGCGCGCGCACGACGACCCGCCAGCCCGGACTGCCCGGCGTGGAGCCGGCCACGTTGAACCCGTCACCGGTGCGGCGCACCTCGTCGATCGACAGGCGCGGGATCTGCGGCACGTCCGCCGTGGCCGAGGTCCGCGACGTGCGGGTCACGGGGTCGCCGTCCGCGTCCATCTGCAGCCCGTAGAACCGGCTGAAGACCAGTTGGTTGAACGACGGCTCCGCGGTGCCCTGCTTCACCTGGTACAGGTACACCGACATGGGCTGGACGTAGTTGAGCAGATCGGAGTCCGTCCGCTGCACGAGCACGTTCTTCAGGGTGGTGACCGTCAGCGTGCCGAGCAGAGCGGTCACGACGACGATCAGCACGGACGTCATCGCGACCAGCTGCCCGCGCAGCGACGCGTTCTTCCACCGGTTCAGCACCGAGTGGCCACCCTACCGGCGGTCGGCGGTGCGCAACAGGTAGCCGACGCCCCGCTTGGTCTGGATCAGGGCGGGCACGTCGGGGTGGCGGTCGATCTTCCGGCGCAGGTAGGAGATGTAGGACTCGACGATCGAGGCGTCCCCGTTGAAGTCGTACTCCCACACGTGGTCGAGGATCTGCGCCTTGGAGAGCACCCGGTTCGGGTTGAGCATCAGGTAGCGCAGCAGCTTGAACTCGGTGGGGGAGAGCTCGATCACCTCGCCACCGCGTCGCACCTCGTGGGCGTCGTCGTCCAGCTCCAGGTCGTCGACGCGGATGACCGCCTCGTCGTCCAGCAGCGGCTGGGTGCGGCGCAGCACCGCGCGGATGCGGGCGACGACCTCGTCGAGGCTGAACGGCTTGGTGACGTAGTCGTCGCCGCCGACGGTCAGACCGGTGACCTTGTCCTCGGTGTCGTCCCGGGCGGTCAGGAACAGGACCGGGCAGTGCCGGCCGGAGGCCCGCAGCTTCCGGGTGACGGTGAACCCGTCCATGTCCGGCAGCATGACGTCGAGCACGACGAGGTCCGGGTTGTGGGTCTCTGCGGCGGTCAGCGCGTCCCGGCCGTTGCCGGCGGCGACGACGTCGAAACCGGCGAACCGCAGGGACGTGGACAGCAGCTCACGGATGTTCGGCTCGTCGTCGACGACGAGCAGCTTGGCTTCGGGCTGGGAGCTCTTCACGGGCACGATTCTCTCCACTTTCGCTGGGAATCGTCTGAACGCGCGGAGGAAGAGCGCTGAGGATGACCGTGGCGTCGTCGAGGTCCCCGGGTCACCGCGGTGGCGTCACGCCCGCCTCCCGCAGCTGTCGCTTCGCGATCTTGCCGGTGGGCGTGCGCGGAATGTCCGTCACGATCAGGACGTCCTCCGGAATCCACCAGCGCGCGACGCGGCCCTCGAGGTGGGAGCGGATCGCGGCCCCCGTGAGGCCGGCTCCCGGGCGCTCCACCACATAGGCGACCGGACGTTCACCCCAGGTCTCGTCGGGTCGCGCGACGACGGCCGCCTCCTCGACGCCGGGGTGCGTGAGGACGGCGTTCTCCAGTTCGGCCGACCCGATCCACTCGCCTCCGGACTTGATCAGGTCCTTCAACCGGTCCACCACGTGGACGCAGCCGTCCGGGTCGATGACGCCGACGTCGCCGGTGCGCAGCCACCCGTCGGCGGTGATGGTGTCCGTGGCGTCGACGCCCACGTACCCCGCGGCGACCGTGGGGCCGTTGATCTGCAGCTCCCCGGACGCGACGCCGTCGTGGGGGGCCAGGGTGCCGTCGGCCCGTGCCAGCCGGACGCCGACCAGGGGGCTGGGATACCCGGCCGCGCACAGGGCCGCCAGCCGCTCGGGCGGGGTTCCCCCGGCGGGCCGCACGTCCGTCCGTGCCGGTGTCCGGGCCGAGGTGACCAGGGGACTGGCCTCCGTCATGCCCCACGTCCCGACCAGGGGCACCCCCAACTCGTCCAGATACTGCCGCGCCAGCTCGAGCGGCAGGTGACCGCCCCCGTTGGCGAGTCGGCGCAGGGCGGCGAGGTCGCGACCGCGCAGGTGCGGCAACATACTCAGCCACACCGTGGTGACGGCGCCCGAGACGGTGACCCGCTCGTGCTCGACCAGATCGGCGAGGCGCCCGGGCGTCGCGGCGCGGCCCGGCAGCACGAGCGAGGCGCCGGCGAGGATGGCGGCGTAGGGCAGTCCCCAGGCGTTGGCGTGGAACATGGGCACGATGGGCATCACGACGTCGGCCTCGCCGAGCCCGAACGTGTCCGCGAACAGGAACGAGAGCGCGTGCAGGACGATCGAGCGGTGGTCGTAGAGCACGCCCTTCGGCCGACCCGTGGTGCCCGACGTGTAGCAGAGCGCCGCCGCGCTCCGCTCGTCCGGCACGCTCAGCGTCGCGGCGGGGGCGGCGCTCGCGATCAGCGCCTCGTAGTCGACGACGCGGGGGTCCCGCGGCAGCGCGGGGCCGGCGCCGTCGTCCATCACCACGATGTGCCGCACGGTCGGCAGACGGTCCACCAGCGGCCAGAGCGCGTCCAGCAGGGAACGATCGACGACGATCACGTCGTCCGCGGCGTCGTTGACGATGTACTCGATGTCCGCGGGAGCCAGCCGCTGGTTGATCGTGTGCAGCACCCGCCCGGCGCTCGGCACCGCGAGATAGAGCTCCAGGTGCCGCTGGCTGTTCCAGCCCAGGGTGGCCACCGGCGCCGAGGCGGGCACGGCGAGGGCGTCGAGCGCCCCGGCGAGTCTGCGCACCCGCTCGGCCACCTCGGCGAACGTGGCGACGGTGCGCCCCTCGACGGTCGACGTGACGACGGTCTTGCGGGCGAAGCGCTGCTCCAGGCGATCCACCAGCAGGGGCATGCTCAGCGGGTGGTCCTGCATCAGTCCGAGCACGGTGCTCACGCCTCCCCGCGCCGCACGTCGATCGGTTCGCGCGGGGCGTCCGGCTGCTCCTGCTCCGGCGCCGCCCCGCCGACCGGCGCGCGATCCTCCCGCCGCAGCGCGGCGACGAGCACCACGCTCAGCACCACGGAGATGGCCGAGACGGCGATCACGATGACGAAGCCCGACGCCGGGTCGCCCGTCGTCTGCTCCGCCAGACCGAACAGGTAGGGGCCGACGAACCCGCCGATCAGGCCGATCGTGTTGATGAACGCCAGACCGGCGGCGGCGACGACGCCGGACATGCGCGCCATGGCGATCGACCAGAACAGGGGCAGCGTGCCGAAGATGAAGAGCGCACCCACGGCGATCAGCACCACCCGCGCCACCGGGGCGTCGATCATCAGGTACCCGACGGACGTGACCAGGGTGCCCAGTGCGGACAGCCCCACCCACGTGGCCTCGTACCGGGCGCCGCGGACGAGTCGGGGCAGCACGAGCACGCCCACCGTCGCGCCGATGCCGACGCTGCCGGAGATCAGGCCGATCAGGAACGGGCTGCTGACGTCCATCCGCTCGATGATGGACGGCACGTTGAAGACCAGGCCGAGGCTGCTCACCTGGTTCAGGAAGTAGATGACGGCGATGACGAGGATGAAGGGGCGGCCGAAGGTGCGCCGGAGGTTGCCGCGGATGTGGGCGTCGTGCCGGTCGGGACGTCCGGCGCGCTCCGTCAGGACGTCGGCCTCCTCGGTGGTCAGCCAGCGCGCCCGGTGCGGTGTGGACGGCAGGAGGAACCAGACGATGACGCCGACGACCATGGTGACCAGCCCCTCGATGAGGAACATCCACTGCCAGCCGCGCAGGCCGTACAGGGTGTCCAGCTCCATCAGGGCACCGCCCAGGGGGCCGCCGATGATCAGGGCGACGGTGGGCGCGAGGTAGATCAGTCCCATCACGCGGGCGCGGTGCTCCTGCGCGAACCAGACGGTGACCATGTAGGCCAGGGCCGGGAACAGGCCCGCCTCGGCCGCCCCGAGCAGGAACCGCAGCACGTAGAACGAGACCTCGCCCTGCACGAACATCATCAGGGCGGAGAGCGCGCCCCAGGTCAGCGCGATCCGGGTGATCCACGCCCGGGCGCCGACGCGGTACATGACGAGATTGCTCGGCACCTCGAGGAAGGCGTAGCTGATGAAGAAGATGCCGGCGCCCAGCCCGAAGGCGGCGGCGCTGATCCCGACGTCGGCCGCGAGCTGCGTCTTGGCGAGGGAGACGTTGGTGCGGTCGATGTAGGACATGAAGTAGACGACGCAGATCAGCGGCAGCAGCTTCATCATCGCCGTGCGGGTGGCCCGCGCGTGGAGGGTGTCGGTGGGCAGCGGTGCGGTCATGGTGCACTCATCCTTGCTCGAGGGGTGGATTCGGGGGATCGGGCCGCGCGGTGCGGCTCAGGTGATCTCGAGGAGGCCGGCAGCGCCCATGCCGCCGCCCACGCACATGGTGACGACGGCGTACCGGGCGCCCCGGCGGCGGCCCTCCAGGAGGGCGTGGCCGACCAGCCGGGCGCCGCTCATTCCGTACGGATGGCCGATCGCGATGGCACCGCCGTTGACGTTGAGCCGGTCCGGGTCGATGCCCAGCCGGTCGCGGCAGTACACCGCCTGGGAGGCGAAGGCCTCGTTCAGCTCCCACAGGTCGATGTCCGCCACGGTCAGGCCGTGCCGGTCGAGCAGCCGGGGGACGGCCGCGACGGGGCCGATGCCCATCTCGTCCGGCTCGCAGCCGGTCACCGCCGTCCCGCGGTAGATCCCGAGGACGTCCAGGCCGCGGTCGCGCGCGGCCCCGGCCTCCATCAGCACGGACGCCGACGCGCCGTCGGAGAGCTGGGAGGCGTTGCCCGCGGTCACCGTGGACGTGCGGGACGCCCGTCCGTCCGGCAGCACCGGTCGCAGGGCGCCCAGGCCGTCGAGCGTGGTCGCGGGGCGATTGCCCTCGTCGCGCCCGAGCACGCCGCGGCGGCCGTTCTCGTCCGGCGCTGCCTCGGCGTCGAGCGGCGTCACGGGCAGGGGCACGATCTCGTCGTCGAACAGCCCGGCCTCCTGAGCCCGCGCCGTGCGTCGCTGGGAGAGCAGCGCGAACTCGTCCTGCTGGTCCCGGCCGACCCCGTAGCGCTCGGCGACGATCTCCGCCGTCTCGAGCATGGAGAGGTAGAGCGAGGGGCGGCGCTCCCGCAGCCAGGCATCCTCGGCGCGGTACCGGTTCCGGTGCTCGTTCTGCACGAGGGAGATCGATTCGACGCCGCCCGCGACGGCGGTGGTCATGCCGCCGCCGACGATCTGGTGGGCGGCGGTGGCGATGGCCATCAGCCCGGACGCGCACTGCCGATCCATGGTCATGCCGGGGACGGAGGACGGCAGGCCGGCGCGGAGGGCCGACTGCCGGGCCACGTTGAACCCGGTGCTGCCCTCGGGCATGGCGCACCCGAGCACGACGTCCTCGATCTCGCCCGGCTCCACGCCCGCCCGGTCGACGGCCGCCGTGATCGCGTGCGCGGCCAGGGCCGGCCCGGACACGTCCGCCAGGGCGCCCCGGTACGCCCGTCCGATCGGGGTCCGTGCGGTGGCGACGATCGCCGCCTCCCTCACGACCGTGCCGCCGTCGGCTCGGCGTCCCGCTGGACGAGGTCGAGGTAGCGCCGGGTCTGTTCGAACGCGCTGCCGGTGACCACGGACTCCGTCATGTCGCTGATCCGCTCCCACTGCGCGGCGATGTCCTCGGGGGTGCGGCGGTCGGCCGGCAGGTGGAGGCCGCGCGACTCCTCCATCCGGGCGACGGCGAAGACGCCGGCACCGGCGGCGAGGATCGTCTTGGTGGGCGCGTCCGGGGAGACGAGGAAGACCGCGCCGGGGGAGACCGTCTCCGGGGCGAGGCGGGCGAGCTCGTCGGGTTCGAGCAGATCCTCGGTCATCCGCGTGGCGGCGGTCGGGGCCAGCGCGTTGACCCGGATCCCCCGGGTCCGGCCCTCGATGGCCAGGACGTTCATCAGGCCCACGACCGCGGCCTTCGCCGCCCCGTAGTTGGCCTGGCCGAAGTTGCCGTAGATGCCGGAGGCGGACGTGGTCATCAGGATCCGGCCGTAGCCCCGCTCGACCATGTGGGGCCACACCGCCCGGGAGCAGTGCACCGACCCCATCAGGTGGACGTCGACGACCTGCCGGAAGTCGGCGAGGTCGGACTTGGCGAAGGACTTGTCCCGGAGGATGCCGGCGTTGTTGATCAGGATGTCGACGCGGCCCCACGCCTCGACGGTGCGGGCCACCATCGACTCGACCGCATCGGCGTCGGCGACGTCGCACCGCTCCAGGACGGCCTGCCCGCCGGCCGCCTCGATCTCGGCGACGACGCCGGCGCCCGGGGATCCGGCGGCCGGCCCGGCGTCGATGTCGTTGACGACGACGCGGGCGCCGCGCTCGGCGAGGGCCAGCGCGTGCGCGCGTCCGAGCCCGGTGCCGGCACCGGTGACGAGGGCCACCTGTCCGTCGAGGGTGATGGTCATGGAAGAGCTCCCGTCGTCGACATACTACCGAGTATCACTGTAAGCCATGTCACAGCGGTGTCAAGACGGCGGGGTGGGGGGTGCCATGATGTGAGGACTCGTCGATGGAGGGCATGTGATCAGGACCGCCGGCACCGACCCGGACATCCGGGTCCGGCTGCTCGACGCGGCGGCGGCGGCGTTCACCCGGCGCGGCTTCGCCCAGACCACGATCGACGACATCGCGCTCGCGGTGGGCGGGACCAAGGGCCTCGTGTACTACCACTTCCGCTCGAAGTTCGACGTGTTCCTGGCGGTCTACGACCGCGGCGTGGCCATGGTGCGCGAAGCGGTGGATCCCCTGGCGGACGCGCCCGGTTCCGGGCTGGAGCGCCTGCGTCCGATGGCGACGGCCCACGTGATGAATCTGATGGAGAACTTCCCGTACCACAGCGTGGTGCACCAGGGGGTGCGGGATCAGTCCTCGGAATCACTGACGGTCGGCCAGCGGGACGCCCTGGTGGGGCTCAACCGGAGCCGCGAGGAGTACGAGCTCATGTTCCGTCGCGTCATCGCCGAGGGCATCGCCGACGGCTCCCTCCGCCCTGTGGACGCCGCGCTGGCGGCACGCGTGTTGCTGAGCAGCCTGAACGCCGTCGACCTGTGGTTCCGGCAACGGCAGCAGTCGGAGGACAGCCTCCGGGCGATGGCCGGCGACGTCGTCGACCTGATCATCGGCGGTATCACCGCCTGAGCGGCGCGGCGCACCGGCGGGCCGCCCGCACCTACCGGTCGGTGGGCACGTCCCCGGCGTCGACGATCTCGTACGAGTAGCCCTGCTCGGCCAGGAAGCGCTGCCGGCGGGCGGCGTACTCCTGGTCGACGGTGTCGCGGGCGACGACGGTGTAGAAGTGCGCCGCCCGGCCGTCGGCCTTGGGGCGGAGCAGGCGGCCGAGCCGCTGCGCCTCCTCCTGCCGGGAGCCGAACGCGCCGGACACCTGGATGGCGACGGTGGCCTCGGGCAGGTCGAGGGAGAAGTTGGCCACCTTGGAGACGACGAGCGTGCGTCGCTGCCCGGAGCGGAACTCGTCGAACAGGCGCTGCCGGACGGCCACCGACGTCGTGCCCTTGATCACCGGTGCGTCCAGCCGGTCGCCGAGCTCGTCCAGCTGGTCGAGGTACTGGCCGATGACGAGGGTCTGCTCCCCGGCGTGGTGCCGGGCGATCGCCTCGATCACGCTCAGCTTCGTCTCGCTGGTGGCGCCGAGGCGGTACTTGTCGGCGTCGTCGGCCATCGCGTAGGCCATCCGCTCGTCGCGGGGCAGGTCGACGCGGACCTCGACGCACACGGCCGGCGCGATGTAGCCCTGCGCCTCGATGTCCTTCCAGGGGGCGTCGTACCGCTTGGGCCCGATCAGGGAGAACACCTCGCCCTCGCGCCCGTCCTCCCGCACCAGCGTGGCCGTCAGGCCCAGCCGGCGGCGGGCCTGCAGGTCGGCGGTCAGCTTGAAGATCGGCGCGGGCAGCAGGTGCACCTCGTCGTAGATGATCAGGCCCCAGTCGTTCTCGTTCACCAGTTCCAGGTGCGGGTACAGGCCGCCTCGCTTCGTGGTGAGCACCTGGTAGGTGGCGATGGTGACGGGGCGGACCTCCTTGACGGCCCCCGAGTACTCGCCGATCTCGGCCTCGGTCAGGGTGGTGCGGCGCAGCAGCTCGTCCTTCCACTGCCGGGCCGCGACGGTGTTGGTGACGAGGATCAGGGTGGTGGTGCACCCGACGGCCATCGCGCCGGCGCCGACGAGGGTCTTGCCGGCGCCGCAGGGCAGGACGACGACGCCGGACCCGCCCGCCCAGAAGTTCTCGATCGCCTGCTGCTGGTAGGGCCGCAGGGACCAGTCCGTCTCGTCCAGACCGATGAGGTGGGGGGTGCCGTCGACGTAGCCGGCCCGGTCCTCGGCCGGCCAACCCAGCCGCAGCAGCGCCTGCTTCAGGGCGCCGCGCTGCGAGGAGTGGACGACGACCGTCTCCCCGTCGATCCGCGGACCGAGCAGGGGCTCGATCTTCGGGGCGTGCAGGATCTCCTCGAGCACCGGGTAGTCGTCGCCGCGCAGCACGAGTCCGTGCAGCTCGTCCTGCTCCAGCACCACGCGGCCGTAGCGCGACATCGTGTCCTCGATGTCCACGAGCAGGGCGTGCGGGACGGGGAACCGGGAGTAGCGCAGCAGGGTGTCGAGGACCTGCTCGGCGTCCAGGCCCGCCGACCGGGCGTTCCACAGGCCGATCGGGGTGAGCCGGTAGGTGTGCATGTGCTCGGGCGCCCGCTCCAGCTCGGCGAAGGGGGCGATGGCGTGCCGCGCCTCGTCGGCCAGCTCGTGGTCGACCTCCAGCAGGATGGTCTTGTCGCTCTGGACGATCAGGGGGCCGGTGCTCACGGGCGGTACCTCGGGGTGGACGACGGGTCGGCGGTCGGGCCGGGGACGGTCATGCCGGCAGCACCTCGACGATGCGGGGCAGGCTGATCACCCGTTCGGCGTCGCGGTGCGGGTCGAAGGCGCGCAGTCGACCCCCGGTGACCGAGAGGGGAACGAGGACGTCGCGGCGTTGATTCCCGGTCGCGTCCACGGTGACGACGGTCAGCGCCTGCCCGTCGCGGGTGGCGGCACGGATCAGGTGCAGGTCGAGCAGCGTCGCCGTCTCCGGATCGGGCCGGCCCGGCCGGGGCGGGTCCGCGGCACGACGACGCAGCGCCGCGACGAACTCGGCCGCCGCGGACGCCGGTTCCGGCTCGGAGTCCGGTTCCGCCTCGGGACCGGGCGCGGGATCGCCGGCGGGACCCGTACCCGCATCCTCGGGCGGGAGTGTGCCCTCCCGGGTGGAGTGGACGCCGGCCCGCGCGAGTTCGGCGCGCAGCGATTCGGGGGCGAGGGCGGACACCGCCACGGTGGGCGCCAGGCGGCGCAGCCTGAGCCGGTCCGTGCCGGGCCCGTCGGCGAGGGCGAGCAGCGCGTCCAGCTCCGCGGGGTCGGTCACGCTGACGTAGCCGGCCGCGGCACCGATCCGAACCCGACCGCTGCGGGCCGCCGTGTCCTCGACGAGGTACACCAGCGGCTGGGGCAACGGGCCGGGGCTGAGCCGGCGCAGGCGAGCCAGGAGTGCGGGCGCGTCCTGCCCGCCGTCGAGCGCCCGTTGCACCGACGCGGCGGAGAACCGGTACTGCTCGGCGGGGCCGCGGCCTTCGCGGTCCGCCATGCTCGCCAGCGTCCGCGCGGCCTCCCGGCTCAACGGTCCCGGCGCGACGGCGGTCAGGTCCGCCTGGAGCAGGACCGTCTCGACCGGTGGCGGCAGGACGGCCCCGAGCCGGGCGGTCGCCCCGGCGTCGTCACCGACGGCAATCCGTTCCCCGGCGCCGGTCAACGCGGACGCGCCCGTCAGACCCAGCATCCGCGCCTCGGTCAGGACGGCAGGCACCAGGGGCAGCAGGCGGGCGGAGGACCGCGGCCACCGCCACGCCACGCGCTCCCGGAGGACGTCGTCGGTGAGTGCCGCCCCGGGCCGCTCCGTGGCGAGGTCGGCCAGGGTGGTCAGCAGCCGCTCACGCGCCGCGGCCGCGTCCGGTCGACCCGCCTCGGCGGACAGCGGGGCGACGGTGGCGCCGTCCGGGCGGGTGGTGCCGGCGAGGGCGGGCACCCGGCGCGACGCGCGCCAGGCCGCGGCCAGCAGGGTCCACTGCTCGGCCCGGGGCGCGTCCAGCCAGGCCGGGGCGGTCACGGCGCGGTGCTCGGGGTGGCTCTCGTCCGGCACGAGCAGGCCGATGACGGCGGCGAGCTCGATCAGCACGCCGGCCGCGGCCTCGTCGACACCGAGTGTCCGCGCGACCCGCCGCAGCTCGCGCACCCCGACACCGCCGGCACGCAGCGTGGCCAGGGGCCGTCGGTCGGTCTCCTCGTGCAGGACGGTGAGCAGACGCAGGCACTCGCCGATCGCGGCGAGGGCGGCGTTGTCGCGCACGGCGTCCGGCACCCGGGCACCGTCGGCGGACGGAGGGTCCAGGGGCAGCCGCGGATGGACCGCACCGTGGCGCGCCGCCAGTCCGGCCTCCCGGGGCAGCTCGACGTGGTCCCCGCCGATCGGCACGAGGATCCCGTGATGCAGCAGCCAGGCGACCGGGTCGCTCGGGTCGGTGTCGGCCGGCCCGGGCGGTCGGGTGGCGTTCCGCAGTTCGGCCACCGGGGTGGACCGGAAGCGGTCGAGCAGCTCGGCGGTGCCGGCGGGGGCGGTGGCGAGCAGGGCACGCAGGTCGGCGACGGCGGTGGGGCCGCCGGCGACGCGGGCGGCCGGGACCCGCTGCCGGATGGCGGTGGCCGCGGGGGAGCCGGCGACGAGGCGAGCGAGGCTGCGGCCGAGGCCCGCCGGGTGCAGGCCGAGGGCGTCGGTGAGGGCGCTCGCGGGGCGGACCGCGGCGGAGCCGGCACCGGTGGTGCTCAGCAGGCGGAGGGCGGAGAGGTCGGCGATCAGGGCGGTGAGGACGGCGGTGGGCACGCCGGGCAGTGCCGCGGCGAGGGTCTCGCTGGTGACGGGGGCGCCGTCGCCCAGCTCCGCGAGCACGACGGTGGCCTCGAGTACGCCCAGGTGCGGCCGGTCGAGCGTCTCGAGGGCGCGCTGCAGCGAGAGCCGGGACAGGGCGCGTGCGGCCAGGGCCGCGATGTCCGACGCGCCGGCCAGCAGATCGGGCCTGGCCTCGAGCAGCCGGATCAGGTCCGGGTCGGAGGACGCCGCGAGGTCGGCGGCGAGGTCGGTGACCTCGCTCACGGGCGGCCGCGCCTCCCGGCGGTGCTGCGACGGCCGCGGATCGCGTCGATCACGAGGCCCACGGCGGCCAGGAAGGCGAGCGGCATGCCGATCATCGCGATCCCCACCAGGCCGGCCCACGGGCGGGCGCCGACCATGGTGGTGAGCAGAACGGCGAGCAGGGCCGCGACGGAGACGAGCGCGATGACGGCCGCGGCGATCGCCAGGCCGTGGCGGGCTCGTCGGGGCGGTGCCGCCGTGGCGGTCGGGGTCGGCGTCGTCCCGCGCGCCGGGGTACGCGAGGACATGCCCGTAACGCTACCAGCGGACGGCTGCGGCGCTGTCGGCGGCAGCGGCTAACCTAGGGGGAACAGACTTTCCGGCGGGCCGTCCGCCGGCGGGCCGGCTCGGGGACGCATCCCCGGCCGGCCGCGGACCATGACCGGTTCGCGGACCCGCCGCCTCGCGGCCGCCCGGGTCGGGGCGCGCGGCGTCCCGGTGGTGACGATCGGGCGTGCGGGGGACGCGCGCCGAAGGAGTGAGGTAGACGTGCCGTTCGGCAAGGTGAAGTGGTTCGATGCGGACCGCGGTTTCGGGTTCCTGTCCACCGATGACGGGCGGGAGGTGTTCCTGCACGCCTCGGCCCTGCCGGCGGACCACAAGGAGGTCAAGCCGGGCACCCGGATGGAGTTCGGCATCGCCGACGGCAAGCGCGGGGCGCAGGCCCTGTCGGTCCGGGTCGTGGACGCCCCGCCGTCGGTGGCCCGGGCCGCACGCAAGCCGGCCGAGGACATGGCCGCGATCACCGAGGACCTGATCAAGGTGCTGGACCAGGTGTCCAACGGGCTGCGCCGCGGCCGGTACCCCGAGAAGGGGTCCGCCACCAAGGTCGCTTCCCTCCTGCGCCGCGTCGCTGACGATCTCGATGCCTGAGTCCTCGACGACCGAGCCCACCGAGCCGGAGACGGCCGGGGCCGCGACCACCGAGTCCACCGAACCCGTCGAGCCGGAGACGACCCTGCCGGAGGATGCCCCGGTGGAGGATGCCCCGGTGGACGGTGCCGGCACGGACGTGCCCGCCGCACGACCGGTGCGACGCCGTGCCGCGCGTCCCGACGCCGTCCTGATCGCAGCGCGGGACGTCGCCCGCGCCGCGCTGGCGGACATCGCCCGGGACGAGCAGCTCGGCGAACACGCCGGGACGACCGTCGACGGTGAACGCCTCGTCACCCACTCCTTCGCCTCCGTGCTGCCCGGCTACCAGGGCTGGAACTGGTTCGTCGTGCTCGCCCGTGTCCCGCGTTCCCGCGCCGTGACGGTGTGCGAGATCGGGCTCGCGCCGGGGCAGGGAGCCCTGCTGGCGCCCCCGTGGATCCCGTGGGCGGACCGGTTGCGCCCCGAGGACCACGAGGTCGAGGGGCAGCAGCCCGACGACACCGATGCCACGGCGGCCCAGCAGCCCGACGACGCCGCGGCCAGCGACGCCGCCGCCGACACCTCCGCCGCGCAGCCCCCGGTCGAGGAGGGCCCGTCCGAGGAGACCCGGTCCGAAGGCACCCCGACGCCGGACGGGGAGGCGGACGCCGCGATCGCCGCGGACGACGCCGAGATCGTCGACGACGACGCCACCCTGCTCTCCCGGCCCGAGGCGGACGGCCGGGAGCTGCCGGGCGAGGAGGACGACGAGCCGGAACCGGACTTGTCCGCCGAGGCCGAGGGCGTCCGCACCGAGGAGGACACCGAGGACGCCGTCGCCGACGGGGCCGAGGAGGCCACCGAAGCGTGAGGTCCACGTTCCGATCGCTCCAGTTCCTCAACTTCCGGCTCTGGTGCATCGGCGCGCTCGTCTCCAACATCGGCACCTGGATGCAGCGGACCGCCCAGGACTGGCTGGTCTACAACGAGCTGACCCACCAGGACGCCACCGCCATGGGCATCGTGATGGCGCTGCAGTTCGGCCCGCAGCTGCTGCTCGCCCCCGTCTCGGGCGTGCTCGCGGATCGGATGAACCGCCGCCACCTGCTGATCGGCACGCAGGCGGCCATGGCCGTGCTCGCCGTCGGTCTGGGAACCATGGTCATCACCGGCACGGCCGACCTCTGGCACGTATACGCCTTCGCGCTCGGCCTCGGCATCGTCGCCACGCTGGACGGGCCCGCCCGGCAGACGGTCGTCTCCGAACTGGTCCGTGACGAGTTCGTGCCGAACGCCGTCGCGCTGAACAGCATGTCTTTCAACGTCGCGCGGATGATCGGGCCCGCCGTCGCCGGCCTGCTGGTCGCCGCCATCGGTTCCGGCTGGGTGTTCCTGCTCAACGCCATCAGCTTCGCCGTCATGATCGGCGCGATCCTGGCGCTGCGGACGGACCAGCTGCGGGTGCTGCCACGGGCGAAGGCCGGGCGCGGCCTGATCCGGGAAGGCTTCCGCTACGTGCGGGGCCGCGGCGACATCATCGCCGTCCTGACCGCCATCTTCCTCATCGGCACGTTCGGGCTGAACTTCGCCGTCTTCATCGCCGGCATGGCGCGCACCCAGTTCGGGCTGCAGGCCGACGGGTTCGGCGTCCTCTCCTCCGTGATGGCGATCGGCTCGGTGGTGGGCACGCTCGCCTCCGCCCGGCGCGAACGACCGCGCCTGCGCTTCATCTTCGGTGCCGGCGGCCTGTTCGGGGTGGCGTGCGTGCTGGCCGCGCTCGCGCCGAACCCGGTGCTGTTCGGCGGCGCCCTCATCCTCTGCGGGTTGACGGCCCTGACGGTGATGACGTCGGCCAACGCCTACGTGCAGACGACCACCGAACCGGCCCTGCGCGGCCGGGTGATGGCCCTCTACTTCGCCATCTTCATGGGCGGCACCCCGCTGGGGGCGCCGGTCGTCGGGTGGATCTCCGACAGCTTCGGGCCCCCGTGGGCCCTGGTCGCCGGTGCCGCCTCCGGGGTCGGCGCCGCCGTCGTGGGGCTGGTCTGGTACTGGCGCAGCCAGCACCTGCGGCTCGCGTTCGACCGCACGTCCCGGTTCCACGTGACCATCCACGGCTGACCCGCCCCCGGAAGACCTGGCGCAGGGGGAGTGGGGGTGACGGGGCGGTCAGTCGGCCAGGTGGCCGAGCACCCAGTCGATGCAGCGGATCAGCGCGGAGACGTCCTCGGGGTCGATGGCGACGAAGGTGGCCACGCGCAACTGGTTGCGCCCGAGCTTGCGATAGGGCTCCACGTCGACGACCCCGTTGGCGCGCAGGACGGCGGCGATCCGCGCCGCGTCCACCGACTCGTCGATGTCGATGGTGACGATGACGGTGGACCGGTCCTCCGGGCGCTGGACGTACGGCTGCGCGACGTCGCTCGCCTCGGCCCAGCGGTAGAGCCGCGACGCGGAGTCCGCCGTCCGCTCGGCCGCCCAGGCCAGCCCGCCCTGGCCGAGCATCCACTGCACCTGGGCGTCCATGCTGACCAGCGTCATCAGGGCCGGGGTGTTGTACGTCTGGTTCTTCCGGGAGTTGTCGATCGCCGTCGGCAGCGAGAAGAAGTCGGGGATCCAGCGGTCCGACGCCGCGATCCGCTCGGCCCGCTCCAGCGCGGCGGGGGAGAAGAGGCCGAACCACAGGCCGCCGTCGGACGCGAAGTTCTTCTGCGGGGAGAAGTAGTAGACGTCGCTCTGCGCGACGTCGACGGCGAGCCCGCCCGCCGCCGACGTGCCGTCGATGAGCACGAGCGACCCCGGGTCCGCTCCCGCCACGCGCTGCACGGGCGCGGCGACGCCGGTGGAGGTCTCGTTGTGGGCCCACGCGTAGACGTCGACGCCGGCCTCGGCGGTCGGCTCCGGGCGGGTCCCGGTGGGCGCGGTGACGATGGAGGACGCGGCCAGGAACGGGGCCCGGTCCGTCGCGGCGGCGAACTTGGCGCTGAACTCGCCGAAGCTGAGGTGTTGCGCGCGGGAGTCGACGAGGCCGAACGCCGCGATGTCCCAGAACGCCGTGGCGCCGCCCAGGCCGAGCACCACCTCGTAGCCCTCCGGCAGCGAGAAGAGATCGGCCAGCCCCTCGCGCAGCCGCCCCACGAGGTCCTTGACCGGGGCCTGGCGGTGGGACGTGCCGAGCACGCGGGGCGAGGCCGCGGCGACCGCCGCGAGCTGCTCGGGCCGGACCTTGGACGGGCCGGCGCCGAAGCGTCCGTCGGCGGGCAGGAGGTCGGCGGGGATGGTCGGCTCAGTCACGGGGCAGGCTCATTTCGCGTCGGGGAACGGACGGGACGGCGTGCGCCCATTGTTCCCCAGGGGAGGGGCCGCGCCCCAGCCGGGCGCCGTCACACACCGCCCCGCAGCCGTCGCGGCCACGGCCGGGCAGACCCCGCCGCCGGTCCCGCTCGCCCGGTCCGGCGCCGGCCGCTGTGTCTAGAATGGCAAGCGTCCTTCCGGAGGCCCCGGGCCCGTGCCGTGCCTGGCGCATGGCCGCGCGGCCACCTCGCACCGAGAGGGACGGGACCGATACCGACGACCGGGGCCGAGCAGGAAGGCGGGCGATGACCGACCTCATCGACACCACCGAGATGTACCTGCGCACGATCCTGGAGCTCGAGGAGGAGGGCATCGTCCCCATGCGGGCGCGGATCGCCGAGCGCCTCAACCACTCCGGGCCGACCGTCTCCCAGACGGTGGCGCGGATGGAGCGGGACGGCCTGGTCCACGTGACCGAGGAACGCCGGCTCGATCTGAGCGACTCCGGGCGCCGTCGGGCGACCGGCGTGATGCGCAAGCACCGCCTCGCCGAACGCCTTCTCCACGACGTCATCGGGCTGGACTGGGCCTACGTCCACGAGGAAGCGTGCCGCTGGGAGCACGTGATGAGCGAGCGGGTGGAACGCCGCCTGCTCGGGCTGCTGCACCAGCCGACCGAGTCCCCGTACGGCAACCCGATCCCCGGACTGGTCGAGATCGGCGGACCCGATGCCGGCAGCTTCACCGACGGGGTCACCGCGTTGACCACCCGGGTGGCCCGGGCGGGTCGCGAGGTCGCGGGCGGTGAGGCCGGCGGTGAGAGCGGACCGGGGGAGGTCACCGTGCAGATCGCCCGCCTGGCCGAGCCCGTGCAGTTCGACCCCGACCTGCTGGCCCAGCTCGACGAGTACGGGATCCGTCCCGGGGCCCGTGTGCGCGTCAGTGCGGCGGGGGGTTACGTCCGCTGCGCGACCGATGACCACGGGGTGCTCGAGCTCGCCGACGACGTGGCCGCCCACATCTTCGTCGCCGACCACTGACGGCGCCGCCGGTCCGTCGCGTTCCTCGCGGACCCGGTCACGCGCCGGACTCGGGCGGATCCGTGAACTCGTGGGCCGCGTGATTCTGATAACGAATCGGTGACATCCGGTGGCCCCGTCCGGTACTGTCGAGACTCATCCGACACATTCCCGGGAACCGCTCAGCCGAGCCGGTTCCCGGCGTACCGGGCCGCGCGTCGGTCGACCACCCGCAGGGTGCCCCGTCGTCGCCGGCCGCGTCCCGGACCCGCACGTTCGTTGCAGTCCAGCTGATGCACGATCTGGCCCGGGACCGCCGTCACCCCTGATCGGGAGGCCGCCGCGTCCGGCGACGGTCGTTCCTGCGGCACATCCACGGCTCCGCCGTCCCCCGTGCCACCTCGCCTCGGCGCTTACCCGCGTCGGTGCCCGTGCTCGCCCGAGTCCTCCCGTGCCCGTTCCGGCCGTCGCCCGGACGCGGCCGTCCACGGAAGCCCGCGCGTCGCCGACCCTGCTGGCCTGCCCCCTCGACAGGACAGGAAGCCCCCCGATGTCTGCCCCCCGTGACACCACCGCCCGCCATCGCGCGCCGAGTAGCCGCCCCACCGGTACCCCGCCCGCGTCCCGCCCCGGCGGTGTCGAGGGCCGCCACCGCGCCCCCACCGCCGGCACGCCGGCCCTGCGCCGCACCGGGCTCGCCGTCGCCTGCGCCGGTGCCGCGCTCGCGCTGATCATCCCGACCACCTCCGCCGCCCTGCCGGAGGCGAGCCAGACCGCCGTCTCGGTCCTGGCCGGTGCCGGTCGGACCGCCGAGGCCGGTGGCGTCGGGGCGGTCGGGTCCGCGCCGGCGCGCCCGCAGAGCGCCGCCCGGAAGACGGCCGCGGCCTCCGCCGCGTCGAACACGGCGGCGGAGAAGGCGAAGCAGGCCGCCCGGAAGAAGCAGGCGGCGGATCGCGCGCGGGCCGCCCGGACGCCGCAGCAGCGCGCCGGACTGCAGGCGCCGCTCAGTGCCTCGACCATGACGTCGCCCTTCGGCCAGCGGGTGAGTCCCATCACGGGCCAGCTCGACGAGATGCACACCGGGCAGGACTTCGGCGCCCCGGCCGGCGCCCCCGTCAAGGCGGCGGGCTCCGGCACCGTGAAGGAGGCCGGCTGGCACGCCTACGGTGGCGGCAACCGCGTCGTCATCGACCACGGCAACGGGCTGAAGACCAGCTACAACCACATGTCGGCCATCGACGTGCACGTGGGACAGCGGATCGCGCAGGGCCAGCTCGTGGGCGCGGTCGGCAGCACCGGCGCCTCCACCGGCCCTCACCTGCATTTCGAGGTGTTCGTGCAGGGCAAGCTCGTCGATCCGCTCCCGTGGTTGCCGGGAGTTGCCCACCGGTCGTGATCGGAATGTGACATTTCGGTTGCAGTACGGTACGGTCGTCATCGTGCCTGACCCACTCTGGGGCGCGCACCCCGTCCCGGCTGTTCAACCCTGCCTCTGGGACCGGTCCGTTCAAACGCTTCACAGGCAGGGGCGGGGGAACCACTTGTGGCCTCCTTCGAGGCCTTGGGGTCAAGTGTCCGATCCGGACGCCGGATGCCTCCCATCCGAACCCGACAGCTCACCCCGTAGACACCTAGGGAGAGGGAAACCCATGTCGTCATCGACTGCTCGTCACCGCGCCCCCATGACCGGTCGCGCCCACCTGACCAACGCCTCGAAGGCCGCCGCCGAGAACCGCGGCGTCGTCCGGGGCGGCGCCGTCGCCGCTGCCGCCGCGGGCCTGCTCATGGTCTCCGTCGCGCCGGCCAACGCCAACGCCACGTTCGACACCGCCGGCACCCCGGCTCCGGCTCAGGCCTCCACCGCCGGTTACACCGCCAGCGGTACTCCGGGCAACTACACCTGGACCACCAACGGCATCACCTACACCTGGACCGGCGCCAACGTCGCCGACGGGTACCGCTACTTCGGCCTGACCGGCAACGGTGCGGCCGCGGCCAACCCGGCCCCGGCCGGCGACGGCAGCGCGCCGACCGCCAGCTACAGCGGCGCCGGCAACGCCCCGGCGACCCCCGCCGCCGGTGTCAACCCGGCAGCGAACACCCCGAAGTCCACCGGTGGCAACCAGTCCATCGTCGCCGCCGCCTACTCCGGCATCGGCCACGCCTACGTCTGGGGCGGCACCAGCCCGGCCGGCTGGGACTGCTCCGGCTTCGTGCAGTGGGCCTACGCCCAGGCCGGCCAGAGCATCCCCCGCACCTACCAGTGGACCGCCATGACGCCGACCTCGGCGCCGAAGCCGGGCGACCTGGTCGTGCACAACGGTGGCTCGCACGTGGGCATCTACGTCGGCAACGGCATGGAGATCGGCGCGCTGAACCCGGGCCAGGGCACCATCCTGCACCCGGTCAACGCGATGGGCGTCGACGGGTACTACACCCTCGGCTGAACCGCTTCCGCACAGCCCTCCGGTGAGCCCACCGGGGGGTTTGTGCTGTCCATGTCGACGACGCGGCAGTGACGCCGGGTGCCTTGGCGCCCTGGTCGGACCCGCGACACTGAAAGAGAGAAGCATGTCCACTCCCTCCACCGGTCGCCACCGTTCGGCGGCCCCGCGGGTGGCCACGGCACTGGCGCAGGCGATCACGCTGCAGTCCGGCAAGGTCGGTCGCCGGGCCGCGGTCGTGGCCGCCGCCTCGGGCCTGGTCCTGGTGTCCGGCGTCGCCGCTCACGCCGACACCGCGCAGCAGCCGGCTGCCGCGCAGCCGGCCAGCCAGGCCGTCGCCGCCGGGAAGGTCGGTGCGGTCACCGCACCGGCCACGGCGAAGGCCGACTTCACCCGCACCCCGGTCGCCTCCAAGCCGGCGCCGAAGGCCAAGCCGGCCGTCGCGGCGCAGGAGGCGCAGCGGGCCGCCGCCCAGCAGGCTGCCGTGCAGCGCGCGGCCGCCGTGCAGCAGCAGGCGGCGCAGCAGGAAGCTGCCCAACAGCAGGCGACTCAGCAGCAGGCGGCGCAGGAAGCTGCCCAGCAGCGGGCGGCCGAGCAGGCCGCCGCGCAGCAGGCGCAGGCCGAACGGGTCGCCACCCAGCAGCAGGCTGTCCAGCAGCAGGCCGCGCAGCAGCAGCGTGAGGCTGCCGCCGTGCAGCCCGCGGCGGCCCCGCCCCAGCCGGCGCAGCAGGCGACCGCGCAGCGGGCCACTCCGCAGCCGGCCACGGCGCAGCAGCCTGCTGCGGCTCAGCCGGCAGCGGCTCCGGCCCAGCCCGCGGCGTCCGCCTCGGGCAAGGGTGCCGCGGTCGCCAACGCCGCGCTCGCCCAGCTGGGTGTCACGCAGGACTGCACGATGCTGGTGACCAACGCGCTCAAGGCCGTGGGCATCAACTTCCACGGCTGGCCGGCCGACTACCTGTCCCTGGGCTCGACGGTCTCCGCGGCGCAGGCGCAGCCGGGCGACCTGCTGTACTACGCGGACGGCGGCGGAGGGCAGGCCCACATCGCCGTGTACCTCGGCAACGGCCAGGCCGTGCACGGTGGCTTCAACGGCAACGAGACCGTGAAGTTCAGCGCCAACGTGGGCTCCGGCCCGGTGTACATCCGGCTCCGCTGATCACCGCACCGACGACGACGACCCCTCGCCTCTCGGCGGGGGGTCGTCGTCGTCGGTGACACCGGTCCCCGGGCTGCCCGGGTGCCGTCGGATCCCTGCGTTAGGGTCGGAGCCAGGACGGACGGTCCGGACGACGCCGACTTCGATGACGGAGGGTGCAGTGCCCTACACGAGCCTGACCTGGCATCGCGCCCACGACCTGGCCTACCGGAGCGGCCACCCCCTCGCGGCCGAGACGGTGCCGGTGGACCGGGCGATCGGCAGAGTGCTGGCCGGCGACGTCACCGCCGTCGCCCCGGTGCCTCCCGTCGACTCCGCCGTGATGGACGGCTGGGCCGTCGCCGGACCGGGCCCGTGGACGGTGCTCGAGGTCGACGCCGGGCCCGAACGATCCCGTCCCGAGCGGACCCGCGAGGACGCGGTGCTGCACCGGATGCGCTGGGTCCGCGGCCTCACGCTCGCCGACGGCCAGGCCGTCCGCGTGCGCGCCGGCGCCCTGCTGCCGGCGCGAACGGCCGGAGTCCTCGTGCTCGACCGCGGCCGCGTCGACGAGACGGGCCGCCTCACGCGCGCACCCCACGCGCAGCAGGACGAGCCGGCCCCCGGCGACCACGTCCGCCGCACGGGCGAGGAGGCGACGACGGGGGAGACCGTCCTGACGGGCGGGACCACGCTCACCCCCGCGCACGTGGCGTGGGCCGCGTCGTGCGGCCTCGACATGGTCGCCGTCCTGCGCCGGCCGCGCGTCACGCTCGTCATCACGGGGGCCGGCCTGGCCGCGCACGGCGTGCCCGAGCCAGGAACGGTGCGGGACGTGTTCGGCCCGCAGCTGGGCGCCTACGTCGCGGCGCTCGGGGGAACCGTCATCGGCATGCACCACGTCGGCCTGGACGACCGGGCGCTGCTCGCCCAGCTCGGCACCGACGCCGCCGACGAACGGCAGATCCGGGAGGCCACCGGTGACGTCGTGATCACCACCGGGGGGACCGGCGGGTCGACCAGGCACGAGGTGCGGGGCGCCCTGGCGGCGGCCGGCGCCGAGATCCTCATCGACGGGGTCGCCGTCCAGCCCGGGCACCCGCTGCTGCTCGCCCGGCTCGCCGACGGCCGCATGCTGGTCGCGTTGCCCGGGCACCCGCTCGCCGCGATGACCGGCATGCTCACCCTCGTTGCGCCGCTGCTGGCGGGGCTCGCCGGGGCGGCCGTGCCCCGCCCGGGTCACGTGCGGCTCGGCGCCGACGTTCCCGCGGGCATGCGCACGCGGCTGATTCCGTACACCCTCGACGGCGGTGTCGCCCTGCCCAGCCGCTGGCGTGCCGCCGGGATGCTGCGGGGCTTCGCCGAGGCCGACGGCGTGCTGATCTGTCCCCGCGACGGCGGGGAGACCGGTGAGGTGCTCGAGGAGATCACGCTGCCATGGTGATCCGGCGGACCGGGTGGCGAACGAGACGAGGAGCGTGAGGCCGTGCACGACGACCGGGAGATCACCGAACGACGGCTGTACCGTTTCCTGCGCCAGCGCATCGAGCCCGCCGTGCACGGGCAGCGCTGGCCCGTGGCGGTGACCGGCTGGGACGTCCCGGGCGAGCCGGTTCCCGCCGCCGAGGCGATCGCCGCGACCGCCGCCTACACCGAACGCACCCCCGGCACCCCGTGGGGGACGCCGTGGTCGACGACCTGGCTGCACCTGACCGCGGACCTGCCCGACGGCGAGCCGCTCGACGACCTGGCCCTCGTCGTCGACCTCGGCTTCACGGGCGACGGGCCCGGCTTCCAGTGCGAGGCACTGGCGTGGCGCCCGGACGGCACCGTCCTGACCGGCGTCAGCCCCCGCGGCAACGTGATCCCGGGCCGGCTGCTCGACCCGGGTGGCACCGGTGCCGGGGTGGACCTGTACATCGAGGCGGCCGCCAACCCGGACCTGACCCAGGGCTGGACGTTCCAGCCGACCCCGCTGGGCGACCCCGCCACCGCACCGGCGACCCCGCGGTACGTGCTCGGCGACGTCGCCCTCGTCCGGGTGCACCACGAGGTCGAGGAGCTCTACCGGGACTGCTGGGTGCTCAACGGGCTGATGGCCGAGCTGCCGGTCGAGTCGCCCCGCCGGCACGAGATCCTGCGCGCCACCGAGGCCATGATGGACGCGATGGACCCGGACGACGTCCCCGGCACCGCGGCCGAGGGGCGCGCGACGCTGCGGGACGTGCTGGCCAGGCCGGCGTCCGCCTCGGCCCACCACCTCGTCGCCACCGGGCACGCCCACATCGACTCGGCGTGGCTGTGGCCGGTGCGGGAGACGGTCCGCAAGTGCGCGCGGACGTTCGCCAACGCCCTGACCCTGATGGACGAGGATCCGGACTTCGTGTTCGTCGCCTCCTCCGCCCAGCAGTACGCGTGGATCAAGGAGCACTACCCGGACCTGTTCGAGCGGATCCGGGTGCGGGTGGCGGAGGGCCGCTTCGTCCCCGTGGGCGGCATGTGGGTCGAGGCGGACTCCACCATGCCCGGCGGGGAGGCGATGGCCCGTCAGTTCATCGAGGGCAAGCGGTTCTTCCTCGACGAGTTCGGCGTCGACGGGCAGGAGGCCTGGCTGCCGGACTCGTTCGGCTACTCCGCGGCGATGCCGCAGATCGTCGCGGCCGCCGGGATGCGCTGGTTCCTCACCCAGAAGATCTCCTGGAACCAGACCAACGCCTTCCCGCACCACTCCTTCCTCTGGGAGGGTCTCGACGGGACCCGCCTGTTCACCCACTTCCCGCCCGTCGACATGTACAACGCGCAGCTGCTCGCCTCGGAGGTGACCCACGCCGAGCGGAACTTCCGGGACAAGGGCCGGGCCACCGTCTCCCTCGTCCCCTTCGGGTACGGCGACGGCGGCGGCGGGCCGAACCGGCTGATGCTCGCCGCGGCGCACCGCTGGCGCTCCCTCGAGGGGGCGCCGAGCCTGGAGATCGGCACGCCGGCGTCGTTCTTCACCCGTGCGGAGGCGGAGTACGCGAGCCCGCCGGTGTGGGTCGGGGAGCTGTACCTGGAGAAGCACCGGGCGACGTTCACCTCCCAGCACCGCACGAAGCAGGGCAACCGGCGCTGCGAGGGGCTGCTGCACGAGGCGGAGCTGTGGAGCGCGACGGCGACCGTGCGCACCGGGGCGCCGTACCCGGGGCCGGAGCTGGACCGGCTGTGGCGGATGGTGCTGCTGCTGCAGTTCCACGACATCCTGCCCGGCAGCTCGATCGCCTGGGTGCACCAGGACGCGGAGCGCAACCACGACGCCGTCGCCGCGGCCTGCGAGGAGCTGATCGCCACCGCCCTCGCCGCCCTGGCCCCTCATCCCCCTCCGGCCCGTCCTGCCAGGTCGTCAATAGATGCACACGATGGGCCCGGATCGGGCCCGGATCGTGCATCTATTGACGACCTGGCGGAGGGAAGGGGAACGACGGCGGGGGGCGGGGGGATGTGGTTCAACGCGACCGGGTTCCCCGTCCGCGGCATCGCCCCGTTCGCGGCGGGCACGCCCGGACCGGCGGGTCCGGCGGCGACGGCCACCGCGCAGGACGGCGGCGCCGTCCTGGACAACGGTCTGCTGCGCGCCGTGGTCGACGCCCGGGGGCTCGTCGTCTCCCTCAGGGACGCGGCGACCGGGCGGGAGGCCATCGCCCCGGGCGGACGCGGCAACCTGCTCAGCCTGCACCGCGACACCCCGAACGAGTGGGACGCCTGGGACCTGGACGGCTTCTACCGCAACACCGTGCGGGAGCTGACGGACGCCGACGCCGTCACGGTGGAGGCCGACGGCACCGGCCCCGCCGCGGTCGTCGTCGACCGCACGGTCGGGGCGACGCGGATCCGGCAGCGGCTCGTGCTGGAGCCGGGCGAGCCGTTCCTGCGGATCGAGCACGACATCGACTGGCAGGAGCACGAGAAGCTGCTCAAGCTCGGCTTCGACCTCGACCTGCGCGCCGACGTCTCCAGCGCCGAGACCCAGTTCGGTCACGTGCAGCGGCCCACCCACACCAACACGTCCTGGGACGCGGCCCGGTTCGAGATCTGCGCACACCGCTGGCTGCACGTCGGGGAGCCCGGCTACGGCGTCGCGATCGGCAACGATTCCAGTTACGGGCACGACGTCACCCGCACGGTCCGGCCCGACGGTGGGACGACGACCGTGCCCCGGGTCTCCCTGCTCACCTCCGCGGTCTTCCCCGACCCGTTCGCCGACCGCGGCCGCCAGCGGCTCACGGTCACGGTGGCGCCCGGCGCCGGGATCCCCGCGGCGGTGCGGCTGGGCCAGGCGACGGCGGGCCTGGTCCGCCCCGGCCCGGCCGGTGCCGCCGTCGAGCCGCTGGTCGCGCTCGACGGCGACGGGGTGGTGATCGACGCCGTCAAGCTCGCCCTCGACGGCAGCGGCGACGTGATCGTGCGGTTGCACGAGGCCCACGGCGCCCGGTCCACCGGGGTGCTCCGGCCCGGCTTCGCGTGCACCGCCGTGGAGGCGACCGACCTGCTCGAGCGCCCCGTGGCGCCCCGGCGTGGCGTGACGGTCGAGGGCACCACCGTCACGGTCATCGCCGATCCGTTCACCCTGGTGACCCTGCGCTTCCGTCGCGCCTGACGCCGCGCGGGGGGCCGGATCGTTGCGCGGCCGGCCGGTGGGTGCCGACCGGGGGAACAGCCGTCGGTGCACGGTGGTTGACTGGAGGCAGCACGCGTCGCCGAGAGGAAGCTGAGCACGATGAGCATGGAAGGGGCCGCCCATTCGTCCCTGTGGCGGATGGTGTCCGACACGGGGGAGCGGCGCGCGTTCTCCCCGGCGACGTTCCGCCGGATCATGGCGTTCGCCGCGCCGCACCGGACGCGACTGATCGTCTTCGTCGTGCTCTCGGTCGCCTCCGCCGTGCTCGCGGTGCTGACGCCGATCCTCGCCGGCGAGGTGGTCGACGCCATCACCGGCCGCGGCTCCGTCGGCACCGTGACCTGGCTGGCCGTGCTGATCGCGGTGGCCGCGCTCGCCGACGCCGGCCTGGGCCTGCTGACCCGCTGGTTCTCCTCCCGGATCGGGGAGGGGCTCATCCTCGACCTGCGTCGCGCCGTTTACGACCACGTGCAGCGGATGCCCGTCGCCTTCTTCAACCGCACCCGCACCGGGGCGCTGGTCAGCCGCCTGAACTCGGACGTGCTCGGGGCGCAGCGCGCGTTCAGCGGCACCCTGTCCGGTGTCGTCAGCAACGTCGTCGCCCTGGTCCTGACCGTTGCCGTGATGGTCAGCATCTCCTGGCAGATCACCCTGCTGGCGCTGGTGCTGCTGCCCCTGTTCCTCATCCCCGCCCGCCGGATGGGCGGTCGGCTGGCGTCCCTGCAGCGGGAGGCGGCGAACCTCAACGCGGCGATGAGCACCCAGATGACGGAGCGGTTCTCCGCCCCGGGCGCCACGTTGATCAAGCTGTTCGGCCAGCCCGAGGCCGAGTCCGCCGAGTTCGCGCTGCGCGCCGGCCGGGTGCGGGACATCGGCGTCAAGACGGCGATGCTGCAGACGGTGTTCGTCACCGCCCTCACCCTCGTCTCCGCGCTCGCCCTGGCCCTCGTGTACGGGCTCGGCGGCTTCCTCGCCATCGTCGGCACCCTCAACCCCGGCGACGTCGTGACCCTGGCACTGCTGTTGACCCGGCTGTACGTGCCGCTGACGGCCCTCGCCAGTGCGCGCGTGGAGATCATGAGCGCCCTGGTCAGCTTCGAGCGAGTGTTCGAGGTCCTCGACCTGACGCCGCTGATCGTCGAGAAGGAGGATCCCGCGCCGCTGCCGCCCGGACCGATCGGCGTGACCCTGGACCACGTGTCCTTCGCCTACCCGGCGGCGAAGGACGTCTCGCTCGCCTCCCTCGAGGAGGTCGCCACCCTGGACACCCGGGGCGGGGAGGAGGTGCTGCACGACGTCTCCGTCAGCATCGAGCCCGGGCAGACCGTCGCGCTGGTGGGCTCCTCCGGCGCCGGCAAGTCGACGATCGCGCAACTGGTGGCCCGCCTGTACGACGTGACCGACGGCGCCATCACCTACGGCGGGGTGGACGTGCGGGACGTGTCCTTCGCGTCCCTGCGGGACACCCTCGGGATGGTGACCCAGGACGGGCACCTGTTCCACGAGACCGTGCGCGCGAACCTCGCGCTCGCCCGGCCGGACGCCAGCGACGTGCAGATCTGGGACGCCCTGCGGCGGGCCCGGCTCGAGGCCGTGATCCGTGCTCTGCCCGACGGGCTGAGCACCGTCGTGGGGGAGCGCGGCTACCGGCTCTCCGGCGGCGAACGGCAACGCATGACCATCGCCCGGCTGCTGTTGGCGCACCCGCGCGTGGTGATCCTGGACGAGGCGACCTCCGCCCTGGACTCCACGAACGAGGCCGCGGTGCAGGCCGCCCTCGGGGAGGCCCTGGCGGGGCGCACCGCGCTCGTGATCGCCCACCGGCTCTCGACCATCCGCGCGGCGGACGCGATCCTCGTGATCGAGGGTGGCCGGGTCGTCGAGCGCGGCACCCACACCGAGCTGCTCGCCGCCGGCGGCCGTTACGCCGAACTCCACGCGACCCAGTTCGCGCACCAGGACACCGCTCAGGAGGCCGACGGGGACCGCCGAGCCACGAGCCGGGACGCCGGCCAGGCACCCGCGCTGGCCACCTGACACCCGCACCGACGAGAGGCGCCGCCATGACCCCGACCGATCCCGCCGGTACCGACCGCACCGCCGCCGACCCCACCGCGCGGGCGACCGCCGACCTGTGGGACGAGCGGGGCGAGGACCTGCAGTCCGTGGACGTGCCGTTCCTCGACCTGGGCGGCCGCACCCGGTTCAGCGGACCCGTCCGCACGGTGCGGTGTCGCCACGACAACGCGCTGGTCAAGTCGGTGCTGGCCGGTCCCGGCGACGGCGCGGTGCTCGTGGTGGACGGCGGCGGCTTGATGCACACGGCACTGATGGGCGATCTGATCGCCGCGTCCGCGGTGCAGAACGGCTGGGCCGGGGTCATCATCCACGGGCCCGTCCGGGACCGGGCCGCGCTCGCGACGCTGCCGCTGGGCGTCAAGGCACTCGGCAGCAACCCCCGCAAGAGCGCCAAGGAGGGGACCGGGGAGCGGGACGTGCCGGTCACCTTCGGCGACGTGACCTTCCGGCCCGGGGCCACGGTGTGGGCCGACGAGGACGGCATCGTCGTCGAACGCTGACCGGCGGCACTGACCGGCGCGAACCCTGACCGGCGCGAACACTGTCCGCGCGAACGGTGCGCCGGTCAGCCAGGGCTCGTGCGGTCAGCCGCGCGTGCCGGTCCCGAGGCCGGGCACGGTGGTGACCTCGAACACCGGGTCCTGGTCGCGCCGGTTGGTCAGGATGGCGTCGAGTTCGGCACCGACCGCGGCGCACACCGCGGCGGCCTGTTCGTCCTGCGGTCCCGCGAGCACCGCCGCGTCACGCAGTTGACGCGCCAGCTCCGCCACGTCGCCGAGCTTGTCGCCCGTCGTCTGTCGGATCACGTACATCGTGGAATCACCCCCGTGGTTCCGTCGGCCCCGGCAGACACGCTAGTGCGTGAGTCTGACCGCGACCAGAGTCCGGCCCGGGAAGTCGCCGTCCGGGCCGCACCGGGTCGAGGACCCGCCCCGCGGCGAACGGCTAGACTGGAATCCGCCCATCCGGGCGCGCCTCTGTAGCTCAGTAGGATAGAGCGGCCCTCTCCTAAAGGGCAGGCCGTCGGTTCGATTCCGGCCAGGGGCACCACCGGCGTCAGCCGACGATGTTCATCCCCACCGATGAGGACACCACGCCGTGGTGCGGACCGGTCCTGTCGGTGCCCGCGCCTAAGCTGGAGAGGCGATGGACTACCTTTTCGACAGCTTCACCCCCGGCACGCACCGCGACGCCGCCGCCGAGCGCGGCGGCACGACCGTCGCCGGCTCGCGCGGCGGCCGACCCCGCAGCGGCGGCCATGACGACGGCACTGCCGGCGACCGGTATCACGACGACCACGGACCCGCGGTGCTGCGACCCGACGCCGACCCCGGGCGGTCCGGTGCCCGCGACCCACGCGACTCGCCCCGCGCCCGCGCCCTGCTGGAGGGACTGAACCCCCAGCAGGAGGAGGCGGTCACTCACGCCGGCAGTCCGCTGCTCATCGTCGCGGGCGCCGGCTCCGGCAAGACCCGGGTGCTCACCCACCGGATCGCCTACCTGCTGGCCACCCACCGGGCGCACCCCGGCGAGATCCTCGCCATCACCTTCACCAACAAGGCCGCCGCCGAGATGCGGGACCGGGTCGAGGAGCTGGTCGGTGGCCGGGCGAAGATGATGGGGATCTCCACGTTCCACTCCTCCTGTGTGCGGATCCTGCGCCGGGAGGCCGCGTCCGTCGGGCTGAACTCGAACTTCTCGATCTACGACGCCGCGGACTCGCTGCGGCTGATCACGCTCGTCGCCCGCAACCTCGACCTGGACCCCAAGCGGTTCCCGCCGCGTTCCATCCAGCACCGCATCTCCGCGCTGAAGAACGAGCTGGTCGACGACGAGGAGTTCGCCGGCCGGGCCGACACGACCAACCCCATGGAGTCCGCCGTCGCCGAGGTCTACCGCGGCTACACGCAGCGGCTGCGCCAGGCGAACGCGATGGACTTCGACGACCTGATCGCCCAGACGGTGTACCTGCTGCGCGCGTTCCCGGCGGTCGCGCAGTCCTACCGGCGCCGCTTCCGGCACATCCTCATCGACGAGTACCAGGACACCAACCACGCCCAGTACGCGCTGGTGCGCGAACTCGTGGGGGAGGGCGACGAGGCGGGGGAGCTGACCGTCGTCGGCGACTCCGACCAGTCCATCTACGCCTTCCGCGGCGCCGACGTGCGGAACATCGTCGACTTCGAGCAGGACTACCCGCAGGCGCGCACCATCCTGCTGGAGCAGAACTACCGCTCGACCCAGACGATCCTCTCGGCCGCGAACGCCGTGATCGCCCGCAACCCGGACCGGCCGGAGAAGCGGCTGTGGACCGCCGAGGGCGCCGGCCCCCGGATCATCGGCTACGCCGGCGAGAACGAGCACGAGGAGGCCCGCTTCATCGCCACCGAGATCGACCGCCTCCAGGACGAGGAAGGCCTCCGGCCCGGCGACGTCGCGATCTTCTACCGCACCAACGCCCAGTCCCGCTCGATCGAGGAGATCCTCATGCGGGTGGGCCTGCCGTACAAGGTGGTCGGCGGCACCCGGTTCTACGAGCGCAAGGAGATCAAGGACGCCCTCGCGTACCTGCGCGTGCTCGTCAACCCGGATGACGACGTCAACCTCCGCCGCATCCTCAACGAGCCCAAGCGGGGCATCGGTGACCGGGCCGAGGGCGCCGTGGCGGCCCTGGCCGAACGGGAGCGGATCTCCTTCATGGCCGCCCTGCGCCGGGCCGACGAGGCCCCGGCCATGGCCACCCGCGGGGCGAAGCTCGTCGCCGAGTTCGTCCAGCTGCTCGACGACCTGAGCGAGGTCGCCGCCACGGCCGGGGCGTCCGCGGCGCTGGAGGCGATCTTGGAGCAGACCGGGTACCTCGAGTCGCTGCGCCGCAGCCAGGACCCGCAGGACGAGTCCCGGGTGGAGAACCTGGCCGAGCTGCTCGCCGTCGTGCGCGAGTACGAGCAGGAGAACCCCGAGGGCACGCTCGCCCAGTTCCTCGAGCAGGTCTCCCTCGTCGCCGACGCGGACCAGATCCCCTCCTCCCCGGACTCGGTGGAGGCCGAGGTCGCCGAGGCCAAGCGGCTCGGCGTCGTCACCCTGATGACCCTGCACACCGCCAAGGGCCTCGAGTTCCCCGTCGTGTTCCTCACCGGGCTGGAGCACGGCGTGTTCCCGCACCAGCGGTCCATGACCGACCCCGCCGAGCTGGCCGAGGAGCGCCGGCTCGCCTACGTGGGGCTCACCCGCGCCCGGCGGCGGCTGTACCTCACCCGCGCCGAGTACCGCAGCCTGTGGGGCCAGACCCAGTACTTCCCGGCCAGCCAGTTCCTCGAGGAGGTGCCCGCCGACCTGATCGACTGGAAGCGGCAGGGCTCCACCACGAACGCGCAGCGGCTGGCCGCGACCACGTGGGACGGCGCCGAGAAGGCCGGGTCCTGGTGGGGCGCCGGCACGTCCCGCGGGGGTGCTTCCCGGTCCGCCGCCGGGGGTGTCGGGACCCCGCGCGCCGTCGCCGTCGGCCGCGTGCAGCCCGCCAAGGAGGTCCCGCACCTGACCCCGGGGGACCGGGTGCAGCACACCACGTTCGGGGCGGGCACCGTCGTCAGCGTCGAGGGTGCCGGGGACAAGAGCGTTGCGAAGGTCGCCTTCAGCATGGGGGAGAAGCGGCTGCTCCTGCGCTACGCCCCGCTGACCAAGGTGGGGTGAGTCCGGCGGACGACGGCGTCGACGCCGGCGTGTGAGTCGGATCACGGCGCCTCGTCATCGAGCGGGGCCGTCCCTGCCCGGGCGATACACTGACCGACGGAGCACCCGAGCTCGACCGCTCCACCGCCCCGGTCGCCGGGGGCGCATTCCGCCCAGCTTCGTGCAGGTGACCGGTCCGGACCGCAGACGACTTCGACGTAGAAGGACACTTTCCGTGGACCTGTTTGAATACCAGGCGCGCGATCTCTTCGAGGCACACGGGGTTCCCGTGCTGGCCGGGATCGTGGCGCAGACCGCAGACGAGGCTCAGGCGGCCGCAGAGAAGATCGGCGGGGTCACCGTCGTCAAGGCGCAGGTGAAGGTGGGTGGCCGCGGCAAGGCCGGCGGCGTCAAGGTCGCCAAGACCGCCGACGAGGCCCGGTCCTACGCGGAGCAGATCCTCGGCATGGACATCAAGGGCCACGAGGTCAAGCGGGTCATGATCGCGCAGGGCGCCGACATCGCCGAGGAGTTCTACTTCTCCGTGCTGCTGGACCGCGCGAACCGCAACTACCTGGCCATGTGCTCCGTCGAGGGCGGCATGGAGATCGAGCAGCTCGCCGTGGAGCGGCCCGAGGCCCTCGCCCGCATCGCCGTGGACCCCGCGGTCGGCATCGACGACGCCAAGGCCGCCGAGATCGTCGACGCCGCCGGTTTCGCCGCCGACATCCGCGACCAGGTGATCGCCACCATCACCACGCTGTGGACCGTCTTCACCGAGGAGGACGCGACCCTCGTCGAGGTGAACCCGCTGGTCAAGACCGGCGACGGCAAGATCCTGGCCCTGGACGGCAAGGTCTCCCTCGACGAGAACGCCTCCTTCCGCCACCCGGAGCACGAGGCCCTCGAGGACAAGGCCGCCGCGGACCCGCTGGAGGCCAAGGCCAAGGCCGCCGACCTGAACTACGTCAAGCTCGACGGCGAGGTCGGCATCATCGGCAACGGCGCCGGTCTGGTCATGTCCACCCTCGACGTCGTCGCCTACGCCGGCGAGAAGCACGCGGGCGTCAAGCCGGCCAACTTCCTCGACATCGGCGGCGGCGCCTCGGCCGAGGTGATGGCCGCGGGCCTGGACGTCATCCTGGGTGACCCGCAGGTCAAGAGCGTGTTCGTCAACGTCTTCGGCGGCATCACCGCGTGCGACGCCGTGGCCAACGGCATCGTCAAGGCGCTGCAGATCCTCGGCGACGAGGCCACCAAGCCGCTCGTCGTCCGCCTGGACGGCAACAAGGTCGACGAGGGCCGGAAGATCCTCGACGACGCCGCCCACCCGATGGTCACCCAGGCCGCCACCATGGACGAGGGCGCCGACAAGGCCGCCGAGCTCGCAGCGAAGTAAGGGACGAGAACAACCACCATGTCGATCTTTCTGAACTCCGATTCCACGGTCATCGTCCAGGGCATCACCGGCGGCGAGGGCACCAAGCACACCGCGCTGATGCTCAAGGCCGGCACCAACGTCGTCGGCGGGGTCAACGCCCGCAAGGCCGGCACCACCGTCAGCCACACCGACAAGGACGGCAACGCCGTCGAGCTGCCCGTCTTCGGCTCCGTCGCCGAGGCCATGGAGAAGACCGGGGCCAACACGTCGGTCCTCTTCGTCCCGCCCGCCTTCACCAAGGACGCCGTCATGGAGGCCATCGACGCCGGCATCGGCCTCGCGGTGGTCATCACCGAGGGCGTGCCCGTGCAGGACTCCGCCGAGTTCTGGGCGCACGCCCAGGCCACGACGGACGAGAACGGCCAGCAGCGCACCCGGATCATCGGGCCGAACTGCCCCGGCATCATCACCCCGGGTGAGGCGCTGGCCGGCATCACCCCGGCGAACATCACCGGCAAGGGCGGCGTCGGGCTGGTCTCCAAGTCCGGCACCCTGACCTACCAGATGATGTACGAGCTGCGTGACCTCGGCTTCTCCACCGCCATCGGCATCGGCGGCGACCCGATCGTGGGCACCACCCACATCGACGCCCTCGCCGCGTTCGAGGCGGACCCGGAGACCAGGGCCATCGTGATGATCGGCGAGATCGGCGGCGACGCCGAGGAGCGGGCCGCCGAGTACATCAAGGCCAACGTGACCAAGCCGGTCGTCGGGTACGTCGCCGGCTTCACCGCCCCCGAGGGCAAGACGATGGGTCACGCCGGCGCCATCGTCTCGGGCTCCGCGGGCACCGCCCAGGCGAAGAAGGAGGCCCTCGAGGCGGCCGGCGTCAAGGTCGGGAAGACCCCGTCCGAGACCGCCGCGCTGCTGCGCGAGGTCTACCCCGGCTGATCCGCCGTCTCGAGCGACACCGCACGGCCCGTCCCCGGTTCTGCCGGGGGCGGGCCGTCGTCGTTCCCGGGGGCACTGTCGCGCACCTCCGGGCGGATGACGAAACGTGAACCCGAGCGCTCGCGGGCAGGCCCGGTGCCCGTCTAGCGTGGTCCGAAGAATCATGAGTTCCAGCCCCGTGGCCCTGGCCGGCTGGACGGCAACCCTCGCCGCTGTCGCGGGGTGCCCCAGGTGACGATTCGGCCCGCGCGCCATTGCCGTGGGCAAGGACGGCGGCCCTCGGGTGCGCCCGGATCCCCGAGGGGGAACCCATGTTCCAGGCCAGCAGGAGCGCGCTCACCCGCAAGCGCGTGCTCGGTTCGGCATTCGTCGGCACCACCATCGAGTGGTACGACTTCTATCTCTACGGCACGGCCGCGGCGCTGATCTTCAGCACCCAGTTCTTCCCCCAGGGCTCGTCCCTGGGCGGCATCCTCGCCTCCTTCGCGACCTTCGCGATCGCCTTCGTCGCCCGGCCGCTCGGGGGAATCGTCGCCGGGCACCTGGGCGACCGGATCGGCCGCAAGTCCCTGCTGGTCATCTCGCTGCTGACCATGGGCGTCGCCACCACCGGCATCGGGCTGCTGCCCACGTTCTCCGTCGGCGGCTGGTTCTCGGTGGTCGCCCTGGTCGTCCTGCGCCTGGCCCAGGGCCTGTCCGCCGGTGCCGAGTGGGGCGGCTCCGCCCTGCTTTCGGTCGAGCACGCGCCGGCGGCCCACCGCGGCTTCTTCGGCAGCTTCACCCAGATCGGCTCCGCCGCCGGGATGCTGCTGGCGACGTCGGCGTTCGCCGGTGCGCGCGCCGGCCTCGGCGAGGAGGCGTTCCTCGCGTGGGGCTGGCGGCTGCCGTTCCTCGCCAGCGCGCTGCTGGTCGGCATCGGCCTGTGGATCCGGCTGGGCGTGCGCGACGCCGCCGAGTTCACCCGGCTGCGCGAGACCGAGCAGACGGCCCACGCCCCGGTCCGAGAGGTGCTGCGCCACCACCCCCGGGGCGTGCTCGTCACCATCGGCCAGCGCCTCGTGCAGCCGGCGATCTACTCGATCCTCACCGTCTACACGCTGACCTACGTGACCGCGAAGCGCGGCGACCCCGGCAGCGTGCTCGCCGCGGTGCTGATCTGCTCGGCGCTGGGCCTGCTCTCGGGGCCGTTCTGGGGCTGGCTGTCGGACCGCTGGGGACGACGCCGCATCAGCCTGGTCTCCGCCGTCCTGGCCGGCGTGCTGGTGTGGCCCTACTTCGTGTTCCTGGACGGCGGGCCGCTCGCCCTGCTGCCGCTGGTGTACGTCCTGCTGATGAACGGCCTGCACGACGCGATCTACGGCCCGCAGGCGGCCTGGTTCGCCGAGCAGTTCCCCGTCCACGTGCGCTACAGCGGCGTCAGCCTCGGCTACCAGGTCGGCACCATCCTCTCCGGCGGGCTGACGCCCTTCATCGCGGCGGGACTGCTGGCCCTCGGCGGCAATGCCCCCTGGCTGATCTGCGTGTACATCACCGTACTGGCCGTGGCCAGCGTGATCTCGGCGGCCGCCGCCGCGGACCCGGTCGGCGACGCCCGCCGCGCCGGGACGGCGCCGGACGCCGACGCTCCGACCGACGCGGCGGCCGTCCCGGCGGCCGCCTCCGAGACGAAGGGATACAGCCGTGTCTGATCCGACCAGGGGCGCGCGCCGCCCGATCCTGCTCAGCGCCTTCGACATGCCGACCCCGGTGCACCAGAGCCCCGGCCTGTGGCGCCACCCGGAGGACCGCAGCGCCGAATACACCGACATCGACTACTGGGTGCAGCTGGCCCGGACCCTGGAGCAGGGCGGCTTCCACAACCTGTTCTTCGCCGACGTGCTCGGTCAGTACGACGTGTACCGGGACAGCGCCGAGGAGGCCGTCCGCGGGGGCGTGCAGTTCCCGCTGCTCGACCCGACCGTGCTGGTACCCGCTCTCGCCCAGGCCACCACGCGGCTCGGCTTCGGCGTCACCGCGTCGACCGGCTATGAGCATCCGTACCTGCTGGCGCGGCGCCTGAGCACCCTGGACCACGTGACCCGCGGCCGGCTGGCCTGGAACATCGTCACCTCCTACCAGGACTCGGCGGCCCGGAACCTGGGGCTGGACCGGCAGCTGGGTCACGACGCGCGGTACGAGCGGGCCGAGGAGTACCTCGACGTGCTCTACCGGCTGTGGGAGGGCAGCTTCGACGACGGCGCGATTCGCCGCGACCGCGAGGCCGGGGTCTACACCGACCCGGCGGGCGTGCACGGCGCCGGACACCACGGCGAGGCGTTCACGGTCCCGGGACCGGCGCTGGTGGAGCCCTCACCGCAGCGCACGCCGTTCCTCTTCCAGGCCGGGGCCTCCCGCGGGCAGCGGTTCGCCGCGCGGCACGCGGAGGCGATCTTCCTCATCGGGCACACCCCGGAGGTGGTGGCCCGGTGGGTGCGCACCATCCGGCGGGAGGTCGCCGACGCGGGCCGGGATCCCCGCGCGGTGAAGATCCTCGCCGGCGTCACCGTGGTGGCCGACCGCACCGACGAGGCCGCCCGGGAGCGGCTGGAGAGCTACCGGCCCTGGGTGGACGTCGACGCCGCGCTGGCGCTCTTCGCCGGCTGGACCGGGGTCGACCTGTCGACGGCCGACCCGGACGCCCCGCTGACGCATGCCGTCACCGACGCCAACCAGTCCGCGCTCGCCGCCTTCACGACGCTGGACGAGGGCGCCCGCTGGACCCCGCGCCGGCTCGCCGAGTTCGTCGGGATCGGTGGCCGCGGCCCGGTTCTCACCGGGTCCGGCGCCACGGTGGCCGACGAACTGGAGCGGTGGGTCGCGGAGGCCGACGTCGACGGGTTCAACGTCATCTCGGCGGTCCGGCCCGCGGACACGGAATCCTTCGTGCGCCGGGTCAGCCCGGAGCTGTTCCGCCGCGGCCTGCTGGAGCCGGCGCGTGCCGGGGCGACGCTGCGCGAGACGCTCTCCGGCGCCGGTCCCGCGCTGCCCGCCGACCACCACGGGGCCGGCTTCCGGCGCGCGCGGGTCTGAGGCGGCGCCGTCCCGACGACGGAGGGCGGTCACCCCGCGGGGTGACCGCCCTCCGTCGTCGGGACAAGACAGTCGTCGCGCCAGGACAGCAGGGCCGCGCGCTCAGTCCCGCTGCCAGGGGAACCGGAACCGCCGCCCGTTGCCGGCGGCATAGATCGGCTCGCCCCCGGCGGTGGCGTCGACCGCCGGGATCGACCCCGTGTCCGGCGAATCCGACCGGCGGGTCACCAGGTCGAACTTCTGGTGTCCGTGCTCCTCGACCGCATCGCGGATCGTCCGCCGCATGATCGACTCGGAGAGCTGCCGGCGCAGCCAGATCGGGTCCTTCTGCAGATCCTTCACCAACGCCACGCAGAGCAGGATCATCACGATCACGAAGGGCAACGAGGACACGATCGTGATGTTCTGCAGACCGGTCAGGGCCTCGTCGGGCTTGTCCCCGCCGGCCAGCAGCATGACCGCCGCGACGGCGCCCATCAGCACGCCCCAGAACACGACGAGCGGCTTCTTCGGTTCCATGGTGCCGTTGGAGGACAGCGACCCCATGACGATCGACGCGGAATCCGCACCCGTGACGAAGAAGATCGCGGTCAGGATCATCGCGAGGACCACCAGGGCCCCGAGCAGCCAGGGCTGCAGGTTGAGGTTCTGGAACATCACGTAGATCGTCGAACTGGAATCGCTGATCGCCTCGGCCAGACCGCCGTCGGGGTTCTGCTGCAGCTGGAAGATCGCCGTTCCGCCGAAGATCGCGAACCAGATCACCGAGATCACCGACGGCACGAGCAGCACCCCGGTGACGAACTGCCGGATGGTGCGGCCCCGGCTGATGCGGGCGATGAACAGCCCGACGAAGGGCGTCCACGAGATCCACCACGCCCAGTAGAAGATGGTCCAGCCCGAGAGCCAGGCGGCCATCCCGTCGCCCCCGGTGGCGGAGGTCCGCGACGCCATCTCGGCCAGATCCCTGAAGTAGTCGCCGACCGCCGCGGGGATGAGGTTGAGGATGAACATCGTCGGGCCCACCACGAAGATGAAGACCGCCAGGATGACGGCCAGCACCGAGTTGGTGTTGGCCAGCCACTGGATGCCGCGCTCGATGCCGGACACCGCGGACGCCACGAAGGCGGCGGTCAGCAGGGCGATGATGAGCACGAGCACCGGGGTGGCGCTCTCGCCGATCACGCCGTTGAACTGCAGGCCGGCACCGATCTGCAGGGCGCCCAGGCCCAGGGAGGCGGCCGACCCGAACAGGGTCGCGAAGATCGCGAGCATGTTGATGACCTTGCCGCCCCAGCCGTCGACGCCGCGGCGGCCGAACAGCGGCACGAAGGCCTCCGAGAGCAGGTTCTTCCGGCCGAGCCGGAACGTGCTGTACGCGATGGCGATGCCGACGACGGCGTAGATCGCCCACGGGTGCAGCGTCCAGTGGAACAGGGACGTGGCCATTGCGGTCTGGATCGCTTCGGGGGTCTGCCCGTCGACGGTGCCCGGCGGGGGCGTGACGAAGTGGGTCAGCGGCTCGGCCACGCCGAAGAACATCAGGCCGATGCCCATGCCGCAGGCGAACATCATGGAGATCCAGGACCCGGTCCGGAACTCCGGCGCCTCGCCGTCCCGGCCCAGCGGGATCCGGCCGTACCGGCCCAGTGCCAGCCACAGGACGAAGACGACGAACAGGGAGGCCACCAGCACATAAAGCCAGCCGGCCGAGTCGAGCACCCAGGTCAGCGCGCCCGAGGCGACGGTGGACAGGCTCGTCGGGCTCAGGAAGCCCCAGACGACCAGCCCGAGGACGATGGCGCCGACGATCCCGATGATCCACGGATCGAGCCGGCCCACCTCCTCCCCGTTGGCGAAGCCGCGGCGCGCGTCGCGGCGCGTCTGCCGCAGGGAGTCGAGCAGATCCGTCTCCTGCTCGGCGCCCGCCTCGGAACTGTCCTGCAGAACCGGGGGGATGTCGTCCGGCGGGGCGTCACCGGGCGGTGACGTCGTCTTGTCGTGGTCGATACTCATGGAGGTTTCCTCTCCGGGGCGGGGCCTGCGACACCGACCTCACCCGTGCTTCTCGGTTTCGTGACGTCGTTCGACGTTACGCCCCGGGGGTCTCAGCGGCTCAATCCGGGGGGAAGATTGGGTGCCTCCGCTGACTCCTCGACCATCACGACGCCGTCCACCACCTCGACGCGGTGGGTGCGGACGGGGCGTTTCGCGGGAGGCGCGTCGACCTCACCGGTGCGCAGATCGAACCGGGACGCGTGCAGCGGGCACTCGACCTCGCATCCCTCCAGCCAGCCGTCCGCCAGCGACGCGTCCTGGTGGGTGCAGGTGTCGTCGATGGCGAAGACCTCGCCGTCGTCGGTCCGGAACACGGCGATGGGTGGGTCGGTCTCCAGCCGCAGCGACTCGCCCGGGGGAAGGTCGTCCAGTGGGCAGGCACGGTGCACGATGACTCCCTTTCCCCGGCGCGGACGGACGCCCGGTGGTCCGTCCAGCATCCGCGCCCGGGGAAGGCACCGTCAACCCCTGCCGTGTAAGGGCGAGATGACAGATATACAAGATCGCGGAAACATCAATTTTACTTGTCCCGAATGCTTGACACCCTCCGGCGCTCACCGGCACGCTGGACCGCATCGGCAGCCGGCGACCTCGACGGTCGTTCTCGTCGATTCCGGTCACCAGCGGCGCGAAGGTAGGGCGTTTGCACTCGATCATCATCGTGGGAGCCTCCCTGGCGGGCCTGAGCGCCGCCCGCGCCCTGCGGGCCGGGGGGTTCGCCGGGGACCTGACCGTCGTCGGGGCGGAGCAGCACCGACCGTACGACCGGCCCCCGCTGACGAAGGACTATCTGCGGGGGAGCTGCTCGACGGCGGACCTCGCCCTCGAGACGGACGACGACCTGGACGCGCGGTGGCTGCTCGGCGCCCCGGCCACCTCCCTCGATGCCCGGTCCCGCCGGGTGGGGCTGGCCGACGGGCGCACGATCGCCGCCGACGGCGTGGTCCTGGCGACCGGAGCCGATGCCGTGCCGCACCCGCTCGTGCCGGTCGGGCCCACCGTGCACACTCTGCGCACCGTGACCGACGCCGAGCGGCTGCGCGCGGACCTGGGCCCCGGCCGCCGGCTCGTGATCGTCGGGGCCGGGTTCATCGGCACGGAGATCGCCGCGAGCGCGGTCGCCCTCGGCGCCGACGTCACGCTCCTCGCCCAGGACGCGGTGCCGTTGCGGCGGCAGCTCGGGGCGCCGATCGGGGACTTCCTCGCCGCGGAGCACCGTGCGCACGGGGTGCGGGTGATCGCGCCGACGCGCGTCGTGGACGTCGACCGGGACGCCGGAGGCACGACCGCCACCGCGCTCCGGCTCGCCGACGGCACCGTGCTGCCCGCCGACGTGGTCGTCGTCGGCATCGGGTCGCGGGCGGCCACCGGGTGGCTGGCGGGCTCGGGGCTGCGGCTCGCGGCGGACGGCGGTGTGCTCTGCGACGCGACCGGCCGGGCTCTGCACGGGCGCGGTGGTGGCGCCGTCGCCGGCGCCCGAGACGAGATGGAGGCCGGCGTCGCGCCCGGCGTCGTCGCCGTGGGCGACTGCGCCGCCTGGTGGGACGGGTACCGCGGCGTCCACCACCGGCTGGAGCACTGGACCGGCGCCGTCGAGCGGGCCGGCGTCGTCGCCGACGTGCTGCTCGCCGCGCCCGGCCGCAGCGCGCGGGCCCCCTACTTCTGGTCCGATCAGTACGATCTGCGGCTGCAGGTCGCCGGCGTCGTCGCCGGGCACGACGAGCTGCGCATCGAGGAGGGCGGTCTCGCCGACCGCTCCTTCCTCGCCCGGTACTACCGCGCCGGCGAACCCGTGGCCGTGCTCGGGGTCAATCAGCCCAAGCTGTTCACCCGGGCTCGACGCGCCCTCGGCGCCGGTCCCACCGCCGACCCGGCGAGCCGGGCCGCCGCGACCACCAGCAACGTCGTCGCCGGCACGGGCACCGCGCTCGCCTCCTGAGCCCGCCCACCGCCGGCTCCGGCGTCCGTTCCGCCCGGCGCCCGCGACCGTGTCCCTTCCCCGCCACCCCATCCCCACCCTCACCCCCGTGGAGGACCGCATGAACCCCCTGGCCCGGATCTCCGAGAGCCTCATCCCCACGCTGCCGGGCCACACGTACGTGGATCCGGCCGTCTTCGCCGCGGAGCAGGACCGCATCCTCGAACGGATGTGGTTCTGCGCCGTCCGCGCCGACGACCTGGACAAGCCGGGCGCCTGGCGGACCGTGACCATCGGCCGGGAGTCCGTCATCGTCACCCGCAACCGGAGGATGGAGCTGCGGGCGTACTACAACATCTGCCGGCACCGCGGGGTCAAGCTCTGTATGGAGGAGTCCGGTGAGACGACCCGGGCGTTCCAGTGCCCGTATCACGCGTGGACCTACGACCTGGACGGCAAGCTGATCGCCGCGCCGAACCTGACGAAGATGCCCGACATCGACCGGCAGGTGTACGGGCTGGTGCACGTGGCCGTCCGGGAATACCTCGGGTACGTGTGGCTCTGCCTGGCCGAGGAGCCGCCGTCGTTCGAGGAGGACGTCGTCGGCGCCATCGAGGAGCGGCTCGGCGACGCGCACGCCATCGACGGCTACGACATCGCGCACCTGAGCCTGGGCCGGCGCATCGTCTACGACGTGGCGGCCAACTGGAAGCTCATCATCGAGAACTTCATGGAGTGCTACCACTGCGCCACCATCCACCCGGAGCTGACCGAGGTGCTCCCGGAGTTCGCCGACGGGCTGGCCGCGCAGTACTTCGTCGGCCACGGCGCCGAGTTCGGCGGCGACGTGCAGGGGTTCACCATCGACGGGTCGGCGGGCGTCGACAAGCTGCCCGGGGTCGACGACGACCACGACCGGCGGTACTACGCCGTCACCATCAAGCCGACGGTGTTCGTCAACCTCGTGCCCGACCACGTCATCATCCACCGGATGTTCCCGCTCGCCGTCGACCACACCGTCGTCGAGTGCGACTGGCTGTACCTCCCGTCGGTCGTCGAGTCCGGGAAGGACCTGGCCGCCTCCGTCGAGCTGTTCCACCGGGTCAACCAGCAGGACTTCGACGCGTGCGAGCGCTGTCAGCCGGCGATGGGCTCGCGGATCTACGCGCAGGGCGGGGTCCTCGTGCCGAGCGAGCACCACATCGGCGCCTTCCACGACTGGGTCCTGGAGCGGCTCGCCGGTCTCGATCCGGTGGAGGGATCGCGATGAGTCCGGGCGGCGCCCCCGCGCGCGGGAAGCGGGTCGTCATCATCGGCGCGGGCATCGTCGGGGCCAACCTGGCCGACGAGCTGGCCGCCCGCGGCTGGACCGACGTGACCGTCGTCGACCAGGGGCCGCTGCCACTGACGGGCGGGTCCACCTCGCACGCCCCGGGCCTCGTCTTCCAGATCAACACGTCGCGGACCATGACGAAGCTCGCCGCCTACACCGTGGAGAAACTGACCGAGCTGGACGCGTTCACCCCGGTCGGCGGCATCGAGGTCGCCACCACGCCCGAGCGGCTGGCCGAGCTGCACCGCAAGCTCGGCTGGAGCCGGTCCTGGGGCATCGAGGCCGCCCTCGTGGACCCGGCGGAGGCCGCGCGCCGGTTCCCCCTGCTCGACGCGGACCGGGTGCTCGGCGCCCTGCACATCCCCTCGGACGGGCTCGCGTCGGCGGTGCGGGCGGTCGACGCCCTGATCACCCGGGCCGGCGCCCGCGGCGTCCGGTTCGTCGGCGGGACCCGGGTGACCGGCGTCGACGTGCGGGACGGCCGGGTGCGCGGCGTACGGGTGTCATCCCGTGAGGCGGGGCCCGGAGCCGCCGAGGACACCCTCGGCGCCGACGTGGTCGTCTCCTGCGCCGGCTTCTGGGGACCGCAGGTCGGCGACCTCGCCGGCGTCGACGTCCCGCTGCTGCCCATGGCGCACCAGTACGCCACCACGACGGCGTTGCCGGAACTGGCCGCGGTGGCGCGGCCCACCGGCGTGGACGCCGCGCTGCCGATGCTGCGGCACCAGGACCGCGACCTCTACTACCGGCAGCTCGGGGATCGCCTCGGCATCGGCAGCTACGCGCACCGGCCGATGCCCGTGGACCCGGCGGACATCGCCCGCACCGACCCCGCCGCCGTCACCCCCCGGGCGATGCCGTCCCGGCTGGACTTCACCCCCGAGGACTTCGAGCCGTCGTGGAAGGAGAGCGTGCAGCTGCTGCCCGCCCTGGGCGGGGCCGAGGTGGCGGACGGGTTCAACGGCATCTTCTCGTTCACGCCCGACGGAGGGTCGCTGGTGGGGGAGTCGGCGCAGGTGCGCGGCTTCTGGGTGGCCGAGGCCGTGTGGGTGACCCACTCGGCCGGCGTCGCCCGCTCGGTCGCGCAGCTGCTCGTCGACGAGCACCCGGAGATCGACCTGCACGAACTGGACCTCGCCCGGTTCGAGTCGGTTCAGCGGGACCCCGCGTACGTGCGGGAGACCTCGGCGCAGAACTTCGTCGAGGTGTACGACATCATCCACCCCCTGCAGCCCCGGCTCTCCCCGCGCGACCTGCGCCTGTCCCCGTTCCACCCCCGCCAGGTGGAGCTCGGCGCTTTCTTCCTCGAGGCGGGCGGCTGGGAACGGCCGCACTGGTACGAGGCCAACGCCCCCCTCGTCGACGCCCTCCCGGCGGCGTGGGCGCCGCGGGCGCGGGACCCGTGGGCGGCGCGCTTCCACTCGCCGATCGCCGCGGCGGAGGCCCACGCGACCCGCACGTCGCTCGCGATGTACGACATGACCCCCCTGAAGCGGGTCGAGGTGGCCGGGCCGGGCGCGCTGCCCCTGCTGCAGCACCTGACCAGCGGCAAGCTGGACAAGCCCGTCGGCGCGGTCACCTACTGCCTGGCGCTCGACGTCGCCGGCGGCATCCGCTCCGACCTGACCGTCGCCCGGATCGAGGACGAGCTGTTCCAGGTGGGCGCCAACGGCGGCATCGACGTCGACCTGCTGGTCAAGGCCGCGGCCGAAGCCCTGGCCGCCGGCGGTGCGCCGGTGACGGTCACCGACACCACCGACACGACCTGCTGCATCGGCTTCTGGGGTCCGAACGCCCGCGCGGCGCTGTCCCGTCTGACCGACGCCGATCTGACGAACGAGGGCATGCGGTACTTCCGCGGCGCGACCATCGAGATCGCCGGTATCCGGGTCCGGGCACTGCGCCTGTCCTACGTCGGGGAGCTCGGGTGGGAGCTGTACGCGGCGGCCGAGGACGGGCCGGCCCTGTGGGACGCGCTGTGGGAGGCGGGCCGGCCGTACGGCGTCGTCGCCGCCGGCCGCGCGGCGTTCAACGCGCTGCGCCTGGAAAAGGGGTACCGCTCGTGGGGCACGGACATGACCACCGAGCACGGCCCGGAGGCGGCCGGTCTCGGTTTCGCGCTCAGTCCCACCACGACGGTGGACTACGTGGGCCGGGCGGCCGCAGCGCATCGGTCCGACCCGTGCCGGCTCACGTGCCTGACGGTCGACGACGGGCTGAGCGTGCCGCTGGGGAAGGAGCCCGTGCTGGTCGGGGACCGGCCGGCCGGGTACGTGACCAGCGCCGCGTTCGGCTTCACCGTCGGGCGGCCGGTGGCCTACGCCTGGCTGCCGGCCGGGCTGGACGTGGGCGACCCGGTGACCATCGAGTACTTCGGGCGGCCCGTGGCCGCGACCGTCGCCGCGGAGCCGCTCGTGGACCCGGCGGGGGAGCGGGTGCGCGGCTGAGGGCAGGCCCTTTCAGAGCGAGGCGCGCACCAGGGTCTCGAAGTGCGTGACGTGCTCCTCGGCGAGCCGGCCGGCGGTCTCGCCGTCGCCGTCGAGGATGGCGTGCAGCAGGTCCGCGTGCTCGGCGACGTTCGCGTGCATCGGCGGGATCCGGTCCAGGACGTAGTTCCAGAGCCGCAGGGCGACGTCGAAGTAGTGGCCGAGGGTGTCCTCGAGGTAGGGGTTGCGCATCACGGCCCAGATCACCTGGTGCACCTCCCGGTCGAACGCCATCGCCTGCGCGGGCGGCACCTGCGCCGCGGCGGGGATCCGCTCGAGCAGGTCGGCGAAGCGCGCCCGGTCGGCCTCCCCGAGGCGACCGGCCGCGGTACGGGCGGCGTAGGCCTCCATCACCCGGCGGGCGTCGGAGATGGCGCGCAGGTCGAGCAGGCTGACCTCGGTGACGATGGTGCCGCGGCGCGGGTAGACCTGCACCATCCGCTCGGCCTCGAGACGCTTGACCGCCTCCCGCATCGGGGTCCGGCCGACGCCGAGTTCGCCCCGGAGGCCGTCCTCGTCGAGGGCGGTCCCGGGCGGCAGGCGCAGGTCGATGATGCGGGCGCGCAGTTCACGGTACGCGTGCTCGGCCATGGATCCGGCCGACGGCGACGAGGGCATCCGGACTCCGCTCGGACTCGACGGGCATCGATACAGAAGTCCACCGTACGCTGATATGTCTGTCCGCCGGTCCGCTGCCGGACGGCACTGCGGCTGTGGGGCCGCGATGGCGGCGACCCGCATGCGTCGAGTGGGCGGTGGGTGCGGCCGTGGGGTGGTCGGTGACGCAGCGTTCGTCCACTCGGCGAGGGTGTCGCGTCGAGTGGGCGGTAGGTGCGGCGGTGGGGTGGTCGGTGACGCAGCGTCCGTCCACTCGGCGAGGAATCGACCGGACCGGCGAGGCTGGGCGAACAGGGGCGACCCGCGAACGCGCCGCCGGACCGGCGCAGCGGCCTCAGACGCCGGCGGCGCCGAAGAGCAGGCCCAGCAGGTACGTCACCAGGGCCGCGCCGTAGCCGATGCCCAGCTGCCGCAGTCCCCGCAGCAGGGGCGAGGCCCCGGAGAGCAGGCCGGTGATGCTCCCGGTGACCAGCAGCGCCAGGCCGACGAGCACCGCCGAGACGACCAGGGCGGTCAGCCCCGAGAGGCCGGCGAGGTAGGGCAGGATCGGGATCAGCGCGCCGGTGCCGAACAGGAAGAACGACGACGTGGCCGCGGACCACGCGGAACCGAGAGCCTGCAGGTCCTCCGTCGGCAGGTGTGCCGGGTGGGCGGACCGCGAGGGGTCGCAGTCGCAGGCGTGCGCACCGAGCCGCTCGGCGGCGCGGTGCCGCGCGTCCTCGGCGCTCATCCCGCGGGCACGGTAGACCAGCTCGAGCTCGTTGGCGTCGATGTCGAGGTACGGGGCGGCCTCGAGGGTGATCTGGGTCGGCCGGGACGCCAGCAGCAGCTCCCGCTGCGACTTGACGGACACGTACTCGCCCGCGGCCATGGACAGCGCTCCAGCGAGCAGGCCGGCGACGCCGGTGGCGAGGATCACGCCGTTGCCGACGCCCGTCGCACCGATGCCCATGATCAGCGCGAGGTTGGACACCAGGCCGTCGTTCATCCCGAAGACGGCGGCGCGGAAGGAACCGGAGAGCTTGGCGCGACCGCGCGTGGCCAGCGCCCGGACCACCTCGCCGTGGACCTTCTCGTCGGCGGCCATGGTGTCGGTGGCGTGCTTGTCCGACTCGTAGGGGGACCGCGCCTCGGCGTTCTGCACGAGCGCGAGGACGAAGACCAGCCCGAGGTGGCGGGCGAGGAAGCCGAGCAGCCGGGACCGCAGCGACGGCCGCACCCGGTGTCCCGCCCGGTCGCCCAGCAGGGTGGCCCAGTGGTCGGCGTGCCGCTGCTCCGCGCTGGAGAGGCCGAGCAGGATGGCGCGTTCCTCGCCCTGCCGGCGAGCGGCCAGGTCCCGGTACAGCGCACCCTCGGCCCGCTCCTCGGCCAGATACCGGCGCCAGCGCCGGACGTCGCGCGCGGTGGCCTGCTCGGTCGGGAGCCGATCGCTGCGGGAGGCGGCGGACGGGCGGGGAGCGGGTTTCGGCACCGCAGAATTCTACGCGCGCGCTCCCGTCCGCGGCCGGTGTTGTGGCCGACGTCATGCCGGGCGCGTGGCTGGGAGGTTCGGCGGCCGCCGTGTACCTTGAGGCCATCCCGGCTCCGACCGGGCCCCAGCATGCCGATGGGCGCGTCGAAGGGTTGGACGAGATGAAGAAACTGCCGGTGGCGCCGAGCAGCGCGCCCGTGCTCATCGGGGCACGGTTGCGGGCGGTGCGGCAGCGGCAGCGGCTGACGATCGAGGAGGTGGCGGCGGCGACGGGTCTGACCAAGGGCTTCCTCAGCCGGGTGGAACGGGATCTCACCTCGCCGAGCGTCAGCTCCCTGGTGACGGTCTGCCAGGTGCTCTCCATCCCGGTCGGCGATCTGTTCACGACGCCGCGCACCCACCACGTGCGCCTCGCCGACGCCCCCCGCATCTCCCTCGGCGGCGAGGGCATCGCCGAGGTGCTGCTCACCGACCGGGCCGAGCGCCGGGTGCAGATCCTGCACGCGACCATCGTCGGGCACGGCCGCGGTGAGGCGGAGCTCTACGCGGTGGACTGCGACCTTGACGTCATCCACGTGATCCGTGGGCGATTGGTCCTCGTGCTGACGGATCGGCAGGTCGAGCTGGCCGAGGGGGACACCTACTCGTTCCCGGGCCGGGAACCGCACAGCTGGTACAACCCGGACGAGGCCGAGGCGGTCGTCACCTTCACCCTGGTTCCCGCCGCCACCTGAGCGGGCCGCTCCCGGCCGGCTCACGGTTGCGCCGGGCGCGACGAGGCCCCGCCGGATCCGCGGCAGGAGCCGCGGTCCCGACGGGGCCGGAGGAGCGTCGGAGCTACCGAGCCCGGTGCTCGCCGTCCACGGCGGTCGTGACGCTCGCACCCGCGCCGGCGGGCACCGTCGTCCGCAGCGTCGCGGTGCGCGGGTCGGCCTCGGCGTCGAAGTACCCCCGCCCGGCCCGCCGCTCGTCCCACGTCGCGAGGATGGCGTCCGGGGTGCGCGGGGTCACCAGCGAGACCACCACGTAACTGAGCGCCGAGGCGATCAGGCCGTAGTAGATCGGCTCGTTCGCGTAGACACCGTCCAGCGGCGCCGCGGCGTTGATCTCGAGCACGATCATCGTGCCCAGGGTGACCGCGGTGCCGACGACCATCGAGACGGCCGCGCCGGTGCCGGTGCCGCGACGGAACACGAGGCCGCCGAGGATCGCCACGAGCAGGCCGCCGACGAGGATGTCGTAGGCGATGGTCAACGCCGCGACGACCTCGGTCACGACGATCGCGAGCACGATCGCGACGACGCCGAGGATGAGCACCCAGGCGCGGTTGCCGCGCACGTCGTGCTCCGGATCGGCGGTCGTGTCCACGTCGACGCGCTTGCCGAACCAGCTGGCCACGAAGGGGACGACGTCGGTGCGGGCCACCGTCGCGGCGGCGATCAGGGCGCCGGACGCGGTGGACATCATCGCGGCAACGGCCGCGGCGAGCACGATGCCGCCGATGCCGATCGGCAGGATGTTCTGCGCCACCTCGGCGTACACGTCGTCGCGGACCTTGATCTCGCCGAGGGCCACCTTGGCGGCCATGCCGATCAGGGCGCCGGCGACGCCGTAGAGCACGCAGTAGATGCCGGCGGTGGTGCCGCCCCAGCGGGCGACGCCCGGGGTGCGGGCGGTGAAGACGCGCTGCCAGATGTCCTGACCGATCAGCAGGCCGAACGTGTAGACGACGAACTGGGTGATGATCCACTGCACGCCCGCGCCGTCCCAGGCGAAGAACGAGGCCTCCAGCCGGGCCGACATGTCGCTGAAGCCGCCCGCGGCGTTGAGGGCGAAGGGCAGCATGAGGAAGAAGACGCCGATGGTCTTGATGACGAACTGGACCTGGTCGGCCAGGGTGATGGACCACATGCCGCCGATCGTCGAGTAGATCAGCACGACGACGCCGCCGACGGCGATGGCCAGCCAGCGGTCCCAGCCGAAGAGGACGACGAAGATGGTGGCGTACGCGCTGGTGGAGGTGGCGCAGAGCATCACCGTGTAGGCGAGCATGACGATCGAGGAGGTCTGCGTGGCGATCCGGGAGCCGTACCGCAGCTCGAGCATCTGCGAGACGGTGTAGACGCGCAGCCGCTGGATCGCCGGGGCGAACAGGAGGCTGAGCAGGATCACGCCGGTGCCGATGGCGACGACGAGCCACATGCCCGAGATGCCGTACTTGTAGCCCAGGCCCACGCCGCCGACGGTCGACGCGCCGCCGAGGACGACGGCGGCCATGGTGCCGGTGTAGAGGAACGGACCGAGGCGCCGGCCGGCGACGAGGAAGTCCGAGCTGGTGCGGGTACGGCGGCGGCCCCAGAACCCGAACGCCAGCATGGCGACCAGGTAGAGGATGACGATGGCGATGTTCATGAGGGCTCCGGATGAGGGGCGGGCCGAACGGTGGCCCGGGGTGGATCGGACGGATGGGACGGATCGGGCGGTGCCCTGATCGTGCGTCCCCACGATGACACTCCGGTGTTTCCGGCGGGTATCACTCGCGCGAATTCGCTCTAGATGCAACGATTGTTACGCATGACACAACTTCTCGTCCAGTGGCACCCCCGAACGACGGTCCGGCGGCCACCACGACACGACGGGACGACCGGCCAGGAGGCACCAGCATGAACCCCGAACGCGTGATCGAGAACGGCAACGTCGGGCCCGTGAACGCGGCCCTCGTGCCGCGCTACGCGGGACCCGCGACCTTCGCGCGGCTACCGCGGCTGGACGAGCTGCTCGGCGGCACCGGCAGCGCCGACATCGTCGTCGCCGGCGTCCCCTTCGACACCGGCGTGTCCTACCGGCCCGGCGCCCGCTTCGGCGCCAACCACGTGCGTGAGTCCTCCCGGCTGCTGCGGCCGTTCAACCCGGCGCAGGACGTCTCGCCGTTCGCCGCCGCGCAGGTCGCCGACGCCGGGGACCTCGCCGTCAACCCGTTCGACATCGAGGCGGCGCTGCAGACGGTGGACGAGGGCATCACGGCGCTGATGGCTGACGGTGCTCGCGTCGTCACCATCGGCGGGGACCACACCATCGCCCTGCCGCTGCTGCGGGCGAACGCCCGGCGGCACGGCCCCGTCGCCCTGCTGCACTTCGACGCCCACCTCGACACCTGGGACACCTACTTCGGCGCGGCCTACACCCACGGCACGCCGTTCCGGCGCGCGTTCGAGGAAGGCATCATCGACACCGACGCGCTCTGCCACGTGGGCACCCGCGGCCCGCTCTACGGCACGGCGGACCTGGATGACGACGCCCGCTTCGGCTTCGGCATCGTCACCAGCGCCGACGTGTTCCGGCTCGGGGTCGACGCCGTCGTCGCGCTGCTGCGCGAGCGCGTCGGCGACCGGCCGCTGTACGTGTCCGTGGACATCGACGTCCTCGACCCCGCGCACGCCCCGGGCACCGGCACCCCCGAGGCCGGCGGCATGACCAGCCTCGAGCTGCTCGAGATCCTGCGCGGGCTGCGCGGACTGAACCTCGTCGGCGCCGACGTCGTCGAGGTCAGCCCGCCCTACGACCACGCGGAACTCACCGGCGTTGCCGCCGCGCACGTCGTCTACGACCTGATCAGCGTGATGGCCCTCGGTGCCGGTGCGGCACCCGGCGGCCCGGCCTACGGAGAGGCGAGCACCACCTATGGCAACTGAATCGGTGACCCCGACCTCGGCCCCGGCGGCGCGCCGCAACGGCGGAGACCTCGTCGTCGAGACGCTCACGGCGCTCGGCGCGCGCACCGTGTTCGGCATCCCGGGCCAGCACGCGCTGGGCCTGTTCGACGCGCTCAGCCGCTCCACCCTGGACTTCGTCTCCTCCCGGGTGGAGAACAACGCCGCCTTCGCCGCGGACGGGTACGCCCGGGCCACGGACGAGGTGGGCGTCCTGTTCCTCTCCACCGGCCCGGGCGCACTGACAGCGCTCGCCGGGCTGCAGGAGGCGTACGCGACCGGCGTGCCCATGATCGTGATCGCGAGCCAGATCCCGCTCGAGGGGCTCGGCGCCCGCCGCAAGGGGATGCTGCACCAGCTCGACGACCAGAAGGCCTCGGCCGCGAACGTCACGAAGAGCCAGCGCACCGTGCACCACGCCTCGGGCATCCCCTCGGCGATCCAGGACGCGTTCAGCGACGCGCTGACCGTGCCGCACGGGCCGGTGTGGGTCGAGATCCCGCAGGACGTGCTGCTCAACGAGGTGTTCGTCCCGCCGGTGCACGACGCCCTCGCCGAGGTGCTCGAGCAGCCGGCCCGGGCCGAACTGGTCGACGAGGCCGTGCACTGGCTCGCGGACGCGAAGCGGCCGGTGATCGTCGCCGGCGGCGGCGTGCGCCGGGCCGGGGCGGAGGCCGAGCTGCTGACCGTGGCCGAGGCGCTGCGTGCCCCGGTGGTCTGTTCGCCCGGCGGCAAGGGAGCGTTCCCGTGGGAGCACCCCCTGTCCCTGCAGTCCTGGGTGGAGGACCGGTACGTCACCGAGGTGCTCGAGGACGCCGACGTGCTGCTCGTGGTCGGTTCCTCCCTCGGCGAGGTGACCAGCAACTACTTCACCCTCGAACCCCGCGGCAGGCTGATCCAGGTCGACGCCGAACCACGGGTGCTCGAGTCGAACCGGCCGGCCCTGGGCGTGCGGGCCGACGCCCGTCTCGCGCTCGCCCAGCTGGCCGAGCGGCTGCCCGCCCGGGAGCCGGACGGGCGGGCGGAGGAGACGGTGCGGCGCACCCTCGCCGCCGTGCGCGAGCGGCTGGACGGTCAGGACCTGGACCTCGAGCGGGGGTTCATGGCCGCGATCCGCGACGCCGTGCCCGATGACGCACAGACGTTCTGGGACATGACGATCGCCGCGTACTGGGGCTGGTCGTGCTGGGACGCGCGGACCGGCCAGTTCCACTCCGCGCAGGGTGCCGGCGGGCTCGGCTACGGGTTCCCGGCCGGCCTCGGCGGGGCGCTGGGCACGGGGCGGCGGGTGCTCGCCGTCTCGGGCGACGGGTCCGCCATGTACTCGATCGCCGAGCTCGCCACCGCGGTCCAGCACGCCGCGCCGGTCACCTGGCTGATCGTCGACGACGGCGGCTACGGGATCCTGCGCGAGTACATGCAGGACACGTTCGGCCAGGCGACCGCCACCGAGCTGGCCCGGCCCGACTTCGTCGCGCTCGCCGGCGCCTTCGGGGTGCCCGCCGAGCGGGTGGCACCCGAGCAGGTCGGCGACGCCCTGCGCCGGGCCTGGCAGGCCGAGGGCCCGAACGTGGTGGTCGTCGAGACCCTGCTGCGCATGTTCGCCCCGACCCACCTGAGCGAGGACATCGACTGATCCTCCCCGGTCCTCAGGCGACGGCGGCCAGCTCGTCCGCCGTCATCGCGCTGAGGCGCCCGTCGACCATGGTCCACGCCGTGTCCAGGCGCGGCAGGATCCGCGTCTCGTGCGTCACGAGCAGTGTCGCGGTGGAGAACCGGTCCGTCAGCTCGAGGATGAGGTCGATGATCTGGGCGCTGCGCTCCCGGTCGAGGGCGCTCGTCGGTTCGTCCACGACCAGGACGGCCGGGTCGTTCATCAGCGCCCGGGCGACGTTCACCCGCTGGCGCTGCCCGCCGGAGAGCTGCGCGGGCCGCTTGTCGGCCTGACCGGAGAGGCCGACGGCGTCCAGCAGCTCGTGGGCCCGCTCGGTGACGGCGGCCCGGGCGGAGCGTCGGCGCCGGTCCGTGCTCAGCTCGTTCATCACGCGCAACTGGTCGACGGCGGTCAGGGCGGGCAGCAGGTTGGCCTGCTGGAACACCAGGCCGACGCGGGTGCGGCGCAGCGCGGTCCGCTCGGCGAGGCCCAGCCCGGTGACGTCGACGCCGTCGATGTGCACGGTGCCGGCCTGGGGGCGGATCAGGGTCGAGGCGACGGCGAGCAGGCTGGACTTGCCGGAGCCGGAGGGGCCGGTGATCCCGGCGGTGGTGCCGGCCGGGACGCTCAGGCTGACGTCGTCGACGGCGGTGACGGTGCTCTGCCCGTCGGGAAAGGTCAGGGTGACGTGGGACAGGTCGATCATCGGGCACTCCCCAGGGCGATCAGCGGGTCGGTTCGGGTGACGGAACGGGTGGCGACGGCGGCGCCGGCGAGGCCGAGCACGGTCATCGCCACCGCGGGCAGCAGGGTGGTCACCGGGCTGAGCAGGAACGGCAGGGCGTCGCCGGCCGCGGTCGCGGCGAGCACGGTGATGCCGAGGCCGACGCCGATGCTGAGCACCAGGACGAGCAGGGCCTGACCGAGCGCGTCGACGACGAGCATGCGCGTGGTCGCCCCCAGGGCGGTGAGCACGGCGACGTCCCCGCGCCGCTGGATGGACCACACGGTGAAGAAGGCCCCGACGACGAGGGCGGAGATGCCGAACAGCAGCGCCACCATGAGCAGCAGGGAGCCGACCTCGGAGCGGAAGGTCTCGAGGGCGGTCAGGGAGGCGAGGACAGTGTTCGACGTCGTGCCGGCCGCGGCGTCCGCGGCGGTCCAGTCGACGTCCTGCCCGCTCACCAGCAGCACCGTGCCGAACGGGGCGCCGGCACCGGGGGGCGCCAGTTGACGCCAGTCGGTGACGGTGACGTCGGCGACGGGCAGGTGGGAGTACCAGCGGTCGGGCCCGATCCGATCCACGGTCAGGGTGTGGCCGGCGACGGTGACCCGATCTCCGCTGCGGACCCCGAGGTCGTCGGCGGTGGTCTCCGGCAGCACGATGCGGCCGGGGGCCGGTGCGCTCGTCCCCGCCGCCGGGCCGCCGCCGAACAAGGTGATCGTCTGCTGCCGGTCGCCCGCCTGGATGCGGCCCTGCGTGATGCCGAGCGGGTCGACGGTGCGCACCCCGGGCCGGGACAGCCACGCGTCGGCCTGGGCGCGGGTCACCGTGGAGTCCGCATACCCGGCCTTGCCGTCCTGGTCGGGGGTGAAGACCACCCGGTCGGTGGTCAGGCCGGTGATGGCGGAGATGTTCTGGGTCACCAGGCCACCGGTGAGGCCGCTGAGGAAGGTGACGAGCACGGTGATCAGCGTGACCACCGCCCCGATCAGCAGGAACCGTCCCCGGGCGGCCTTGAGGTCGCGCCACGCGACGAACATGGGAGTCCTTTCGTTCAGATCCGCGGCGATGACCGCCGATGTATCCAGCCTCCCGCGGGCGCCTCGCGCGCACATCGTGAACCCGGACCGTTCTCCGCCGCCACCGGGACGACGCACCGCTCCACCTTTCGGACGATGCCGGCGACGGCGCCGCGCGGTAGGTTTCCCGGGATGGACGTCTCCCGGACCGATCGATGAGCTCGCGCGCCCATGCGGGGTCGCCGCTGACCGGTGTGCCCGTCGCCCTCGCCGTCGCGCTGCACGTGCTCGTGCTGGCCCTCGGCGCCGTGGTGGTGGTCAACGCCCCGGCGGACGGTTTCCCGGCCGCGCTGCTCACGCTCGGCCTGACCGTGGTGTTCCTGGGGGTCTGGTTCGCCGGGGCGGTGGTGGCCCGCGCCTGGACCGGCGCCGAGCGGTCCGACCCCGAGCCGGCCGTCGAACCCCGCCCCGGCCGTGTGCGGCGCGCCGGCGGCGTCGGCGCGGTCGTCTGGCTGCTGGTGCTGTGCGCCGTGTGGCTCGCGCTGATCCTGACCAGCGACGAGGCGATCTATCTCGTCTTCCCGCTCTTCTTCGTGCTGATGCACGTGCTGCCCGGGCTGCGGGGTGTGCTCGCCGTGGCGGCGGCCACCGCCGTCGCCATCGTCGCCTTCGCGCTCCACCGCCCCGACGCCGGTTTCGCCGGAGTGCTCGGTCCGGTGCTCGGTGCCGCGGTCGCCGTCGTCATCGCCCGCGCGTACCGTGCCCTGATGGTCGAACTGCGGGAACGTCAGCGGCTGATCGAGGATCTCACCGCGACCCGGTCGGCGCTCGCCGAGGCCGAGCGGGCCGCCGGCGTGGAGGCGGAGCGCGCCCGGCTGGCGCGGGAGATCCACGACACCGTCTCCCAGTCCCTCTCGAGCATCATCATGCTGCTGCACGCCGCCGACCGGGCGCCGGAGCCGCAGCGGGGCGAACGCATCGGGCAGGCCAGGCAGGCGGCGCAGGACGCGCTCGCCGAGACCCGGCAGTTCATCCGCGAGCTGCAGCCGGCCGCCCTGCACGGGCGCGGTATCGCCGCCGCGCTCGCCCGGCTGGCGGAGACGGCGCGGACCCAGAGCGGTATCGCGGTCGAGCTGCACCTGCCCGCGGACCTCGCCGACCTCGCCGCGGTGCCCACGCCGGTGGAGGTCGGGCTGCTGCGGGTGGCCCAGAACGCCGTCGCCAACGTCCAGCAGCACGCGCATGCCCACCGCCTGGACATCACACTCAGCCGGCTCGGTCGGCAGGTCGTCCTCGACGTGGTCGACGACGGGGTGGGCTTCGACGTCGACGCGGTGCTGGAGCCCCCGCCCGGCGCGCCGACGCGCCCCGGTGGCAGGATGTCGTTCGGGTTGCGGGGCGTGCGGGAGCGGGTCGCGGCGCTGGGCGGCGACCTGATGGTGGAGAGCAACCGGGACGAGGGGACCAGCGTGGTGGCGGTGTTCGACCTGGACGCGGCGGGCGACACGTCCGCCGTCGGCGACGGCTCGATCGGGGACCGCCGATGACCGTGCGGGTGCTGATCGCTGACGACCACCCGGTGATGCGGGCGGGCCTGAGCGCCCTGTTCGACACCGAGGCGGACATCGACGTCGTCGCGACCGCGGGCACCACGGCCGCGGCCGTGGCATCGGCCCGCGAGCGACGGCCCGACGTCGTCATCATGGACCTGCAGTTCGACCGGCGGTTCGAGGGGGCCGACGCGACGCGAACGCTGCGGGCGCTGCCGGAGCCGCCCGCGGTGCTCGTCCTCACCAATTTCGACACGGACGGCGACATCGTCTCGGCGATCGAGGCCGGTGCCGCCGGATACCTGCTCAAGGACGCGCCGCCGGACGAGATCATCGCCGCCGTCCGCGCCGCCGCGGTCGGCCAGACCGCCCTCGCGCCCGCGGTGGCCTCCCGGCTGCTGACCCGGATGCGCGACACCCGGACGGCGCTGAGCGCGCGGGAACTCGAGGTGCTCGACCTCGTCGCACGGGGCCGCAGCAACACCGAGATCGCCCGGGAGCTGCACGTGAGCGAGACGACGGTCAAGTCGCACCTGGCGCACATCTATCCGAAGCTCGGCGTCAGTTCCCGCACGGCGGCGGTCGCCGCCGCCCGGGAGGCGGGCTACCTCCGGCGGGGCTGACGGCGCATTGCCAGTCGCGCCCTCTGGTGGGCGCGGCTCCGGCGTAGCAGCATGGTCGGCATGGAGCATTGGGCGACCTTCCCCTGGTGGCTGATCTTCCCCGTGTGGGCGCTCGCCGGCAGCGGGTTCGCCGCGCGACGCCGGCGTCGGCTCCGGCTGCCCCCGCTCGAGCCTCCGGTCGGGGTGCCGCCCACCGCGTCGCGCCGGACGGACGCCCGTGCCGAGCAGCGCGCGCAGCGGGAACGTCAGCTGGCAGCGGCGCGGCAGCTGATCGCGGATCACGACGCCGTCAACGGTCGCTGGCTCGCCTACGAGCTCGACGTCGCCAAGCTCATCGACTTCCCGATGATGACGGACGTGCGCCAGCCGCTCACCGTGGACTTCATCCGGGCCAAGCGCACCGCGGACGGGCTGCGACCGGCCGGGGCGGAGGCGCTGCTGGCCGACGACGGGGTCGCGGAGTACCGGGACGCGGTGCGCCGGTACGAGGTGGCCTTCGACCTGGCCGAGCGCGAGGCCGTGCGCGTGCGCGACTCCCAGTACGCGCAGGAGGAACGCCGCCGGCTCGCCCACGCCCGGCAGCTGCTGCGCGTGGCCGTGGACCCTGCGGCGACCGCCAACGAACGGCAGGTGGCCTACGGCCGGGTCCGGCGTGAGCTCGAGGGCATCATCGTGCTGCCCGCCGAGGCGGTCGCCGCGCTGGAGCGGCGTGTCCTGCTCGGCCTGCCGCCCGGCACCGACCAGCCCCGCCCGGCCGACGGCGCCGCCTGACCCGTCGGGACCCTCCGACGCTTCCGGCGGCGCTCGGTCCTACGACGGCGTCCCCCGGAGCCGGCGTCACCAACGTCGCCCGCACCGGGTCCCACGACACACCAGGAATTGTCGGGATATGGCGTCATATCCCCGTCGGCGCCGGCGTGTCGTGGGACCGGGTTCCGCGGGCGACGTCAAATCCCCGTCGAGGCCGGCGTGTCGTGGGACCGGGTTCCGCGGGCGACGTCACATCCCCGTCGAGGCCGGCGTGTCGCGGGACCGGCTCGGCGAAGCCCGCGCCGCCCGGCCGCCGTCCGGTGTCGGGCTCCTACCCGCGCCAGGGGCGGCCGCCCAGCCGCCCGGAGACGGCGTCGGCGGCCTCACGGCACGCGGTGCCCAGCGCCGGGACGTCCTCCAGCGGAGTCCGGTAGCGGGGCGCGGACACGAGCACCGCCGCCACCACCGCGCCGCGGTGGTCCTGCACCGCGGATGCGATTCCCACCTCGTCGTCCGAGGTCAGGCCGTAGTTGACGGCGTAGCCCTCCGCCCGCACCGCGGCGAGGCGGTCCATCAGCTCCGCCAGGGCCTCGTCGTCGTGCTGCGGCCCGATCACCGACCCGCTGCGCAGCAGGGCGCGGACGTCGTCGTCCGCCATCGCCGCCAGGAACACCAGGACGCTCGCGCTCTGGGTGGTCGTGTACCGGCTGCCCAGCGCCGCGGTGTGCTTGATCAGCCGCGTGCTGGGGATCTGCTCCACGGAGACCGCGCCGTGACCGTCCCACACCATCAGCGCCGCCGTCTCCCGGGTCCGCTCCGCCAGCCCGTTCAACACCGGGTAGGCGACCCGCCGCACCTCCAATCGCGCCAACAGCGGACCCGCGACGGCGATGATGCCGACCCCCAGGCGGAACCGGCGGGTCACCGGGTCCCGCTCCACCAGGTCCTCGGCCTCGAGATTGGCCAGGACGCGGGACACCGTGCTCTTGTGCACCCCGATCCTCGCGGCGATCTCCGTGACCCCGAGACTGGGCTCATCCACGGTGAAGCACCGCAGGATGGCCACGGCGTTGGTGATGGCGGAGGGCCCACGGCCACCCAGATCGTCGTCACTGCCCATGCTCATCTGCCCATTCTGCTGTCCCGGCGAGCCGGAACCGCCGGTGACGCGGGCATAGCATGGTGCCGTGTCGACGTCCTGGTACCTGCGCAAGTACGAACGGGACAACCGTCACACCAGGCTGGACGACCCGCATCCGGGTCAGCAGGCCCACTCGTCGGGCAATGTCGTCCGTCCCCTCATCCACGGCGCGGTCTACTTCGCGGAGCTGTACGAGCGCATCGAGGCGATGCGTTCCGGGGATCTGCTGCTGTTCACCGACTGGCGAGGCGACCCGGACGAGCGGATGACCGGTGAACCGGGCAGCGAGGTCTCCCGGGTGCTCGGCCGGGCGGACGAGCGCGGGGTCGACGTGCGCGGCCTGGTGTGGCGCTCCCACTGGGACAAGCTGCACTTCTCCGCCGAGCAGAACCGGCACCTCATCCAGGCGTTGCAGGACCACGGCGCGGAGACGCTGCTGGACATGCGCGTGCGCACCATGGGCTCCCACCACCAGAAGTTCGTCGTGCTGCGGCACCGGAACCGGCCCGAGGACGACATCGCCTACGTGGGCGGCATCGACCTGTGCCACTCCCGCCGGGACGACGCCCGGCACGGCGGCGACCCCCAGCCCCAGGCCATGGCCGACGAGTACGGGGACACTCCGCCCTGGCACGACGTGCAGCTGGCCATCCAGGGCCCGGCGGTCCACGACGTCGAGACCGTGTTCCGCGAGCGCTGGGAGGACCCGACCCCGCTGACCCGGTCCCCGTGGCGACGGCTGCGCGACGCGCTGGCCCGCGACGACACCACCCCGGACCCCCTGCCCGAGCGCACCCCGGCCCCCGCGCCGGTCGACGGCGCCACCCACCACGTGCAGCTGCTGCGGACCTACCCGGACCTGCGGTGGGGGATGGACTACCCCTTCGCCGTCGGCGGGGAGCGCTCGGTGGCCCGCGGCTACACCAAGGCCCTGGACCACGCGCGGCGGATGGTCTACATCGAGGATCAGTACCTGTGGTCCACCGACGTCGCCGACCGCTTCGACCACGCCCTGCGCACCAGCGACGGCCTGCACGTGCTCGGGGTGCTGCCCCGCTTCACCGACCAGGGCGGCGCGACCGGCCGGATCCCGCAGCTGGTGGGCCGCGAGCGGGCGCTCCGGCTGATCACCGCGTCCGCCCCGGAGCGGGTGGCGTTCTACGGCCTGGAGAACCGGGCCGGGCAACCGGTGTACGTGCACGCCAAGGTGTGCATCATGGACGACACCTGGGCCTCGGTCGGCTCGGACAACTTCAACCGCCGTTCGTGGACCCACGACTCGGAGCTCTCCGCCGCGGTGATCGACGACGCCGGCGAGGGCCATTCGGCCTACGCCCGGCGGCTGCGGCTGCGGCTGGCGGCCGAGCACCTGGACCGCGAACTGCCGGACGGCGTCGACGACGACGGGCTCGCGCAGATCATGGCCGACTGCCTCGACGAGGCGGACATGTTCGGCGCCTACGCCGCCGCCGTCGAGGCGCTCGAGCACTGGTACGACGGCGGCCGGCGGGGTCCACGTCCGCCCGGCCGGCTCCGCCGCCTGCAGACCCCGGACCTCTCGCCGCTGACCCGGGCGTGGGCCGAGGTGCTCTACCGCACGCTGCACGACCCGGACGGCCGCCCGCGCGGGCTGAAGCGCCGCGACCGGTTCTGACCCGGCCCGGCGCACCGGGATCGCGGCCTAGATGACGCCGAGCGCGACCATCGCGTCGGCCACCCGCAGGAACCCGGCGATGTTCGCGCCGACGACGTAGTCGCCCGGCGAGCCGTACTCGTCCGCCGTCTCGGCGCACCGGTCGTGGATGTCCCGCATGATCTGGGCGAGCCGGCGTTCGGTGTGCTCGAACGTCCACGAGTCGCGCGAGGCGTTCTGCTGCATCTCCAGGGCGCTGGTCGCCACGCCGCCGGCGTTGGCGGCCTTGCCCGGGGCGAACGCCACGCCGGCCTCCGTGAGCAGGTGCATCGCCTCGGGCGTGGTCGGCATGTTCGCCCCCTCGGCGACGTACCGGCAACCGTTGGCGATGAGAGCGGCCGCGCCGGACTCGGGCAGCTCGTTCTGCGTGGCGGAGGGAAGGGCCACGTCGCACGGGACGTCCCAGATGGAGCCGTTCGTGACCAGCCGGCCGCGGTGGTCGGCGTACGCGCTGACCCGCTCCCGGCGCACCTCCTTGATCTCCTTGAGCAGCTCGAGGTCGATGCCGTCCTCGTCCACGAGGTAGCCGCTGGAGTCGGAACACGCCACGACCGTGCCGCCGAGCTGGTGCACCTTCTCGATCGCGTAGATCGCGACGTTGCCGGAACCGGACACGACGACACGCTTGCCGTCGAAGGACTCGCCGCGGGTGCGCAGCATCTCGTCGGCGAAGAACACCGTCCCGTACCCGGTGGCCTCGGTCCGCACCAGGGACCCACCCCAGGTCAGACCCTTGCCGGTGATCGCGCCGGACTCGTACCGGTTCGACAGCCGCTTGTACTGCCCGAACAGGTACCCGATCTCCCGGCCGCCGACGCCGATGTCGCCCGCGGGCACGTCCACCTCCTCGCCGATGTGACGGTGCAGTTCCGTCATGAACGACTGGCAGAAGCGCATCACCTCGCGGTCGGATCGGCCCTTGGGGTCGAAGTCGGAGCCGCCCTTGCCGCCGCCGATGGGCATGCCGGTGAGCGAGTTCTTGAAGATCTGCTCGAAACCGAGGAACTTCACGATGCCGAGGTTGACGCTGGGGTGGAAGCGCAGCCCGCCCTTGTACGGGCCGAGCGCCGAGTTGAACTGCACCCGGAAGCCGCGGTTGAGCCGGACCCGGCCGTCGTCGTCGATCCAGGGCACGCGGAAGATGATCTGCCGTTCGGGCTCGCAGATGCGCTGCACGATCGCCGCGTCGGCGTACTGGGGGTGCTTGGCGACCACGGGCCCCAGCGATTCCAGCACCTCGCGCACCGCCTGGTGGAACTCCGGCTCGGCCGGGTTGCGGTCGAGCAGTTCCTGGTGGACGGCCTGCAGATGGGGATCGGTGATGGACACGGGGGCTCCTCGGATCGAACGGGCGGTTTCCTCCACCGTAACGACGACGCCCCGGGCAGCAGGGCCCGGGGCGTCGATGTGACGCGACGACGCGTCACCGGCGGAACCGGTGATCAGGCGTCGACGATGTTGTGGTCCGGGCCGTAGCCGAACTTCGTGATGTTCTCGGCGCCGTCCTCGCCGACGACGAGGATGTCGTGCTCGCGGTAGCCGCCCGCGCCCGGCTCGCCGTCGGCGACGGTGATCATCGGCTCCATCGAGACGACCATGCCCGGTTCGAGCACGGTGTCGATGTCCTCGCGCAGCTCCAGGCCGGCCTCGCGGCCGTAGTAGTGCGAGAGGACGCCGAAGGAGTGGCCGTAGCCGAAGGTGCGGTTGGGCAGCAGGCCGTAGCCCGTGTAGATCTTGTTCAGCTCGGCGGCGATGTCCTTGCAGACGGCGCCGGGCTTGATCAGCTCGAGGCCGGCCTCGTGCACCTCGACGTTGATCTTCCACAGCTCCAGCGACTTCGGATCCGGCTGCCCGAGGAACATCGTCCGCTCCAGCGCGGTGTAGTAGCCGCTGGTCATGGGGAAGCAGTTCAGCGAGAGGATGTCGCCGCGCTGGAGCTTCCGGGTGGTGTTCCAGTTGTGGGCGCCGTCGGTGTTGATCCCGGACTGGAACCACACCCAGGTGTCCCGGATCTCCGAGTCGGGGAAGGTGCGGGCGATCTCGTGCGTCATCGCCTCCACGCCGATCAGGGCCACCTCGTACTCGCTGATGCCCTCGCGCAACGCCGCCTTGATCGCCTCGCCACCGAGGTCGCCGATGCGGGCGCCGTGCTTGATCACCTCGATCTCCTCGGCGGACTTGATCATCCGCTGCCGCATGGCGGCCTGGGAGATGTCGACCAGCTCCGCGTCGGCGAACGCGTCCTGCAGCCGCTGGCGGTGCAGCACGGGCAGCGTGTCGTCCTCGACGCCGAGCCGGCGGGCGCTGATGCCGCGGGTGCGCAGCACCTCCTGCAGGGCGAACTGGAAGTTGTCCCGCCGCCAGTCGGTGTAGACGACGTTCTCGCCGTAGCTGCGCCGCCACGGCATGCCCGCGTCGATGTTCGCGGTCACCGTCACCTGGTCGTCCGGGGTCACGACGAGCGCGTAGGACCGGCCGAAGTAGGTGAACAGGAAGTCGCTGTAGTACTTGATGCCCTGGTAGCTGTTGAGGATGACGGCGTCGAGGTCCTTCTCCGCCATGATCCGCCGCAGCCCGGCGAGCCGGCGCTCGAACTCGGCGTCGGAGAAGGTCAGCGGCTCCTTGGTGCCGTTGTGCAGGACCTTGAGGCGCTCCAGCTCGCTGACGTCGCTGATGGTGCTGGTTCCGGCGTTCGTGGTGGTGCTCATTGCTCTCCTGTCATGGTGCTGACATACCGGGGGTCGTTGTCGGTGTCCGGCAGCTCCTGCGCTGCCGGCGCGACCGTGCCGGTGGTGCTGCCGGGCTGGCCCGGCAGCGGTCCTGGGTCGGGCAGTCGCTGGTGCCGGTGCACGTCCGTGAGGACCGTGCGCGCGTGCTCGGCGATCTGCTCGAGGGTGGTGATCCACACGCCGTCCAGGCTCTTGACCCGCTCGACGAGCGACTCCAGGGCGGTCAGGCGGGAGGGGCGGCCCGAGATGAACGGGTGGTTGGTGAGGACGAAGGCGCCGCCGGCGACGTTGGAGGCCTGCGCCTCCAGTGTCCACAGCTCGAGCGCCTTGGCGGGCGACTCGATCACGCCGGACCCGGTCCAACCCGGGTAGAAGGCGTACTGCTCCCAGTCGTCCAGGGCCCAGTCGATCGGCACCTCGACGAGGGCCTCACCGTCCGTCATGCCCTCGCCGGCGTAGAGGTACGGGGCGTCGCCGTCGAGCAGGCTCGAGTCGTACCGGAATCCGCGCTCGGCCAGCAGCTTCGTGGTGTGCCAGTTGTACTCCCACCACGGCGCCCGGTACCCGACCGGACGGACGCCGGCGACGGCGTCGAGCGCGTCCAGGCCCCGGTCGATCATGTCCGCCTCGTCGGCCTCGGACATGCCCTTCGTGTTCTCGTGCAGGTACCCGTGGTGGCCGATCTCGTGCCCGTCGTCGATCAGCGCCTTGACGATGTCCGGGTGCAGCTCGGCGGTGTAGCCGGGGACGAAGAACGTGGCCTTGACGTCCTGCCGCCGCAGCATCGCGAGCAGCTTCGGCACCGCCACCGTGGGACCGTACTGCTGATGGGTCATCAGCGACATCCGGTCGACGGAGGTGTGGTCGAAGGCGATGGCCCCGGCCTCGGCGTCGACGTCGAACGTGAAGGCGGCGGCGCTGCGGTGGGCGCCGGGCCACTCAGGCGTGGACAGGGGCATTCCCGGTTCCCTCCGTGTCGGCGGCGGTCGCGGAGGCGGTCTCGCCGGCGGGGACCTGGTCCGGGCGGGGGATCACGGCGTTGCCGCGGGTGTTCAGGACCTCGCGGTCGGACAGGTCCTGCCGGATGCCCAGGGGCACGCCCGCGTGGATCCGCGACTTGAACCGGGGCCAACCGAGGGCCAGGTAGAGACCGGCGGCGACCACGGTGCCGGCGAGCCAGGAGAGGTCCACGCCGCCCATCGCGGTGGCGATCGGGCCCTGGAACGCCGGGATGGCGCCGTACATGAACAGCCAGGTCGCGATGATCCCGGCGAAGAAGGCGATGAACGCGATGGGGTTGAACGCCTTCAGGTGGGTGTCCGTGGGGGAGAGGAACAGGTAGTCGAAGTTCCGGTGATGCCGCTCGAACACGAAGTAGTGCACCGCCATGATGCCGCCCCAGGTGGCGACCCAGGCCACGATGCTGATCAGCCACGAGTCGAGCGTCTCGCCGAAGTCCGGGGTGAGGGTGAAGAGCCAGACGCCGACCATCGCCAGCACGCCGACGACGATGGAGAGGGCCTTGCGGGAGATCTTCACGTCCAGGGCCTGCACGGCCACGGAGAACGTGTACATGTTGATGATGTTCGTGGCGATGGGGCCGTGGATGACCAGCAGGATGACCGGGATCGCCATCACGCCGAAGTTGGAGACGATCAGCTCACCGGGGTCCGCCGCGCCGTTCTTGGTGGCCAGGCTCGCGCCGAGCAGGCCGAGCCAGACGACGGGAAGGAACTGGCCCAGGGCGCTGGTGGCGAACAGCTTCGCCGGTTTGACGGACGTGCTGACGAACCGGGAGTAGTCCGGGGCGTACGTGAACCAGCCGATGCCCCAGCCGATGCCGATGGCGGTCATGATGCCGGACATGGCCGCGAAGCGCTCGCCGCCGGTCAGCACGGCGCCGGCAGGCCCGGCGTAGCTCCAGTCGATGTCCAGCTGGGTCCAGGCGATGATCGACATGGCGACGAGGACGATCAGGGTGGGAGGCATCGTCCACCGCTCGAACCGCGCGATGGCCTTGTAGCCGCGGTAGCAGATGATGACCTGGATGGCCATGATGACGGCGGCCACGCCGAGGCGCCAGCCGAGGTTCTGCTGGGCGGGGTCGACCCAGCCGATCAGGCCGAACAGCGCCATCACCAGATCGAGGATGATCCAGGTGTTCACGGCGGCCCAGCCGATGGCGACGATGGCCTGGATGGCGGCGGGCAGGTAGCCGCCGCGGCGGCCGAACGCCCCGCGGGCGAGCAGCATGCCGGTGGCGCCGGTCTTCTGTCCCAGCAGGACGAAGAACCCGAACCCGGCCATGCCGATGAGGTTGCCGATGATGAGGACGGTCATCGTGTCGGCGAAACTCAGGCCCAGCTGGATGCCCAGCGCGCCGAGGATCCAGTTGATCGGGGCGACGTTGGCGCCCGCCCAGATCCAGAACTGCCCGGAGAGCTTCGTGGTGCGGGCGTGCTCGGGCACCGGTTGCAGGGTGTCCTCGACCTCCTGCGTGACGGTCTCCGAGCTGGAGGCTGCTTCTTTCATGATCGACCCTTCGTGACGTGGCGACGAACGCATGGTGGCTGGGGTGGGTGAACGGAACGGACGGGGGACTCAGGACTCGCGCAGCGGCGTGCGCGAGGTCTCGCGGGCGAAGAGCACCGCGACGAGGGAGATGACGGCGGCGGCCATCAGGTAGAAGCCCGGGGCCAGGTCGTTGTGGGTCTGGGCGATGAGCCAGGTGGCCACGAACGGGGCGGTGCCGCCGAAGAGGGCGTTGGACAGGTTGAAGCTGACCGCGAATCCGCTGTAGCGCACCGTCGTCGGGAACAGCTCGGCGAGGAAGCTCGGCAACGTGCCGTCGTTGAGCGTCAGCATCGCTCCGAGGAACACCTCGACGACGAGGATGGCCAGGAAGTTGCCGGTCCCGAGCAGCAGGAAGGCGGGCACGGTGAAGACCACGAAGCAGACGCTCGCCGCGACCAGCACCCGCTTGCGGCCGTAGTGGTCCGAGAGGGCGCCGGTGAGGAAGATGAAGCCGATATAGGTCAGCAGGGCGATGCTGGTCGCCAGGAACGACGCCGTCGCGTCCAGCCCGATCTCCTCGGCCAGATAGGTGGGCATGTAGCTGAGGATGACGTAGAAGCCGACCGCGTTCAGGAGCACGGCGCCCGCGGCGAGCAGCAGCGTGCGCCAGTGGTCGCGGAACATGGCCCGGGCCGGAGCCTTGACCGCGTGGTCCTTCTCGGCCAGGTGCCGGAAGGCGGGGGTGTCCTCCAGCCGGGTGCGGATGTAGCGGCCGATCAGGCCCATCGGGGCCGCCAGCAGGAACGGCAGGCGCCAGCCCCAGTCGGAGAGCTGTTGCGTGGAGAGCACCGCGGTGAGCAGGGCCGCCAGCAGCGAGCCGAGCAGCAGGCCGGCCGCGGTGGAGGCGGGCACGACGGCGGCGTAGAGGCCGCGCCGGTTCGCCGGGGCGTACTCCACCAGGAAGGCGGAGGCGCCGGCGTACTCGCCGGAGGCGGAGAAGCCCTGCACGACGCGCACCAGCAGCAGCAGGAGGGGGGCGAGCACCCCGACGAGTGCGTAGGTGGGCAGCAGGCCGATGCAGAACGTGGCCACGGACATGATCAGGATCGACCAGGAGAGGGCGGCGCGCCGGCCGATCTTGTCACCGATGCTGCCCCAGAAGAAGCCGCCCAGGGGCCGGATGATGAAGGAGATCGCGAAGATCGCGAAGGTCGAGAGGAGCTGGGTCTGCTTGTCCGACTCGGGGAAGAACACGGCGCCGATGACGGCGGCGAGATAGCCGTACACGGCGTAGTCGAACCACTCGACGAAGTTACCGATGAAGCTCGCTCCGACGACCCGGCGCCGGACGCCGGCGTCGACCGTGATGACGGCCGCCGTCTCGGGGCCGGGACCGAAGGAGGTCGTGACCGGGCTGTTCGGAGTGGTGGGGGAGGACTCCACGGACGACCGCCTTCCGCGTCGGGTGGGGATTAATTGTTGCGAGGAACGCAACAGTGATGCATCACACATTAGGCATATGCGGACGGGCGCGACAAGGGTTACCCGGCGGTTTTATCGAACTGATCGCCAGATTTCACCTCACTGATATGTCAGCCTGCTGTGGAAACTCGCCGGTAACACGACGCGGACCGCGGGCGCCGTCCGACGACGGGCATCCGTGGTCCGCCGGGCGGCTCTGCTGCCGGGGCGTCCCCGTGGCGGGCGGGGTGCCGCGGCGGGCAGCACGGGCGACGACCTTCGACAGCAGGACGGCGGAGAGGTCCAGCTTCACCACCTGGCCGAGGAACGTCGTCATGGAGGTGGAGAAGGGGAGCGCCGTCAGGGCGATGTCGGCGCCGATGGCCAGCATGGGCCGCCACTGGTCGGCGAACGTCGGCCGCTGCGGGGTTGCAGAGTGCGGCCGGAGAAATGTCGGTGGTGGCGGGTTGGATGGGGTCATGGAGGAGATTCCGCTCCCCGAGGGTCCGGTTCCGGCGGCGTTGCCGGGGCTGGCCGGCGGCGTGCCGCCGGGTGCTGGTTCGGGGCGATCCGGTGCCGGGCCTGGTCGGTCCTCCGCGCGGGTTGCGCCGGTCGATCCCGCCCGTGCGGTGCGGCCGCCGGCACCAGAACCGTCTGCAGCAGCGGCACCGACCGCTGCTGCAGACGCCTCGACCCTGCTGCCGTCCCCGGTCCCGGTGTCGCCGTCCCCGGTTCCGGTGCCGCCGTCCCCGGTTGGGGTGCCGTGCTCGGCTCCGGTCCCGGTGTCGCCGTCCCCGGTCCCGATGCCGCCGTCCCCGGTTGCGGACCCTGGTGCGGGAAATGTCGGTGGTGACGGGTTGGATGGGGTCATGGAGGAGATTCCGCTCCCCGAGGGTCCGGTTCCGGCGGCGTTGCCGGGGCTGGAGGACCTGCTGCCTCCGTTGCCCGACGCGTCCGGAATCACCGACGGTTCCCGCCCGGGCGAGCCGGCGTCCGGCGGCGTGGACCCGGTCGCGCTGGTGTCGCGGCTCGTCGAGCTCCGCGATGACGGTGGAACAGCATCCGCGGTGGATCTCGAGCGGGCCGTGACTGCGCTTGAGGGGATCCGGCGCCTGGAGGCATGGCTGTGGTGGGCGCGGCACTGGGTGGCCGAGACGACGGCGCGGGCGGCGGTTGCGGATCACGGTCGGTGGATCGAGACGCATCCGATGATGGTGGACGACGGAACCGAGGCAGCGGGTCTGTCACGGCGCGATCGCGTCGCGGTGGGCGAGCGGGACGGCGTCGCGCAGATCGCGTGCGCCCTGCAGGTCAGTGAGGGTGCTGCTCATGGTCTGCTGGAGCGAGCGGAACTCTTCACGGGTCACCTGCCGCGCACGGTGGCGGCGCTGGAAGCGGGAGTGATCGCGGGGACGGCTGCCCAGGTGATCGCCGAGGCAACGGCGGAGTACGCCGCAGACCTGCCCGCCTGTGTGGACTCCGAGTCCCAGGAAGGCCTGGAACGGGCGATCGCGGTGACCGAGGGAACGTTGCTGCGGGCGGCCGGGCGAGGGCAGACTCGCGCGCAGTTGCTGTCGAGGGCGCGTGTGGTGCGGGAGCGCTGTCATCCCCGGTCGTTCGCTCAGCGGTGTGCAGCGGCCCAGGCGAACCGGTTCGTGCGGGTCACGCCGGACCGGGACGGGATGGCCCGGTTGACGGCATTGTTGCCGGCCGCGGCGGCGTGGACCATCGACGCTCGCCTCTCGGCCCTGGCCCGGGAGACAACGGCCCAGGCCGATGGTCCCGGTTCGTCGTTCGGTCCCGGTTCGTCGTTCGGCCTGGGATCCTCGCCGGATTCCGGGCCTGGTGCGGTGCGGGCCCCGGTGGGTGAGGGGCCGGGGGGCACCGATGACGGTGGTGATCGGCGGACCCTGTCCCAGGTGCGGGTCGATGTGCTGGCGGATCTGCTCGCCGGCGTGGGGGAGGGACGTGGC
>NZ_BMJI01000006.1 GCF_014643255.1 Tersicoccus solisilvae | reverse complement strand
GACCGCCGCTCCGCGGACCGCCGCCACCGGGCAGCCGGCGGCGCGGTCCTCCGTGCCGGCGTCCGCCCCGGGCGCGAGCTTCTTCGGTGGCGGCCGATGAGGATCCTCTTCGCCGGCACCCCGCCGACCGCCGCCGACGCCCTGCGCCGCCTGCACGAGCGGCTGGCCGGCAGCGACCGCCACCTCGTCGGCGTCCTGACCCGGCCGGACGCCCCGCTCGGCCGCAAGCGGGTGCTGACCCCCTCGCCGGTGGCGGCCGTCGCCGAGGAGCTGGGGCTGCCGGTGGTCAAGGCCGCCCGGGTCGACGACGACGTCCGGGCCTGGCTGGCCGATCTCGACCTCGACGTCGCCGCCGTCGTCGCGTACGGCGCGCTCGTACCGACCGGAGCCCTGGACCTGCCGCGGCACGGCTGGATCAACCTGCACTTCTCGCTGCTGCCCGCCTACCGGGGGGCCGCCCCCGCACAGCGGGCGATCATCGACGGGCTGACCACCACCGGCGCCAGCGTGTTCGCCCTGCGCGCCGGCCTGGACACCGGTCCGGTGTACGGCACGGTCACCGCTCGGATCGGGCCGGCCGACACCGCCGCCACCCTGCTGCAGTCCCTGACCGCGAGCGGAACCGACCTGCTCGCCGACGTGCTGGTGGGCCTCGAGGCGGGCACCGCCCGGGCGAGCGAGCAGGCCGGCGAGGTCACCCTCGCCCCCAAGCTGACCCTCGAGGACGGCCGGCTCGACTGGTCCGCCCCCGCCGCGGCGCTGGACGCCCGCAGCCGCGGCGTCACCCCCGAGCCCGGCGCCTGGACCACCCTGGCCGGCCAGCGGGTCAAGCTCGGCCCCGTCCGGGTGACGGACGAGGACGTGCCGGCCCTCGCCCCGGGCGTGGTGGCCGGCCGCGGCGGGGACGTCCTGGTCGGAGCCGGGGACGGCGCCGTCGTCCTGAGCACCGTGCAGCCCGCCGGCCGCACGCCCATGCCCGCCGCGGACTGGTGGCGAGGCGCCCAGCACGGTGAGGAGCTGCGCTTTGGCTGATCAGGACCGGAACCGTCGCCGCGACCACGACCACGACCAGCGGTGCCGCGGGGGCGGGGGAGAGGTGCGCCGCAACGCCCAGGGCCGCGAGCGCAATCGAGGCGGGGAACGCCGCTTCAGTTCGGCCGCGCCGGCCCGGCGCGGCCGCACCTCCGACCCGGCCCGATTGGCCGCGTACGAGACCCTCCGCGCCGTCAGCGCCGACGACGCCTACGCCAACCTCGTGCTGCCGGCCCGGCTGCGCCGGCACGGGCTGTCCGGCCGTGACGCCGGCTTCGCCACGGAACTGGCCTACGGCGCCTTGCGCTCGCTCGGCACCTGGGACGCGATCCTCTCCCGGTGCATCGACCGGCCCCTCGACGCGGTGGACGCTCCCGTCCGCGACGCCCTCCGCCTCGGTGTCCACCAGCTGCTCGCCATGCGGGTGCCCGCCCACGCGGCCCTCGACCAGACCGTCGCGTTGGCCCGGGAGACCATCGGGGCCGGACCCAGCGGCTTCATCAACGCGGTGCTCCGGCGGGTCGCGGAGCGGTCCCTCGACGCCTGGCTGGACGAGCTGACGTCGGGCACGGACGAGACGACCGCCGCCGGCCTGCGTTACCACCACCCCACCTGGGTGGTCCGCGCGCTGCGGCAGGCCCTCGTCGCCCACGGCCGCGATGCGGCGGAGCTGACCGACCTGCTCGCCGCCGACAACGCCGCCCCGGTGGTGCATCTGCTGGCGCTACCCGGACTCGGGGACCTCGACGAGATGCTGGCCGCCGGTGCCCGTCCCGGCGAGCTCGCCGCCGGGTCCGCCACCATCGCCGCCGGCGACCTGAGCCGGTTCACCGGCGTGCAGGACGGCACGGTGCGGATCCAGGACGCCGGCTCCCAGCTGGTGGCCCGGGCGCTGGCGGCGGCGCCCGTCGCCGGCGGTGAGGGTCAGGACGGCGGCGGGGAACGCTGGCTCGACGGGTGCGCCGGGCCCGGGGGCAAGGCCGCCCTCCTGGCCGCCCTCGCCCTCGAGCGGGGGGCCGTCGTCACGGCCAACGAACCCGCATCCCACCGCGCCGACCTCGTGCGGCGCGCCCTGGCCGCCGTGCCGGAGAGGGCCTGGCGGATCACCGAACGGGACGCCCGGGACATCGGCGGCGAGGAGACGGCCGGCTACGACCGGGTCCTCGTCGACGTGCCGTGCTCCGGTCTCGGTGCCTTCCGCCGCCGGCCCGAGGCGCGCTGGCGGCGCACCCCCGCCGACGTCGCCCGGCTGGGGTCGCTGCAGCGGGACCTGCTCCGCTCCGCCCTCGCGGCGACCCGGCCCGGCGGCGTCGTCGCCTACGCGACCTGCTCACCCCACGTGGCCGAGACGACCGCCGTCGTCGACGACGTGCTGCGGGCGAACCCGGGCGTCGAGCTGCTCGACACGCCCGCCGTGCTCGACGCCGCCGCCCTGGTCCCGCTGCACGCGGGCGGGGCCGCCGGATCGGAGCGCGACGCGCCCGGGCCCCGGACCGCCCAGCTGTGGCCGCACGTGCACGGCACCGACGCCATGTTCCTGGCGCTGCTGCGGGTACCCGCGACGCCGGGCGGCCCCGGCCCCGAGAACCCGACCCCGACGGAGGCACCGTGACCGAATCAGCGACGACCCCGGCGGCCCGGCACGCCAGGATCCACCCCAGCATCCTCTCGGCCGACTTCGCGAACCTCGAGGCCGAGCTCGGCCGGATCGCCGACGCGGACAGCGTGCACGTGGACATCATGGACAACCACTTCGTGCCGAATCTGACGCTCGGGCTGCCGGTGGTGCAGCGCCTCCAGCAGGTCAGCCCGATCCCGCTGGACGTGCACCTGATGATCGCGGACCCGGACCGCTGGGCCCCCGGGTACGCGGAGGCCGGGGCCGCGTCCGTCACGTTCCACGCCGAGGCGGCCACCGCGCCCGTCCGCCTCGCGCGGGAACTGCGCTCCCTCGGCGCCCGCGCCGGGGTCGCCCTGCGCCCGGCCACCCCGGTCGAGCCGTGGCTGGACCTGCTCGCCGAGATCGACCTGCTGCTCGTCATGACGGTCGAGCCCGGCTTCGGCGGGCAGGCGTTCCTCGACGTCATGCTGCCCAAGCTCCGCCGCGCCCGCGCCGCGATCGACGGCTCCGGTGCCGAGGTGGCCCTGCAGGTCGACGGCGGCGTGACCACGGAGACGATCGTCGCGGCGGCCGACGCCGGCGCCGATGTGTTCGTCGCGGGGTCCTCCGTCTATGGGGCCGCCGACGCCGCGGCCGCCATCGCGGGCCTGCGCGGGGCCGCCCGCGGCCGCTGACCGCACCGGCGCACCACCGGCGCCGGCACGTGACGCGAACGTGACGCCGTCCCCGGGGGTCCGCCCGGGCCCGCGTGCCATACTGGGACGATACGTGCTCCGGGGTCGGTGAAAGTCCGAACCGGCGGTCAAAGTCCGCGACCCGGTGCGTCGCCTCGGTGGTGTCCACCGAGGCCACGCACCGGTTGAGCCGGTGGAATTCCGGCACCGACAGTCACAGTCTGGATGGGAGAAGCACGTCGTGCACGACGTCCGGCGACCGCCGGGCCGACGCCGGGTCCGCGGTCCTGACCGTGCCCGGTCCTCGTGTGCACCCTCACCCCGGAACCGTCGACGAACGGAACGGTGAGGGAAGGATCAGGCGCGTGGACGTCCTGCGGTGGCTGTTCGAGGCCAAGCTGACCATCGGTGGCGGCTTCATCCTGTGGCGCGAGGTGCTGGGCAACGTGTTCGGCCTGCTCTCCGCGTTCGGCGGGATGCGGCGCCGGGTCTGGGCGTGGCCGGTCGGCATCGTCGGCAACGTCCTGCTCTTCACCGTCTTCCTCGGCGCCGTCTTCGGCTCGCCCCATCCCGTGAACCTGCTCGGTCAGGCCGGGCGGCAGGTGATGTTCATCGTCGTCTCGATCTACGGCTGGTACCGCTGGCGGCAGGCCCGGGGCGACGCGGGCACCGCCGTCACCCCCCAGTGGGCCTCCAATCCGACCCGGGTCGGGCTCGTCCTGGCCCTCGTCGTCGGCACGGGCGTGCTGACGCCGGCGTTCCGGGCGCTCGGCAGTTACGAGCCCGTGTGGGCGGACGCCTGGATCTTCGTCGGCTCCCTGCTCGCGACCCTCGGCATGGCCCGCGGCTGGGTGGAGTTCTGGCTGATCTGGGTCGCCGTGGACATCGTCGGGGTCCCCCTGCTCATCTCCGCCGGCTACTGGGCCTCGGCCGTGATGTACATCTTCTACGGTTGCTTCACCCTCACCGGCTTCTTCGTCTGGTGGCGCTACCGCAACCAGGCGGCCACGCCGCGCGTGGAGATAGTCTTCCCCGATCCGCGGGTCGAGTCATGACCACGACGACGCCCCACGCCACCGGCTTCACCGTCGCCGAGGAACACGCGATGGCCGCCGCTCTGCGCGCGGCCGCGACCGGCGTGCGCGGGGCCAATCCTCTCGTGGGGGCCGCGCTGGTGGACCGGGACGGGCGGCTCGTCGCCGTCGGGCACCACCGCGGCGCGGGAACCGATCACGCCGAGGTCGACGTGCTGCACCGCGCCGCCGCCGCCGGCGCCACTCCGGAGCGGATCGCCGCCGCGACCATGGTCGTCACCCTGGAGCCCTGCAACCACACCGGCCGGACCGGCGCGTGCACCGAGGCGATCCTCGCCGCCGGGGTCCGCTCCGTGGTGCACGCCATCGGCGACCCGCACCGGGCCGCCGCCGGGGGAGCGCACCGGCTGCGCGCCGCCGGCGTCGAGGTGCGGGACGGCCTGCTGGGCGATGCCGCCCGCGACCTGAACCGGCGCTGGCTCACCGCGGTCGGCACTCGGCCCTTCGTCACCGTCAAGGTCGCCCAGAGCCTCGACGGTGGCATCGCGGCGGCCGACGGCACGAGCCGCTGGATCACCGGGCCCGCCGCTCGCGCGGACGGGCACCGGCTGCGCGCCCTCGCCGACGCCGTGCTCGTCTCCACCGGCACCGTCCTGGCCGACGACCCCGCCCTGACCGCGCGCCGGCCGGACGGCTCGCTGGGGGACCGGCAGCCCCGCCGCGCGGTGATGGGGCTGCGCCCCGTGCCGGCCGACGCGGCGATCCGCGGCCACGACGACCGTTTCCGCCACCTACCGACCCGCGATCCGGCCGAGGCGCTGGCCGGTCTCTACGCCGACGGCGTCCGGCACGTCCTGATCGACGGCAGCCCCCGGCTCAGCGCCGCCTTCGCCCGGGCGGGCCTGATCGACGAGCTCGTCGTCTACCAGGCGCCCGTCCTGCTCGGCGGCCGGCCCGCGTTCCCCGATCTCGGCCTGGCCACGCTCGACGACGCGCTGCGGTTCGTCCCCGACGAGGCCGGTGGCGGCGCCGCCACCCGGTTCGGCCCCGACACCCGGCTGCGCTTCGTGCCCGCCCGGCGGGGCGGTCCCACCGGCTCCGACGCGCACCCCGCCACCGATCCCGTCGACGACACCGTCGACACCACGAAGGGCTGACATGTTCACCGGCATCATCACCGACCAGGGCACGGTCCGGGACCTCGCGCTCGACCCGACCCGCGACAGCGCCGTGCTGACCCTCTCCGCGCACGACGCTGCCACGGACCTGCCGTTCGGCGGCTCCCTGGCCGTCGACGGCGTCTGCCTCACCGCCACCACCGACCCCGCCGACGGCGGCACCGTGCGCCTGGACGTGATGGGGGAGACCCTGCGGCGCACCACCATCGGTTCGCTCGCGCCGGGCGACACGGTCAACCTCGAACGGTGCCTGCAGCCCACCGACCGCCTCGACGGGCACATCGTGCAGGGCCACGTCGACGGCGTCGCCGTCCTCGCCGAGCGCGAGGACCACGGCGACTGGGAGCGGCTGCGCTTCACCGTGCCCGCCGGGCTCGCTCCCTACCTGGCCGAGAAGGGGTCCGTCGCCGTCCACGGGGTGTCCCTGACCGTGACCGCCGTCAGTGCCGCCGGCGCCGTGGAGCACTGGTTCGAGGTCGGGCTCATCCCCACCACGCTCGCCGTCACCACGCTCGGGGCGGTGCGCCCGGGGCACCGGGTCAACCTCGAGGTGGACGTGATGGCCAAGTACGCGGCCCGGCTCGCCGCCTTCGGGGCGATCGGCGCCCCGGCGGCCGGCACGACGGACGCGGGGGTGCAGGCGTGAACGGCGTGACGACCCCCGCCGACCGGTCCGGCACGGCGACGGCACCGGGCGCCGTCCGGCTCGACCCGATCGCGGACGCGCTGGCGGCCCTGAGCGACGGGCGGCCCGTCGTCGTCGTCGACGACGAGGACCGCGAGAACGAGGGCGACCTCATCTTCCCGGCCGAGCGTGCCGACGCCGCCCTGATGGGGTTCACCGTCCGGTACACCTCGGGCGTGATCTGCGTGCCGCTGACCGCCGAGCGTGCCCAGCTGCTGGCCCTGCCGCCGATGCTGGCCGTCAACGAGGACCCCAAGGGCACCGCCTACACCGTGTCGACCGACGCCGCGACCGGCGTCAGCACCGGCATCAGCGCGGCCGACCGCGCCCGCACCGCCACGGTGCTCGCCGACCCCGCGGCCACCGCCTCCGACCTGACCCGGCCCGGCCACGTGTTCCCCCTGATCGCCGCGGACGGGCTGCTCGACGCCCGGCCCGGGCACACCGAGGCCGCGGTGGCCCTCTGCCTGGCCACCGGGCACCGGCCGGTCGGCGTGATCGCCGAACTCGTGCACGACGACGGGTCGATGATGCGGCTGCCCGCCCTGCGCGCTTTCGCCGACGAGCACGGCCTGGTGCTGATCAGCATCGCCGACCTGATCGTCCACCTCGCCCGGCATCCCGTCGAGCCGGCACCCAGCACCATGACCAGCAGCATGGCCCCCCGTACCACCCCGACCCAGGAGGATCCCCGATGAGCGGCCACGGCGCCCCCCAGCCCACCCTCGACCCCGGCACGAAGGACCTGCGCGTCGCCATCGTCGCCGCCTCCTGGCACGAGCGGGTGATGGGCGGCCTGCTCGCCGGCGCCCGCCGTGCCGTCGAGGCCGCCGGTGCCACCGCCGTCGAGGTGCGCGTGCCCGGGTCCTTCGAGCTGCCGGTCGCCGCCGCGCGGCTTGCCCCCACCGTGGACGCCGTCGTCGCGCTCGGCGTCGTGATCCGCGGCGGCACCCCGCACTTCGAGTACGTGTGCTCCGCCGCGACCACCGGGCTGACCGACGTGTCCGTGACCACGGGCGTTCCCGTCGGCTTCGGCGTCCTCACCTGCGACACCGAGGCCCAGGCGCTCGATCGCGCCGGCCTGGAGGGCTCGAGCGAGGACAAGGGGTTCGAGGCGGCCGCCGCTGCGCTGAACACGGCCGCGGTGCTGGCCGGTGTGACGGGAGCCGCCGCCGCCGATACCGGGGCCCGGGCGGGACGACGGTAACGTGGGGGCCGTGAAATCCTTCGATTCCCTCTTCGCCGAGCTGCGCGCCAAGGCCGCCGACCGCCCCGACGGCTCCCGGACCGTCGCGGAGCTGGACGCCGGCGTGCACGGCATCGGCAAGAAGATCGTCGAGGAGGCCGCCGAGGTGTGGATGGCCGCCGAGTACGAGACCGACGAGGAGGCGGCCGAGGAGATCTCGCAGCTGCTCTACCACGTGCAGGTGATGATGATCGCCAAGGGGCTGACGCTCGAGGACGTCTACCGACATCTGTAGGCCGCCCGTCCGCCGTCAGATCCCTCCTGGAAAGAGACCCCATGCTCCGCGTCGCCGTCCCCAACAAGGGCTCCCTGTCCGAAGCCGCCACCACGATGCTCAGCGAGGCCGGCTACCGGCAGCGCCGCGACACCCGGGAACTGGTCCTGACCGACCAGGAGAACCACGTCGAGTTCTTCTACCTGCGCCCGCGTGACATCGCCGTCTACGTGGGCTCCGGCACCCTCGACGTCGGCCTGACCGGCCGGGACCTGCTGCTCGACTCCGGCGCCGACGCCGTCGAACTGATGGAGCTGGGCTTCGCCGCCTCCACCTTCCGCTTCGCCGGGCCGCTGGGCCGGTTCACCACCATCGAGCAGCTGGCCGGCCGCCGGCTGGCCACCAGCTACGACGGCCTGCTGCGCCGCTACCTGGCCGAACGGGGCGTCGACGCGTCGGTCGTGCGGCTCGACGGCGCCGTCGAGTCCTCCGTGCGGCTCGGGGTGGCCGACGCGATCGCCGACGTCGTCGAGACCGGCACCACCCTGCGCGCCGCCGGGATGGAGACGTTCGGGGAGCCGATCCTGCGCTCCGAGGCCGTGCTGATCGGCCGGGACGGGCACGAGCCCGAGGGCCTCGACGTACTGATCCGGCGCCTGCAGGGCGTTCTCGTGGCGCGTCGCTACGTGATGATGGACTACGACATCCGCGCCGACCTGGTCGACGCCGCGTCCGCCATCACGCCGGGCCTGGAGTCGCCGACCATCTCACCGCTGCGGGACGGGCAGTGGGTGGCCGTCCGGGCGATGGTGCTGCGGACGCAGACCAACCGCATGATGGACGAGCTGTACGAGCTCGGCGCGCGCGCCATCCTCACCAGCGCCATCCACGCCGCCCGGATCTGAGTTCCGCCGCCCCGAAGGAGATCGACATGAGCGTGGCGATCCGCGTCATCCCGTGCCTGGACGTCGACGCCGGCCGGGTGGTCAAGGGCGTGCAGTTCGAGGGGCTGCGCGACGCCGGCGATCCGGTGGAACTGGCTCACCGGTACGACCGGGCCGGGGCGGACGAACTCACCTTCCTCGACGTGACCGCCTCCTCCGGCAACCGCGCCACCACCTACGACGTGGTCCGCCGCGCGGCCGAGGAGGTCTTCATCCCGCTGACCGTGGGTGGCGGCGTCCGCTCGGCCGCCGACGTCGACCGGCTGCTGCGCGAGGGCGCCGACAAGACCTCGATCAACACCGCGGCGGTGGATCGACCGGAGGTGATCGACGAGATCGTGACCCGGTTCGGCTCCCAGGTGCTCGTGCTCTCCCTGGACGCCCGCCGCGTGCGCGGCGACGCCCGCACCGACTCGGGCTTCGAGGTCACCACGCACGGCGGCCGGCGCGGGACCGGCATCGACGCCCTCGCCTGGGCGCGGCAGGCCGCCGAGCGCGGCGTGGGCGAGATCCTGCTCAACTCGATCGACGCGGACGGCACCAAGGACGGCTTCGACCTCGAGCTGATCGCGGCCGTGCGGGCCGAGGTCGGCATCCCGCTGATCGCCTCCGGCGGGGCCGGCGTCCCCGAGCACTTCCCGCCGGCGGTGGACGCCGGTGCCGACGCCGTGTTGGCGGCCTCGGTGTTCCACTTCGGCCCGGACGACGCCATCGCCCAGGTCAAGGCCGCGATCCGGGCGGCGGGCCACCCCGTCCGCTGAGCCCGGGCGGGGCGGGGTCAGCCGGCGAGTGCGGCGATCGCCTCCGCCGATCCCTCGACCGTCACCAGCGCCTCGGTACGGCGGCCCGACGCGTGCATCAGCAGCTCCCCGGGTGCCCCCGTGACGGCGACCGCGTCGGCCGCACGCCGGGCCACGTGCCGGTAGCCCTCGGGATCGACCAGGACGACACCGACGGGCGACGAGCGGTAGGCGAACGACGCGAAGGCCACGAGCCGCTCCCACAGGGCCGCCTCGTAGTCGGCATCCAGGATGCGGGGCGCCCATTCGTCGACGGCGCGACGCACGTCCTCGGTGTGCACGAAGTACTCGAGCAGGTTCACCCGGGCGGCCAGCCGAGGCAGGCGCCGCGGGCTGAGCAGCGAGGGTTCCCGCCGGAAGCGCTCGACGAGGGCCGCGAAGTCCGCCTGGGTGCTCGCGGTGGCCGCCAGTTCCCGGGTGCGCCGCTCGGTCCGCTCGGCGAGCGGGGGCAGGGCGATCCCGGCGGCCGCGCCGGGCCGGTGCTCCCGCAGGTACAGATGCGCGGCGAGCTCCTGCGTGCGCCAGCCCTCGCAGAGGGTGTCGCGGCCCGGGCCGGCCGCCAGCAGCGTCTCGGCCAGCGCCTCCCGGGAGAGCTGCACGAAGTCCATCACGGCGAACGTAGCACGGTATCCGAGAGGAAATGCGGGTGGAACGACGTTGCGCATCGGCGCGAGCATCCCTGCCGCCCGACCCCTCTGTTCCGCGACCGACGGATCGACAGGTCCGCCCCGGCGGATGAGGTGCCCGGTGCGGTCAGGCGGGCGGGGGAGGCTTCGTGGGTGTCGGCCGATCGATGGGGCCCTGCTCCAGCCGGAACGGCGGGTACTCGTCGCGGAGCAGCAGGACGTAGGCGGCGACGCGGTGGATCCACCGGTTCAGACCCATCACCAGATCGAACAGGTCCCGCGGATACCGGCGGCCGATGAGGAGGATCACGCCGGCCACGAGGACGAGGACGCCCAGCACGGACCAGCTCCACCCCCCACCGAAGGCGCCCGTGCCCCACCACCGCCAGGCTGCGACGGTGCCCCCGGTGAGCAGGGCGACGATGATCAGGTGGGGGAGGGCCAGCAGCCACCACTTGACGAGGACCAGTCCGTGCGACAGCCGACCGGGGTAGGCGACGTCGAGGTCGGCGGGATAGTCGGCGTGGTCCAGGGAGAAGGGCGGGTAGCGGTCGGTTCCGAGCGCGGAGTAGGCGTAGAAGCCGACCCGCCAGTTCCAGCGCAGCACGCCGACCGTGAAGGCGAACCAGGCGCGCGGATACCGTCCCGTGACGAGGACGACGAGGCCGGCGGCGAGGGAGGTGACCAGCACCGCGACCCACAACAGCGCCAGCACCAGGTAGTGCGGCACCCCGAGGATCCATTTCACCAGCCACAGGCCGCGGGACAGGCGGGGGTCCAGGAAACCCTGGAACCACACCGGGTACGGCGACGGCCAGCTCGGCGGAACCAGGCGCTCCCCGCCGCCGCCGGAGGCCATCGACCCTGGCTGGCCCGGCGGATGCGGCCCGGGAACGTCGGGCGCGATGTCCCGGCCGAGACCGGCCGCGCCCAGCAGCAGCAGCGGGATGCCGACGACGAGGCCGACGAGTCCGGCCGCCAGCAGGCCTCCGCCGAGCGGGCCGACCACGGGGGATCTGACCGCCGCCTGCATGTCCACCCAGACCGGGCGCGACCCGTCGGCGTTCATCACCACCAGGGTCCAGTCGCCGGAGGGCAGGTCCATGGCCAGCTCTTGCGTTCCGGCGCCGTGCGAGGAGATCGTCCAGAGGTCCTGGGAGCCCGGCCCCGCCGGCGCGCGGTCGCCGCCGCTGACGGGCAGCCCGACGCGCGCGTCGTCGGAGCGGTCCGTGGCGCGCGGACCGCCCCCGGGTGTCGCGATGGCCGAGACCGGCACCTGGTCCAGGTACCGCGTCACCGCCGCGGTGTCGCCGATCCCGACGAAGGTCTGCGCTCCCGGCACCACGGGGTTCACCCGGAGCCGCACGCTGACGACGTCGGAAAGGGCCGGGGCTCCCGTGGACGAGAGGTTCCCGAGATCGAGCCGTAACGACGGCGACGTCAGCGCATAGCCGGAGGTCGCGTAGCGCTCCGTGCCGGAGCCGATGTAGCCGTCGTCGTCCCTGCTCGCGTCGGCGCCCAGGACCACGGCACCGCCGACCGTCAGGCCGAAGCCCGTCGTCGTGAGCAGGACCCCGATGACGAGCACGACCCAGTGGCCCGGCCGAGTGCGATGCGCAGGCCCCGGACGGATCGAGCCCGGCGGACCCGTCCACGGGGGCCCCGAGGGCTGACGGGGCGGGGGAGCGGCGATCGGGCGCGTGGGCGTGCTCATGACGGCCTCCGGCGGATGGGGTGCGGATGGGATGACGGGCCGGGACGGCTCGGGACGTGGCGCCGGACGGTCATGCCGGGGCCACCCGCCCGCCGGCCTGCTGTTCCGCGTCGGCCACCAGCCGCGCGGTGCGCAGGAAGCTGTCCGGATTGAGGGAGATCGAATCGATGCCCGCCCGGACGAGGAACGCGGCGAACTCGGGATGGTCACTCGGGGCCTGCCCGCAGATCCCCACCGGGATACCGGCGTCGTGCGCGGTCCGGATCACCTGGGCGATCGTGCGGGTGACCGCCTCGTCCCGCTCGTCGAACAGGGGCCGTAGCACGTCGGAGTCGCGGTCGATGCCCAGCAGAAGCTGGGTCAGGTCGTTGGAGCCGATGGAGAAGCCGTCGAAACGGGTGGCGAACTGCTCGGCGAGGACCGCGTTGGAGGGGACCTCGCACATCATCCACACCTGCAGTCCGTCCTCGCCCCGGCGCAGCCCGTTGGCGGCCATCTCGGCCAGCACCCGGTCGGCCTCGGCGACGGTACGGCAGAACGGCACCATGACCGCCACGTTGGCGAAGCCGAGGTGGGTACGGACCAGCGCCAGCGCCCGGCACTCGAGTGCGAAGCCCTCCCGGTAGCGGGGATGGTAGTAGCGGGAGGCGCCCCGGAAGCCCAACATCGGGTTCTCCTCGGGCTCCTCGAACGCGACGCCGCCGAGCAGGTGGGCGTACTCGTTGGACTTGAAGTCGCTCAACCGCACGATCACCCGGTGGGGGTGGTACGGGGTGGCCAGTTTGGCGATGCCGCGGGCCAGCGTCTGGACGAAGAACTCGGCGCCGTCGGCGAAACCGGCGGTGAGGTCGGCGATGCGCGCGCGCTCGCCGGCGTCCGTGACCCGCTCGGGATGAAGGAGCGCCAGGGGGTGAGCCTGGATCAGGCTGGTGATGATGAACTCCATCCGGGCCAGGCCCACGCCGTCGGCCGGCAGCCGCCACCACTGGAAGGCCGCCGCCGGACTGGCCACGTTGACCATCAGGGCGGTCCGCGTCTCCGGGAGCTCCCCGAGATCCACGTCCTCGGTGGTGAACGGCAGCACCCGGTCGTAGACCCGTCCCTGGTCCCCCTCCGCGCAGGAGAGCGTGATCGGCTGCCCGTCCACCAACCGGTCGGTGGCGGTCCCGGTGCCGACGACGGCCGGCAGACCCAGCTCGCGGCTGACGATCGCGGCGTGGCTGGTCGAGCCGCCGTGATCGGTGACGATCCCGGCGGCCCGCCGCATCGCCGGAACCCAGTCCGGGTCCGTCATCTCGGCGACGAGGACCGACCCGGTCGGAAAGGCGTCGAGGTCCGCGGCACTGCGGACGATCCGGGCATCGCCGGCGGAGATGCCGTCCCCGATGGCCGCGCCGGTGAGCAGGACCTCGCCGGTGCCGGTCAGGCGGTGGACGGTGAAACGGTTGGCGGCCCGGCGAGCCTGGACGGTCTCGGGCCGGGCCTGCAGCATGAACAGCTCGCCGGTCCGGCCCTCCTTCGCCCACTCCATGTCCATGGGACGCCCGTAGTGGTTCTCCACGAGCACGGCCCACCGGGCCAGGTGCAGGACGTCCTCGTCGTCCAGCACGAGGCGCCCGCGCTCCTCGGCCGTGGTGTCGACCAGGCGGGTGCCCGAAGCGCCCGGCCCGAGGACCATCTTCCGCAGCTTGGCGCCGCGGGTCTTCTCGACGATAGGACAGGGCGCGACGTCCAACAGGTGCTTGTGGACGAGGTACTTGTCCGGGTCGACGGCACCCTGGACCACCGTCTCGCCCAGTCCCCAGGCCGCACTGATCACGACCACGTGGGGGAAGCCGCTCTCGGTGTCGAGCGAGAACATCACGCCGGAGCCGCCCTCGTCCGCGCCGACCATGCGCTGTACCCCGATGGACAGGCCGACCTGCAGGTGGTCGAAGCCCTTGAGCTCCCGGTAGGTGATCGCCCGATCGGTGAAGAGCGAGGCGTAGCAGCGCCGGCACGCCGCGAGCAGCTCGTCGTCGCCCTGGACGTTGAGATACGTCTCCTGCTGCCCGGCGAAGCTCGCGTCCGGCAGGTCCTCCGCCGTCGCGCTGCTGCGCACCGCCACGCGGGGATCGGGTTCTCCCGCCCGTCGGGCGAGCTCGCGGTAGCACGCGCGGATCCGATCCGCGGCCGGGCCGGAGACGTCGCCGCCGAGGAAGAGCGCACGCAGCCGCTCACCGGTGGCGCGAAGGCTCGCCTCGCCCGCCCGGAAGGCGGCCAGTGCCTGCTCGAGAGCGGGGCGGATGCCGTTCGCGTTCACGAACTCGCGGTACACCTCCGCGGAGATCGCGAACCCGTCGGGTACTCGGACGCCGCTGGCCGCCAGCGCCTGGACCATCTCCCCGAGGGAGGCGTTCTTCCCCCCGACCGTCGGCAGGTCGGCCAGGCCCAGGTGCTCGAACCAGGTGACCGCTGACGCGCTCAACGCGACTCCTGCAGGTGGCGCAGCAGGTCGCGACAGGCCTGGGCGCAGTGCGCGCACGACTCCGCCGCCAGACGGCAGTGCTCGTGCGTGCCGGCGCACTCCGAGCACAGCCGCCGGGTCACCTCGCACGCGTGGCGGCAGGCGTCCACGAGGGTCACCAGCAGGTCGCGACCGCTGGCGCTGATCAGCGTACCCGGCCGGGAGAGCACGGCCGCCGTCGCGAGACACACGTCGGCGCAGCTCTGCTCGGCGCGCATCCGCTCCCGTACGTCGTCCGTCACGGCGGACTCCAGGGAGGCATCGGCGGCGACGCGGCAGATCGCCGCCGTGGCGGCGCAGGCGTCGATCATCCTCCCCTCGACCGAGCGATCGCCCGGCGGCACGTCCGGTGCGGCCGGATGGAGCAAGAGGGCGCGATGGATATCCGACATGGTCCTGACCTCCGTCTCGGGACGAGTGACTCCCGGTGACAATCACGCTAAGAACGGCGGCGCTTCCCCGACAGGGACCTTCGACCCGAACCCGGACCCTCGACCGGCCTCCGGCCGCGGAGGAAGTACAGGACGGGTCCGATGCCGTTGATCGCGATGATCGCGGCCCACACCGGTTTGCTGCCGTTGACCTGGCCGGGCGGCCGGAACGCCAGGTCGGCCCAGGCGGTGGCGGCGAGGGAGAGCTGAACCGAGGCCAGGGTGAGGATCGTGGCTTGCTGGCGCGGGGTCAGCTCACGCCAGTGGCGCCGGTGCCCGCCCCCTCTCGTGGTAGGCATGCCTCCAGCATGGAGCGCGATCGCTCGGTGGCTCCGGGACCTTGGGCCCGTGCCGGGCACGCGTGTGACCTTGGTCCCTGGGCGATCGGCCCCGACGCCGGCACCGTGGTGACATGACGATCAACAACGCTGCTGAACCGATCCTCGTCGGCGTCGACGGGTCCGACTCGTCGGTCGAGGCCCTGCGGGAGGCCGCGGTTCTCGCGGACGCGCTCCAGGCGCCGCTGGAGGTGGTCATGGTGTGGGAGTTTCCCGACCAGGCCGACTACTACGGCATCTCCAGCTCCGTGATCGAGGGGGACGCCCGCGCGTCGCTCGACGACACGGTGCGGGCAGCCTTCGAGGAAGGGCCGCCGGACGGCCTGACGGCGGGCCTGCTCTACGGCCCGACGAAACGCACCCTGATCGAACGCAGCCGGCACGCCCGCATGCTCGTGCTCGGCAGTCGCGGCCACGGCGGCTTCATGGGCATGCTGCTGGGCTCGGTGAGCGCGGCCTGCGCCGAGCACGCGCACTGTCCCGTCCTCGTCGTCCACCGTCCGCGCGTGACGGAGGACGAGGAGCAGGCCGATGGCCGCACCGCGCGCTCACGCGCCTGAGCCGCGCGCACGCGCGTCGCGGGCGGCATGACCATCGAGGCGGACGACGGTCGATCACGTGATCGCCCGTCGGCGAATCCGGTTCCCGGCCCGGATCGAGTGCTCAGCGAGCTGGGCTCCGGCCGGGCCGGACTGTCCCAGCGCGAAGCAGACCGGCGCCTGGTGGTATACGGGCCCAACGAACTGGTCCGTCGCGGCGGCAGGACCTGGCCACGGCAGGTCCTGCGGCAGCTCACCCAGCCCCTGGCACTGTTGCTGTGGATCGCCGCAGCCCTGAGCGCCGTCACCGGAGCGGGGGCGTCCGCGGTGACGATCGTGGTGATCGTCCTGCTCAACGCCGGGTTCGCGTTCATCCAGGAGAGGCACGCCGAACGAGCGGTCGAGGCATTGAAGGCCTACCTGCCGCCGTCCGTCCGGGTCCTCCGCGACGGCGTCGAGACGCTTCTCGACGCCCGTGTGCTCGTCCCGGGCGACGTGATCGTGGTCGGGGAGGGGGACCGCGTCTCCGCTGACGCGCGGCTCCTCGAGGGAGCGGTGGAGATGGATCTGTCCACCCTGACCGGCGAGTCCGTGCCCGTGCTGCGTGCCCCCCGCGCCGACTCGGCGCCCGACGGGGGAACGGACGCCGTGGACGCCATCTTCAGCGGCACGGTGTGCACCGGCGGTGAGGCCCGGGCGGCCGTCACCGCGACCGGGATGCACACCGAACTCGGACGGATCGCCGCGCTGACCGAGCGCGTGGGCCACGACAGCAGCCCCCTGGAGCGCCAGGTGGGCCATGCCACCCGGGTCATCGGCATCGTCTCCGTCCTGGTCGCGGCGTCGTTCATTCCGGTCGGGATGTTCCTCGCCTCCTTGTCCGTGGGTGACACCCTCAACTTCGCCATCGGCCTGCTGGTCGCGAACGTGCCCGAGGGGCTGCTTCCCACCATCTCCCTCGCCCTCGCCGCCGGTGTTCGCGGCCTCGCCCGGGAGGGCGCTCTGGTGAAGCGGATGTCCGCGGTCGAGACCCTCGGTTCGACGAGCGTCATCTGCACGGACAAGACCGGGACCCTGACGTTGAACAGGATGCGGGCGGTCGCCCTCTGGACGCCCGCCCGTGGACCCGTCGACCGGATCGAGCCGGCCACCGTCGCGCGTCTCGGGAACGATCGGTTCCGCCTCGCCCGCGCGCTGACCGCGTGCAACAACGCGCACCTGGACGTGGACGGGCGGGAGAGCGGTGACCCCACCGAGGTCGCGCTGCTCCGCGCCGCCGTCGCGCTCGGCGGCTCCGACGGGACGATCGAGCGACTCGCCCAGTTCCCCTTCGACGCGACGCTCCGGCGGATGTCCACGGTGGACCGGGTCGGTGACGAGGTCCGGGTGCACGCCAAGGGCGCACCCGAGGAGATCGTGCCGTTGTGTGACCGGAGGGCGGACGCCGAGGGAGCGGATGTCGTGCTGACCGCACGGGACCGGGACAGCATCCTCGGGGTCCTGGACGCCTGGGCGGTGCAGGGGTTGCGAGTCCTCGCGGTCGCGGAGCGACGCGTCACCGGGACGCCGGGCGATCCGCTGACCCGCCACGAGGCCGAGAGCGGTCTCGTCCTGCTGGGCATGGTCGCCCTGCAGGATCCGCCGCGGCCCGAGGTTGCCGACGCCGTCAGACACTGCCACGCGGCCGGCATCCGCCTCATCATCATGACCGGGGACCACGGCATGACCGCCCGCGGCATCGCCACGCGGATCGGCATCGGCGGCCCGGGCTCCCGGGTGATCAACGGAGCTGACCTGGACCACCTGTCGGAGGCCGAGCTGGACGCGATCCTGGCCAGCGAGGAGGAGGTGATCTTCGCTCGTACCTCCCCTGAGGCGAAGCTGCGGGTGGCGGACGCGCTGCGGGCGCTCGGCTATGTCGTCGCGATGACCGGGGACGGCGTGAACGACGCGCCCGCCCTGCGACGGGCGGACATCGGCATCGCGATGGGCCGCTCCGGCACGGACGTCGCTCGGGAAGCGGCCGCCATGGTCCTGGTGGACGACGACTTCGCCTCCATCGTCAGCGCTGTTCGCTCCGGTCGACGGGTGTACGACAACATCCGCAAGTTCATCGTGTACGTCTTCGCCCACGCCACGCCCGAGGTGGTGCCCTTCTTGCTGTACGCGGTGGCGGGCGGGGCGGTCCCGTTGCCCCTGACGGTCATGCAGATCCTCGCCATCGACCTGGGCACGGAGACGCTGCCGGCGCTGGCGCTCGGTCGCGAGCCGGAGGAGCCGAGGATCATGGAACGCCCCCCGCGCGCGCCGACCCAGCACATCATCGACGCGCCCATGCTCGTGCGGGCCTGGGGGCTGCTGGGCGGCATCTCCGCGGCCCTGGTCACCGCCGCCTTCCTGATCACGCTGCTGGAGGGCGGCTGGTCCTGGGGCAGCGACACGAGCGAGGGGCCCCTGCACGCGGTAACGACCCAGGCCACGACGATCACGTTTCTCGCCATCGTGGCCTGCCAGATCGGCACGGCCTTCGCGGCGCGGACGCAGGACGCCAGCCTGGCGCAGATCGGGTTCGGCACCAACCGCCTCCTGCTCGGCAGCATCGTCGTCGAGCTCGTCTTCTCCGCCCTGATCGTGTACCTGCCGCCCGCGCAGCTGGTGTTCGGCACCGCTGCCCCCGAACCGTGGCAGCTGTTGATGCTGCTGCCGTTCCCCGTCATCGTGTGGGGCGCCGACGAGATCGTGCGCTGCCTCCGCCGACGGCGCCGCGGGACATGAACACGAGGACCGCCCCCGGGCGTCGTCGTCGATACCCGGGGGCGGTGCGGCAGGGCCGTGGTCTGCGGCCGTCAGAGCCCGGTGCTGGACATCCCCTTGGTGGCCAGGGCCCTGCCGATGCTGTGGGCCCAGTCATCGACCTCCGCCCAGTTGCGGTAGTCGCCGAAGTGGCCACCGACGGCCTGGAACAACAGGCGGCCCCACGTGTCCCACTGGTTCGGCGTGCACATCCCGGAGAACACGTGGTGATCGCGGGGGCTCACACCGAGCCGGAGGTCAGCGTTGAGCACGCGCCTCTCCCCGGCCAGGGCGGCCCCCCGCACCCAGGGGGGTAGCGCGTCGATCATGCCGACGCTGAACAGCCACAGCGGACGGTCGACGAGTTCTTCCGCGTGCAGGGCCACGTAGGCGGTGGCGGCGGGCAGCCACAGCCGGTGGTGCACGGCGCTGCCGAGCACCACGGCGTCGTACTCGCGTGGATAGCCCGCCTCCTCGACGGGGCCGATGGTCGTCGGGACACCATCGCCTTCCAGGACGGTGGCGATGCGCCGGGCGATCTGGGCGGTGCTGCCGTTGGCGCTGGCGTAGGCGATGAGCGTGGTCATCGGTGGCCTTTCTCGAGGTCGGGTCGGTGGTCGCCGTGATGGCGACGGAAGAAGTCGAGTCGCTGCAGGGTGGTGGCCGTGATCTCGTCCTCCCGATCACCAGGCGTGGACCATGATGCAGTTGTCGACCTCGGTGACGTGGGGGGAGGCCCAAGCGGCCTGCTCGGCCTGCCGCTTCTCCGCCCAGGATCTGACGGTTCCGTGCAGGACGGCCCTGGTCCCGTCCATCTCGACGTTGATGTGGTGGGCATCCAGCAGGGCATTGCGCGTGATCGCGTTGCGGATGCGTTCTTCGGCGTCCTCCGACGACGGGCGGTCGGACAGGGTGATCATGCTGGTGACCGACTTCACCCCACGCAGATCGCGGATCGCGCGCTTGGCCGCCTGCCGCTGGTAGTCCCAGTCGACCTCGCCGAGCAGGACCACGTCGTGGCCGTGGATCTCGGCCTTCACCGTCTCGGGCACCATGGCGGAGCCGCGAAGCGCCCGCCGGATCTGCTTGGCGATGTCCGGCTCGCTCTCCGCCCACGGACCCGACGGATGGATGGTGATGTCGTCGACGATCGTCACGACACCGCGCACGCGCAGCGCCGCTCGCTTGACCGCCGACCACTCGGCGAAGGTTCGGACCTCTCCGGAGAGCATCACGGCGCCGTCCTCCACGGCGACGCCGATACTGGCCGCGTCGGCGATCTCCGGCGTCCACTCGAACTCTTCCTGCACCGCGGTCTGCACCGCCAGGTCGCTGTCCGTCTTGACGGTCATCGCGGGGCTCCCTTCTGATCCGTCCGGAGGACTACCTCTCCACCATCGGCCGTGCCGGTGGTGCCGCACAGGGACGTAGGTCCCCCGGGCCGGGGTCCCGCGCGGGACCTACGTCCCTGCCGGCCGGTGGCGCAGGGAACAAGAGTGACGGCATGAACGACAATCACGTGCGCGACCGCATTCTCGTCGGCGTCGACGGGTCCGCGTCCTCGATCGATGCCCTGCGGCAGGCCGTGGAACTGGCCCGGAAGTTCGACGCCCCGGTCGAGGCCATCACCGCTTGGGTCTATCCTCCGCTGGTCAGCTACCGTCCGGTTGCCGGGTGGTCCCCCGAGGGAGACGCCCGGGACATCCAGGCCACCGCGATCGATCAGGCCTTCGGGGTCGATGTGCCCCGGGACTTCACGGCCCAGGTGCTGCACGGCCCCGCCGCCGGCGTGCTGATCGAGGAGAGCAGGCGCGCGCGCATGCTGGTGCTGGGCAGTCGCGGTCACGGAGGCTTCGCCGGGATGCTGCTCGGCTCGGTCAGCAGCGCGTGCGCCGAGCACGCCCACTGTCCCGTGCTGATCATGCACAACCGCCGACGCCAGGACGACGCGGGCGACTGAGCCGGTGGAGCGTGGACGCCACCTCCGCGGCGCCGTCCCGGTGCTCGCACTGCCCCCCTGCCGCCGGCACCGGGCCGACGGTAGTCTTCTGCTCAATCGCGAGACAGAAGCAGGGGAACAGATGGCAGACCGACGGCTGCCCCTTCCCGATCCGCAACAGTCCGACCTCGAGGCGCTGATGGGGGATCTTGCGGAGCGGGCCAAGCGGGTGCTGAGTGCTCAGGGGCGCCTGCGGAGGCTGCTGGAAGCGAGCTTGACCGTGGTTGAGGATCTCGACCTCGATCAGGTTCTCACCCGCGTCGTCGAGGCGGCCGTGTCCCTCGTCGACGCTCGGTACGGTGCGCTCGGGGTCGTCGGATCCGACGGGCGGCTGGATCGCTTCATCCCCGTCGGAATGAGCGCCGACGAGGTCAGCGCCATCGGTCGGCTGCCGGACGGGCGTGGACTGTTGGGTGCGGTCATCGACAGCGGGTCCATCATCCGTCTCGCCGACCTCGCTCAGGACTCCCGCTCCGTGGGATTCCCGGAGCACCATCCGCCCATGACCGCATTCCTGGGCGTGCCGATCCGCGTCGGCGAGCGGATCTGGGGAAACCTGTACCTGACGAACAAGGACGGCGCCTTCACCGACGACGACGAGGACCTCGTCGCCTCTCTGGCGGTGATCGCCGGCATCGCCATCCAGAACGCGAATCTCTACGAGCAGACACGGCGCCGCCAGGTGCTCGGCCACGCGCTGTCGGAGACCACCACCGCGCTGCTGTCTCCCGACGTGACCGACGTGCTCGACGTGGTGGTCCGGCAGGCCGCCTCGGTGGTGACCGCCGACCTGGTCACCGTGGCCGTTCCCGTCCGCAACTCGGGCGATGTGCGCGTCGATGCCGCCCACGGCGACGACGCCGCGCTGGTCCGCGGGCTGATCCTGCCGGCGGACGAGAGCCTCGCCGGCCGCGCCATCGGCACGGCGGGCACGGTCACGAGCGAGGACCGTCACGAACGGACCTACCTGGACGGCACCCTCCACCTCGGACCGCGGCTGGCCGTGCCACTCATTGTCTCCGGTGAGGCGATCGGCGCCCTGTGCCTGGGGCGCTGCGACACGGCCGCGCCTTTCACCGCCGGAGAGATCAGCCTGGTCGAGGAGTTCGCGAGCCAGATCGCCCTCGCGGTCGCCCTCGCCTGGGCCCGGCTCGACCGGGAGCGACTCGAGGTGGTGGAGGAGCGCTCGCGTATCGCCCGGGACCTGCACGACCTGGTGATCCAGCGGCTGTTCGTCACCGGTCTGGCCCTGCAGGGCCTCTCCGCCGCTCATCCGGAGGTCAGTGACGAGGTCGAGGCGCACATCGATCAGATCGACGCGGCGATCGCGGACATCCGGACGGCGATCTTCACGCTCAGCAACAGGACGGCCCTCTCCCGCACCGGCATCCGGCACCGATTGCTCGACGTCGTCAACGACGCGGCGTCTGCGTTGCCGACCGCACCGCGCATCAGCTTCCACGGTCCCCTGGACCTGGTCGTGACGGGCACGCTCGCCGACGACGTGGTAGCCGTGGTGCGGGAGCTGCTCGCGAACGTGGTGCGGCACGCCGCGGCCCGCACCGTGACCGTGGCAATCGAACTGATCGAGGGCGTCCTGCGGGTGACGGTCGAGGACGACGGACAGGGCCTGCCGCCGATACCGCGTCGCGCCAGCGGCACCCGACACGTCGAGCAGCGAGCGCTTCAGCACGGGGGTACCTTCGTGCTCGGGCGGGGTGAGCCGGCGGGAACGCGCGCCACCTGGGAAGTTCCCATTGACGGCGGACCCCGGGAGGTAGCGTGACTCGCGTCTTCCTCGTCGACGACCACGAGATCGTCCGACGCGGCATCGCCGATCTGATTGCCAGGGCGGACGACCTCGAGGTCGTCGGCGAGTCCGATTCCGTCGGCCGCACGATGCCGCGGGTCCGGGCCACCCGCCCCGACGTCGTCGTCGTCGACCTTCGGCTGCCGGACGGGAACGGCGTCGAGTTGTGTCGAGCCATCCGCTCCGACCTCCCCGGCACCCGGTGCCTGATCCTGACCGCCCACGACGACGACGAGGCCTACGTGAACGCGGTGCTGGCCGGCGCGTCCGGCTACCTGCTCAAGAGTGTCCGCTCCCAGGACATCCTCGGGTCCATCCGACGGGTCGCCGCGGGGGAGAACCTCCTGTCCGCGACGGCCACCCAGCGGGTGGTGACGTCCCTGCAGCGCGCGGATCGCTCCACCGGCGACCCCCCGGAGCTGACCCTGCGGGAGCGGCAGGTGCTGACCCTGATCGCCGACGGCCTGACGAACCGGCAGATCGGTGACCGGTTGGGCCTGGCGGAGAAGACCGTCAAGAACTATGCCTCCGGCCTGTTCGCCAAGCTGGGCATCGAGCGCCGCACCCAGGCCGCCGTCTACGGGCTCAGCCGGACGCAGGAACCCCGACCGGGCCACACCGCGGCGAGCCTGTGGTCCACCCAAGGACGGGACCCCGGGGGCTTTCGTCCCTACTGAGCGAGCGCACTGTCCGAGATCGTGGGGTGGAAGGAACTCACCGGAGCTCCTCGACCGGAAAGGAACGCGACCATGCGAGCACTCGTGGTGTACGAGAGTGCCTTCGGCAACACCCACCGGATTGCGGAGGCGATCGCAGCGGGGCTGCGGGAACAGGGAGAGGTCACCGTCACCTCCGTGGAGAACGCGCCTCGCCGCGTCTCCGCCGACATCGACCTGGTCGTGGCCGGTGGCCCGACCCATGCGTTCTCGATGTCCCGACGGTCGACCCGTGAGGTGGCGCAGCAGCGGGGCGCCCCTCACGCCGATCCCCGGATGGGCATCAGGGACTGGATCGCGGACCAGCGTGACCGTGATCGTCACGCCACCTTCGCCGCGTTCGACACGCGTGTCCCCACGCGGTTCACCCTCGGTACGGCTGCCGCCAGCGCCGCTCGGGCAGCTCGTCGACGTGGCTTTCCGACCGCACGGCCGCACGGGTTCCGCGTCGAGGGATACGAGGGTCCGCTGCTGCCCGGCGAACTGGACGACGCGACCGAGTGGGGCCGTCGGCTTGCTTCCGAATACGGAGACACCTGACCGCAGGAATCCGGGTTTCAGAACTCGAACACGAGCCGCGCCAGTGCTTTGCCGGAGAGGACCTGCGCGAAGGCGTCGTTCACCTCGGCCAGACGGCGGCGCCCGGCGATGACCTGCGTCCGACCGGCGGCGTGGAGAGCGAACACCTCGGCCAGGTCATCGCGGGTGCCGACGATCGACCCGATGATGGACAGGCCCTTCAGGACCGTGTCGAAGATCGACACACTCATCCGTTCGTCGGCCGGAAGCGCCACGCAGATCAAGCGACCTCCCCGGTTCAGGGAGGCGAACGCCTGTTCGAAGACCCGGGGCGAGGCCGCGAGGACCACGGCGACGTCGGCCCCGCCGAGAGCGCCGACGGCGGCGACCGGGTCGGTCTGCGCGGCGTTGACCGCAGCCGTGGCCCCCAGCTCTCGGGCGAGTTCGAGCTTGGCGTGATCCACGTCGACCGGGATGACCGAGCCGCCCATGATCTGGGCGTACTGCACGGCCAGGTGACCGAGCCCGCCGATGCCGAACACGGCGACGCGTTCGGTGGGGACGATGTGCGCGACCTTCAGCGCCTTGTAGGTCGTGACCCCCGCACACGTCAGCGGGGCGGCATCGAACGGTGACACACCGTCGGGGACCGATACCACGAAGCGGGCGCTGGCCACGGTGTACTCCGCGAACCCTCCGTCCACGGAGTACCCGCTGTTGCGCTGGCTCTCACACAGCGTCTCCCGGCCGTCGATGCAGAAGCGGCATTCGCCGCAGGCGTAGCCCAGCCAGGGAATCGCCACCCGGTCCCCGAGGGCAGGACGACCGACGCCCTCGCCGACCTCCTCGACGATGCCCACACCTTCGTGGCCGGGCACGAACGGCAGCGTCGGTTTGATCGGCCAGTCTCCGTGTGCCGCGTGGATGTCGGTGTGGCAGAGCCCGCACGCCTCCAGCCGGACGAGCACCTCGCCGGCCCCGGGCCGCGGGATGTCACGGTCCTGGATTTCCACGGGGGTGGTGAACGAGGTGACCACGGCGGCTTTCATGACGCTTCCTCACGACGAGACGAGCGCGGCGCGTCCGCGTCGCACCTGACCGACTGTCCGCCGTGGTGGCAGCGAAGGTCAGGGCCGATGGTCCCGCCGCCTGCGTGCCCGTCCGTCGACGGCCGTGTCCCGACGTGCGGGACTTCCGGCCCTCCCGCAGACGGCCGCCGTCAGTCACCCTGAGGCCGTCGACTCCCAGGAGAGCTCGTCATCGGACACCGCACGAAAGGCACCAGCATGAACACGATCCCGTCCCGGTTCACCGGCCAGACCATCATCGTCACGGGCGCCGGCTCCGGCATCGGGCACGCCACCACGACGCGCCTCCACGCCGAGGGCGCCCACGTCGTCGCCGTCGACGTCGTCCAGCACCGACTCGAGCAGCTTGCCGACGTCCTCGGCGAGCGCATCCGCTGCGTCGTCGGTGACCTGGCCGACGACGCCACGGTCCGGGCAGCGCTGGACGCGGCCGACGGCCAGGTCCACGGTCTGGCGAACGTCGCCGGGATCATGGACGGCTTCGAGCCCACCGCCGAGATCACCGACGAGACCTGGGACCGGGTCCTGGCCGTCAACCTGACCGCGGTGATGCGGATGACCCGGGCCGTCCTGCCCGGCATGATCGCTCACGGGGGAGGAGCCATCGTGAATGTCAGCTCGGAGGCCGGTCTGCGGGCCTCCGCGGCCGGCACGCCGTACACCGCTTCCAAGCATGCGCTCAACGGACTCACCCGAAGCACGGCGTTCTTCTACACCGCCCAGGGAATCCGGTGCAACGCCATCGCCCCGGGACCCGTCGCCACCAACATCGAGGCGCCGTTCCGTTCCACCTGGGCTCAAGAGCGGATGGGTCCGCTGTTCCAGGTCACCGTTCCTCCCATCGCCCGGGCCGACGAGCAGGCCGCCGCGATCGCCTGGCTCCTGAGCGACGACGCGTCCAACGTCTCCGGGGCAATCCTTCCGGTCGATGGTGGCTGGAACGCCATCTGACCGGTGGCCCTTCAGCTGGCTCCGCCGGTTCCCGATCCCGGGGACGACGAGCTGCTCGTCCGCGTGGGACGCGGTCCCTCCGGTGGCGACCCTGCTCGTCGCCTTCCTGGCCGCCGGTGCACTGCTGCTCGGATCGGTGCAGAAGTCACGGGATTGAGCACGACCGTTTTCTCCGGGCCGTGGTCGAAGGCGCGATACGGTGCACGGATGCGTGCTGTCGTCGTCGATGCGGTCCGGGCCCGGCCCGAGGTCCGGGAGGTGCCGCGCCCATCGGCGCCCGGCGGCGGGGTGGTGGTGCGGGTGCTGGCCACCGGGCTGTGCCGCAGCGACTGGCACGCGTGGGCCGGACACGACGACATCGCCTTCCCGCACGTGCCGGGGCACGAGCTCGCCGGGATCGTGAGCGAGGTCGGCGCCGGGGTGACGCGCTGGGTCGTCGGGGACCGGGTCACGGTGCCGTTCGTGTGCGGCTGCGGCCGCTGCGACTGGTGCCGCGGCGGGAACGCCCAGGTCTGCCCGGACCAGCAGCAGCCCGGTTTCACCCACGACGGCTCGTTCGCCGAGTACGTCGCGCTGTACGCCGCCGACACCAACCTCGTCGCCGTCCCCGACGACGTCGACGTCACCACCGCGGCGAGTCTCGGCTGCCGCTTCGCCACGGCCTACCGGGCCCTGGCCGGTCGCGCGCGTCTGGCCGCGGGGGAGTGGGTCACCGTCGTGGGAGCGGGAGGCGTCGGTCTGAGCGCGGTCATGATCGCCCGCGCGCTCGGCGCTCGCGTGGTCGTGGTCGACCGGAACGCCGACGCGCTCGACCTCGCCGCCCGTCTGGGTGCCGAGCAGACCCTGCGCGCTGATGACGGCGAGGTGCCCGCGATGATCGCGGAGCTGACCGGTGGCGGCAGCCACGTGGCGGTCGACGCGGTCGGCAGCGAGCGCACCTGCGCCGATGCGATCCACAGCCTGCGACGTCGGGGCCGGCACGTGCAGATCGGGCTGCTGCCCCCGATCGACGGCCATCCGCGGGTCCCGATGGACCGGGTGATCGCCTGGGAACTCGACGTGCTGGGCAGCCACGGCATGGCCGCCGCGGACTACCCGGCCATGATGGCGCTGATCGAGCAGGGCCGGCTTCGGCCCGAGCTGCTGGTCGGGCGCACGATCGGGCTCCGGGAGGCGGCCGCGGCCCTGCCCGGCTGGGACCGTGCCACCGCGGCCGGCATCACCATCGTCGATCCGGCACGGTAGGACGACGACGCCGTCGTGCCCGGACCCATGCGGAACGCGTGGCCGACGCCGGCGAGCCCGCCCCCCTGGACGGGCGGCCGGGATCGACAGGCGTTTCGAACGTCACCGGAGCTGCGGCATCATTGACCCATGGTTCGGCAACCCGGACTGGCACTGACGTCAAGCAGCGGCGTCGGCCGACGAAGGGACTTCGGGTGGAGGACAGGGATGCGCGGCGCTCGGAGACGGACGCCGTAGGGGTCAGCTTTCAGACGCTGACGCGAATGATCGGAGCGTCGGGTCACGCGGATCCCGACCGTCTGGTGGCGGTCGCGGCGCGACTGATGCCCCACGCCGACCAGGCCGGGGTGACGTCGATCCGGAACGATCGGCCCGCGGTGACCGTCGCCTCGACGGGAGAGATTCCCCGGGCCGTGGACGCCCTGCAGTACAGGACGGGGGAGGGGCCGTGTCTGGACGCCAGTCTCGACGACGAGGCGGTGATCAGCGACGACCTGGCGGTCGAGCGCCGGTGGCCTGCGTTCGCCGCGGCCTGCGTCGATCAGTTCGGCGTGCGCAGCATGCTCAGCGTGCGACTGTCGCTGTCGCAGCAGGACCGGGCGGCGCTGAACTTCTACTCGCCGAGCACGCACGTCTTCACCGGTCAGGACGTCGCCGAGGCGGTGATCCTCGCCCCGTTCGCCGCACTCGTGGTGCAGCAACGGCTGCACGAGAAGGACGTCAGCCACTATCAGGAGGCGCTGATCAGCAGCCGACGGATCGGCAGCGCGGTGGGCATCCTGATGGCCCAGCACGGTGTCGACGCGGACGACGCCTTCGGCATGCTGCGTACGGCCAGCCAGCACCTGAACCGGAAATTGAAGGACCTCGCCGCGGACGTCAACTACACCGGGGATCTTCCCTGACCTCGCCGCCCGAGATCGATCCGGCTCCTTCGCGCGGGTCGATCTGCCCGCGGGGTCGGGCGTGGAGGCGATTCCCGGAGCTCACGGGTTGAACCGCCGGGAATCTTCGGGCACCACGGTCCCGGGCCGGTGCCGCCCGCACTCCTCATCAGAGCACGATCGCTGGGCGAAGCCAAGAGCGGCCGCCCCGGCACGATGAAGTAGCGCCCGCGCCGGCATCGGCCTTGACCCGGTACCGCGGATCGCTCAGGGTGAGTCCGAACGATGCCCCGGGAGAACGATGCCCCGGGAGACGACCACCGGAGGAACCCGACATGTCTCTCGTCCGCGTGCACAACTTCTCGGTCTCCCTGGACGGTTTCGGCAGCGGAGAGGGGCAGCAGCTCGATGCGCCGTTCGGTCACGCCGGCTCACGGTTGATGGAATGGGCCTTCGAGACCCGGACGTTCCGCGCCATGGGCCTGCACGGTCAAACCCCGGGATCCTTCGGCGTCGACGAGGCGTTCGCGGGCCAGTGGGGTCCCGGCATCGGTGTGGAGATCATGGGGCGCAACAAGTTCGGTCCCCAGCGCGGTCCGTGGCAGGACGAGGAGTGGAAGGGCTGGTGGGGCGACGACCCTGTCTTCCACACGCCCGTCGTCGTGCTGACGCACCATCCTCGGCCGGTGCTCGAGATGGAGGGCGGGACGACCTTCCATTTCGTCGATGCCGACCCCGTGTCCGCGCTCGAGCGGGCTCGTGCCCTGGCGCCCGGCATGGATGTGCGCATCGGCGGAGGAGTCAGCACGGTCCGGCAGTTCCTCGAGGCCGATCTGATCGACCACCTCCACGTCGTCCTCGTGCCGATCCTGCTGGGCCGCGGCGAACGTCTGTGGGACGGGTTGGAGGGGCTCGAGGAGCGCTTCGACGTGGAGGCGACACCGTCGCCGCAGGGCGTCGTCCATCTGGTTCTCACCCGTCGTGCCCGCGGATGACACGACGGACGGAGAAGCCGTGACGCCCCCGGGCGGTGGCGGTCGTCTGTATCACCACGTAGTGTTCCCCCCACGGCAACCACCGAGTCGAAGGAGAGCGAACGATGAAGAGATCCGCGCGGAGGACCATGGCGACCGTCATGGCGGCTGCCACCCTGTCGGCCGGAGCAGTGGTGTCGGCGGCCCCGGCCTCGGCGGCGACGATCCCCGAGTCGTACGCCGGCAGCACCCACGCCCGGTGCGTGGGCGCGACGGCGGCGGGGCTCGGCTATGAAGCGGCGCAGGGCAACAAGGTGAAGATCCTCTATTACTGCAAGAAGGTCACCGGGGTCGGTTACGTCACCCGCGTGGACATCACCCTTCGCTAGTCTCCGAGGTTGGATGCGGAGCGGCGGACCAGGACGATCGTCCGGATCCGCCGCTCCGTCGCCGTTTGCGACAGGTGACCGTTCTCGACGGTGGGGCTAGCGTGCCCGGCCGTTCGTGTAGGTGGTCACGGTCTGCGGCTGGCCGTCGTTGACGCCGCCGATGGCGGCCGTGCCCTGCCCGTTGATGACGTGGTCGATCGTGCCCGCCTTGTTCAGCGAGACCGTCGTCAGGCTGTGCATCACCACGCCGGGCGTGTCCGGCACCTCGAAGGACTGCGTCGCGTGCAGGGACGGGTTGACGTTGGTGTAGACGTAGCTGCCCAGCCCCCACGCCTCGTGGGTCCTCACGGTGTTCGCCACCTTGTACGCCGCCCAGCCGTCGAGACCGTCGTGCCGCCACGCCGCCTGGTCCGGCGCGTCGTAGGGCAACTCGTTCTGGAAGAACACGGTGCGGCCGCGCTCACCGTTCCAGATCACGTTGTACCTCTGGTAGTGCTCGACGAACAAGCCGGTCGCGATCACGTCGTCGCCGTTGACGACGACGCCGGTGGCCGCGGTGTTGACCGTCCACCCGACCGACCCGGGCACGCCGTGGTCGGCACGCCACGCCCAGACGTCGTCGAGGATCGTGTGGTCGCTGTTGACCTCCAGGCTGGTCGTCGCCTTCCCGACGTGCGGCCCGCCGACGCGGAAGAAGACGTCCTGCAGGGCGGTCGGGTTCGCGGCGGTGCCCTGGTGTTTGCCGCCCTTCTCGTGTCCGCTCCCGACGCGCAGCAGCGCCGGGGAGTTCACCGGTCCGGCGTCGAAGGTCAGGCCCGCGATGTCGACGCCCTGGACGTCCCCCACGGTCATCGGCACGGCGCCGTTCTGCGCCGTGAAGGTGGCCAGGCCGAGGCCGAGGACGACCGTGTCGGCCCGCTTGATGGCGATGCTCTGCGCGACGTCGTACACGCCGGGCGTGACGAGCAGGTTCTTCCCCTGGGCCAGCGCGGAGTTGATCGTCGCGATCGAGTCACCGGGGCGCGCGATGTGGAAGTCGCTCAGCGGCAGCGACCGACCCGGCGTGTGCCCGTTCGCCCAGGTGGTGCCGCGGGAGTTCGTCTGTGCGCTCGGGACGAAGACCCGCCAGGCGCCGCCCTCGTCCACGTAGAGGTACGGCTTCTCCCGGGACGCGGGTGTCGCCGTCAGCGTGGTGTAGGGCGGGTTCGGGAAGGACTGGGCGGGGGCGTTGAGGACGCCGGAGAACACCTGGTTCCAGACGGCGTTGGACCAGCCCGTGCCGACGTCGCTGTTGCGCACGAAGAACTGCTGCTGCGACCCGTTCAGGGCGCCGCCCTGGAGCCGCGAGTCGGCCACGAACCCGCCGCTGGCGTAGTTCGGGTCCTCGCAGTACGGCATGAAGGTGGTGAACTCCTTCACGTCGACGCGGCGCATCGGGGCGGCCTGGGAGACGGCCCACATCTCGTTGCCGGTGTGGCAGGCGTCGTCGGTCGGCACCACGTGGATGGTCAGGTTCGACACCGACCGCCAGAAGGTGTTCAGGGAGCCGCTGCCGTTGCGGCCGACGGCGGTGACCCCGCCGTTGATGGTGACGCCGGACGGGTCCTGGCCGAGGCCGTCGACCTCGGTGTAGTAGCCCACCTTGATGTTCAGCGGGTTCGCGTCCGAGCCGTAGGTCCCGGGCTTGAAGAGCAGCGCGTAGCGCTGCGTGCCCATCTCGTTGTCGACCTGCTGGGCGTAGATCGCGTCGGCGCGAGCCTGGATGTCGGCCTGGGGCATGTCGGGGGAGAAGACGACGACGTTGGCACCGAGGTCGGGGGCCACGGACACCGGGCTCGGGGGACGCGGGGCGGCCGTGGCGTCGGTGGTGGGAGCGAGGACGCCGAGCGTGACGGCGCACACCGCGGCCGCGATGCCGAGCCGGTGGCGCCGGGGCCGGGGCGTCGTCGGCGAGGGGATGGAGAGGAGCACGTGAACCTGCTTCCGAACGAAGCGGCAGTCCGCCGTCCTCTCGGGGGAAAGGCGCGTCCTCCGGGCGGGCACCGGGCCGCGCGACAATGTGACGGACGTAACGTAACACGCGGTCGTCAGCAGTCTGGCGGGCGGCCATCTCGGTGGCGCGCGGTACCGTTGCCCGCGCCGCCGTAGACTGGGACGGCCATGGACTCCACCACCGCTGATCCCTCCCGCACGCTCGACGCCGTGCTCGACACCGTGCTCGATCCCGCGGTCGCCGAGCGCCTCAAGCGCGACGCCGCCGGCCTGGTCGCCGCGGTGGTCCAGCAGCACGACACCCGCGAGGTGCTGATGGTGGGCTGGATGGATGACGAGGCACTGCGCCGCACCCTCACGACCGGCCGGGTCACCTACTGGTCCCGCTCGCGGCAGGAGTACTGGCGCAAGGGCGACACGTCCGGCCACGTCCAGTGGGTCAAGTCCGTGGCGCTGGACTGCGACGGCGATGCCCTGCTCGTGAGCGTCGACCAGGTCGGCGCCGCCTGTCACACCGGCACGCACACGTGCTTCGACGGGCGCGACCTCGCCGCCGTCACCGGCCCCTGACACGAGGCATCCAGCCACCGCCCGCCGACCCGGGCACCACCGAGAGACCCGCCCGAAGGAAGGAGCCCGTCCGCTCATGGCCGCGTTCGGCGTCGTCACCCCCACCCTCGAGGAGTTCCGCGAGCTCGCCGCCCACCGGCGGGTGATCCCCGTCCGCGTCCGCGTCATCGCCGACGGCGTGACCCCGGTCAGCCTGTACCAGCGGCTCGCGGGGGACCGGCCGGCCACCTTCCTGCTGGAGTCCGCCGCCGTCGGCGGCCTCTGGTCGCGTTACTCCTTCATCGGCGTCAACGCCCGCGCCACCCTGACGACGAAGGACGGCCGGGCGCACTGGCTCGGCACCCCACCGCTCGGCGTCCCGACCGACGGCGACCCCGTCGTCGCCCTCCGCGACACCGTGGACGCCCTGCGCACCGACCGGTTCGACGGGCTTCCCCCGCTCACCAGCGGCATGGTCGGCTTCATCGGCTGGGAGTCCGTGCGGCACTGGGAGAAGCTGACCAGTCCGCCCGAGGACGACCTGCAACTGCCCGAGCTCGCGATGAGCCTGGTTTCGGACGTCGCCGTGCACGACAACAAGGAGGGCACCGTCTGGCTGATCGCCAACGCGATCAACTTCGACGGCACCGACGCCCGCGTCGACGAGGCGTGGCACGACGCCGTCGACCGTGTCCACGCCATGCTGCGGACCCTCGCCGAACCTCACCCGGTGGACCCGGTGCGCGTCATGGAGCCCGGCCCGGACGGGACCGACGACGTCGACGTCGCCGCGCACGTCCGCCAGTCGTGGCCGGAGGAGCGGTACCTGGCCGCGATCGAGCACGGCAAGCGTGCCATCGTCGACGGCGAGGTGTTCCAGGTCGTCATCTCCCGACGGTTCGAGGCGGACTGCGCCGCGTCCCCGCTGGACGTCTACCGCGTCCTGCGCCGCACCAACCCGAGCCCCTACATGTACCTGTTCCGGCTGCAGGACGCGGACGGGCGGGACTACGCGATCGTCGGTTCGTCGCCGGAGTCCCTGGTCAAGGTCGAGGGCGACACCGTGATCACCCACCCGATCGCCGGCTCCCGGCCCCGCGGCGCCACCGCCGAGGAGGACCACGCCCTCGCCGAGGAGTTGCTGGCCGACGAGAAGGAGCGCTCCGAACACCTGATGCTCGTCGACCTCTCCCGCAACGACATCTCGAAGGTCTGCGTGCCCGGTACGGTCGACGTCACCGAGTTCATGCAGATCGAGCGGTTCAGCCACATCATGCACCTCGTCTCCACCGTGATGGGCCGGCTCCGGCCCGGTGCCTCCGCGTACGACGTCCTCGCCGCGACCTTCCCCGCGGGCACCCTCTCCGGCGCCCCCAAGCCGCGGGCGATGCGGCTGCTCGACGAGCTGGAGCCGCACCGCCGCGGCGCCTACGGCGGCGTCGCCGGCTACCTCGACTTCGCCGGCGACATGGACATGGCCATCACCATCCGCACCGCCCTGCTGCGCGACGGCAAGGCCTGGGTGCAGGCCGGCGGCGGCATCGTCGCGGACTCCGACCCGGCGACGGAGGCCCAGGAGTCCGTCAACAAGGCGGCCGCCCCGATGCGCGCCGTGCTGCTCGCCTCCCGGCTGCGCGAGGTCGACCACGCCTGGCTGGACGCGCGGGAACGGGCGGACCGGCACGTCGCCGGCCACCGGATGGCGGCCCGGTTCGAGCGCTCCGAGGACGACGCCGGCGCCGACCGTGCCGGCACGGGACCGGGGGAGCGCCGATGACGGCCGCCGGAGGCCCCGCCGGCCCCGCCGGGACGCGCGGCGCGGGCCGTCCCCGGATCACGCGCGCCCGCACGGTGCTGCTCACCGTGCTCGCCGCGGCCGTCGTGTTCGTGACCACCACGCAGACCTGGGTGCACGCCACCCTCACCTCCGGCACCGTGCGCAGCATCGAGGCCGCGGTCAACGGCTCCGACGCGGCGCGCTCGGTGACGGCGCTCGCCCTGGTCGCCCTCGCCGGCGCGCTCGCGATCAGCATCGCCGGGCGCATCGCCCGCATCGTCGTCGCCGCCATCATCGTCCTCGCCGGCATCGGCTGCGCCCTCGCCGCCGTCGCCGTGCTGGCCGACCCGGGGGCCGCCGCGAACGGGCAGATCGCCGCTCGGTCGGGCGTCACCGGCGGGACCATCAGCGCGAGCGTGACCGGCTGGGTGACCGTCGCCGTCGTCGCCGCGGTCCTGCTCGCGGCCTGCGGCATCCTCGTTCTCATGGCCGGTCCCCGATGGGATGCGGCCCGCCGGTTCGAGACACCGGCGACGGCCCCCGACGACGGGCCGGCCGCCCCCGTCGACACCTCCGATGAGGCGCGGCGGACCGCCGCGAGCGGCCACGGGGACGACATCGACAGCTGGGACAGCCTGACCCGCGGGCAGGATCCCACCGCCTAGGCACCCGGCGCCCGCCCGGTGAGGCGGGTCACCCGAGCGCCACGGCACCGGAACGGTGGCGCGCCAGTGGCAGAATGGACGCGACGCACCGCGCCCGAGCACCAGACGAGAGGACACCGCCGATGAGCACCGGAACGCAGCAGGGCCAGCACGAGGACCAGCCCGTCGGGGACGAGGCCAACGCCCCCGACCGCAAGGCCGACCTGCTGCCCGTCGGCCACGGCAACAGCCCCGCCGCCTGGACGTGCGTCGGCGTGATGGCCCTCGGCGTGCTCGTGGGCTGCGTGGCCTTCGTCTTCGCCAATGTGCCCTTCTTCGTCGTCGGCGTCGTCATCATCGCCCTCGGCCTCGTCGCGGGCTGGGTCCTTCGCCGCGCCGGATACGGCGTGGGGGGCGACAAGGTCAAGAGCCACCACGCGTGAGCGTCCTCGACGACATCATCGACGGGGTCCGCGAAGACCTGAGCGCGCGCCGTCGGGAGATCGGTGACGCCGCCGTGGCGGAGGCCGCCGCCGTGGCGCTGCCGGCCCGCGACGCGTTCGCCGCGCTCGGCGGCGGCGTCGTCGGCGCCGACCGCCGGCTCCGGCTGATCACCGAGGTCAAGCGGGCCAGCCCCTCGAAGGGCGACCTGGCCGCGATCGACGACCCCGCGTCGCTGGCGGCCGCCTACGAGGCGGGCGGTGCGGCGGCGATCAGCGTGCTCACCGAGCAGCGCCGCTTCCGGGGTTCCCTCGCCGACCTCGACGCCGTCCGCGCCGCCGTGTCCATCCCGGTGCTGCGCAAGGACTTCACGGTCGACCCCTACCAGATCCACGAGGCCCGCGCCCACGGCGCCGACCTGGTGCTGCTCATCGTCGCCGCCCTGGACCAGCCGACGCTGGTCGACTACCTGGCCCTGACCCACGAGCTCGGCATGAACGCCCTCGTCGAGTCCCACACCGCCGCCGAGCTGGAGCGCGCCCTCGACGCCGGTGCCCGCATCGTCGGCGTCAACACGCGCAACCTCAAGACGCTCGACGTCGATCCCGGCGTCTTCGCCCCGCTGGCCGAGATGATCCCCGGCGACGTCGTGGCCGTCGCCGAGTCGGGCGTCGTGACCGCCGACGAGGTCGCCGGTTACGCGGCCGCCGGCGCCGACGCCGTGCTCGTGGGTGAGGCGCTGGTGCGCAGCAGCCTGGGCGCGGGGGCCGACCCCGCCGACACCGTCCGCCGCTTCGCCGCCGCCGGCACCGCCGCCCAGGCGGAACGAGTCCCGGCGACCGCACCCCACGCCACCGCATCCACGCCGACCGAGACCGAGCAGACACGATGACCGAACCCACCCCGCAGCAGACCCCCATCGCGACGGCCGCGGACGTCGACCTGGCCGACCCGTTCCTGGCCGGCAGCCTGCGGCACGCCCCCGGCCCCTACTTCGGGGACTACGGCGGACGCTGGATGCCCGAGTCGCTGATCGCCGCCATGGACGAACTGACCGACACGTTCGAGAAGGCGAAGGCGGACCCCGACTTCATCGCGCAGGTCAAGGACCTGAACCGGAACTACTCCGGCCGTCCGTCGCTGCTGACCGAGGCCAAGCGGTTCTCCGCGCACGTCGGCGCCCGGGTGTTCCTCAAGCGCGAGGACCTCAACCACACGGGCAGCCACAAGATCAACAACGTGCTCGGCCAGGCGCTGCTCGCCGCCCGGATGGGCAAGACCCGGCTGATCGCCGAGACCGGCGCGGGCCAGCACGGCGTCGCCAGCGCCACGGCCGCGGCCCTGTTCGGCATGGAGTGCGTCGTCTACATGGGCGCCGAGGACACCCGCCGGCAGGCGCTGAACGTGGCCCGGATGAACCTGCTGGGCGCCACCGTCGTGCCCGTCACCACCGGCTCCCAGACCCTCAAGGACGCCATCAACGAGGCCCTGCGCGACTGGGTGGCCAACGTGGACAGCACCCACTACGTCCTCGGCACGGCCGCGGGCGGACACCCGTTCCCGGCCATGGTCCGGTACTTCCACGAGGTGATCGGGGAGGAGGCCCGCGAGCAGATCCTCGAGCAGACCGGCCGGCTGCCCGACGCGGTCACTGCCTGCATCGGCGGCGGATCCAACGCCATCGGCATCTTCCACGGTTTCCTCGACGACTCGACCGTGGAACTGTACGGTTTCGAGGCCGGCGGCGACGGCGTCGAGACCGGCCGCCACGCCGCGACCATCACGCTGGGCCGGCCGGGCGTGCTGCACGGCGCCAACACCTACCTGATGCAGGACGAGGACGGGCAGACGGTCGAGTCGCACTCGATCTCCGCCGGCCTGGACTACCCGGGCGTCGGCCCGGAGCACTCCTTCCTGAACGACGTCGGGCGGGTCGCCTACGAGCCGATCACCGACGCCGAGGCCATGGACGCGTTCCGGCTGCTGTGCCGCACCGAGGGCATCATTCCCGCCATCGAGTCCGCGCACGCCCTGGCCGGCACCGTCAAGGTCGGCCAGCGCTGGGCGGCGGTCGACGCGGCCGCCGCGCGGGAGAAGGTCATCGTCGTCTCCCTCTCCGGTCGCGGGGACAAGGACGTGGCCACCGCCGCCGAGTGGTTCGACCTGCTGGACGAGAACAGCGCGGAGCAGGAGATCGGCGAGGAAGGGGAGCAGCTGTGAGCACCACATCGACCGCCTCGGGGGCGGCCGCGGCGATCGACGCCGCCCGCGCCGAGGGCCGGGCCGCGCTGATCGGCTACCTGCCCGCGGGGTACCCGGACCTGGCCACGAGCATCGAGGCGGCCGTCGCGTTGGCCGAGAACGGCGCCGACGTCATCGAGATCGGCATCCCGTACTCGGACCCGGTGATGGACGGTCCCGTCATCCAGGCCGCCACCACCGCCGCCCTGGCCGGTGGCTTCCGGGTGGCCGAGGTGTTCGACGTCGTCCGCGCGGTCACCGAGCGCACCGGGGCCGCCGTGCTCGTGATGACCTACTGGAACCTGGTCAGGCGGATGGGCGTGGACGAGTTCGCCCGCCGGCTCGCCGAGGCCGGCGGTGCGGGCCTGATCACCCCGGACCTCACCCCCGACGAGGCGGCCGAGTGGTTCGCCGCGTCCGACCGGTACGGCCTGGACCGCGTGTTCCTGGCCGCCCCCTCGTCGAGCCCGGAGCGGCTCGCGATGATCGCGCGGGCCAGTCGCGGGTTCGTGTACGGGGTCTCCATCATGGGGGTCACCGGCGCGCGCGCCGCCGTCAGCGATGCGGCCGAGGCCGTCGTCAGCGGCTCCCGCGAGGCCGGCGCCGAGCGCGTCTGCGTGGGCCTGGGTGTCTCCACGCCCGGGCAGGTCGCCGAGATCGCCGCGTACGCCGACGGCGTCATCGTCGGCAGCGCGCTGGTCGCCGCCCTGCGCGACGGCGGCCCGGCCGCCGTCGGCGAGCTGGCCGCCTCCCTGCGCCGTGGTACCCCCACGGGCACCGGCGACGACCGCGGCACGCGCGCGTGAACGCTGTGACCGGGCCGGCCACCACGGTGGTGGCGAGCATCCCCAGCCCCTCGTGGTCCGGATTCGAGATCGGTCCGCTCAGCATCAAGGCCTACGCGCTGTGCATCCTGGCCGGTATCGTCGTCGGGCTGCTGCTCACCCGGCGACGCTGGACGGCGCGCGGCGGGGACGACGACTCGCTGTGGTCGATCGCCGTGTGGGCCATCCCCTTCGGCATCATCGGCGGCCGGCTCTACCACGTCTTCTCCTCCCCGGACGCCTACTTCGGCCCCGGCTTCGACGGCACCGGCGACCTCTCGCTGATCCCCCAGGTGTGGCGTGGTGGCCTGGGCATCTGGGGTGCCGTGCTGCTCGGCTTCGTCGGCGCCTGGATCGGCGCTCGGCGGGCGCGGGCGAACATCATGGTGTTCGCCGACGCCGCCGCTCCCGGGCTGCTGCTCGCCCAGGCCGTGGGCCGGCTCGGCAACTGGTTCAATCAGGAGCTGTTCGGCGGTCCCACCACACTGCCGTGGGGCCTGCAGATCGATCCGTCCAGTCCGACGTTCCCGGCCCAGTACCCGCCGGGCACCCTGTTCCACCCCACGTTCCTCTACGAACTGCTGTGGAATCTCGCCGGGGTGGCCGTGCTGCTCTGGGCCGACCGCCGGTTCCGGCTGCGCGGCGGCCGGGTGTTCTGGCTGTACGCGGCCATCTACACGCTCGGCCGGGTCTGGATCGAGGCACTGCGGATCGACGACGCGGAGCTGATCCTCGGCGTCCGGCTGAACGTCTGGACCTCCATCCTCGTGTTCGCCGTCGCCGTGGTGATGTTCCTCGTCCTGGGGGCTCGACGGCGGCTGCCGGCAGGAGAGCGCGCGCTCGCAGACGGTCGCGCGATTGACCACGATGTGGACAATCGCGACCGAACTGCGGACGACGACAGCCCGGCGGTCCGTCCCGACGACGCCGATCACCGTGCTACTCTCGAACGCACGGAGAGCGAGGAGCCCGCGGCCGCCGAGGAACGACGTCGTTCCTGACGAGGCGCCGCGCTCGAGCGCGCACAAGCGCAGCAGCACCCGTCCGCGGTCCCGGGACACCCCCGGTCTCCGACGTCAGTGCCGCCTCCCGATCCGGATCACACCCGGGCGGGCCGCGCCGTTCACACCCGCGCACCTGGTGCGCTCCCGGGGCCAGCGTCGTCCCCTCACGCTTCATCCTGGGAAGGACACGCCATGACTGATCAGCATCCGTCACCGCTGCCCGAGAACACGTCCGGCGCCGCCGTCGAGAACCCGGTCGGGACCACCGGCATCGCCGCGAACGACGCCGTCGAGAACGCGGCCGTCGACGCCCTCGAGCACGACGCCGACCCCGTCGCCGCGCGCGATGAGTCCCGGGGCAGCGAGTCCCAGGACACCGGCACCCAGGACACCGGTACCCAGGACACCGACGCGCAGGCGTCCGGCGTGGCCCGCCCGTTCCAGGAGTTCACCGCGGCGCCCGGCCGGCAGGGCCTCTACGACCCGGAGAACGAGAAGGACGCCTGCGGCCTGGCGGTGATCGCGACCCTGCGCCGCGAACCGGGTCACGACATCGTCGACGCCGCCCTGACCGCGCTGCGCAACCTCGAGCACCGTGGCGCCGTGGGCGCGGACGAGGGGACCGGCGACGGCGCGGGCCTGCTCACCCAGGTGCCCGACGCATTCCTGCGCGCCGTCGTCGACTTCGAGCTGCCCGAGCAGCACCGCTACGTGGTCGGCACCGCGTTCCTGCCCGCGGAGGAGGCAGACCGGCAGACCGCCGTCGACGGCCTGGAGGCCCTCGCGGCGGAGGAACGGCTGACCGTCCTCGGCTGGCGCGACGTGCCCGTCGTCGCCGACCTGGTCGGCGCGATGGCCCGGCGAACCATGCCGTTCTTCCGGCAGCTCTTCCTCGCCCTCGAGTCAGGGGAGGCAGCCGACCAGGTCACCCTCGAGGCGCGGGCCTTCCGGCTGCGCAAGCGGGCGCAGAACAAGTTCGGCGTGTACTTCCCGTCCCTGTCCTCCCGCACCCTCGTCTACAAGGGCATGCTGACCACCGCGCAGCTCGAGCCGTTCTACCCGGACCTGTCCGACCCCCGGTTCACCACGCGCCTGGGCATCGTGCACTCCCGGTTCTCCACCAACACGTTCCCGTCCTGGCCGCTCGCCCAGCCGTTCCGCACCATCGCGCACAACGGCGAGATCAACACGGTCAAGGGCAACCGGAACTGGATGCGGGCCCGGCAGTCGCAGCTGAGCCACCCACTGCTGGGCGACAGCCCGGAACGGCTCTACCCGATCTGCACGCCGGGTGCCTCGGACTCCGCGTCCTTCGACGAGGTCGCCGAGCTGCTGATGCTCTCGGGGCGGCCGATCGAGCACGCGATCATGATGATGATCCCGGAGGCGTGGGAGAACCACGCCACCATGGACCCGGACCGCCGCGCGTTCTACGAGTACCACTCGATGATGATGGAGCCGTGGGACGGCCCGGCGTGCGTGTCCTTCACCGACGGCACCAAGGTCGGGGCCACCCTGGACCGCAACGGGCTGCGCCCGGGCCGCTACTGGGTCACCGACGACGGCCTCGTGGTGTTCGCCTCCGAGGTGGGCGTGCTCGGCATCGACCCGGCGAAGGTCGTGCGCAAGGGCCGCGTCGCCCCGGGGAAGATGTTCCTCGTCGACACCGAGGCCGGGCGGATGATCGAGGACGACGAGATCAAGGCGACCGTGGCCGCGTCCAACCCGTGGGGTGCCTGGGTCAAGGAGAACCTGCTCAGCCTCGAGGACCTGCCCGAGCGCGAGCACGTCACGCACACGAGCGCGTCCATCACCAAGCGGCAGCGCACCTTCGGGTACACCGAGGAGGAGCTGCGGATCCTGCTCGCCCCGATGGCGCGCACCGGTGCGGAGCCGCTCGGTGCCATGGGCTCGGACACCCCGATCGCGGTCCTCTCGAAGCGCCCCCGACTGCTGTTCGACTACTTCGTCCAGTCCTTCGCCCAGGTGACCAACCCGCCGCTGGACGCCATCCGCGAGGAACTCGTCACCTCCATGCGGTGCTCGCTGGGGCCCAACGGCAACCTGCTCAACACCGGCCAGGTGCGGGCGAAGCAGATCCGGTTGCCGTTCCCCGTGATGAGCAACGACCAGCTCGCGAAGATCTCCGCCCTGCGCGGCGCCGACGACGAGGCCCTGACCATGCGGGTGCGCGGCCTCTATCGGCCCGACGGCAACGGCGAGGCCGCGCTGCGGGCGCGGCTGACCGAGATCAACGAGAAGGTCTCGGCCGCCGTCAACCGCGGGGTGCAGTACGTCATCCTCTCCGACCGGGACTCCAACGCCCAGTGGGCGCCGATCCCGTCCCTGCTGCTGCTCTCCTCCGTGCACCACCACCTGCTGCGCAGCGCCACCCGCACCCGGGTCTCGCTGATCGTCGAGACCGGCGACGTGCGCGAGGTCCACCACGTGGCCCTGCTCGTCGGGTACGGCGCGTCCGGCGTCAACCCCTACCTGGCGATGGAGAGCTGCGAGGAACTGGTCCGCAACGGCACCGTCGAGGGGATCAGCCCGGAGCAGGCCGTCGCCAACCTGATCAAGGCGCTCGGCAAGGGCATGCTCAAGATCATGTCCAAGATGGGCATCTCGACCGTCGCCTCGTACTGCGGGGCGCAGACGTTCGAGGCACTCGGCCTGTCCCAGGCGCTCGTCGACCAGTACTTCACCGGCACGACCACGCAGCTGGGCGGTGTCGGCCTCGACGTCATCGCCGCGGAGACCACGGCCCGGCACCGGGGCGCCTACCCGCCCGACGGCGGCGACGACGACCCGCACCGCGGCCTGGAGATCGGCGGCGAGTACCAGTGGCGCCGGGAGGGCCCACCGCACCTGTTCAGCCCCGAGAACGTGTTCCGGCTCCAGCACGCCACCCGGTCCCGCCGGTACGACGTGTTCAAGGCCTACACCGCCGGCGTCGACGACCAGTCGGCGGCGCTGATGACCCTGCGCGGGCTGTTCGCGTTCAAGGACGGCGTCCGGGAGCCGGTCCCGCTGGAGGAGGTCGAGCCCGTCTCGGCCATCGTCAAGCGGTTCTCCACCGGCGCGATGAGCTACGGCTCCATCTCCCAGGAGGCGCACGAGACCCTCGCCATCGCCATGAACCGGCTGGGGGCGAAGTCCAACACGGGGGAGGGCGGCGAGGACGTCGAACGGCTGCTCGACCCCGAGCGCCGCTCCGCGATCAAGCAGGTGGCCTCGGGCCGCTTCGGCGTGACGAGCCTGTACCTGACCAACGCCGACGACCTGCAGATCAAGATGGCCCAGGGCGCCAAGCCCGGCGAGGGCGGCCAGCTGATGGCCCGCAAGGTGTACCCGTGGGTGGCCCGCACCCGGCACTCCACGCCCGGCGTCTCCCTGATCTCCCCGCCGCCGCACCACGACATCTACTCGATCGAGGACCTGGCGCAGCTGATCTTCGACCTGAAGCGGTCCAACCCGGCCGCCCGCGTGCACGTCAAGCTCGTCTCCGAGGTGGGCATCGGCACCGTCGCGGCGGGGGTGACGAAGGCGAAGGCCGACGTCGTGCTCGTCTCCGGCCACGACGGCGGCACCGGCGCGTCCCCGTTGAACTCGCTCAAGCACGCCGGCGCTCCCTGGGAGCTCGGCCTGGCCGAGGCGCAGCAGACCCTGATCCTCAACGGGCTGCGCGACCGCGTCGTCGTGCAGGCCGACGGGCAGCTGAAGACCGGCCGCGACGTCGTCATCGCGGCGCTGCTGGGGGCCGAGGAGTTCGGCTTCGCGACCGCCCCGCTCGTGGTCTCGGGCTGCATCATGATGCGCGTCTGCCACCTGGACACCTGCCCGGTGGGCGTCGCGACGCAGAACCCCGAGCTGCGGTCCCGGTTCACCGGCAAGCCCGAGTTCGTCGTCAACTTCTTCGAGTTCATCGCCGAGGAGGTCCGGGAGATCCTCGCCTCCCTCGGGTTCCGCTCGCTCGCCGAGGCCGTCGGCGCCACCGACGTGCTGGACACACGGCGCGCCGTCGACCACTGGAAGGCCGAGGGCCTGGACCTCGACCCGATCCTGCGCGGCCCGCAGTTCGGCGCCGATGTGCCGCGCCGCAACCGGGTGGGCCAGGACCACGGCCTGGACAAGCACTTCGACAACCATCTGCTGGCGATGAGCGCCGAGGCCATCGAGCACGGCACGCCCGTGAAGATCTCGGTCGACATCGTCAACACCGACCGGTCCGTCGGCACCATGCTGGGCCACGAGGTGACGCGTCGCCACCAGCTGGCGACCCTGGCGGAGAACACCATCGACGTCACCCTGACCGGCCAGGCCGGGCAGTCCCTCGGGGCGTTCGTGCCCGCCGGGATCACCCTGCGGCTGTTCGGGGACGCCAACGACTACGTGGGCAAGGGGCTCTCCGGCGGCCGGATCATCGTCCGGCCGGACCGCGCCAGCTCCTTCGCCGCCGAGCACGAGGTGATCGCCGGCAACGTCATCGGCTACGGCGCCACGAGCGGGCACCTGTTCCTGCGCGGCCTCGTCGGCGAGCGGTTCCTGGTGCGCAACTCCGGGGCCACCGCCGTCGTCGAGGGCATCGGCGACCACGGCTGCGAGTACATGACCGGCGGCGTCGCCCTCGTCCTCGGCCCCACCGGCCGCAACCTCGGCGCCGGCATGTCCGGCGGCACCGCCTACGTGCTGGATCTCGATCCGGCCGCGATGAACACCGACAGCATCGCGTCGGGCGACCTCGGGCTGCTGCCCCTGGACGCCAACGACGTCGAGCTGGTCCGGTCCCTGATGATCACCCACCACGCCGAGACGGAGTCCGCGCTGGCCGAGCGGCTGCTCGCGAACTTCGAGACGACCGTCGGCCGGTTCACCAAGATCCTGCCCCGCGACTACTCCGCGGTCCTCGCGACCCGGAACCAGGCGGAGCAGGAGGGGCTGGACCCCGACGGCGACGAGGTGTGGACCCGCATCCTGGAGGCGACGACCCATGGCTGATCCCCGCGGCTTCCTCAAGACCCGCGACCGCCAGACCCAGCCGCGCCGGCCCGTGCCCGTGCGCATCATGGACTGGAACGAGGTGTACGAGCGGCAGGAGAAGGGCGTCCTGCAGGCGCAGGCCGGCCGCTGCATGGACTGCGGTGTGCCGTTCTGCCACCAGGGGTGCCCGCTGGGCAACCTGATCCCCGAGTGGAACGACCTGATGTGGCGGGACCGGCCGCGCGAGGCCATCGAGCGCCTGCACGCGACCAACAACTTCCCGGAGTTCACCGGGCGGCTGTGCCCCGCGCCGTGCGAGGCGTCCTGCGTGCTCGGCATCAACCAGCCCGCCGTGACGATCAAGCAGATCGAGGTCTCGATCATCGACGAGGCGTTCGACCACGACTGGGTCGAGCCGGTGATCCCCACCCGCGTCACCCACCAGACGGTCGCGGTCGTCGGCTCCGGGCCCGCGGGTCTGGCCGCCGCGCAGCAGCTGACCCGCGCCGGACACACCGTCGCCGTGTACGAGCGTGACGACGAGATCGGCGGCCTGCTGCGCTACGGGATCCCCGACTTCAAGATGGAGAAGGTGCACCTGCAGCGGCGCCTGGCGCAGATGGAGGCGGAGGGCACCCGGTTCCGCCCGGGCGTGACCATCGGCAAGGACATCTCCTTCAGTGCGCTGCGCCGCCGGTACGACGCCGTCGTGCTCGCCACCGGCGCCACCGTACCCCGCGACCTGCCGATCCCGGGCCGGGACCTGGCCGGCGTGCACTTCGCCATGGACTACCTGGTGCCGCAGAACCGCATCGTCGCCGGCCAGCGCGTGGACGAGGCGATCGACGCCGCGGGCAAGCACGTCGTCATCCTCGGCGGCGGCGACACCGGAGCGGACTGCATCGGCACCGCCCACCGGCAGAAGGCCGCCTCGGTGACCACGCTGGCGATCGGCAAGCGGCCCTCGGAGGAGCGCGCCGAGCACCAGCCGTGGCCGATGTTCCCCACCCTGTTCGAGGTGGCCTCCGCTCACGAGGAGGGCGGCGAACGGACCTACCTCGCGTCGACGGTCGAGTTCGTCGGCGACGACGAGGGCCGGGTCCGGGCGCTGCGCGTCGCCGAGACGGAGTACCGCGACGGCAGCCGCGTGCCCAAGCCGGGCACGGAGCGCGAGATCCCGGCGGACCTCGTGCTGCTGGCGCTCGGTTTCACCGGTCCGGAGACGCAGACGCTGACCGCGCAGCTGGAGACCGAGCTGGACGGCGGGCGCACCATCGCCCGCGACGGCTACTACATGACCAACGTCGACGGGGTGTTCGCCGCCGGCGACGCGGGCCGCGGCCAGTCCCTGATCGTGTGGGCCATCGCGGAGGGCCGCGCGTGCGCCGCCGCCGTGGACACCTACCTGCGGGGCAGCACCCGGCTGCCCGCGCCGGTGGCACCCTCGGACCGGCCCATCGACCTGCTGCCGTTCTGACGGCGGCGGACCCTCGGCTGGGGCCATCCGGCAGGCTCGGCGTTCGTCTCGGCGTCACCGACCGGACGGCCGCCCGTCACGAAGCACACCCCCGTGGACGGTCGTCCGCGGGCATCCGATCACTAGGCTAGGACACATGAGAAGAGCAAAGATCGTCGCCACGTTCGGGCCGGCGCTCGAGGACTACGCCCAGGCGAAGGCCGCCCTCGAAGCGGGCATGAACGTCGCCCGGCTGAACATGAGCCACGGCGACCACGCGGTGCACGCCAGCAACTACGAGAACATCCGGCGTGCCGCCGAGGAGCTGGGCCAGCCCGTGGGCATCCTCGCCGACCTGCAGGGCCCGAAGATCCGGCTGGGCCGGTTCGAGGACGGCCCGCACCAGCTCGCGGTGGGGGACACCTTCACCATCACCACCGAGGACGTGCCCGGCACGAAGGACATCTGCTCGACGACGTTCAAGGGCCTGCCCCAGGACGTGCGCACGGGGGACACCCTGCTGATCGACGACGGCAAGGTCGTCCTGCAGGCGACGTCCGTCGGTGCCACCGAGGTGCAGACCGTGGTCGTCGTCCCCGGCGCGGTGTCCAACAACAAGGGCATCAACCTGCCCGGCGTCGCCGTCAACGTCCCCGCGCTGAGCGAGAAGGACGAGGACGACCTGCGCTGGGCCATCCGGCAGGGCGTCGACATCATCGCCCTGTCCTTCGTGCGCAACGCCGAGGACGTCCGCCGGGTGCACGAGATCATGGACGAGGAGGGCCGCCGCGCCCCCGTCGTCGCCAAGATCGAGAAGCCGCAGGCCGTCGAGAACCTGCACGCCATCATCGACGCCTTCGACGCCATCATGGTCGCCCGTGGCGACCTCGGCGTCGAGCTGCCGCTCGAGCAGGTGCCGCTGGTGCAGAAGAAGGCCGTCGAGCTCGCCCGCCGCTGGGCCAAGCCGGTGATCGTGGCCACCCAGGTGCTCGAGTCCATGATCGACAGCCCCCGCCCGACCCGCGCCGAGGCGTCCGACTGCGCCAACGCGGTGCTCGACGGCGCGGACGCGGTCATGCTCTCCGGCGAGACCAGCGTCGGCAAGTACCCGATCGAGACGATCCGCACCATGGCGCGGATCATCGAGACCACCGAGCAGGGCGGTCTCGGCTACATCCCGCCGCTGGGCACCAAGCCCAAGACGCGAGGCGGCGCGATCACCCGTGCCGCCGTCGAGATCGGCGACATGCTCGACGCCAAGTACCTCTGCACGTTCACGCAGTCCGGTGACTCCGCCCGGCGGCTGTCCCGGCTGCGGCCGAGCAAGCTGGTGTTCGCGTTCACCCCGATCGAGCACGTGCGCAACCAGCTGTGCCTGGCCTGGGGCCTGCAGCCGGTGTACTCGGAGACGGTCGAGCACACGGACCAGATGACCGAGTTCGTCGACACGTTCCTGCAGGAGAACCGGCTGGTGGAGATCGACGACCTCGTCGTCATCGCCGCCGGTTCGCCTCCCGGACAGGTCGGCACCACCAACTCGCTGAAGGTGCACAAGGTCGGCGACCGCGGCGACTCCGGCAAGGTGCTCGAGGGCAGCGCCCGCAAGAAGGAACCGCTCGGGCCGTGGCCGGCCACCTCCGGCGCCCCGGGGGACCAGCCGTCCTGACCCGGTCGCTCCGACACGCGAAGGGCCGCCTCCCCACCGGGGAGGCGGCCCTTCGGCGTAGGGGCGTCGCGATGCCGGGGCGGTCAGGCCATCTGGCTGATGATGGTCTCGGCGACCTGGCGCATGCTCAGGCGGCGGTCCATCGAGGTCTTCTGGATCCACCGGAACGACTCCGGCTCCGTCAACCCCATCTTCGTCATCAGCAGGCTCTTCGCCCGCTCCACCAGCTTGCGGGTGGCGAACTGCTCCTGCAGGTCGGCGACCTCGGCCTCGAGCGCCGTGATCTCCTCGTGCCGGGAGAACGCGATCTCGATGGCGGGGATGAGGTCCGCGGGGGTGAACGGCTTGACCACGTAGGCCATCGCCCCGGCGCTGCGGGCCCGCTCCACCAGTTCCTTCTGGCTGAAGGCGGTCAGCAGCACGACGGGGGCGATCCGGTCCGCAACGATCTGCTCGGCCGCGGTGATGCCGTCCATCACCGGCATCTTCACGTCCATCAGCACGAGGTCGGGGTCGAGTTCCTTGGCCAGGTCGACAGCCTTCTGCCCGTTGTCGGCCTCGCCGACGACGTCGTACCCCTCACCGCGCAGGATCTCGATGATGTCCAGCCGGATCAGGGTCTCGTCCTCCGCCACCAGCACCCGCCGGGCCGGGTGACCGGCACCGCCGTCGGACGAGGTCGATGCGGCGCTCGCCGTCGACGGCTGATTCGCTTCTGACACTTCAGTTGCTCCTCACTGCGCGGGCACGCGCGTCGGCTGACGGGGTGCGCCGCTCCAGCCTATCGGCAGGTAGAGTGGATTCCCGCACGGGCCCGTCACGGTGCCCGCGGCAAGCCCGAATGGCGGAATCGGCAGACGCGCCGCACTCAAAATGCGGTACCGAGAGGTGTGTGGGTTCGAGTCCCACTTCGGGCACCGTTCCGGTCGGAATCGGCCGGCCTGCGTTCGGTCGGCACCGCACCGGGCACGGGGACTGGCGACGTCCGAAGGTCAGCGGGCCTGGTCGCCCCCGGGCTTCGTGCTCCAGGCCAGGAGGTCCTCGACGGGCCAGGTGGTCACGATCCGCTCCGCCGGGACGCCGAGGCGCTCGGCACGCTCGGCGCCGTACTGGAGGAAATCCAGCTGACCGGGGGCGTGGGCGTCCGTGTCGATGCTGAACCGGCACCCGGCCTCCAGCGCCAGTTCGATCAGCTCGTCCGGCGGGTCCACCCGCTCGGGGCGGGAGTTGATCTCGACGGCGACGTCGTGCTCCGCGCACGCCGCGAAGACGGCCTCCGCGTCGAACTCCGACGGCGGCCGGGTGCCGCGCCCGCCCGTCACCAGCCGGCCGGTGCAGTGGCCGAGCACGTTGGTGTGCGGGTCGGCGATCGCGGTGAGCATCCGGCGGGTCATCGTCCTGGCGTCCGAGCGCAGTTTCGAGTGCACGCTGGCGACGACGACGTCGAGCCGGCCCAGCACGTCCGGCGTCTGGTCCAGGCTGCCGTCCTCGAGGATGTCGACCTCGATGCCGGTGAGCACACGCACCGTGGATCCGGCGGCGTTGAGGCCGGCGACGATGTCCAGTTCGTGCTCCAGGCGCTCGGTGCTCAGCCCGTTGGCGATGGTCAGGCTGGGGGAGTGGTCCGTCAGGGCCAGGTACTCGCGGCCCAGGACCGCGGCGGCGGCCACCATCTCCTCGATCGGGGATCCGCCGTCGGAGAATTCACTGTGACTGTGCAGGTCGCCGCGCAGCTGCGCCCTCAGGTCCGCACCGCCCTCGGCCAGCGGCCGCGCGCCCCGCTCGCGTGCGGCGGCCAGGTAGTCGGGCACGCCGCCGGCGAGGGCCTGGGCGATCACCTCGCCCGTGCGGCCCCCGATCCCCTTCATCCGGGCCAGCCGGCCGTCCGCGTTCCGGGCCAGCAGGTCGTCGCGGTCGAGGCCGCGGATGGTGTCGGCCGCCCGGCGGAACGCCTTGACCTTGAAGGTGGGCGCCAGCTCGCGCTCGAGCCAGAAGGCGATCTCGGCGAGGGCATCGACGGGGTCCATGAGACCATCCTGCACCGTCCCCCTGCCCGTCATCGCGGCACCCGGGCGAGCGCCGTCGGCCGGTGGGGCGCGCATGCCCTACCTGCTAGGGTGGCCGTCGGCCGTCGTCGCGGTCGTCCGCCGTTCACCCGGGGCTTGCCCGGCGTTCATCCGGCACCGTCCCAATCCCGCACCCGCAGAGGGGAATCACCGTGGACCTCACCGTCGTCGTGGTCCTGGTCGTGGCGATGGCGTTGTTCTTCGACTTCACCAACGGCTTCCATGACACGGCCAACGCGATGGCCACGCCCATCGCGACCGGCGCCATCACCCCCCGCGTGGCCGTCGCCACCGCCGCCGTGCTCAACCTGGTCGGCGCGTTCCTCTCGACCGAGGTGGCGAAGACCGTCTCCGGGGGGATTCTGCGGGAGGGCGACGGCGGCGCGGCCGTGCACCCCGAGCTGATCTTCGCCGGTCTGCTCGGCGCGATCGTGTGGAACATGCTCACCTGGCTGCTCGGGCTGCCGTCCAGCTCCTCCCACGCGCTGTTCGGCGGGCTGATCGGTGCCGCCATCATCGGCAGCGGGATGGGAGCGGTGAACTTCCCCGTCGTCGTCTCCAAGGTGATCCTGCCGGCGCTGCTCGCTCCCGCCGTGGCGGGCCTCGCCGCCTTCCTCTGCACCCGGCTCGCGTACGCGCTGACCCGCCGGTACGACGCCGAGTCGGGGGAGAAACTGACGCAGCGGCGTCGCGGCTTCAAGTACGGACAGATCTTCTCCTCCTCCCTCGTCGCTCTCTCGCACGGCACCAACGACGCGCAGAAGACGATGGGGGTCATCACGCTCGTCCTGATCGCCGCGGGTCTGCAGCCCTCGGGCACCGGGCCGGAGCTGTGGGTGATCGCGGCGTGCGCGCTGGCCATCGCGCTGGGCACGTACGCCGGCGGCTGGCGGATCATCCGCACGCTCGGCGCGGGGCTCACCGAGGTCAAACCCGCGCAGGGCTTCAGCGCGGAGACGAGCACCGCGGCCGCGATCCTCGCGTCCTCCCACCTCGGGTTCGCGCTCTCCACCACGCAGGTCGCCTCCGGGTCCGTGATCGGCTCCGGGCTCGGCCGCCGTGGCGCCGGCGTGCGATGGAGCACCGCGGGCCGCATCGTCATCGGTTGGGTGCTCACGCTGCCCGCCGCCGGCATCGTCGGCGCCATCGCCGCCTGGGGCGCCGGGCTCGGCACGGTGGGCCTGGTGACGGTGACCGTCATCGCCGTCGCCCTGATCGTCGGCATGTTCGTGCGGGCCAACCGGCAGCAGATCAGCCATCACAACGCCATCGAGGTCCACGCCGCCGGCACGGCCGTCGACATCCCGCCGAAGAGCCGCCGGCGTGAGCTGGCGCGGGCGGCGCGGGAGCGGCGCGGATGATCAACGGGAGCGCGTTCCTCGTCGTCGCCGTCGCCACCCTCGTGGCGGCGCTGACCCTCGTCTTCCTCTTCTCGCTCGGCGTGCGGCTCGGCGCGATCGCCAACGACCGCGCGGGAGGTCAGGCGCGGGCCCTCACCTGGGCATCTCGCCTGTGCTTCGCCGGCAGCGCCGTCACCGTGCTGTACGGGGTGTACCTGATCGTCCCGGTCTTCCACTGACGGGAGCCGGTCACCGGCGTCCGGACGGCCGCCCCGAGCACGGCCCCGGCCGTCCTCAGCCCCGGCGGCCGGCCGTGCTCAGCCCCGGCGGATCAGGTTCGTGCTCAGCCCCGGCGGATCAGGTTCGTGATCCGGGCGGTGGAGAGCCGCCGGCCCTGATCGTCCGTCATCACCACCGCGTAGGTGGCCATCGTCCGGCCCCGGTGCAGGGGCGTGGCGGTGCCCGTGACGATGCCCTCCCGGATGCCCCGGTGGTGGGTCGCGTTCACGTCGGTGCCGACGACGATCGCTTCCGGCCCGGCCCACAGGGACGCCGCCGTGGAGCCGAGGGTCTCGGCCAGCACCACGTGGGCGCCGCCGTGCAGCAGCCCTACCGGCTGGGTGTTCCCCTCGACCGGCATCGTCGCGACACAGCGCTCGGCCGTCAGCTCCGTGAACACGATGCCCATCCGGTCCGCCAGGCCCGTGCCGGCGAACGGGAACCGCTCGTGCAGGTCGTCCGGGATGCCGCGGGCGCGCAGCCGCGCCCGGGTCTGCTCGGTCAGGGGCGGGGCGGCGGGGCGGGGTGCTGCCGGGCGGGAGGAGTCGGTCACGGCGCTCATTCTCGCATTGCACGCCGGTCGGACGGGTCGGACGAGACGGGCGGGCGGGCTCCGCGGGCGACGTCGGCGGCACAGTCGGCGGCCGGGACGCTGAACTTGTCGAGTGTGCGGGTGTTGCGCTGTTCGTGGCCGGTTGGCGACGTCGTTCGCACAGTCGGCGGCCGGGAGGGCGGCGCGGGACCGCGGGCGGAACGGGCGGGCGGGTCGGCGGCACAGTCGACGGTCGGATCGGCGGTCGGGACGCTGAACTTGTCGAGTGTGCGGGTGTTGCGCTGTTCGTGGCCGGTTGGCGACGTCGTTCGCACAGTCGGCGGTCGGGAGGGCGGCGCGGGACGGCGGGGTGGACGGCGGCTCGCGCTCCGGCGTCGGCGGCCGGCGCGCTGAACTCGTCGAGTGTGCGGGTGTTGCGCTGTTCGTGGCCGGTTGGCGACGTCGTTCGCACAGTCGGCGGTCGGGTCGCCGGGTCGGGACGGCGGCACAGTCGGCGGGCGGGCTCGGCGGCCGGCGCGGCGGCTCGCGCTCCGGCGTCGGCGGCTGGCGCGCTGAACTCGTCGAGTGTGCGGGTGTTGCGCTGTTCGTGGCCGGTTGGCGACGTCGGCCGCACAGTCGGCGGTCGGGACGGTCGGGACGGTGGGGCGGAACGGGCGGGCGGGTCGGCCGCACAGTCGGCGGCACAGTCGGCGGCCGGCGTCGGCGGCTGGCGCGCTGAACTTGTCGAGTGTGCGGGTGTGGCGCTGTTCGTGGCCGGTTGGCAACGTCGTTCGCACAGTCGGCGGTCGAGAGGGCGGCGCGGGATCGCGGTCGGGTCCGCCGCACAGTCGGCGGTCGGGCCGGCGGTCGGGACGGTGGGGCGGGACGGTGGGGCTCGTCGCCGGGCGCAATGGGCCGGCGCCGTCCGGCGACGGCGGCCAGCAACTAGGGTGGACGGGTGACTGAGACGACGAGCCCGGACAAGCCCACCCTGCTGCTCATCGACGGCCACTCGATGGCCTTCCGGGCGTTCTTCGCCCTCCCGGTCGAGAAGTTCAGCACCACCACGGGCCAGCACACGAACGCCGTCTACGGCTTCACGTCGATGCTGATCAATCTGCTCAAGCAGGAGCGGCCCACGCACATCGCCGTCGCGTTCGATCTGTCCACGCCGACCTTCCGCGACGCCCAGTACGACGCCTACAAGGCCGGCCGCAGCGCCACGCCGAACGAGTTCAAGGGCCAGATCGACCTGATCGGCCGCGTGCTGACCGCGATGAACATCCGCACCGTCACGGCGGAGGGCTTCGAGGCGGACGACGTGATCGCCACGCTCGCCACCCAGGGCGAGGACGCCGACTTCGACGTCCTCGTCGTCACCGGCGACCGGGACGCCTTCCAGCTCGTCGACGACGCCGTCACCGTGCTCTACCCGCGCAAGGGCGTCACCGACCTGCCCCGGATGGACGCCGCCGCCGTCGAGGAGAAGTACTTCGTCCCGCCGAACCGCTACCCGGACCTGGCCGCGCTGGTGGGGGAGACCGCGGACAACCTGCCCGGTGTGCCCGGCGTCGGCCCCAAGACCGCGGCCAAGTGGATCACCCAGTACGACGGGCTCGAGGGCGTGCTCGCCCACGCCGACGAGATCAAGGGCAAGGCCGGTGAGGCCCTGCGCGAGCGCCTCGACGACGTGCGCCGCAACCGCCAGCTGAACCGGCTGATCACCGACGTCGAGCTGCCCGTGGGCCTGGACCACCTCGGCATGAGCGCCCCGGACCGGGAGGCCATCGACGAGCTCTTCGACGCCCTCGAGATCCGCACCCTGCAGCCGCGGCTGTTCGAGCTCTTCGGCGAGGAGCAGCAGCCGGTCGTCACCGAGGAGATCGTCCCGCCGGAGCTGGCACCGCTCACGGCCGCGGCCGAACTGACCGCGTGGCTGGACGCCGCCCCGGCCCCGGTGGCCCTGGTGCCGCTGGTCGACGGCGCGGACGCCACCACGCTGGTCCTGGTGGCCGAGCCCGCTCCGGGGCAGGGGCGGGAGGATGCCGCGGGCGACGCCGTCGGGGCCCGGATCGACCTCACGGGCCTGGACGCACCGGCCGAGACGGCTCTGGCCGGCTGGCTGGGGGATCGGGCCGCGCCCAAAGTGGTGCACGACCTGAAGACGGTCTACAAGCTGCTCCGCGGCGGCCGCGGGCTGGTGCTCGACGGCGTCGTCGACGACCCGTCCCTGTCCGGCTACCTGCTGCAGCCCGACCGGCGCAGCTACGAGCTGGGCGACCTCGCCCAGCACCACCTGCGCATCAGCATCGCGGCCACCGAGGCCGCCGGCGCGCAGACGGAACTGGACCTCACGGGGGACGAGGAGCAGACCCGGCTCGCGACGGCCGCGCGCAACGGCATCGTCCTGCTGCGGCTGAGCCGGTACCTCACCGCCGAGCTGGCCGACCGCGGCTCCGCGGACCTGATGACCCGGCTCGAACTGCCGCTCGCCAAGGTCCTCGGCGACATGGAGCTGGCCGGCATCGCCGCGGACGCCGCGCACCTCTCCGCGCTGACGGACGACTTCACCACGGCCATCGACGCCGCTCAGCGCGAGGCGTTCGCCGTCATCGGCAAGGAGATCAACCTCGGCTCGCCCAAGCAGCTGCAGGCCGTCATCTTCGACGACCTCGGCCTGCCGAAGACGAAGAAGATCAAGACCGGGTACACGACGGACGCGGACGCCATCACCGACCTGATCGCCCGCACCGACGGCCACCCGTTCCTCGTCGCCCTGCTCGCCTACCGCGACGCCAGCAAGCTGCGCCAGACCGTCGAGGGATTGGTCAAGTCCGTGGCCGACGACGGGCGGATCCACACCACGTACGTGCAGAACATCGCCGCCACCGGCCGGCTGTCCTCGATGAACCCGAACCTGCAGAACATCCCGATCCGCACCGACGAGGGACGCCGGATCCGGGAGGTGTTCGTCGTCGGCGGTGGCTACCGCACGTTGCTGACCGCCGACTACTCCCAGATCGAGATGCGGATCATGGCCCACCTCTCCGGCGACGAGGCCCTGATCCAGGCGTTCCGCGACGGCGAGGACCTGCACCGTTTCGTCGGCTCCCACGTGTTCGGCGTCGCCCCCGAGGACGTCACCCCGGCGATGCGGTCCAAGGTCAAGGCGATGTCGTACGGGCTCGCCTACGGGCTCAGCTCCTTCGGCCTGTCCAAGCAGCTGGCCATCGGCGTCGACGAGGCCCGCTCCCTGATGAGCGACTACTTCGCGCGGTTCGGCGCCGTCCGGGACTACCTGCGCGGCATCGTCGAGACCGCCCGCAAGGACGGTTACACCTCGACCATCGAGGGGCGCCGCCGCTACCTGCCGGACCTGTCCAGCGACAATCGGCAGCTGCGCGAGATGGCGGAGCGGGCCGCGCTGAACGCGCCCATCCAGGGCTCCGCCGCGGACATCATCAAGAAGGCGATGCTCGGCGTCGACCGGGGGATCGCGGCCGCGGGCCTCTCCTCCCGGATGCTGCTGCAGGTCCACGACGAGCTCGTGCTCGAGGTGGCCGACGGCGAGGAGGAGCAGCTGACCGCCCTGGTCCGGGAGCAGATGGCCGGCGCCGCCGACCTGTCCGTGCCGCTGGACGTCTCCGTGGGCCTCGGGCGCAGCTGGCACGACGCCGCCCACTGAGGTGGTGACCTACGCTGGTCGGGTGACGGACAGCGACGAGTACCAGATCCGCCGGTTCCGGGCCGGGCTGCAGGACGGGACCGTGTCCCCCGAGACGGAGGCCTGGCTGCAGGCCGTCAACCGCGGCTTCCACGAGCAGGCGTTCACCCCGAAGACCCTGCGCCGGGAGGCGGAGTTCATCCGCGCCGACGACCGGCTGATGACGGGCGTGTACGTCGACGCGACGCCGGTGCACTCGGTCGGCGCCGAGGTGCCCGTCGCCACGTTCACCACCTACACGAGCACGCTGAGCACGGGGGAGACCCTGCTGCCGGCGCACCTGATCTCCGACGTCACGGTCCGCCCCACGCATCGGCGGCGCGGCCTGCTGCGCCGGATGATGACGGAGAGCCTCACCGCCGCCCGCGACGCCGGCCTGCCGATCGCCGCCCTGACCGCGTCCGAGGCCACGATCTACGGTCGGTTCGGCTTCGGGGTGGCCACGCAGACCAGCACCATCGAGCTGGACACGACGTCGCGCTTCGCCCTGCCGTCCCTGGACCGCGGCGCCGTCGGCACGGTCGAACTCGCCCGCCGCGAGGCCATCGCCGAGGTGGCCGGGGACATCTTCGCCCGCTTCCACGCCGCCACGCGCGGTTCGGTCGGCCGGCAGGCGTCCTACCCGGCGCGCATCGACGGCACGATCAACGGGCACGCCGACGAGCCGGACCTCACCGTCCGCGCCGCCCTGCACTACGACGCGGACGGCACCCCGGACGGGTGCGTCACCTACCAACACGTCGAGTCGCGGGACGCGGTGTCCGAGGTCAAGGTCATCGACCTCGTCGCCACCGGGCCGGACTCCTACCTCGGGCTCTGGAACTTCGTCGGCAACCTCGACCTGATCCAGCGGGTCCGGTACGACGCGGCCCGGATCGACGACCCGCTGCCCTGGGCCATGGCCGACACCCGCGGCTACCGCGTCACCGGCCGGGACGACCGGCTGTGGCTGCGCATCCTCGATCCCCTCACCTGCCTGCAGTCCCGCCGCTGGTCCGGCGACGGCGAGCTGAGCCTCGCAGTGGAGGATCCGCTCGGTCTCGCCGCCGGCACCTTCGACCTCGGCGTCTCCGGCGGCGTCCCCTCCGTGCAGCAGACCGCGGCCGCGCCCCGCCCGGACGCCGACGTCACCGTCGACGTCGCCTCCCTCGGCTCGGCGTTCCTCGGGGGCGCCACCATCGGGGCGCTCGCCGACGCCGGCAGGATCCGCGGCGGCGGCACGGCCGTGGCCCAGCTGTCCCGGATGTTCGCCGTCGACCGCGCCCCGTACTGCATCACCCACTTCTGACCCGCCCCGCCCCCGGACCGGAGAACCGCATGCCGCAGACCGACGACGAGTTGCGCTGGTTCCGCCCCGGCGGCACCGACGAGGCGTCCGACGCCGCCACCCGGACCTGGGCGGAGGCCGTGTTCCGCGGCTTCCACGACAAGCCCCCGGTGCCGGGCCAGGTCGAGCGGATGGCGCGTTTCTACCGCGAGGACGACCGGGAGCTGGGCGGCGTCTACGTGGCGGGCACCCCGGAGGGCGCCGTGGACCCGTCGATCCCGGTGGCCACGTTCGCCAGCATGACGAACACGCTGAACACGGGGGCGACACTGCTGCCCACGCACGAGATCACCGCCGTCACCGTCCGCGCCACGCACCGCCGGCGCGGCCTGCTGCGGCGGATGATGACCGAGGACCTGCGGCGGGCCGCCGACGCCGGGCTCGCCATGGCGGCCCTGACCGCCTCCGAGGCGACCATCTACGGCCGCTTCGGCTTCGGCGTCGCCGTCGAGCGGGAGTCGCTGCGGATCGACACCCGGCGGGGCCTCGCGTTCGGCCCGGCGACCGGGCCGGCGCCGGCCGGGCGGACCGAGTTCATCGAGCGGGAGGGCATCGCCGCCGTCTCCCGCCGGGTGTTCGCCCGCTGGCACGCGATCACCCCCGGCTCGATCGACCGGCAGGCCTCCTACCCGGGCAACATCGACGGCACCCTGCACGACGGCGGGATGGAGCCGGACACGGCGGTCCGCGGCGCGGCGCACTGGGGCGAGGACGGCGAGCCGGACGGCTACGTCACCTGGAGGTTCGCCGGCTGGGACACCGAACCGACGACGGTCCGGGTGCTCGACCTCGTCGCCGCCACCGACGACGCCTACCGCGCCCTCTGGGAACTGCTCGGCTCCCTCGACCTGGTCGACCGGGTGACGTGGGACCACGCGAGCGTCGACGAGCCGTTGCGCTGGGCGATCGCCGACCCCCGCAGCTGCGCCGTCACGGAACGGGAGGACAGCCTGTGGCTGCGCATCCTCGACCCCGTCGCCGCGCTCCAGGCGCGGCCCGGCGGGGCTCCGGGCACGGTCCGGCTGGCTCTCACCGACGCGCTCGACATCGCCGCGGGCACCCTCGAGGTGGTTTCAGAGGACGGCCGGCTGACCGCCCGGCGCGTCGAGGACGCGCCGGCAGACGTCACGCTGCCGGTCGCCGCCCTGAGCTCGGCCTACCTGGGCGGGATCAGCGTGGACACCCTCGCCCGGGCGGGCGCCGTCACCGGGGATCCGGAAGCGGTGCAGCGCCTCGCCGGCATGCTCGCCACCGGACGCGTGCCGCAGTGCCTCACCCAGTTCTGAGCCGTGCCGGAGATCCACCGCGGCGCCGGCCGGGAATCGGCGGCGCCGCGCCGGCGTTGAGACAAACGGCGCGACACCGAAGCCGTCTTTGCGCGGGTTGCCGCCAGCAACTAGACTGAGGTGGCGCATTCTGCGTGCGCGTGACATCACTTTTTTCACCCCGTGTGCGGCCCCGGCCGCGCGCACCGACCATCCACCACAAATCGGAGTCCCTCCTACATGACCATCACCGCCACCGACAAGACCGCTGCCCCCCAGGTTGCGGTCAACGACATCGGCACCGCCGAGGACTTCCTCGCCGCGATCGATGCAACCATCAAGTACTTCAACGACGGCGACCTCGTTGAAGGCACCGTGGTCAAGGTCGACCGCGACGAAGTCCTGCTCGACATCGGTTACAAGACCGAGGGCGTCATCCCGTCGCGCGAGCTGTCCATCAAGCACGATGTCGACCCCGGTGAGGTCGTCTCCGTCGGTGACGAGGTGGAAGCCCTCGTCCTGACCAAGGAGGACAAGGAAGGCCGCCTGATCCTCTCCAAGAAGCGGGCTCAGTACGAGCGCGCCTGGGGGGATATCGAGAAGATCAAGGAAGAGGACGGCGTCGTCACCGGCACCGTCATCGAGGTCGTCAAGGGCGGCCTCATCCTCGACATCGGGCTCCGTGGCTTCCTGCCGGCGTCGCTGGTGGAGATGCGTCGCGTCCGCGACCTGGCCCCGTACATCGGCCAGGAGCTCGAGGCGAAGATCATCGAGCTGGACAAGAACCGCAACAACGTGGTCCTGTCCCGCCGTGCGTGGCTCGAGCAGACCCAGTCCGAGGTCCGCTCCGACTTCCTCAACAAGCTGCAGAAGGGCCAGGTCCGCCCGGGTACCGTCTCCTCGATCGTCAACTTCGGCGCGTTCGTCGATCTGGGCGGCGTCGACGGTCTGGTGCACGTCTCCGAGCTGTCCTGGAAGCACATCGACCACCCGTCCGAGGTCGTCGAGGTCGGTCAGCCGGTCACCGTCGAGGTGCTCGACGTCGACCTGGACCGCGAGCGGGTCTCCCTGTCGCTGAAGGCGACCCAGGAGGATCCGTGGCAGACGTTCGCCCGGACCCACGCCCTGGGCCAGATCGTCCCCGGCAAGGTCACCAAGCTGGTGCCGTTCGGTGCGTTCGTCCGCGTGGAGGACGGCATCGAGGGCCTGGTGCACATCTCCGAGCTGGCGACCCGCCACGTGGACCTGGCCGAGCAGGTCGTGTCCGTGGGCGAGGAGCTGTTCGTCAAGGTCATCGACATCGACCTGGACCGCCGCCGCATCTCGCTGTCGCTGAAGCAGGCCAACGAGGGCGTCGATCCCGAGTCCACCGAGTTCGACCCGGCGCTGTACGGCATGGCCGCCGAGTACGACGACGAGGGCAACTACAAGTACCCGGAGGGCTTCGATCCGGAGTCCAACGAGTGGCTCGAGGGCTACGAGTCGCAGCGGGCCACCTGGGAGGCGCAGTACGCGCAGGCTCAGGAGCGGTGGGAGGCGCACAAGCGTCAGGTCACCACGCAGGCCGAGGCCGCGGCGGAGAACACCGGTGGTGGCAGCTTCGACTCCGGCACCACCAGCTACTCCTCCGACGACACGTCCCGCGACGCGGGCACGCTGGCCTCGGACGAGGCGCTGGCCGCCCTGCGCGAGAAGCTCACCGGTAACTGATTCGGAAGTCGTTCGACCCCACGAGGCCCCGGCAGCTGCGGCTGCCGGGGCCTCGTGCCGTCCGGGCGGGCTGCCCCCGGACGTCAGCGGGTTCCGTCCTCGGTGCCACGGGCCAGTTCCGCGAGCAGGTCGAACGAGATCGGGTGCACGAGGGCGTCGGCGTGGCGATGCACCAGCTGCCAGCGGTGGCCCGCGCGCCGGAACACGAGCGTCACGCGGAGGGACCAGTCCTGGTCCGGCAGGCCGCCCACCTCGCCGTGCTGTCGCTCGACGCCCACCAGGACGACGAGGGAGCCGGAGACGTAGTGGCGGTCCACCTCGAAGGTGGCCTCCCCGGCGGCGAAGAACTTCCGCGTCGTGGCCCGTGCCTCCGGGGTGTCCTCGCCCCGGTCGGTCGTCGGGCCCCCGAAGGGCGCCATCAGGGTGAAGTCCTCCGGATGCTCGAGCAACTCGAGATACCGGTCGATGTCGCCGCGGATGTACGCGTCCGCGGCCTCGTTCATCAGACCGACCAGCTCGTCCACCTGGTCCGGGCTGATCGCGTCGTCGTTCGTCTCGATCTGCGCATCGTCGGCCATGACCACATGGTGCGCCGGTCGCACCCCGTGGACAACCCGTGCGGACAACCCCTCCGCCCCGCCCGTAGGCTGGGGCGATGCTGAGGATCGGGCTGACCGGCGGGATCGCGGCGGGCAAGTCGGTGGTGGCGACCCGGCTGAGCGAGCGGGGTGCCGTGCTCGTCGACGCGGACCGGCTCTCCCGCGAGGTCGTCGCCCCGGGCACCGACGGGCTCGACGCGGTGGTCGACGCCTTCGGCCGCGGTGTGCTGGGCGGCGACGGCAGCCTCGACCGGGCCGCGCTGGGTTCCCTCGTCTTCAGTGACGAGGACGCGCGTCGCACCCTCAACGACATCGTGCACCCCCGCGTGCGGGCCGAGGCGGCCCGCCGGATCGCCGCGGCACCCCTCGACGCCGTGATCGTGCAGGACATCCCGCTGCTCGTCGAGACCGGCCAGGCGGACGCCTTTCCCCTCGTCGTCGTCGTGCAGGCGCCGGCCGGGGCGCGGGTGCGGCGGATGGTGGAGCAGCGGGGGATGAGCGACGCCGATGCTCGCGCCCGGATGGCCGCGCAGGCCACCGACGCCGAGCGGGCGGCGGTCGCCGACGTCCTGCTGCACAACGACGGCACGGTCGAGGACCTCAGGGCGGCCGTCGACCGGCTCTGGGACGAGCGCATCGTCCCGTTCGACGCGAACCTCGCGGCCGGCCGGCCCTCGGACGCGGCGATCGCGCGGGCGACGCTCGCGTCGGGTGCCGGGCCCGACCTCGACGGGGCGGCCCTCGCCCGGGCGGCGGCGCGGATCCGCCACGCCGGGGCTGACTCGCTGCAGCGCGTGACGCCGGCGGTCCGGTCCGACGACTCCGCCGCCGGTCCCGACCTGATCGCCGTGGCCGCGCGCCCCGGCGACCTGGACGCCCTGGCGACGGCGGTCACCGCCGCCGGTCACCCGCCGGTGCCACCGGCCGGCTCGGTACCCGGGGCCCGGCGCCTGCACGGCTCGGCGGACCCGGGTCAGCCCGTCGTCGTGCTCCTCCTTGACCGCGAAGGCGACCGGGAACGCACGGAACCCTGAGCGGCGGGGCCACCCAGGGTTCCGGCGAACGGTACGGATCGGTCAGGAGCAGGTGTAGGTGATGCCGTCCTTGACGTGCGTGCCCGGCCCGAGCTGCTGGCAGGTCTCGGCCAGCTGACCGGCGGCGACCGCGCCGATGATGATGAGGCCGATGAGGATCAGGGTGCCGAGCGCGCCGATCACGATGCCGGCGATCGCGAACCCGTTGGGCCGGCCGGCCCGGCGTGACTGGATCAGCGCGACGATCGAGAGGATCAGGCCGAGCACCGTGAGCGGGCCGAGCAGCGACAGGATGAACCCGGCGATGCCGAGACCCCGCCCGGGCGCCGGCGCGGAGGCCGGAGCGGGCGTGTTCGGCCCGGCGTACGGGGTGGCGGAGTGCGGCGAATCGGGTGTGGACATGGTTTCCCCCTCGGTTGCGTGCGGCGCGGTGCGGATCACCGCGCTGACGTGGCCGATCACATCACGGATCGGACCCCCGGCGGGAGAGGCGCACCGGGTGGCGGACGCGGGCGCGCTGAGCCGGTTCCCGCCGTGGGCGAACCGCCGGGAGTTCTGTCGGTGGGGTGATCTAGCCTTGATCCATGAGTCTGGCGCAGGACATCAAGCGGGTGGTGGCCCCCTTCGAGGTGGTCAGCGAGTTCCAGCCGGCGGGCGACCAGCCCCAGGCCATCAAGGAGCTCGCGGAGCGGATCAACGGGGGGGAGCAGGACGTCGTCCTGCTCGGCGCCACCGGCACCGGCAAGAGCGCGACCACCGCGTGGCTGGTGGAGCAGGTGCAGCGGCCCACCCTGGTGCTCGTGCAGAACAAGACCCTGGCGGCGCAGCTGGCCAACGAGTTCCGGGAACTGCTGCCCCACAACGCCGTCGAGTACTTCGTCTCGTACTACGACTACTACCAGCCCGAGGCCTACGTCCCCCAGACGGACACCTTCATCGAGAAGGACTCCTCGATCAACGAGGAGGTCGAGCGGCTGCGGCACTCGGCCACCAACGCGCTGCTCACCCGGCGCGACGTCGTCGTGGTCGCCACCGTCTCCTGCATCTACGGCCTGGGCACCCCGGAGGAGTACGTCGCCGGCATGGTCACCATGAAGGTGGGCGACCGGATGGACCGGGACGACCTGCTGCGCAAGTTCGTGTCCATGCAGTACGCCCGCAACGACGTCGACTTCCACCGCGGCACCTTCCGGGTCCGTGGCGACACCGTCGAGATCATCCCGATGTACGAGGAACTGGCCGTCCGGGTCGAGTTCTTCGGGGACGAGATCGAGTCGATCCACACCCTGCACCCGCTCACCGGGGAGATCGTGCGCGAGGAGCAGGAGATGTACGTGTTCCCCGCCAGCCACTACGTGGCCGGCGAGGAGCGGATGGCGCGCGCCGTCCGCACCATCGAGGACGAGTTGCGGGACCGGCTCGCGGAGCTGGAGTCGCAGAACAAGCTGGTGGAGGCGCAGCGGCTGCGCATGCGCACCACGTACGACCTCGAGATGATGCAGCAGATGGGCTTCTGCAACGGCATCGAGAACTACTCCCGGCACATCGACGGCCGCGGCCCCGGCACCGCCCCGCACTGCCTGCTCGACTACTTCCCCGACGACTTCCTGCTGGTCATCGACGAGTCGCACGTGACCGTCCCGCAGATCGGCGCGATGTACGAGGGCGACATGTCCCGCAAACGCACCCTCGTCGACTTCGGCTTCCGGCTCCCCTCCGCCATGGACAACCGGCCGCTGAAGTGGGACGAGTTCCTCGAGCGGATCGGTCAGACGGTCTACCTCTCGGCGACGCCGGGGCAGTACGAACTCGGCAAGAGCGACGGCGTGGTGCAGCAGATCATCCGCCCCACCGGGCTCGTCGACCCCGAGATCGTGGTCAAGCCGACCAAGGGGCAGATCGACGACCTGCTGGGGGAGATCAGGACCCGCACCGAGAAGGACGAGCGGGTGCTCGTCACCACCCTGACGAAGCGGATGGCCGAGGATCTGACCGCCTACCTCACCGAGCACGGCGTCAAGGTGCAGTACCTGCACTCCGACGTCGACACCCTGCGCCGGGTCGAGCTGCTGCGCGAACTGCGGCTGGGCTCCTTCGACGTGCTGGTCGGCATCAACCTGCTCCGGGAGGGCCTGGACCTGCCCGAGGTGTCGCTGGTCAGCATTCTCGACGCCGACAAGGAGGGCTTCCTGCGGTCGACGACGTCGCTGATCCAGACCATCGGCCGCGCGGCCCGCAACGTGTCCGGCCAGGTGCACATGTACGCGGACCGGGTCACCGATTCGATGGCGAACGCGATCGACGAGACCAACCGGCGCCGCCAGATCCAGCAGCAGTACAACGCCGAGCGCGGCGTGGACCCGCAGCCGCTGCGCAAGCGCATCGCCGACATCACGGACTCGCTGGCCCGGGAGGACGCGGACACCCAGAATCTGCTCAAGCAGTTCGACTACGGCAAGGGCAAGCGCGGCTACTCCGCGGCGAAGGCCGCGGGCCTGGGGCAGGAGAGCATCCGCAAGGACGGGCTGGCCGCCGCGCCGGCCGAGGACCTCACCGAGCTGATCGCCCAGATGACGGAGCAGATGCACGCCGCGGCCGCCGACCTGCAGTTCGAGCTCGCCGCCCGCCTGCGCGACGAGGTGGGGGACCTGAAGAAGGATCTGCGCCAGATGCGCGCCGCGGGTCACGCCTGAGGTGCCGGCCGGCGAGCCGGCGGACGCCCCGCTGGTCGAGATCCGCGTCCAGGGCATCGGCAACCTGCCGTGGACCGACGCGCTGGGCCGGGCCCGCAATCGAGTGCTGCGCCGCCGGGTGCGGACCGTCGACCCGCCGCGGCTCCCGCGGCACCGGGTGCGGATCGTCAACTGGGTGCGCGGTACCCGCCGCGCGCAGCGCGCGGGCTGGTACCTGGCCTTCCCGTTCACCCTGGTCAACGTCACGGCGTTCCTGCACCCGGCCGGCCGTCGTTCCCGGTGGCTCGCGGCCGGCACAACCCTGATCTCCGCCCTGCTCACGGTGGGCACCCTGATCTGGGGCGTCGCCATGGTGGAGACGGTGCTCGCGCGGCTGCCCGTGACCGTCGAGCCCGGTGCCGCCGCCTGGTGGGTGAGTCTGCCCGTCGCGGTGCTGATCGCCGGCGCCGTGGTCCTGCGCCGGGTCCGTGCCGGGCGGCGGGACGACGCGGGCACCGCCGACCGGCGGGACCGGCCGGGCCGGCAGTCGGCCGGGGCTGCGGTCACCGCGGTGCACGCCGGCCTGGCCCTGGCTGCGGGTGTCGCCCTGGCCATCACGCGGCCCGCGCGGTGGGCGGTCACCGGCCCCTGGCCGGACAGCCCCGGCGTGGTGTCTCCCGCGTCGGCGTCCCTCGGCGCGAGCGGTCCGGCCCGGCTGCTCGACCCGCTGCCGACCGTCGCCGCCCTCTCCGTCATCGTGGCGGCGGTGTTCGCGGCCGTCCTGGTCGTGCGCGCCGCCCTCGCCCAGCGGCGCGGAACGACCACCGACGCAAGGGCGACCGGCGGTCCCCGCGGCCTGCGTCCCTCCGGCCCGGCCGGGCTCAACCTCGCCACGGCCGGACTGCTGCTCGTCGTCGCCGTCGTGGTGCTGCACGCCCTCTTCGCCCTGCTGCGGATGGTCGCCGACAGCGCCGCCAGCCTCGTCGCGCAGGCCTTCGCCCCGGGCGGTGGCGCGAGCGGCACGTGGGTCGGCGTCGTGCTGGCCGCCGACGATCCCACCACCTATCAGGACAACCGGGTGGACTTCCTCCCCGCGCACGCCCTGCTGCTGCTGGTGGTGCTCGTCGCCTCGGCCCTCGGCGTCGCCGCGTGGCGCAGCCGGCGCCTCGACGAGCCGGTGCGCAGCCCCTACCGCTGGCGGGAGCTGGCCCGGCGCTCGGTGCTCGACGCCGGCGCCGTGCTGTGGCGCTCCGCCGCCGTCGCCGGTGTCGCCGGCACGGCGCTGAGCTGGGCGGGCATCGCCTTCCTCGAGTCCCGACGCGCGCAGCCCGTGTTCCCCGTCCTCTACCTGCTCGTCTCCGTGCTCGCCACCCTCGTCGCCGTCGCCGTGCTGCTCGCTCAGTTCGCCGGCGTGCGGGAGGCGGTCAATCGGGTCGGGGACGTCAGCGGCTTCTGGCCGGTCCGGTCGCACCCGTTGGCGGGCAGTTCCTACCGGGCCGACGTGATGGCGGCCCTGCGCGCCGAGCTCGCCGCCCACCGGGACCGGCCCGTGGTCCTGGTCGGGCACAGCCAGGGCAGCCTGCTGTGTCTGTGGCTGCTGGCCACGACCACCGCGGAGGCCCGGGCGGGTGCGACGCCCGCGCTCGTCACCACCGGCAGCCCCGTCCACACCGTGTTCCGTGGCCTGTTCCCGGCCCACGTGGACGAGCGGTTGCTGAGGGCCGGCGCGGATCGCACCGCCGCCTGGCTGAACGCGTTCCGCGTGACGGATCCCGTGTCGGGGCCGATGCCCGGGGCCGAGAACGTCGAGCTGGCCGACCCGGTGCCGCCCGACCCGGTGCGCGGTCACGGCGACTACTGGGACGACCCGACCCTGGCGGCGTGGATCGCCCGGTTCCCGGAGCACCCGCCGCGCGGACTACACTGATCGGCAGCGTAGGGGAGTATCCCGTCCGATCCGCATCCGTCAACACGCCGGACATCGTCGTCCGACCGGGTGCGCGTGCACGCCCGCGACCGACGGTCGGCGGGGTGATGGAGAGACTTACGGCAGTCACTCGTACCCGAAAGGTCCTACATGCCGCAGCTGCCCGTGGCGTTCGAGGTCGGCACGTTCGTCGTCCTCATCGCCGTCCTGCTGTTCGATCTGCTCTACGTGTATCGACGGCCCCACATCCCCTCGATGAAGGAGGCCGGCCTCTGGGTCGGCTTCTACGTGGGGCTCGCGCTCGTCTTCGCCGTCCTCATGCTGCTCGTCGTCGACGTGGAGCACGCCGGCCAGTTCGTCGCCGGCTGGGTCACCGAGTACAGCCTGAGCATCGACAACCTGTTCGTCTTCATCATCATCATGGCCCGCTTCAAGGTGCCCCGGAAGTACCAGCAGGAAGTGCTGATGGTGGGCATCATCATCGCCCTCGTGCTGCGCGGCATCTTCATCCTGCTCGGCGCCGCGATCATCGACACGTTCAGCTGGGTCTTCTACCTGTTCGGCGTCTTCCTGCTCTACACGGCGTGGAAGCAGGCGCGCGACTCCGGGGAGCAGGAGTCCGAGGGCGGAGACAACCCGCTGATCGGGCGGCTGCGCAAGGTCGTGCCGGTGACCGAGGAGTTCGACGGGAACAAGCTGCGCACCGTCGACGGCGGCAAGAAGGTCTTCACGCCGATGATCCTCGTGTTCGTCACGCTGGGTCTGACGGACCTGATGTTCGCGGTCGACTCGATCCCGGCGATCTTCGGCCTGACCACCAGCCCGTTCATCGTGTTCACCGCGAACATCTTCGCGCTGATGGGGCTGCGTCAGCTGTACTTCCTGCTCGGTGGCCTGATGGAGCGGTTGATCTACCTCAAGCACGCCCTCTCCGTCATCCTGGCGTTCATCGGCGTGAAGCTGATCCTGCACGCGATGCACGAGAACGAGGTGCCGTTCATCAACGGCGGCCACCCGATGGAGTGGGCCCCGGAGATCCCGACGATGATCTCGCTGGTCGTGATCGTCGGCGTCATCGTCGTCGCGACCGTGGCGAGCCTGCTCAGTCCGAAGGCGAAGGCGCTGCAGGCGGTCGCGGAGCTGAAGACGGCCATCGAGACCTACCGCGAGCTCGGCGAGGACGTTCCCGTCGAGCACCGGCAGGACGCGTACCACCGCGTCGTTCAGGCGCGCGACCGGGCGGTCGAGGCGGCGAGCAACACCCGCGCCGACGCGTCCGACCTCGATCCCGACGACGAGGTCCGCCAGCAGTACCGCGAGGCGGAGGACCTGCACCAACGGCGGGTGGACGACGGCGGCCGCTGACCCGGCGCCGGTGCGCGCCCGGCAGCGGTCGGGCGATACCCTGCCGACATGAGCACGACACCGCCGGCCGGTGACCCGCCGGTCGAGCGAACCGCGGCCGACGGACCGGCGCCCGGCCAGGGGTCGGGGGTCCTGCAGCGGCGCACCGTCACCGTGCTCGCGATCGCCCAGGTGTTCAGCGGGCTCGGCAACGGGTCCACGCTCGCACTGGGCTCCATCCTGGCGGTCAGGCTGTCCGGATCCGAGGCGTGGGCGGGCGCGACGACGACGGCGCTGACCCTCGCCGCGGCGATCGTCGCCGTGCCCCTGTCCGCCGTCGCGGTCCGGCGCGGCCGGCGCGTCGCCCTGGTCAGCGGGCTGGTGGGCGCGATGGTCGGCAGCGCCGTCATCGTGCTCGCCGTCGTGACCGGCCTGTTCGCCCTGCTGCTGCTCGGGGCGGCGCTGGTGGGCCTGGCGACCGCCGTCAACCTGCAGTCCCGGTTCGCGGCCGTCGATCTGGCTGCCGACGCCCGGCGCGGCCGGGACCTCTCGATCGTCGTCTGGTCGATCACCGTCGGGGCCGTCGCCGGGCCCAACCTGGTGCGGCCGGGTGCGGTGCTCGGGCACGCCCTCGGGCTGCCCGAGATCGCCGGTCCGTTCCTCATCTCCCTGGCCGGCATGGCCGTCGGCGCCATCATCCTGCTGGTCGGCCTGCGCCCGGACCCGCTGCTCACCGCTCGGGCGTCCCTGGGGTCCGCCGTCGGGGGGCCGGCGCCGCGCGGTCCCGCCGCCCTCAGGCACGGCTGGGCGGCGATCCGCCGGGAGCCCCGTGCCCTGGCTGGGTTGCTCGGCGTGCTGGCGGCGCACGGGGCCATGGTCGCCGTGATGTCCATGACGCCCCTGCATCTGCAGCACCTCAACGCGGCCCAGCCGGCCGACGCTGCCGCGCACCTGCACGAGCCGGACCTGCTCGCCCTGATCGGCTTCACCATCTCCCTGCACATCCTCGGCATGTACGCCTTCTCCCCGGTGATGGGGTGGTGCACCGACCGGTGGGGGCGGACGGCCACGCTGCTGGCCGGGCAGGCGGTCCTCGTCGTCGCCGTCGTTCTCGCCGGGATCGGGCAGGCGCAGGTGCCGGTCGTCACCGTCGGACTGCTCCTGCTCGGACTCGGCTGGTCGGCGTCCACCGTCGCCGGGTCGACGCTGCTCGCCGAGAGCGTCGATCCCGACTCCCGGGTGCTCGCCCAGGGCGTCTCCGACACCCTGATGGGCGCCTTCGGGGCGGTCGGCAGCGCGGTCGCCGGCGCACTGCTCGCCGGCGCGGGGTACCTCGGCCTGAACCTCACCGCGGTCGTGCTGCTCGGCGTCGCCGTCGTGGCCGTCCTCCGGTTGACCCGGACCGGCGCGCCGCGACCGGGCGCGGCCTGACCTGACCGGGAGCGGTTCCCGTTCTGCTAGGCTCGATGGCGACGTAGGGGAGTATCCTTCCGCGCTGCGGACGTCAGCACGCCGGGTCACCGGCCGGGCGCAGCGACCAGCACTCGAGCCACCGATCCGCGGATCGGGCGGATGAGGGCGGTGGAGAGACTTGCGGCGCCGTTTCGGCGTACCGTCCTGTCCCCGTCCCCGAGAGGGAGTGCCATGGAAGTCTCACCCGTCGTCTGGATCGTGACCGTCGTCGTCATCCTGGGCATGCTCGCCTTCGACTACGTGTTCCACGTCCGCAAGGCCCACGAACCCACGCTGCGCGAATCGGCCGTCTGGTCCGCGATCTACGTGGGCATCGCCCTGATCTTCGGGTTGTACGTGCTGATCCAGTGGGGCGGCAACTACGCCGGCGAGTACTACGCCGGGTACATCACCGAGAAGGCGCTCTCGGTCGACAACCTGTTCGTCTTCCTCATCATCATGGCGTCGTTCAAGGTGCCCCGCGAGGACCAGCAGAAGGTGCTGCTGTTCGGCATCACGTTCGCCCTGATCGCCCGGACGGCGCTGATCTTCGTCGGTGCCGGCCTGATCAACCAGTTCGCCTGGATCTTCTACCTGTTCGGCCTGATCCTGCTCGTCACGGCCGGGTCGCTGATCAAGGGCGAGGTGTCCGGAGGGCACCAGGACGAGGCGGACAACCTTGTCACCCGTCTGGCCAAGCGCTTTATGCACACCACGGACTACTACGACGGCGACAAGCTGTTCACGTGGGAGAACGGCAAGCGGATGATGACGCCGATGCTGCTCGTCATGGTGGCCATCGGCGGCACCGACATCCTCTTCGCCCTGGACTCGATCCCGGCGATCTTCGGCCTCACCCAGCAGACGTACCTGGTGTTCACCGCGGTGGCGTTCTCGCTGCTCGGCCTGCGCCAGCTGTACTTCCTCATCGACGGCCTGCTGGACCGCCTGATCTACCTCTCGTGGGGTCTGGCGATTATCCTCGGCTTCATCGGGGTCAAGCTCGTGCTGCACGCCCTGCACGAGAACAACCTGCCTTTCATCAACGACGGCGAGCACGTCAAGGTCGTCGAGGTGAGCACCGGATTCTCCCTCGCGGTGATCATGGGCGTCCTGGTCCTCACCGTTCTCGCGTCGCTCTACAGCCCGAAGGGCCGCGCCCTGCGCATCATCGGCGGCGTCCAGACGGTCGCGCAGCAGTACGTCGAACTGCCGCAGGACACCCCGGCCGCCGAGCGCGAGAAGCTGGCGGCGAAGGGGGCGCGGCTGCGGGAGAAGATGGCGTCCATCTCGCCGCGGTACCGGGACGAGCTGGTCACGTCCGAGGAGCACTTCCACGACCTGCTCGACCGGGCTCGCGGCAAGCACCGCGAGTTCCAGCGCACCGGCGCCGCCCCGGCTCCCGAGGCCGTGCCCGCGTCGGAGGCCGACGCGGTGACCAAGCCCCGCGAGGGCTGACACTCCCCGCGACGACCGTCGACGGCGCAGGCCCCCGATCCGGGGTGCTCCGCCGTCGTCGTGTCGGGTACCGAGACGCCAGCTCGTCAATAGATGTTCGATCCGGTGCAGGAATCAGCCCGTTTGGAACATCTAGTGGCGAGCTGGCGGAAGGGAAGGGGTCAGCCGCCGAGTCGGCCCGCGTCCGTGACCGTGACGACGGCGGCTCCGGCCTCGTCGGAGGCGGCCAGGTCCACGTCGGCGCTGATGCCCCAGTCGTGGTCGCCGGCCGGGTCGTCGAAGATCTGCCGGACCCGCCACCGGCCGGGTGCCTGCTCGATGAGCAGCAGCTGAGGGCCCCGCGCCCGCGGCCCGGTCCCGAGCTCCTCGTGCTCGTCGAAGTAGTCGTCCATGACGGTGCCCCACCGGTCCGCGTCCCAGCCGGCGTCGCCGTCCAGCTCGCCCAGCTCCTCCTCGCGCTCGGCGGCGAACAGCTCGACGCGCCGGAAGAGGGCATTGCGGACCATCACGCGGAACGCGCGGGCGTTCGCGGTGACCGGCGCGGTGGGCTGGGCGGCCTCGACCCCGGTGCGCTCGTGCTCCCGCACGGCGTCCTCCACGTGGTCGGGGTCCAGCAGCTGTTCCCACTCGTCGAGCAGGGACGAGTCGACCTGCCGGACGAGCTCGCCGAGCCACGCCACGAGGTCACCGAGGTCCTCGCGCCGCGCGTCCGCCGGGATCGTCTGCCGGAGCGCCCGGAAGGCGTCGGCCAGGTAGCGCAGCAGCACCCCCTCGCTGCGGGCCAGCCCGTAGAACGCGACGAACTCGGTGAAGCCCATCGCCCGCTCGTACATGTCCCGCACCACGGACTTGGGGGTGAGGGCGAAGTCGTTGAGCCACGGCGCCCCGCGGCGGTACGTCTCGAACGCGTCCTCCAGCAGTTCGGCGAGCGGCTGCGGGTGGGCGATGGTCTCCAGCCGGGCCATCCGCGCCTCGTAGTCCACGCCGTCGGCCTTCATCGCGGCGACGGCCTCGGTGCGGGCCCGGTTCGCCTGGGCGGCGATCACCTGCCGCGGCGGCTCCAGCGTCGCCTCGATCACGGACACGGCGTCGAGCGCGTACCCCGGTTCCTCCGGATCGAGGATCGACAGGGCGGCCAGCGCGAAGCCGGAGAGCGGCTGGTTGAGGGCGAAGTCCGGCTGCAGGTCGACCTGCAGGGCCAGCACCGGGCCGCCGGGCGCCGGGTCGGGGATGCGTTCGACGACGCCGCCGGCCAGCAGTTCGCGCAGGATGCCGAGGGCACGTCGGAGCAGCACGAGCTGGCGCTGCCGGGGCTCGTGGCTTTCCTCGATCAGTCGGCGCATCGCGGTGACCTGGTCCTCGTCCCGTTCGAGCAGGTTCAGGGCCATGGCGTGCGAGACGGTGAAGCTGGAGACCAAAGGCTCCGGCGGCGCCTCCACCAGCCGGCGGAACGTCGGCTCGCCCCACGAGACGAAACCCGTCGGCGGCTTCTTCTTCGTCACCTGCCGCAGCTTCTTCGCGTCGTCGCCGAACTTGTCCCGCGCCTTCTGCAGCGCCTTCTCGTTCTCGATCACGTGCTCGGGGGCCTGGACGATGACGGTGCCGGCGGTGTCGTACCCGGCGCGGCCGGCGCGCCCGGCGATCTGGTGGAACTCGCGGGCGGTCAGCACCCGGGTGCGGGTGCCGTCGTACTTGCTCAGCGCGGTGATCAGCACCGTGCGGATGGGCACGTTGATGCCGACGCCGAGGGTGTCGGTGCCGCAGATCACCGTCAGCAGCCCGGCCTGGGCGAGCTGTTCGACCAGGCGGCGGTACTTGGGCAGCATCCCGGCGTGGTGGACGCCGACGCCGTGGCGCAGCAGGCGGGAGAGCGTGCGGCCGAAGCCGGCGGCGAACCGGAAGCCGGCGATCGCCTCGGCGATGGCGTCCCGGGCCTCGCGCCCGGCCGGGTTGAGGCTGATCAGCGCCTGGGCGCGCTCGACGGCGTCGGCCTGGCTGAAGTGCACGATGTAGACGGGCGCCCGGTGGGTGGTGAGCAGCTCCTCGACGGTCTCGTGCACCGGCGTCATGGCGTACTCGAAGGAGAGGGGGACCGGCCGCTCCGCGTTCGCGATCACCGCCGTCGGCTTGCCGTTCAACTCCGTCAGCCCGTCGGCGAACCGGGTGACGTCGCCGAGTGTCGCGGACATCAGCAGGAACCGGCTCTGCGGCGCCTCGAGCAGCGGCACCTGCCACGCCCAGCCACGCTGCGGGTCGGCGTAGAAGTGGAACTCGTCCATGATGACGGTCTCGACGTCCGCGTGCCGGCCCGCGCGCAGCACGAGGTTGGCGAGGATCTCCGCGGTACAGCACACGATCGGGGCGTCCGGGTTGACCGCCGAGTCGCCGGTGACCATACCGACGTTGCGGGGCCCGAACACGGCGCACAGATCGAAGAACTTCTCCGAGACGAGCGCCTTGATCGGGGCGGTGTAGTAGCTGCGCCGGCCCCGCATCAGCGCGTCGAAGTGCGCGGCGACGGCGACCAGGGACTTCCCGCTGCCGGTGGGGGTCGCCAGGATGACGTGGGACCCGGAGACGAGTTCGAGGACGGCCTCGTCCTGCGCGGGGTAGAGCTCGATGCCGCGGCCGCTGCACCAGCCGGTGAAGGCGTCGTACACCTGCTCGGGCGTGGGGACGCCGGCGGCGTCGGGTTCGGCGGTCCGCTGATCGATCGGTCGGAGTGGGGCGGGGGAGACCCCGTGGGCGGCGGCGTACTCGGTCAGCAGCATGGTCGTGCCAGCCTATCGGCCGTTCCTGCCGCGGCTGCCGTTGCCGCGATGGGAACCGGATCCGCGACGAGCGTGCGCGTCAGGCCGGCGGGGGCGCGGTGGACGCGCGGACGACGAGCCGGGTGCCCAGCTGCACGGGGGCGGAGGTGGCGACCTCCCCCCGGACGCCGGCGAGCGCCGCGCGCACCGCGACGTGGCCCATCTCGGCGAGCGGCTGGTTGATGGTCGTCAGCGGGGGAGAGGCGCTGGAGGCGGCGTAGGAGTCGTCGAAACCGATCACCGACAGATCCGCCGGCACGCGCAGCCCCTCCCGGCGTGCGGCCTCGAGCACGCCCAGGGCGACGGCGTCGGACGCGCCGAAGACGGCGGTGGGCGGCTCCGGCCCGCGCAGCAGGCCGGTCACGGCGAGCCCGTCCTCGAACCGGAAGGACCCCGGCACCGTCAGGCGCGGGTCGACCGGGAGCCCGGCGGCCGCGAGGGCCGCGGCGTAGCCGGCGCGCCGCTCCTCGCCCGGGGTGGAGGCGAACGGGGCACCGACGAACGCGATCCGGCGATGGCCGAGCCCGAGCAGGTGCTCGGTGGCCTGCATCCCGCCGCGCCAGTTGGTCGCCCCGACCGAGCGCACCCCCGCCGGCGTCGACGTCGAGGGGTCCATCACCACCAGCGGCGTGTCGAGCCGGTCGGCGGTGCGGGCCTGCGCGTCGTCGGCGGGCGTCGTGATCAGCAGGAAGGCGTCCGCCCCGTGGGCGTGGCCGTACTCCATCCACGCCGGGGTGGCCGGCCGGGGAGCGGGGCCCCGGGCGTCCCCCCAGCGGGCGATGACGGCGACGGCGCCCAGCGCGTGCACCTCCGCCAGCAGTCCGTCGAGCACGGTGGCGGCGTAGTGGTTGGCGAGCGTGTCGAAGGCGACCCACACGGTGGGCGGACCGTCGGGCCGGACGCGCTCGGCGGCTACGTACCCGAGCCGGCCGGCGACGGCGCGGACGCGGTCGGCGGTGTCGGCGGAGATGCCGTGGCGCCCGTTGAACACCTTCGAGGCGGTGCCCTTCGAGACACCCGCTTCCCGCGCCACCTCACCGAGGCTCACCCGCTCCATGCGCTCACGGTAGGGCATTGCGAAACGTTTCGTCCATTAGGCCGTGGTCACGATCATTTGTTGTTCGGTCAAAAAAAGTCGACTCGAGGCCTTGTGGCGGGCAACTGCGCTGCCCTAGCGTGTGCTGTGACGGAAACAACAGCGCAACGTTGCGCAGGAATGAGGTTGGCGATGCGAGGACTTCGAGCGGGCATGGTGGCGGTCACCGTCGTCTCGGCCCTGACCCTCACCGCGTGCGGCGGCGGGGCGAAGCCGGGCGGGGGCGCCGAGGGCGGCGGCGCGGCCGGGTCGGGGTTCTCCGCCTGGGCACTGACCGGGGGCGCGGAGCAGGCGTTCCGCGACTCGTTCACCGAGTGGAACGGCGCGCACGGGGACGCCAAGGCCGCGTCCGAGTTCTTCGCCAACGACGCCTACAAGGAGAAGATCCGCACCGCCGTCGGCTCCGGCAACGCGCCCACCCTGATCTACAACTGGAGCGGCGGCACGCTGAAGGAGTACGTCCAGAACAAGAAGGTCGTCGACCTCACCGAGTCCACGAAGGACCTGCAGGGCCGGTTGCTGCCCTCCGTGCTCGAATCCGGCAAGGTCGACGGCAAGGTCTACGCCGTCCCGAACAACAACGCCCAGCCCGTCGTCCTCTTCACCAACAAGGACGTGCTGAGCAAGGCCGGCCTGAACGAGGCGCCCCGTACCTTCGACGAGCTGCTCTCCGCGGTCGAGAAGCTCAAGGCCGCCGGCGTGAAGACCCCGATCGCCCTGGCCGGGCAGAGCGTGTGGCCCGAGCTGATGTGGATCGAGTACCTGGCCGACCGGGTGGGCGGCCCCGAGCTGTTCGCGCGGATCAAGAAGGGCGACGCCTCCGCGTGGTCCGATCCGGACATGCTCAAGGCGCTGGACATGATCTCCCAGCTGGTCAAGGCGGGCGCGTTCGGGGACCGGTACGGCTCGGTCACCGCCGACTCCGGCGCCGACGTCGCGCTCATCCACCAGAACCAGGCCGGCATGCTCCTGCAGGGCGCCTGGGTGTATGGCAGCTTCCTCACCGACAACCCGGACTTCGTCAAGAACGGCAAGCTCGGCTACGCCGACTTCCCGTCCGTGGCCGGCGGCAAGGGCGACCCGGAGAACATCGTCGGCAACCCGGCGAACTTCTGGTCCATCTCGGCCTCCGCGACGGACGAGCAGAAGAAGACCGCCACGACCTACCTGAACGAGGCGCTCTTCAACGACACCTACGTCACGTCCCTGATCGACGGGGGCAACGTGCCCGTCACCAACGACGCCGAGTCCAAGCTGGCGGAGTCCGACCAGAAGGACTTCCTCACCTTCGCCTACGGCATGGTCAAGGACGCGCCGAGCTTCGAGCTGTCCTGGGACCAGGCGCTGACCTCGTCCCAGTCGCAGACGCTGCTGACGAACCTCAGCAAGCTCTTCCTGGGCCAGGCGACGCCGCAGCAGTTCGCGGACGCCATGAAGGCGGCCAAGTGAGCCGAGCACGACGGGCCGGTGCGCGGGAGCACGTGCGCACCGGCCCCTCGGCCTGGCTCGCGGCGCCGGCCCTGGTGTTCTTCGCGATGTTCGCCCTGGTCCCGCTGCTCGGGGTCGTGGCACTCTCCTTCACCTCGTGGGACGGCCTCGGCACACCGGCGTGGATCGGGGCGGAGAACTGGGGCCGGATCCTCGCCGACCCGACCACGCAGCGGGCCTTCGGCCTCACGCTCGTGCTGACGGCCGCCAGCTGGCTGGTCCAGTTCCCCGTGAGCCTGCTCCTGGGCGTCTTCATGGCCGGCCAGCAGCGGTACCGGGCCGTGCTCTCGGTGCTGTACTTCCTGCCCCTGCTCTTCTCCGCGGCCGCGATCGGCATCGCCTACAAGGCGCTGCTCGACCCCAACTTCGGCCTGGGCCGGGCCTTCGGGCTCGACTGGCTGAACCAGGACTGGCTCGGCAACCCGTCCCTGGCGCTGCCGACGCTGCTGTTCGTCGTCTCGTGGTCCTTCATCCCGTTCCACTCCCTGCTCTACCAGGGCGCGGTGCGGCAGATCCCGGTGCAGATGTACGAGGCGGCGCGGATCGACGGCGCCGGCCGGGTGACCACGTTCCTGCACATCACCCTGCCGCAGGTGCGCAACACGATCATCACCTCCTCCACCCTGATGATCGTGGGCTCGCTCACCTACTTCGACCTCATCTTCGTCATGACGGGCGGGGGACCGGGCGACGCGACGCGGATCCTGCCGCTGGACATGTACCTGCGCGGCTTCCGGTCGTACGACATGGGCGGCGCCAGCGTCGTCGGTGTCCTGCTCGTCGTGCTGGGCCTGACCATCTCGCTGGCCCTCAACCGGCTCGGCGGCGGCGCGAACGCGGCCAGCCGCTTGGAAGGAGCCTGACATGGCCCTCGCCCTGCGCGACCAGAAACCCTCCCGCGTCTCCCTCGGCCTGGGCGGCCGCAAGGCGCCGAATCTCATCGGCGGCGCGCTCGGGTGGATCTGGCTGGCGATCACGATCCTGCCGATCTACTACATCGTCGTCACGAGCCTGCGCCCGCGGGCCGAGTACTTCTCGGCGAATCCGCTCTCGGTGCCGTCGGCCCCCACGCTGACCGCCTACGGGCAGGTGCTGAGGGCCGACTTCGCGACCTACTTCGTCAACTCGGTGATCGTCACCGGCGTCAGCGTGGCCGTGGCGGTGTTCGTCTGCCTGCTCGCCGCCTACGTGATCGTGCGCAACCCCTCGCGGTTCTCCCGCCGGTTCTTCGACGCGCTGCTGCTCGGCATCGCCATCCCACTGCAGGGGGTGATCATCCCCGTCTACTACCTGATCGTGCAGCTGGGTCTGTACGACACCCTGTGGGCGCTGATCCTGCCCTCGATCGCGTTCGCCATCCCCATCACCGTCCTGATCCTCGTCAACTTCCTCCGGGACGTGCCCGGGGAGCTGTTCGAGTCGATGACGGTCGACGGGGCCAGCCCGTGGCGGATGCTGTGGTCGCTCGCCGTCCCGCTGGCGAAACCGGCCATCATCACCGTCGCGATCTACGACGCCCTGAACGTGTGGAACGGCTTCCTGTTCCCGCTGATCCTCACGCAGAGCGCGAGCCAGCGGGTGCTGCCCCTCTCCCTGTGGTCCTTCCAGGGCGCCTTCACCGTGAACGTGCCGGCCATCCTCGCCGCCGTCGTCCTCTCGGTGCTGCCCCTGCTGGCCGCCTACGCCGTCGGCCGGCGGCAGCTCGTCTCCGGCCTGACCGCCGGCTTCTCCAAGTAGTTCCCGCTGTCTTCCGTCCTTCCCCCCGCCGCACCGGACCCGGTGCCTGTCTCCAGGAGCACCATGCACCTCTGGAACGATCCGCAGCAGCCCGCCGAGACCCGCGTCAAGGCCCTGCTGGCCGAGCTCACGCTGGACGAGAAGATCGGGCAGCTGGGCAGCTTCTGGCCCACCCCGAGGCAGGCCGGCCAGCTCGCCGGGGACGTCGCGCCCATGGAGAGCGGGCTGAGCGCCGGTGTCACCTGGGACGACGCCACCCGGCACGGGCTCGGGCACCTCACCCGCAACTGGGGCACCGAACCGGTGTCCGTGTCGGACGGCCTGGCGCACCTGCGGGACTACCAGCGCCAGGTGATCGAGCGCTCGCGGTTCGGGATCCCGGCGATCGCCCACGAGGAGTGCCTCACCGGGTTCACCGCCTACGGGGCCACCGTCTACCCGGCGGCCATCGCCTGGGGCGCCACCTTCGACCCGGACCTGATCGAGCGGATGGCGCACGCCATCGGGGCCGACCTGGCCGCCGTGGGCGTGCACCAGGGCCTCTCGCCGCTGCTCGACGTGGTGCGGGACTACCGCTGGGGCCGGGTCGAGGAGACGACGGGGGAGGACCCCTACCTCGTCGGCACCCTCGGCGCCGCCTACGTACGGGGGCTGCAGGCGGCCGGCGTGCACGCCACCCTCAAGCACTTCGCGGGCTACTCGGCCTCCCGCGCCGGGCGCAACCACGCCCCGGTGCCGATGGGCCGCCGCGAGTTCGAGGACGTGATGCTCTACCCGTTCGAGGTGGCCGTGCGCGAGGGCGGGGTGCGGTCGGTGATGAACTCGTACTCCGACGTCGACGGCGTCCCGGCCGCGTCGGACCGGGAGCTGCTGACCGGCGTGCTGCGGGACCGCTGGGGCTTCGACGGCGTGGTGGTCTCCGACTACTGGGCCGTCACCTTCCTCGAGACCATGCACCGCGTGGCCGCCGGGCCGGCCGAGGCCGCCGCCCAGGCCGTGGGCGCGGGCCTGGACGTCGAGCTGCCCAATACCGGGACCTACGCCCACCTCGCCGCCGCGGTGGACGCGGGCCTGATCGACGAGGCCACGATCGACGTCGCGGTCGCCCGGGTGCTGCGGCAGAAGGTCGATCTCGGCCTGCTGGACCCCGACGTCGACCCGGAGACGATCGGCGCGGACCGGGACCTGGACGCGCCCGCGAACCGGCGCCTCGCCCGTGAGGTCGCCGAGCAGAGCATCGTGCTGCTCGCCAATGACGGGGTGCTCCCCCTGGCCGACGGCACGTCCGTGGCCCTGATCGGCCCGTGCGCCGACGAGCCCCGCACCTTCATGGGCTGCTACTCGTTCCCCAACCACGTACTCGGGCGCTACCCGGACCTCGGGCTCGGCATCCGGGTCGACTCCCTGCTGCAGGGGCTGACCGACAAGCTCGGCGACGCCGTCGCGCACGCCCCCGGCGCCCCGGTGCTGGAGCCGGACCGGAGCGGCTTCGACGCCGCCGTCGCGCTCGCGGAGCGCAGCGACGTCGCGGTGCTCGCCGTGGGCGACCTGGCCGGCCTGTTCGGGCAGGGCACCTCCGGGGAGGGCTGCGACGCGGAAGACCTGCGGCTGCCCGGCGTGCAGGGTGACCTGGTCGAGGCCGTGCTGGCCACCGGCACCCCGGTCGTCCTCGTCGTCGTCTCCGGTCGCCCGTACGCGCTCGGCGACTACGCCGACCGGTGCGCGGCCGTCGTCCAGGCGTTCATGCCCGGCGAGGAGGGCGCCGCCGCCCTCACCGACGTGCTCACCGGCGTCGTCGACCCCTCGGGTCGCCTGCCCGTGGGCATCCCTGCCACCGTCGGTGGCCAGCCCGGCACCTACCTCGCCCCGCCGCTCGGCTGGTACAGCGAGGGCGTCTCCAACCTCGATCCGCGGCCGCTCTACCCGTTCGGGTACGGCCTCGGCTACGCCCGGCTCACGCTCGGCGACGCCACCCTGGACCGGACCGAGGTGCCGGTCGACGGCGAGCTGACCGTCACCGTGCCGGTCAGCAACCCGGGGGAGCGCCCGGCCACCGAGGTCGTCCAGGTGTACCTGCACGACGACGTCGCCGAGGTGACGCGGCCCATCATCGCGCTGATCGGCTACGCCAAGGTCACGCTCGACCCCGGCGAGTCCGCCCACGTGCGGTTTCGCGTCCACGCCGACCGCACCTCGTTCACCGGTGTGGACCTGCGCCGCATCGTCGAGCCCGGCACCATGAGCCTGCGCGTCGGCACCTCCAGCCGGGACACCGTCACCGAGCTGCCCTTCACCCTCACGGGGCAGCGGCGCGTCGTCCCCGAGGGCCGCGTGCTCACCACGCCGTGGACACTCGACCGGGCGTGAGCGCGGAGCGACGGACCGTGGTCGCCAGCCGTACGGACGACGGGCGCGGCGGGAGCGACGGCGGCGCACGGCAGGACGCGGCGGGCCCGGCCCGCCGGTTCGGCGTGGACGCCGCCGGAGCGCCCGTGACCGCGTGGGAGATCGGCAGCGACGCCCTCGCGGTGACCGTCCTCGACCACGGCGCCACCCTCAACCGGATCCGGCTGCGGGACGAGGGCACTCCGGGCGAGGGCTGGACGGACGTCGCCCTCGGCTTCGCCGACATGGGCGGCTACCTCGCCCACCCGGAGGTGTACCTCGGCGGGTTGATCGGCCGGTACGCCAACCGGATCGCGGGCGCCGCCTTCGACCTCGACGGCCGGCGTCACCGGCTCGAGGCCGACGACGGCGGCAACACCCTGCACGGCGGGAGCACGGGACTGGACCGGCGGACCTGGGCGGTCACCGAGCAGAGCCCCACGGCGCTCACCCTCGCGGTGACCAGTCCCGACGGCGACGGGGGCTTCCCCGGCCGGCTGGACGTGCGCGCCCGGTACACGATCGAGGGCACCGCCCTGGAGCTGGCCCTCGAGGCCCGCACCGACGCGCCGACCGTCGTCGGCCTGACCAGCCACGTCTACTTCAACCTCGCCGGCGGCGGCAGCATCGACGGGCACCTGCTCCGGGTGCCGGCCGACCGGGTGCTGATGGTGGACGCCACCGGCATCCCCGGCGAGGTGGCCGACGTCGCCGCCGCGGGCCTCGACCTGCGCGCCGGCGTCAGCCTCGGCCAAGCCCGACGGCGTCCGGTGCCGCAGGTGGCCGCCGTCGGCGGTCTGGACCACCCGTACCTGCCCGACCCTCCGGTCGACCGTGCGGGGGTCGGCGGCTCGGGCGACGGGCTTCGGGAGGTGGCCGACCTCAGCCTTCCGGGCACCGGCCGCGGCGTTCGCGTGCTCGCGGACCAGCCGTGCCTGCAGGTGTACACCGGCAACGTGCTGGCCACCGGCGTCCCCGGCCACGGCGGAGCCCTCTACCGGCCGGGCGACGGCGTGGCGCTCGAACCCCAGCCGTGCCCCGACGCCCCGAACCGGCCGGACCTGCCCTCGGCCGTGCTGCGGCCCGGCGCGGTGTGGCGCGCGCGGATCCGCTGGGAGTTCCGCACGAGCAGGTGAGGCACGGTGGGCCTCGCGATGCCGGCGGGCACGAGAAACCGGGGTGGGCCCGCCCGTCAGCGGTCCCACCCCGGTGGTCGGCCTCCGGTTCTCAGGCTCCGGCAGTCAGGCGACCGCGGGATCGTCGTCGGCGTCGTCGGGCCCTGCGGGAGCGCCGAACTCGTCCGCAGCGCGGGCGGCCTGCCGGTCGTAGGCGGCCCGGACGTCCGGCTGGGCCGGGCCGGTGAAGCGCTCCGCCTCGCCCGCGGCCCAGGCGACCGGCACCGACGAGCCCGCCGCGACGGTCGCCGCCTGCCGGGCGGCGCCGTCGGCGACGTACTCGCCGGGCGGGGGCACGACGACGGGGACGCCGAGGAGGCCGGGAGCGAGCTGCCGGACCGCCGCGGACCGGGCGCCGCCGCCGACGAGGGTCACCTCGGTGACGTCCACGCCGCGGGCCCGGATCACGTCCAGGGCGGCCGCGAGGTGACAGAGCAGCCCCTCCACCGCCGCCCGCGCCAGGTTCTCCCGGCTCAGCGACGCCGGGGTCATGCCGTGCAGCGAGCCCGTGGCCCGCGGCAGATCCGGGGTGCGCTCGCCCTCCAGGTACGGCACGTGCACGAGGCCGCCGGCGCCGGGCAGCGCCGCCAGGGCGAGATCGCTGAACGCCTCGTGATCGACCCCGAGGAGGCGGCGAGCCGCCTCGAGCACCCGCGTCGCGTTCAGCGTGCACGCCAGGGGCAGGAACGCGCCGGTCGCGTCGGCGAAGCCGGCCAGCACCCCGCTCGGATCGGTCGTGGGCGCCTGGGCGACCGCGGCCACCACCCCCGACGTCCCGAGCGAGACGAACACCTGGCCGGGGGCCAGGCCCAGCCCGAGGGCGGCGCCGGCGTTGTCCCCGCACCCCGGCCCCAGCACGATCCCGGCGGGCACAGCACCGGCCGCCGCGGTCTCGCCGACCGCTTCGAACGCCTCGGCCACCCGGGGCAGCACGAGGTCGCCCGGGCCGACGTCGCGGCGCAGGGCCCGGGACAGCAGCTCCCACCGGTACGCGCCGGTGGCGGGGTCCCAGTAGCCGGTGCCGGAGGCGTCGGACCGGTCCGTGGTCAGGGTGGCCAGGTCGGTCGAGCCGGAGAGCCGCCAGGTCAGCCAGTCGTGCGGCAGTGCGACCGCGGCCAGCCGGGCGGCGTGCTCCGGTTCGTGGTCGGCGAGCCACCGCAGCTTCGTGACGGTGAACGAGGCCACCGGCACGGAGCCGGTCGCCTCCAGCCACGCCGCCCGGCCCCGGGCGGCGTCACCGTCCCCGAGCTCGCGCACGAGGTCCTCGGCCGCGTCCGCGGACCGGGTGTCGTTCCACAGCAGGGCCGGCCGAATCACCTCGCCGTCCGCGTCGAGGGCGACCAGCCCGTGCTGCTGGCCGCCGACGGCGAGCGCGGTGACCCCGTCCAGGCCACCCGCGTCCTCGACGGCCGCCTGCAGGGCGGACCACCAGGCCTCGGGATCGACCTCCGTGCCGTCCGGGTGCGGCGCCGCGCCGGCGCGCACGAGCGCACCGGTCGCTGCGTCGCGGATGACGACCTTGCAGGACTGCGTCGAGCTGTCGACGCCGGCGACCAGGGTCACGGTTCAGCCGATCAGGTGCTCGACGGCCAGCTGGTGCAGCTGGACGAACCCGTAGTCGCGCTCGGCGGCGGCGTCGAGGTCGAAGCCGTCGTCGGCGGCGAGGAAGTCGGCCACCGACTCGCCCGGCGCCAGCGTCGGCTGGGCGAGGTCGGCCACGCCGGCGTACCGCATGGCCTCCTGGACGCGCTCGTCCGCTCGGAACGCTCGCGCCTTCTCGGCCAGCTGCAGGTAGGTCGCCATGTTGGCCTCCGCCGACTTCCATACGCCCTCGAAGTACTCGGTGCGGGACGGCTTGTAGTCGAAGTGCTTGGGGCCGGTGTAGCGGGGACCGTCGGGGGAGCCCGGGAAGCCGTTCTCCAGCAGGTCGACGGTGAAGAAGGCCGAGAGCAGGTCGCCGTGCCCGAACACGAGGTCCTGGTCGTACTTCAGGCCCTTCTGCCCGTTCAGGTCGATGTGGAACAGCTTGCCGCTGAACAACGCCTGCGCCAGGGCGTGGGTGTAGTTGAGATTCGCCATCTGCTCGTGCCCGGTCTCGGGGTTCAGCCCGACGATGTCGCCGTGCTCGAGCTCGGCGATCAGGGCCAGCGCGTGCCCCACCGTGGGCAGGAAGATGTCGCCGCGCGGCTCGTTGGGCTTGGGCTCGAGACCGATCCGTAGGTCGTAGCCCTGGCTCTTGATGTAGCCGGCGACGGTGTCCAGTCCCTCCTGGTACCGCTGCATCGCGGCGAAGAGGTTCTTGGAGGAGTCGTACTCCGCACCCTCCCGGCCGCCCCACATGACGAAGGTGCTCGCCCCCATCTCGGCGGCCAGGTCGACGGCGGAGAGCACCTTGCGCAGACCGAACCGGCGCACCCCCCGGTCGTTCGACGTCAGCCCGCCGTCCTTGAAGACCGGGTGGGTGAAGGTGTTGGTCGTGACCATCTCGATGGTCAGGCCGGCGCGATCGGCGGCGTCCTTGAGCTGACCGGTGATCCGGCGCCGGGTCTGCTCGTCCGCGTCGAACGGGACGACGTCGTTGTCGTGGAAGGTGATGCCCCAGGCGCCGAGTTCCGCGAGCTTCTCCGCGTACTCCCAGGGGTCCAGGGCCGGGCGGGTCGCGGACCCGAACGGGTCGATGCCGGTCCAGCCGACCGTCCACAGGCCGAATGAGAATCGATCGTCCTTCGTGGGCTGACGCACCATGACTGCTCCTTGCGGGTGAGGGATCACGCGTTTGTTGTGTCACACAACATAATGGTGACGTCCGCTACAGTCAATGCCGTGGATACCGTCGCCCCGGCACCGGCGAACCCGCGGCCGGCGGGAGGCGCCACCCAGGCCACCCTGCGCGAGCACAACCTCTCGCTCGTCGCCCGCATCATCCTCGGCGCCTCGACGCCGATGTCCCGGGCCGACGTCGCGGCGGCGACGGCGCTGACCCGGTCCACCGTCTCCCGGCTCGTGGACGACCTGCTGGCCGGCGGCCTGGTCCGTGAGGTGGCCAAGGTCGGGGGCGGACTCGGCCGGCCGGCGACGCCGGTGGTCGCCGACGACCGGCTCTGCGCGCTCGGGCTCCAGGTCAACGCGACGTTCCTGCTCGCGCGGCTGGTCGCGCTCGACGGCACGGTGATCGCGGAGGAGGCCGTCGACGGCGATTTCGTGGCCAGCGATCCGGCCGCGGTGCTGCCCCTGGTCGGCGCCTGCGGCACGCGGGTGGTGGCGGCGGCCGGCGCGGACCGCACCCTCGTGGGCACCGGGCTGGCGCTGCCCGGCCTCGTGCGTCCCGCGTCGGGCACGCTGCTGCGCGCGCCCAACCTCGGCTGGTCCTCCGTGCAGCCGGCGCCCCTGCTGGCGGCCCCGGAGCTGGGGCCGGTGCTGCTGGGCAACGAGGCGGACTGCGCCGCGGTGACGGTCGCCCAGCCGATCCCCGGCCGGCCGCACGGACCCCAGGACTTCATCTACCTCTCGGGCGAGATCGGCATCGGCGGGGCGGCGGTGCTCGGCGGTCGCGTGATGCGCGGTCAGCACGGCTGGGCCGGAGAGATCGGCCACGTGTGCGTCGACCCGGACGGTCCGCCGTGCCCGTGCGGCTCCCACGGCTGCCTGGAACGCTACGCCGGCCTCGGCGCCCTGGTCACGGCCGCGGGCCTCCCGGCCACCGCCGGGATCGACCGGTTCGCCCGCGCGTGCCACGCCGGCGACGCCGCCGCGGTGGACGCGCTCGCCGCCGCGGTGGACGCGCTCGAGACCGCCCTCGTCAGCGCCGTGAACCTGCTGGACATCCCGGCCGTGGTGCTCGGTGGCCACCTCGGCCGGCTCGCGGACCTGATCGCGCCTGATCTCGCCGCCCGCCTCGGGTCCCGCGTGCTCGCGGGCCGATTCGACGGGCCGACGGTGCGGGTCGACGAGCACGTCGGCGCCGACGCCGGCGAGGACCGCGGCCCCGCCGCGACGGGCGCCGCGATCACCGTCCTCGAGGGGGTCATCGACCGGCCGGCGGCCTGGATCGACGGCATCGGCGCCCGCGCCCGCGGCTGAGGCCGTCCGCACCGTCGCCGGGCGATCGTCACCAGCCGCGCCGCTCCCATGCGGGCAGGGCCGGGCGCTCGGCGCCCAGCGTCGTCGGCAGCCCGTGGCCCGGGTGGACCACCGTGTCGTCCTCGAGCACGTCGAAGATCCGGTGCACGACGTCGTCGAACAGACTGCGGAAGTTCTCGGCCCCGTCGGTGCGGCCCACCCCGCCCGGGAACAGCGCGTCACCGCTGAACAGGTGGTCCGGACCCGAGGGGTCGCGCAGCAGCAGCGCCACCGATCCCGGGGTGTGCCCGCGCAGGATGATCGCCTCGAGCGCGAATCCGTCGAAGTCGCCGACGTCGCCGTGGTCGAGCGGCACCGCGGTCGGGACCTCGATCGCGGGGGCGTCGTCGCGGCCGGCCGCGGTGCGGGCGCCCGTCCGCTGCGCGATCGCCGCCAGCGCGCCGACGTGGTCGTGGTGCCGATGGGTGGTGACGATCAGGGCGACGTGCGGCGCGACGGGGGAGTCCCCGGCGGCGGAGGCGATCAGCCGCTCGATCGCGGGCGCGTCCGCGGCGGCGTCGATGAGCACCTGAGCGCCGGAGCGGACGCCGGTGAGCAGGTAGACGTTGTTGTCCATCGAGCCGACACTGGTGCTACGCAGGACGACGTCGGTCAGCTCGGTCACGGCGATGTCGGTCATGTGAGCAGCATAACGACGTAGTTAGTTGACCTAAGCAATCAGTCGCCATATTGTTGATTGGGTCAACAAACGACGGAGGAGACCATGACCGTCACCGAGGGAACCGCCGCCGCGCTGGTGGAGCAGATCATGCGACTGCAGCGCACCGTCAAGCACGTGACCTCACGCTCGATGGCGGCCGCGGACGGCGTCGGCATGGCCCACGTGGGCATCCTCTTCATGCTGTGCTCGTCGTCGGAGCGGCGCGCGACGGATCTGGCCGACGATCTCGGGATCGGCACGTCCGCGCTGAGCCGCCAGATCTCCGCCCTCGAGGAGCGGGGCCTGCTCAGCCGCCGCCCGGATCCCGACGACGGCCGCGCGAGCCTGCTGTCGGTCACCGACTCGGGCCGCGACCTGGTCGGCACCGTCACCGCCGAGCGCACGCAGCGCCTCACCGACCTGTTGACGGGGTGGGACGAGGCCGAGGCCGAGCACGCCACCCGCACCCTGGGCCGCCTGAGCGAGGTCTTCCAGGCCGCCCAGCACGAGAACGTCCGGTCCCGTCACGACGGGGAACCGGGGGAGGCGCCCGCGGGCGCCCCCGAAGCCGCCATCACGACCGCGTAGAGGAAACCCCTTCATGAGCAGCACCACCGCAGCGGAACGGCCCGCGCCGACGGCGCCGGCCGACGAACCGCACATGTCCCACCAGGAGATCATGGCCGCCCTGACCGGCCTGCTCGCGGCGTTCTTCACCGCGATCCTCTCCTCGACCATCGTCGCCAACGCGCTGCCGCGCATCGTGGGCGACCTGCACGGCACCCAGACCGACTTCGCCTGGATCATCACGGCCGCACTGCTGGCCAACGCGGCCTCCACGCCGATCTGGGGCAAGCTCGCCGACCTGTTCGACAAGAAGCTGCTCGTCCAGATCTCCATCATCATGTTCGTGCTCGGGTCGATCGGCGCCGGTGTGGCCCAGACGATCCCCGTCATGATGGTCGGCCGCGTCGTGCAGGGCCTGGCGATGGGCGGCCTGACCGCGCTCGCCCAGGCGATCCTCGGCACCATCATCCCGCCGCGTCAGCGCGGCCGCTACGCCGGCTACATGGGCGCCGTGATGGCCGTGGCCATGTCCGGCGGTCCGCTGCTGGGCGGTCTCATCGTCGACAGCGCGCTCGGCTGGCGAGGCACCTTCTTCGTCTGCGTGCCGCTGGCCGTGATCGCCCTCGTCATCATCCAGCTCAAGCTCCACCTGGGCCACCTCAACGTCAAGCGGCGCGTCTCCATCGACTGGATCGGCGCGGTGCTCCTCGCCGCCGCCGTCAGCCTCCTGCTGATCTGGGTCTCCTTCGCCGGCAAGGCCGACTACTACGACTGGTGGTCGCCCCAGACCGTGTGGATGGTCGGGGGCAGCCTCGTGCTGATCGCCCTGTTCATCGTCGTCGAGTCCCGGGTCGCCGAGCCCATCGTGCCGCTGAAGATCGTCTCCGAGCGCACGACGGCGCTGGCGATCATCGCCTCGGTGGCCGTCGGCATCGGCCTCTTCGGCGGCAACACCTACCTCGGCCAGTACTTCCAGATCGCCCGCGGGTACACGCCGACCGAGGCCGGCCTGCTGATGCTCCCGATGATCTTCGGCAACCTGATTGCCACCACCGTGGCCGGCCAGCTGATCACCCGATTCGGCAAGTGGAAGCGCTACCTCGTGATCGGGTCCGTGCTGCTCATCGCGGGCCTCGGGCTCGCGTCGACGCTGGACCACACCACGCCGCTGATCCTGGTGGGCGTCTACATCTTCCTCGTGGGCCTCGGCACCGGCGCGCTGATGCAGAACCTCGTGCTCGCCGTGCAGAACACGGTCCGGGTGCAGGACATCGGCGCGGCCAGCGCGTCGGTGGCCTTCTTCCGCTCGTTCGGCGGCGCCATCGGCGTGGCCGTGCTCGGTGCGGTGCTCGGCAACCGGGTGACCGAGCTGACGACGCAGGGCCTCGCCTCCCACGGCATCACGCCCTCCGGCGGTGCCGGCTCGACCGCCTCGCTCGACCTGGCCGCCCTGCCGGGCCCGGTCCGGGAGATCATCCAGGGTGCCTACGGCGACGCCACCGGCCTGATCTTCCGGTACGCGGCGATCGTCGCCATCGTCGTCCTGATCGCGGTGCTGCTGATCCGCGAGAAGACGCTGCGCACGACCATCGACGTCAAGCCGAGCACCGAGCCGGTCGACGCCGCGAAGGCCACGCCGCCGTCGGGTTCGCTGCCGATCCTCGCCTCCGGCGTCACCGCCGCCGGCACGGTCGCGGGCACCATCGACGCGCCGTCGCCGGGCCGGGGCCGGCACGCCGCCGCCGCCGTGGACGAGCGTGACACCCGTGCCGCGGAAGGAGCCACGACGGACGGCGCCACACCGAACCGCACCCGCGGCCGGCACGCCGCCGCTCCCGAGACCGCCGGGACGGCCACCCCCGAGACCGGGACCGAGAGCCGGACCGACCGGGACCAGGCACTGGAGGCCGCGCGGCGCTGACCGACGGGCCCTCAGGGGGCGGCACCGGCCCACCGCGGCCGGTGCCGCCCTCTCCGCGGCTCCGGGCAGCGGTGCAGGATGGGACCACGATCACGCGAGATCGCACGAAGGAAAGGAACACCGATGCTGATCCGGCTGGTCCGCCGCCACCTGGCACCCCACCGGGCGGCGGTGATCGCGATCGTCGTGCTGCAGCTGCTGCAGACGCTCGCCACCCTCTACCTGCCCACCCTGAACGCGGACATCATCGACGACGGCGTGGTCCGCGCGGACCTCGGCGTCATCTGGTCCGTGGGCGGGCTGATGCTGCTGATGACGGTGGGGCAGATCCTCTGCAACATCGCCGCCATCCTGCTCGCGGCCCGGGTCGCGATGAGCGTGGGCCGGCAGGTCCGCGCGGAGGTGTTCGCCGCCGTCCAGCGGTTCTCCTCCCGCGAGGTGACCCGCTTCGGGGCGCCGTCGCTGATCACCCGGAGCACCAACGACGTGCAGCAGGTGCAGATGATCGTGCTGATGTCGTTCACCATGCTCGTCACCGCCCCGATCATGGGCGTGGGTGGAGTGGTGCTCGCCCTGCAGCAGGACGTGGCGCTCTCCGGGCTGCTGCTCGTGGTGCTGCCGGTGCTGATCGTCGTGATCGGGCTGATCGTCCGGCGGCTCGTACCGCTGTTCCGCCGCGGCCAGACGCAGCTGGACCGGGTCAACGCCGTGCTGCGCGAGCAGATCATGGGCCTGAGCGTGATCCGCGCCTTCGTGCGGGAACGGCAGGAGGCGGACCGGTTCGACGCCGCCAACCGGGACCTCACCGGCACCCAGCTGGCCTCGGGCTACCTGCTGGCGCTGATGTTCCCGTCCATCATGCTCGTGGTCAACGTCGCCACCGTCGGCGTGCTGTGGTTCGGGGCGATGCGCATCGACGCCGGCCAGATGCAGATCGGGGCGCTGACGGCCTTCCTCGCCTACATCATGCAGATCCTGATGGCCGTCATGCTCGCCATGTTCCTGTTCATGATGCTGCCGCGTGCCGCCGTGTCCGCCGAGCGGATCACGGAGGTGCTCGACGCCGAGCCCTCCGTCGTCTCCGCCCCGGGCGCCGTGGACGCCGCCACGCTGGTGGCACGGCGGAACGGGACGACGCCCGCGGGGGAGCACACGGAGCCCCCCGCCCGGCTGACCGGGGCCCTGCGCTTCGATCACGTCGGGTTCCGCTACCCCGGCGCCCAGCGGGACGTGCTGCGGGACATCACCTTCACCGCCGCACCCGGCCGCACCACCGCGATCATCGGGTCCACCGGCGCGGGCAAGACCACGCTGCTCAACCTCGTCCCGCGGCTGCTGGACGCGACCGCCGGCACCGTCACCATCGGCGGGCACGACATCACCGGGCTCACCCTGGACAGCCTGCGCGCCGGTATCGGCCTGGTGCCCCAGCGGGCGCACCTCTTCTCCGGCAGCGTCGCGTCCAACCTGCGGATGGCGGACCCGGAGGCGACCGACGAGCAGCTGTGGGCGGCGCTGCGGGTGGCGCAGGCCGCCGACTTCGTCGCGGCCCTGCCCGACGGGCTCGGCGCCGCCGTCGAGCCCGGCGGCACCAATCTCTCCGGCGGACAGCGGCAGCGGTTGTGCATCGCCCGGGCGCTGGTCCGCCGGCCGGGCGTCTACCTGTTCGACGACAGCTTCTCCGCCCTCGACTACGCGACGGACGCCCGGGTGCGCTCCGCTCTCGTCCCCTGGACCCGTGACGCCGTCGTCGTCGTGGTCGCCCAGCGGGTCAGCACCATCCGGCACGCGGACACCATCCTCGTGCTCGACGAGGGTGCCCTCGTCGGCACGGGCACCCACGAGGACCTGCTCGCCGACTGCCCCACCTACCGCGAGATCGTCGAGTCCCAGTTGAGCGCCGAGGAGGCGGCATGAGCATGCACGGTCGGGGCGCACCCCCGAGCAAGCCGCTGCACGTGAAGGCGACCATCGCCAGGCTCGCGGGCGTGATGCGCCCCGACGTCGGCAAGTTGGCGCTGGTCGTGCTGATGGCGATCGGCGCGGTCGGCCTCACGGTCGCGGCCCCGAAGATCCTCGGCGCCGCGACGGACGTCATCTTCGCCGGCGTCGTCGGCCGGATGACCCCCGCCGGGGTGCCCCGCGACCAGCTGATCGCCGGGCTGCGGGCCTCGGGTCAGCAGCAGCAGGCCGACCTGCTCTCCGGGATGACGTTCGTGCCCGGGCAGGGCCTGGACACCGGCCGGCTCGCCGGCATCCTGCTCGCCGTGCTCGCCCTCTACCTCGTCGCGTTCGTGCTCAACTGGCTGCAGGCCCGGCTGATCGCCTCGGCCGTCCAGCGGGCCATGTACGCGCTGCGTCGCTCCGTGCAGGACAAGCTGTCCCGGCTGCCGATGGCCCACTTCCACGACCACCCGCGCGGCGAGGTCCTCTCCCGGGTCACCAACGACATCGACAACCTCGCGCAGACCCTCAACCAGACGCTGACCCAGATCGTCGTCTCCGTGCTGACCGTGGTGGGCGTGCTCGTCATGATGGTCACGATCTCCCCGACCCTGGCCGTCGTCGCCATCGTCAGCATTCCGCTGTCGGCGGTCATCACCGTGCTGGTGGCCCGCCGCTCGCAACCCCAGTTCGTGGCGCAATGGGCCCGGACCGGAGCCCTGAACGCCCACATCGAGGAGATGTTCACCGGGCACGAGGTGGTCACCGCCTTCGGCCGCCAGGACGAGGCGAAGGCCCGCTTCGACGCCACCAACACCGAGCTGTACGAGGCGAGCCGGAAGGCGCAGTTCATCTCCGGCCTGATCATGCCGTTGATGATGTTCGTCTCGAACCTGGTGTACGTCGCCGTCGCCGTGGTCGGCGCCGTGCAGGTCGCGTCCGGGCTGATCACCATCGGCAGCGTGCAGGCGTTCGTGCAGTACGCGCGCCAGTTCTCCCAGCCGCTCGGCCAGCTCGGCGGCATGCTCAACCTGCTGCAGTCCGGCATCGCGTCGGCGGAGCGCGTGTTCGAGCTGCTCGACGCGCCCGAGCAGAGCCCGGATCCGGCCGAGCCGGCCCGGCTGCCCGTGGCCCGCGGCCTCGTCGTCTTCGAGGACGTGTCCTTCCGGTATCGGCCCGACGCGCCGCTGATCGAGCACCTCGACCTGCGCGCCGAGCCGGGCCAGACGGTCGCGATCGTCGGGCCCACCGGCGCCGGCAAGACCACGCTGGTGAACCTGCTGCTGCGGTTCTACGAGCTCGACGGCGGCCGGATCACCATCGACGGCGTCGACATCGCCGCGATGACCCGGGACGAGCTGCGCGGCCACTTCGGCATGGTGCTGCAGGACCCCTGGGTGTTCGGCGGCACCATCCGGGAGAACCTCGCGTACGGCCGGCCCGACGCCGGCGAGGAGGAGATCGTCGCGGCCGCGCGGGCCACCTCGGTCGACCACGTCGTCCGGTCGCTGCCCGACGGGTACGATACGGTGCTCTCCGATGACGGCTCCGCCCTCAGCGCGGGTCAGAAGCAGCTCGTCACCATCGCCCGCGCCCAGCTCGCGGACCCGGAGATCCTGATCCTGGACGAGGCGACCAGCTCGGTGGACACCCGCACGGAGGTGCTGATCCAGCAGGCGATGAACCGGTTGCGCACCGGCCGGACCAGCTTCGTCATCGCCCACCGGCTCTCGACCATCCGGGACGCGGACCTCATCCTGGTGCTCGAGGAGGGGCGCGTCGTGGAGCAGGGCGACCACGAGAGCCTGCTGGCGGCCCGGGGCCACTACTTCGACCTGTACAACGCGCAGTTCGCCGCGCCCGTCATCGAGGAGGAGGTGAGCCGGTGACCGGGTTCCCCCTGATCGACGCGCTCCGCATCGATCCCGCCAGCCCCACCGCCCCGTTCGAGCAGGTGCGCCGCTTCATCGCCGCCGCGGCCGCCACCGGGCAGCTGCCCGCCGGGTCGCGGTTGCCCCCGGTGCGCACCCTCGCGCAGCAGCTGCACCTGGCGGCCAACACCGTCGCGCGCGCCTACCGGGAGCTGGAGGAGGCGGGTATCGTCGTCACCGCCGGCCGGGCCGGGACCACCGTCGCGGCCGCGGACGCGGCGCGGGAGAAGGTGGCCACGGCCGCCCGGGACCTCGCTCGCGCCGCCCGTGCGGCGGGCCTGGACCAGACCGAGGCGGTCGCACTGCTGCGGGCGGCCTGGGACGCCGGCAGCGAGCCCGCCGCCGCCCGCACCACCGTGCCGATGGGGGCGGCCACGGGCGCCGCCGCCGGTGGCGGCGTGAGGTCAGCCGACGGCTGAACCGCCGCCCCCGGGCCACGGTTCGAACGAGTCTTCGATAGGATGGACGTCGTGCCCGACGCTGAGATGACCCGACTGATGACGCACGACTCCACCCGCCTGACCGTCAAGGGGGCGCGGGAGCACAACCTCCGGAACGTCGACCTGGACCTGCCGCGGGACGCGATGATCGTCTTCACCGGCCTCTCCGGGTCCGGCAAGTCGTCCCTGGCGTTCGACACCATCTTCGCGGAGGGGCAGCGCCGCTACGTCGAGTCGTTGTCCGCGTACGCCCGGATGTTCCTCGGCCAGGTGGACAAGCCCGACGTCGACTTCATCGAGGGGCTGTCCCCGGCGGTGTCGATCGACCAGAAGTCGACCTCGAAGAACCCGCGGTCGACCGTCGGCACCATCACCGAGATCTACGACTACCTGCGCCTGCTCTGGGCGCGCGTCGGCCGGCCGTACTGCCCCGTCTGCGGGGAGCCGGTGACGAAGCAGACGCCGCAGCAGATCGTCGACCAGCTGCTCGAGCTGCCCGAGGGCACCCGGTTCCAGGTGCTCGCCCCGGTGGTGCGCGGCCGCAAGGGCGAGTTCGTCGACCTGTTCGCCGACCTGTCCGCGAAGGGCTTCGCCCGCGCCGTCGTCGACGGCAAGCAGATCCAGCTCACCGAGCCGCCCAAGCTCGGCAAGCAGTACAAGCACACCATCGAGGTCGTCGTCGACCGGCTGGTGGTGCGCGAGGGCATGCGGCAGCGGCTCACCGACTCGGTGGAGACCGCGCTGCTGCTCGCCGAGGGGCGCATGCTCGCCGACTTCGTCGACCTGGACGCCGACGACGCCGGCCGCACCCGCGCGTTCAGCGAGAACCTCGCCTGCCCCAACGAGCACCCGCTCGCGATCGACGAGATCGAACCCCGGTCGTTCTCCTTCAACAACCCGTTCGGCGCCTGCCCGGTCTGCACCGGCATCGGCACCCGGCTCGAGGTCGACGAGGACCTGGTCATCCCGGACCCGGGCAAGAGCCTGGGGGAGGGCGCCATCGCCCCGTGGTCGCTGGGCACCGCCACCACCGAGTACTGGAACCGGCTGCTGGCGGGCCTGGGCCGGGACCTCGGCTTCGACCTGAACACCCCGTTCGCGCAGCTGCCGGCCGCCGCGAAGAAGGCGATCCTGCTCGGCAAGGACCACAAGGTCACCGTCCAGTACCGCAACCGGTTCGGCCGGGAGCGCACCTACAGCACGGGCTTCGAGGGCGTGATCGCGTACATCAAGCGCAAGCACACCGAGACGGAGTCCGACTCGGCGCGCGAGCGGTACGAGGAGTACATGCGGCAGATCCCGTGCCCCGAGTGCAACGGCGCCCGGTTGAACCCGGCGTCGCTGTCGGTGCTGATCGCGGGCCGCTCCATCGCCGACGTCTGCGCCCTGCCGCTGCGCGACTGCGCCGCCTTCCTGCGCGATCTGGAGCTGACCGATCGCGAACGGCAGATCGGCGCGCAGGTGCTCAAGGAGATCGACGCCCGCCTGACCTTCCTGCTCGACGTCGGGCTCGAGTACCTCAACCTGTCCCGGCCCTCGGGCACCCTGTCGGGCGGCGAGGCACAGCGGATCCGGCTGGCCACCCAGATCGGCTCCGGCCTGGTGGGCGTGCTGTACGTGCTCGACGAGCCGTCCATCGGCCTGCACCAGCGGGACAACCGGCGCCTGATCGAGACCCTGACCCGGTTGCGGGACCTCGGCAACACCCTGATCGTCGTCGAGCACGACGAGGACACCATCGCCGAGGCGGACTGGATCGTCGACGTCGGGCCGGGTGCGGGGGAGCACGGCGGCGCGATCGTGCACTCCGGCAGCTACGCGGACCTGCTGCAGAACACCACGTCCCTGACCGGCGACTACCTCGCGGGCCGGCGCTCCATCGACCCGCCCGCCAGCCGCCGGCCGGTCGACCGGAAGCGCATCGTCAAGGTGGTCGGGGCGCGGGAGAACAACCTGCGCAACCTGGACGTCTGGTTCCCGCTCGGCGTGCTGACCGCGGTCACCGGCGTCTCCGGGTCCGGCAAGTCGACCCTGGTCAACGACATCCTCTACAAGACGATGGCGAACCGGCTCAACGGCGCCAAGCAGGTGCCGGGCCGGCACACCCGCGTCGAGGGACTGGACCAGCTGGACAAGGTCATCCACGTGGACCAGGGCCCGATCGGCCGGACGCCGCGGTCCAACCCGGCCACCTACACCGGGGTGTTCGACCACATCCGGAAGCTGTTCGCCGAGACCAACGAGGCGAAGCTGCGCGGCTACCAGCCGGGACGGTTCTCCTTCAACGTCAAGGGCGGCCGCTGCGAGGCGTGCTCCGGCGACGGCACCCTGAAGATCGAGATGAACTTCCTGCCCGACGTCTACGTCCCGTGCGAGGTGTGCCACGGTGCCCGGTACAACCGGGAGACGCTCGAGGTGCACTACAAGGGCAAGACCATCGCCGACGTGCTCCACATGCCGATCGAGGAGGCCGCCGAGTTCTTCGCCGCGTTCACCCCGATCGCGCGGCACCTGACCACCCTCGTCGACGTCGGGCTCGGCTACGTCCGCCTCGGCCAGCCGGCGACGACGCTCTCGGGCGGCGAGGCGCAGCGCGTCAAGCTCGCCAGCGAGCTGCAGAAGCGGTCCAACGGCCGCAGCGTGTACGTCCTCGACGAGCCCACGACCGGCCTGCACTTCGAGGACATCCGCAAGCTGCTGCTCGTGCTGCAGTCCCTCGTGGACAAGGGCAACACGGTGATCACCATCGAGCACAACCTCGACGTGATCAAGAGCGCCGACTGGGTGATCGACCTCGGCCCCGAGGGCGGGTCCGGCGGGGGAACCCTGGTGGCCACGGGCACCCCGGAGAAGGTCGCCACCGTCGAGGACTCCTACACCGGGCAGTTCCTCACCGAGCTGCTCGTGCCGGCCGCGTCCTGAGACCGATCATGCCCGCACCGTTGTATGCCGAGGGCGGCATGCAGGGTTGGGCGGCGTCGTCGCGATGTGGGAAACTTCCCCGGTGACCGCCGACACCTTCCACCCCGCCGCCCCGGCCGTGCTGCTCGACCTCGACGGCACCCTGGTGGACCCGGCGGGAGCGATCACCGGCGGCATCTCGCAGGCCCTCGCGCAGCACGCCCTGCCGATCCCGCCCGACGCGGCGCTGCGCAGCATGGTCGGGCCCCCGCTCGTTCGGTCCCTCAGCGGCATCGCGGGGGTGCCGGCGGACCGGCTCGCCGCCGTCATCGCCACCTACCGCGACCGCTACCGGGCGGAGGGTATGGCGGCCAGCCGCGTGTACCCGGGCGTGGCCGGCCTGCTGGCCCGGCTGCGCGAGCACGGCTACCGGCTCGCCGTCGCCACCCAGAAGCCCGTCGGCCTGGCCACGGAGCTGCTCGCCGCGACCGGACTGCTCGAGGCGGTCGACCTCGTGCACGGCTCCTCCGACGACGAGCAGGACCCGGCACCCCTGACCAAGACACAGATCGTCGCCGCCGCCCTGGCGGACCTCGGCCTGCCCGGCGGTGACACCGGCGCACGTCGCGCCGTCATGGTCGGCGACCGGCGGCACGACATGGTCGGTGCGGCCGAGAACGGGCTGGCCGGCATCGGCGTCGGCTGGGGCTTCGGCGGGGACCGCGAGCTGCTCGACGCCGGGGCGACGCTCGTCGCCGAGACTGCCGACGAGCTCGAGGCCGCGATCGTACGGCTGCTGCCCCCACCCGCCGTCCGGCTCGCCCCCGACGACGCCGTCCTCTCCGCCGGGAGCACGGGGGCGACGGCATGAGCATCTACGAGGCCTCCCGGGCCGCGTCCCGCGGCGCGTTCCGGCTCAGCTGCCGGCCCCGCCTGTCCGGCCTGGAGAACTTCCCCGCGTCCGGCCCGGTGATCGTCGCCCCCAACCACCTGTCGTTCCTCGACAGCATCATCGTCTCCTCCTTCATGCCGCGCCGGGTGAGCTTCTTCGCCAAGGCCGAGTACTTCACCACCACCGGGGTGAAGGGCGCCGCGATGCGCACCTTCTTCCAGGGCATCGGCTCCATCCCGGTCGAGCGGGGCGAGCAGGCGGCCAGCGTCGCCGCCCTGCAGACCGCGCTCGAGGTGCTCGACCGGGGCGACGTGTTCGGCATCTACCCCGAGGGCACCCGCTCGCGCGACGGCAAGCTGTACCGCGGCAAGACCGGCGTCGGCTGGCTCGCCCTCACCACCGGGGCCCCCGTCGTCCCGGTCGGGCTGATCGGCACCGAGAAGCTGCAACCCGCGGACAGCATGATGGTCACCCCGCGCCGCTTCACCATGAAGGTCGGGAAGCCCCTGTACTTCGACCGGGTCGGCCCGGGCCACTCCCTGCCCCAGCGCCGCGAGGTCACCGACCGGATCATGGACGCCATCGCGGGACTGACCGGCCAGGAACGCGTCGGCCGCTACAACCAGCGGCCCGGCGCCGAATAGGGGGCGGCGTGGCGGACCCCCGCACCTACCGCCCGAGGACCGGCGAGATCCCCACCACCCCCGGCGTCTACCGGTTCCGCGACCAGCATGGCCGCGTCATCTACGTCGGCAAGGCCAAGAACCTGCGGTCCCGGCTCAACTCCTACTTCGCGGCGCCGCACACCCTGCTGCCCAAGACCCGCACCATGGTCTTCTCCGCGGCCAGCGTCGAGTGGACCGTGGTGGGCAGCGAGTTCGAGGCCCTGCAGCTGGAGTACACCTGGATCAAGGAGTACGACCCGCGGTTCAACATCGCCTTCCGTGACGACAAGTCCTACCCGTATCTCGCGATCACCATGGGGGAGCAGTTCCCCCGGGTCCAGGTGATGCGCGGGGACAAGCAGAAGGGCACCCGCTACTTCGGGCCCTACTCGCAGGCGTGGGCCATCCGCGACACCGTGGACACCCTGCTGCGGGTCTTCCCCATGCGCTCCTGCTCGGGCGGCGTCTTCCGGCGCGCCCAGCAGGCCGGCCGGCCCTGCCTGCTCGGCTACATCGGCAAGTGCTCCGCGCCGTGCGTCGGCCGGGTGACGCCCGAGGAGCACCGGGAGATCGCGCAGGAGTTTTGCGACTTCATGGCCGGCAAGCAGCAGCCCTTCATCACCGAGCTCGAGAAGAAGATGCACGAGGCGGTCGCCGAGCTCGACTACGAGCGGGCGGCCACCCTGCGCGACGACATCGGGGCACTGACGAAGGCGTTCACCAAGAACGCGGTGGTGCTCAAGGAGTCGGTGGACGCCGACGTGTTCGGCATCGCCCAGGACGAGCTGGAGGCCGCGGTCCAGGTGTTCCACGTGCGCGGGGGCCGGATCCGCGGCCAGCGCGGCTGGGTCGTGGAGAAGGTCGACGACAGCGACGACGCCGAGTTGATCGAACAGCTGCTGCAGCAGGTCTACGGCGACGCGACCCGGGAGAACGACCGGATCCCGCGGCAGGTGCTCGTGCCCGAGCTGCCCGCCGACCTCGACGACGTCACCGCGTGGCTGAGCGGGCTGCGCGGCGCCCAGGTCAAGGTCGGGGTGCCCAGGCGCGGCGACAAGGCGGCGCTGGCGGACACCGTCCGGGAGAACGCCGTCCAGTCGCTGCGGCTGCACAAGTCCCGACGCGCGGGCGACCTGACCACACGCTCGGCCGCGCTCCAGGAGCTGCAGGACGCCCTCGAGCTGCGCGAGTCGCCCCTGCGGATCGAGTGCTACGACATCTCCCACGTCCAGGGCACCAACGTGGTGGCCTCCATGGTCGTGTTCGAGGACGGGCTGGCCAAGAAGTCGGACTATCGCAAGTTCGGCATCAGCGGGGACGCCGCCCGCGACGACACCGCCGCGATGTACGACGTCATCCACCGCCGGTTCCGCAACTACCTCGCGGAGCAGGCGGAGCGGGTGACCAGCGGGCCGGTGGCCATGGCGACGGCGCGCGGGGCGACGACCGTGGACGGCGCCCCCCGCCCGAAGTTCGCGTACCCGCCGAACCTCGTCGTCGTCGACGGCGGACCGCCCCAGGTCGCCGCAGCCGGTCGCGCCCTGGCCGACCTCGGCATCACCGACATCGACGTCGTCGGCCTGGCGAAGCGGCTCGAGGAGGTCTGGGTGCCGGACAGCGAGTTCCCGGTCATCCTGCCCCGCGCCTCCCACGGGCTGTTCCTGCTGCAGCGCGTCCGCGACGAGGCGCACCGCTTCGCGATCACCTTCCACCGGCAGCGTCGCTCCGCCGCCATGACCGCCTCCGAGCTGGACGACGTGCCCGGGCTGGGCCCGGTCAAGCGCAAGGCGCTGCTGAAGACGTTCGGCTCGGTGAAGAGGATCCGCGCCGCGGACCTGGCCGAGCTGACCGCCGTGCCCGGGGTCGGCCGGTCCCTGGCCATCGCGGTGATGCGCGCCCTCGGCTCGCCCGCCCTGACCGAGGGCCGGGACGACGACCCCACGGCCGGTCCTGCCGCCGACGACGGCGACCGGGTCGCCGTGAACACCAGCACCGGCGAACTGCTCGACTGATCGCGAGGCCGGGGCCGCCCCGGCCCGGAGGGGGTCCCCGTGAACCGGTCCGGCGTCGGCCACTAGGGTGGGATCGAGGACCCGCCGGAGGCATCCGCCGGCCACGTGAGGAAGGGATCATGAGCGCACCCGAGGAATTGACGCCCGTCAAGCCCCCCGAGCCGGAGATGCTGATCGTGACCGGCATGTCCGGGGCCGGTCGCAGCACCGCGGCCAACGCCCTCGAGGACCACGGCTGGTACGTGGTGGAGAACCTCCCCCCGGAGATGCTCGTCCCGCTCTCCCACATCGTGGCGCGCACGCCCCAGCCGATGGCCAAGCTCGCCGTCGTGATGGACGTGCGCAGCAAGGAGCTGTTCGCCTCCATCCGGGAGGCCCTGGCCGCGCTCACCGCGGCCGGCGTCAGCTACCGGGTGCTGTTCCTCGACGCCGCCGACGACGTGCTGGTGCGCCGCTTCGAGCAGGGCCGCCGGCCGCACCCGCTGCAGGGCGACGGGCGGATCCTCGACGGCATCGCCGCCGAGCGGCTGCTGGTCGCCGACCTGCGGACGATGGCGGACCTCGTCGTCGACAGCTCCACGAAGAACGTGCACGACCTGGCGACGACCATCACGGACCTCTTCTCCGAGTCCGGCCCCGTGACCCTGCGCCTGACGGTGATGAGCTTCGGCTTCAAGTACGGGCTGCCGGTGGACGCGAACTTCGTGGCCGACGTCCGGTTCATCCCCAACCCCCACTGGGTTCCGCAGCTGCGCCCCCTGACCGGGCTGGACGCGGACGTGTCCCGGTACGTGCTCGAGGACAACGGGGCCGAGGAGTTCGTGCGCCGCTACGTGCACGCCCTCGAACCCGTGCTCGAGGGGTACCGGCGGGAGAACAAGCACTACGCGACGATCGCGGTCGGGTGCACCGGCGGCAAGCACCGGTCCGTCGCCGTGACCGAGGAACTGGCGCGCCGGCTCGGGCAGCTGCCCAAGACCAAGGTGACCACGCACCACCGCGACCTGGGGCGCGAGTGATGCCCGGCTTTCCGACCGGCGCCCTGCCGGTGGTGCCGCCCGGCGGCGGCCGCGGTGGCGCCCGCCGTGAGCCGGCCGTCGTCGCCCTCGGCGGCGGGCACGGGCTGTACGCGTCGCTGTCCGCCCTGCGCCTGCTGACCAGCGAGCTGACGGCCGTGGTGACGGTGGCCGACGACGGCGGATCGTCCGGCAAGGTGCGCCAGGAGCTGGACGTGCTGCCGCCCGGTGACCTGCGGATGGCCCTGGCCGCCCTGTGCGACGACACGGACTGGGGACGCACCTGGCGCGACGTCATGCAGCACCGATTCCGCTCCCGGCCCGGCAGTGACGCCACCCTCGACAACCACGCGCTGGGCAACCTGCTCATCGTCGCCCTGTGGGAACTGATGGAGAACCCGGTCGACGGGCTCCGCTGGGCCGGGGCGCTGCTCGGCGCCCGCGGCCAGGTGCTGCCCATGGCCAGCGTGCCCCTGACCATCGAGGGCGACGTGCGCCGTGCCGGCGGCGGCGTGGACGTCGTGCGCGGCCAGTCCCGGCTCGCCGTCGCCGGCACCCTCGACGCCGTCCGGCTCGACCCGCCGGACGCCCCCGCCTGCCGCGAGGCGCTCGAGGCCATCGAACTGGCGGACTGGGTGATCCTCGGCCCCGGCTCCTGGTACACCTCCGTGCTGCCGCACCTGCTGCTGCCGGAGCTGCGCGACGCCCTGTGCGCGACCCCGGCGCGGCGACTGGTGACCATGAATCTGGGCCGGGCCACCCAGGAGACCCGGGGCATGTCCGCGGCCGACCATCTGGCGGTGCTGCGCCACTGCGCGCCGGACTTCCGGGTGGACGCGGTGCTCGCCGATCCGGCCAGCGTGGACGACGCCGATGCCCTCCGCGAGGCGGCGGCCGGTCTGGGCGCCGAGGTCATCTTCGGTAGAGTGGGGGCTTCTGGTGGCGCCCCGGTGCACGATCACGTGCGCCTTGCGACGGCGTACCACGACATCTTCGGTGGCGGCTGAGCACGACGGAACCACCGGTTCGAGGGCGACGAGCAGCGGCGCCCGCACGGGGGCAGTGAGGAACGAGAACATGGCGTTGACCACCCAGGTCAAGGAGGAGCTGTCGCAGCTGCAGACGGCGAAGTCCGCGGTCCGGAAGGCCGAGGTGTCGGCGCTGCTGCGCTTCGCGGGCGGGCTGCACATCATCTCCGGCCGGATCGTGATCGAGGCGGAGGTCGACCTCGCGATCACGGCCCGGCGGCTCCGCTCGGCGATCGCCGAGGTCTACGGGCACAGCAGCGACGTGGTGGTCGTCTCCGGCGGCGGGCTGCGCAAGGGCAACCGGTACGTGGTCCGCGTCGTCCGGGACGGCGAGTCCCTGGCGCGGCAGACCGGCCTGCTGGACAGCCGCGGCCGGCCCGTGCGCGGCCTGCCGCCCGCCATCGTCAACGGCTCCAACGACGAGGCGGCCGCCGTCTGGCGCGGCGCCTTCCTCGCCCACGGCTCCCTCACCGAACCCGGACGCTCCTCGGCCCTGGAGGTCACCTGCCCGGGCCCGGAGGCGGCCCTCGCCCTCGTCGGTTCCGCCCGCCGCCTGCACATCCTGGCCAAGGCCCGGGAGGCCCGCGGCGTGGACCGCGTCGTGATCCGGGACGGCGAGGCGATCGGCTCCCTGCTCACCCGGATGGGCGCCGCCCGCGCCTGCGGGGTGTGGGAGGAGCGCCGGGAGCACAAGCAGAACCGGGCGTCCGCCAACCGGCTGGCCAACTTCGACGACGCGAACCTGCGCCGCTCCGCGCAGGCGGCCGTCGCCGCGGGCGCCCGCGTCGACCGCGCCCTGCAGATCCTCGGCGACGCGGTGCCCGATCACCTCAAGTACGCGGGCGAGCTGCGGGTGGCCCACAAGCAGGCCAGCCTCGACGAACTGGGCCGGCTCGCGGACCCGCCGATGACCAAGGACGCCATCGCCGGGCGCATCCGCCGGCTGCTCGCGATGGCCGACAAGCGGGCCTCCGATCAGGGCATCCCGGGCACCGACGCCAATGTGACCGCCGAGATGCTGGATCAGTAGGGGAGTGCATAGGATGGGAAGGCAGTCGCGCCGACTCGCCCTGCCCCGGCCGGTGGCCTCGTAGCCCCAGCTCGGGGCCCGGTTCCGCCGCCGCGCGGGGGTCGTTCCCGGCCGTCGGCACGGGCTGCACCGTGGAAACGCCACCAGGACCGATGGAGGAATTCGTGAGCGAGAAGTACACCCTGCCCGACCTTCCCTATGACTACGCCGCGCTGGAGCCGCACATCTCCGCACGGATCATGGAGCTGCACCACGACAAGCACCACAAGACGTACGTGGACGGCGCGAACACCGCGCTGGAGAAGCTGGCCGAGGCGCGCTCCACCGGCGACTTCGCGAACATCCCGAAGCTGAGCAAGGACCTGGCGTTCCACCTCGGCGGCCACCTGAACCACACGATCTTCTGGAACAACCTGTCCCCGGACGGGGGCGACAAGCCCGAGGGTGAGCTCGCGTCCGCGATCGACGACTCCTTCGGCTCCTTCGACGCGTTCGTCGGCCACTTCACCAACGCCGCCACCAGCCTGCAGGGCTCCGGCTGGGCCGTGCTCGCGTTCGAGCCCCTCGGCCAGAACCTCGTCATCGAGCAGCTGTACGACCAGCAGGGCAACATCCCGGTCGGCACGATCCCGCTGCTGCAGCTGGACATGTGGGAGCACGCCTTCTACCTCGACTACGTCAACGTCAAGGCCGACTACGTCAAGGCGTTCTGGAACATCGTCAACTGGAACGACGTGTCCGCGCGGCTGGCCGCGGCCCGCACCGGCGCCCACCAGCTGATCGTCCCGGCCTGATCCCCGTCGGACCCCGGGCCCGTCCGGCCCGGGGTCTGCCCGCTTCACCGACAAGCCCGTCCCCCCAGCGAAAGGGAATGCAGTGACTACGAAGATTGGCATCAACGGATTCGGCCGGATCGGCCGCAACTACTTCCGTGCCGCCCTGTCCCAGGGCGCCGATCTGGACGTCGTGGCCGTCAACGACCTGACCAGCCCCGAGACCCTCGCCCACCTGCTCAAGCACGACAGCGTGCTGGGCAAGCTCGCCGAGACGGTCGAGACGGACGGCCAGAACATCGTCGTCAACGGCAAGACCATCAAGGTCCTGTCCGAGCGTGACCCCGCGAACCTGCCCTGGGCCGACCTCGGCGTCGAGATCGTCGTCGAGTCGACCGGCTTCTTCACGAAGGCCGCCGACGCCCGGAAGCACATCGACGCCGGCGCCAAGAAGGTCCTGATCTCCGCTCCGGCCTCCGACGAGGACATCACCATCGTCCTCGGCGTCAACGACGGCGACTACGACCCGGCGCAGCACCACATCATCTCGAACGCGTCCTGCACCACCAACTGCCTCGGCCCCCTCGCCAAGGTCCTCAACGACGCGTTCGGCATCCAGCAGGGCCTGATGACGACGATCCACGCCTACACCGCGGACCAGAACCTGCAGGACGGCCCCCACAAGGATCTCCGCCGGGCCCGTGCCGCCGCGATCAACATGGTGCCCACCTCGACCGGCGCCGCCAAGGCCATCGGCCTCGTGCTTCCCGAGCTGAAGGGCAAGCTCGACGGCTACGCCGTGCGCGTCCCGGTGCCCACCGGCTCGGCGACGGACCTGACCGCGACCGTGAGCCGCGAGGTCACCGCCGAGGAGGTCAACGAGGCGTACCGGAAGGCCGCCGCGGACGGGCCGCTCAAGGGCTACCTGGTCTACACCGACGAGCCGCTCGTCTCCTCGGACATCGTCACCGACCCGGCGTCGTCGATCTTCGACTCGGGCCTGACCAAGGTCATCGGCAACCAGGTCAAGGTCGTCTCCTGGTACGACAACGAGTGGGGTTACTCCAACCGCCTCGTGGACCTGACCGAGCTCGTCGCCAGCAAGCTCTGAGGCGGCCCCCGGTGAGCGCGAAGACCCTGCAGGACCTGCTCGCCGACGGTGTCGCCGGGCGGCACGTGCTGGTCCGCTCGGACCTGAACGTGCCGCTCGACGGCGACCGGGTCACGGACGACGGCCGCGTGCGCGCGTCCCTGCCCGTGATCGCGGCCCTCACCGGGGCCGGCGCCCGGGTGATCGTAATGGCGCACCTCGGCCGCCCCAAGGGGGCCCCCGACCCGCAGTACTCGATCGCCCCCGCGGCGGACCGGCTCGCCGAGCTGGCCGACGCGCCGGTCACCGTGGCCACCGACGTCGTCGGCGACGACGCGCGGACGAAGGCCGCCGCGTTGACCGACGGCCAGGTGCTCGTGCTGGAGAACGTGCGGTTCGACCCGCGGGAGACGAGCAAGGACGACGACGAGCGGGCCGCGTTCGCGGCCGAACTGGCCGCGCTGACGGGAGAGCACGGCGCGTACGTGGACGACGCGTTCGGCGCGGTGCACCGCAAGCACGCCAGCGTGTACGACATCGCCGCGGTCCTGCCCGCCTATCAGGGCGACCTGGTCAAGACCGAGGTCGACGTGCTGCGCCGCCTCACCGAGAACCCCGAGCGGCCCTACGTGGTCGTGCTCGGCGGCTCCAAGGTCTCGGACAAGCTCGCCGTCATCGATTCGCTGCTCGGCAAGGCCGACGTCCTGGTGATCGGCGGGGGCATGGTCTTCACCTTCCTCGCCGCACGCGGGGCGAAGGTCGGGGCCAGCCTGCTCGAGCAGGACCAGCTGGACACGGTACGGGGCTATCTGGACCGCGCCGAGCAGACCGGGGTGCGGATCGTGCTGCCCACCGACATCGTCGTGGCGGAGGCGTTCGACCGGGACGCCGCCCACGAGGTCGTGCCGGCGGACGGGATCGAGTCGTCCCGCTTCGGTGCCGCCGGCATCGGCCTGGACATCGGACCCGAGTCCGGCCGCGCGTTCGCGGACGAGATCGCGAAGGCGCGCACCGTGTTCTGGAACGGGCCCGCGGGCGTGTTCGAGTTCGACGCCTTCGCCGGCGGCACGAAGGCCATCGCCGCGGCGCTGGCGGCCGTGACCGCCGACGGCGCCCTGACGGTGGTCGGCGGCGGCGACTCCGCGGCCGCCGTGCGGACCCTCGGCTTCCCCGACGACGCCTTCAGCCACATCTCCACCGGTGGCGGCGCCAGCCTGGAGTACCTCGAGGGCAAGGAACTGCCGGGCATCACGGCGCTCGAGCGCTGACGACGACCGGCAGCGGTGGCCCGGCGCCCGACGGGCTCCGGGCCACCGCTGCTGCCACCCCGATCACCCACGACGAACGGACGGCCATGACCACCACCCCCGCCAGCACCCGCGTGCCCCTGATCGCGGGCAACTGGAAGATGAACATGGACCACGTCCAGGGCATCACGTTGCTGCAGAAGCTCGCGTGGACCCTCGACGACGCCAAGCACGACTACCGGCGGGTCGAGGTGACGGTGTTCCCGCCGTTCACCGACCTGCGGGGCGTGCAGACCCTCGTGCACGGGGACGACCTGAGCATCGGCTTCGGCGGGCAGGACCTCTCCGACCAGGACGCCGGCGCCTACACGGGCGACATCTCCGGCCAGTTCCTCGCCAAGCTCGGCTGCACCTACGTGCTCGTCGGGCACAGCGAGCGGCGCACCATCCACGGCGAGTCGGACGAGCTGCTGGCCGCCAAGGTCAAGGCCGCGTTCCGGCACGGCCTCGTGCCGGTGCTGTGCGTGGGGGAGGGCCTCGAGGTGCGGCAGGCCGGTACCCACGTCGAGCACACCCTCGGTCAGCTGCGCGCGGACCTGGAGGGCCTGCCGGAGGACCAGGTGCGGCAGCTCGTCGTGGCCTACGAGCCGGTCTGGGCGATCGGCACCGGCGAGGTCGCCGGGCCCGAGGACGCCCAGGAGATGAGCGCCGCGATCCGCGCGGAGCTGGCCTCCCGGTACGGCGACGACGTCGCCTCCGCCGTCCGTGTGCTGTACGGCGGTTCCGTCAAGGCGGCCAACGCGGCGGCCATTATCGGGCAGCCCGACGTCGACGGCGTGCTCGTCGGTGGCGCCAGCCTCGACGCGGGCGAGTTTGCTAACATTGTCAGGTTCGAGAGCCACCTGACCACCTGAGCCGCACCCGTCGACGCCCGTCGTCCGGGCGGTCGCGGACCGGTCGGGACACCGCCGACGCGAACCACTGAAAGGCCACCGTGGACATCCTCAAGATCGTGCTGCAGGTGCTGCTGGGCATCACCAGCCTCCTGCTCACCCTCCTCATCCTGCTGCACAAGGGCAAGGGTGGGGGCCTGTCGGACATGTTCGGCGGGGGGATGACGTCCAACCTGAACTCGTCCGGTGTCGCGCAGAAGAACCTCAACCGCTTCACCGTGGTGCTCGGCATCTGCTGGGCCGCCGTGATCGTGGCGCTCGGCCTGATCCTGCGGTTCTCCGGGGAGAGCTGACCGGCACCGCGCCGTCCCCGACAACGCCCGAGGGCGCCATCCGCACGGATGGCGCCCTCTCGTCGTCGGGGAGGTCCCGCGGCGGCTTCAGGCCGACTCGGCGTCGCCCGTCTCGGGCAGCCGGGCCGCGGCCGCGGTGTCGAGGAACCAGACCGTGCGCTCGGTCCCGCGCACCCCGGCGGCGGGCACCTGCTGGGCGGCGGCGCCATGGGCGGCCAGGGCGACCGCCCCGGCCTTGTCCGCGCCGGCGACCACGAGCCACACCTGCCGGGCGGCGTTGATGGCCGGCAGGGTCAGGGTCACCCGATGGGGCGGCGGCTTCGGGGCATCGTGCACCGCGACCACGGTGGCCCGCTGCTCCGCCACGGCGTCGAGCTCGGGGAACAGCGAGGCGACGTGGGCGTCGGGGCCCACCCCGAGCATCAGCACGTCGAACGCGGGCACGGCGGTGCCGTCCGCCGGCCGGTTCCCGGCGGCTGCACTGACCGCTGCCAGCTCCGCGGCGTAGCGTTCGGCGGCCTCCTCCGCGCTGCCGACCGCGTCGGCGGCCGGCACCGGGTGCACGCGGGCCGGGTCCAGGTCGAGCTGGTCCAGCAGGGCCGCCCGGGCCTGCCCGTCGTTGCGCTCGTCGTCGTCGGCGGGCACGAATCGTTCGTCGCCCCACCACACGTCCACCCGGGACCAGTCGACGGCGGAGGTGTCCAGGTCCGCCACCGCGGCCAGGGTGCGGACCCCCATGCCACCACCGGTCAGCACCACCGTGGCGCTGCCGCGGGCGGCCTGGGCGGCGACGATCTCCGCCACCAGGCGCTCGGCGACATGATGACTCAGGGGTTCGGGGGCGTCCAGGATGGCGACGTCGGCCTCGGTCATGCGGTCAGTGCTCCCTCGGGTCGCGATGACGGGACGAGCGGGCTGCTCGATACCGGTGTCACTGCCGGTGGAGACTACTCCCAGTGACAGAGGGGCAGACCCTCCGTCACCACCTCGCCGAACACCTCGTCCGGGTCGAGACGGCGCAGCTCCTCCGCGAGACACTCCTGCAGGCTACGCTTCGGCAGCGCGATCTGCTGGTCCGCCTGGCCCGGCATGGACAGCGTGGCGATCGCCGTGTCGGGGCGGGACAGCACGACCGACCCGCCGGCGGTGCTGATCTCCACCAGCCCGATGCCGAGTCCCGGGGGCTGGTCGCCCACCATCGCCTCGACGCCGAAGCGCAGCGAAAGCCACGCGGCCAGCAGCATGGTGCTGGGGGAGTCGACGGCCCCCTCGACGCGGATGCCCGTCACCGTGCCGGCGTCCCCGCCGTCGGCGATGAACTCGTCGACCGCGGCGGCCAGCTGCAGCCGCCAGGTGGTCAGCCGGGTCCACGCCAGGTCCGTGTCGCCCGCGGTGTACGTCTGGCCGATCCGGCCGAGGGCATCCCGCGGGTCGGCGGCGTTGCCGGAGTCCGTGATCCGGCGGTGGGCGATCGCCCCGATGGAGCTGGCGGCCGCGTTGACCGGCGGGCGGCGTGGCCACCAGGCGACGATCGGGGCGTCCGGCAGCAGCAGCGCGGCCAGCAGCGGCTCGTCGGGGTCGGCCAGGACGCCGGAGCACCGCAGCACGACCACCTCGGCCGCACCGGCGTCCCCGCCGACCCGGATCTGGGCGTCCATGCGGTTGGCGTCCTCGTCGGCACCGCCGTTCTCGACGGGCACGTGCACGATGATCCGGCACGGGTGCTCCCGGCTGGCGGCGTTGGCCGCCGTGATGGCCTCCTCCTCGGTGCCCTCGCTGGCGAGGACGACGAGCGTGAGCACCCGGCCGAGGGCGACGACGCCGCCCTCGTCCCGCAGGTCCATCAGCTTCTTGTTGACGGCCGTGGTGGTCGTCTCGGGCAGGTCGACGATCATGGCCGCCTCCAGGTGCGCCCGTCGCGGGCGAGCAGGTCGTCGGCGCTGGCGGGACCCCAGCCACCGGGTTCGTAGGGTTCGGGCCGGACGTGGTGCTCGGCCCAGTACTGCTCGAACGGGTCGAGCACCTTCCAGGACAGTTCGACCTCCTCGTGCCGGGGGAAGAGCGGCGGCTCCCCGAGCAGCACGTCGAGGATGAGCCGTTCGTAGGCCTCGGGGCTGGACTCGGTGAAGGCGTGCCCGTACCCGAAGTCCATGGTCACGTCGCGGACCTCCATCTGGGTGCCGGGGACCTTCGACCCGAAGCGGATGGTGACGCCCTCGTCCGGCTGGATGCGGATCACGACGGAGTTCTGCCCGATCTCGTCCGCACTGTCCGCGAACAGGACGTTCGGGGTCCGCTTGAAGACGACGGCGACCTCGGTCACCCGGCGGCCCAGCCGCTTGCCGGTGCGCAGGTAGAACGGCACACCCTCCCAGCGGCGGGTGTGGATGTCCACGCGGAGGGCGGCGAACGACTCCGTGACGGTCTCCGGGTCGATGCCGTCCTCCTCGAGGAAGCCGCGCACCTGCTCGCCGCCCTGCCAGCCGCCGGTGTACTGGCCGAGCGCGGAGTGCGCGCCCAGGTCCGCGGGCAGCCGCACCGCGGCGAGGATCTTCTCCTTCTCCGCGCGGAGGTGGTCCGCGTCGAACGAGATGGGCTCCTCCATGGCCGTCAGCGCGAGCAGCTGCAGCAGGTGGTTCTGGATCACGTCCCGGGCCGCACCCACGCCGTCGTAGTAGCCGGCGCGGCCGCCGATGCCGATGTCCTCGGCCATGGTGATCTGCACGTGGTCGACGTACCGGGCGTTCCAGAGCGGTTCGAACAGCTGGTTGGCGAAGCGCAGCGCCAGGATGTTCTGCACCGTCTCCTTGCCCAGGTAGTGGTCGATCCGGAACACCGCGTCGGCCGGGAAGACCCGCTCGAGGGTCTCGTTCAGCTCCCGGGCGGAGGCCAGGTCGTGACCGAACGGCTTCTCGATCACGACGCGGCGCCAGCCGGTCGCATCGCCCGCGCCGTCACCGCCCGCGATGTCGTCCTTGCCCGCGAGGCCGCGTTCCGAGAGCTGCTGGCACACCTGCTCGAAGGAGCCCGGCGGGATCGACAGGTAGAACGCGGTGTTGCCGCGGGTGCCGCGGGTCCGCTCCAGGTCCTCCAGGGTGTCCTTGAGCCGGTCGAACCCGGCGGGATCGTCGAACGCGCCCTGCACGAACCGGATGCCGGCGGCCAGCTGATTCCAGACGTTCTCGTCGAACCGGGTGCGGGCGTTCTTCTGGACGGACTCCCGGACCAGGCCCGCGAACGTCTCGTCGTCCCAGTCCCGGCGACCGAACCCGACGAGCGCGAAGCTCGGCGGCAGCAGGCCGCGGTTGGTGAGGTCGTAGATCGCCGGCAGCAGCTTCTTCTGCGCCAGGTCACCCGTCACCCCGAACAGCACGAGCGCGGACGGACCCGCGATCCGGCTGATCCGCCGGTCCCGGCTGTCCCGCAACGGATTGCGGTTCTCCCGGCCGCCGGAACGCCGGCCGGTGCCGACGTCCTCGGGCGCGTCCGTCCTGATGCTCATCGTGTGCCGTGTCCTTCCGTCGGTTCGGTCGACGTGCCCTGCCGCAGTCCGTCGACGACCTCGCGCAGCTGCGCGACGCCGGCGGCGCGGTCGGTCAGGTTCAGCCGCAGCACCGGCCGTCCGTGCTCCCCGAGCACCTGGGCGTCCCCGGCCGCCTGCGCGGTGATCAACTGGCCGAAGGTGTACGGGCGGTCCGGGATCGCCACGTCGTCGCCCGGCTCGGTGGTCGCGGTGACCTGCAGGTACACGCCCTGGGCGGGACCACCCTTGTGGTACTGGCCCGTGGAGTGCAGGAACCGCGGGCCCCACCCGAAGGTGACGGGCCGACCGGTCGCCCCGGCCAGGGTGTCGCGGATGCCGGCGAGGTCGGCGTACGCGAGGCGGTCCAGATAGGCCATCACGGCGAGGTACCCGTTCGCGGGCAGCTCCCGCAGCAGGGCGGCGACGGCCTGCCGCACCGTCCCGGCGTCGCCGAGCAGACCGGCGTCGCCGCGCACCTCGATCGCCCCGTCGGTGAAGGCCGGGTCGCCGGCGTCGGGCCGGGCGTCCAGCATGCCGCGGGCGGCCTCCTTCGCGGACTCGACGTCGGGCTGGTCGAACGGGTTGATGCCGAGCAGCCGGCCGGCGACGGCGGTCGCGTACTCGAACGCGAGCATGAGCCCGCCGAGCGAGCCGGAGACGGCCACCTGGTCGCGCCCGTCCTGCCCGTCCGGGCTGCCCTGCGCGTCCGAGCCGGTGTCGTCGTCCCCCACGAGCCGGACCACGAGCACGTCGGCCGCGCCGGAGGTGACCTCGGGAGAGTCCGGCCCGGCGACCACGGGCAGCACACCGCGGCCGAGCTTGCCGGTCGATTCGGCGATCAACTGCTCGGCCCAGTCGGCGAAGCCGGTGATCCCGGAGCCCTCGTCGACGATGACGATCTTGTCCCGCAGCGGACGCGTGCCGCCGAGGGCCGCGCCGAGCCGGAGCCCGATGTTGTCCTCGGCGTCCTCGCGCAGGTGCTCGCCGGCCTCCTCGGCGTCGTCGAGCAGCCGCTCGATGTCCGCGCCGGCCAGCCCGGAGGGCACCAGGCCGAACGCGGTCAGCGCCGAGTAGCGGCCCCCGACCGTCGGATCGGCGTTGAACACGTGCCGGTAACCGGCGGCGCGGGAGGCCTCGTCCATGGGCGAGCCCGGATCGGTGACGACGACGATCCGGCTGGCCGCGTCCAGTCCGGCGTCGGTGAACGCCCGGATGAAGGCGCGGCGCTGGGAGTCGGTCTCCACGGTGGACCCGGACTTCGAGGAGACGACCAGGGCCGTCTCGGCGATCCGGTCACCCAGCGCGGAGGCCACCTGCTGCGGGTCCGTCGCGTCGAGGACGGTCAGGTCCACGCCGGCGGTGCGGGTGATCACCTCGGGGGCGAGCGACGAGCCGCCCATCCCGGCGAGCACGATGTGCGTGACGCCGTCCGCGGCGAGCTCGTCGCGCAGCGCGAGGATCTCCGCCACCAGGGGGCGGGACGTCTCGGCGAGAGAAACCCAGCCGAGGCGCTTGCCCGCCTCGGGCTCCGCGTCGGGACCCCACAGGGTGGCGTCCCTGGCGGTGATCCTCGAGGCGATCCGCTCCTGGACGAGCGTCGGCACATGCGCCGCGACGGCGTCCGCAGCGGCCCCGGAGGCCCGGAAGCCCAGGGAACTCATCGGGTTCCCTCCGCGCCGGAGCCGACCTTGGCCTTCGCGCCGTCGAGCGCGTTCTGCACGGTCTCCAGCAGTTCGCCCCAGCTGACCTCGAACTTGCTCACGCCCTCGTCCTCGAGCACCTTGACGACGTCGTCGTAGGAGATGCCGAGCTTGTCGATGGCGTCCAGGGTCGCGTTCGCGTCGTCGTAGGTGCCGCGGATGGTGTCCCCGGTGACCTCGGCGTGGTCGGCGGCGGCGTCCAGCGTCTTCTCCGGCATCGTGTTCACGACACCCTTCGTGACGAGCTCGGTGACGTACAGCGTGTCCGGCAGGGCGGGGTCCTTCACGCCGGTCGAGGCCCACAGCGGGCGCTGCGGGTTCGCGCCGGCGTCGGCGAGGGTGGCCCACCGCTCGGTGGCGAACTGCTGCTCGAAGATCTGGAACGCCAGGCGGGCGTTGGCCAGGCCGGCCTTGCCCTTGAGCGCCGTCGCCTCATCGGTGCCGACGGCGTCGAGGCGCTTGTCGATCTCGGTGTCGACGCGGGAGACGAAGAACGAGGCCACCGAGTGGATGGTGGACAGGTCCTTGCCGTTCTCCTTCGCCTGCTCGAGGCCGGTCATGAACGCGTTGATGACGGCGCGGTACCGCTCGAGGGAGAAGATCAGGGTCACGTTGACGCTGATGCCGGCGGCCAGCGTCTTCGTGATCGCGTCCAGGCCCTCGAAGGTGGCGGGGATCTTGATGTGCACGTTGCTCTTGCCGACCTTCTCGGCCAGCCGGGCGGCCTCGGCGACGGTCTTGTCCCCGTCGCGGGCCATCCGGGGGTCGACCTCCAGCGACACGCGTCCGTCGACCCCGCCGGTCGCGGCGGCGACGGGCGCGAACAGGTCGCACGCCTCGGCGACGTCGGCCGTGGTGATCTCGAAGACGGCGGTCTCGACGTCGGCGCCGGCCGCGGCCAGTTCCTCGACCTGCTCGTCGTAGGCCTCACCCTTGGCCAGGGCCGAGGCGAAGATCGTCGGGTTGGTCGTGACCCCGACGACGTTCTTGCCCTCGATCAGCTGGCGCAGCGAGCCGTCGTTGAGGCGTTCACGGGACAGGTCGTCCAGCCAGATGGACACACCGGCGTCGGACAGGGCCTGGGTATTGGCGGTCATCGATTCATCTCCTTGCGTGGGGCCCGGCCGCTCGGCCGGGCGAGTCGGTGGTGGTCTCAGGCCTCGTTCGGGGCGTCGCCCTGGGCGACGTCACCGGGCTGGGCGCGGGACCCCGAGTCGCCGGTGTCGGCGGCGGTGTTCAGCGTGGTGTCGGTGTCGGAGGAGGCGGAGTCCAACGAGTCGTGGGCGGCGGCCACGACCGCGTCCGCGGTGATGCCGAACTCGGAGAACAAGGTCTTGTAGTCCGCGGAGGCGCCGAAGTGCTCGAGGGAGATCGCGCGGCCGTGGTCGCCGATCAGTCCGCGCCAGCTCTGCTGCACGCCGGCCTCGACGCTGACCCGGGCCCGCACGGAGGACGGCAGCACCGACTCGCGGTACGCCTCGTCCTGCGCGTCGAACCACTCGAAGCACGGCATCGACACGACGCGGGCGGCGACGCCGTCGGCCTGCAGCTTCTCGCGGGCCTCGACGGCGAGCTGTACCTCGGACCCGGTGGCCAGCAGCAGCACGTCGGGCTCGACCGTGGCGCCGTCCTTGCTCGCCTCGGCGAGCACGTAGGCGCCGCGGGCCACGCCGTCGGCGGAGCCGAACGTGTCACCGTCGGCCGCGCCGTCGCCGCGCTCGAACACCGGCAGGTCCTGCCGGGAGAGCACGATGCCGGCCGGGTGGTCGGTGATGCCGACGATGGCGTGCCAGGCGTGGGCCACCTCGTTCGCGTCGGCCGGGCGGACGACGTCCAGGCCGGGAATGGCGCGCAGGGCGGACAGGTGCTCGACCGGCTGGTGCGTGGGTCCGTCCTCGCCCAGGCCGATCGAGTCGTGCGTCCACACGAAGATCGACGGGGCGCCCATCAGCGCGGCCAGACGCAGCGCGGGGCGCTGGTAGTCGCTGAAGATGAGGAACGTGCCCGCGAACGGCCGCGTCGGGAAGTGCAGGGAGATGCCGTTGACGATGGCCGCGGCGGCGTGCTCGCGGATGCCGAAGTGCAGCACCCGGCCGTAGGGGTTGCCCTGCCACATCGCCGTCTGCCGGCTCTCCGGCACGAAGGAGGGCGCACCCTCGATGGTGGTGTTGTTGGACTCGGCCAGGTCGGCGGAGCCGCCCCACAGCTCCGGCATCACCTCGCCGAGCGCGGTCAGCACCTTGCCCGAGGCCTTGCGCGTGGACAGCGCCGTGCCGGCGTCGAAGGACGGCAGGGCGTCGTCGACGCCCTCGGGCAGTTCCCGCGCCGAGATCCGGTCGAACAGGTCGGCCTTCTCCGGGTTGGCGGAGCGCCATGCGTCGTAGGCGGTGGTCCACGCGTCGTGTTCCTCGGCGCCGCGGTCGGCGACCTGGCGTGCGTGCGCGAGGACCTCGGGGTCGACCTCGAAGGTCTTCTCCGGGTCGAAGCCGAGCAGCTCCTTGGTGGCCTTGATCTCGTCGTCGCCCAGGGCCGCGCCGTGCGCCTTGCCCGTGTTCTGCAGGGTCGGGGCCGGCCAGCCGATGATGGTCCGGAGCGCGATGATGGACGGTTTGCCGGTCTCGGCCTTGGCCGCGGCGAGGGCCTCGTACAGCGCCTGGGTGTCCTCGACGTACTCGCCGGTCTTCGTCCAGTCGACGCGCTGCACGTGCCAGCCGTACGCCTCGTACCGGCCGAGCACGTCCTCGGAGAAGGCGACGTTGGTGTCGTCCTCGATGGAGATGTGGTTCTGGTCGTAGATCACCACGAGGTTCCCGAGCTCCTGCGTGCCGGCCAGCGAGCTGGCCTCGCTGGTGACGCCCTCCTGCAGGTCGCCGTCCGAGGCGATCACCCAGATGGTGTGGTCGAAGGGGCTCTCACCCGGCGCGGCCTCGGCGTCCAGCAGACCGCGCACACGCCGCTGCGAGTAGGCGAAGCCGACGGCGGAGGCGAGGCCCTGACCGAGGGGCCCGGTGGTGATCTCCACGCCCTTGGTGTGCCGGTACTCGGGGTGGCCCGGCGTCTTCGAGCCCCAGGTGCGCAGCTGCTGCAGGTCCTCGACCTCGAGGCCGTAGCCGCTGAGGAACAGCTCCAGGTAGAGGGTCAGCGACGTGTGGCCGGCGGAGAGGACGAACCGGTCCCGCCCGATCCACTCCGGGTCGGCGGGATCGTGCCGCATCAGGTTCTGGAACAGCATGTAGGCGGCGGGAGCCAGGCTCATCGCCGTGCCGGGATGTCCGTTGCCGACCTTCTGGACCGCGTCCGCGGCCAGCACCCGGATCGTGTCCACCGCCCGCCGGTCGAGATCGTTCCACTGGAGGGGGTGAGAGCTTGACGTCGGCACGGAGACCGTCCCTTCTGTTCGGGGGGTGCCGGTCGGCGCCGCGCCGTGGGGTCGGCACCGATCGGAACGTTGGCATGGACTTGCTCGCGGCGACCGCCACGTCCGGATCGGTGAACTCGATCGTCACCGTCCGTGGTCGATCCGGCCACCTCAACGGGCCTCGTTGCCGCGGTGGACCTGCGTTCCAACCTTAGCTCGCAGGAAACCCCATCGTCAGGCCGCCGCGTCATCGGAGCGAGCGATTGCCACGGATTGCTCCGATCCCGTTCCCACCAGCGGGGCGGCACCGCATCCGCTGACACGTCGGCGTCGGTGTCGCCGGTACACTCGGAGGGGGTCGGGTGTGCCGGTGGGCCGCCCGTCCTGCGACCGCCGCGCGGGTGCTGCCCGCGGCGCCGAACCGTACTGGGACTGGGTGAGGACTTCGTGAACACCGCTGACGCGCCGTCGTCGATGCCGGAACCGGCGATCGTGCCGGAGGGGACCGCGGCGACGCCGGCGTCCCGCTCCGCCGCCGCCCGGCACCCGCTGACGCGCAAGCTGCGGGCCTATGTCGCGCTCACCAAGCCGCGGGTGATCGAGCTGCTGCTCGTGTGCACCCTCCCGACCATGATCTTCGCCCAGGGCGGCCTGCCGCCGCTCGGCCTGATCGTCACGACGATGATCGGCGGGGCCCTGGCCGCCGGCGCGGCCGGTGCCTTCAACTGCTACATCGACCGCGACATCGACCGCGTCATGAAGCGCACCGAGAACCGGCCGCTGGTGACCGGGGAGGTCACGGACCGGGAGGCGCTCGTCTTCGCGTGGGTGCTCGCGGTCGCCTCGGTGGTGCTGCTCGGGGTGGGGGCCAACGCGCTGACCGCGTTCCTCGGGGTCGTCGCCATCGTTTTCTACGTGGTCATCTACTCGTTGATCCTCAAGCGCCGCACCCCGCAGAACATCGTCTGGGGCGGCGCGGCCGGGTGCATGCCGGTGCTGATCGCCTGGGCCGCGGTGACGAACACGCTGTCCTGGTCCGCATGGATCCTGTTCGCCGTCATCTTCCTCTGGACGCCGCCGCACTACTGGCCCCTGTCGGTCAAGTACGGCGAGGACTACCGGCGGGCCAACGTGCCGATGCTCGGCGCGATCGCGGGCACCGCGACGGTTTCCGTGCAGGTGGTGCTGTACGCGTGGGCCATGGTGGCCTGCTCGCTGCTGCTCGTCCCGGTCGGGGGAGCCGGCTGGGTGTACCTGGTCACCGCGGTGCTCGCGGGGGCCTGGTTCCTGGCTCAGGGCCACCGGCTGCACGCCGACGCGATGGCCGGCCGGGCCACCCCGAAGGGCACGATGAAGGTGTTCCACGGCTCCATCAGCTACCTGACGCTGCTCTTCCTCGCCGTCGCGATCGACCCGTTCGTCGGCGGCGCCGTCCTCGGTTGAGCTCGCGCGGTCGACCGGCCGCTTCACTGCACCCGTCACATCGGTCACACCCGTCACGGATCGTCGGACACGCCGTCGTGCCTCCACGATCGGCGGCGCCGCTGGGCGTAGACCGATGGCATGAGTGCAGCACTGCTGGAGCCCATGGAGGCGCCCGTCCCGACCGTCGACGAGGCGTGCACCCGGTGTGATGCGGACATCCCGGACGGCGAGGGGTTCGCCGGTCTGTGCGCGGCGTGTCTGACCGATTCCTGTGCCGACTGTCTGGCCGCGCTGGCCGGCGACGAGGGGGTCGCGGACGGTCGCTGTCACGGCTGCGTCGACGCGGCCGCCTGACCGGCCCGGTTGCGTTCGTCCGCGCCGGGCACGGTCGATATGTGGATCGGATGGATCGAGTTGGACCTGCTGCTCGGTGACGTGCACTCGTTGAAGGGCAAGCGCTCCGTCGTCCGGCCGCTGATCGCCGAGATCCGCCGGCGATACGACGTCTCCGTGGCCGAGGTCGCTCACCAGGACCTGCACCGCCGCGCCGGGCTCGGCGTCGGCCTCGTCGGGGCCGACCGCGCGCACGTGGTCAGCGTGCTCGACGGCGTGGAGCAGTTCGTGGCGTACCGACCCGATGTCGAGCTGCTGGCCGCCCGGCGCCGACTGATCAGCGCCGACGACTGACCGCGGACGCACGGGCCGAGGAGCGGCGCACTCGGGCGGAACCCGCTGACTCGGCGGAGGAAGGCGCCGCAGTGGGTGGAACCCGCTGACTCAGCGTGACCGGAGGGCGGAACCCATGGACTCGCGACCCGTTGGGGCCGACCCGCGGGGCGCCATCGGCCGCGCGACCACTTCGTCGACGACGTTCGCCGCCGCCGCGACCGCCAGGCAGGCGCCGAGCATGTGCAGGGCGACGAGGACGACGGGCAGACCGGTGAAGTGCTGGGTGAAGCCGAGCACCGCCTGCAGCACCGCCACCGCGTCGGCCAGCACGAGGGCACGCCGCAACCGGGCGCCGACCTCGGGCCGCCGGAACGCCAGGACGGTCGCGATGACCAGGGCGGCGACCAGCAGGTACACGGGGAAGGCGTGCAGCCGCGTGACCAGGTCCGCGTCGAACGGGTGCCGGATCGCCCCGTGGTCGCCCGCGTGCGGGCCCGTGCCGGTGACGATGGTGCCGAGGAAGACGGCGACGCCAGTGAAGACGGCGATCGCGCCGGCGAGCTGCCGCAACGTGCGACCGGCCCCGGAGGGCGGCCGGGTCACCCCCCGTTCCGCGTCCCGGACGCGACCGGTGCGCTTGACCAGCAGGGTGGCGGCGGCCACCATCAGGGCCGAGACGAGGAAGTGCAGCCCGACGACCCACGGGTTCAGCTGCATCCACACGCTGATGCCGCCGATCACGGCCTGCGCCGGGATGCCCGCGAGCAGGCCGACCGCGAGGCGGAAGATCATCGGCTCGCGTCGCCGCAGCCGCCACACCGCGACCAGGGTGGCGACGGCGACCGCCGCGAGCACGAACGTCAGCAGCCGGTTGCCGAACTCGATGACGCCGTGCACGCCCATCTCCGGGGTGCTGACGAACGACTCCGCGGTGCAGCGCGGCCACGTCGGGCAACCGAGCCCGGACGCGGTCAACCGGACGGCGCCGCCGGTGACGACGATGCCGGTCTCGGCGACCAGCGAGGCGACCGCGAGGAAGCGGACCAGCGGCGTCATCGCCGGACGAGGATCGGTGTCGCCCGGGATCGTGGCGGTCTGCGGGGTGGTCATCGGGGGAACCTTCGGTCGGGAGCGGGAGCGGGAGCGGGAGCGGGAGCGGAGACGGGGACGGTGCTCAGTCCCATCGGAACCAGCGGGCGGCGGCGATCGAGGCGACCACCGTCCAGGCGAGCAGCACGAGCAGGGGTCCGACGTCGACGGCGCCGGTCGTCAGCGCGGTCCGCAGGGCGTTGCCCAGCGCCGCGGAGGGCAGGACGTCGACGACGACGTCGAGCCAGCCGGGCAGCCGGTCGGTGGGCAGCAGCAGGCCGCCGGCGCCGGCGAGCAGCACCCACAGCAGGTTGGTGATCGCCAGGGTCGCCTCGGGACGGACGGTCCCGGCCACGAGCAGCCCGAGCGAGGTGAAACACGCGGCGCCGACGACGAGCAGCAGGACGGCGACCGGCAGGCCGGACGCTGTCGGGTGCCACCCCAGCAGCAGCGCGACGGCGCCGATCAGCACGGCTTGCAGGGCGACGACCGCGAGCACGGCGATGGCCTTGCCCGCGATCAGGCCGCCGCGCCCCAGCGGCGTCGTCGAGAGGTACCTCAGCACGCCGTACCGCCGGTCGAAGCCGGTGGCGATGCCCTGGCCGGTGAACGCGGTGGAGACCACGCACAGGGCCAGCACGCCCGGCGCGGCCAGGTCGATCCGGCGCGGACCGTAGCCGTCGAGCAGGTCGACGAAGGTCAGCCCGATGAGGGCGAGCAGGGGAAGCACGACGGCGAGCAGCAGCTGCTCCCCGTTGCGGAGCATGCTCACGGTCTCCCAGCGGCCCTGTGCGGCGACCCGGGCGCCGACACCGGCGGGGGCGCTCATCGCTCTCCACCCGCCGTCGCGCCGGAGGCCAGGTCGAGGAAGACGTCCTCGAGCGTGGCCGTCGACAGGGTCAGGCCGACGGGCATGACGTCGCGGGCCGCGAACCAGGCACCGAGGGTCGCGAGGTCGTCCGGCCGCAGCGGGCCGTCGAGCACGTATCCGCCGGGGGAGATCTCGGTGAGGGTGACACCGGCGCGTCCGGTGTACGTGTCGGCCAGGCCGCTGGGCGCGTCGAACCGGATCCGGCCCGTGCCGGCGGACCGCGCCGAGTGGTCCTGCAGCAGCTGGGGCACGGTGCCCTCGGCGACGGACCGGCCCGCGTCGATGATGTAGACGTAGTCCGCGAGCCGCTGGGCGTCGTCGAGCAGGTGGGTGGTGAGCACGATGGCGATGCCGTCCCGGCGGAGCTGGTCGATCAGCTCGAAGACGACGGTGCGGGACTGCGGATCGAGGCCGGCGGAGGGCTCGTCGAGGAACACGACCTCCGGCCGGCCGACCAGGGCCGCGGCCAGGGCCACCCGTTGCTTCTGACCGCCGGAGAGCCGGCGGATGCTGGTCCGGTCGAACGCGTCGATGCCGAGCCGCGTCGCCAGGTCGTCGACCGGCAGCGGATCACGGTACAGGCGGGCCAGGTGGCGCAGCAGGGGGATGGGCCGCCAGGAGGGCGGGAGGCCGCCGTCCTGCAGCATGACGCCGACGCGTGCCCGCAGGTCGGGTCCGGCGTCGCGGGGGTCGGCGCCGAGCAGGTCGACCCGGCCGCCCTGCCGGGTGGCCAGTCCCTGCGCGCACGCCAGCGTGGTGGTCTTGCCGGCGCCGTTGGTCCCGAGCAGCACCGTCACCTCCCCGAACCGGGCGCGCAGGCTGACGTCGTGGATCACTCGCAGCATCCGCCCCTCCAGCGCGGGCACCGGGCCGACGTCCTTGACCAGGTGGTCGACGACGAGGGCGGCGGTACTGCGGTCGGGCACCGGCCCAGTCTACCGGCGTCGCACGGGCCTCCCGTCCGGCCGCGGTGCACCGTGCCGCGCACGGTGGTGGCCGTCGAGCGCGGCGCGGGCGCTGAGGGATGCCTTACTGGCCAGGCGGAACAAATTACGAAATGATCATGTTGTGCATCATGTGCAGACCGAACCCGTGACGACGCCCGGGCCGGCCCCGAGGCCGGCGGTGTCGTCGCGCCCGGATGCCGGGGCGACGGGCGTGGCGACCGGTCACGCCAGCCGGGGCTTCTCGGGCACCCAGGGGTTCGCCGCAGGCGTGCGCGGCCGTCGCGGCGGTTCCCGGCCGGCGACCGACGGCCGCAGCCAGGCCGGGGCGGCGCTGCCGGAGATCGAGTCCCGCACCCGCGACCGGGTCCTGCAGATGGTGCTCGACCTCGGACCGGTCAGCGCCGCGGACCTGGCCAAGCGGCTCGGACACACCCCGACCGCGGTCCGGCGGCACCTGGACGGGCTGCTCGCCGACGATCTGATCGAGGTCAAACTCGTCCGCAGCCCCGGCTCCCGCGCCGGCCGGCCCGCGCGCCAGTTCGTGCTCAGCCGGGCCGGACAGGCGAGCCTCGGGGACGACTACCTCGGCATCGCCCGGATCGCCATGCGCGAACTCGACCGGATCGGCGGCGAGGAGGCGGTGGACCGGTTCATCGCGGACCGCGTCGACGACCTGGGCCGCCGGCTGGCTCCCGCCGTCGAGGCCGCGGGCGACGACATCGCCGACCGGGTGCGGGCCCTCGGCGCCGCGCTGGCCGACGAGGGGTTCGCCGGCTCATCGACGACCGTCGACGCCGGTCCGATGACCGTGATGCAGCTGTGCCAGGGGCACTGCCCCGTCCAGGAACTCGCGGCCGAGTACCCGCGCTTCTGCGAGCGTGAGACCAAGATGTTCGCGGAGCTGCTGGGCGTGGACGTCCGGCGGCTCTCGACGCTGGCCGCGGGCGGGCACATCTGCAACACCCACGTTCCCACCGGGCGGGCCGCGGTCCGGATCACCCGGCGGTGATGCCGATCGCCGCCCCGACACCGCGGACGACCCGCGGTGAGCAGTCTCACGCCGAGCCGGGAGCCGTCCCGGCACCGACGGCGACGAGGATTGAGAAGCAAGCAGGAGGAGGAAGGTCTCGATGACGGAGCAGATGGCCCGTGAGCGCACGGGCGAACGCGACACGACGATCACCGAGGTGCTCGAGAAGAACCCGCAGCTGAAGGGTCTGGGCGCCTACGAGTACGGCTGGGCCGACACCGACGTCGCGGGCGCCTCGGCGCGCCGTGGCGTCGACGCCGATGTCGTGCGCGACATCTCGGGCAAGAAGAACGAACCCCAGTGGATGCTGGACCTGCGGCTGAAGGGTCTGAAGTACTTCGACCGCAAGCCGATGCCGCTGTGGGGTTCGGACCTGTCGGACATCGACTTCGACAACATCAAGTACTTCGTCCGGTCCACGGAGAAGCAGGCCGGCTCCTGGGAGGAGCTGCCCGAGGACATCCGCAACACGTACGAGCGTCTCGGCATCCCCGAGGCCGAGCGGAACCGGCTCGTCGCCGGCGTCGCCGCCCAGTACGAGTCCGAGGTGGTCTACCACCAGATCCGCGAGGACCTGGAGGCGCAGGGCGTCATCTTCATGGACACCGACACCGCGCTGAAGGAGCACCCCGAGTTCTTCGAGGAGTACTTCGGCACGGTCATCCCCGCCGGCGACAACAAGTTCGCGTCGCTGAACACCGCGGTGTGGTCCGGTGGGTCCTTCGTGTACGTGCCCAAGGGCGTGCACGTGGAGATCCCGCTGCAGGCCTATTTCCGGATCAACACCGAGAACATGGGCCAGTTCGAGCGGACACTGATCATCGCCGACGAGGACTCCTACGTCCACTACATCGAGGGCTGCACCGCCCCGATCTACCAGTCGGACTCGCTGCACTCGGCCGTCGTCGAGATCATCTGCAAGAAGGGCTCCCGGGTCCGGTACACGACCATCCAGAACTGGTCGACCAACGTGTACAACCTGGTGACCAAGCGCGCCATCGCCCACGAGGGCGCCACCATGGAGTGGATCGACGGCAACATCGGCTCCAAGGTCACGATGAAGTACCCGGCCGTCTACATGGTCGGGGAGCACGCCCGCGGCGAGACCCTGTCCATCGCCTTCGCCGGCGAGGGCCAGCACCAGGACACCGGCTCGAAGATGGTGCACATCGCGCCGAACACGTCGAGCTCCATCGTCTCCAAGTCGGTCGCGCGCGGCGGCGGCCGGGCGGCCTACCGCGGCCTGGTCCAGGTCCGCGAGGGCGCCAAGCACAGCAAGAACTCGGTGGTGTGCGACGCCCTGCTCGTGGACACGATCTCCCGCTCCGACACCTACCCGTACATCGACATCCGGGAGGACGACGTCACCCTCGGCCACGAGGCGACGGTGTCCAAGGTCAGCGAGGAGCAGCTGTTCTACCTGATGTCCCGCGGCCTGCCCGAGACCGAGGCGATGGCGATGATCGTGCGCGGCTTCATCGAGCCGATCGCGCGAGAGCTGCCGATGGAGTACGCCCTCGAGCTGAACCGGCTGATCGAACTGCAGATGGAAGGATCCGTGGGCTGAGCATGGCCGAGACGAACACCACCGACATGACCGCCGAAGACACCGGCGTCGACATCGAGACCGTCGAACAGATCGACGGCGTCGAGGTCGGGGACGCGCGCGTCGCGATCCCCGGCATGAGCCTGGAGGGCGAGAAGCTCGCCGACGACGTGATCCTCGCCGAGGCCGGCGAGGGCACGGCCGTCACGGGTGACGACGCCGCCGTCGTCGACGGCAGCGCCGACCAGGGCACCGACCCGTCGTTCGGGACGGACTCCGCGCCGCTGGCGCAGGCGGACCGCGCCGAGGAGGACCACGGAACCGAGCAGCACGGCGCGAAGAAGCACTCGCACGGCGGCGGCTACGGCATCCCCGACTCCTCCCGTGCGGGCCGGCTGACCTCCTACCGGGTGGACGACTTCCCCGCGTTGACCGGCCGCGAGGAGGACTGGCGGTTCACGCCGCTCCCGCGGCTGCGCGGCCTGGAGAAGGCCGAGCTGACCGGGTCGGCGCCCACCGTGACCGTGGAGGGTACGGACGCTGTCCGCGTCGAGACCGTGGGCCGGGACGACGCCCGCATCGGCATCGGCGGCATCCCCGAGGACCGGGTCTCCGCCAACGCCTGGGGTGCCTTCACCGAGGCCACCGTCCTGACGGTGCCCGTCGAGACCGAGGTCGAGGGCTACCTGCACGTGCGGATCGAGGGCTCCTCCCTCGAGCCGGCGGCCGGTCACCTGGTGATCGACGCCGAGCGTCACTCCCGCGCCGTCGTCGTCCTCGACCACGGCGGTTCGGCGACCCTGGCGCAGAACATCGAGATCCGCCTCGGCGACGGGGCGGACCTGACGGTCGTCTCCCTCCAGGGCTGGGCCGACGACGCCGTGCACGTGAGTTCCCAGCAGGCCCGCGTGGGCCGGGACGCGCACCTCAAGCACGTCGCGGTCACTCTCGGCGGCGACCTCGTGCGGCTCACCCCGTCGGCCCGGTACGCCGGTCCCGGGGGCGACGTCGAGATGTACGGCCTGTACTTCGCCGACGCCGGTCAGCACCTGGAGCAGCGGCTCTTCGTGGACCACGCGCAGCCGAACTGCAAGTCCCGGGTCACCTACAAGGGCGCCCTGCAGGGCAAGGACGCGCACACCGTGTGGGTGGGCGACGTGCTGATCCGGCCCGAGGCCGAGGGCACCGACACCTACGAGATGAACCGCAACCTGGTCCTCACGGACGGCGCCCGCGCCGACTCCGTGCCGAACCTGGAGATCGAGACGGGTCTGATCGAGGGCGCCGGGCACGCCAGCGCCACCGGTCGCTTCGACGACGAGCAGCTGTTCTACCTGATGGCTCGCGGCATCGACGAGGCGACGGCCCGCCGGCTCGTCGTGCGCGGCTTCCTCAACGAGATCGTCCAGCAGATCGGCGTCGAGACGATCGAGGAGCGCCTGATGGCCGCCCTCGAGGACGAACTGAATGCCGGGAACCTCTGATGCCCGCCGGTGAGCTCGTCGCCCGGACCGAGGACATCGCGTCCGGGTCCGCGGTGCGCGTGCTCGTCGGCGGCTACCCCGTCGTGGTCGCCCGCGACTCCGACGGCGACCTGCATGCCCTCGCGGACACCTGCTCCCACGGGCAGGTCTCCCTCGCCGAGGGCGACGTGGAGGGGTGCGCGATCGAGTGCTGGGGCCACGGCAGCCAGTTCGACCTGCGCACCGGCGAGCCGCTGAGCCTGCCGGCGTACGAGCCCGTGCCCGTCTTCGCCCTCGCGGTCGAGGACGGCGCGGTGTGGGTCGACACGGCCACGATCACCAACGGCGCCCCGCTCACCTGAGACTTCGGGCTACGGCCCACCCCATGCCCCTGAACCACTGAGCACCAAGGAGAAAGCGAACCCATGTCCACTCTCGACATCCGGGACCTGCAGGTCAGCATCGAGACCGAGCAGGGCACCAAGGAGATCCTCAAGGGCGTGAACCTCACCGTGAAGACCGGTGAGACGCACGCCATCATGGGCCCCAACGGCTCCGGCAAGTCCACGCTCGCCTCCACGATCGCGGGCCACCCGCGGTACCACGTCGACGGCGGGTCCATCACCCTCGACGGCGAGGACGTCCTCGCCATGAGCGTCGACGAGCGGGCCCGCGCGGGCCTGTTCCTGGCCATGCAGTACCCGGTCGAGGTGCCCGGTGTGACCATGACCAACTTCCTGCGCACCGCCAAGACCGCCATCGACGGGGACGCCCCGTCGCTGCGCACCTGGACCAAGGAGGTCCGGGAGGCGATGGGCCAGCTGCGCATCGACGCCGACTTCGCGCACCGCAACGTCAACGAGGGCTTCTCCGGCGGCGAGAAGAAGCGCGTCGAGATCCTCCAGCTCGAGCTCTTCAAGCCCAAGTTCGCCGTCCTCGACGAGACCGACTCCGGCCTCGACGTCGACGCGCTGAAGGTCGTCTCCGAGGGGGTCAACCGAGCGCAGGCCGCCGGCGGCATGGGCACCCTGCTGATCACCCACTACACCCGCATCCTGCGCTACATCAAGCCGGACTTCGTCCACGTGTTCGTGGACGGCCGGGTGGCCGAGGAGGGCGGCGCGGAGCTCGCCGACCGCCTCGAGGACGAGGGCTACGACCGCTTCCTCACCCCGGCGGGGAAGTGAGTGCCATGAGTGACACGACCGCCCCCGCGGGCCGCACCGGCCTCGAGGACATCGAGGAGGCGCTCAAGGACGTCATCGACCCGGAGCTCGGCGTCAACGTCGTCGACCTGGGCCTGCTGTACGGCCTGACGTACGCCGACGACGGCGCCCTGCTCATCGACATGACGCTGACCACCGCGGCGTGCCCGCTGACCGACGTGCTCGAGGAGCAGGTCGGCTCGGCGCTGGACACGATCGTGGACGAGTGGCGGCTGAACTGGGTCTGGATGCCGCCGTGGGGTCCGGAGCGGATCACCGAGGACGGCCGGGACCAGATGCGGGCGCTCGGCTTCAACATCTGAGTCACCGCACCCCCCTGATGCCAGCTCGTCAATAGATGCACCATCGGGGCTCGAATCGGGCCCTCGGTGAGCATCTATTGACGAGCTGGCGGTGTTTTCCCGGGAGAGTGCGTGTTACAGCTGCGAAGCGCGCAGCGTGTCGCAGCGGGTGATGTCGCCCGTCCGGTAGCCGGTCATGAACCAGCGCTGCCGTTGCTCCCCGGTGCCGTGCGTGTAGGACTCGGGCTGCGTGTAACCCTGGGCGCGCTCCTGGATCCGGTCGTCGCCGATCTTCCCGGCCGCGTCCAGCGCCTCCGCGAGCTGGGTGTCGGTGATCGGGTCCAGCGAGACGGGTCCGCTGTTCTGGTCGCTGGAGGCGTGCCGCGCCCAGAGCCCGGCGTAGCAGTCGGCCTGCAGCTCCACCCGCACGGCCCCCGACTCCGGCCCCTGCGGGTCCCGCTGCGCGTAGCCGAGGGTGCCGAGCAGATCCTGCACGTGGTGCCCGAACTCGTGGGCGACGACGTACTCCTCGGCCAGCGGTCCGCCGGCCGTGTCGAACTGCTGCTGGAGCAGGGAGAAGAAGCTCAGGTCGAAGTAGGCCGTCTTGTCGTTGGGGCAGTAGAACGGGCCGGTGGAGCTCGACGCCGTGCCGCAGCCGGTGCTGACCCGGCTCGTGAACAGCTGGGCGCGGGGCCGCGTGTAGTCGACGTCGTACCGGGGCAGGTAGGCCGCCCAGAACTGGTTGAGGCTGTTCACGGTCGCCACCACCCGGCAGTCACTGCGCTGATTCGCCTGCTGGCCGGTCTGGCAGGACGAGAGCGACGAACTGACGGCGCTCGGCTGCTCCTGCACGGGTGCGTTGTTCGCGCCCTCGATGTCGCCGGGGTTCAGACCCAGCATGACGGCGATCAGGGTGATGATCAGACCGCCGATGCCGCCGCCGGCGACCAGGCCGCCCCGGCCGATCCCGCCGCCCCCGCCACGGGAGTCGCTGACCTGTGACGGGTCCAGCTGGGACCCCGCGTCGAAGCTCATGGACACACCCTAGTGCGCGGTCATCGCCGGCTGCGTAGCATGAGCCCACGCCGGGCGATCCGGACGGCCGAGGGAAAGGGGCACGCCATGGGCGTGCAGACCCACCGATCACCCGGGGACGGGGCGGCCCCCGACGCCGCCGGACCGGCGACACCGGTCACCGAGAAGCGGGCGCGCCAGACGGCGGAGGCCGCGCGCGAGACGCGGTGGGACCGGCCCAGCTTCGCCCGCGGCCTGTACCTCGGCCGGCTCGACCTCGGCCTGATCCACCCGTTCCCCGCCGAGGGCGACGCCGACGGGGCATCCGACGGGGCGCGGTTCCTCGCCCGGTTGCGCACGCTGTGCGAACGGCTGGACGGGCAGCGGATCGAGCGGGAGGCGCGGATCCCCGACGAGGACATCCGCCGGCTGGCCGCGCTCGGCGCCTTCGGCATGAAGATCCCGCGGGAGTACGGCGGGCTCGGTCTCAGCCTGGCCGTCTACACCCGTGCCCTGACGCTGGTCGGCTCGGTGCACCCCAGCCTCGGCGCCCTGCTCTCGGCCCACCAGTCGATCGGCGTGCCGGAGCCGGTCAAGGTGTTCGGCACCGAGGAGCAGAAGCAGCGGTTCCTGCCGCGCTGCGCGCGGGGCGCCATCTCGGCGTTCCTGCTCACGGAGCCGGACGTCGGCTCCGACCCGGCCCGCCTGGCCACCACGGCCACCCCCACGGGCGACGGCGACTACCTGATCGACGGCGTCAAGCTCTGGACCACCAACGGGGTGATCGCCGAGCTCGTCATCGTCATGGCCGTGGTCCCGGCCCACACCGACGCGGCCGGCGACCCGCGGCCCGGGGGCATCAGCGCCTTCGTCGTCGAGACCAGCGCGCCGGGCATCACGGTGGAGCACCGCAACGCCTTCCTGGGGCTGCGCGGCATCGAGAACGGGGTGACCCGCTTCGACGGGGTCCGGGTGAGCGCGTCGGACCGCCTCGGGTCGGAGGGCCAGGGACTGCGGATCGCGCTGACCACACTGAACACCGGCCGGCTGTCCATCCCGGCCATCTGCACCGCCGGCGCCAAGTGGTCGCTGAAGATCGCCCGGGAATGGAGCGCTGCGCGGGTGCAGTGGGGCCGGCCGGTGGGGGAGCACCAGGCGGTGGCCGCCAAGGTGGCCTTCATCGCCGCCACCACGTTCGGGATGGAGGCCGCCTGCGAGCTGTCCGCGCGGCTCGCCGACGCCGGGAGCCGGGACATCCGGATCGAGGCGGCGCTGGCCAAACTGTGGTGCAGCGAGATGGGGTGGCGGATCGCGGACGAGCTGGTGCAGATCCGCGGCGGCCGGGGCTACGAGACCGCCGCCTCCCTCGCGGCGCGCGGGGAACGCGCCGTCCCGGCGGAACAGCTGCTGCGGGACACCCGCATCAACCGGATCTTCGAGGGCTCGACCGAGATCATGCACCTGCTGATCGCGCGGGAGGCCGTCGACGCGCACCTCACCGCCGCCGGTGCGCTCGCCGACGCCGAGGCCGACCTGGCGGCGAAGGCGCGGGCCGCCGCCGGCGCCGGCGGGTTCTACGCGTCGTGGCTGCCGCATCTCGTCGTCGGTGCGGGCACCCTGCCGACCGGCTTCCGAGAGTTCGGCCCCCTCGCCCACCATCTGCGGTACGTGGAGCGCAGCGCCCGCCGCCTCGCCCGGCAGACGTTCTACGCGATGGGGCGCTGGCAGGCGGGGCTGGAGAAGAAGCAGGTGTTCCTCGGCCGGATCGTCGACATCGGCGCCGAGCTGTTCGTGATGTCCGCCGCGTGCGTCCGGGCGCGCCAGCTCGAGCACGAGCCGGAGCCGGCCGAGGCCGGCCGCGGGCCGGGGGCCGTACGGCTCGCGAACGCGTTCTGCGACCAGTCCCGCGTACGGGTCGAGCACCTCTTCGACGAACTGTGGCGCAACACCGACGACGGCGACGCGCGGCTGGCCGCGCGCGTGCTCGCCGGCGACGTCACCTGGCTGGAGGAGGGCATCATCGACGCCTCGGAGGACACCGGCCCGTGGATCGCCGACGCCGCCGGGCCGCCCGCCACGGAGAACCTGCTGCGCCACGTGGACTGACGGTGCCGGCCTCCGGCGTGCACCTAGTGACGAGCCGGCGACGGGTCGGGGGGTTCCGGGTCGCCCAGGCCGCGGGCGGCCAGGGCCAGGCCCGTGCGCTGGGCGTGATCGACGGTGCGCAGCACGACCGGGAGGGTGCGGGCGCGCAGCGATCGTGGCAGTCCGCGGGCGACGGCCGCGTCGCGCGCCTCGTCGAACGCCCCCGCGATCCAGGTGATGGAGCGCAGCACGAGCAGGGCGGTCAACGCGAACCGGTCCGGGTCCGCGCCGACGCGACGCAGCGGACGCACGGCCGCCACCACCCCGTCCAGGAGGGCGAGCGCCGGTGTGGTCGCCGTCAGCAGCTGGGCGGCGGTCATGGCGGCGACCAGCACCGCGACCACGGTCACCGCCCGCGCCGTCCCGGCCGCACCCGGGGGGACGAAGCCCGTGCCGTCGACGGCGAGCTGATACAGCCCGATCAGCAGCAGGAGCACCCAGCTCGCCCGGACGGGCGCGAACACCCGGCGCGCGGGCACGGCCGAGATGGCCGCCACCACGACGACGGCCAGCAGCAGGAGCAGGGCCGGGAGCGGGTCGCGGGCGAGCACCGCCGCCACCGAGACGGCCACCATGGCGACCGTCTTCACCGACAGCGGCGCCCGGTGGATGGGGGAGTGGCCCGGCCACCAGACGCCGATCTCGCGGGCGGCGCCCCCACTCATCCGCGGCCACCCGGCAGCAGGCGCTCCGCGGTCCGGCGGCGATAGGCCTGAACGGCGGCCGGCCCGGCGTCGTCGACGACCACCCGGCCGCCGTCGAGCACGAGCACCCGCTCGCAGCCGGCGGCCAGGTCGAGGTCGTGCGTGCTGATCAGCACCTGCTGGTCGAGCCGGTCCAGGGTGCGCCGCAGCAGCAGGGTGTTGGGCAGGTCGAGGAGTGTGGACGGCTCGTCCAGCAGGAGCAGGGCGGGGTCGACGGCGAGCACGACGGCGAGGGCGCCGAGCTGCCGTTCCCCGGCGGAGAGGTCGAACACGCTCTGGTCGGCGAGCGGGCCGAGACCGAGCGCGTCGAGCACCTCGGTGGCCCGGTCGGCGCGCTGCCGGCGCGGTGTGGTCCGGCGCAGGGAGAGCTGCACGTCCTCGCGCAGGGTCGGCATGATCAGCTGGGCGGCCGGGTCGGTGAACACGAAACCGACCCGTCGGCGGATTGCGGCCGGCTGGTGCCGGGTGTCCAGTCCGTCGACGCGCACGGTGCCGCCGGTCGGTTCGAGCAGGGCGTCCAGCAGGCGCAGCAGGGTCGACTTGCCGGAGCCGTTGGGGCCGATCACGGCCACCCGTCGTTCCGTCAGGGTGAGCGTCGTCGGGTGCAGCAGCACCCGTCCGCCGGTGTCCGTGGGCACCTCGACGGTCGCCCGGTCCAACTCGATGCGGGTCATCGCGGGGAGTGCGTCACCGCCGGGACGCGCGCGCCGGTCCCCGACCGATCAGCGCCGGGAAGGCGCGGTGCACGGTGAGCGCGACGGCGACGGCGACGACGTCCTTGAGCACGTCGACGGGCAGGAACGCGAGGTCCGCGGTCACGGCCGCACCGAACGCGAGGCGGGCGTTGAGCATCAGGCCGGCGATGCCGGCCACGTGGATCAGGGCGGTGCCCGCGAGGGTGGCCCCGACCAGGGCCGCCGCCCGGAGCGCGGCGTGCCCGGCCCGGCGTCGGCGCAACACCAGGACGGCGAGGGCGCCGACGAGCGCCGCCGCGAACGGGAAGGCGACGAGGTAACCCGCGGAGGGGCCGGCCAGGACGGCCAGACCGCCGCGGAAACCGGCGAGGATGGGCAGGCCGGCCAGGCCGAGCAGGACGTAGAGCCCGACGGCGGCGAACGCCCGGGTGGGGCCGAGCACGAGGCCGGTGATCATGATGGCCAGGGCCTGGAGGGTGATCGGCACGCCGGCCACCAGGGGGATCGCCGGGGCCAGGGAGGCGGCGGCGACGAGCGCGGCGAAGACGCCGATCATCGCCAGGTCCGTGGCGTCCCAGCGGCGCCGCCCGCGGCGGGCTCCCGGCGCGGATCCCGTGGCCGGGATGGGACGTCGGTCACGAGTCGCGGGCATGGTGGCACTCCAGTGGCTAGAATGGATCGGCTCTCACACGCATCGTGCCACATCCGTCGGACACGACCGCCGAGCCGTCGTCGAGTTGGGGAAATGGCAGGACTTCATCCGTGATCAGCGTTCAGGACCTGGAACTGCGAGCCGGAGCGCGCCTGCTCATGGAGTCGGTGACGTTCCGCCTCGACGCCGGCGACAAGATCGGCCTGGTGGGGCGCAACGGCGCCGGCAAGACCACCCTCACCAAGGTGCTCGCCGGGCAGACGCTGCCCGCCGCCGGCACGGTGACCCGCTCCGGCGAGATCGGCTACCTGCCGCAGGACCCGCGCTCGGGCGACCCGGAGCAGCTGGCGCGCAACCGGATCCTGTCCGCGCGGAACCTCGACGACGTCATCACCCGGATGCGGAAGGCCGAGGCGGAGATGGCGAGCGATTCCGACACCGTCCGGGACAAGGCGATGAACCGCTACGGCCGGCTCGAGGCGGAGTTCCTCGCCGGAGGCGGGTACGCCGCCGAGGCGGAGGCCGCCTCGATCGCCTCCAACCTCGCCCTGCCGGACCGCATCCTGGCCCAGCCGCTGAAGACCCTCTCGGGTGGGCAGCGCCGCCGCGTCGAGCTCGCCCGCATCCTCTTCTCCGGGGCGGACACCATGCTGCTCGACGAGCCCACCAACCACCTCGACGCCGACTCGATCGTCTGGCTGCGCGACTTCCTGTCGGCCCACCAGGGTGGCCTCCTCGTCATCAGCCACGACGTGGAACTGCTGGAACAGACCGTCAACAAGGTGTTGTACCTGGACGCCAACCGCGCCGTCATCGACATCTACAACATGGGCTGGAAGACCTACCTGACCCAGCGGGAGACCGACGAGCGTCGGCGGCACCGCGAGCGGGACAACGCGCAGAAGAAGGCGCAGGTCCTGATGGACCAGGCCAACAAGATGCGCGCCAAGGCCACGAAGGCGGTCGCGGCGCAGAACATGGCCAGGCGTGCCGAGAAGCTGCTGGCCGGCATCGAGGGACCGCGGGTCTCCGATCGGGTGGCCGCCCTGCGCTTCCCCGAGCCCGCTCCCTGCGGGAAGACGCCGCTGACGGCGGAGCACCTGAGCAAGTCCTACGGCTCGCTGGAGATCTTCACCGACGTGGACCTGGCCATCGACCGCGGGTCCCGCGTGGTGATCCTCGGGCTGAACGGCGCCGGGAAGACGACCCTGCTGAAGCTCCTGGCCGGCACGGAGGAGCCGGACACCGGCGGCATCGTGCCCGGCCACGGACTCAAGCTCGGGTACTACGCGCAGGAGCACGAGACGCTCGACGTGAACCGCACGGTGCTCGAGAACATGCGCACCGCGGCCCCGGACCTGAAGGACGCGGAGGTGCGCGGCATCCTCGGCTCGTTCCTGTTCTCCGGAGACGACGTCGCCAAGCCGGCCGGGGTGCTCTCCGGCGGGGAGAAGACCCGGCTCGCGCTGGCCACCCTGGTGGCCTCGTCGGCCAACGTGCTGCTGCTCGACGAGCCCACCAACAACCTCGACCCGGCCAGCCGCGAGGAGATCCTCGGCGCCCTGCGCAACTACGCGGGCGCCGTCGTGCTCGTCACCCACGACGAGGGTGCGGTGGAGGCGCTGAACCCGGAGCGGGTCGTGCTGCTGCCCGACGGCGTCGAGGACCACTGGAACCAGGAGTACCAGGACCTGGTCTCGCTGGCCTGAGGCAAGCTCGCTTGCTTAACTAGTGTCTTGGCGGTGAGCCCGTCAGCCATAATGCGAGAGTGCCAAGACGATGGTTTGAAGTCGAGTCGGATCCGCCTGAGGAAACTTGGAGAAGGATCCGAGCTCTGAGAGCTGATCCGCCGCGTGCTCTGGAAGGGAACAGGCACCGCCTGTTTGCCAACTCGTTAGAGCAAGCTCAACAGCAATTCGATGCCGCTGCATCGGTAGGGTTTGAGTCTAGGGCCCTTAACCTTTACTACGGCCTTTCACAGGCTGGACGCGCGATTGCTGTCGCGCGGGAACGAAGTGGTAGATCCGTTGCGATGCATGGTCACGGATTAAAGGTGTTGAACTCGGACTCAATATCGGTTGACGGGTTTTTTCGCACGAATGTGCGGTCGGATGGTAAAGGCGCGAGTTCATTTGCAACTCTCGCCGAACTCCTCAGGTCGGACCCTATTTCGGAGCCTGTGTCGCTCGGGGTGATCTGGCACATGATCCCCGAGCTTTGTCTCGACTATCCTATTCCGCCTGGATACCCGCAGCCCATTTGGATCGATCGGCCGTATAACGGCCGGTTCGCCGAATATGGCGAACGAGTCTTCACCCTGCAGGCATCTGCCGAGCAGATGCGCGAAGATGCTGCCGCACTTCGTCTTCTTTATCCAGAACTCGAGGGAGCTGAACTGTTGAAATTCGGAGGTGGTAGCTACAGCGAGATGGGCGACGGGACGCGAACAGACGAAGCGGTGTTTCGATTTCACGATGCCGCTTCCGTGCGTCGACTTCGGGGGGACGCGGTTCTGATGCCCGCACTTCGTCCTCACGGTGGATCTGCAGACCCGTTACTCGCTTGGTGGGTTCTGCTTTTCACGCTGTCAATTGTGACCAGGTATGAACCCGTAGTCTGGACTCGATTGATTGACGTCAATCGCTCGCCAAGTGCTGTGGCGATTGAGGCAGCCCTTAGTAAAGCTCTCACTGCAGTGCCAATTCAGATTTACACGGCGCTGACCAGCGAGTAGAGCGCGCGCTCAGCGCCAGCCGGCGGCGTCCAGGAGGTCGTCCTCCTCGTCCTCGGCGGTGCGCCGGGTCCGGCGCCGCGGCCGTTTCCGCAGCGCACCCGAGCGCAGGTGCACCGGGATGTCCTCGTCGTCGTCCAGGCCCCCGTTGCGGTTGACCCACGCCTGCTGCCGCGCCGCGTAGCCGAGCCCCACGAAGCCGAGCAGGCCGAACGCGAACCACTGCATGGCGTAGGAGAGGTGCGGCCCCTCGTCGAGGGAGGGCCGGGGGAACGCGATGGGGGAGGTCGCCGGCGCCGGCTTCTCGTCCGCCAACGCCCCGTAGGCGCCGGTGGCGATCGGCGCGTCGATCTGCGCGGCGTACGTGTCCAGGTCGATCGAGGCCAGCTGCCCGGGCGGGGCGCCGCGGTCCAGGCCGCCCTCGGGGTGCTTGAGCCGGGCGACGACATCGACGGCGCCGGACGGTGGCGCGGGGACGGCGGCGGGGTCGCCGTTGCTGCCCAGCGGCAGCCACCCGCGGTCGATGACGACGGTCGGGCCGGCCGCGGTCCGGAAGGGGACGAGCACCTCGAAGCCGGGCTGACCGTTCAGCGGCCGGTTGCGCACGACCCGGGTCTGCTCCGGCAGGTACCGGCCGGTCATCCGCACCGGCGTCCATTCGCGGGCGGTGTCGAACTGCCGGAACTGGCCGGCGGCCTCGTCGAAGGACAGGGGCTCGTGGTCGTAGTTCGCCTCGATGGTCTCGATCGCGGCGACGGTCTCGGCCCGGCGGTCCAGCTGCCAGTGGCCGAGCAGCCCGCACACGACGGCGAACAGGGCGGCCAGGGCGAACCAGCCCAACCAGGGTGCGGTGCCGAGGAAGCGGTATTCACGCACCGGCGCCACCCCCGGTTCCCGGCGTCAGCGGGAGCGTCTCGCGCCACAGGCCACGTTCGGTGAGGTAGGTCTGCAGCCAGTCCCGGTGCTCCGCGCAGGCGAGCCACTCCTTGCGCCGCTCGGGCGGATGGATCCGCGGGTTGTTCCAGCGCAGCCGCCAAGCGGCGGCCGCACGGCACCCCCGCCGCGAGCACTGCGGCGCGTCCGGCCCCTCCGGTCCGCGGGGGCCGGAGCCGGCGAGGCTGCCGAGCAGGTCGGTCATGCCGGCCCCGACCGGCGGTCGTCCGGCGCGTCCGGCTCGACCCGGCCGTCCGGCTCGCGCGGCGCGTCCCGCTCGCGCGGCGCGTCCGGCGTGGCGTCGTCGTCGTCGAGCACCTCGCCGTCGAGCACCTCGTCGTCGGCGGTCGGGCCGCGGGTCAGGGCCGGACGCGGTGGGGTCGTCTCGGTGGACGGGTTGCCGTTGCTGACGTCGACGGTGCCGCCGGCGTTGGCGATCACCACGGCGATCCACGGGAGGATGACGGCGCCCGCGATCATCACCCACCGCAGCCACCCGTCGAACACGAACGCCAGGACGATGCACACCAACCGGATGCCCATCGAGGTGGCGTACCGGATCATGCGCCCGTTCATGTCCGCGGTGTGGGACTGCTGCGCGTCGGTGATGGTGTGGACGTCGGGGTTTCCGGAGCGGCGGTGCGAGCCGCGGCCCTCGGTGTGATTCTGCGTCATCATGTCTCGTCTACCGGCCATTCTCCCACCGCGGACGCAGCCACGGAAACGGCGGCCGGGGCGCGGCGCCCGTAGGATCGACAGGAATCGAGGATCGACGGACATGCACGGCCAGCGGAGGTACGGATGACACAGGGTGAGCAGACGACGGACGGGACGACGAGGGCCCCGGCGGGGCGCAGCGTCCTCGTCACCGGCGGCAACCGGGGCATCGGCCGGGCGATCGCCGAGGAGTTCCGCGCGAACGGGGACCGGGTGGCGATCACCTACCGCAGCGGGGAGCCGCCGGCCGGGTTCCTCGCCGTCCAGGCGGACGTCACCGACGCCGCCTCGCTGGACGCCGCGTTCACCGCCATCGAGGCCGAGCACGGCCCCGTCGAGGTGGTGGTGGCCAATGCCGGCATCACCCGCGACACCCTGCTGCTGCGGATGTCCGAGGAGGACTTCACGTCCGTCCTCGACACCAACCTCACCGGAGCCTTCCGCGTCGTCAAGCGGGCCGCGCGGGGCATGATCCGGCTGAAGAAGGGCCGCGTCGTGCTGATCTCCTCGGTGGTGGGCCTCTACGGCTCGCCGGGGCAGATCAACTACGCGGCCTCGAAGGCCGGCCTGGTCGGCATCGCCCGGTCGCTGACCCGGGAGCTCGGCTCCCGCAACATCACGGCCAACGTCGTCGCCCCCGGCTTCATCAACACGGAGATGACGGCGGAATTGCCGGAGAAGCAGCAGCAGGAGTACAAGGCGAACATCCCCGCCGGGCGGTTCGCCGAGACGGAGGAGGTCGCGAAGGTGGTCCGCTGGATCGCCTCCGACGAGGCCGCGTACATCTCCGGGGCGGTCATCCCCGTCGACGGCGGCCTCGGCATGGGCCACTGACACCGGCCGCCGCCCTCATCCCCCACCGCCAGAAGGAGCACCCATGAACGACCAGCACCCCGACACCCCGACCGACGGCGCGGCCGGCCCCCTCGCCGGCAAGGCCGCCATCGTCACCGGCTCCTCCCGCGGCATCGGCGCGGAGGTCGCGCGCCTGCTGGCCGCCCAGGGCGCCGGCGTCGTCGTCAACTACCGGCAGAAGGCGCCGCGGGCGACCAAGGTCGTCGCCGGCATCGAGGCCGCGGGCGGCCGTGCCGTCGCGGTCGGCGCGGACCTGACCGCCGAGGGCGGGGCGCAGGCCCTCGTCGACGCGGCGAAGGAGAACTTCGGCGGCCTGGACATCCTCGTCCTGAACGCCTCCGGCGGCATGGAGGCGGGCCTCGGCGAGGACTACGCGATGCGGCTCAACCGCGACGCGCAGGTCACCATGCTCGAGGCCGCGGCGGCCGCGATGCCCACCGGCTCCCGCGTCGTGTTCGTCACCAGCCACCAGGCGCACTTCATCGAGTCGGTGCCGACCATGCCGGAGTACGAGGCGGTCGCCCGGTCGAAGCGGGCCGGCGAGGACGCCCTGCGCGAGCGGCAGCCGGAGCTGACCGGCCGGGGCATCAGCCTGGTCGTCGTCTCGGGCGACATGATCGAGGGCACCGTCACCGCGACGCTGCTGGACCGGGCCCGGCCCGGCACTCTCGACGAGCGCCGCAGCGACGCGGGAAAGCTGTACTCCGTGGAGGAGTTCGCCGTCGAGGTCGCCCGGATGGTCACCGCCGACGTGCCGACCGGCCACACCGAGTACGTGGGCGGCGCCGACCACATGAAGTAGGGCGTCCCCTAGAACCCCGGCAGGCCCGCGAGGGCGCCGACGGCGTCCAGGCGCGGGAGGTTGAGCTGGGCGTCCGCCGCGTGGCGCAGGGCCGGCTTCGCGTTGTAGGCGACCGACAAGCCCGCCGCGGCGAGCATGTCGAGGTCGTTCGCGCCGTCCCCGACCGCGATCACGTGGTCGGGGGCGACGCCGTCCGCCGCCGCCCACGCGCGCAGGCTCGCCGCCTTGACCGCGCGGTCCACGACCGTGCCGTCGACTCGGCCGGTGAGTGCGCCGTCGCGCACCCCCAGCAGGTTGGCCCGGTGGTGGGTCAGTCCGAGCCGCTCCGCGAGGGGGCTGAGCACCTGGCCGAACCCGCCGGAGACGGCGGCGACGCGGTGGCCGCCGGCGAGCAGGGCCGCGACGAGACGCTCGGCGCCGGGGGAGAGGCGCACCATGCCCACGACCTCCTCGATCACCCGCACCGGCAGCCCGGCGAGGGCCTCCACCCGGGCGTGCAGGGACTGGGCGAAGTCGAGTTCCCCGCGCATGGCCGCGTCGGTCACCGCGGCGACCTCGGCCTCGCGGCCCGCGTGGGCGGCGAGCATCTCGATCACCTCCTGCTGGATGAGCGTCGAGTCGACGTCCATGATCAGCAGCAGCCGGCCGCCGTCGTGCAGCGCGTCCGGAACCACCGCGAGGTCGAGGCCGGGCACCGCCTGGGCCACCGGGTCGGGACGGAGCACCGACCGGAGCATCGTCACCGCGGCGGGAGCGTCCGCCAGCTCGCCGAGCGTCCACCGGGCCCACGCGTATCCGGGTCCGTCGGCGTCGTCGTCTCGCCCGCCGGTCACCGGCTCGGGCAGCGCGATGCCCGCGTCGCGGACCGCTCGCTCGACCAGGGGCACGGCGTCGAGGGGCCGCGTGGGGGACACCCCGGTGCCGGCAGCCGCCGGCGTCGTCGGGGCGAGGGCGATCACGGAGTAGGCGGCGGGCACACGGGGAGTCTAGTCAGCGGCCGGATCCGAACCGGTGGCCGCGGCCGGCGTCGCGTCGCGCTTCGTCGAACGCCGACCCGGTGACCTAGGCTCTTGGCCCATGGGTGATGTGCTGGAACTGGACGCGGTGAGCATCGTGCGGGGCGGGAAGACCCTGCTGGACGCCGTGGACTGGGACGTCTCCGACGGGGACCGCTGGATCGTGCTCGGCCCCAACGGGGCCGGCAAGTCGACGCTGCTGCAGATCGCCGGCGCCCGCATGCACCCGACCAGCGGCACCGCCGAGATCCTCGGTGAGCGCCTCGGCGCCGTCGATGTGTTCGAGCTGCGGCCACGGATCGGCATGACGTCCGCGCTACTGGCCGCCCAGATCCCCGCCGACGAGAGCGTCGTCGACACCGTCGTCACCGCCGCCTGGGGCGTCACCGGCCGGTGGCGGGAGCGCTACGAGGGCTTCGACGAGGACCGCGCCCGCGAACTGCTCGGCGAGTGGGGCATGGGTTCCCTGGCCGACCGGCGGTTCGGCACCCTGAGCTCCGGCGAGCAGAAGCGCGTCCTGATCGCCCGCGCCCTGATGACCGACCCCGAGCTGCTGCTGCTCGACGAACCCGCCGCGGGACTGGACGTGGGCGGCCGCGAGGACCTGATCGGTCGCCTTGCCGACCTCCTGGCGGATCCGTACGCCCCGGCGATCGTCATGGTCACCCACCACGTCGAGGAGATCGCCCCCGGCTTCACGCACGCCCTGCTGTTGCGGGACGGTGCCGTCGTGGCCGCCGGTGCGCTCGACGACGTCCTCACCAGCGAGAACCTCAGCCGGACCTACGGCATCGCACTGACGCTGACCCGCGACGGCGACCGCTGGCACGCGGTCGCCGCCCGCTGACCGCCGTGCGGGTGGATGCCGCTGCCTGGTTGACGGACGCCGGGCGACGCTGATGGGCGTCCTCGCATCGATCATCGTCGCCCTCGCCGGCCTGTGGGCCGGCACGATCAACACCATCGTCGGGTCCGGCACCCTGGTGACGTTCCCCGTCCTGGTCGCGCTCGGCATCCCGCCGGTGACGGCGACGATCTCCAACGCCATGGGGCTGATCCCCGGCAACGCGGCCGGGGCCCTCGGCTACCGCGCGGAGCTGACGGGCATGGGCAAGCTGGTGCTGCGGCTGCTGCCGGCGTCCCTGCTCGGCGGCATCACGGGCGCCACCCTGCTGTTGCACCTGCCGGAGTCGGTGTTCGAGGTGGCCGCGCCCTTCCTCATCGTCATCGCCCTCGGGTTCGTCATCTTCCAGCCGCGGCTGCAGGCCTGGGTGCGACGCCGCGCCGAGGCCCGCCAGCGGCCCGACGCGCCGCGCGTCGTCCTGCACCAGCCGCCGATCCTCTACGTCCTCGTGTACCTCGCCGGCGTGTACGGGGGCTACTTCGTCGCCGCCCAGGGCATCCTGCTCGTCGGCATCCTCGGGGTCTTCATGGTCGGGTCCATGCAGGCGGCGAACGCGATGAAGAACGTGCTCGTGCTCGGGGTCAACATGATCGCGGCGATCTCCTACCTGATCTTCGCCTTCGGTCGGATCGACTGGTGGGTCGTCCTGCTGATCGCGATCGGCTCGACGATCGGCGGGCTGGTCGGCGCGCGGATCGGCCGGCGCCTGTCGCCGGTGGTGCTGCGCGGCGTCATCGTCGTGCTCGGTCTGGTCGCCCTCGGCGTCATGGTCGCGCGACTGATCACGGGCTGAGGTCGTGGGTATCGTCCGGATCGCCGACCCCGCCGACCCGCGGGTGCACGACTACACGGACCTGACCGATTCGGCCCTCCGGCGCCGCCGCGAGCCCGCCGAGGGCCTCTACATCGCCGAGAGCTCGGTGGTGGTGCGCCGGGCGCTGGCCGCCGGGCACCGGCCGCGGTCCTTCTTCCTCGCCGAGGCCTGGCTGCCCGACCTGGGCGACGTCCTCGATGCGCACCCGGACGTGCCCGCGTACGTGGGCTCGCCCGAGGTCCTCGAGTCGATCACCGGGTTCCACCTGCACCGTGGGGCACTGGCCGCGATGCACCGCCCCGACCCCGTGCCGGTGGCGGATCTGCTGGCCAGTGCCCGGCGCGTGGCGGTGCTCGAGGACATCGTCGACCACACCAACCTCGGGGCGGTGTTCCGCTCGGCCGCCGCGCTCGACGTCGACGCGGTGCTGCTCTCGCCGCGCTGCGCCGACCCGCTGTACCGGAGGTCCGTGCGGGTGAGCATGGGCACGGTGTTCCAGGTGCCGTGGGCGCGGCTGACGGAGTGGCCCGGCGCGCTGGGGACCCTGCGAGCGGCGGGGATGCCGACGGCGGCCCTGGCCCTGAGCGAGTCCGCGCAGGATCTGGACGTCGCGGCCGTCGACGGCACCGCCCTCCCGGCCCTGGACCGGCTCGCCCTCGTCCTCGGCACCGAGGGGGCCGGGCTGAGCCGGGCGGCGATCGAGGCGTGCGACGCCGTCGTGCGCATTCCGATGAGCGGCGGGGTCGACTCCCTGAACGTGGCGGCCGCCGCCGCGGTGGCGTTCTGGCACACGCGACCGATGCGCTAGACTGGATCGCTGGCCGGCGCTTCGGCGCGGGTCCCCACGAACCATTCAGGGTCTGGCCAAATCCAGCCCCGCACAGCGAAGGTATCGAACCCATGAAGACCGAGATCCACCCCCAGTACCAGGCCGTCGTGTTCCGCGACCTGGCCTCCGGCACCTCCTTCCTGACCCGTTCCACGGTGTCCTCGGACAAGACCACCGAGTGGGAGGACGGCAAGACGTACCCCCTGATCGAGGTCGAGATCTCGTCCGCGTCGCACCCGTTCTACACGGGCAAGCAGCGGATCATGGACTCCGCCGGCCGGGTGGAGCGCTTCAACCAGCGGTTCAAGAACTTCGGCAAGAAGTAGGCACCGCTCACCATGCCATCGGCGGGCCCGCATTCCGGAAGGGATGCGGGCCCGCCGTCGTTGACGCCCGTGGAAGATCGCGAGGACGAAGGAGAGGAGAGGTCGTGGCGGACGAGGATCGAGCGCACGGGGAATACAAGGTGCCCGGCGGCAAACTGGTGGTCGTCGACCTGCGAACGGACGACGGCCGGCTGGCGGACGTGTCCATCAGCGGTGACTTCTTCCTCGAACCGGACGACCTCCTCCCGGTGCTCAACGGGGCGCTGAACGGCGTCGAGGCCGACGCCACCCCCGAGCGGCTGACCGCCGCGCTGGACGCCGTCGTGCCGGACGAGGCCCGGCTGCACGGATTCTCCACCCGGGCCATCGCCGTCGCCGTCCGGCGAGCCCTCGGCCTGGCCACCGGCTGGGCGGATCACGAGTGGGAGATCATCACCGACGCGGCGTTCCCCACCCTCACGCACGTCGCGCTCGACGAGGTGCTCACCGAGGAGGTCGGCAAGGGCACCCGGCGCCCGACGCTGCGGTTCTGGGAGCTCGCGGAGTCCCCGAACGTGTTCATCGGGAGCTTCCAGTCGCTGCGCAACGAGGTGGACCCCGACGGCGCCCGCGAGACCGGCGCCCACGTGGTCCGTCGTATCACCGGGGGCGGAGCGATGTTCACGGAGCACGGCAACGCGATCACCTACTCGCTGTACGTGCCGCAGACCCTCGTGGACGGGCTCAGCTACACCGACTCGTACGCCTTCCTCGACTCGTGGGTGATGGCGTCCCTGGAGAAGATCGGGGTGACGGCGTTCTACCAGCCGATCAACGACATCGCCACGCCGCAGGGCAAGATCGGCGGGGCCGCGCAGAAGCGGCTGGCCAACGGGGGCCTGCTGCACCATGTGACGATGTCGTACGACGTCGACGCGGACAAGATGGTGCGCGTGCTGCGGATTGGCAAGGAGAAGCTCTCCGACAAGGGCACCCGCAGCGCGAAGAAGCGGGTGGATCCGCTGCGCCGGCAGACGGGCATGACCCGGGAGGCGATCATCGACGTCATGGCGCAGACCTTCATCGAGCGCACCGGGGCGGTGCGCGGCGCGGTGTCGGACGCCGAGCTCGCGGAGGCGCAGCGCCGGATCGACACCAAGTTCGGTACCAAGGAATGGCTCACGCGGGTGCCGTGATGGTCGACGTGGTGATGCCGGCCCTGCTGATCGCGATGCTCGGTGCGGTCCTGACCGGGTTCGGTCTCCTGGCCCGCCGGGCCCGACGGCGCGGGAGTGTCGGCCAGGCGGATCGCCGCCGCGATGGCCGCGTACGACGAGGGGTTCCACGGCTCCGCACACGACAGCTTCGTGGAGGTGACGGCGGCGCAGGAGCGCCCGGTCTCGCCCCGGTCGCCCGGGAAGCGGCGTCCCGGGTCGCCGGGGGGATCCGCCGGAACGTGAGTCCGGCGCTCGTCGTGTGGCCTGGCCGACGGTCAGCGGTTGCGCATCGTCCCGCGTCGGCGGTCGAGGGCGACCCGAGTTTCGTCGGTGGCGGCTGGTTGAGTGTGGTCATGGACGACGACGAGCAACGGTCACCGGAGGAACCCCTGCCCGGCCTGACCCTGTTCAGCCTCGTGGCGGGACGGCCCGGCGACTTCGGGATGGGGGCCATCGACCGTGGCCTGACCGGCCTCACCGACTTCCCCGTCCGACCCGACGACGTCGTCTCCCGCCTCCTGCCGATGCTGGCCGGTGACGGTGTCAGCGTGAGCATGGAGGCGGCCGTCGCCGCGCTGCGCGACGCCAGCCGGCTGTCGTCCTGGCTGAGTTCGGCCACCGACCGGCTCGCGCTCATGACCGTCGAGGTCTCGGCCCGCGAGCACGAGCGATGGGTCGACGCCCACCCGCTGATGGCACCGGACGATCGGAACGCGCCGGACGGCACCGGTTCCGGCCTGTCGCGACGGGCGCGGCTGGCGGTGGCCGAGCGGTCCGGTGTGGCGGAGATCGCCGGCGCGCTCCGCACGAGTGAGAACGCGGTGCACGGGCTCCTCAATCGGGCCGAGCGCCTGCGAGATCATCTGCCGCGTACCGCGGCTGCCCTCGCTTCGGGAGCCATCACGAGCCGTTCCGCCGAGGTGATCGCCGACGACGTGGGGGAGTACGTCGACAAGCTCGGTCCGTGCACCTCCGAGGAGGATGCCGACCGCTGGCGCGCCGTGATCGAGGAGACCGAACGCTGCCTCCTGCCCGCCGCGGTCCGCGGCGCGACCAGGGGCGGGCTGCAGGCTCGTTCCCGTCGGATCCGCGAACGCTGCCACCCGATCGGCTTCGAACGGCGACGTGAGGTCGCGGAGGAGGAGCGCTGGGTCTGCGTCAGCCAGGACCGGGACGGCATGGCTCGGCTGAGCGCCAGGTTGCCTGCTGCGGTCGCTCACGCCATCGATGGTCGGCTCTGCTCCGTTGCCCGGCAGATGCTCGCCGAGGGCGACGGCACGGCTGACGGCCGCACGATGACCCAGCTGCGGGCCGATGTGCTCGTCGATCTGCTCGGTGGACTGGCATCTGGTGTCGGTGCCGGCGGCACCCGAGCCGAGGGGGCGGACATCGACGCCGCCGACAGCACGCCCCGACACGGCGGAGCCCTTCCTGCCCCACCCCGTGTGCTGCTCACGGTCTCGGCCGCGACCCTCCAGGGTTCGGACGAACCGGGTCTGCTGGGCGACTTCGGACCGATCGCCGCCGCCGACGCCCGGTATCTCGCCTCGCTGGCCACGTCGTTCTCGCTCGGCGTCGTCGCCGAGGGGAGAGGTCTGCCCAGCGGGACGTGCGACCACGCCACCGATGGCGATGCGTTCGGGACGCACCTCGTCTCGACGACTCGCACGGCACGGGCCGACGAGTGTGGCGGCGACGGCGACGGTGGCGGCGACGGTGGCACCGATCCACCGACGCACCCGCCCGGCGTCGATGCCGGCCGGGGAATCAAGCGTCGTCCGGTAGGGACGCACCCACCCGGGGACGCGGACCCGCCGGGAGAGGCACACCCGCCGGGAGAGGCATACCTGCCGGCCGAGGTTGCCGAGGGCGGATGGCCGGACCCTGCCGTCATCCCGGTCCTGCTCACCTCGGGTCGGCAGTACCGACTTCCCGCACGGCTCCGTAACGCCCTCGCACTGCGCGACGGTACCTGTCGATTCCCCGGTTGCCGACGGTCAGCGGTGCGGTGCGACGCCGACCACGTGGTCGCCTGGGCGGACGGCGGGACGACCGGCTCCGAGAACCTCGCGCACCTGTGCCGCACGCACCACGTGCTGAAGCATCACTCGGCCTGGACGGTCGAGGTCGAGGCGTTCGACGTCCCCGGCTCCCACCGCCTCGCCTGGACGTCACCGGCCGGTGCGCGGTACGTCACTGATCCCGAGCCGGCGCCGGTCTGGGCGCATCCGCGGCCGTGACAGGTCCGAGTCCGACCGGACGCGGCGCACAGACCGTCGGCGCCCTCGAGGACCGCACGAATCACGCCCTCCGGCCGAGCCGCCGCTGCTCACCCCGCTGATTGGGCCCGCAGCGCGCGCACCAGGGAGTCCTGCTCCTCGATGACGATCCGCCGCAGCGCCGCCGGCGCCTCCTCGTGCTCCGAGAGCCACCGGGCCGAACGGCGCACCAGTGGGTGCTCGGGCGGATCCTGCCCGGGAACGGCGTCCTGCACCGGCGGGAACAGCCCACGCACCAGCCGGGTCGCCATCTCGATGCTCCGCTCGTTCCACCAGGCCGTGAGCGAGGCGAAGTAGGGCTCGACGAACGGCTCGGCGGTCGTCGCGTCGATGAGCGCGAACCCACGCAGTGCGGCCGAGACGAGCTCGTTCGACAGGTCGCGGTCCCCGGTCACGCTCTCCCACACCTCGCGCTTGGCGTCGGTCCCGGGCCGGGCGCTGCGGGCGGTCAGCGCGTGACGCCGGCCCGTCGCGGTCGGGTCCCGTTGCAGCTCCGCCTCGATGACGTCGTGCCCGACGGCGTCGCGGGCGGCGAGGGCAACGAGCGCAGCCCACCGCAGGTCCTGGTTGGCGGCCAGGGAGGCGAGCAGGCCGGACGACGCCGTCGTGCCGGACGACGCGGCGGCGTCCGTGGCGACCAGGGAGCGCAACAGGTCGTCCTGCCCGCCACCGTGGGCGGCAACGGCGGTGAACAGCCGGGCGAAGGTCAGGGACCCGGTCGAGCGGACGAGCGCGGCGAGGGCGTCGAGCAGGACGGACAGCAGCTCCGCGCGGGTCGACGGAGGCGCGTAACGCGTCACCGCGGTCAGGGCCTGGGTGAAGAGCATCTGCCGCACCCCGTCGTCGGTCTCCGCCGCACCGGCGCGGGCCACCGTGGTGACGAACCGCTCGGCGGGCAGCCGTGCATCGCGCGTCATCGTCCACAGCGCTGACCAGCAGATCGTGCGGGCCATCTCGTCGTCGACGTCCTCGATGCGCTCCAGCGCGGTGGTCAGACTCCGCGGGTCCAGGTCCACGGTGGCGTAGGTGAGGTCCCCGTCGTTCGGCAGGATCAGCGGGGCGTCGACGGCGACGGGGAGATCGACGTCCACGGACGCGCTCGCGAGTTCCACCGGGGCGGACGCCACCCGTCGCAGCCGGCGACGGGCGGGACCCAGGGCGCCGGGGCCACCCCCAGCGCCGTCCTCCTCCGCGTACACCCCGACGGCGAGCGCGTGCGGCCGCGTCATCGCCGCCCCGATGGCCGGGTCCCACCCGTCCTGGTGGACCCGCGCCCCGGTGGACGTCCGCTCCACCGACAGCGTGCTGATGCCGGACGTCTGCAGCCAGGCCGCCGCCCACGCCCCCATGTCCCGGCCGGACGCCTCGCTCAGGGCCGCCAGGAAGTCCGCGAGCGTCGTGTTGCCCCAGGCATGCTCGCGGAAGTACGCCCGCGCCGCGGCGTCGAAGACGTCGCGTCCGACGAACGCCACCAGCTGCTTGAGCACCGAGGCGCCCTTGGCGTAGGTGATGCCGTCGAAGTTCTGCTTCGCCGCGTCCAGGTCGACGATGTCCGCCACGATCGGGTGGGTCGTCGGCAGCGCGTCCTGCACGTAGGCCCACGCCTTCCGCCGGTTCGCGAACGTCACCCACGCCCCCGGGTACAGCCCGGTGTCCGCCAGCGACGCGGACCCCATGAAGTCCGCGAAGGACTCCTTCAGCCACAGGTCGTCCCACCACCGCATGGTGACGAGATCCCCGAACCACATGTGCGCCATCTCGTGCATGATGACGTTCGCCCGCGCCTGCACCTGCGCCTCGGTGGCCTCCGTGCGGAACACGAACGCCTCGGTGAACGTCACCAGGCCAGGGTTCTCCATCGCCCCGAGGTTGTACTCGGGCACGAACGCCTGGTCGTACTTCCCGAACGGGTACGGGAACCCGAATCGCTCGTGATAGAAGTCCAGACCGGCGCGTGTGACGTCGGCGATCCGGTCCGCGTCCAGGTGCTCGGCCAGGGACGCCCGGCAGAACATCGCCAGCGGCACCGGCAGCGGGCCGTCCGCCGTGGTCACGGTGTGCTGGGCCTCCACCGCGTGGTACGGCCCGGCGAGCACCGCCACCAGATACGTGGAGAGGGGTTCGGTCGTCGCGAAGTGGCGCACGGCCCCGCCGACCGATGGCTCGGCTCCGGTCTCCGCGCCGTTGCCGCGCACCACCCAGTCCGCCGGTGCGTCCACGTGCAGGGTGAACCGTGCCTTCAGGTCCGGCTGCTCGAAGACCGGGATCCACCGGCAGCAGTCCGCCGGCTCGTTCTGCGTGTACAGGTACACCCGGCCGTCCGCGGGGTCCACGAACCGGTGCAGCCCCTCCCCGCTGCGGCTGTAGAGGCCGGTGGCCCGGACCCGCACCGTGTTCCGCGCCGCCAGGTCCGGCAGCCGGACGCGCTGCCCGTCGACGACGTCCGCCACCGGCAGGGACCGCCCGTTCAGCTCCACCTCCTCGACCGAGGCCCCGAGGAAGTCGACGAAGGTGGCGGCGCCCGGCTCGACGCAGTCGAAGTGGATCTCACTGACCGTCCCGAAGGTGGTGGCGCCCTCCACCTGCGCTCCGGTGAGGTCCAGGTGCACGTCGTACGCGCGGACGGTGAGCAGCGTGGAACGGGTGGCCGCGTCGTCGCGGGTCAGGTGCGGGGAAGGCATGCCCTCCATTCAAACACCGGGGCGGAAACGCGCCGGTGATGTCATCGACATCGATCCATGACACGCTGTGCTCCATGTCCGACCTGTTCGACGACTACGGGACCGCCACGGTCCGCACCCGGGCGTACGACGAGATGTTCGACGCCGATCAGTCCGTGCGTGCCGCCTACCGGCAGGTCGAGGACGTGCTGGGCGGGTTGACCCTCGGCGATGTCTCCGCCCGGGCCGACTCCATGGCCCGCACCTTCCTGGACCGGGGGGTCACCTTCGACTACGCGGGGGAGGAGCGCCCCTTCCCGCTGGACATCGTGCCGCGGGTGATCCCCGCCGCCGAGTGGGACGTCCTCGAGCGCGGCGTGGCCCAGCGGGTGCAGACCCTCGAGGCGTTCCTCGACGACGTGTACGACAGCATGGCCGTTGTCGCGGACGGGGTCGTGCCGCGGTCCCTGATCACCTCCAGCTCCCACTTCCACCGCTGCGTCGCCGGGTTCCGGCCGGTCGGCGGGGTGCGCGTGCACGTCTCCGGGGTCGACGTCGTCCGGGACGGCACCGGCTGCTTCCGGGTGCTCGAGGACAACGTGCGGGTGCCCAGCGGCGTCTCCTACGTGATCGAGAACCGGCGCGCGATGGCCAAGGGGCTGCCCGAGGCCTTCACCCAGCAGGACATCCGCGGCGTGGACGACTATCCGCGCCACCTGCTCCACGCGCTGCGCCGGACCGCACCCCCCTCCGTCGCCGACCCGACCGTCGTCGTGCTCACCCCCGGCGTCTTCAACTCCGCCTACTTCGAGCACACCCTGCTCGCCGGCCTGATGGGCGTCGAACTCGTCGAGGGCCGGGATCTCGTCTGCCGGGCCAACCGCGTCTACATGCGCACGACGGCGGGCGAGCAGCGGGTCGACGTGATCTACCGGCGTGTCGACGACGACTTCATCGACCCCCTCCAGTTCCGTTCCGACTCCCTGCTCGGCTGCCCGGGGCTGGTCAACGCCGCCCGCGCCGGCAACGTGACGATCGCCAACGCGATCGGCAACGGCGTGGCCGACGACAAGCTGATCTACAGCTACCTGCCGGACCTGATCCGCTACTACCGGGGCGAGGACCCGATCATCCCCAACGTCGACACGTTCCGGCTCGAGGAGGACGCCGCCCGCGAGGAGGTCCTCGACCGTCTCGAGGAGCTCGTGGTCAAGCCGGTCGACGGGTCCGGCGGCAAGGGCATCGTGATCGGCCCGGATGCGACCCGCGAGGAACTGGACGCCCTGCGACAGCGGGTGATCGCGGACCCGCGCGGGTGGATCGCCCAGCCCGTGCTGCAGCTGTCCACCGTGCCCACCATGGCCGGCGACCGCTTCGGTCCCCGGCACGTCGACCTGCGGCCCTTCGCCGTCAACGACGGCGACGAGGTGTGGGTGCTGCCCGGGGGGCTCACCCGGGTGGCGCTGCAGGAGGGTTCCCTCATCGTTAACTCCAGCCAGGGCGGCGGCTCGAAGGACACCTGGGTGGTCGGCGACGGACCTGCCCCGGCGATGCCGGCCGGGGCGGCGCCCCGACCCGGTCGGGAGCGCGTGTCGGTCTGGCCGATCGAGAGCAACGCCCGGGACCGGCAGGGCGAGGCCCAGCAGCAGTGACGCCGCTCCCGGAACGGGAGCACAGCAGCCCAACAGCACCAGGAAGGGAGGACGGCATGCTCAGCCGGATCGCCGAGTCGTTGTTCTGGATCGGCCGCTACGTCGAGCGGGCGGACGGGACGGCACGGATCCTCGACGTGCACCTGGAGCGGATGAACCAGATGAGCAGCGCCGATCAGGAGCTGGTGGCCCGGCGGCTGCTCGCGGTGATGGGGGCCGTGCCCGAGGACGAGCGGCTCGGCATCGGGCAGCTGCTGGACGCCCTGGCCTACGACCGCGGTTCGCCCGCCTCCATCGCCGGGGCGCTGGGCGCCGCCCGGGAGAACGCCCGCCGCGCGCGGGAGACCGTGTCCTCCGGCCTGTGGGAGTGCCTGAACACCACGTGGTACGGGCTCAACCAGCACCGCAAGGACGTGGTCGGCACCTACCGGTTCTGCACGTGGGTCGGCGAGCGGACCGCGATGGTGCGTGGCCTCTCCGACCTGACCATGAGCCACGACGAGAGCTGGGAGTTCATGGTGCTCGGCCGCAGCCTGGAACGGGCCGACATGACGTCGCGCATGCTCTCCACGCGCGACGTCGCCAACTCGTGGGTCACCATGCTGCGGTGCGCCGGGGCGTACGAGTCGTTCCTGCGCAACCAACGGGCCGCCTTCGGCGACGAGGAGGCCGCCGAGTTCCTCCTGCTGGACCGTCTCTTCCCCCGTTCCATCGTCTACGCCCTGACCGAGGCCGAGACCGCGCTCGAACGACTCGACCCGTCGAACCAGCGGATCGGGTTCCTCGACGACGCCCGTCGGCTGGTGGGCCAGGCCCGGTCCTTCCTCGAGTTCCACCAGACGGCGGACCTGCTGGACGAGCTGCCCGAGCACATGGACCGGGTGCAGCAGGCCTGCGCCCGGGCGTCCGACGCCATCTCCCGGAAGTACTTCTCCCGGGCCGAGAGCCTCGAATGGGTGGGGGAACTGTCATGACGCGGCTGCGCATCTCGCACGCGACCAGCTACGACTACGTGCGGCGGGTGTCCCTGTCCTACAACGAGGCGCGGATGTCGCCGATCACCGACCCGCACCAGGTGGTCCTGGAGTCCTCCCTGACCGTCGGGCCGGACCACGCGGCCGTGGACACGTACCGGGACTACTGGGGTACCCGGGTCACCAGCTTCGACATCACCAGCCCGCACGACCGGCTGGCCGTCCTGGCCGAGGCGACCGTGGAGGTGCACCGGGGGACGCGCACGGTCGACGCCGAGCCGGTCGGCTGGGCCGACCTGCACGGTGCGGCCGCCCGCAACCGGTTCTCGGACTGGCTGCCGCAGACCCCCCTGTCCGGGCCGGGCGACGAGGTGATCGCCCTGGTGCGGGACGAGGTACGGGGCCTGGACCCGCACGAGGCGGCGATGGCCGTGTTCGCGTGGATGCGCGGGCAGATGAGCTACGTGCCCGGCGCCACCCACGTGCACTCGAACGCGGAGCACGCGTGGACCGCCCGCAAGGGGGTGTGCCAGGATCTGGCGCACCTGGGCGCGGGTGCCCTGCGCAGCCTCGGCATCCCCGCCCGCTACGTCTCCGGGTACCTGCACCCGCGACCCGCGGCGGGCATCGGCGAGGAGGTCGTGGGCGAGTCCCACGCCTGGGTGGAGTGGTGGGACGGCGGCTGGCGCGCCTGGGACCCCACCAACACCGGGCCGGTCGGCGACCTGCACGTCGTCGTCGCCCGTGGCCGGGACTACCGGGACGTCACCCCGCTCAAGGGCATCCTGTCCGGGGGTGGCGGCTCCACCCTCGCGGTCCGCGTCGCGGTGACCCGGCTGGCCTGACCGGCCGTCGGCCGTCACCCGGCCGCGACGCGCACGCCCTTGCTCACCACGGTGATGCCCGAGTCGGTCACCTTGTAGCCCCGGGAGCGGTCCAGCTCGGGGTCCGCCCCCACGGTCGCCCCGTCCTCGAGCGAGACGTTCTTGTCCAGGATCGCGCGCTTGACCACGGCGCCCCGGCCGATCAGCACGTTGTCCATCAGCACGGACCCGGAGACGCGGGCACCGTCGGAGACGAACACGTCGGGCGAGAGCACCGACCCCTTGACCAGGCCGCCGGTGACGACGGCGCCCGGGCTGACGATCGAGTCGTACGCCACCCCCCAGTCGGGGTTGCGGCCCCGGACGAACTTCGCCGGCGGGGAGATCACCTGCCGCGTGTAGATCGGCCAGTCCATGTTGTAGAGGTTGAAGATCGGCAGCGGGGAGATCAGGTCCATGTGGGCGTCGTAGAACGAGTCGATCGTGCCGACGTCCCGCCAGTAGCGGCGATCCCGTTCCGTGGACCCGGCGACCGAGTTCTCCGTGAAGTCGTACACGGCGCAGTCGTTCCGGTCCACGAAGTGGGGGACGAGATCCCCACCCATGTCGTGCTTGGTGTCCAGCCGCTCGTTGTCGGCCCGGAGGGCGTCGACCAGGGCGTCGGCCGTGAACACGTAGTTGCCCATCGAGGCGAGGAAGCTGGTCGGGTCGTCGGGCAGGCCCTCCGTGGTGGCCGGCTTCTCGACGAACCGGGCGATCCGGGACCGGTCCTGCGGGTCCGTCTCGATCACCCCGAACTGGTTCACCTGGTCCAGCGGCTGACGCACCGCCGCCACCGACGCGGACGCCCCCGACGCGATGTGCGCGTCCACCATCTGCGAGAAGTCCATCCGGTACACGTGGTCGGCGCCGACGACGACGACGATGTCCGGCCGGGCGTCGTGGATGAGGTTCAGGGACTGGTAGATGGCGTCGGCGCTGCCCTGGAACCAGCTCTTGCCCACGCGCTGCTGCGCCGGCACGGACGCGATGTAGTTGCCGAGCAGCGTGGACATCCGCCACGTCTCGGAGATGTGCCGGTCGAGGCTGTGGGACTTGTACTGGGTCAGGACGACGACCTGCAGGTACCGCGAGTTGACCAGGTTGGAGAGGGCGAAGTCGATCAGCCGGTAGCTGCCGCCGAAGGGGACGGCGGGCTTCGCGCGGTCCATGGTCAGCGGCATCAGGCGGTTGCCCTCCCCGCCGGCCAGCACGATCGCGAGGACTTTGGGGCTCATGAGGGCATCACTGACCTTTCTCGACCTTCACCTCACCGTTCGGCCGACGGATCGGCCGGGGTAGAGGGTCCGACCTGCGGCGTCGGTGAGACTCACACTAGAGGACACCGCCGACAGGCACTACCTTGTGAGTGTGCGCATCGACATCGTGAGCAAGGAGTTCCCCCCGGACATCTACGGCGGTGCCGGTGTCCACGTCGCGGAGCTGAGCCGGGTGCTGGCCTCCCAGGTCGAGCTGCACGTGCACTGCTTCGGCGCCGCACGCGACGCCGACTTCCACGGCGCCACCGTGCGGGCCTACCCGAACCTGCCCGAGCTCTCCGACGCCAACGCCGCCCTGCAGACGTTCGGCGTCGACCTCGCCATCGTCCCCGGCGTCGCCGGCGCCGACGTGGTCCACTCCCACACCTGGTACGCCAATCTCGCGGGGCACCTGGCGAAACTGCTGCACGGCATCCCGCACGTGCTCTCCGCGCACAGTCTCGAACCGCTGCGCCCGTGGAAGGCCGAGCAGCTCGGCGGCGGCTACGCCCTCTCCTCCTGGGCCGAGAAGACGGCGTACGAGGCGGCCGACGCGATCGTCGCGGTCTCCGCCGGCATGCGCGCGGACATCCTGCGCTGCTACCCGGACGTCGACCCGGAGAAGGTCAAGGTCGTGCACAACGGCATCGACGTCGCCCTGTGGCAGCCCGACGTCGAGACCGACGTGCTCGAGTCGTACGGCATCGACCCGCACCAGCCCTCCGTCACGTTCGTCGGCCGGATCACCCGGCAGAAGGGCGTGCCCTACCTGCTCCGGGCGGCGAAGCTGCTGCCGCCGGAGGTGCAGCTCGTCCTGTGCGCGGGTGCGGCGGACACCCCCGAGCTGGGGGCCGAGGTCAACCAGCTGATCGCCGAACTGCGGGCCGAGCGCGAGGGCGTCGTGCTGATCGAGAAGATGCTGCCGCGACGGGAGCTGATCCAGATCCTCTCCCACACCACGGCGTTCGCCTGCCCGTCCGTCTACGAACCGCTCGGCATCGTCAACCTCGAGGCCATGGCGTGCGGGGCCGCCGTCGTGGCGAGCGCCACCGGCGGCATCCCGGAGGTCGTCGACGACGGCGTCACCGGCCGGCTGGTGCCCATCGAGCAGGTGCAGGACGGCACCGGCACGCCCCTGGACCCCGACGTGTTCGTCCGGGACTTCGCCGCCGCTCTCACCGCGGTCGTCTCCGATCGCGACGAGGCGCGACGGATGGGTGAGGCCGGCCGCCGGCGCGCGCAGGACCACTTCTCCTGGGAGTCGATCGGGCGCGCCACCCTGGACGTCTACCGCAGCGTGCTCTGACCGACGACAGGGCAACGGCCCCGGACGGATCACCGTCCGGGGCCGTTGCCGTGTCAGCGTCAGGCGCCGCGCTTGCGGGACTCCCGCGCGTACAGCACCTTTTCGTCGACCGGGGCGTCGCCGTTCGCCCGTTCGCGCCGCTGGTGGGCCCGGGCCTCGTCCTGACGGTGCGCCTCGGCGCCGGTGGCGATCGCGGCGCGCAGGTGCGCCTGCTGGTAGCCGAAGGCGTCGACCAGGTCCTGCGCGTGCGGGCGCAGCCGGGCCAGCAACCGGTTGACGTACCCGGTGAGCGTGCGTGCCCGCTGCATCGAGATGCGGCCGTGCATCAGGTACCAGCCGATGTTCTCCTCGACCAGCGTCAGGCCGTACAGGTCGCGGACCCAGGTCAGCACGGTGCGGGTCCCCGCGTCCTCGATCCCGGGCAGGGCGGCGGTGAACGCCTCCCACTGCAGCAGCTCGCCGTGCGCCCGGGCCGTCTCGATCAGCTCGTGCTGGTGGGAGTTGAAGACCGACGCGGCCTTCTCGGCGGGCAGCTTCCGCGCCGCCCGCAGATGCTGGGCGACCTCGGCGACCATGTCCTCGACGCGGCCGGTCAGCAGCGCCCGCTGGGCGCCCTCCTCCCGCAGCGCGTTGACGGCGAGCCGCTGGTCGCCGCGGTCGGTGAAGAACTGCACCGCCTGCCGCAGACCCGAGCGGCTGAACGTGCGGTCGGCGGCCTGGCCCACGGCGTACCGGGCCATGGCGCCGAAGTCGATGCCCCGGAAGTCGTTGGCGTAGTCGGTGAGCAGCCGCTTGGCCACCAGCTGCAGCAGCACGGTGTTGTCGCCCTCGAAGGTGGCGTAGACGTCCAGGTCGGCGCGCAGGCTCGTGAAGCGGTTCTCCGACAGGAAGCCGGCACCGCCGCACGCCTCCCGGCACTCCTGCAGCGTGTCCAGCGCGTTCCACGTGGACGCCGCCTTCAGGGCCGCGGCGAGGGTCTCGAGGTCCTGCCGGTCCTCGTCGGTGTCGTGGGCCCCGGAGAACACGTCGTCGAACCGGGCGAGCAGCTCCTCGTGGGCGAAGGACCCGGCGTAGGTGCGCGCGATCCGGGTGATCAGTCGCCGCTGGTGCCGCTGGTAGTCCAGGAGCACCTCCTCCTCGCCGGTGCCGGAACCGAACTGGCGGCGCTGGTTGGCGTACGTGACGGCGATCTGCAGGGCCACCTTGCTCGCCGCGACACTGGCCCCGTCGAGGGACACCCGCCCCTGCACCAGCGTGCCGAGCATGGTGAAGAACCGCCGCCCCGGGCTGGCGATCGGCGAGCTGTAGGCGCCGTCGGCGGCGACCGCGCCGTACCGGTCGAGCAGGTTGAACCGGGGGACCCGCACGTGCGTGAAGTGCAGGCGACCGTTGTCGATGCCGTTGAGGCCGCCCTTGTGCCCGTCGTCCTCACCGCCGATACCGGGCAGGAACGCGCCGTCCTCGTCCCGGATCGGCACATAGAGGGCGTGCACCCCGTGGTTGACGCCGCCGGTGACGAGCTGGGCGAACACCACCGCCGCCCGGCCGTGCAGGGCGGCGTTGCCGAGGTAGTCCTTCCACGCCGCCCGGAACGGGGTGTGCAGGTCGAACTCCTCGGTGGCCGGGTCGTAGGTCGCGGTGGTGGCGATGGAGGCCACGTCGGAGCCGTGCCCCGTCTCGGTCATCGCGAACGCCCCGGGGATGGTCATGTCCATGATCCCGGGAAGCCACGCGTCGTGGTGGGCCTCGGTGCCCAGGTGCAGCACGGCCGAGCCGAACAGGCCCCACTGCACGCCGGCCTTGATCTGCAGCGAGGGGTCGGCCACGACGAGCTCCTCGAAGCCGGCGATGTTGCCACCGTGGTTGTCCTCGCCGCCGAGCCGCGTCGGGAACGCCCGGTGCACGGCGTCCTCCGCCACGAGGGTGTGGAGCTGGCCGAGCACGCGCTCCCGGTGCTCGCCCCACGGCTGGCCCTCGATCTTGTGCAGGTCCTCCCGGGCCGCGAGCGCGCGGGCCTGCCGGCGGACATCGGCCCAGCGGCCCAGCAGCACCGTCTCGAGGACGGGCACGTCGACGTGGGGCGTGTCGGTGAGCGACGGCGTCGCCGAACCGGCGGGGGAGGGAGCGGGAGTCGGGGAGTCCACTGTGGTCATCGGTGTTCCTTCGTGGTGGGGGAATCGGGCGCGGGGCGGGGAGCGGTGGGGAACGAGCGGGTGCCGGGGTGGGTCATCACGCCGTCGAGCAGCCACCCGGTGAGCAGGTCGGCGAAGTCGTCGAGGTCCGGCTTGTCCGGACCTTCCGCCGTGGCGAGCCACTGCTCGCCCGCGTTGCGCACGAGCCCGATCGCCGCCGTCGGCCAGTAGGCCAGGACCGGGGAGGCGTCCGGTGCCGTGCGCCGACCCTCCAGGTACCGGCGCATCGGCTCCGACATCAGGGTCGAGACCGCGCTGAAGAAGTGATGGATGTGAGCGCCGGCGGTGGGACCCGCGGTGACGAACGCGTACACGTGCGGCGACGCCGCGGCCAGCTGCAGGTAGGCGTGCACCATCCCGTGCACTCCGTCGAGGGGCGAGCGGGCGCTGGCGGCGGCCTCGTGCAACTCCTGCTCGAGGCGGCCGAGCACCCGCTCGGCGACGGCCTGCTGCAGACCGGCCTTGTCCCCGAAGTACCGGTAGAACACGGACTTGGAGGTGCCGGCGGCCGCGGCGATGTCGTCCATCGACGCGTCGGGGCCGAGCCGGTGCACGGCGCGGCGCGCGAGCCGCACGAGCTCGACCCGCCGCGCGGTCCGGTGCGCCCGCCAGCGGCGGGAACGGCCGTCCGGTTCGGCGGTCACCTGACGCAGTCCGGTCGAATTCACGGTACCCAGCGTATCAGGTACGCTGGGTACCGGTAACCACGTCGATGCAAGGAGCGAGTTCGTCATGCCCCAGGACGCCACCAGCACCCCCACCCCGGCCACCCGGCCCACCAGCACCCCGTCCTCGTCCCCCTCCGTCCGGCGCGCCGTCGTCGTGGGCGGCAACCGGATCCCGTTCGCTCGCGCGAACGGGCCGTACGCCCGCGCGTCGAACCAGGACATGCTCACCGCCGCCATCGACGGGCTGGTCGCGCGCTACGGCCTGGCCGGGGAGCGGATCGGCGAGGTCGCCGCCGGCGCCGTGCTGAAGCACTCCCGGGACTTCAATCTCACCCGCGAGGCGGTGCTCGGCTCGGCGCTCGATCCGACCACTCCCGCGTACGACCTGCAGCAGGCCTGTGCCACCGGGCTGGAGACGGTCGTCGGGCTGGCGAACAAGATCCGGCTCGGCCAGATCGAGTCCGGGATCGCCGGCGGCGTGGACAGCGCCTCCGACGCGCCGATCGCGGTGAGCGAGGGGCTGCGCCAGGTGCTGCTCGAGCTCGGCCGAGCGAAGACCACCCAGCAGAAGCTGGCCGCGGTGCTGAAACTGCGCCCGCGCGACCTCACCCCCAACGCACCCTCGACGGGTGAACCACGCACGGGGCTGTCGATGGGCGAGCACCAGGCTGTGACGACGGCGCTGTGGGAGATCACCCGCGAGGCGCAGGACGAGCTGGCGCTGGCCAGCCACCGCAATCTCGCCGCCGCCTGGGACCGCGGCTTCTTCGACGACCTGACCACCTCCTACCGGGGCGTCACGCGCGACACCAACCTGCGGGCCGACAGCAGCCTCGAGAAGCTCGGGAAACTCTCCCCGGTGTTCGGGAAGTCCCTGCCCACCCCGGCGACGATGACCGCCGGCAACTCGACTCCGCTGACCGACGGCGCCTCCGCGGTGCTGCTGGCCTCGGAGGAGTGGGCACAGCAGCACGAGCTGCCGATGCTGGCCGACGTGATCGACGCCGAGGCCGCCGCCGTGGACTTCGTCAACGGCGCCGAGGGCCTGCTGATGGCCCCGGTGTACGCGGTGCCGCGGCTGCTCGCCCGCCACGGGTTGGGCCTGGCCGACTTCGACTACTACGAGATCCACGAGGCGTTCGCGTCGACCGTGCTCTCCGCACTGGCCGCCTGGGAGGACGCCGAGTACTGCCGCACCCGGCTCGGGCTGGACGCGCCGCTCGGCTCGATCGACCGGAGCAAGCTCAACGTCAACGGCTCGTCGCTGGCCGCCGGTCACCCGTTCGCGGCCACCGGCGGGCGGATCGTCGGCTCGCTGGCCAAGCAGCTCGCCGAGACGGCCGCCTCCACGGGGCGGCGCACCCGCGGCCTGGTCTCGGTCTGCGCGGCCGGCGGCCAGGGCGTCGTCGCCATCCTCGAGTCCCACTGACCCGGCCCCGCGTCCACCCGGAAGGAGCGTCATGACCGACACCTACCTGAACCTCGTCAACGCGGCCCCGTTCGCCGGCCTGGCCCGGCGCCTCGGGCTGCCACGGCCGGTGGAGCTGCGCCGGTACCGGCCCGGCGACCCGCTCGTCGACGGGCCGACGCTGCTGGTCGGCGCCGGCGCCGGCGCGCAGGAGCTGGCGGACGAGCTGCTGGGCTGGGACCTCGAGGTCGTCCGCCACCACCGGCCGAAGCAGCGGCTCGGCGCGATCGTGCTGGTGCTCGACGACGTCGCCGATCCCACCGCGCTGTCGACGCCGGTCCTCGCCGTCGCCGAGGCGTTGCGGGACCTGCGCCCGGGCGGCCGGGTGATCACGCTCTCCCGGCCCGCCGCCGACACGACCGACCCGGCCATGGCCGCGGCCCGGCGCGGGGTCGAGGGTCTGCTGCGCTCGCTCGCGCACGAGCTGCGCGGCGGGGCCACCGGCAACGGCATCCTGGTGCGGGACGGCCTGCCGGTGACCGCGACCTCCGTGCTCGGGGCCCTGCGTTTCCTGCTCTCGGGCCGCAGTGCCTTCGTCGACGGACAGTTCCTCACGGTGGTGGACGGGCAGGGGGCCCCGGACGCCGACACCACCCGTCCGCTGACCGGCAAGGTGGCCGTGGTGACGGGCGCGGCGCGGGGCATCGGGGCGGCGATCGCGGCGACCCTGCACCGGGACGGCGCGCGGGTGATCGCCGTCGACGTGCCGGCCGCGGGGGAGGCGCTGGCCGGAGTCGCCAACGGGCTCGGGGGTACCGCCCTGCAACTGGACATCACCGCCCCGGACGCGGGGGAGCGGATTCTCGCGCACGCCCGGGACCGGTACGGCCGGTTGGACATCGTCGTGCACAACGCCGGGATCACCCGCGACAAGCTGCTCGCGAATATGGACGCGGCGCGGTGGGACGCGGTGATCGCCGTCAACCTCGCCGCCCAGCTGCGGATGAACGAGCAGTTCCTCGCCTCGGACGTGTTCGGTGCCGGCGGGCGAATCGTGAGCCTGGCCTCGACCAGTGGCATCGCGGGCAACCGGGGTCAGACCAACTACGCCGCCTCGAAGGCCGGGGTGATGGGCATGGTCGCGGCCACCGCGGCCGCCGTGCCGGCGGGGGCCACCATCAACGCCGTCGCGCCCGGCTTCATCGAGACCGAGATGACCGCACGGATCCCGTTCGCCACCCGCGAGGTCGCGCGGCGGCTGAACAGCCTCCAGCAGGGCGGCCGGCCGACGGACGTGGCCGAGGCGATCGCGTTCCTCGCCAGCGACGCCGCCGGCGGCATCACCGGCCAGACCCTGCGGGTCTGCGGGCAGAACCTGGTGGGGGCGTGATGGCTGCGGGGAACCACGCGCAGCAGCGGGTGGTGGACCTGCCGGCGGTGCCGTCACTCGCCGGCCTCTATGCCCGCCAGGTGCCGGCGGCGCTGACCGGCGCCGTCGGGGCCGTCCTGCCCCGGCGCTCCCGACCGGCCGACGGTCTTCCCGGCATCGCCTACCGGGCGACCGGCATCCGGCCGGACCCGGCGCGGCTGACCGCCTTCGCGCACCTGGTGCGGGCGCCCGGCTCGGACGACCTGCCCCCGGGCTATGTGCACGCGCTCGTCTTCCCCGTCGCGACGGCGTTGCTGGCGCGGGACGACGTCCCGCTGCCGCTGGCCGGCCTCGTGCACCTGCAGAACGCGTGGCACCAGCGGCGCCCGCTCACCCTGGCCAGCGTCCTGAGCGTGACCACCCGGGTCGAGCGGCTGCGCGCCCACCGGTCGGGCACCCTCGTCGACGTCGTCAGCGAGATCGCCGACGAGGCCGACGGCGGGGTCGCGCCGCCGGTCGCCGTCGACCGCTCCACGTACCTCGCCCGCGGCCTGCGCCTGCCCGCGGCGGACGGGACGCAGGAGACGACATCGAGCCCGCGAGCGCCGTTCGAGCCGCCGGTGCCCACCGGTCAGTGGCGGCTGGGCGCGGACACCGGTCGTCGTTTCGCCGCGGTGAGCGGGGACTGGAACCCCATTCACGTCAGCGGGCCCACCGCCCGGCTGCTCGGGATGAAGGGCGCCATCGCGCACGGCATGTTCACGGCCTCCCGCGGGCTGGCCACCGTCCGGCTGCCCGCGGCGTTCCACTGGGACGTCGCCTTCGCCGCTCCGGTGCGGCTGCCGGCCACCGTGGCGGTCCGGGTCGACGGGGTTCCCGCGGACCCGGACGGCGCCCGGTTCACCGGCTGGAACCCGCGCTCCGGCGCCCTGCACCTGACCTCCACGGTGACGGCGGCCTGACGCGCGGCGGGCGAAGGTCGGCGTGCTACATTGACGCCGATCATTCGCCCCGTGTCAGGACGGTCCATGGCCACGGCAACCGCCACCCGCGACGGAGCGGTCACCCCGAGCGTCACCGCCGCGGACCACGCGCTGGCCGCGATCCTCGCGGTCGTGGCCGGCTTCGTCAGTGCCCTGTTCTCCTGGGTGCCGTCCTTCTGGACCGACGAGGCGGCCTCCATCAGCAGCGCGGACCGTCCCGTCGCCGAGATCGGCGCCCTGATCTCCTCGATCGACGCCGTCCATGCCGTGTACTACGTCGCCCTGCACGGGTGGCGACTCGTCGTCGGCGACGACGAGTTCGGCATCCGTGCCCTCAGCGTCGGCGCGATCGTGCTCGCTGCCGCCGGCACCTACTGGCTCGGGCGGCTGACCGGAGGGCGTCGGCTCGGCGTCGCCGCCGCCCTCGTGTTCGCGATCCTGCCGCGGGTGACGTGGGCGGGCATCGAGGCGCGGCCCTTCGCGCTCGCGCTGGCCGGCGGGGTGTGGGCCACCGTGCTCCTGGTCGCGGCCACCCGTCACCGCCGCGCCGGATGGTGGATCGGGTACGCCCTCGTCGCCGGCTTCGCGGTGGCCACGAACATCTATGCCGCCCTCCTCGTGGCAGGACACGGGCTCAGCCTGCTCCTGCTGCGCTCCGGCCGCGGCGTACTGCTGCGCTGGCTCGGCGCGGCGGTCGGGGCCGCCGTCCTGAGCTCTCCCATCCTGCTCCTGAGCGTCGCCGAACGCGGTCAGATCGCGCCGAACCCGATCGGCTTCGCGGAGTGGGTCCGGAACGTGCTGGTCAATCAGTGGTTCCTCGGCGGCACCCCCACCGGCGTCCTGCCCGAGCGGGGCACGCCGGCCTGGCAGTTCGCGGCCGTGGCGGCCGCCGCCATCGGCTGGCTGCTCGTGCTGGTCGGGGCGGTCGCGGCCCTGCGCAGGCGTGCCTCCCCGGCCCCGGGCACCGGCGCGCCGGGGTCCTGGCCGGCCCTGGCGTGGGCGCTGCCGGCGGTCGTGCTGCCGACCGTGGTGCTCGGCGTGTACGTCCTGGCCGTCGACCCGATGTACAACCCCCGCTACCTCACCTTCACCAGCTTCGCGGTGGCGCTGCTGGTCGGCGTCGGGCTGCTCGCCCTGCGGCGACGCTGGTGGCGGGTGGTCGCCGCGGCGCTGCTCGTGGCCGCCGTCGCCCCGGTCTGGTGGTCTCAGCGCACGCCCGACGCGAAGAGCGGGGCCGACTACCGCGCGGTGGGGGACTACCTGCGGGAGCACGCCGGCACCGGCGACGGGGTCTACTTCGCGCCTCGGTCGGCCGGCGAGACCGGGCTGATCGGGTTGTCCAGCCGGCGGATCGCCGTGTCGTACCCGGACGACTTCGCGCGGCTGACCGACGTGACCTGGGCGGTGGACGCCGAGCAGAGTGACACCATCGACGACCTCTCCCGGCCCCTCGACCAGGTGACCGCCCGGCTCCGCGCGGAGGACCGGCTGTGGGTGGTGCGCCGGATCGACGCACCGGCACGGCAACGGGCCGACGAGGACGCGGTGCTGCGGTCCGCCGGGCTCACCGGGGGCCGCACGGTGTACTCCGGCAGCCTCGACGAGATCGCCGAATACCGTCGCCCGGGCTGAACGACTCGGGCCGGCTCACGGCGTGGCCGCAGGCCGACGCATCTCCGCCCGGCTCGCCGGCCAGGTGTAGAGCGCGTCGACGAGCGCGAACCGGCGTGCCGCCCGGGTCATCACCCACGACCCGGCCAGGCCCGCGGCGAGCAGTACCAGCACCGCCACGGTGGGCTCGACACCCGGCACCCGGCCGACGAGGTGCGCCGCCAGCGTCACGAGGACCCAGTGCGTGACGTAGTAGATCAGGGAGTCGCGCCCGATCGCGGTCAGCACCCGACCGCCGAGCGTGGACGTGACCAGCGCGCCCAGGGGACAGGCGACCACGACCAGGCCGACGACGCCGACCGCGGACACGACGTCATACCGCAGGCCGGGCACGAGGGTGGCGACGACGGCGGTGGTGAGGAACGCGGCGGCGGCCGGCGCCCACGCCCACGGCCGCCGGGTCGTGCGCTCCCACGCGGACCGGTGCCGGCCCACGACGTCGCCCAGCAGGAAGAACGCCAGGGTGAAGCACAGCCGGCTCCACCCGTCGCCGTCGTGCACGACCCCGCTCACGGCCAGCAACGGGACCACGAGGGCGGTGCGCACCGCCGCCGGCAGGCCCAGGGCGAGGACGTAGAACGCCAGGAGGTAGACCAGATACCAGGTGTAGGTCGTGGGGTCGACCAGCAGCGCGACGATGCGGGCCGGGCCGTAGCCGCCGTTGCCCACCGTGCTGCTGCCCGCCCACAGCACGGCGACGATGACGGTGGTCCAGACCAGATACGGCCAGCCGATGCGGCGCAGCTTCCCGGACAGATACCGCCGGGGCGGCCGGGCCAGGGAACGGGTCAGGAACAGCCCGGAGCAGAACATCAGGGCCGGGACGCGGAACGGCGAGACCGCCGCACTGAGGGTGACCGCCCACGGCGGTGCGGTCAGGTGGCTCACCTTCAGGGCGATCGCCACGTGGTAGAAGACGACGAGCACGATCGCGGTCCCGCGGGTGACGTCGACCCACGCCGAGCGGGGCTGAGCCACACCGACCACCACCTTCACGAGCACGGGACGACGACGTTGCGACGAGGATGAGTGCGAGCGGACGGGCAGGCTCGTTCACCGTAGCGCCATCCGATCGGTCGGGGAAGGGTCGGTCGCCGGCGCATCGGGCTCTGCTACTCTGCGACGCAGGCGCACCAGACGCCCGCTCGTTCCCCGCAGCCCGTTCGTCGAAAGGCCCGCCATGCGCAGCACCAGGACGTCGCTTTCCCGGGGACTCGTCGGCGGCGCGCTCGCGCTGGCGCTCGCCGTGAGCGGGAGCGTCACCACCGCTGTGGTGGCCCCGGCCGAAGCGCAGGCGGCGGACGTGTGGAACTGCGACGTCGACGCCAACGGCACGCTGACCGCGCGCTTCCGGCTCACCCGCTACTCCACCGGCACGTCGATGACCCTCCAGGCGAGCTACTACAACACCAGCAAGTACCGCATCCACCCCACCCAGGTGGTGTGGAACGAGGTCATCGGGCCGAACAGCTTCGCGACGAAGGAGAAGTGGTGGGTCGGTGACACGTGGAACCCGCAGCGTATCCGTACGAGCGGTCGCACGATCGACGACGCGTTCGTCAACGTCGAGCTCGTGCACCGCACGACGGGAGCGACCGTCCACCGGTCGTGTTTCCGAGCATTCTGAGGAGCGCGCGAGGGCAAGGCCCGGAACGACGAAGGCCCCGGACCGTGGTCCGGGGCCTTTGTCGTCGTCCGTCAGGACGCTCGTGCGCGGAGGGGGACTTGAACCCCCACCCTCTATGCGAGGACTAGCACCTCAAGCTAGCGCGTCTGCCTATTCCGCCACCCGCGCGAGTGGCTCCCCGTCGCCGGAGCAGCGTCAGAAACTCTAACACGGATGGGCCCGGCGTCCCGCATCGGCCGCGTCGGTACGCTGGAACGATGACGACTTCCGCCGCTGCCGACGACGCCGACGACCCCCGCCCCGACGTGGGGGAACGCCTCCTGTCCGCCGAGCTGCTGGCGCGTGTCCGGGACCGGGCACCCGGCTACGACGAGGCGAACGCCTTCTTCACCGAGGACCTCGCCGACCTGCGAGCGGCCGGGTACCTCGGGCTGTGCGCGCCGGTCGCCGACGGCGGTGCGGACGCGGACCTGCTCGCCACCAGTCACGCGCAGCGGCGGCTCGCCGCGGCGGCCCCCGCCACCGCCCTGGGCATCAACATGCACCTGGTGTGGACGTCGGTGGCGCGAATCCTGACGGCCCGGGGGATCGACACCCTCGACTTCGTGTTGACGGAGGCAGCGGCGGGCCAGCTGTTCGCGTTCGGGGTCTCCGAACCCGGTAACGACCTGATGTTGTTCGACTCCCTGACGACGGCGCGTCCCGAGCCCGACGGCGGCTACCGCTTCACCGGGCGGAAGATCTTCACGTCCCTGTCCCCGGCCTGGACCCGGCTGGGCGTGCACGGTCGGGAGGAGACCCCGGACGGCCCGCGCCTGGTGTGGGGGTTCATCGATCGCGCCGACGGCGGGACCCGGGCGCTGGGGGACTGGGACACGCTCGGCATGCGGGCGAGCCAGTCGCAGACCACGGAGCTGGAGGGCGCGCTCGTGCGCCCGGACCGCGTGATCGCGACCCTCCCGGTGGGTCCGGTGCCCGACCCCCTCGTGTTCGGCATCTTCGCCGCGTTCGAGGTGCTGCTGGCCAGCGTCTACGCGGGTATCGCCGAGCGGGCGGTGGAGCTGGCGGTCCAGTCGGCCCGCCGGCGCACCTCCCGGCGCGCCGGTATCACCCTCGATCAGGACCCCGACACCCGGTACCGGGTCGCGGAGGCGCAACTGCTCGTGGACGGGATGCTGGCCGACCTCGCCGCGACCGCCCGGGACGTCGACAACCGGGTCGACCACGGGTCCCGGTGGTTCTCCCGGTTGTCCGGGGTGAAGGTGCGGGTGACACGCACCGCGCGGCAGGTGGTGGACCTCGCCCTGGCGGTGAGCGGCGGTGCCGGGTTCGCCCGCTCGGCGGAGCTGTCCCGGCTGCACCGCGACGTGACCGCGGGCGCCTACCACCCGTCGAGCGACTCCTCCGCGCACGCGACGATGGCCACGGCGATGCTCGGCCCTCTCACCTGACCGGAGCGGGCGGCGACGCGGCCGGGGCCGGCCGCGGTCAGACGGTGCGCTCGACGCGCATCACGCGGCGGCGCAGCCAGTACCGGCGGGCACCGCCCAGATACAGGCGCGTGCGCTCGAGCTCCCACTTGCCGTACTCGGCGTGCTCGGTCACCATCTGACGCGCCTCACCCCGTGTGGCCTGCGGCGGAACACTGAGCACCAGGTACTCGTACTGCCGCGCGAAGTCCCGTTCCCGCCGGACCGAGGTCCCACCAATTTGTTGCCTCATGGCACCCCATTTTCTTTCCGGAACCGATAACGTCTAGGACATGAGCATTGATCCGCGTGTCGCCCTGCAGTCCCTGGTCGCCGCCTTCGAGGAGCACCTCGCTGCTGCCGCCGCACGGCGCGGCGACGACGATCCCGCGGTCGAATCGGCTCACCTGGCCATCGCGGATGCGTTCGAAGTCTACGAGGACGCCCTGTACGACACGTACAACGAGGTCACCCCGCTCGTGATCTACGACGACGACAGTGACGACGACGACAGTGACGACGAGGACGAGGACGACGAGGACGACGAGATCGACGACGTGGAGGACAACCTCGACCGCGGGTGACGCATTCCCGGTCCGCTGAGCTGAGTCCACTGAGAGGCCGACGGCGTGGCGCCGGGCGGGGCGAGCGATTCGGTCGGCCGGGACGGGAGCACCTAGAGTCGGACCGTGACATGGATCGAAGCGGCCATCCTCGGGCTCGTCCAGGGACTGACCGAGTTCCTTCCCATCTCCTCCAGTGCGCACCTGCGCATCGTGGGGGAGTTCCTCCCGAACGCGGCCGACCCCGGCGCCGCCTTCACCGCCATCACGCAGCTGGGCACGGAGACGGCGGTCCTGGTCTTCTTCTGGCGCGACATCGTGCGCATCGTCCGTGCCTGGGCCGGTTCGCTGACGGGCCGCGTCCCGCGTGACGACCCCGACGCCCGGATGGGCTGGCTCGTCATCATCGGCAGCCTGCCGATCGGCATCCTCGGCGTCCTGTTCCAGGACTCCATCGAGACGACGTTCCGTAGCCTGTGGATCGTGGCCATCATGCTCGTCGTGTTCGGCATCCTGCTCGCCGTCGCCGACATCTACGGCCGGCAGGAGCGCGACCTGACGCATCTGACCTGGCGACACGGCGTCCTGTACGGGCTAGCCCAGGCGCTGGCCCTGATCCCGGGTGTCTCCCGTTCGGGCGGCACCATCACCGCGGGGCTGCTGATGGGCTACACCCGGGAGGCGGCGGCCCGCTACTCGTTCCTGCTGGCCATCCCGGCCGTGTTCGCGAGCGGGCTGTACCAGCTCGTCAAGGTCGCCCGCGACAGCAGCGGCAGCAGTGTCTACGGCGCGGGTCCCACCGCCCTGGCCACGGTCATCGCCTTCGCCGTCGGCTATCTCATCATCGGCTGGTTCCTGCGTTACGTGTCCACGCGCAGCTACCGGCCGTTCGTGCTGTACCGGATCGGCCTGGGCGTCCTCCTGATGATCCTGCTCGGCGCCGGAGTGATCAGCGCCTGACGGCGGCACGGCCGCATTTTCCGCACCGACCCGAGCCGGGCCTGCCCGCCCGGCCCGCCCTCTCGACCCGAGGAGAAGCATGCAGTCCTGGCCCACGCCCGGCCTCGCCCCGCTGGAGCCCCTGCCCGGACCGGTGCGCCTTCACGACACCGCCGCCCGACGGATCCTGCCGGTCGAGCTGGGCGAGGACCGCGACGGACCCGTCGCCGGCCTGTACGTGTGCGGGATCACCCCCTACGACGCCACCCACCTCGGCCACGCCGCCACCTACCTGGCCTTCGATCTGCTGGTCCGGCAGTGGCGGGACACCGGCGCGGCCGTCACCTACGTGCAGAACGTCACCGACGTCGACGACCCGCTGCTCGAGCGGGCGGACGCGACCGGCGTCGACTGGCGCGACCTGGCGGCGGAGCAGACCGACCTCTTCCGCGCGGACATGACGGCGCTGCGGGTGCTCCCGCCGGACCACTACATCGGCGCGGTCGAGGCCGTGCCGTGGATCGTGCCCGCCGTGGAGGCCCTGGTCGCCGCCGGGGTCGCGTACCGCGTGCCCGGTACCGCCGGGGAGCCCGACGGGGACGTCTACTTCGACGTCGAGGCGGCCCGGTCCACCGGCTGGCGGGTGGGCGCCCTCGGCGGGTACGGCGTCGACCAGCTGCTGACCCTGTTCGCCGAGCGCGGCGGCGACCCGCGACGCCCCGGCAAGCGCAACCCGTTGGACGCCCTGCTGTGGCGGGTCGCCCGTGAGGGGGAGCCGCGGTGGCCGGGCGGCGTGCTCGGGGCGGGCCGGCCGGGCTGGCACATCGAGTGCTCCGTGATCGCCGAACGCTTCCTGCACACCCCGTTCACCGTCCAGGGCGGTGGCGACGACCTGATCTTCCCGCACCACGACTTCAGCGCCGGCCACGCCCGGGCGCTCACCGGCCGGCCCCTGGCCCGGCACTTCGCGCACACCGGCATGGTCGGCTTCGAGGGACACAAGATGAGCAAGTCCCGCGGCAACCTGGTGCTGGTCTCCCGGCTGCGGGAGTCCGGAGTGGACCCGGCCGCGATCCGGCTCGCCGTGCTCGGCCAGCACTACCGGTCCGCGTGGGAGTACACCGACGCGCTGCTGGTCGCCGCCGAGGACCGGCTGGCGCGGTGGCGTGCTGCGGCCGTCGGTGCGCAGACCGCGACCGGGGCCGCGCGTGAGGACGTCGACCGTGCCGACGAGCGCCTCGTGGAGCGGCTGCGGGATCGGCTGCGCGACGACCTGGACACGCCCGGTGCCCTGGCCGCGGTGGACGCGTGGGCGGCCACCGTGCTCGGTGGCTCCCGGGACGCGGCCGCCCCGGCGCCGAACGCCGAGCAGCAGGCCCGTGTCGGGCTGGGGGCGCGCGCCGTGGACGCCCTGCTGGGCATCGACCTGTCCCCGGTCGAGCTCGCTCCGGAGGACCCGACGCGGGCCGGCGTCACGCCGCGGTTGTGAGCGTCAGCGTTCCTTGCCGCGCCGCTTGAGATAGCGCTCGAACTCCCGCGCGATGGACTCGCCGCTCGCCTCGGGCAGGTCGGCGGTGTCCTTCGCCTCCTCGAGCTGGTGCACGTAGGCCTGGATCTCCGGGTCCTCGGTGGCCAGCTCGTCGACGCCGCGCTCCCAGGCCTCGGCGTCCTCCCTCAGGTCGGCGTCGCCGATCACCGGGACGTGCAGCAGCTCCTCGAGCCGGTCGAGCAGGGCCAGCTGCGCCTTGGGCGAGGGCGCCTGCGCCACGTAGTGCGGCACGGCCGCCCAGAGCGAGACGGTCGGGATGCCGGCCAGGTCCGCCACCCCGCTGAGTACGCCGAGGATGCCGGTCGGCCCCTCGTAGGTGGACGGGTCGGCGTTCAGTCCCTCCTGCAGGGCGGCGTCGTCGGTGGAGAGCGACACCGGGATCGGCCGGGTGTGCGGCACGTCGGCGAGCAGGGCGCCCAGCATCACCAGGTGGTCGACGCCGAGATCGGCGGCGTGCGCCATCACGTCGGCCGTGTAGGCGCGCCACCGGTAGGACGGCTCGACACCGTGCACGAGCACGACGTCGAGGTTCGAGTTCGGGACCGAGGCGGTGCTCAGCCACGTCGTCGGCCACTGGATGCGCCGCTCGCCCCCCGTGCGCACCACCATCGGACGCGTGAACTGGAAGTCGTAGTAGGAGTCGGAGTCGAGGGCGCCGACCCGCGAGGCGGACCACCGCTCGTCCAGCCGGTTCAGGGCGTCGCTCGCGGCCTCGCCGGCGTCGTTCCAGCCCTCGAAGGCGGCGATCATCACGGTCACCCGGTCCCGGCCCACGGCGTCGTCGCCGGTGTGGATGCCGAACACGCTGGTCAGCGACTCACCGGCCCGCTCCGAGCCGGCCACCCCGGCTCCTTCTTCGGGCGCATCGTCGTAGGAACTCACTCGTCCAGCCTAGTCCCGGCGCCCGGGGCCGACGTCTGCCGCCGCGGGACGGCCCGGGGACCGTGATCCTCCCTCGTAGACTGGCCCCATGGCCTCCTCCACCGATCCCTTCCGCCTGCGCGCCGTCCTCTGGGACATGGACGGGACCCTGGTGGACACCGAGCCGTACTGGATCGCCGCCGAGCGATCCCTGATGGACGGGCACGGGCTGCGCTGGACCCTGGCGGACTCCGAGGCGATGGTCGGGCAGGCGCTGCCCACCGTCGCCGCCGCCATGCGGGAGCGCGGACTCGACCTGCCGATCCGGACCATCCTCGACACCGTCATCGGGGACGTCCTGGCGGCGGTGCGCCGCGAGATCCCGTGGCGACCGGGTGCCCGGGAGCTGCTCGACCAGCTGCGCGCCGCCGCCGTGCCGTGCGCGCTGGTGACCATGAGCGAGGCGGTGCTCGCCCGCGCCGTCGCCGACCAGCTGCCCGAGGGCAGCTTCGCGTTCCTCGTCACCGGGGACATGGTGACCCACGGCAAGCCCCACCCGGAGCCGTACGAACGGGCCCTCGCCGTGCTGCGCCGCGCCGAGCCGGACCTCCCGACGCCCGCCGTCGTCGCCCTGGAGGACTCCGTCCCGGGCGTCGAGTCGGCCCGCAGCAGCGGCGTCACCACGATTGCGATCCCGCACGTCGTCCCGGTCCCGCACCATCCGGACGTGCAGCAGTGGGAGACGCTGGCCGGCAGCACCGTGGCCGACCTGCAGCAGGCCCTGCGCGCCCGGGCCGCCCTCACGTGAGCGGCACCGGCACCCCGCCGCCCGGCGGCGGCACCACCAGCGGGACGGGGAACGCGCGCAGCCAGGGCATCCCCCTGGGCCGGATCTTCTCCGTCCCGGTGGTGCTCTCCTGGTCCTGGTTCCTGATCGCCGCGTTCATCACGATCAGCTTCGGCCCGGTCGTGGCGTACCAGTTCCCGCGCATCGGCGCCGCCGCCTGGCTGGTCGCCCTGGCGTACGCGGTGCTGCTGCTGGTCTCCGTGCTCGCGCACGAGCTCGCTCACGCCCTGTCCGCGCGCGCCTTCGGCTGGCCCTCGTCCCGCATCGTGCTCACGCTGTGGGGCGGTCACACGTCGTTCGAGACGATGCCGACCAGCGCCGGCCGGTCACTGGTCGTGGCGCTGGCCGGCCCCGCCGCGAATCTCGCGCTCGCCGGCGCCGGTTCCGCCGTCACCCTCGCCCTCCCGCCCGACGCCGTCGCGTCGCTGCTCGCGTCCGTGTTCACCGTCGCCAACCTGTTCGTCGGGGTGTTCAACGTGCTGCCGGGCCTGCCGCTGGACGGCGGCCGGATCGTCGAGTCCGCCGTCTGGCGCGTGACCGGTGACCAGGACCGGGGCACGGTGGCCGCGGGCTGTGCGGGACGCGTGATCGCGGTCGTCATCCTCGTGGTCGTGCTGTGGCCGCTGTTCACCGGTCGTGGCCTGCCGAGCCTGGCGACCCTGGCGATCGGCGTCCTCGTCGCCGTGTTCCTCTGGGCCGGGGCGAGCGCCGCGATCCGCAGCGGCAGGATGAAGCAGCGGCTCGGCGCCATCAGCGCCGGCCGCCTCGCCCGGCCCGCCGCCGGGGTGCCCGCCTCGGCGTCCGTCGCGCAGCTGCACGCCCTGGCCCGCGACCTGCGCACCGGCCCCGGCACCGAGCTGGTCCTCGTCGACGACCGCGGGATGCCGGTGGCCGTGGCCGACCGGGAC
>NZ_BMJI01000005.1 GCF_014643255.1 Tersicoccus solisilvae | reverse complement strand
CGGGCGGCTGGGCACCACCGGCGTCGGCCTGCTGAACGGCTTGGCCGCCTACGGGCTGTGGGGCCTGCTGCCGCTCTACTTGGCCCTGCTCGGCGCAGCCGGGCGATGACCGGTTGACCCCGCGCGGCCAGTTCCCGGACCTGCCGGACGGCCGGCCGCAGTTCGGCGTCCGCGTCGACCCGGGCCCGGACCCGGCGGCATACCAGAACCAGGGTCAGGGCCCGGCGCGCAGCACCGGCGCCTCGGCCGCGGGCGCGTCCGCCGTCGGTGGGCGTCGTGATCAGGACAACCGTATGGAGGACCGAGTGACGAACCACGCCGACACCCCCGCCGACGACCGCACCGATGACGACGGCCGGCTCGCCGAGAAGCCGTCGGTCCGTCCGGGTGCCGCGGCTGACGAGGCGCGCCCCGCCGAGACGTCCGTCCGGCCCGTCGACCCGCAGTCCGGAGCGGTCGCCGAGGGCGACGTCGAGGAACCGCCGGTGAACCGCGATCCCGCGAGCCGCGACCGCTGAGCTCTCCCCAGCAGCACAGCACCGTGCCCCGGCCGTCGTCGACGGACCGGGGCACGGTCGTTTCCGGGGTGGGCGCTCAGGCCCGGTCGAGGATGTCCTTCATCCAGGCCTCGACGTCGTCCGCGGTGCGCGGCAGCGCGGCGGAGAGGTTCTCGTTGCCGTCGGCCGTGATCAGCACGTCGTCCTCGATCCGGACACCGATGCCGCGGTACTCCTCGGGCACGGCCAGGTCCTCGGCCTTGAAGTAGAGGCCGGGCTCGATGGTGAACACCATGCCCTCGGTGATGATCCCGTCCAGGTAGAGCTCCCGCTTGGCCTGCGCGCAGTCGTGCACGTCCAGGCCGAGGTGGTGGCTGGTGCCGTGCGGCATCCAGCGGCGGTGGTGCTGGCCCTCGGCGCTGAGCGCCACCTCGACGCCGACGGGCAGCAGGCCCCACGCGTCGAGCTTCGCGGCGAGCACCTCCATGGCGGCGGCGTGCACGTCCCGGAACCGGGTGCCGGGGCGGGCGACGGCGAACGCGGCGTCCGCGGCCTCGCGCACCGCCTCGTACACGCGCCGCTGCACCGCGGTGTAGGTGCCGTTGGCCGGCAGGGTCCGGGTGACGTCGGCGGTGTAGAGCGACTCGTCCTCGACGCCCGCGTCCAGCAGCAGCAGGTCGCCGTCGCGGACGGTGCCGTTGTTCCGGATCCAGTGCAGGATGGTCGCGTTGTTGCCGCCGGCGGCGATGGTCTCGTAGCCCAGGTCGTTGCCGTCCTGGCGGGCGCGGGCGAAGAAGGCGCCCTCGACGACCCGCTCGCCGCGGCGGTGGGCGACGGCCCGGGGCAGGGCGGCGACGACGTCCTCGAAGCCGCGCACCGTGGCGGCGACGGCGTCGCGCAGCCGCGCGACCTCGTGCTCGTCCTTGACCAGGCGCAGCTCCGAGAGCGCCTCGGTGAGGGCGCCGTCGAGTTCGTCCGCGTCGGGCAGGTCCACGCCGGTGTTGATGCGCGCGGTGTCCACGAGGGCGTCGACGTCGAGGTCGACCTCGCGGACCAGCCGCACGCCGGTGCCGCCGATCGCGGTGACGCCGACGCCCTTGGTGATCGCGACCTCGAGCTCGGACAGGTCCGCGGTGCGCAGGTCCAGCCGCGCGTTCAGGTCGGCCAGCGTGGGGCGAGGACCGATCCAGAACTCGCCGTAGCGGGCGTTGGCGTAGAAGTCCTCGGAGTCGCGCCCGGCCAGCGGACGGAAGTACAGGGTGGCCTCGTGGTTGCCGCCGTCGTCACCGGCACCCGTCTCGACCGGCTCCAGCACCAGCACGGCGTCGGGCTCGTGGTCGACGCCCAGGCCGGTCAGGTGGGCGAACGCGGAGTGGGGGCGGTACCGGTAGTCGGTGTCGTTCGAGCGGACCTTCAGCGGGCCGGCCGGCAGGACCACCCGCTCGCCGGGGAACCGGTCGGAGATGCGCCGACGACGCTGCGCCGCGAACGGGGCGACGGCCTCACGCTCCGGGACGGTGGTGTCGGCGGGGGCCCACTGGCCGGCCATGAACTCCTTGAACGCGGCCGACTCGGGCCGCTGGGACCGGTTGTTCACCCGGTCCTCGAGGGGTTGGGTCTCGGCGGTGGGGGCGTCGGCGGACACGGACGGGTCGGGCTGCTGCTGGGATTCCATCACCGGTCCATTCTCTCACCGCGATGCGGGCCGGCGCTGGCTCCCGGGGAGGCGGACCCGGTCGGTGGCAGGATGGGTCGATGACCATCGACCTGCACACCCACTCGTCGCACTCGGACGGGACGGGGTCGCCCGCGATGGTCGCGGCGCAGGCCGCCGACGCCGGGTTGACGGCGTTCGCCCTCACCGACCACGACACGACGGCGGGTTGGCGGGCCGCCGGGGACGCCGCCGTCGCCCGCGGGGTGGCCTTCGTGCCGGGCATGGAGATCACCTGCCAGGCGCCCGGCCGGATCAGCGTGCACCTGCTCAGCTATCTGCACGACCCCACCGACCCGGACCTGCTGGCCACCGTCGAGGCGAGTCGCGCCTCCCGGCTCACCCGGGCCGAGCGGATGGTCGACCTGTTGGCCGAGGACTACCCGATCGACTGGCCGACGGTGCAGCGGTTCGTCGCGCCGGGCTCGACCGTGGGCCGGCCCCACATCGCCGACGCCCTGGTCGACGCCGGCATCGTGCAGACCCGCTCCGAGGCCTTCGACCGGATGCTGCACCCGCGCGCCGGGTACTACGTCGGGCACCACGCGCCGGATCCCGCCCACGTGGTGGAGCTGGTCCGCCGGGCCGGTGGGGTGCCGGTGTTCGCGCACCCGCTGGCCAGTGAACGGGGCAGGGTGGTGGCCGAGGACGTGTTCGACGCCATGGTCGACGCCGGGCTGGCGGGGCTGGAGGTCGACCACCGGGACAACCCGCCGTCGAGCCGGCGGTGGCTGCGGGAGTACGCGGACCGGCACGGCCTGCTCGTCACCGGCTCCAGCGACTACCACGGGGACGGGAAGCCGAACCGGCTGGGCGAGCACACGACCGACCCCGCCGTGCTGGCCGCGATCGAGGAGCAGGCGGCGTCGGGCGTCTCCATCCGGCGCCCCTGACATCACCGCCCCTCCCGCCAGGTCGCCAATAGATGCTCACCGGAGGCCCTCGGAAGCGCTTCCGTGAACACCTAGTGACGAGCTGGCGTCAGGGGGCGGTGAGGTAGGTGGCGGTGTCGGCGAACCGGCGGCGCATCGTCTCGATCGCCTGCGGGTTGTCGTCGACGCACACGAAGCGGCGGTCCAGGGTCCGGGCGGCCGCCCCGAGGGTGCCGGAGCCGGCGAAGAAGTCCAGCACCCAGTCCCCGGGGGCCGAGGACGCCGCGACCATCCGACGCAGCAGCCCGATCGGCTTCTGCGTCGGATAACCGGTCTTCTCCTTGCCGGTGGGGGAGACGATGGTGTGCCACCACACGTCGGTGGGCAGCTTCCCGCGCGCCACCTTCTCCGGTGTCACCAGGCCCGGGGCCATGTAGGGCTCCCGGTCCACCTCGGCGGAGTCGAACCAGTAGCGCGCCGGGTCCTTGACGTACACGAGGATCGTGTCGTGCTTGGCCGGCCACCGCCGGGTGCTGCGACCCCCGAAGTCGTACGCCCAGATGATCTCGTTGAGGAAGCACTCCCGGCCGAAGAGGGCGTCGAGCAGCACCTTGGCGTAGTGCACCTCGCGGTAGTCCAGGTGGAGGTAGAAGGTGCCGTCGTCCGTCAGCAGCCGCCAGGCCTGCAACAGCCGCGGCTCCAGGAACTCCCAGTAGTCCGCGAACGCGTCGGCGTAGCTGGTCAGATCGCCCTTGAGCGTGGCGTAGGAGCCGCCCCGGAAACCACGACGGTCACCCGACCCGTCGAGGGAGCGGGTGACCGTCACGGTCTGGCGGGCACGCGACCGGCCCGTGTTGAACGGCGGGTCGATGTAGATCATCCGGAACGAACCGCCCGGCAGGGTCGGCAGATACGCGGCGTTGTCCGCGTGCACCACCAGGTCCCCGGCCGGGGGCCAAGCGGTCACCTCAGTCGGCGGAGGGCGTCGGCGCGCCCGGCACGACCTCACCGTTGCGGCGACGCGTGCGGCTGCGCCGCCGCGGGGACCGGGTCCGCTCGCCGGACGGCTGCTCGCCGCCCTCGGCGGTGCGCTCGGCCGTGCGCTCGGCCCGTTCGGGCGACCGCGAGCCGCGCTCGCCGTCACGCCCGGAGGCGCCGCCGGAGCGGCTGCGACCGCCGGAGCGTCCGCGACCGCCGTCACGCCCGGAGGCACCGCCGGAGCGGCCGCGGCCACCGGAGCGGTCCGCGCGATCGGAGGAGCCGTTCCGCTTGCCGGTCTCGCCCAGGTCCTCGACCTCCTCGGCGTCCAGGCCCGCGTGAGTGCGCTTGCTGCGCGGCAGGCGGCCCTTCGTGCCCGCCGGGATGTTCAGGTCCGCGTACAGGTGCTCGGAGGAGGAGTAGGTCTCGACCGGCTCGGGCACGTCCAGGCCGAGCGCTCGGTTGATCAGACCCCAGCGCGGCATGTCCTCCCAGTCGACGAAGGTGACCGCGGTGCCCTTGTTGCCGGCGCGGCCGGTCCGGCCCACGCGGTGCAGGTACGTCTTCTCGTCCTCGGGGCACTGGAAGTTGATCACGTGGGTGACGTCGGTGACGTCGATGCCGCGGGCGGCGACGTCGGTGGCGACCAGCACGTCGACCTTGTCGTTGCGGAACGCGCGCAGCGCCTGCTCGCGGGCGCCCTGGCCGAGGTCGCCGTGAATCGCGCCGGCCGCGAAGCCGCGGTGCTCCAGCTCGTCGGCCAGCTTCGCGGCGGAGCGCTTGGTCTTGGTGAAGATGATGGTCCGGCCACGGCCCTCGGCCTGCAGGATGCGGGCGACGACCTCGTCCTTGTCCAGGGAGTGCGCCCGGTAGATGACCTGGCGGATGTCGGCCTTGGTGACGCCCTCGTCCGGGTCCGCGGCGCGGATGTGCGTCGGGCGGCTCATGTAGCGACGGGCCATGGCGACGACCGGGCCGGGCATCGTCGCGGAGAACAGCAGGGTCTGCCGCACCTCCGGCAGCTCCGCCATCAGGCGTTCGACGTCGGGCAGGAAGCCGAGGTCCAGCATCTCGTCGGCCTCGTCGAGGACGGCGATCTTGACGTTCTTGAGCACGAGGTGCCGCTGGCGCAGCAGGTCGATCAGCCGACCCGGCGTGCCGACGACGACCTCGACGCCCTTCTGCAGCGCGTCGATCTGCGGCTCGTAGGCACGGCCGCCGTAGATCACGGTGACGCGGGCGTCGCGCTTCTTCGCCGCGGTGGTCAGGTCCCCGGCCACCTGGACGGCCAGCTCGCGGGTCGGGACGACGACGAGGGCCTGCGGGGCGCCCGGGGCGGGCAGGTCGGCGTAGCCGGGATCCTCGGGGCCGACGACCCGCTGCAGCACGGGGATGCCGAAGCCGAGGGTCTTGCCGGTGCCGGTCTTGGCCTGGCCGATGATGTCGTGGCCGCCGAGGGCCACGGGCAGGGTCATCGCCTGGATGGGGAAGGGGTGGATGATCCCGTGATCGGCGAGGGACTCGACGATGTCGGGGCGGACGTCGAAGTCCGCGAAGGTCTCGGGGCGCGCGGCGCGCGCCTCCTCGGTGCTGACGACGGTCTCCTCGGGGGCGAGGGACTCGGTTCCGGTGTCGTCCGTCAGGACGACGTCATGCGCGTGGGTCTCGGTCACTTCGGTGGCGTTCCTTGATCTGTCCGCGGACGGCGCGCCGGACCCGGGCCGAATCGGCCCAGCGGCATGCGTCCGCACTCGTGGTGGAAGCCGATCGCGGGGGAGTCGCCGGCGAACCAGGTTCGCCGGCTGCCCTCACGGCCGTCGGCGGCGGGTGCCGCCGTGCGGGCCGTGGTTCCGGGCGGTCTGTCTGCGGTACCGCGCAGCGCCGGACGATGACCTTCGGTCACCGGGTCGACGGCGGCAGCGGCACCGGTCGGTATGAGTGCTGACGACCGGGCATCCGTGAATACCCGGCCATTCTACCGCCTCGGGCCCGTTCCGGGGTGCGACGCACGTCACGGGGGAGGTGTCGGGGCGGGGACGGCTCGGGTCAGGCGAGTTCGAAGGCCACGGTGCGGCGCCGGATGTCGGCGGAGGTGAGGCGGGTGCGGACGGTCGAGCCGGTGGTCATGACGCCGCTGCAGCGGGCGCTGACCACCGGGTCCAGCACCTGGATGGTGCCGGAGGGGGGCTTCCCGTTGCCGGTGCCATTGCCGCCTGCGTTGCCGTTCGCGGACCCGTTGCCGGTGCCGTCCTCGGTGCCGACGAGGACGACCGCGTCGAACTCCTGGCCGACGTGGGCGGCGAGCACGGCGGCCTCCACGGCGTCGAGCGCGGACCGGTCGAGTTCACCGGCGCGGCGGTCGGAGTCACGCATCAGCTCCGGCAGCTCCGGCAGGGCGCGGCGGATCTCGTCGGGGACGGTCCGGCCCTCGACGAGGGCGAGGCAGGTGGGCAGGACGAACCGGTCGACCAGCCGGCGCAGCGGGGCGGTGGTGTGGGCGTACGGCGCGGCCACGGCGGACTGCTCGGGGTCCGCGGGCGGGGTGCCGTCGAAGGCGGTGTACCCCGCGCCGCGGAACAGCGACGTGGCCGCGTGCAGCAGGGCGAGGTCGGCGGCCCGATCCGGGCGGAGGCTGCGCAGGAACTCCCCGTAGCTGGTCTGGGCCGGCCACGGGTGGCCGAGGGCCCGGGCCTGCTCGCGGTAGCGCTCGATCGATCCCGGGTCCGGTGCGGGCATCGTCCGCAGCACGCCGAGTCCGCCGTCGAGCATGATCCGGGCGGCGCTCATGCCGGTGAGCAGGGAGATCTGGGCGTTGGCGTCCTCGATCGGGCGCACCGGCCGGTTCTGCAGGGCGTAGCCGCCGTCCGACCGGACGATCTGCTGCTCGGGCAGGTTGAGGCTGGCGCCGCCGCGCAGCCGCTCCTGCTCGACCCGCAGCGCCCCGACCTCCCGAAGCAACGCGAGCACGTCGTCGGCGGTGCCGTCGTCCAGGCTCCGCTGGACGGTCTCGTAGTCGAGGCGGGCGCGGCTGCGGACGGTGGCGCGGCTCAGGTCGGTGCGGGTGACCGCGCCCTCGGCGTCGAGCCGGTGGGTGAAGAGGTAGGCGCCGCGGGTGGCGCCGGGCAGCAGGGAGGCCGCGTCCTCGCTGATGGCCGCGGGGTGCAGCGGGATGCGGCCGTCGGGGGCGTAGAAGGTCTGGCCGCGGCGGCGGGTGGCCTCGTCGAGGGCGCCGCCCAGGGGCACGAAGGCCGGCAGGTCGGCGATCGCGTAACGGACGAGGTAACCCGTGCCGGCGCGCTCGATGTGCAGCGCCTGGTCCAGGTCGAGACTGCCGGGCGGGTCGATCGTGACGAAGGGGATGGCGGTCGCGTCGAGGTCGGGCAGCCGGTACTCGCGGATGACCGTGGCGGCCTCCGCGAGTACCTCGGGTGGGAAGTCGGCGGGCACGCCGATGCCGTCACGCAGCGCCGCGAGGGACTCGGCCAGCTCCTGCTGGGCGTCCTCGGGGCGGATCCAGGGGATCGTGTGCGCCACGGCCGGCGCCTACGTCAGGGCCGCGACGACGGCGGCGGGGCGGGTCACAGGAGAGCGCCGAAGCCGACCCGGCGCTGCTCCTCGGTGCCGACCTCGACGTACGCGAGCACCCCGCTCGGGACGATGATCTGCCGGCCCTTGGTGTCCGTGAGGGTCAGGACCGTGTTCTTCGCCAGGCTCTCCGAGACGGCCGCCGCCACCGCCTCCGCGGTCTGGTCGGACTCGAAGACGATCTCCCGGCCCACATTCTGAATGCCGATCTTGATCTCCACGCCGGGTTCTCCTCACGTTCGCCAGTGGTGGTGCCCCTGCGTCCGGCCGCGAACGGGTGCGCGACGGGCTCGGACGGGCACATCGGGATCAGTCTAGGGGTGCGCTCCGTCACCGGCCGGGTCGTCCGCTCTGCGCTGAAACCCGCCGATGCCACGCCAGGCGAGGTGGGAGATGAGATCGACCGCGGTGGCCTGGTCGATGCCGCCGGTCTGGATCCAGTAGCGGGCGCTGACCTGCGCCAGTCCGGTGAGGGTGCGGCCGAGCATGACGGCCTGGGAGAGCGGCAGGTCGGTGTCCTCGACGATCACGCGGCCGACGGCCTCGGCATAGGCGCGATGGAACTCCTCCAGGCGCGCGGCGACGGCGGGATCGTTGAGCAGATCGGACTCGAACACCAGCCGGTGCGCCTGGTCGTCGCGGGCGACGAAGTCGTAGTAGGCGGCGATGCTGTTGCGCACGCGCTCCCCGTTGGTCTCCGCCGTCGTGAGCGCCTTCTTGAGCTGGCCGGTGAGGCGGGCGAGGTGTTCGTCGAGCAGGGCGAGGTAGAGCTCGTGCTTGCCGGGGAAGTGCTGGTAGAGCACCGGCTTGCTGACGTGCGCGGTGACGGCGATCTCGTCCATCGCGGCGGCGTGGTACCCATGGGTGACGAAGACGTGGTGGGCGGCGGTCAGCAACTGCCGCCGGCGCTCCTCACGCGGCAGCCGGGCACTGCGCCCGGAGGATGCGGGGGTGTCCGACGATGCCATGGTGTCCACGCTCCTCACCCGGCCCGACGACCGATCGCCCGGGTGTCGAGGTCCGACGACGCGCGGGTCCGGTCAGCTTACCGCCGGGTAGGGTTCGGGGACACGTCCGGGGATCGCGCGGGTTCCGGATAGCCAGTTCAGGGCCGGAACGGGCAGCTGGCTCCGTCGTCGAATGCGGCAGCGTCGGGAACCGGGTGGCGGTCCCGCCGCGCCGGCAGGGCCCCGTCGGTGCCGGTGGCCTGCTGCGGGAGCACGGCCGGCAGCTCGATCGGCCGTACCGCCGGCACCTCCTGCGTACCCGTGTCCGCCCGCTGGGCGGTGCGGGCGGTCGTGACCGGCTCGATGCCGTAGACGGCCCGCAGGCCCTCGATGTAGGTGTCCTGCTCGCCGCGGGCGGCCATCTCCTTGGCGCGCACCGTCGGCACGTGCAGCAGGGACTTGACCATCCGGCGCATCGCGAACTCGACCTCCTCGGCCGCGGCGGTACAGCCGTGCTGGGCACGCACGCGCTCGAGCTCGGTCTCGAGGACGGCCATGGTGTGCTGCCGCAGGGCGACGATCGCCCCGTCGACGTCGCGCGCGGCCTGCTTGGCGTGGAAGTCCTCGGCGGCGCGGGAGACGATGTCCATCGCCTGCAGCACGGGCAGCGTGGCCTCGCTGGGTGCGGCCATGCGCACCGACTCGAGGGTGATGAGCTCGACGCCCGGCAGGTCGGCGACCTCGGGTTCGAAGTCGCGGGAAAGGGCGAGGTCGACGACGGTCACCTGGTGGCCGTCCGGGAGGGCCGCCCCGAGCTGCTCGGCGGTGACCTGGCGGCGGGACCCGCTGCAGCCGACGATGACATCGGCGTCGGCGATGGCGTCCCGCAGGTGCTTCGGGTCGACGGCGGTGCCGCCGCGCTTGGCGACGAAGGCGGCGGCGCGGCCCGAGCCGGAGTAGACCCGGATGTCCGTGCAGCCGCGCTCGCGCAGCGAGGCCAGGGTGGCGCCGGCGTAGGCGCCCGTGCCGATGACCAGGGCGGTGCCCCCGGCGAGGGGGGCGGCGGCGATGTCGGCGGCCAGGTCCAGGGCCACGGAGACGATGGAGCGGCCCCGGGCGCCGAGCGTCGTGGAGGCCCCGACATCCTTGCCGGTGCGGGCGGCGGTCTCGAAGAGGCGGATCAGGGGACCGGTGGCGTGACGATGGGTCTGCGCGGAGCCGAGGGCCCGGCGAGCCTGACCGGCGATCTCCCGCTCGCCGATGACGGCGGAATCGAGGCCGGCGACGACCGCGAACAGGTGCTCGGCGACGGTGCGACCGGTCAGCATCCGGAAGGCGGCACGCGCCGTGTCCGCGCCCACCGGGGCGTCCGCGGCGACGGTGGCGATGACGGCGTTGCGGACCGCGTCCAGGTCGGCATCCTGGTCGACGTCGAGGTAGAGCTCGAACCGGTTGCAGGTGGCGAGGGAGACGACGCCGTGGATGTCGGTGTCGTCGATGAGGCGTGCGGGCAGCGACGCATGACCATCGCTCAGTCGGGCGATGGTCTCGAGATCCTGATCCGCGTGCGACGCGACCAATGAGAGAAGAGGCACAACCCCTCCATGGTAGCGGCTCGTCCCGGCCGGGCCGGGACGAGGTGATGGACGAGACACCGGTGGGTATGTCCGGGGGGAAGGGGGCGTTCGGCGGTGCTGGGTGGCGGAGTGGGGCGGTGCCGGAGCAGTCAGGGAGGCGGTGCCGTCCGCGGCGCGGTTGGGGCGGCTGTGGGGCCGGGCGCGGGCGGGCTCTCGGCGATGCCGACCCAAGTCCCTGGGCGCCTCAGAACGGGGGCGGTTCCGGTGCGGTGACCAGACGGCGACCGGCCGGGGACGTCCAGACCAGGCGGTCGGTTGCCACCGCCGTGGCCGCCGTGGCCGCCGTGGCGGCCGTGCGTCCAGCCGTCGAAGCCGAGGCGGGATCGCCCTCGTCCGTCGCCGGCGCGGCCTCGGCGGCGACGGACCAGGCGGAGTGGTGCTTGAGAACGTGGTGCTTGCGGCACAGGTGCGCCAGGTTCTCCGGATCGCTCAGGCCGCCGTCCGCCCACGCGAGGATGTGATCAACGTCGGAGGCCATGGCCGATCGACGGCAGCCCGGGAAGCGGCACGTTCCGTCCCGCACCGCCAGAGCCCGACGCAACCGCTCCGGGACCCGGTACACCTGCCCGTCCGTGAGGACGACCGGAATGACTCGCGCCTCCGGCCCCGGTGGTGAGCCTGACAGCCGGGAGGGGACAGGGTCTGTCGGCGTGGCCGGTGCCGCGTCGCCTGCTGCCGCGGAAGCCGCTCGTGTCGGACGACCGGGCGTGGCACGGGAACCGGCGGTGACCGGTGACGTCGAGCGGTGCGCTTCGCCGGGCAGCGCCGAAGAGGACGGCGCCGAACCGTCCAGGTGATCGGGCCGCCCGCGGGGGATCGGCCGGGCCGGTGGACCCGGCGGGGTCTGCGCTTCCGTGGTGACCGCCAGCTGGAAGCTCGTGGCCGCGGCGGCGAGTCGCCGGGCGTCGTCGGCGCCGATCGGTCCGAAGGAGTCGAGGATCCCCGGCTCGTCGCCGCCGAGCAGCGTGGCGGCCGGGATGGTGAGCAGGAGGCGCGGGGCCGGCGTGACGGTGGAGCCGGTCGCGCCGGGGCTCGACTCGACGAGTCCGGCCCCGGCCAACAGATCGGCCAGGACGTCGGCGCGCAGCTGGGCCAGCGTTCGAGGTACCGAGGGGGTCCGCGAGCCACGATCGCCGTCATCAGACGGTGGTTCAGCCGACTGCAGGCTGCGCGCGAGCGCGGTCAGCCGCGCATCGATACCCACGGCGACGGCGGCCGGCAGCAACGCGGTCACCTGCGCCATGCCGTCCCGGTCCGGCGCGATCCGCACGTACCGCTCTGCCAGTGCGGCCTCGTGCCGTTCTCGGAAGGACCTCGGGTGGCACTGCTCGTGCAGCCGCCGGGCCCGTGCTTTCAGCGACTCCGGCCGACTCCCCGCCGCCGCGTGACTCAGCAGGACCGTCTCGGTCGTCTCGATCGCGCCGACGAGCGCGTCCCTCTCCGACGGATCCGTGGTGGCCGCCCGCAGATCGGCGAACTCCTGCACGGCATCGGCGACGATGCCGGCGGCCGTGCCGGTGATGAGGCCGTCGCGGAGCGCGGAGTCCGTGGCCCGCAGGTGGTCCGCGAGCAGGTCGGCCCGATTCACCAACCCGGAGGCGGCCTTCTCCCCGACCTGCAGAGCACCGGCGATCTCCGCCACCGCGCTCCGCTCCCCGACGGCGAGGCGCTCGGCGCGGGAGAGCCCGGGGCTTCCGTCGGCCAGCGGATGGGCGTCGACCCAGCGTTCGTGGTCCGCCGCGGACAGCGCCAGGGTGGCGCGAGCCACCCGGTGCTTCGTCCAGGCCAACCACGACTCGAGCCGTCGCACGTCCTCGAGTGCGGCGACGGCTGCCTCGACGGTGCGGAGGTCGTCGGGCTCCCTCAGACGCCCGACGGCCGCGGCCGCGCAGAGCGGCGGCAGCACCGACGAGTCGGCGGACGACGCGCTCGACCGACGGTTCTGTCGCCGACGGTTCTGTGCCCGACTGCGGCTCCGGACGACACCCATCGGGAAGGGCAGCAGCACGCCCTGCGCAGGTTTCCGTGGTGCTTCCATGACCCCACTACACCAGTCCCCACCGACAGAACCCGTTGACGCGGAAGACCTGTGGATAACCGGCGGCTTGAACGAGAGCACACCCCGGTTCGCTCCCGGTCCGGCCCGGCAGGCAGAATCGGCATCATGAGCACCGAAGCCGTTCCCGCCCTGCCCCCCGAGCATCCGCTGACGGACGGCCGGACCGCCGACAGCCCCCTGCTGCGGGCGCTGCGCGGGGAACGGACCGGGTCCCGCGCCGTCTGGTTCATGCGTCAGGCGGGACGGTCGCTGCCCGAGTACCGGGCCGCCCGGGAGGGTGTCGGGATGCTCGAATCCTGCCTGCGGCCCGACCTGGCCGCCGAGATCACCCTGCAGCCGGTGCGCCGGCATCACGTGGACGCCGCCATCTTCTTCTCCGACATCGTCGTCCCCCTGCGCCTGGCCGGGGTCGACGTCGACATCGTCGCCGGCCGGGGTCCGGTGCTCGACACCCCGGTGCGCACCGCCGCCGACGTCGCCGCCCTGCCGTCCGTCGACGACGTCGACTTCACCGCGATCCGGGACGCCGTCCGTCTCACCGTCGCCGAGCTCGGCACCACCCCGCTCATCGGCTTCGCCGGCGCCCCGTTCACCCTCGCGGCCTACATGGTCGAGGGCGGCCCCTCCCGCGACCACCTCGGCCCCCGCACGCTCATGCACGCCGATCCGGAGACCTGGCGGGCCCTGACCTCCTGGGCCGCCGACCTCTCCGGGGCCTTCCTGCGCGCCCAGCTCGAGGCCGGCGCCTCCGCCTGCCAGCTCTTCGACTCCTGGGCCGGCTCGCTCTCCGCCGCGGACTACGAGGCCCAGGCCGCCCCCGCCTCCGCCCGTGCCTTCGCCCATGTCGCCGACCTCCCGGTGCCGCGCCTCCACTTCGGCACCGGCACCAGCGAGCTGCTGCCGGCCATGCACGCCGCCGGCGCCACCGCGGTCGGCGTCGACTACCGTCTGCCGCTGGACGAGGCCTCCCGCCGGCTCGGCGGTGACGTGCCCCTGCAGGGCAACATCGACCCCGCGCTGCTCGCCGCCCCCTGGGAGGTGTTGGAAGAGCACGTGCGGGACGTGCTGCGTCGCGGCGACGTGGCCCCCGGCCACGTCGTCAACCTCGGCCACGGCGTTCCGCCGCACACCGACCCGGACGTGCTCACCCGGATCGTCGAGCTGGTCCACGAGGTACCCCAGTGACGGCGGCGCAGGGGAACGCGGACACGAGCGGCGAGCGCGCCGACGTCGTCGTCGTCGGGGCCGGCATCGCCGGGCTGATCGCCGCCGACCGGGCCGCCGCCGCGGGACTGGACGTGCTCGTACTCGACGCCGCCGGCGTCCCCGGCGGCTGCGTGGCCCGACACGAGGTCGCCGGTCTCGCCCTCGACGCCGGCGCCGAGTCCTTCGCCACCCGCAGCACCGCCGTCGCCGACCTGGCCCGCGACCTCGGGCTGGGAGACGACATCATCGCCCCGGATCCGGCCGGCGCCTGGATCGCCCACCGCGACGGCACCTGGCCCCTGCCGCGGGCCGGCCTGCTCGGCATCCCGACCGACCTGGACGACCCGTCCCTGCAGGCGGCCCTCGCTCCCGAGGCCCTGGCCCGTGCCCGGCGCGACGCCGCCGACCCGGTGCGCGCCGAACTCCGCCCGGGCGCGCCGACCCCGCCGAGCCTGGGCACCGTGGTCCGCATCCGGATGGGGGAGCAGGTCCTCGACCGGCTCGTCCGTCCCGTCGTCTCCGGCGTCCACGCGGCGGACCCTGACCAGCTCGACGCTCAGACCGTCGCCCCCGGGCTGCTCGCCGCCCTCGAGGAGACCGGCTCCCTGACCGCCGGCGTCGCCCGGCTGCGCGGCGCCGCGAAGGCCGGCTCGTCCGTCGGCTCCCTGCGCGGCGGCATGCACCGGCTCGTCGACGCGCTCGTGGCCCGCGTCGAGTCCCACGGCGGCCGGATTCGCCTCGGCACCCCGGTCACCGACCTGCAGCGTGCCGGCGACGCGTGGCGAGTCAGCACGACGGCGGCGGGTGAGGGGTACGAGGTCCACGCCGACCGCGTCGTCCTGGCCGCCGGTGCCGGCACCGCGGTCCCGCTGCTGGCCCGTCTCTTCCCGTCCCTGGCCGATCTGCCCGCCCCCGTCGGCGCCCCCGTCACCCTGGCCACCCTCGTGGTGAGGAACCGCGAGCTGAACGACCACCCGCGCGGCACCGGCGTCCTCGTCGGCGAGGACGCGCCCGGCATCGCGGCGAAGGCCCTCACCCACGCCACCGCCAAGTGGGACTGGCTCGAGGCCGCCGCCGGCCCGGGCGTGCACGTGCTCCGCCTCTCCTACGGCCGCCCCGGGGAGAACGCCGCCCGCTACGCCGACGACGCACGGGTGCTGGAGACGGCGCGGCGCGACGCCGCGACGCTGCTCGGCGTCGAGCTCGACGGTTCCGACAGCGAGCTGCTCGGTGCCGACGTCGTTCGCTGGCCCGGCGCCCTGCCCGCGGCAGGACCCGGCCACGCCGGCCGCGTCGCCCGCATCCGCACCGCCGCCCGCGCGGCCGGACAGGAGCCCGGGGCCGGGCCCGGAACCTTCGCGGTGATCGGCGGCTGGCTGGCCGGAAACGGCCTCGCGGCGGTCGTGGCCGACAGCCGCACCCAGGCGAGCCAACTCTTCGACAACTTGTAGAAGATCACGTCCGTCCGGTTAGCGTCAGCCGATCGATCGGGGCAGACTGGGGAGCATGACCACTGCCCCCGACCTGCAGACCCCTGCGCCCGGCCTGTCCACGGGCGACCCCTACACGCTCTGGGCCGTCTTCGCCCGCACGTCGTCGCCGTCGCCGGCCGCCCCCGCGGGTGAGCTGGCCGACCTGACCGGCATGCTCGCCGAGCAGGGAGTGACCGTCCGCGGCTTCTACGACGTCTCGGGGATGCGCGCCGACGCCGACGTGATGGTCTGGCTGCACGCCCGGCAGCCCGACGCCCTGCAGGAGGCCCTGCGGACTCTGCGCCGCACCGAGACCCTCGCCGCGACCCGGCTGGTGTTCTCCTCGATGGGCGTGCACCGGGAGGCCGAGTTCGCCAAGGAGCACTCGCCGTCCTACTACCGCGGCGTGCCGGCGGGGGAGTGGATGTGCGTCTACCCCTTCGTGCGTTCCTACGACTGGTACCTGCTCGACGCCGCCGAACGCGGCGCGATGCTCCGCGACCACGGGCTGGCCGGCCGGGAGTACCCGCAGGTCATCGCCAACACCGTGCAGTGCTTCGCGATGAACGACTGGGAGTGGCTGCTCGGGCTCGAGGCGCCGGAGCTGACCGACCTCGTCGACCTGATGCGGCACCTGCGCAACACCGACGCCCGGCTGCACGTGCGCGAGGAAGTCCCCTTCTACACCGGCCGCCGGATCGACCCCGCCGACGTCGCGGGGGTGCTCCGATGACCACGCCCGCGCTCGACGCCGAGCACGCCCCCGTGCAGCCGCCCGCCGCCTACGACGCCGTCGTGCTCGCCTCCTTCGGCGGACCCGAGGGGCAGGACGACGTCATCCCGTTCCTGCGCAACGTCACCCGCGGCCGCGGCATCCCCGACGAGCGGCTCGAGGAGGTCTCCCACCACTACCGGCACTTCGGCGGCGTCAGCCCGATCAACGCCCTGAACCGGGACCTGCACGCCGCGCTGTCGGCCGAGCTCGCCGCGCGCGGCGTGGACGCGCCCCTGCTGTGGGGCAACCGGAACTGGGCGCCGTTCATCGGTGACGTGCTCGAGCAGGCCTACGCCGACGGCCACCGGCGCGTCCTCGCCGTCAGCACCAGCGCCTACTCCAGCTACTCGTCCTGCCGCCAGTACCGCGAGGACTACGGCAAGGCCCTGCTCGAGCGGAACCTGGTCGGCAAGCTGCGCGTCGACAAGGTGCGCCAGTACTTCGACCACCCGGGCTTCATCGGGCCCTTCGTCGAGGGCGTCACCGACGGTCTCGCCCGGGTCCGCGCCCAGCTGGCCGAGACCGGCCGCGAGGGCCGCATCCACGTCCTGTTCTGCACGCACTCGATCCCCGACGCCGACGCCGCCGCCTCGGGGCCGCGGGACCGCGAGTTCGAGCAGGGCTCCGCGTACGTGGCCCAGCACCTCGCCAACGCCCGCGTGATCATGGACCGCGCTCTGTCCGCGGACGAGCAGGACGTCGACTGGTCGCTGGTCTACCAGTCCCGGTCCGGCCCGCCGTCCGTGCCGTGGCTCGAGCCCGACGTCAACGACGCGCTCGCCGAGCTGCCGGACCGGGGCGTCGCCGGCGTCCTGCTGGTGCCGCTCGGCTTCGTCAGTGACCACATGGAGGTCGTCTGGGACCTGGACACCGAGGCGCTCGAGACCTGCGCCGAGCTGGGGCTGGCCGCGGTGCGCACGCCCACCCCGGGCACCCACGCGTCCTTCATCACCGGCCTGGCCGACCTGATCGCCGAGCGTCTCGAGGGCGGCCCCCGACCGGCCGAGACCGAGCTCGGCCCCTGGTACGACGTGTGCCGCCCCGGCTGCTGCGCGAACCAGCGGCGCGCGGTGCCGACCGTCGCCGGCTCCGACGCGTGCGACCTGTCCGTCAACCCGGACGGGCCGCCCGCCGACGCCGCTCCCGCGGCCGCCGCCGGGGGAGCCCCCTCCCGTGGGTGAACCCCTCGTCGCCACGGGTGCCCGGCTCCGGCTGGGCACCCGCGGCAGTGACCTCGCGGTCACCCAGTCCGGCATGATCGCGGACGCGCTGTCCGAGCTCGGCGGGTTCGACGTCGACCTGGTCCGGGTCCGCACCGAGGGCGACGTCAACCGCGCCCCGCTGGCCCAGATCGGCGGCACCGGCGTCTTCGTCACCGCGCTGCGGGACGCGCTGCTGCGGTCCGACTGCGACGTCGCGGTGCACTCCCTCAAGGATCTGCCCTCCGCCCCCGCGGACGGGCTCACCATCGCCGCCGTGCCGACCCGCGCCGAGGTGCGGGACGTGCTCTGCGCCCGGGACGGCCTCACGCTGGACACCCTGCCCACGGGGGCCCGCGTCGGCACCGGTTCTCCGCGCAGGGCCGCCCAGCTGCGCGCCGCCCGGCCGGACCTGACCGTCGTCGACCTGCGCGGCAACGTGCCCACTCGCCTGGGCAAGGTCACCGGCGGCGAGCTGGACGCCGTCGTGCTCGCCGGTGCGGGGCTGTCCCGGCTCGGACTGCTCGACGCGGTCACCGACTACCTCGACCCGTCGGTCATGCTGCCCGCGCCCGGGCAGGGGGCGCTTGCCGTCGAGGTGCGCACCGCGGACCTGGTGCCCGGCGGCGAGCTGGCCGCCGCGATGGCCGCGCTCGACGACGGCGCCGCCCGTGCCGCCGTCACCGCCGAACGCGCCCTGCTCTCCCGGCTCGAGGCGGGGTGCTCGGCCCCGGTCGGCGCGCTCGCCCGACACGCGGACGGCGCCCTGCACCTGGACGCCGTGGTCGGCGCGCCCGACGGCACCCGGCTGCTCCGCCGGTCGGCCAGCACGAGGACGTCCGGCCCGGTCACCGACGAGACCGGTGCGCCGACCGCCGAGGCCGTGACCGCGGCCCGGGACCTGGGGATCCGGCTCGCCGAGACCCTGCTCGACGCCGGCGCGGCCGACCTGATGCCCACCGGACCCGCCGCGAAGGGCGAGACGACGGCCGCCGGGACGACAGGGGTCAGCGCCGCGGCCACCGGCAGCGAGCTGATGGACTCCGACCGGGCGTGAATCCCGCCGCGTCGTCGCCCGCTCCGGACCGGCCGCTCGTCGGCCGGACCGTCGCCCTCACCCGCGCCGCCGACCGCGCCGGCGCCCTCGGCACCGCCCTGCGCGACGCCGGCGCCACGGTGCTGGCCGTCCCCGTCATCGACTTCGCGTGGCCGGTGGACCTCGGCCCGCTCGACGCCGCGCTGGCAGAGCTGCGCACCGGCCGCTACGGCTGGCTCGCGGTCACCAGCGCCACCACGGTCACCGCGCTGACCCGTCGCGCGGACGCGCTCGGCACCGGACTGCCGGCACTGCTGGCCGGTCCTTCCCCGAGCCGGGACTCCCGCACTCGCGTGCGCGTCGCCGCCGTCGCCGCCGCCACCGCGGCCGCCCTGGAACGGGCCGGCGTCGCCGTCGACCTGGTCCCGCACCCCGCCTCCGGCGCCGACCTGCTCGTCGCGGCCTGGCCCGAGACGGGGCCCGGTGCCGGGAACCGCACGGTGCTGCTGCCCCACTCGGACCTGGCCGCGGGCACCCTCGAGACCGGGCTGGCCGCCCGCGGCTGGACGGTGCACCCCGTGACCGCCTACCGCACGGTCGACCACCCGGCCGCGCCGGAGCAGGCGCTGGAGCCCGAGGCCGACGTCGCAGGGCTCACCGTCGTCGCCGCGCAGGCGGCCCGGCCCGACGCCGCCGTCGTCACCTCCCCGTCCACGGTGCGCCGCTGGCTCGCCGTCGGACACCCGTGCCCGCTGGTGGCCATCGGCCCGACCAGCGCCGCCGCCGCGACCGACGCCGGTCACCCGGCCGCCGCCACCGCCGCGAGCCCGGACCCGGCCGATGTCCTCGCCGCCGTCGCCGCCGCGGTCCGGGGACACGCCGCCGGTTCGCCCACCGCGAGATCGGCCCACCCGTCGCCGTCGCCGTCCACCCCCGAGAGAAGATGGGATCCATGAGCTTCCCGCAGCACCGTCCCCGCCGCCTGCGCGCCACCCCCGCTCTGCGCCGCCTCACCGCCGAGGTGCGCGTCCATCCCGCGGACCTGGTGTTGCCGATGTTCGTCCGCGAGGGGCTCACCGAGCCGCAGCCGATCAGCGCGATGCCCGGCGTCATGCACCACAGCATCGACAGCCTCAAGGCCGCCGTCCACGAGGCCGCCGACGCCGGCGTGGGCGGGATCATGCTGTTCGGCGTGCCGACCACCCAGGACGCCGTCGGCAGCGGCGCCGTCAGCCCCGACGGCATCCTCAACGCGGCGCTCGCCGAGCTGACCGCGGAGTTCGGCGACGACGTCGTGCTGATGAGCGACCTGTGCCTGGACGAGTTCACCGACCACGGGCACTGCGGCGTCCTGGACGAGCACGGCGGCGTCGACAACGACGCGACCCTGCAGATCTACGGGCGGATGGGCGTCGCCCAGGCGCGGGCCGGCGCCCGCGTCGTCGCCCCGTCCGGGATGATGGACGGCCAGGTCGGTGTCATCCGGGCCGCCCTGGACGAGGCCGGCTTCACCGACACGGCGATCCTCGCCTACTCCGCCAAGTACGCCAGCGCCTTCTACGGGCCGTTCCGGGAGGCCGTGCAGTCCTCGTTGCAGGGCGATCGGCGGACCTACCAGATGGACGCCGCCAACCGCCGCGAGGCGGTCCTCGAGACCCGGCTGGACCTGGACGAGGGCGCCGACCTGGTGATGGTCAAGCCCGCCATGAGCTACCTCGACATCCTCCGCGACGTGGCGGAGATGAGCACCGTGCCCGTCGCGGCCTACCAGATCTCGGGGGAGTACTCGATGATCGAGGCCGCCGCCGCGAACGGCTGGATCAACCGCGAGGCCGCCATCGACGAATCCGTGCTCGGCATCAAGCGTGCCGGCGCCGACCTGATCCTGACCTACTGGGCGACCGAGGTCGCCCGCCGACTGAAGGGCTGAACTTCGATGACCACCTCCGCCGACCTGTTCGCCACCGCCCAAGGGCTGATGCCCGGCGGCGTCAACTCGCCGGTGCGGGCCTTCGGCTCCGTGGGCGGGGTCCCCCCGTTCATGGTCTCGGGCGAGGGTCCCCGGCTGCGCGACGCCGACGGCAACACGTACGTCGACCTGGTCTGCTCCTGGGGGCCGCTCCTGCTCGGTCACGCCCACCCCGGCGTGCTGGAGGCCGTGCACGCCGCCGTCGACCGCGGCCTCTCCTTCGGGGCGTCCACCCCCGCCGAGGCGCAGCTGGCCGAGCTCGTCCAGCAGCGGGTGCCCGCCGTCGAGCGGATCCGGATGGTCTCCACCGGCACCGAGGCGACGATGACGGCGATCCGGCTGGCCCGCGGCTTCACCGGCCGCGACCTGGTGGTCAAGTTCGCCGGCTGCTACCACGGCCACGAGGACGCCCTGCTCGTCGCCGCCGGCTCCGGGCTCGCCACCCTGAGCCTGCCCGGCTCGGCCGGGGTGCCCGCTGGCACCGTCGCCGACACGGTCGTGCTGCCGTACAACGATCTGTCCGCCGTCGAGGAGCTCTTCGCCGAACGCGGGGAGCGGATCGCCGCGATCATCACCGAGGCCGCGCCGGCGAACATGGGTGTCGTCGAGCCCGGCGAGGGCTTCAACGCGGGCCTGCGCCGCATCACGGCCGAGCACGGCGCGCTGCTGATCCTGGACGAGGTGCTCACCGGCTTCCGCGTCCACCCGGCGGGGTACTGGGGGCTGAGCGCGCTCGACGAGGCCGGCACCGCCGCGTGGACGCCCGACCTCTTCACGTTCGGCAAGGTGATCGGTGGCGGCCTGCCCACCGCGGCGCTCGGCGGGCGCGCCGACGTGATGGAGTTCCTCGCCCCGCTCGGGCCCGTCTACCAGGCCGGCACCCTGTCCGGGAACCCGGTGGCGATGGCCGCCGGCGTCGCCACCCTGCAGTACGCCGACGGGGTCGTGTACGACACGATCGACGGGCTGTCCCGGCAGCTGCAGGCCGAACTGCGCTCGGCCCTGGATGCCGCCGGCGTCGACCACACCATCCAGCACGCCGGCAACCTGTTCAGCGTCGCCTTCGGCACCTCGCGCACCGGCGTGCACGACTACGCGCAGGCCCAAGCGCAGGAGGCGTTCCGGTATCCGCCGTTCTTCCACGCCATGCTCGACGCCGGCGTGTACCTGCCGCCGTCGGTGTACGAGGCGTGGTTCCTCTCGGCCGCGCACGACGACGCGGCGATGGAGACGGTGATCGCGGCGCTGCCCGCGGCCGCCGAGGCCGCCGCGGCGGCCACGCCGGCCGGCTGAGGGGCCGGACGGGGCGACGGCCCTTCGAGGCTCGGCATCGGGATCAGGACGGCTGCGCCGCACGTCTCGGCCCCCCGGAGGAGACCGGCAGCAGGGTGGGCACCACCCGGAGTCCAGGACGGCCGACCGGCACGGCCTGCCGGTCGGCCGACACGTGGCTCGCCCGGCGCCTGGCGTCGGAGGAGTGACCTGGGGCGGGCCCGGCGTCCGCCGCGCATGTCACATCCGACGGCGTGGCCGTGCTCTTCCCCACGCCCCGTCGAACCGCACCCCGGACGCGATGAGCCGCTCCGACCCGCGACGATGTCGCACTTCAGGGTCGAGCGGCGTGACGAATGCCACGGCGCCTCGTGACATCGCGTGACTCTGATCGTCGTCACGGCCCGCCCCCGGCCTCTACGCTGGTGGGATGCCGTCAGCCCGGGTGGACCCCGGGGCGGCAGCACCGGTCGCTCGTCGACCCCGGACCGTCCCGCCGGGACGTGCCGTCCGCACCCGTTGCGCATCCATCACCGTCGGCGAGGTGTGAACCCGCCCCGCCGCCCGCATCGAGGAGACCATCGTGGCCCTGCCCCGTCGTCTGAAGTCCATCTCCACGGCGCTGACCGCCGTCGTCCTGGCGGTCAGCCTGAGCGCGTGCGCCGGTGGCGCCTCCCAGAGCACCACCACCGGTGCCAACGCCCTGGCCGGCAGCGACCAGAAGAACACCGACAAGTACACGACGGCCACCGTCACGCCGATCTCCGAGATCGACAAGTCCAAGCTGAATCTGATCACGGACGGCACGCTGCGGGTCGGGACGCTCTCGGACGCGCCGCCGAACATCTTCATCAAGGACGGCGTCTTCACCGGCTACGACAACGAGCTGCTCAAGGCGATCGCCGCCAAGCTGGGCCTGAAGGTCGAGTTCGCCTCCACCGACTTCTCCGCTCTGCTGTCCCAGGTCGCCACCAAGCAGTTCGACGTCGGGTCCTCCTCGATCTCCACCACGGACAAGCGGCGTGAGAACGTCGGCTTCACCAACGGCTACGACTTCGGCTACATGGCGGTCGTCGTGAAGAAGGACGCGAAGGTCCAGAAGTTCGCCGATCTGAAGTCCGATGTCCGCATCGGCGTCGTCCAGGGCACGGTCCAGGACGACTACGTGACCAACACGCTCGGCATCGAGCCGGTCCGGTTCAGCGACTACAACACCGTGTACGCCAACGTGCGCAACGGCCAGATCGACGCCTGGGTGGCGCCCTCCCAGCAGGCCACCGGCCAGGTGAAGCCGGCCGACGGCACCGTGATCGGCGAGACCGTCGTCAACACCGAGAACTTCACCGCCTATGCGGTGAACAAGGACAACAAGGCGCTGATCGACGCGCTGAACTCGGGGCTCGACGCGGTCGTCGCGGACGGCACCTGGTCCAAGCTGACCAAGCAGTGGTACCCGGACCGGAAGACCCCGAGCACCTGGAAGCCCGGCAGCAAGGCCGTCACCGTCAAGTAAGCAGCCCACGCACTCCCTCACGGCGCGGTCGCACGGACAGTGCGGCCGCGCCGTGTGCGAGTATTCGAGCCACATCGACAGGGGGAGACCCATGGACGCCTGGTCACAGCTCATCGAGACCTTCTTCAACTGGCAGGCGATGGCGCAGGTCATCCCCGACCTGCTCACCGTCGGGCTGCCGAACACGCTGATCCTCGCGTTGACCTCGGGCGTCATCGGCTCGCTGCTCGGCATGGTTCTCGCGGTGATGGGCATCTCCCGGCACGCCGTGCCGCGGTGGATCGCCCGCATCTACACCGACATCTTCCGGGGGCTGCCGGCCGCCGTCATCATCCTGCTGATCGGCATCGGGCTGGGCCCGATCGTGCGGCAGCTGACCGGCAGCACCAATCCCTACCCCCTCGGCATCTTCGCCCTGTCCCTGATGGCCGCGGCCTACATCGGGGAGATCTTCCGCTCCGGCATCCAGAGCGTCGACAAGGGTCAGATGGAGGCCGCCCGGGCGCTCGGCTTCTCCTACGGCTCGACGATGCGGCTCGTGATCATCCCGCAGGGCATCCGGCGCGTGTTACCGGCCCTGGTGAACCAGTTCATCGCGCTGATCAAGGACTCGTCCCTGATCTTCTTCCTCGGCCTGCTCGCCAGCCAGCGGGAGATCTTCCGGGTGGGCAACGACGCCGCGGCCAACTCGGGCAACCTGTCCCCGCTCGTCGCCGCCGGCATCCTCTACCTGATCCTCACCATCCCCCTGACCCACCTCGTCAACCTGATCGACCGTCGGCTTCGGGAGGGGCGGCGTGAGGCCGCCGCCCCGACCGGCACCGCCGACCCCGCCGGAACCAGCCCGTCCGGTGTGACCCCAGGAGGCCAGCCGTGAGCCACACCCCGAACACCGCCGACACCGCCGTCCGCGCGGGACACCTCCGGGCCAGCGGCATCCACCTGTCCTTCGGGTCCAATCACGTGCTGCGGGGCGTCGACCTCGACGCTCCCGCCGGCACCACCACGGCCGTGATCGGCCCGTCCGGGTCCGGCAAGTCCACCCTGCTGCGCGTGCTCAACCGCCTGATCGAGCCGGACGCCGGCGAACTCAGCCTGGACGGCGAATCTGTGCTCGGCACCAATCCCGACGCCTACCGGCAGCGGATCGGGATGGTGTTCCAGCAGTTCAACCTGTTCCCGCACATGACCGTCGGCGACAACGTCGCTCTCGCCCTGCGCAAGCTGCGCGGCATGGACAAGGACCGCGCCCGGCAGGCCGCACGCGAGCAGCTGGACCGGGTCGGGCTGGCCCACCGTGTGGGTGCCCGCCCGTCCGCCCTCTCCGGCGGTCAGCAGCAGCGCGTGGCGATCGCCCGGGCGCTGGCCATGGAGCCCGAGCTGATGCTGTTCGACGAGGCCACCTCGGCCCTGGACCCCGAGCTCGTCAAGGGCATCCTCGCGCTGATGAGCGACCTGGCGGCCTCGGGCATGACGATGGTCGTCGTCACCCACGAGATGGGCTTCGCCCGCTCCGTCGCGGACGCCGTCACCTTCATGGACGCCGGCACCGTCGTTGAGACCGGGGCGCCGCAGCAGCTCTTCGGTGACCCGCGGACCGACCGGCTGCGTCAGTTCCTCTCCGACGTGCTCTGACGTTTCACCTCCCTCCTCGGAACACTGCTCAGCAGGGCCACGGAGGCGGACCGGGCAGGTCCGCCTCCGCCCAGCCCTCCCGGCGCAGGTGGGCGGCCCGCCGCTCGGCCCGCTGCCGCAGCCACACGATCTGCAGCTCGTGCAACCACCGCGCCGGCATCTGCAGCTCCGGCCACCGCACGGCCAGGGCGTCCGCGAGGACCAGGGTGGCCGCCGCGTCCGCCGCGGACGTGTGTGCCCGCGTCAGCGTCACCCTGAACTCCTCGCACAGGGCCACCAGCGTGCGCGGGCGCCCGTTCCGGTGCCGTTCCAGCTCCCGGTGGATCTGGAACGGGTCCAGGACGGGGAACGGACGTGGGGGATCCGGCAGCGACCAGCGCCGGCACTCCTGCGCCAGCACGGTGAAGTCGTAGGCGGCGTTGAACGCCAGCACCGGGACCCGCGCGTCGAACAGCTCCCGCAGGGACGCGCTCAGCTCGGCGATCACCGCGGCCGCCGGCCTGCCCTCGGCCCGCGCCCGCGCCGTCGTGATCCCGTGGATCGCCGTGGCCGCCTCAGGGATCTCGACCCCGGGGTCGGCCAGCCACTCGTGCCGTCCGATGAACCGGCCCGTCGAGTCCGCCACCACGACGGACGCCGAGACGATCCGGGCCGTGGCGGGGTCACGGCCGGTGGTCTCGAGGTCGAACGCCGCGCGGGGGAGGCGGTGCCAGCTGCGCATGCCCCTCACGGTACCGGCGGGCCCCGACAGGACCGCGGGCGCGGCGGGTTCCGTCGGAGGCCGGTGGTGAGATGGAGGCATGACGAAGGCGACGACGGGCGGCACCGGATCCGGCGACACCTCGCCGAGCGCGGCCGGAGCGGGCAGCGCCGCGACCGGCGGCGGGGGGCTGCTCTGGGCCGCGATCGGGGTGACCGTGCTGCTGTGGGCCTCCGCGTTCGTCGGCATCCGCGCCGCCGCACACGACTTCAGTCCCGGCGCCCTGACCCTCGGGCGGGTCGCCGTCGGATCGGCGGCCCTCGCCGTGATCCACCTGGTGGTGCTCCGGCGCCGTGCGCGCCGCTCTCCGGTGGCGACGGGCGGGACGGGCCGAGCCCGGGTGCCCGGGCGGGTGCTGATGCTGGTGATCCTCTGGGGCGTGGCCTGGTTCGGGGTCTACAACGTGGCCCTCAACGCCGCCGAGCAACACGTCGATGCGGGGACCGCCTCGCTGCTCGTCAACCTCGCCCCGATGATCGTCGCCGTCCTGGCCGGGCTGGTCCTGGGCGAGGGGTTTCCGCGCCGCCTGATCGCCGGCATGCTGGTGGCGCTCGCCGGGGTGGCCGTCATCGCCGTCTCGACGTCGACCGGCCGGTTCGACCTCGTCGGGGTGCTGCTCGGCCTGCTCGCCGCGATCGTCTACGGCAGTGCCGCCACCCTGCAGAAGAGCCTGTTGCGCCGCATCGACGCCTCCACCATGACCGTGCTCGGCTGCGTCGCCGGCACCGTGGCGTGCCTGCCCTTCGCTTCCGACCTGGTGCGGGCGGTCGCCACCGCTCCGCTCTCCTCGGTGCTCGCCGTCGTCTACCTCGGGATCTTCCCGACGGCGATCGCGTTCACCACCTGGGGGTACGTGCTCTCCCGCGCGAGCGCCGGCCGGACGGCGGCGTCGACGTACGCCGTGCCCCCGGTCGTCGTGCTGCTGTCCTGGCTGGTGCTGCAGGAGGCGCCCCCGGCGGCCGCCCTGCTCGGCGGCGCCCTCGCGCTGGCCGGCGTCGCGGTGGCGACGTGGAAGCGGCGCGGTCGGTCCGGCCGTCGCCGGCGCCTACGCTGGTGGGGTGCGTGACGGGTACGAGAGCGCGGTGCTCCGCGTCGCCGCGGCGATCCCACCGGGCCGGGTGCTCAGCTACGGCGACATCGCGGACCTGCTCGAGGACATGGGGCCCCGCACGGTCGGCCGGGTGATGAGCCGGCACGGCGCCGACGTGCCCTGGTGGCGAGTGCTGCGGGCCGACGGGACCGTGTTCGGCCCGCTGCAGACCCGCGCCGCCGCCGAGTACGCCCGGGAGGGGACGCCGCTGGTCCCAGCCCGTGACGACGACCCCCCGCGGGTGCCGCGGGTGCGCATGCGCGAGGCACGCTGGCGGCCCACGCCCGACGAGCTCGCCCGCCTGGACGCCGCCCTGGCGGCGGCCGGCTGGTGGGACGAGGACCGCCCCGGGGAGCCCGGTCCGGTTCTGTCGGTGGCCGATGATGAGATGGAGGCATGAGCAGCGACGTGGTGGACCTGACCGGGATGGACCCCGTCGTGGCGTCCGGAGCGACGGCCGGATCCGGCGCAGGTGCCGGGCCCGGGCCCGACGCTCCCGCGTTGGACGCCGCCCAGCGCGCCATCGCGCACGCGGCCCCCGGCCACGGTGCCCTGCTCGTGCTCGGTGGCCCGGGCACCGGCAAGAGCACGGTGCTCGTCGAGCGGGCCGTCCACGCGGTCGACGACGGGGCCGACGCCGCCGGCCTGCTGCTGCTCGCCCCGTCCCGCCGCTCCGCCACCCGGCTCCGGGATGTCCTCACGGCCCGACTGGACCGCACCGTGGCGTCGTCCCCGGCGCGGTCCTGGCAGGCGTACGCCTTCGACCTGCTGCGCCGGGCCCGGGTGGAGAAGTACCTCGCGCTGCCCGCCCCGCCCCGGCTGCTCTCCGGCGCCGAACAGGACCAGATCATCGCGGACCTGCTCTCCGGGCACCGGGCCGGGATCGGGGCGCCGCTCGTATGGCCGGCCGACCTGAGCGAGGCCCTGGCCACCCGCGGGTTCCGGCAGGAGGTCCGGCAGCTCTTCGACCGGCTCACCGAGTACGGGCTGACCGACGAGGACCTCGCCCGGCTCGGCCGCGACCGCGACCGGGGGGACTGGGTGGCCGCCGCGCGCCTGTACCGCGAGTACCGGGACGTGCTCGACCTGCGCATGCCGGAGGCCTTCGACCCCGCCGGCATCATCACCGAGGCCCGGCGGGTGCTGCAGGAGAACCCCGCCTTCCTGGCCGCCGAGCGCGCCCGGCTCTCGCTCATCCTGGTGGACGACCTGCAGGAGGCGAATCCCGCCATCCACGAACTGCTGTACGTGATCGGCGCGGAGTCGGACATCGTGCTCACGGCCTCGGCGGAGTCCGTCGTCCAGGGCTTCCGCGGGGCCCGCCCGGACCTGCTCGGCGGTCTGGAGGATCATCTGCCCGGGCTGCGCACTCACACGCTGACCACGTCGTGGCGGCTCGGTGGGGCGACCGCCGCCGCGTGGCGCCGGGTGGCCGACCGGATCCCGGTCACCGGCGGCGCGACGAGCGGGCGCGTCCTGGACGTCCCCGCCGCCGAGTCCGGCCCCGAGCCCGGTGCGCCGGTCGTCGACGCCGTCGAGGCGCACGTCGTCGCCTCCGGGCTGCACGAGGCCCGGTTCCTGGCCCAGCGCCTCCTCGAGGGGCACCTGCGCGAGCAGCGGCCGTGGGCGTCGATGGCCGTGATCGTCCGGACCGGATCCCTGCTCACCTCCCTGGCCCGGGCCCTGACCCAGCAGGGGGTGCCCGTGCGACTGCCCGCGGCCGAGCGGCCGGTCCGGGACGAAGTGGCCGTCGCCGCGCTGCTCGACCTGTACGCCGTCAGCCTCGGCCGGATCCCGCTCACCGCGGAGTTGGCCGTCGCCCTGCTCACCTCCCGGTTCGGTGGCGCCTCGGCCCTGGGCCTGCGCCGCCTGCGGCAGCAGCTGCGTGCCCTCGAACTGGAGGCCGGGGGCGGGCGCGCGAGCGACGAGCTGCTTGTCGAATCCCTGCAGGTGCCCGGCGCGCTCACCGGACTCACTCGCGACGCGCAGCCCGCCCGGTCGATCGCCGGCATGCTCGCCGCCGGCACCGCGGCGGCCGGCCAGGACGGGGCCACGCCCGAGACGGTGCTGTGGGCCCTGTGGGAGGCGTCCGGTGCCGAGCGCCGTTGGGTCCGCGAGGCCCTCGCCGGCGGTCCCGCGGGCGAACGCGCCGACCGGGACCTGGACGCCATGATGGCCCTGTTCCAGACCGCCGAACGCTACGTCGACCAGCTCCCCGGCGCCTCCCCGGCCCAGTTCCTCGACTACGTGGCCGGGCAGGAGGTGCCGATGGACACGCTCGCGGACCGCGCACCGACCGGCGACGCCGTCGAGCTGCTCACCCCGGCCTCGGCGGCCGGCCGCGAGTGGGACGTCGTCGTCGTCGCCGGCCTGCAGGACGGGGTGTGGCCCAACCCGCGGCTGCGCGGCGAGCTGCTCGGCTCCACCGAGCTCGTCGACATCCTCGACCTGGGTGCGGACGTCGCCGGCCAGCGGGATGTGCAGGCCCGGCTGCGGCAGGTTCGCCACGACGAACTGCGCAGCTTCTCCGTCGCGGTCTCCCGGGCCCGGCAACGGCTGATCTGCGTGGGCGTCGACGCGGAGGACGAGCAGCCCTCCGCGTTCCTCGACCTCGTCGATCCGTGGCCCGACCCCACGCAGGCGCGGCCGCACACGACGGTCAGTCGTCCGGTCACCCTGCGGGCGCTGGTCGCCGAGCTGCGGCAGTTCGCCCAGTCCGAGGACCCGGCGGAGCGGGCCGCGGCCGTCACCCAGCTCGCCCGGCTCGCCGCCGTCGGCGCACTCGGAACGGCCACCGGCTCGGCCACCGGCTCGACCGGGACCGTGTCCGTGCCCGGAGCGCACCCGGACACCTGGTGGGGACTGCTGCCGCTGAGCACCGACGCCCCGATCGTGGGGGCCGAGGAGACCGTGACGGTGTCCCCGTCCCGGATCACCGCCGTCCAGGACTCCCCACTGAACTGGTTCGTCCAGACCGCCGGGGGGCAGGAGGCCACCGACCTGGCCCGCAGCCTCGGCACCCTCGTGCACCGGATCGCCGAGCGGCTGCCGGCGGGCTCCCGGGCGGACCTCGGCGCCGAGCTGTCCCGGTTGTGGGCGCAGCTGTCCCTGCCCGACACGTGGGAGACGGACAAGGAGTTCGAGCGGGCCCGCACCATGGTCGACCGGTTCGCCGACTACGTCACCGTCAGCCGCACCGACGGGCGCACGCTTCTGCACGTGGAGAAGGACTTCGAGGTCGAGCTGGCGCCCGTCGACGGGGCCGCCGGACAGGGGCCGGTCCGGGCCGTGCTCCGTGGGCAGGTCGACCGGCTGGAGGTCGACGGCGAGGGCCGCCTGTTCATCGCCGACCTGAAGACCGGCAAGCACAAACCGAAGAAGGACGACATGCCCACCCATCCGCAGCTGGGCGCCTACCAGGTGGCCGTCGCCGCCGGCGGGTTCGGCGACGGCGACCGCCCCGGCGGTGCTGCCCTGATCAACCTCGGCACGGGAGAGAAGTCGGTGAGCGTGCAGGACCAGGAACCCCTCGCCGACGGAGACCCGTGGGCCATCGACCTCGTCCGTTCGGCGGCGAGCACGATGACCGGCGCGACGTTCGAGGCCCGGCACCAGCCCGGGGAGCGGCCGCACTGTACCCTTCCCGCCGTGTGTCCGCTCTGCGCGCCCGGACGGCAGGTCACCGAATGAGCGCGGACACGCGGCAGTCGCCCGCCGAACGCGCGGTGATCACCCCGGACCGGCTGGCGGAGGCGCTCGGCAGCCCCCCGCCCACCCCCGAACAGGCCGCCGTCATCGCCGCCCCGCTCGAGCCGCTGCTCGTGGTCGCCGGCGCCGGGTCCGGCAAGACGGCCACGATGTCCCAGCGCATCACCTGGCTGGTGGCCAACGGCCTCGTCTCCCCGGACCAGATCCTCGGCGTCACCTTCACCCGCAAGGCCGCCGGCGAACTGGCCACGCGCGTCGGCTCGGCGCTGCGCCGGCTGCGGGCGGCGGGACTGTTGCCCGCAGCCGCGGAGGCCGACGGCGCGGCCGTGCTGGACCCGCAGATCAGCACCTACCACTCCTACGCCGCGTCGATCGTCCAGGACCACGGCCTGCGCCTGGGTGTCGAGCGGGATGCCGTGGTCATCGGACAGGCTCAGGCCTGGCAGCTGGCGAGCCAGGTCGTGGAGGCCTACGACGGGGAGCACCGGCACTTCGTCAGCGCGAAGAGCCGGCTCATCGCCGGGGTGCTGCAGATGTCCTCCGAGTGCGCCGAACACCTCCGGGAACCCGCCGACGTCGAGGCGTGGCTGACGGAGAACGTCGCCCGGCTGGCGCCGCTGCCCTACGTCGCCGGGAAGAACACCCGCACCGCCGACACCGCGACGAAGGCCCTGGACCGGCTGCGCACGCTCGCCACCATCGCCGGCCTGGTCGCGAAGTACGACGAAGCGAAGCGCCGCCGTGGGGTGCTGGACTACGGCGACCTCGTGCACATCGCGGCGCGGATCGCGCAGAAGGTCCCCGCGGTGCGGGCCGCCGAGCGGGCCCGGTACCCCGTCGTCGTGCTCGACGAGTTCCAGGACACCTCCCACGCCCAGGCGTCCCTGTTCCGCACCCTCTTCGGCGACGGGCACCCCGTGACCGCGGTCGGTGACCCCAAGCAGTCCATCTACGGCTTCCGCGGGGCGTCGGCCGGGCAGCTGCACGCCTTCGGCCACGACTTCCCGCGCCTCGGTCCCGACGGGTCCGTCGAACGCGCCCCCACCCGGTACCTCACCACCGCCTGGCGCAACGACGAGCACATCCTCGACGCGGCGAACCTGGTCTCCGCCCCGCTCTCCGGCGGCGACGGCGGGTCCGGTGAGGCGAGTGCCGCGAACGCGGTGCCGCCCCTGCGCGCCCGGCCCGGCGCCGGCCCCGGCCGGGTGCTCATCGAACAGCACGCCACGACGGATGACGAGGCGGCGGCCATCGTCGACCACGTCATCGCCCTGCGCCCCGACCTGACACCCGCCGCCCGGGCGGCGGCCGGGCCCGCCGGACCCGGGACGACGGGATCCCCGGAGGAGCCACCGTCGACGGCGGTGCTGTGCCGCACCCGCGCCCAGATCGAACCGATCCGGCGCGCCCTCACCGATCGCGGCATCCCCGTCGAGGTGGTCGGTCTCGGCGGCCTGCTGGACACTCCCGAGATCGTCGACGTGGTCAGCACCCTGCAGGTGCTCGCCGACCCGGGCCGCTCGGACGCCCTCATGCGGCTGATGGTCGGCGCCCGGTGGCGGATCGGTCCCCGCGATCTGATGGCCCTGCGCGACTGGTCACGCGTCCTCGCCTCCCGCCGTGAGCGGGCCCTGCGGCAGCGGGAAGAGCTCGACGCGAGCACGCCGGGCACCGCCGGGGAGTCCGGCCCGGTCGAGTCGGACACCGTCGACGCCGCGAGCCTGGTCGAGGCCGTCGACTGGCTGCCGGACCCGGGGTGGGAATCGGCGCACGGCCGCTCCCTCTCGCCCGCCGGTCGCGACCGGCTCGCCCGCCTCGCCGCGGAACTGCGCGACCTGCGCAGCTACCTCGGTGACGAGCTGACCACCCTGATCACCCAGGTGGAACGCGCCATGCTGCTGGACATCGAGGTCACCGCACGACCCGGCGTCAGCATCCACCAGGCCCGCGGCAACCTGGACGCCTTCGCCGACGCCGCGGCGTCGTTCCTCGCCGGCAGTCCCCGGATCGACGTCGTCGCGTTCCTCGGCTGGCTGGAGGCGGCGAAGGACGAGGAGAACGGCCTGGAGACCGCCCAGCCGGACGTGCGCAGCGACGCCGTTCAGCTGCTCACCGCGCACGCCGCCAAGGGCCTGGAGTGGGACGCCGTGATCGTGCCCGGGATGAGCGTGGGCGTGTTCCCGTCGGACAAGCGAACCCGCTGGTCCATGGACAGGCTCGCCCTGCCATGGCCGTTGCGCGGCGACCACGCCCACCTGCCGCAGTGGGATCTCGACCAGCCGGACCTGAAGAGCCTCGTCGACGCGGAGAAGGACTATGCGGCCCGGGCCGGCGAGCACGCCGAACTCGAGGAGCGCCGTCTCGCGTACGTCGCCATCACCCGGGCCCGCCGCGACCTGATCCTCACGTCCGCGCGGTGGCGCGGCGGCAACAAGAACCCGTCCGCCCTCTCCCCGTTCCTCGCCGAACTCGAGGCGCTGACGGAAGGGGAGGACCCCGCCGTCGTCCGCGGCACCTGGGTCGACGACGCCGGGACCGCCAACCCGCACGCCGACCGGCCCGAGACGGCCCGGTGGCCCTACGACCCGCTCGACTCCCCGGTGGACGCCGAGGGCCGCCGGCTGCGTCCCGGCACCAGCCGCCGTCCTGCCCTGCAGCGCGCGGCCGACGAGGTGCTCGAGGTGCTGGCCGGTGCGTCGGGCACGGTCCCTCCCCGCCGGGAGGAGGCCCCGCCAGGGAGCGCCCGGTGGGAGCAGGAGACTACCGTGCTCCTGGAACGGTTCCTCACCCCGCCGAACACCGCGCAGGCCCAGCCGCCGACGCACATCTCCGCGTCCACGCTGGTCGACCTGGATGACGACGCGGCCGGTGTGCTCGCCCGGTTGCGCCGGCCCGTCCCGCGCCGGCCGTCCCCGGCCGCGCGCAAGGGAACCGCCTTCCACGCCTGGGTGGAGGAGTGGTACGGCGAGCCGGGGATGCTCGACCTCGGGGACGTCCCCGGCCAGGCCGACGCCCACGTCGACGCCGGCCACGACCTGCCCGGCATGATCGCCGCGTTCCAGGCGTCCCGCTTCGCGTCGATGATCCCGGCCGCCGTCGAGGCGCCCGTGGAGACGCGGGTCGGCTCCGTCGTCGTGCGCGGGCGGATCGACGCGGTGTTCCGCGACGTCACCGGGCACTGGGACCTGATCGACTGGAAGACCGGCCAGGTCCCCACCGGCCGGGACCTGGCGAACAAGGCGGTGCAGCTGGCCCTGTACCGGCTGGCCTGGTCGCGGCTGCACGACGTGCCGCTCGCCGACGTGGACGCGGCGTTCTTCTACGTCTCCCACGGCCGTGAGGTGCGCCTGCCCGTGCTGGCGGACGAGGCCGCCCTGGAGCGGATCGTGGCGGCGGCGTTCCCGGCCGCGGGCTGACGCCCGGCCAGCCGGTCGGCCGGGCACGCGCGAACCCGGGCGCTCGCACAGGGCCCCCGGCGCCGCGTGATGCCACCGCACGAGGTGGTGGCGGTCGGCCCGGGCTACGGTCGAGGGGTCGCCTCCTCCGGGGTGACCGGCAACCCCGTCACGGAAGGACCTGACCGCGATGTTCACGGGCCTGAGCGCGTTCCCCCTCACCCCGCTGCGTCGTGACGGTCGCGGTGGCGAGACCGTGGACGACGCGGCGTTCGTGCGCCTGATCGACCGCCTGACGGCGGCGCGGGTCGACTCCATCACCGCCCTCGGGTCGACCGGCTCCGCCGCCTACCTCGATGCCGCGGAGCGCGCCCACGTCGCCCGGCTGGCCGTCGACCACGCCGGGGACGTCCCGGTCGTCGTGGGCATCGGTGCGCTGCGGACGGCGCACGCCGTCGCGCACGCGGAGGCGGCGCAGCGGGCCGGTGCCGCGGGACTGCTGCTGGCGCCGCTGACGTACCAACCGCTCACCGACGACGAGGTGGTGGGGCTGTATCGGGACGTCACGGCGGCGACGGCCCTGCCGGTGATCGTCTACGACAACCCGACGACCACCCGCGTCACCTTCTCGCTCGACCTCTACGCCCGGATCGGCGCGCTGCCAGGCATCGCCTCGATCAAGATCCCCGGCGTGCCCGAGGACCCCGACCGGGCCCGTGACCACGTGCGGGCGATCCGCTCGGTCCTGCCGGAGCACGTGACGATCGGCGTCTCGGGGGACGCGCGCGCCGCGGCCGGCCTCACCGCGGGGTGCGACGCCTGGTACTCCGTGCTCGCCGGCACCCTGCCCGTCCCGGCCCGGCGGATCACCGACGCCGTGCGGCAGGGCCGGCCGGAGGAGGCAACGGCCGAATCGGCGCGGCTGCAGCCGCTGTGGGCGTTGTTCGCCGCGTACGGCAGTATCCGGGTGATCGCCGCGGTCGCCGAGCACCTGGGGCTGGCACCGGTCGACTGCCTACCGCTGCCGCTCCGGGGGCTGACGGCGGATCAGCGTGCCGACCTGGCGCGGGTGGTCGAGCAGCTCGTTCTCGCGGGGTGACCCGGGCGGCGCCTGCGAGCGGCGGCCGGCCCCGACGCCGGCGGCCCGGCGCCCGCGAGCGGGCCCGACGCCGCCGGGTCGGAGCCGGAGGGGTCGGAGCCGGATGGGCTGTCGGCGGGCGCGTAGGGGTGCCCGGTCCCGGGACACTCCGGTGAGGCAGGGGATCCGGTGTCAGTGCCGGTAGTCCTCCGGGTCCCGGACAGCCGTCGCACCGGCCAGCCGGGCCGCGGGGGAGGAGCCGCCGTCGGCCACGGTCGCCGGGTCCGCGCCGCGGTCGGCGGTGTCGGTGTTGGAGTCCGTGCCGTGGTCGGCCGTCCCCGTGACCGGGATGGACGGCGGTGCGGTGGGCATGGCGGGCGGCGCCACCGGCTCGGGCTCGGTGCCGGGGCGGGCGATGACGGGGTGCCGGGTGGTCACCGCGTCGGGTTCGGTCACCCGCGTCGCCGCCGTCGGCCGCGGTGTGCCGGCGTCCGCGGTGGCCGCTGAGGGGCTGACCGCGGTGGCGCCGGTCGACATCACGCCGTCGGGTGTGTCGCCCGCCGGGTCGCCTGCCGCCGGGTGGGCGAACACCTCCGGGGTGCTCCCCGGCGCGGCCGCCGCCTGCTCGTCGGGAACCTCGGTGACCTCGGGCGGCGGGCTGGTCAGCTCCCAGCCGCCGGTGCGCTCGACGTCGCGGTCGAGCTCGTCCAGCATGTGCCGGGCCTCCGCGACCATGCCGGCATCATCCAGCGTCACCCCGCGCACCAGCCACTTGGCCAGCGCGAACTCGGCGGACAGGGCCGCGCGGTGCATCAGGTGCGGGTCCTCGGGCTCGGGCAGCGCCATCGAGTACGCCTCGAGGACGATCTCCACGAACGACTGGTCGTTGCAGGCCACCAGCCACGCGAAGTCGTCCGCGGGATCGCCGACGTGCAGGTCGGTCCAGCCGGACACCGCGGTCACCCGGTCGCCGTCGACCAGGACGTGGTCCTCGTGCAGGTCCCCGTGCACGACCGTCGGCGCGAACCGCCACAGGCTGACGTCCTCGAGGGCGTCCTCCCACCGGCGCAGCAACCGGGCGGGGATCCGGGCGGTGGAGGCCGCCTGGTCCAGTTCGTTCAGGCGCCGCTGCCGGAACTCGTTGGCCGCGTACGCGGGCAGTCCGGCGTCCTCGACCAGGTCGTGCGGCAGCCCGTGCACGGCGGCCAGGGCGCGGCCCACGGCCGGGGCGACACTGCGGGAGCGCACGTCGTCGATCCGCAGCCGGGCTCCGGGCAGGTGTGAGTACACGAACGTCGTCAGCGGACCCTGCCGGACGGTGCCGGCCACCGTGGGCAGCTCGAACGGCAGGTCGGCGCGGACGGCCGGGGTGAACGAGCGCAGCACGGTGAGCTCGTTCTCGAGTCGCAGGCTCGCCTCCGGGTGCTTGGGGGAGCGGACCCGCCAGGTGCGGTCGGCACCGTCCCGGATCAGCGCGGCGTCGAAGTCGGCCGCGTCGTCCGGCTCCGCCGCCACCGCACGCGCGGAGAGCAGCGGCACGGCAGCGCTCGCGATCGCCGCCAGTTGCTCAGGGGTACGTCTCACCCCTCCACCGTATGCCGGGTGGCCGGTGAGGCCCACGTGCACCGGCGGCGAGTCGCCGGGCGTGACCGAGATCCCGCCCCTCCGGGCTCCCGCGGCATGCGTTCTGTCGGGACGGCTGCGTACGGTAGAGAGATGACGACCAGCGATCCCTCCCCGACCCCGCCCGTGGCCCGTCCGGCGAGCGAGACCGCCCCCACCGTCAACGCCTCGCTGCTGCTCTCCCGGGCCGGGGTCGACCGGCGCGGCGAACGCCGGAGCGACCCGGACCTGTTCCGCACCCTCGCGTCGTCGCCCACCACCCGGTATCTGCCGCTGCGCGACGGGCAGGCCCCGATCCGCGACGGCCACCTCCTGCTGCTCGAGGACGCCCCCGCGAGCGACGGCACCCCACCGCTCTACCTCGGGGCCACCACCGCCGCCGGGCTCGTGCCCGCCGGCACCGACGTCGTGCTGGTCCAGGTGCCCGGCAGCGAGTCCGCCGGGCCGGCCGACGCCGGCGTCTACCAGGACGACCACGCCGGCGCGGTGGTCCCCGGAGCGCAGTGGCGTGGCCTGCGCGACGCCGCCGACGATCTGGACACCGTCGAGGCCGGGCTGTTCGTGGAATCCCTCGCGCTGCACCACTGGCACCGCGTGCACACCCACTGTCCGCGCTGCGGGGCCACCACCGAGGTGATCGAGGGCGGTTGGGTGCGGCGCTGCACCGCCGACGGCTCCCAGCACTTCCCGCGCACCGACCCGGCCATCATCTGCACCGTCATCGACGACGACGACCGGCTGCTGCTCGGCCGGTCCGCGCAGTGGCCCGCCAACCGGTTCTCCACGCTCGCCGGATTCGTCGAACCCGGCGAGTCCCTCGAGGCCGCCGTCGTGCGGGAGATCGGGGAGGAGGCCGGCATCGACGTCGACCGGCCCCGCTACCTCGGCTCCCAGCCGTGGCCCTTCCCGTGCTCCCTGATGCTCGGATTCACGGCCCACGCCACCGGCACCCGGGCCGTGCCGGACGGCGTCGAGATCCTCGACCTGCGATGGTTCACGCGCGACGAGCTGGCCGCCGCGGTCGGCGCCGGCGAGGTGCGGCTGCCCGGCACCGTCTCGATCGCCCGCCGGCTGATCGAGCACTGGTACGGCGAACCGCTGGCCGACCCGGAGGGCTCGTGGTGAGCGCGGTACCCCAGCACCCGGGGCCCGAGACACCGGAACCCATCGACACCGCGGCGACCATCCTCGCCGGGCTCGACGACGAACAGCGGCAGGTGGCCACCAGCCTGCAGGGTCCGGTGTGCGTGCTGGCCGGCGCCGGCACCGGCAAGACCCGCGCCATCACGCACCGCATCGCCCACGGGGTGCACACGGGTGCCTTCGCCCCCCAGCGCACCCTCGCCCTGACGTTCACCGCGCGCGCCGCCGCCGAGATGAGGACCCGGCTGCGCACGCTCGGCGTCCCGGCCGTGCAGGCCCGCACCTTCCACGCCGCCGCCCTGCGCCAGCTGCAGTTCTTCTGGCCGCAGGCCGTGGGCGGGCAGCTGCCCGGCCTGCTGGACCACAAGGCGAACCTGATCGCCGAGGCGGCCCGCCGCCTGCAGCTGACCACGGACCGGGCGAGCCTGCGCGACGTCGCCTCGGAGATCGAGTGGGCGAAGGTCAGCATGCTCACCCCGGACACCTACCTGGGCTCCGCGGCCGGCCGTGGCGAGCCCGGCGGCTTCTCCGCGACCACCATGACCCGCCTGTTCCAGTCCTACGAGGACGTCAAGGCGGACCGGAACGTCATCGACTTCGAAGACGTCCTGCTCATCACCGTCGGCATCCTGCAGGAGGACGCCAAGGTCGCCGCCACCGTTCGCGAGCAGTACCGGCATTTCGTCGTCGACGAGTACCAGGACGTCTCCCCGCTGCAGCAGCGCCTGCTCGACCTGTGGCTGGGCGGCCGGGACGACCTGTGCGTGGTCGGCGACGCCAGCCAGACCATCTACTCGTTCACCGGCGCCACGTCCCGGTTCCTGCTGCAGTTCCGCAGCCGCTACCCGAACGCGCAGGTGGTGGAGCTGATCCGCAACTACCGCTCCACCGAACCGGTCGTGTCCCTGGCCAACCGGCTGCTGACCGCCCGGCGCGGCGGGTCCGCCGGCGGGACGTGGAGCGAGCCCCTGCGGCTGGTCTCCCAACCCGGAGCGGGGCCGGACCCCCGATTCACCGAGTACCCGGACGACGAGGCGGAGGCCGCCGGCGTCGCGGCTCGGATCGGTGCGCTCATCGAGTCCGGGGTGCCGGCCAGCCAGATCGCCGTGTTGTTCCGGACCAACGGCCAGTCCCAGGCGTTCGAGCAGGCGCTCGCGGCGGCCTCGATCGGCTATCAGCTCCGCGGTGGCGAGCGGTTCTTCGCCCGGCGCGAGGTGCGCGAGGCGATCCTGCAGCTGCGGGCCGCGGCCCGCGCGGTCGAGGGCGCCCGCCCCGGACCCGAGGACGAGCCGGGTGAGCGAGACGGCGCGGACGTGCCCGCCACCGTCAAGGACGTGCTCTCCTCCCTCGGCTACCAGGACCAGGCGCCCAGCCAGGGCGGGGCCGTGCGGGAACGGTGGGAGTCCCTGGCCGCCCTCGTCTCGCTCGCCGGCGAACTGGCCGCCGAGCGCACGGCCCACGGGCAGCGGTTCGAGCTGGCCGATCTCGTCCGCGAGCTCGACGAACGGGCCGCCGCCCAGCACGCCCCCACGGTCGACGGCGTCACCCTCGCCTCCCTGCACTCCGCCAAGGGCCTGGAGTGGGACGCCGTCTTCCTCACCGGCCTGACCGAGGGGCTGATGCCCATCACGTTCGCCGAGGACCAGGCCGAGATCGACGAGGAACGCCGGCTGTTGTACGTCGGCATCACCCGCGCCCGGCGCCACCTCGACCTGAGCTGGTCGCTCGCCCGCAGCCCCGGCGGACGCGGGCACCGGACCGCGTCCCGGTTCCTCGACGGGCTCGCGCCCGCGGCCACCCGCTCCCGCGCGGCCGGCGCCGCCCGCACCCCGGCACCGCGGCGGAGGACGGCCGCGGTGCTGCACTGCCGGGTCTGCGGCACGGTGCTCACGACGGGCGCCGAGCGCAAGACCGGCCGATGCGCCACCTGCCCGCCCGGCTACGACGAGAAGGTGTTCGAGGCGCTGCGGACGTGGCGCAGCGAGACCGCGAAGCAGGGGTCCGTGCCGGCCTACGTCGTGTTCACCGACGCGACGCTGATGGCCATCGCCGAGCGGATGCCCGGCAGCGCCGAGGAACTGGCCGGCATCACCGGGGTGGGCCCGGCCAAGCTCGAGCGCTACGGGGAGGCCGTGCTGACGGTGCTGCGCACGCCCTGACCCCGCCGCGGGCGGGGGCCGCGGTCCGGGCCGGAAGAACGGGCCGCGCCGACGCCGTCGGCCGGGTCCGGGCCGACCGGTGCCCAGGCACACGGGCAGTCCGGGTGCGGCCGGCACGGCCGCCGGCTCACCCGGCCGTCGGCGATCCGCAGCACCAGCTCGGCCGACCAGCAGGCCGGCCGGTGCTCCCCGTCGAGCAGGGCGAGCGCCTGCTCCACCGCCAGCGCCGCGGTGACGGGCACGAACGACGTCGCCGCCGCCGGGCCGGCCGTCGCCGCGGCCGCCGCGAGCTGGGCACGGATCCGCGGCCACGCGGCGTCCGCGGCGGCCCGGTGCCGATCCTGACAGTCCAGGCAGGCCGTCACGCCCGGCACCACGAGCGGCCCGACGACATGGTCGTGTTCCCGCACGATCACCGGGAGCACGACGTCCCCGTCCGCGCCACCTCCCCGGGCCCGCGGGGGCAGCACGTCGATCGCGGTGACCACGATCAGGTCCGGCGCGCCGGCGGACTCCGGGACACCCGCGTCGACAGCCCGGTCGGCGACGCAGTCCAGGACGCCGTCCGGCGCCACCGCCCGCACCGTCTGCCGCAACGCCACCCGCCGGTCCACGCCCAGGTGGGCCAGGCCGGCGCCGCCGGGCCCGATCTCCGCGGCCGTGATCGGCGGACCGTCGTCCGCGACGAGCCGGCCGACGCCCGCGGCCGCCAGCCCGGTGAGCACGGCGGTCGCCAGGGCACCGGTGCCACGCACCCGCACGACGGCGGCGGACCGACGGGCGAGCACGGCCGAGGCGTCCCGCCGGTGCAGCGCCCGCAGCTGCGCCAGTTCCCCGGTCAGCCGATCGGCGCGCAGCCCGCCCGGTGCCTCGACCGAGGGCAGCAGCACGGGCTCGAGCGCGCCCACCAGCTCGGTCACCCGCCGCCGGTCGACGCGGTGGCGGTGGGCGAGCTCGGCCAGGCCCGCCGGGTCCCGGTCGATGCGCAGGCCCTCGACCACCGCGCAGTCGCTCCCGGTCAGCCCGTCGAGCAGCAGCCCGCCGTCGACGCCGATCTGCATGCAGGTCGCACTGCGGCGCACCACCCGCAGCCCCGGATTGATGTGCATCGTCCGCCCCCGGTCCGTTCCGCGACCACCCCGTCCGGCCGCCTGCCGGTCAGCCTGCCACAGCGGCGAACCCGGCCGCGCTGCTTGTCCACAGGTGCGCCGAGCACGGTCGGAGGTGCGGGATACGGTGGCTCGGTGACTCCACCGCACCACCCGTCCCCGAACCGCACGCCGGCGCCCACCCCCGGGCCGGCCGGTGAGCCCGCCGATCCCCCCGTCGAGGTGCGCCGGTCCGCGAAGCGGCGCCGGACCATCAGCGCGGTGTGGCGGGACGGGCGCATCGTGGTCTCGGTCCCGGCGTCGGGCACCCCCGCGCAGGAGCGCGCGTGGGTGGCGACCATGGTGGCGAGGCTGACCGCGCAGCGCGACCGGCAGGCCGCGGAGCACGGGCCGGGAGGCCTGGCCGCCCGGGCCGAGGCCCTGTCCGGCCGGTACCTCGGCGGCCGGGCCCGGCCGGTGTCCGTGCGCTGGGTCGCCAATCAGTCGACCCGCTGGGGGTCGGCGACCCCGAGCCGGGGCACGATCCGGCTGTCCACCCAGCTGCAGGGCATGCCGGACTGGGTAGTCGACTACGTCCTGCTGCACGAGCTGGCGCACCTGATCGAACCGGGGCACGGGCCGCGCTTCCAGGCGCTGCTGGCCGGCTACCCGCGGCTGGCGGAGGCCAGGGCGTTCCTCGAGGGCGCCTCGTTCGCCGCCCGGCGCGGGCTCACCGGTGAGCACGCCGAGGACTGACGCGGTACCCGGTCCGTCGGGTCAGTCCCGCCGGGCGGCCTGGCCGGTCCGCCCGGTGAAGTGGTCCATGGTCCGGTTGATGCCGAAGAAGTCCGTCACCTTGTCGACGAGGGGGACCGGCAGCAGCCGGATCCCCGGCATCACCGCGGCGAGCGGGGGCATGATCAGCTGCTCGCGGCCGCGTTCGATGGCCTCCACGGTGCGGCGGGCGACGTCGTCCTCCTTCAGGATCGGCAGGAGGCGCGGGAACCGGGTGGTGACGCCGGCGAACATGCCCGTGTCGACGTAGTAGGGGCACACGGTCAGGGTGCTCACCGGGTGCCCGTCGGAGCGCAGCTCGCTGCGCAGCGACTCGGTGAATCCGATCGCCGCCCACTTGCTGGCCGAGTAGTCGGTCTGCCGGGCCACGCCCACCAGGCCGGCGGCGCTCGCGATCGTCACGACGGTGCCACGACGGCGGTCGATCATCCCCGGCAGGAAGGCCCGGGTGACCCAGAAGAGGGCGAGGACGTTGACGTCGAACGTGCGCTCGATGGAGGTCTCGGGGGTGTCGAGCAAGCGGGATCCCGAGACGACGCCGGCGTTGTTGATCACGACGTCGACGCCCCCGATCTCCGCGATCACCGTGGCGGCCGCCGCCGTGACGGCGTCCCGGTCGGCGACGTCGACGGCGTGGTGCCCGGCGGTGCCGCCGGCCGCGGTGATCTCGGCGCACACGGACTCGGCGGCCGATGCGGACAGATCCCAGAGGATCACGTGGGCGCCGCGCCGCGCCGCCTCGATCGCCATCCGACGGCCGATGCCGGAGCCGCCGCCGGTGATGAGGACGCGGGCGCCGTCCAGGTGCTGGCCTCGAGCCATGGGGTCGCTCCTTCGGGATGCTGACGAGTGCTGCGGGTGAGGGACCGGGTCAGCGCACGCGGCGCAGCACGCCGGCCGCGGTGCTGATGACCCGGTAGTACGCGGTGTTGCTCATCCCCGGCCAGGGGCCGATCGGACGCCACCGTTGCGTGGCGACGGTCTGCGACTCGGTGTACTTCTCCAGGCCCTCCCGGCCGTGGCGACGACCCAGGCCCGAGGCCTTCCAGCCGCCCATCGGCGCCGCGTACGACGCCCAGGCCGCGGCGTAGCCCTCGTTCACGTTGACCGTGCCGACCTCGAGCCGCCGGGCGACGTCGGCACCGCGCCGGGCGGAACCCCACACGCTGGCGTTGAGGCCGTAGGCACTGTCGTTGGCCCGCGCGATCGACTCCTCGTCACCGCTGGTGACGTGGATGCTCACCACCGGACCGAAGGTCTCCTCCCGGGCGGCAAGGGCGTCGGGGGGCACGTCGGCCAGGACGGTCGGCTCGAACACGGCGGGACCGAGGTCCGGCCGGGGGCGGCCGCCGGTCAGCACGCGGGCGCCGCGGGCGACGGCGTCGTCGACGTGCCGCTGGACGCGGTCCCGCTGGGCCGTGGAGATCAGGGAGCCGACGTCGTACTCCCACGACGGCCCCACGCCGAGCCGCAGCCGGGCGGTGGCCGCCACGAACGCGGCGGTGAAGTCGGCGGCGAGGCGCTGCGGGACGTAGATCCGCTCCATGCTGATGCACAGCTGGCCGGCGTTGGAGAAGCTCGCCCGGACGGCGCCCTCGGCGGCGCGCTGGACGTCGGCGTCCTCGAGCACCAGCAGCGGGTTCTTCCCGCCCAGCTCGGCCGAGCAACCGATCAGCCGGGACGCGCAGCGCTGGGCCACGGTGGTGCCGGTCGCGGTCGACCCGGTGAACATCACGTAGTCGACCGCATCGATCAGGGCCGGGCCGATGACGTCGCCGGGCCCGGTCACCACCTGCATCACGGCCTCGGGCAGCCCCGCCTCACGCAGGAGCCGTACGACGGTGAGGGCGCTGAACGGGGTCTGCGCGTCCGGCTTGATCACCACCGCGTTGCCCGCCAGCAGCGCGGGGACCGCGTCGCTGCCGGCGAGCGCGAACGGGTAGTTCCAGGGGGCGATGATGCCGATCACGCCGCGGGGGTGGCGCACCTCCCGCGTCCGGGTCAGGACGGGGAAAGCCCCGGCCCGCCGGCGATCCCGCAGGATGCCCGGCGCCGTCCGGGCGTCGTGGCCGGCCACCAGGGCGACGTCCATCATCTCCTCGAGCGCGTGGACCCGGGACTTGCCCGTCTCGGCCTGGATGACGTCGAGGACCGTCTCCCGGTGCCGGTGGACCAGCTCGCCGAACCGGCGGATCACGCGGGCACGCTCCCGCACCGGCCGCGCGGCCCAGTCCCGCTGCGCCGCGCGGGCGCCGGCCACCACCCCGGCCACCTCGTCCTGCCGGTGGGTGGGCACGGAGCCGAGCCGCGTGCCGTCACCCGGGGCGCGGACCACCACGGGAACCCCGGTACCGGTGAGCACGCGGGTGAGGGCCTCGGCGCGGAATCGGGCGCGTGCCCCGGCGAGCGGCTCGGCGGGGGTGACGGTGGGGCTGGCGGACATCGGAACACTCCTGCGATCGGTGGTGGTGCCGGAGGTGGTGGTGATCAGACGGTAGCGGAGAGAACCCGCAACGCGCCGGGCAGCACGGTGAACGTCATCGGCGTCCGACCGACGACGTCGCCGTCCGCGTACACGGTCTGCCGCGCGGGGGCGTGGACGGTGATCGCGGCGCCCCGGTCGGCCCGCAGCGTGACGCCGTCGATGTGGCTGCCGGCGTACAGCCGGGGCAGCAGGAAAGGGTAGCGCCAGCGGGGGAGCCCCTCCACCGTGGTGACGTCGAGGAGCCCGTCGGTCAGGCTGGCGGCGGGGTTGACCTTCATGCCCGCCCCATACCGGCCCGAGTTGCCGATGGCGACGTTCCAGCCGTCGAACTCGTGGGCGCGTCCGTCCACGTCGACGGACCAGCGGGTGGCCCGGGTGGTCGCGAGCGCTCGGGCGCCGCCCCAGGCGTACACCAGTGCGGACGGCACCGCCGCCGGCGCGGCGTTCGCGTAACGGTTGGCGGCAGAGTCGTAGCCGACGGTGGCGACACCGAGGAACGGCCGGTCCCCGGCCAGGCCCACGTCCACGCGGGTCTCCACGGCCGCCGGCAGTGCCGCGCACGCGATCATCGGGTCCCGCGAGCCGCCGATGGCGCGGATGAAGTCGCAGCCCCGGCCCGCGGGCAGGGGCGCCACGAGCGCCCCGCTGGCCAGAGCGCCCTCGGCCACCCGGGCCAGCAGCCCGTCGCCGCCCAGCGCCACCAGCAGGTCCTCGGGGTCGGCGCGCTCGGCCACCTCGACGGCGTGCCGGGCCGAGGTGGTCAGGGTGGTCTGCACGGCCCACCCGTGGGACCGCAGGACGTCCTCGACGCGGGGTGCCGTCGCCGCCGCACGGCCGCGGCGGGCCGTCGGGTTGACGATCAGGCGCGCGCGAACGGAGCTCCTGCCGGCTCTCACGCGTCCGGGTCGCTCGGCGGGGCGAACCGGTCGAACCGAGTCGGCCTCAGCCCCGGGGCCGCTCGGGGCCACCGTCGGAATCGGCATCCGGTCCGGCACCCGGCTCATCGGACGGATCGTCGGCCGGCGCGGCCGGGGCGTCACCGGGATCGGTGCCCGCCGCCGCGTCCGGGTCCACGTCGAACAGGGACTCCTGCCCGGGCAGTTCGTCCTCGTCCGTGGCGACGGCGTCCTCCGCGGTGGCCGGCTTCTCGTCGAACCCGCCGGCGAGCAGCTTCTCCAGGGCCGCGTCGACGTCGGCATCCGCCGCGGCCCGCTGCTGACTGCGAGCCGTGAAGTCGGCGGGGTGGTCGAGGTCCTCGGGGGTGGGCAGCAGGTCGGGGTGCGCCCAGACGGCGTCCCGACCCTCCGCGCCGCGCTCCTCGGTCAGGGCGGCCCACAGAGCGGCGGCGTCCCGCAGCCGCCGCGGCCGCAGTTCGAGGCCGACGAGGGACGCGAACGCCTGCTCGGCGGGACCGCCGGTCGCCCGCCGGCGCCGGACCACCTCCCGCAGGGCGGCCGCGGCGGGCAGGTTGGTGGTGGCGGCCGCGGTGGCCTCGTCCACCCAGCCCTCGATCAACGCCAGCGCCGTCTCGAGCCGCGCGAGGGCGGCCTCCTGCTCCGGGGTGCGCTCGGGCGTGAACATGCCGCCGGACAGGGCCTCCTGGACGGACTCCGGGTTCGACGGGTCGATCTGCCGGGCGGCGTCCTCGATCCGGGCGGTGTCGATGTGGATGCCGCGGGCGTAGCTGCCGATGATGCCGAGCACGTGCGAGCGCAGCCACGGGACGTGCACGAAGAGGCGCGCGTGCGCGGCCTCCCGTACGGCCAGATACAGCCGCACCTGGGACTCGTCGAGGTCCAGGCCCTCACCGAAGGCGGCGACGTTGGCGGGCAGTAGCGCCATCGTGCCCTCCGCGAGCGGGATGCCGATCTCGGACGCGGAGACGACGTCGCCGGCGAGTTCGCCGACCGCGTGCCCGAGCTGCATACCGAAGAGGGCGCCGCCGAGATTGCGGATCATGGAGCCGGCGCCCCCCATCATGCCGGCCATCTCCTCGGGCATCTGCTCGGTCATGGCCTGCGTCAGCGCGGTGGCGATGCTGTTGGCCACCGGCTCGGTCATCTGCTTCCAGGTGCCCATGGTGGCCTCGACCCATTCGGCGCGGGACCAGGCGCGGCCGGTGAGGCCGGTGCCGGGGAAGTCGGTCACCGGGTCGAGCCAGAGCTCGGCGACCCGGAGCGCCTCCTCGACATCTCGCCGCTGGGAGGCGGAGACGGAGGGGTCGGTCCTGGCAGCGGCGCCGCGGCGGGCGCTCTCGTGCGCCAGCTGCCAGTTGACGGGGGAGTCACCCGAGGCGCTCATCATCGCCTGCACCTGCTGGAACATCATGGCCAGGGTGTTGGGGTCGGACGGCATGCCCGCGGCACGCGCCAGTTCGGCCGGGTCGAAGCCCTCCAGGTTGCCGCCGAGCAGCTTGGACAGCATCTCCGACAGCGGGTCCTGCGGAGTGTCGTCGTCGTTGCCGTGCTGGGAACTCATGCGGGTACCGTCCTCGTGTCCGGTCGTGGCGGGCTGCACCGGCATGCCGTCAGAACGATGCCGGCGGTCGGGCGGTGGGGATGGTCGCCCGCTCCGGCCGCCCGGTCGATGCGTTCACGTTACCTGCGGCGGGTCCGCGGTGTCTGCCCGAAGCCGTCCCGTTCGCCGCGGGCGGAGCCGGGAACTCGACGGCGATGGGGGCGGCCGTTCGGGACGGCCGGGCGGCGGCCCCAGCGACGGGCGGTACCCTGTGGGGTGCGCTGAGCCGCCGCGCCGACCATCCGGGCGCGGCCGGGACGACGATCACCGGCGCAGATGAGGATCCACCTCCCGTGAGCAGCGACCAGCGGGCCGGCGCGAGCCCGGCCGCCCGACCGGACGACGTCGCCGTCGGCCCCGGCACTGCCGGCGGCGACCCCCGCCGTCGCGGACCACTGGCCGCGGCGCTGGGCGGCCTGCGTTCACGTCGGCGCCCGACGCCGCTGGGCGCGAGCACCACCGTCGCCGTCCTGTGCACCGCCCTCGCCCTGGCCCTGCCGGCGCCCTTCGTCGCCGAGTCCCCGGGCCCGACGTTCAACACGGTGGGCACCGTCGACGGCCACCGCCTGATCACCGTGGACGGCCGCGCCAGCTACCCGACGACCGGCAACCTGGATCTGACCACCGTGTACGTCAACGGCGGCCCGAACGGCGCCCTCAACGCGGTCGACGCGCTCGGCGCCTGGCTGGACCCGACCCGGTCCGTGGTGCCGACCGAGCTGCTCTACCCGCCCGACGTCACCGCGGAGCAGGTGGAGCAGTCCAACTCCGCGGCCATGACGAGCTCCCAGCAGGAGGCCGTCGCCGCGGCCCTGGCCCACGAGAAGATCGCGTTCGACCGCACCCTGACCGTCGCAAACGTCGTCGACGGCACCCCGGCCGCCGGCCGGCTGCGGGACGGCGACGTGCTGGAGACGGTGGGCGGGCGCGCCGTGACCGGCATCGAGGACGTCCGCTCCGCCGTGGCGGCGGCCGCGGGCTCGCCCGTCGCCCTGCGCGTGCGCAACGACGGCGCGACCCGCACGGAGCGCGTCACCCCGGCGCAGGGGGAGGGCGGCACCTGGCAGCTGGGCGTCCAGCTGGCCGCGACGTACCGGTTCCCCTTCTCCGTCACCATCGCCCTGGACAACGTGGGCGGCCCCAGCGCCGGCATGATGTTCGCCCTGGGCATCATCGACACCATCACTCCGGGCGCGCTCGCGGGTGGCCGGCACATCGCCGGCACCGGCACCATCAGCGCGGACGGGACCGTCGGCGCCATCGGCGGCATCGCCCAGAAGATGGAGGGCGCCCAGGACGCGGGCGCGCAGCTGTTCCTCGCCCCCGGGGCCAACTGCTCCGACGTCGTCGGGCACGTCCCGGACGGCCTGCGGGTGGTGCGGGTGGACACGCTCGCCGGCGCGGTCCGCGCGGTGGAGACGGCGGCGGCCGGCGGCGACCTGGGCGCGCTGCCCCGCTGCGGATAGGACCCCGCCGGGGGCCGAGGCCGCCGTGGCTTGGAGCTGGGACCGCGGCCCGGGCAGAATGGCACCAGGACGACCCGACCCCGGCGTCGCCTCGACATCAAGGATCGCAGTGACTTTCGGAGCAACCCCCCAGCCACGTCAGAGCAGACCGCGATCGGGGCGGCGTCGCTCCGCCCTGATTCCCACGATCGTCATCGTCGCGGTCATCATCGGGGCCATCGTCCTGCTGAGCCAGGTGTACACCGACGTCCTCTGGTACAGCCAGCTCGGCTACCTCGAGGTGTTCCTCAAGGAGAACCTCACCCGGCTCGGGGTCTTCCTCGCCGGGTTCCTGATCATGGCGCTCGGGGTGTACGCCAGCATGGCCGTCGCCTACCGGGCCCGCCCGGTGTACGCGCCGGAGGAGGGCACGCCCGACAACCTCGCCCGGTACCAGGCGAGCTTCGAGCCGGTGCGCCGGCTGGCCATGATCGGCGTGCCCATCGTGTTCGGCATCTTCGCGGGCACCGCCGCGGCGTCCCAGTGGCAGCGGATCCTGCTGTTCTTCAACCAGGAGCCGTTCGGGCAGACCGACCCGCAGTTCGGGATGGACTACAGCTTCTACCTCAACACGCTGCCGTTCCTCGGTTTCCTCTCCGGCCTGCTGGTCAGCGTCGTCCTCGTGGCCGGGGTCCTCGGCATCGTGACCCACTACCTGTACGGCGGGATCCGGCTGCACGAGCGCGGGGTGGCCATCGCGCGGCCGGCGCGCGTGCACATCGCCGTCGTCGCGGCCGCGTTCCTGCTGCTGCAGGCGGTCAACTTCTGGCTCGACCGGTACGCCACCCTGCAGAGCACGTCGGGCCGGGTGGCCGGGGCCCTGTACACCGACGTCAACGCCGTCATCCCCACGAAGGCCGTGCTCGCGATCGCCGCGGTGATCGTGGCGGTGCTGTTCATCGTCGCCGCGGTGATCGGGCGCTGGAGGCTGCCGCTGATCGGCACCGTGGGCCTGATCATCACCGCGATCCTGGCCGGCGGCGTCTACCCGTGGGTGGTGCAGCGCTTCCAGGTCACCCCGTCCGAGCAGACCTTCGAGCAGCCGTACATCCAGCGCAACATCGACCTGACCCGGCAGGCGTACGGACTGGACGCGGTCCAGTCGCAGGAGTACAAGGCCACCACGAACACCAGCGCGGGTGCGCTGCGGCAGGACGCGCAGACCACCGCCAGCATCCGCCTGCTGGACCCCAACCTGATCTCCGCGGCGTTCTCGCAGCTGGAGCAGTTCCGGCCCTACTACCAGTTCTCGGGGCTGCTCGACGTCGACCGGTACGCGGTGGACGGCAAGACACAGGACACGGTCGTCGCGGTCCGCGAACTGCGGCCGGACAACATCAGTGGCTGGTACAACCAGCACATCGTCTACACCCACGGCTACGGCGTCGTCGCCGCGGCCGGCAACCGGGTGGCCGCCGACGGCAAGCCGGAGTTCCTGCTCGCCGGGATCCCCAGTAGCGGGACGCTCGGCAACGACGAGACCTACGAGCCGCGCATCTACTTCGGCGAGAACTCCCCGGAGTACTCCATCGTGGGCGGATCGGAGGGCTCGTCCCCGCGGGAGCTGGACCGGCCGCAGCAGCAGGGCTCGACCGAGGACACCTTCAACACGTTCAGCGGCAACGGGGGGCCCGGCGTCGGCAACTTCTTCAACAAGCTGCTCTACTCCCTGAAGTTCCAGTCCTCCGACCTGCTCCTCTCGGACGCCGTGAACGCGGACTCGCAGATCCTCTACGACCGTGACCCCCGGGAGCGGGTCGAGAAGCTCGCGCCGTACCTGACGGTCGACGGCAAGCCCTACCCGGCGATCATCGACGGCCGGGTCAAGTGGATCGTGGACGGGTACACGACCAGCTCGTCCTTCCCGTACTCGACGCAGCAGCAGCTGGACTCCGTCACCCGCGATTCGCAGACCGCGGACGGGCGGGTCGCCGCCCTGCCGGCGAACAACGTCAACTACATCCGCAATTCGGTCAAGGCCACGGTCGACGCGTACGACGGGTCCGTGGACCTCTACGCGTGGGACGACCAGGACCCGATCCTCAAGGCCTGGCAGAAGGTCTTCCCGACCACGCTGAAGCCGTACAGCGAGATGTCCGGCCAGCTGATGGCACACGTGCGGTACCCCGAGGACCTGTTCAAGGTCCAGCGTGGCCTGCTCGCCAGCTACCACGTGACCAGTGCCGTGGACTTCTACCAGCAGAACGACGTCTGGTCGGTGCCCAACGACCCGACCAGCTCTACCGCCGTGCCGCAACCGCCCTACTACCTCTCGCTGCAGGTGCCCGGCTCGGACCAGCCGTCGTTCAGCCTGACGTCGTCGTTCATCCCGCAGACCCGGCCGGGGGAGACGCCCCGCAACGTGCTCTACGGGTACCTGTCCGCGAACGGCGACGCCGGCAACAAGGCGGGCGTGAAATCGCCGGACTACGGCAAGCTGCAGCTGCTCAACCTCCCCAAGTCCGGCTCGATCCCCGGGCCCGGCCAGGTGCAGAACCGCTTCAACTCCGATCCGACGGTGTCCCAGACGCTGAACCTGCTGCGGCAGGGCGCGTCCAACGTGCTCAACGGCAACCTGCTCACCCTGCCCGTCGGCGGCGGCATGCTGTACGTCCAGCCGGTGTACGTCCAGTCCAGCGGGGAGACCTCCTACCCGTCGCTGCAGCGGGTGCTGGTGGGCTTCGGTGAGAAGGTCGGGTTCGCGCCCACCCTCGACGAGGCACTGGACCAGCTGTTCGGCGGCAACTCCGGCGCCGCCGCGGGTGACTCGGCGAACGCCGGGAAGACCCCCGGTGGCTCGGGCTCCTCCTCGGGCCAGGGCACCAGTGTGAGCGTCCAGGCCCAGCTCAAACAGGCCCTCGCCGACGCCGACGCCGCCGTGAAGGAGGGCCAGCAGGCCCTGGCCAAGGGTGACTTCGCCGCCTACGGGGCCGCCCAGAAGAAGGTCTCGGAGGCCCTCGGCCGGGCGATCCAGGCGGAGAACGAGCTCGGCCAGGGCACCGGGGCGACCGCGTCGCCGAGCCCGTCCGCGACCCCGTCGCCGACCCCCAGCCAGTAGCCGATTTGGTCTCCATCCCGCGTCCCGGTAGAGTGGTTACTGCGACGCGGGGTGGAGCAGTTCGGTAGCTCGCTGGGCTCATAACCCAGAGGCCGCGGGTTCAAATCCCGCCCCCGCAACGAGAGAAGGCCCCGATCCGTCAGGATCGGGGCCTTCGTGTTTTCCGCATGAGGCGGTGGTCCGGTTCCCGGGCGGGCCGACCGTCTACGGTGAGGGCATGACCGCCCGCGAGCTCGCCTTCCTCAGTTTCGTTCCCGACGACGACGGCGACCCCGGGGAAGCGCTCCGGCGGGGCGTCCGGCAGTTCCAGCACGCGGAGCAGCTCGGCTACGGCTCCGGCTGGGTCCGGGTGCGGCACTTCGAACCGTTCCTCTCCGCGCCGCTGACGTTCCTGGCCACGGTCGCCGCCTCCACCGCACGGATCCACCTCGGCACCGGGGTGCTGCCGATGCGCTACGAGGACCCGATCCGCGTCGCCGAGGACGCCGCCACGCTCGACCTGGTCAGCGGCGGGCGGGTGGAACTCGGCCTGAGCGGCGGGATCGGGCCCCTCGCCGGCGTCCTCGACGAGGTGTTCGGCACCACCCACCGCGGCTTCGACGGCGAGGCCCAGGAACGGATCCGACGGTTGCGCTCCGCCCTGGCCGGTGAGCCGGTCGCCCGCACCCGGGGCCCGTTCATGACCCGCCCCGCCGGTGCCGAACTGCGGGTGACGCCCCACGCGCCGGGACTGGCCGACCGGGTCTGGTACGGCCCCGGCAGCGTCCGCAGCGCCCGGCGCGCGGGGGAACAGGGCGTGGACCTGCAGCTGTCCACCGTGAACGGCGAGGATGCGGGCGGCAGCTTCGAGGAGGGTCAGGCGGACCAGATCCGGGCCTTCCGCCAGGCCCGGGACGCCGCGGCGGCGGCCGCGGGCACGTCACTGCGGGCGCCGCGCATCAGCGTCGGTCGGATCGTGCTGCCCCTGCTGACCGCGGCGGACCGGGAGGCGCACCGCGGCTTCATCGACTTCTACGCCGACCGGATGGACGACCGCGGTCGACCGCACCACGGTGGCGCCCCGACGGTGTTCGGCCGCATCCACGCCGGCTCGGTCGACGAGATCGTCGACGGGCTGTCCCGCGACCCCGCCCTCGCCGAGGCGACGACGATCAGCGTCACGCTGCCCGCTCCGGGCGGCGAGGCCGCCCACGCGCGGGTGCTCGAGGCGGTCGCCGGCTCGATCGCCCCGCAGCTGGGCTGGAGCGGGCCGACCGGCTGACCCGCCGGTGTGCATGGTCAGCGCACTGACCTGCCCGTATGCTGACGGCGGGGGCGCCGTACCGGTGGAGTGACACCGGTGGAGTGACACCGGTGGAGTGGATGCGGGGGATGAGGATGGCCGGGACACAGCCCGAGGTCACGTTGCGGTTCATGGCCGCGCCCACGGATGCCGGCCTGACCGGCACCGTGGACGGGGGCCGCGTGCTCGAGTGGATCGACAAGTCGGGGTACGCCTGCGCGGTCGGCTGGGCCGGCACCTACTGCGTCACCGCGTACGTCGGGAACATCAAGTTCGCCCAGCCGGTGCGGATCGGCGACATCGTCGAGGTGCAGAGCCGGTTGGTCTACACCGGCCGGTCCAGCATGCACATCGTCACCACGGTGGCGTCGGGGGATCCGCGCACCGGGGACTTGACCGTCGCCACCCAGTGTCTGAGCATCTTCGTCGCCGTCGGCACGGACGGCCGCCCCACCCCGGTGCCGACGTTCACGCCGGTCGACGACTGGGAACGGGAGCAGCACGAGATCGCCCGGAAGCGGATCGACCTGCGCGCCGACATCGAGGCCTCGATGGCCGACCAGGTGTACAGCGACGCCGGCACCGCGCCGCGCACCGTGCTGCGGTTTCTCGCCGCGCCGACCGACATCAACTGGGGCGGCAAGGTGCACGGCGGGACGGTGATGCGCTGGATCGACGACGCCGCGCACGTCGTCGCCTCCGGCTGGCACGGCGGGCGCACCATCGCCGCGTACGCGGGGGGCGTGCGGTTCTACCGGCCGCTGCTGATCGGCGACCTGGTCGAGGTGGACGCACGGCTGGTGCACACCGGCACGACGAGCATGCACCTGAGCGTGCACGTGCGCTCCGGTGACCCGAAGACCGGCGAGCTGAATCTGACGACGCACTGCATGATCGTGTTCGTCGCCCTCGACGAGCAGAACCACAAGGTCGCGGTGCGCACCTGGGAACCGGTGTCCGAGGAGGACGCCGCGCTGGACGAGCACGCGCGGTACGTGATCGGCGTCCGGGAACGCCTGCGCCGGCAGGTGCCCGCGGACCCGCCGGCGTCCCGCGCCGGCGCCCGCTGAGCTACGGCCGTGAAGACGGTACGCGCGTGGCTCGCGCGACTCTTCGTCCTGCCCGCTCGTCGTCGACATTGGATCTTCGTCGGCATGGTCGTGGGCTGGTACGCGACGAGTCGCCTCGTCGTCGCTCTGCTCGACCGCACGAACCCCCTCTACTGGATCGCCGTCCCGATCCTCGGCTACGGCGGGCTGATCTCGCTTGCCACGATCTGGACCTCCTTCACCAGCGGGATGCTGTTCGGTCGGCTCCTGCCCCTGCCGCGCCACGAGCTGGTGCGGTTCGCCGAGCGACGGTTCCGGAGCGTCGAGACGTGGCCGTCCCCGCTGTCCGTCGACGACCTGCTCGCCCGCCTCTCCGACCTCCCTCCGCTCACGACGCCGGTCCTCGTCCAGCCCCTGCCCGACGGCATGTTCCTGCGGTATCGGCGCTGGCATCAACCCGAGCCGTGGCCGAGTTCGGCTCCACCGCCTCGTCGGATCAAGGTCCGGGCGGACGTCCTCATCGTCGTCACCGCACGCCTCGACGGCGGCGCCACCATCGACGCCCACTGGGACGGTGAACCGCGACTGACGGACGCGATGCGCGCTCGCGCCCGGCTCGGCCGGGACGTGGTCGACGCCGCCCGGGCGCTGACCGAGCAGGTCGAGCGAGAAACAGACGCCACCTCGGGCGGTGACCGATGAGCTGGCTGGAGCAGGCGGCGCGGCGGATGGCCCTGATCAGCGGCAGCCGGCGACGGCGGATTGCCATCTCCTTCGGGCTGAGCATCGTCCTGGGGCTCGTCCTCGTCGTCGTCCTGCGCGCCACCGGCGGCGCCGACGGGCCCTGGTACCTGCTGATCATGGTGGGCTCCTACGCGGTCCTGTTCCTCTGCGGTCGGATCCTGGACGGGATGGCCACCGGTCGCTACGCCGGCCGGCCGCTGGACCTGCCCCGTGCCCGGATGATGCGCGACGCGGCGCGGTACTACACCCGGGTCACCTCGTGGACGAGTCCGCTCACCGCGGAGGAGGCGCTGGGACGGCTGATCGAACGGATGCGGGTGCCGCACGTCCGGACCCAGGCGTACGACGGGGCCCTGTGGATCCGCATGGTCCAGACGTACCAGGTCGCCTCACCCGCCGATCCCGAGCTGCCGTCGCCCGCGATCGTGGAGGCCGAGGTGCTGGTGTTCGTCGACGACCTGCCGCGGGCGGAGCACGACAGCCACGGATCCCCGGAGCGGACGGCGGTGACGGTGCACCACCAGGTCCGCCGCGCGACGGGCCTGGGAGCGACCATGCTCGACGACCCGTCCCGGGCCGCCACCATGACCGACCACCTGCTCATCGCCGTCCGGGATGCGACCGGCGACTGAAGACCAAGGCGAGGAGCGCCAGCTCGTCAATAGATGTTCCATCCGGGCCGCCGCAACCGCTTGCGTCGACGTCTATTGACGAGCTGGCGGGAGGACGAGAGGGGAGGCGTCAGCGGCCGGACGCCCCGATGTCGTCGTACGCGGCCAGCGCCCGGCGGCGGGTCCGCCTCAGGTCCACCATCGGCTCCGGGTAGTCCGCCGGCGGGTCGTGGTCCCACGGCTCGTGCAGCGCGGATCCGTCGCGCCCGGCCAGCTCGGGGACGAACCGGGTGATGTAGGACCCGTCCGCGTCGAACTTGCGGCCCTGCGTGACCGGGTTGAACACCCGCACGTACGGGAACGCGTCCGCCCCGGAGCCGGCCGTCCACTGCCAATTGGCCGGATTGTTCGCGGCGTCGGCGTCCACCAGGGTGTCCCAGAACCACTGCTCGCCGGCCCGCCAGTCGATGAGCAGGTTCTTGATCAGGAACGAGGCGGTGATCATCCGCACCCGGTTGTGCATCCAGCCGGTCTGCCACAACTGCCGCATCCCGGCGTCGACCAGCGGGTAGCCGGTGCGGCCCCGCTGCCAGGCGCGCAGGTCGCCGGGGGAACGGCGCCACCGCATCCCGTCGAACTTCGCCCGGTGATTGACCGTGGCCAGGTCCGGGTTCGCGTACAGCAAGTGCCAGTTGAACTCGCGCCAGTGGATCTCCGAGAGGAAGGCATCCCGGTCCTCGCGAGGGCTCGCGCCGGCGACGGCGGCCCGCACCTGGAAGGGGCTGACCTCCCCGAACCGCAGGTGGGGGGAGAGGCGGCTGGTGCCCTCGACGCCGGGCCGTTCGCGGCTCGCGTCGTACCCGTCGAGGATCCCGTCGACGAACTGGGTGAGCCGGCGGGTCGCTCCGGTCTCGCCCGGCTCCCACGCCTCGGCCAGGCCGGCGGACCAGTCCGGTGCGCTCGGGTGCAGACCCCACTCGTCGAGGTCGTCCGACGCCACGTCCGGGCCGGCGAGCCGGCGCACCGCCGGCAGCGGGTCGCGGGGCTCCTCGGCCCGCTGGCACGCGCGCAGGAAGGGCGAGTACACCTGGAACGGTTCCCCGGCGCCGGTGGTGATGGTCCACGGCTCGTGCAGCAGGTTCGCGGCGAAGCTGTGCGCCTCGACGTCGTGCTCGCCGGCCCACGTCTTGACCGCCGCGTCGATCTCGCGCTCGGGGCCGCCGTAGCGGCGGTTCCAGACGACGGCGTCCGCGCGCGCGTCCTGGATCACGGCGGGCACCACCTCGATCGCGGCGCCCCGGCGCAGGACCAGCCGGGCGCCGGCGGCCTCCACCGCCGCGCCCAGGGCGGCGAGCGAGTGATGCAGCCACCAGCGCGCCGCGCCGCCGAGTGAGCGGACGCCCGCGCTCGCCTCATCGAGGACGTAGAGGACGACGACGTCGCCGTCGTCCGCAGCGTGCCGCAGCGCCGGGTTGTCCGCCAGGCGCAGGTCGTCCCGCAGCCACACCACCGTGGTCGTCATCCGGCCAGCCTAGCGATATCTCGACAACCGAGACGACTGTCGCCGCCGACCACGACTGTCGCCGCCGACCACGACTGTCGCCGCCGACCACGACTGTCGCCGCCGACCACGAGGGTCGACGGCGACAGGAACCGGGGCCGGGGTGCTCAGTACTCCGTGCGACTGGGCTCCGGTGTGCCGGTGGAGGCGGGCGCGCCGGCCGAGTAGTCGACGTCGGCGTCGTCGGCCTCGATCGACTGCTGCGGGCGGGTGCCGGCCTTCAGGGCAGCGAGCCGGGCCTCCACCTCGGTCTGCTCGCCGAGATCCTCGAGCGAGTCGAACTGGGCGTCCAGGCTGGAGGCGGCCAGCTCCTGCTGCCCGCGCACCCGCGCCTCCTCGCGCCGGACCTTCTCCTCGAACCGGGCGACGTCGCTCGTCGGGTCCATCACGTCGATGCTGCGCATGGACTCGTGGACCTGGGACTGTGCCTGCGCCAGTTTCGCGCGGGAGTTGAGCTCGTCGCGCTTGCGGGTCAGCTCGTCGAGCTTGCCGCGCATCTGGTTGAGGCCGTCCTTGAGCTTCTCGACGATCTCGCTCTGCGAGGCGATCGTCGGCTCCGCGCCGCGGGCCTCCTGCTCGGCGGACATCTGCCGCTGGATGGCGACCTTGGCCAGGTTGTCGAACTTCGTCGCGTCCGCGGCGTTGCCACCGGCGCGGAACTCGTCGGCCTTGCGGCTGGCCGCGAGGGCCTTGTTGCCCCAGTCCTGGGCCGCCTTGATGTCCTGCTGGTGGTCGTCCTGCAGCATCCGCAGGTTGCCGATGGTCTGGGCGACGGCGGACTCCGCCTCGGCGATGTTGTTGGTGTAGTCCCGGACCATCTGGTCGAGCATCTTCTGCGGATCCTCGGCCTGATCGAGGATCGCGTTGATGTTCGCCTTCGCCAGTTGCGCGATGCGCCCGAAGATGGAGTGCTTGGCCATGCTGCTTCCTTTCGTGGATGTCAACCGTTGGTGCTCATCGCTGGGGACCGGAACCGGACGGACATCTCGATTCTGGTGGGCCGCGGCGATGAAGTCGAGGTCAGGGCGCCGCCGGCCCGGACGGGCTCAGAAGTCGCCTCCGCCGAAGTCGCCTCCGCCGAAGTCCCCGCCGCCCCAGTCGCCGCCTCCGCCGCCGCCCCAGCCGCCTCCGCCGCCCCAGGAGTCGCCGCCCCACCCGCCGCCGCCGTGGCCGCCGCGCAGAATGGAGTCGATGAGGATGCCGCCGAGGACGGCGCCACCGAATCCGCCGCCGAAGCCCCCGCCCCCGAAGCCCCCGCCCCCGCCGTAGCCGCGGCCTCCGCCGCCGCCCCAGCCGGCGTAGTCGCCGATGTCGTCCTGCGCGGACCGGCTGGCCTGCTGGGCGAGGCTCTCGGCCTGCTGCGCGTAGGTCAGGGCGGCGCGCGGGTCGCGGGACTGCAACGCCAGGGCCTGGTCCAGGTTGCGCTGGGCCTCGGCGAGCCGGGTCCGGGCCTCACTGCCGACGCCGCCGCGGCGGGTCGCGATGAAGTCCGACGCCGCGGAGATCTGTGCCTGGGCGCTCATGACCGCCTGCTGGAGGGCGTCGCGAGCGCGCCGCGACTCCGACTGGGCGTCCCGGATGCCGGTCAGCGACGCGTCGAGCGTGCGGTGCGCGCTCTCCACCCGGCGCAGCAGGTCGAAGGGGTCCGGCCGGCCCGCGCGCAGCTCCTTGTCGACCGCGGCGATCGCGGTCTCCGCCGCGGCGACCTGGCCGATCAGCTCCGGGTTCTGCCCGCTGCTGGCCAGCGCCTTCGCCTCCGCGACGTCCTGGGCCGTGTCGCCCATCGCCCGCCGCAGCTGCTCGTCGGCGCGACCCAGGTCGCCGCCGACCCGGTCGATGGCGTCGAGCAGCTGATCGGTCTGCTGGACCGCCTGCTCGGCGGCGCGGATGGCCAGCGCCGCCTCCGACCGGTTGCCGCCCTGCGCCTGCAGATTCCGCTCCGCCGCCGCCCGGGCCGAGGTGACGAAGGCGAGCCGCTCGTTGGCCTGGGCGATGTTGTCGGTGATGGTGCTCAGCGCGGAGTCGGCGTACCGCTGGCGCAGCGAGCCGAGCGCCTGCTCGTGCTCGGCGACGCGGGCGGCGGAACGCCGGGCGGCCTCGGAGACCCGGGCGAGGGCGTCGGGCGCCTGCTGTTCGAGGGACCGCAGGGCGTCGAAGTCGCCCTTCTGCTCCGCGAGGGCGCGGTTCGCGTCCTCGGAGCGGCGCAGGATCTCGGTCAGCCACGCCCGCTGCTGCTGCTCCGTGTCCGGGATGTCGTCGTCGAGCTGCTGGCGCAGCTTGAAGGACTCCCGCAGGTGCGCCTTCGCGTCCTCGATCGCGGCCGCGAACCGGCCGGTCTGCTTCTCCCCGTACTGGGCCTGGGCGAAGGCGAGCTCCTGCTCGGAGGTGCGGATGCCGTCGTCGGCGGCGATCAGGGCGGCACCGGCGCGCTTGTTCAGCTCGTCCACACTCAGGCCGGCGAAGGGGTCCGCCGGCTGCTGCGGCTGGCCGGGGGCGTCGCCGTAGAGGGTGCCGGTGCCGTCCTGCCGGTACGTGTTGGCGATCTGCTTGTCGCGGGACTTCCGGCGCCGGCCGAGGAAGAAGATGCCGCCGATCAGGGCGGCGGCCACGAGACCGACGCCGAGCAGCGGGGAGAGGAAGCCGGTGCCGGAGCCCGAGGAGGAGGTCTGACGCTCGACCGTACCGCCGCCGGCGGCACTGCGGATCCCGTCCACGGTGGTCAGGGCGGCCTGCGCCCAGTTGCCGGACCGGACCTCGGATCCGACGGCGCTCTTGATGGTGTCGATCTCGTTGTCGCTGATCGCGCTCGTGTTGTAGTCGATCAGGGCACCGCCGCGGGTGTCGGTCGCGACGGCGAGGACCACCGCGTTGCTCGGCGACCCGCTGCGCTGCAGGGCGGACCGGGCCCAGGCGCTGCCGGACGCGGCGTCCCCGAAGTTCTTCACGTAGGCGACGAACAGGTTCTGCCCGGTGGACTGCTTCAGGTCGCTCACGGCCTGCTCGACCCGCGACGCGTCGCTGCCGAGGACGCCCGCGGAGTCGATCACCGTCCGGTCGGAGCTGAAGGTCACGGGCGACTCGGCGTGGGCGGTCAGGGGCAGCGCCCCCGAGATGCCGAGCGCGGCGACGAGTGCGATCAGGACGGCGACTGGTCGCCGGTGGCGGGAGCGCATGGAATTCCCCTCATCCCCCGGTCGGGACGCTTCTCGCGCAGACCGCCACGCCTCTCGTGGCCGGGCCGCCGGGATCATCTTGATTCTATGGTTGCCACAAAACCAGGCGGAAGCAGGCCGTGTCTGCCAGCAGCGAAAGACGGCACGCTCGTGCGGGATCCTCACAGTCGCTGCTCAGGCTACGGCCCCGACGGGCACAGATTTGGGCACCAGACTGTGGGTGAAGCAGGGTGGTGGTTCAGGTTGAGAAAGGAACCCATCATGACAGAGCAGCACGGGTCGGATCAGCCGACTCCTCGCGGGTCCACGGGCGACGGCGCTCCGCCGCGGCCGTCGCACCAACCGGGTGAGTCCTTCACTCAGCCGATCCCCCGACCGGGGGACACACAGTCCTACCCGCAGGACCAGTACGGCCAGCAGGACCACGACGCGTACGGTCAGCAGGAGCACCAGCCGGCCTACGGGCAGTACCACGACACGTACGGCCAGCAGGACCAGTACGGCCAGCAGCACGTCCCGTCCGGCCAGTACGGCCAGCAGGACCCGTACGGCCAGCAGGACCAGTACGGCCAGCAGCACGACCCGTCCGGATCGGGCTGGGGTGCGGGCACGACGACGACGGCCGCCCGGCCGACCACGCGGCGGCGCGGCCGGTTCGGTGTGGGCACCCTCGTCGCGTGCACGCTGGCGGCGGGCCTCGTCGGCGGCGGTGCCGCGGCGGGCGTCGCCACCCTGGCCGACGGCGGCTCGTCCGCCACGAGCACCGCCTCGCAGCAGTCCGGCACCAACACCGTCATCGTCAACAACCAGAAGAGCGTCAACGCGATCACCGCGTCGGCCCAGAAGGCGTCCCCGTCGGTCGCCACCCTGGCGGTCTCCGGCGGCGGGCAGTCCGGCACCGGCTCGGGGATCATCCTCGACGACGACGGGCACATCCTCACCAACACGCACGTCGTCACGCTCGACGGGCAGGTGTCCAAGCCCACCATCCAGGTCCAGTTGAACGACGGTCGGATCTTCAGCGGTACCGTCGTCGGGACCGACCCGCTGTCGGACCTGGCCGTGGTCAAGATCGACGCGACCAACCTGACGCCGGCCGAGATGGGCAGCTCCTCCTCGCTGAACGTGGGCGACACGGCCATCGCCATCGGCTCCCCGCTCGGGCTGGCCGGCACGGTGACCGACGGGATCGTCTCGACGCTGAACCGCACCATCCAGGTGCAGTCCTCGGCCGTGCCGAAGGACAGCAGCGGCGACTCGGGCGATCAGGGCCAGTCGGAGAGCCCCTGGAACTTCGCTCCTCCGGGTGGCGGGGAGAGCCAGCAGAGCTCCGGCCAGGGCTACGTGTACCTCAACGTCATCCAGACCGACGCGGCGATCAACCCGGGCAACTCCGGTGGCGCGCTCGTCGACCAGGACGGCAAGATCATCGGCGTCAACGTCGCGATCGCCTCCTCCGGGTCCTCGTCCGGTTCGTCGAGCTCCGGCAACATCGGGGTCGGCTTCTCCATCCCGATCGATCACGCCAAGCGCGTCGCGGACGAGATCATCAAGGACGGCAAGGCCACCCACGGCCAGCTCGGGGCGACGGTGCAGTCCTACGCGCCCGGCTCCTCGTCGTCGTCGAGCGCGGCGTTCTCCAACGGTGCCCGGATCCAGAGCGTCGTCTCCGGGGGGGCGGCCGCGAAGGCCGGCCTGAAGGAGGGCGACATCGTCACCAAGGTCGGCGAGCGCACGGTGAAGGACAGCCAGGAGCTGACCGCCTCCGTCCGTGAGCAGGCCGCCGGTGCCACCGTCAAGGTCGAGTTCACGCGCGACGGCAAGACGCAGACCGCCGACGTGACGCTGGGCGAGGCCACGACCCAGTAGCCGCGGTCCGCCCCGCACGAAGCACCACCGCAGCGCCGCCCCACCCACGCGGGGGCGGCGCTGCGACGCGTCGGGGCACGCCCCGGGAGGGCGCGGCCGTGTGGTTAGCTAGGGGCGTGCAGACCCCGGGTTTGAGAATTCTTGTGCTGGTCAAGTACGTGCCGGACACCCAGTTCCCCCGCCGGCTCAGCGGCGACGGCCACACCCTCGCCCGCGGCGAGAGTATCCTGTCGGAGCTCGACGAGTACGCGCTCGAAGCCGCCGTCCGGATCCGGGAGGCCGCCGCCGACCCGCAGTCGGTGCACATCGCCGCGCTGACGATGGGGCCGGCCGACGCCGTGAGCGCCCTGCGCAAGGCGCTGCAGCTGGGCGCCGACGAGGCCTATCACCTGGCCGACGACGCGCTCGCCGGGTCCGACGCGGCCGCGACCTCGCGAGCGCTCGCCGCGCTCGTCGCCCACGTCGGCGGCGCGGACCTCGTGCTCTGCGGCATGGCCTCCACCGACGGGGAGACCTCCCTCGTCCCGGCGCAGCTCGCCGAGCGGCTCTCGCTCGCGCAGGTCACCTTCGCCGCGAGCCTCCAGATCGCCGACGGGACCGTGCGCGCCACCCGCAACGGCGCGACCGACGCGGAGAGCGTCGAGGCGCCACTGCCCGCGCTCGTGTCGGTGACCGACCAGGCCAACGATCCGCGGTACCCCAATTTCAAGGCGATCATGGCCGCGAAGAAGAAGCCCGTGACCACGCTGTCGCTGGCCGATGTGGGGCTGGAGCCGGCGGCGGTCGGCGCCGCCGGATCGTGGACGCGCGTGCTGGCCGCCACCGAGCGGCCCGCGCGGACCGCCGGCACCGTGATCACCGACGAGGGCAACGCCGGCGTCAAGCTGGTCGACTTCCTCGCCGAGCGCCGGCTGCTCTGAGCCGCCCCGCCGCGTCGTTCCCCGGCCCGCGTGCGATCCACGCGCCGCCGTCGCCCGAGTCTCGCTGAGGAGATCCCCATGAGCACCGTCCTCGTCTACCTGGACGCCCCGCACGGCACCACGCTCGCGAAGGCCGCCCGTGAACTGCTGACGCTGGGCCGATCCCTCGGCGACGTCACCGCGCTGGCCCCCGTCGATGTCGAGTCCGCGCTGCTGGACAGCCTCGCCGAGCACGGCACCACGGCGCTGCTGACCCCCGCACAGCCGCTGGAGGACCTGCTGGTGGCCGGGAAGGCCGCGCTGCTGGCCGCCGCGATGGAGCAGGTGCGGCCCGACGTCGTCCTGCTGGGCAACACGTTCGAGGAGAAGGAGATCGCCGGCCGCACCGGGATCAAGACCGACTCGGGGGTGATCACCGACGCCGTCGCGGTCGACGCGACCGACCACGGCGTGACCGCCGCGAAGGCGGTGCTCGCCGGGGCCTGGTCCTCCCGCGTGGCCGTCACGCACGGGACGCCGATCATCACCGTCAAGCCGAACGCCGTCGTGGCCCTCCCCGCCTCCGCGGCGACGGAGGTCGCGACCGGCACCGTGACCGTCCAGGACCCGGGACCCGCCGCGCGGATCACCGCCCGATCCCCGAAGCCGGAGAGCACCCGGCCGGAGCTGACCGAGGCGCGCGTCGTCGTCGCCGGGGGCCGCGGCACGAACGGCGACTTCGGCCCGATCGAGGCGCTCGCCGACGAGCTCGGCGCCGCCATCGGCGCCTCCCGCGCCGCGACCGACGCCGGCTGGATCGACCACGACGCGCAGGTGGGCCAGACCGGCAAGACCGTCTCCCCGCAGCTCTACATCTCCGCGGGCATCTCCGGCGCCATCCAGCAGAAGGCCGGCATGCAGACGTCGCAGACCATCATCGCGATCAACAAGGACGGCGACGCGCCCGTCTTCGAGGTGGCCGACCTCGGCATCGTCGGCGACCTGTTCACCGTGCTGCCGCAGGCCACGGAGGAGATCCGCCGCCGCCGCGGCTGAGGCGGCTCCATGTCGCCTCGACGTGGAAGGGGCATCGAGAATCGCGGATGTGTCATCCGGAGGCCAGGGAAACGACCATTCCGCAATGTTCGACCGGCATCGAAGGCGTCAGCGGGTGAAGGCGGCGCCGGCGAAGTCGTGTTGGCGCCACGCCTCGTACACCGCGATCGACGCCGCGTTCGTGAGATTGAGCGACCGACGGCCGGGCAGCATCGGGATCCGCACCACCTCGGTGATGTGCGGGTCGGCCTTCGCCTCGGCGCTCAGGCCCACCGACTCCCGGCCGAACATCAGCACGTCGCCGGGCTCGTAGGCGATGTCGCTGTGCGCGCGAGCGCCCTCGGCGGTGAACGCGAAGACCCGCGCCGGCATCAGGGCCGCCCACGCCGCGGCCCGGTCCGGGTGCACGGTCATGACGGCGAGGTCGTGGTAGTCCAGTCCCGCGCGGCGCAGCTTGTTCTCCTCCAGGTCGAACCCGAGGGGTTCGATCAGGTGCAGTTCCGCCCCGGTCAGCGCCGCCAACCGGATCGCCGCTCCCGTGTTGCCGGGGATCTCGGGGGAGTCGAAGAGGATGCGGAACACGCCGACCAGTGTAGTGGCGCAGGTGGGCGGCCCCGACCGCCCGTGACAGGCGACGCCGGGTCGGTGAGAATCGAGCCATGTCCAGCCCCGACGGCATCACCTCCCGCCCCTGGGTGCTGCACGTGGACCTCGACCAGTTCATCGCCGCCGTCGAGGTGCTGCGCCACCCGGAGCTGGCCGGCAGGCCCGTCGTCGTCGGCGGCCGCGGGGACCCGACCGAGCGGGCCGTGGTGTCGACGGCGTCGTACGAGGCTCGCGCCTTCGGGGTCGGTTCGGGGATGCCGATGAAGATCGCCGTCCGCAAGATCCCCGACGCCGTGTTCCTGCCCGTCGACGCCGCCGCCTACGAGGCCGCGTCCGCCGTCGTGATGGCCACCCTGCGCGCGCAGCCCGGCGTCGTCGTCGAGGTGCTCGGCTGGGACGAGGCGTTCCTCGGCGTCACGACCGACGACCCGGAGGGGGTGGCCCGGCGGGTGCAGGAGGCCGTCCTGGCGGCCACCGACCTGCACTGTTCGGTGGGCATCGGGGACACCAAGGTGCGCGCGAAGATCGCCACCGGGTTCGGCAAGCCGGCCGGCGTTTTCCGGCTGACCGCGGAGAACTGGTTCGCCGTGATGGGGGAGCGGCCCACCCGCGAGCTGTGGGGCGTGGGCGCGAAGGTCTCGGCCCGGCTGGCCACCCGCGGGGTACGCACCGTCGCCGAGCTCGCCGCCGCCCCCGAGGCGGAGCTCGTGGCCGAGTTCGGCCCGCGGATGGGTCCCTGGTACGGCGGACTCGGCCGCGGCGACGGGCCCCGCGTCGTCGACGACAGCCCGTGGGTCGCCCGCGGGCACAGCCGGGAGACCACCTACCAGCAGAACCTCACGACACCGGAGCAGATCACCGACGCCATCCGGGTCCTCGCCGCGGCGGTGCACGGGGACACCGAGGCCGAGGAACGCCCGGTCGTCCGGCTGACGCTGAAGGTCCGGTATGCCCCGTTCTTCACGAAGGTGTACGGCGGGAAGCTGCCCGAGCCGACCCGGGATCGGGAGACGGTGATCGCCGCGGCCGTCGACCTGGCCGGGCGGCTGGAGGCCGGACGGGAGGTGCGTCTGCTCGGCGTTCGTGCCGAGATGGCCCTGCCGACGCCCACCGACCCCGAGACCCGCACCCCCGTGCGCGGCCGCTGGTGAGCAGTGCCGGTGACGGTGCCACCCGCGACGGCGCACGACGGCGGATGACGGCGCCGGGAGCGGTGCGAGCCCCAGCGACTAGACTGGACCGGTGCCCGCGTACCTCGACCATGCGGCCACCGCGCCCCTCTGCGGGCCCGCTCTGGCCGCGATCACCACTGAACTGACCCGCTGCGGCAACCCCTCCGCCCTGCACGGTGCCGGCCGGCGTGCCCGGATGGTGGTGGAGACCGCCCGCGACGAGATTGCCGCCGCCGCCGGCGCCCACCCCTCCGAGGTCATCCTCACGAGCGGCGGCACCGAGGCGGACAACCTGGCGATCAAGGGCCTCTACTGGTCCCGCCGCGCCGCCGACCCGCGCCGCCGCCGCATCCTCACCTCCACCATCGAGCACCACGCCGTCTCCGAGACCGTCGAGTGGCTCGAGGCGACGCAGGGCGCCGAGGCCGTCTGGCTGCCCGTCGACGGGCGCGGCATCCTGGACCTGGACGCGCTCGACGCCGCCATCGCGGAGGACCCCGCGTCGGTCGCCCTCGTCACCGTGATGTGGGCCAACAACGAGATCGGCGCCGTCCAGCCGGTCGCCGAGATCGTGCGCCGCGCCGAGCGGTACGGCATCCCGGTGCACGCCGACGCCGTGCAGGCCTTCGGGGCTGTTCCCGTCGACTTCGCCGCGACCGGGCTGGCCGCCGCCTCCATCAGCAGCCACAAGATCGGCGGCCCGCTGGGTATCGGCGCCCTGCTGCTCGGCCGCTCGGTCGTCGTCACCCCCGTGCTGCACGGCGGCGGCCAGGAACGCGACGTCCGCTCCGGCACTCTCGACGCCCCCGCCGCCGCCGGCTTCGCCGCCGCCGCGACCGCCGTCGTCGGGGACCTGCCCGCCGATCCCACCCGGATCGCCGGCCTGCGGGACGCGCTGGTGGCCGGGGTTCTCGAGCGCGTCCCCGAGGCCGTGCTGCGCGGGCCGGCGTCCGGGCCCGAACGGCTGCCCGGCAACGCCCACTTCACCTTCACCGGGTGCGAGGGCGACTCGCTGCTCTTCCTGCTCGACGCCGCCGGCGTCCAGTCCTCGGCCGGGTCCGCCTGCAGCGCCGGCGTCCCGCGCGCCTCCCACGTGCTGCTGGCGCTCGGCCTGGACGAGGCCACCGCCCGGGGCGCCCAGCGCTTCAGCCTCGGCCACACGTCCACCGCGGACGACGTCGCACTGCTGCTGGACGTGCTGCCGGGCGCGGTCGAGAAGGCCGCCGCCGCCGGCATGGCCGGGCACGTGCCCGACCTGCAATCGGCCGGCCGCTGAGCCCGCCCAGACCCCGACCGAGCAACCCGTCCCGAACGAATCCTGAGGAGACCATGCGCGTCCTGGCTGCCATGAGCGGCGGCGTCGACTCCGCCGTCGCCGCCGCCCGTGCCGTCGACGCCGGGCACGACGTCGTCGGCGTCCACCTGGCCCTGTCCCGCATGCCCGGCACCCTGCGCACGGGCAGCCGCGGCTGCTGCACCATCGAGGACTCCCGCGACGCCTGGCGCGCCGCCGAGAAGCTCGGCATCCCGTACTACGTGTGGGACTTCTCCGAGCGGTTCAAGGAGGACGTGGTCGACGACTTCATCGCCGAGTACGAGGCCGGCCGCACCCCCAACCCCTGCATGCGCTGCAACGAGAAGATCAAGTTCGCGGCCCTGCTGGAGAAGGCCATCGCCCTCGGGTTCGACGCCGTCTGCACCGGCCACTACGCCCGCGTCACCCGTGACGCCGACGGCCACCCCGAGCTGCACCGGGCCAGCGACTGGGCCAAGGACCAGTCGTACGTCCTCGGCGTGCTCACCGAGGCCCAGCTCGAGCACTGCCTCTTCCCTCTCGCCGACGCGCCCACCAAGGCCGCGGTCCGCGCCGAGGCCGCCGAACGCGGGCTCTCCGTGGCGAAGAAGCCGGACAGCCACGACATCTGCTTCATCCCGGACGGGGACACCGCCGGCTGGCTCGCCGAGAAGATCGAGATGCGGCCCGGCGAGATCGTCGACGAGACCGGCACGACGGTCGGCGAGCACGCCGGCGCCCAGGCGTTCACCGTGGGGCAGCGGCGCGGCCTCAAGCTCGGCCGGCCCGCCGCGGACGGCAAGCCCCGCTTCGTCCTCTCCATCGAACCCAAGCAGAACCGGGTGACCGTCGGGCCCGAGCGGCTGCTCGCCGTCGACGAGATCCGCGGCATCCGCCTCTCCTGGGCCGGGCGGCCGATCCCGGACGCCGTCGTCGACCCCGCCACCGGTGCCTCCACCCGGTTCGACGTCCTCGCGCAGGTCCGCGCGCACGGCGACCCGGTGCCGGCGACGGCGCAGGTGATGGTCCCTGGCGAGGACGGCAGCGGCGACGCGGGTCCGCGCCTGGTGGTGACGCTGACGACGCCGCTACGGGGCGTCGCCCCGGGCCAGACCGTCGTGCTGTACCAGGGCACCCGGGTGCTGGGGCAGGCGACGATCGACACCGCCCGCTCGCTCGCGGCGGCCTGAACCGCCGACCGGTGACGCGCGACGGCCCGGGACGAGGGGTCGTCCCGGGCCGCGACGCGTGACCGGCGTCAGGTGCTCAGCACTTGCGCAGTTCGGACACCTTCGGCGGTCCACCGAGCCGGCTGGCCGTCGACTGGTAGCCCGGCTTGTAGCTGTAGCACGGCCCGTCACCGGCCCAGGCCCAGATCATCCGGAACCGCTGCGTGGACGAGCAGTTGTTGGTGGCGCGGGCGTGGCTGGTGATGACGCCGATGGAGTTGCGCGTCTCCCACTGGCTCAGGTAGACGCAGCTGGGAGCGGTGGCAGCGCTCGCGGGTGCGGCGCTCACCAGGAGGGAAGCGCCCAGGACGAGCGTTCCGACAGCGGCGGACAGGGCTTTCCTGCGGGACGTGTTCATGACAGACCTCTCGACGTGCGGTGATGACTCGGGAGGGTGCGGGGACGGCCGGACCGGACGTGGAAGCAGGAGACCCGACCGGCTGCCCGGTGGTGGGGCAAACGTACGGGGAACTCCCAGCGGGCCGGCAGAGCGGCACCCGACAACATCGCGTGGCCCGCCGTGGAGGTTTCCTCCCGCCGGTACGCTCGGTCCATGGCTGTGGACTCGACCGCGTACTCGACTCAAGGACCCCTGCGCCGGCGGCCGATCCTGCTGTTCCTGGCGATCGCCTTCGGCTTCTCCTGGTCGGTCGGACTCGGCCTGGCGCTCGCGGGCGGACTGCGCAGCCCCGCGCTGTCCCTCCTGCTGTTGATCTACATGCTCGGCCCCGGGATCGCGGCGCTGGTGGTGAGCCGCTGGGTGGACCGCCCGGACTCCATCCCGCGCTCCCTGGGGATCAGCCAGGTGCGGCCGGTGGGCCGCTTCATCCTGCTGCTGCTCGGGGCGATCGTCCTCGCCGTCGCCCTCGTCCTCGGCGCGCTCGCCGTCGGCTCCCTGCTCGGCCTCTACCACGCCGACCTCACCGGCTTCTCCGGCTTCCGGGCCTACCTCGAGCAGGTCGCCCCGGCGGCGCTGACCCGGGTGAGCATCGGCACCGTCGTGCTGCTGCAGTTCCTCAACGTGGGCATCGGGGCCTTCGTCAACCTCGTCCCGGCGCTGGGGGAGGAGCTCGGTTGGCGCGGCTGGCTGCTGCCGGCCCTGCTGCCCGCCGGGGTGCCGACCGCCGTCGTCGTCTCCGGCGCCCTCTGGGGTCTGTGGCACGCCCCGCTGATCCTCCTCGGTTACAACTACCCGGGCGGACCCGCGTGGCTCGGCGTGCTCGCGATGATCTGCTTCGCCGTCGTGATCGGGGCCGTGCTCAGCTGGTTGCGGCTGCGCACCGGGTCGATCTGGCCCGCCGCCATCGCGCACGGCGCCGTCAACGCGGCCGCCGGATTCCCCCTCGTCTTCCTCGCGTTCGGGACGACGTTCAGCCCGCTGACGACGACGATCCTCGGCTGGTCCGGGTGGCTGCTGCCGGCGGCGCTGGTCGCCCTGCTCGCCTGGCGCGGGCAGTTCCGGCTCGATCGGGACCGGTGGCTGGCGCCCGTGCAGGGCCGGCCGCTGGCGGGCCCGGGCGCCGGTCTGCGCGCCCCTAGACTGGAGCCATGATGGATTCGTTCGACCCGTCCGCCAGCTCGCTCGGGAAGGACGTGGACCCCGCCGTCATGCACGAGCTGCTGCAGATCCGCTCCAGCATCGACAACTTCGACGCGACCCTCGTCTACGTGCTGGCCGAGCGATTCCGGGCGACGCAGCGGGTGGGCGTGCTCAAGGCCGAGCACCGGCTGCCCCCGGCCGACCCGACACGGGAGTCCATGCAGATCGCCCGGCTCCGGCGGCTCGCCGAGGAGGCGCACCTGGACCCGGCGTTCGCCGAGAAGTTCCTCACCTTCATCATCGACGAGGTGATCCGGCACCACCAGGCGATCTCGGACGGCACGGCGCCGCTGCCCGTCACCCCCGGTTCCGCCGACGCGGACACGCGGGCGTGAGCCCGGACGTCACCGCTGCCCCGGCTCCGGCCACGGTCACCGCGACCGGTCCCGTCCTCGTCGCCGGGACGGACCTGCCGGGCGCGCTGACCGCGATCCGCGGGGAACTCGGTGACCCGCACCTGCCGTCCCTGCCGCTGCTGCCGGATCGCGGTCCCGGCGCCGATGCGGTGGGCCGCGTGACGGCGCTGCTCGTCGACCTGCCGGTCGAGGTGGGCCCTCACGGCTGGCGGGTGGCCGCCCGGCCGGGGGAGGACCTGCGCCGCTCCCGGTCGCTGCTCGCCTCCGACCTCAACATGCTCGCCGACCTGGCCGGCGCCGAGCAGACCCCGGCCACCCGGATCGGCGTGTGCGTGCTGGGGCCGGTCAGCCTCGCGACGCGGCTGGACCTGGCCGGCGGGGAGCGCGTCCTCGCCGACCGCGGCGCCCGCCGGGACCTGGCCGACTCCCTCGCGGCCGGCCTCGCCACCCACCTGGCCGCCGTGCGTGCGGCCCTGCCCGGGGCGAGCGTCACGGTGCGGATCGACGAGCCGGCGCTCGCCGCCGTGACGGCCGGCACCGTCGCCACCGCCAGCGGGTACCGCACGCTGCGCGCCGTGGACCGGTCCGACGTGCGGCAGACGTTGCGGCAGCTCGTCGAGGCCGTGCGGGACGCCGGGGCGCACGAGGTGGTGCTCGCGGTCGAGCCTGAGCCGCTGCCCCTGGCGCTGGGCCGCGAGGTCGAGGCGGACGGGCTCGCCCTTCCCGCCACGGCACTGACGAGCGCCCCGGACGACCTCGGCGAGTACCTGGACGGCGGCGGGGCGCTGACGATCGGACTCGATGTCGACGGGCCGCGCGGCGTCCGTGAGGTCAGTGACCTCGCCGGCCAGGTCCTGGCGCCGTGGCGCCGGCTCGGTCTGCCCGAGACGCGCCTGACCCAGTTGACGCTGACGGCCCGCACGAGCCCGGCGGCCATCACCTCGACCCGCGCACCGGCGGGCACCCCCGACGCGGGGCGGCTGCCCGCCGTGCTGCACCGGCTGGTCGGCACGGCCGACGCCCTCGAGACGACCGCCCGCGACGCCTGACCCGCCCCCTTCCTTCCGCCGGCGGGGTGGGCGGCACGTCAGGTGGCGGGGAGGGGCTCCGGGTCGAAGCTGCCCGCGTAGACGAACACCGTGCCCAGCAGCGGCTGGACCACCCGGGTCTGGATGGTGAACCGGCCGGTGACGTCGTCGAATCCCTGCTCGGTGTACGCACCGGCCGCCAGCACGCGCGGCACCCGCAGACCGGGTACGGCCCGCGGCGCGTGCGTCGAGCTCGGACCGCCCGCGGCGAGACTGTCCGGCGGGCCGACCCACGCGGTGGTGGACGCGAGCCGCATCGCCCCGGCGGCCGTGACGGACAGGCGCAGCCCCGTGCGCAGCACCCGGTGGCGGCCCACCAGGTCCAGCAGCAGCCCGTCCGCGCCGAGGCGGCACAGGTCGGTGAACCGGCGGGTGCGGTTCCCGAAGCGGAGGATCCGCTCGGCCGCCAGGCATGGGGCGCCGGTCTCGTCCACGGAGGACCGGTTGACGACGCTGAACGGTACGCCCTGCCCGTACTCCGGGAAGAACATCTCTTCTCCGGCCAGCGCCGCGAACACCGGGCGCAGGGGCGGGACGGTGCACCCGGCGACGTCGAACACCCCGTCGAACCGCACGCTGGTGCCCGCGGGCTGCGCGAAGTAGTCCCGGACCCGCGGGTGCAGGTCCGCGTAGCGCGCGCCCAGCACCCGCTCGTAGAGTGATCCGCTCATCTCGTCCTCCTCGGTGTGGCCATCCTGCCGACCCGCGGGCGCGGGGACAACGTTCCTGGACAGGCCGGCCTACAGTCGGCCGGTGGCCTTGAGCCGGATGTACGCGTCGGCGAGGCGGGGTGGCAGCAGGTCCGGCGGCTCGTCCACCACCTCGACCCCGAGCAGCCGCAACTGGGCCGTCATCGCCGCCCGCTCCAGCCGGGCGCGTTCGGCCGCGGCCGCCCGGTACACCTCGCTGACCGTGCCTCGCTCGGCCGCGGTCTCGTCCAGCTGCGGGTCCCGGACCGAGGCCACGACCACGACGTGCTTCTCGCCCAGGGCCGGCAGCACCGGCAGCAGACCCTCCTCCGCGGCGCCGGAATCGAGGGAGGTCAGCAGCACCACCAGGCTGCGATGCGCGCTGACCGCGGCGATCTGGCCCGGCAGCGACGAGAAGTCCGCCTCGATCAGCTCCGCCTCGAGCGGCGCCATCGCCTGCACCAGGGACGGCAGCAGCTCCCCGCGGTCGGCGGATCCCACCCGGGCTCGCACGCGCCGGTCCAGGGCGAGGAAGTCCACCCGGTCCCCGCCACGGTCGGCCAGCACCGCGAGCAGCAGGGCGGCCTCCATCCCGGTGTCCAGGCGCGGTTCGTCGCCGATCCGGGCGGCCGCGGTCCGGGAGGTGTCCAGCACGATGACGACACGGCGGTCCCGCTCGGGCCGCCACGTCCGCACGACGACGGCCTGCCGCCGCGCGGTGGCACGCCAGTCGATCGACCGCACGTCGTCGCCGCGCACGTAGTCCCGCAGCGAGTCGAACTCGGTGCCGGCGCCGCGGATCTGCACGGCGGCCCGTCCGTCGAGCTCCCGCAGCCGGCGCAGCTTGGACGGCAGGTGCCGGCGTGCGTGGAACGGGGGCAGCACCCGCAGCGTGCCCGGCAGGGGAACCGTCACCTGGCGGGCGGCCAGTCCCAGCGGGCCGGCCGACCGGATCGTGACGTGCGGGCTGTGCCGGTCGCCCCGGCGGACCGGGACCAGGGTGGTGCGGAGCCGGCGCGCCTGCCCCGCCGGGATGCTCACCCGGTGCCGGGGGTCGACGGCCCCGGCCGAGGGCTGCCACCCGTCCCGCACCCGGGCCCGCAGGGTGCGCCGCGTCGGGTTCCGCACCACCAGGCCGCTGACGGCCGGCTCCGTGAGCCGGACGTTGTCCGGCAGCTCGCGGGTCAGCGTCACCCGTCGGGGTGAGACGGCGAGGGCGAGGTCGACGGCGGCGAGCACCACGAGCACGCCCGCCAGGGCGAGCAGGGTGGCGACGCCGGGCACCGCCACCACGACGAGGCAGCCGAGCAGCGCGAGGAGGACGAACCGGCCGGTCAGGGCCATCGGGATCCCGAGCTCACCGGGGGACCGGCACGGTGGCGAGGATGCTGCCGAGCACCCCGTCGGCGGAGACCCCGTCCATCTGCGCCTCCGCGCGCAACGCCACCCGGTGTCGCAGCGTCGGCAGGGCCAGGGCTTTGACGTCGTCGGGCGTGGCGTACCCGCGCCCGTTGAGCCAGGCCCAGGCGCGTGCCGTGTTCAGCAGGGCGGTCGCACCGCGCGGGGAGACCCCGAGCTGGAACGAGGGGGTGGACCGGGTGGCCCGCACGACGTCGACGATGTAGCCGAGCACCTCGGGGGAGACCTGCACCCGCCCGACGGCGGCCCGCGCCTCGGCCAGCTGGTCCGCGCCGGCCACCGCCCGCACCCCGGCCGCTGCCAGGTCCCGCGGGTCGAAGCCGGCACTGTGCCGGCGGATCACCTCGATCTCGTCGTCGCGGCCGGGCAGGTCCATGGTCAGCTTGAGCAGGAACCGGTCCAGCTGCGCCTCCGGCAGCGGGTAGGTGCCCTCGTACTCGACCGGGTTCTGGGTGGCCGCGACGATGAACGGGCTCGGCAGCGGCCGCGACACCCCGTCGACCGACACCTGCCGCTCCTCCATCGCCTCGAGCAGGGCGGCCTGGGTCTTCGGGGGCGTCCGGTTGATCTCGTCCGCCAGCAGCAGGTTGGTGAACACCGGGCCGGGCCGGAACGCGAAATCGCTGCTGCGGGCGTCGTACACGAGCGAGCCCGTCAGGTCGCCGGGCATCAGGTCCGGGGTGAACTGCACCCGGGTGGTCTCCAGCGTCAAGGCGGCGGAGAGCGCGCGGACCAGCAGCGTCTTGGCCACGCCGGGCACGCCCTCGAGCAGCACGTGGCCGCGGCACAGCAGGGCGATCAGGACGCCGGTGACGGTGCCGTCCTGACCGATGACGGCGCGGCCCACCTCGGTGCGCACGGCCAGCAGGGCCGCCCGCGCCGCCTCACCGGACGGGTCGCTGCCGGACGCGCCGCTGCTGGCGTGGTCGTCATGCCGGTCGTGCGGGAGGGCGGCAGCCTCGGTCCCGGGCGCCGGTGCCGGCGACGCGGCTCCCGGGGGCGCGGTGGTGGAGAGGCGGGGCGGGGCGTCGGGAATCCGCGGGTGCGGCTGATCGCTCATCGGGGGAAGGCCTCCTTCTCGAGGTCGGTCAGGGCGGTGGTGAAGCTCAACAGGTCGGCGGTGCGCGTGGGCAGCGGGCCGGTCAGCAGGTGCGCGACGTCGGGCACGGCCCGGCCGGTGGCGGCCGCGGTCGCCGCGACGATCGCGTCGGCCGTGGGGGCGTGGCCCAGGCGAAGACGCTCGCCGAGGCGCACCAGGGTGGCCGCGCGCAGCGTCGCGGCGGCGTGCTCGGCGGCGTCCGCGTCCTGGTACAACCGGGCCCGGCCGCGGGTGGTCTCGGCCGCCTGGACGACGACGGGCAGGGGCTCGGTCACCAGCGGCCCGTCCCGACGGCCCCGCCACAGCATGGCCAGCACCGCGACGACCAGCAGCCACACCGCCAGCGGGGTGACCCACGGCGGGGTGACGTCGGCGAGCGTACGGCCCCGGTCCGACGCCTGCAGGTCCCGGACGCCGGGCTGGTACCAGGTCAGGGTGGGGCGGGCGCCCAGGGTGTGCAGCATCAGGGCCGCGTTGCCGCGGGCGGCCAGCCGGTCGTTGCTCAGCGTGTCGGTGCCGCCCAGGACGACGACCCGGCCCCGGGCGCTCTCGACGTACACGCCTGCTGCCTGGCCCGTGGTGTCGCCGCCGGTGTTGCGCAGGCAGGTCACCGGGCCGCGATAGAGCCGGCCGGTCCGGTCCACCTCGCGGGCGGCTCGCACGGCCGGCACGGCGCAGTCGGCGCTCAGGGCCCGATCGGTCGAGGCGTCGCTGACCACTCCGCCGAGGGTGACGTCGTCCGCGAACGCCGTCAGCACCCGCAGGCCGGGTTGGAGCAGGACGACCCGGGTGCCGGCGTCGCGGGTCCGGTCCGCCAATCGCGTCAGCTGCTCGGCCGAGAGAATCCCGGACCGGTCGTCCAGCAGGAGGGTGCCGGCCGGTCCCGCCCCGGCGGCACGGTCGAGCGCCTGGGGGAGATCGTCGGCGCGGTCGACGGTGACGCCCTGGCCACGCAGGATCTGGGCGGCCGCGCGGGCGCCGCCGGGGGCCGGGTTGTCCGGGGAGAGGGATCCGCGGTCCGCGCCGACGCCCCGGAGCGCGACCGTCACGGCGACCGCCACGACGGCGATCACGGCGACGACGAGCCAGAACCGCCAGGCGCGCAACCGGCGGCCGGCGGTGGCCCGCCAGGAGCCGCCGTCCCCGGTCGCGGTGGACCCCCGACCGGCGGGCGTGGCGTCGGTCGTCGGCGCGTCGGCCGCCGTGCCGGCCGTCGATCCCCCGTCCGCCGGCGCACCCTCCGACCGGGAGGCGCGGGCGGGGCCCGGCGTCGGGGCCGGACGGCTCACCGGGGCACCACCGGGCCGGCGCCGGCTCGGACGTCGTCGCGCCGGTTCGTCCCGGCCCGGGCGAGCCGCTGGTCCAGCGCGGTGATCCGCTCGTGGTCCGCGGCGGTGGCGGGTGCGTCGCCGTACCGGACGTCGTTGAAGCGCCGACCGGCCGCGCTCACGGCCTCACGCTCGGTCGGGTGCCGCCCGGAGAGGTCGCCGGTCACCTCGTCGACGGTGCGCCCGGCGCCCTCGGGCAGGTCGGTCCGCTCCTGCGCCGCCCGCACCAGTGCGCGGAACGCCTCGATCACGGCGGTGGCGTGGTCGCCCCGTGCGGCCGCCGCGCGGGCGAGCGCCCGGTGCGCGTCGGCGTCCAGCGGCAGCTCCGCGTCGAACACCGACGCCCGGCGTGCGGCCGCCCGGTTCAACCGCGGCCGCACGACGAGCACGAGCACGACCACGCCGACGAGCAGCAGCAGCACGACGGCGATCAGCCACGGGTTGGCGCCGCTCGGGTCCAGGCCGGTCAGGACGTCGTCCAGCCAGCGGCCGATGGCGTCCAGCACGGCGTCGAGGGGGCCCGGCTTCGCGTCCTGGTACTCGGGCCGCGCCAGTTCCTGTTCCGCCCAGCGCCGGGCGGTGCCGTCGTCGGGCACCACCGGCACGTCGCGGGGCACGGCCGCTGCGACCAGCGTCCCCACCCTCGTCGCCACCGCGAGGCCGGGGACGGTCACGCGGTGCCGGGCAGCGCGCCGGCCCCGCTCCCGCGGGCGAGGCGGTCGTGCTCGGCCATCAGCGCCACGTCCAGTCCCTCGCGGCGCATCCGCAGGTCCACGTACAGCAGGGCGGTGACCCCGACCAGGAAGACCGTCGTGACGGCGCCGACCAGCGTGCTGAGCACGAGGTAGGCGATCAGCAGGGTGACGAGCAGGCCGGTCGCCGACTGGTCCAGGCCCGCGCCGGTGGGGGCGAGCACGCCGGTGAGCAGCGGCGTCGCGAACTGCAGGGGTGCGCCCGCGATCGAGGTGACGATCTGCACCAGGATCATGGTGAGCGCCAGGATGCCGAACAGGCGCCAGAAGCTGCTTCGGGTCAGCCGCCACGAACGCGCGAGTGCCTGCCCGGGGCCGCACTTCTCGAGCACGAGCACCGCGCCGCTCACGCTGAGCCGGACCGCGAACCAGGCGCCGACGACGAGGACGCCGAGCCCGATGACGAGGAACGTCACGACGGCGCCGGTGGGATCGTTGGTGGCGGCCGCGATCCCCACGCCGACGACCATCAGCACGATCATCAGGGCGATGACCGCGCCCACCCCGATCAGGGCGAGCAGCATGGCCAGCCCGATCAGCGCCCCGATCCGCGGACGCACCATCGACCACATCTGCCGGAAGCTCGTGCGCTGGTCGAGCACCGCCCGGGACACGGGGATCACGAGAGCGCCCTGCAGGATGGTGTTGCCGAGCAGAGCGACGGCCACGAACACCAGTTCGCCGAGGAACAGCGCCGGCAGGGCCGAGGTGAAGGCGGCGACGTCGGCCTGGCTGAGTTCCGTGCTCGAGGTCGACGCGAGCTGCAGGAACGACGAGCCGACGGTGACGAGGAACAGGACGATCAGCACGCCCATCAGGACGTGGAACAGCAGGGACGAGCCGATCATGGCCTTCGCGTTGCGGCGGGCCGCCTGCAGGGAACCGTCGAGCACCTCGCCGACCGACAGCGGCCGCAACGGGATGACGCCGGGTTTCGGCGGGGCGACCCAGCCCTGCCCGTTCCAGCCCTGCCCGGGTTGACCCTGCCCGTTCCAGCCCTGGCCGGGCTGACCCTGGCCGTTCCAGCCCTGCCCGTTCCAGCCGCCCGGCGCCGGGCCCCAGCCGGTGGGAGCGGCGCCCCAGCCGGGCGGAGCCGGTGGGGCGCCCGGCACGGACGCCGCCGCGGGTACCGCGTCGCTGCCGTACCGCGCGTCGCTGCCGTACCGCCCGCCGTCGTCGTACGCCCCGCCGTCGTCGCGTCGCTCACCGCCGGGGGCGGCCCAGCGGCCGGCGTCCCGGTGTTCGTCCTCGCTCATGTCCCGTGTTCCCCCTCGTCGGGCGCCGACCGGCGCCGCCCCGTGCCCCGAGCGTATCGGGCACCCGTCCGGCTGGCCAGCATCGCGCTGACCTGCGACGACCCGCGTCGCGACCGGCGGCTGTCCCGCTGTCCACGTGTCGGTGCGGCTGATCGTCCGGCCCGGTATCGCGGGGGCGATCCGGCCATGGCTGCCGCCGGCGTCCGTGGCCGCCCCGGGGCGCGCCGGACGGACGTCGCGAGTACGGGAAACGGCGGCGGGTTTGCGAGGATGAGGGCATGAAGGGACGCATTCTCGTGGTGGACGACGACGAGGCGCTGGCCGAGATGATCGGCATCGTTCTGCGCAACGACGGGTTCGAGCCCTCGTTCTGCGCGGACGGGGCGCAGGCACTGGAGGTGTTCCGCAACAGCCGGCCCGACCTGGTGCTGCTGGACCTGATGCTGCCGGGGCTGGACGGCATCGAGGTGTGCCGGCAGATCCGCAGCGAGTCCGACGTCCCCGTCGTGATGCTCACCGCCAAGTCGGACACCTCCGACATCGTGCGCGGCCTCGAGTCCGGGGCCGACGACTACGTGCCCAAGCCGTTCAAGCCGGCGGAGCTGGTCGCCCGGGTGCGGGCGCGGCTGCGGCCGGGCGAGACGAAGCCGCCGGAGACCCTCACCGTCGCGGACGTGACGATCGACGTCGCCGGCCACTCGGTGCGCCGCGGGTCGCGGACCATCGCCCTGACTCCGCTCGAGTTCGATCTGCTGGTCGCGCTGGCCCGGAAGCCGTGGCAGGTCTTCACCCGCGACCAGCTGCTGGAGCAGGTGTGGGGGTACCGGCACGCCGCCGACACTCGCCTCGTCAATGTGCATGTTCAGCGGCTTCGGTCCAAGATTGAGAAAGATCCCGAGGCTCCCGAGGTCGTGCTGACCGTGCGGGGCGTGGGATACAAGGCCGGACAGAGCTGACGCGGTGGCCCCGCGCCGGCCCGGGCCGGCGTGAAGGAACGGGGAGAGAACGTGCCAGCGACGAGCACCCAGCGGCGGAGCGGGCCAGCCCCGTCGGCGGCGCCCGGCGGCCGGGCGACCCGGCGCACCGGGTCCTACCGGGTGCGGCTGACGCGGCACCGGCCGCGGCGCACCAGCATCGAACGGGTGTGGCGTTCGACCCGGTCCAGCGGGCTCAAACTCGTGTCCCGGTGGCGGCACTCGCTGCAGTTCCGCACCGTGCTGCTCACCATGGGCATGACCCTGATCGCGTTCGCCATGGTGGGGGCCTTCCTCTCGCATGAGATCTCGTCCGCGCTGTTCAGCGAGCGGCTCTACCAGGCCGAACAGGAGTCGCGGCGCGGCTTCGACGAGGTGCAGGCGATCTTCGACCGGGCCGAGACGAACGACCAGGCGACCGGTCAGCAGACCATCTACAACACGCTCAAGGTGCTCGAGGGCGACAGCGGGTCCACGCGCCGCATGTTCCTGCTGCTGCAGAAGCCCGGGGAGCAGGGCCAGCGCTGGGTGGAGACCGCCCGCAGCGACGACTCCCAGATCACCTCCGCCGTCATCCCCGAAGAGCTGCGCGAGGCGGTGCGGCGCGACGACGGCCAGTACTACCAATCCATCGCGCTGCCGGTCGGCAGCTCGGACGTGCCCGCCATCGCCGTCGGCCGGATCGTGCGGGTGCCCCCGGGCACCAACTACGAGCTGTACCTGATCTACAACCTGTCGGAGGCGCAGGACACCCTCAGCTACATCCACGGTGCCCTCTGGGTGGGCGGCGCGGTGCTGCTGCTCGCGGTCGGCGCGATCGCCTGGTTCGTCACCCGCGCGGTCGTCGCCCCCGTCTCCGACGCCGCCGACGTGGCCGAGAAGCTGGCGGCCGGTCAGCTGGAGGAACGCATCAACGTCGAGGGCGAGGACGAGCTCGCCCGCCTCGGCGCCTCCTTCAATCACATGGCCGGCAACCTCCAGGACCAGATCACCGCCCTGGCCGAGCTGTCCCGCATGCAGCAGCGGTTCGTCTCCGACGTCTCCCACGAGCTGCGCACCCCGCTGACCACGGTGCGGATGGCCTCCCAGGTGCTCTACGACGCGCGCGACGACTTCGACCCGATCAACAAGAGGTCCGCCGAGTTGCTCTATCACCAGGTCGAGCGGTTCCAGAACCTGCTTGCCGACCTGCTGGAGATGTCCCGCTTCGACGCCGGAGCGGCGGTGCTCGACATCGGCGACGCCGACCTGAACGCCGTGGTCCGCAGCGTCCAGGACGGCACCGCGATCCTCGCGGAGAACGTCGGGTCCACCATCGAGGTGCAACTCGACGAGGACACCTGCATGGTCGAGATGGACGCCAAACGGATCGAGCGCGTGCTGCGGAACCTGCTGGTCAACGCCATCGAGCACGGCGAGGGCCGGCCGATCCAGGTGCGCGTCGCGGCGACGGACAACGCCGTCGCCGTGACGGTGCGGGACCACGGTATCGGCATGACCCCGGAGGACGTCGCCCACGTGTTCGACCGCTTCTGGCGCGCCGACCCCGCGCGGGCCCGGACCACGGGGGGCAGCGGACTGGGCCTGTCCATCGCCACGGAGGACGTCAACCTCCATCACGGCCGGTTGCAGGCGTGGGGCCTGGCCGGTCACGGCTCCAACTTCCGGATCCTGCTGCCGCGCCGGCGCGGCGAGGAGCTCGTCGACGAGCCGCTGGCCCTCGAGCCGCCGGACGCACCGGTGCCCGCCGTGGACACGGAGGACACCGCCGTCATCCTCGACCCGGCCGACGCGGACGCGACCGTCGTGCTCGACGAGCGCTCCGACGCGGCCTCGACGGCCGCCCCCGCCGAGCCCGACGGGACGGCGGCAGGCCCGCGGGACGGCACGCTCGACGGTCCGCGGAACGACGGGCCGGGCGGGCCGGGGGAGTCGACGCCGGCGGGGGAGCGGGCCGGGACGACGTCGGGCGGCACCGTGGCGGGAGGCGCCCGATGAGCGCGCGCCGGTCCCGCCGCGTGCTCGTGCTCGTGCTGGCCGCGCTCCTGCTGCTCACCGGCTGCTCGTCCATCCCCACCAGCGGCCCGGTGGGGTTGAGCAACGACTCCGGCAACGCGGGCCAGCAGAATCAGCAGGGTCCCGCCCCCAGCGGGCCGCAGGAGAACGGCAGCCCGCAGGCCATCGTGCAGGGCTTCATCCGCGCCGGCGTCGGCAGCGCGGACGAGTACGCGGTCGCGCGGAGCTACCTGACGCCGGCCCTCTCGAGCACGTGGAAGCCGGACCAGCGCACGCTCGTCCTCTCGTCCGCACCGCGCGTGGTCACCACGCCGTCGGCGAGCACGGTGCGACTGGTGATGGCGGTCACCGCCACGGTCGACGACCAGGGCATCTACCGGAACGCGGCCGAGGGCGCCACCGAGTCCCTCGACGTGACGCTGCAGAAGGTCGACGGGCAGTGGCGGATCGGCAAGGTCCCGGACGGGATCATGCTGCAGGTGCGGGACTTCGGGCTGCTCTTCGACGCGTACTCGCTGGCCTTCTACGACCCCACCTACACCTACGCGGTGCCCGACGTGCGGTGGTTCGTGCGCGGACCCCGGGTCACCACCTCCCTGGTCCGGGTGCTGCTGAACGGTCCCGCCGACTACCTCAAGGGCGCCGTGGTCAGCGCGTTCCCCGAGGGGACGACGTTGAACACCCCGTCGGTGCCCATCGTCTCCGGGGCGGCCGAGGTCGACCTGCCGCAGCAGGTGCTCGACTCGTCCGACCAGAAGCAGCGTGAGCGGATGCTCAATCAGCTCTCCGGCACACTCGTGGGAGTGCTCGACAGCATCAGCTCGGTCCGGTTGCTGATCAACCAGCGTCCGCTCGACATCGACGCCGGTGAGGCGGCGCGCAGCGCCCCGGTCAAGGAGAAGCAGGTCCCGGCCAGCCAGGTGGCGGTCGTCCGGGACGAACTCGTGCTCTACCAGGGCGGGGGCTACCGACCGATCGACGGCATCGGCTCGGTCGCGGCGGACAAGCCGATCGACCCGGCCATGAGTTACGACCAGCGCCGGTTCGCCTACCTCAGCTCCGACCGGCGCCGCCTGCTGAGCACGTCCACCGACGGCACCCGCGGCACCGTGTTCACCGGCACGGCGCTGACCCGGCCGAGTTTCGACCCGTTCGACTGGCTATGGACCGCCGACGGCTCCGGCGCGGGACTGGTGCACACGGCCCCCGCCGCCCGGCCCGGCGGCGGGGTGAACGAGGTCAGCGCCCCGTGGCTGCGGGGCAGGACCATCACCAGCCTGCGCCTCTCCCGGGACGGCGCGCGGGCGCTGATCGTGACGGTCGACGACGGGAAGTCCTCCCTGTGGCTCAGCGGGGTGCGCCGGGCCGCGGACGGCACGCCGCGGGAGCTCACGTCGGCGCTGCCCATCCGCACCGCCCACCCGGTCAACACGGCGGTGTGGCTCGGCGACACCGAGGTCGTGGTGATGGCCGCGTCGGACAAGTCGACCGTGACGCCGGAGGTGCTCTCGCTCAGCGGACAGTCCCAGGAGCTGGCGCCGGTGCGCGGGGCGACCTCCCTGGCCGGCGGCAACGGCACCCAGGAGATCTACCTGCAGTACGGGCAGGAGCTGCTGGTCCGCGTGGACACCACCTGGTCCAACCAGGCGACCGGGGTGCTCGACACCGCCTTCGCCGGCTGAGGGTTCTCCCTCCCCAGCCCCGCGTCGTCCCCAGCGGCCGGCGTCGCACCCACGCGCGGTGGACCGACGGGGCACGCTCGGGGGATGGAGCTCGACACCTCGCCGCGACACCGGGGCCCCTGGCCCCGGTTCGCCCGGCTGCGGCTGCTCGCCGGGGCGGTGGAGGCCGGCATCCTGGCCTTCCTCGCGTTGCTCCTGCCCGTCTGGTGCCCGGGCTGTGGGCGGATCGACGTCTCGCTCTGCCGACGGTGCGCCGCGCGCTTGCGGCGCGCCACCGCCCGACCGTTCGCCGCGGAGGCGTCCGCCCCGGGCCTGCCGGTGGCCCCGGCCCTGGCGGTCACCGCGGCCGGAAACTACCGGGCCGGTCGCACGGACGCGGTGCTGCTGGCGTTCAAGGACCACGGGCGCACCGATCTGGCCCCCCCGGTCGCGGCCGCCCTCGGCCGCGCGGTCGCCGTGGCCGCCCGGCGGGCCGGCGCGCAGGCCCGGGACGGCCCGCTGCTGCTGGTCGCGGTGCCCATCCGCCGGCGCGCACGCTGGCGACGGGGCTACCACCCGGTGGGGGTGCTGCTCCGGTCGGCGCTGCGCCGTGGCCTGCTGCCGCCCGGCACCGTGCTGATGCCGTGCCTGACGACCCGGTGGTGGCCGGCCCTCGGGAGCCCACCGTGGGCGGCGGGATTCTCCTCGCTGACGGGGCGACGCGGGATGCGCCGCCCGGGCGCCGGGGCGCACCGCGGTGCGGGTCGACGCGCTCGGGCGCGCCGACTCGCCGGCAGCATGCGGGTGCGCCGCGGGGGCCGTCGCATTCCGGTGCCGCCGGGGTCCGTCGTGCTGCTCGTGGACGACGTGCTGACCACCGGCGCCACCCTGGCCGAGGCCCGTCGTGCGCTGGCCGCCGCGGGCGTGCCGGTCCACGGGGCCGCCGTCGTCGCCGCGGTGCCGGCACCCGGTCGGGGGCGCTGACCAGCCCTCACGCCGCGCCCGGGCGCGGTGAGCCCACGCGGCGCGGTGACGCCCGCGCTGGCGGCGAAGGGGCCGTGATCCGGTGACGGGAAGGTGAGCACCGGGTGAAAAAGCAGTGTCGCTCCACTAACGTGGGGTCAGGTGTCGAGGAGACACCGCAACGGCGTCCGTCGGATGAGCCGGTGCCGTTGTGTCACCGACTACAGAGCGGAGATCACCATGGACTTTTCCATCTACGGTCGCAACGTCACGGTGTCCGACCGGTACCGCGAGTACGCGGAGGAGAAGATCGCCAAGATCGAACCGTTGGTCGAGTCGCGGCACCGTCTCGAAGCCAAGGTGACGAAACAGCCCTCCGCCGTCACCATCGAACTGACCGTCCTCGGCCTCAAGCCCGTCATCCGGGCCGAGGCCGCCTCGGAGGACAAGTTCGCCGCGTTCGACGCCGCCGCCAAGAAGCTGGCCGAGCGGCTCCGCCGGGCTCGCGACCGCAAGAAGGTCCATCACGGAGGCCACCAGCGCCCCACCGCCGTCCACGAGGCCACCGCCTCCCTGCCCGTGGTCCGCGCGGACACGCCGCTCTACCTGCAGACCGCGGACGACGTCGACGGCCGGGTGGCCGACGCGGTGCCGGACCAGCAGACCGGCGAGTCCCCGGTCACCATCCGCCGGAAGGTGTTCCCCGCGGCGCGACTCTCCCTCGACGACGCCGTGGACGCCATGGAGATGGTCGGCCACGACTTCTACCTCTTCATCGACGAGAGCACGAACACACCCTCGGTGGTCTACCGCCGCCGCGGCTGGACCTACGGCGTGATCTCCCTCGACGAGGCCTGCGACGAGAACGCCGACGTGCAGGAGGAGGAGCTGACCTACCGGTCGGCCACCACCGCCTGACGCCGGGCAGCCGGAACGGGCCACGACCCCCTCGGGCCGTGGCCCGTTCCCCGTCCCGGCAACGGGCCGGGCACCGATTCCGTCGCCGTCACCGTCCTTGCCGCCCATCAGGAGGGGAAGCACGCCCGTGGTCACCCGACTCGGCCCGGCCGCCGCTCGGCGCATCGCCATCGCGGCACAGGCCCTGGAGGTGCCGCACGGGCAGCGACCGACCTCGGGGCGGGTCACCTCCGCCCACATCGCCGCCCTGCTGCGCCGCATCCACCTGCTGCAGATCGACTCGGTCAACGTGCTGTGCCGCAGCCACTACCTGCCCGTGCTCGCGCGCCTGGGCCCGTACGACCGGGACCTGCTGCACCGGCTCAGTGAGCGGCCGCCGCGCCGGCTGATGGAGTACTGGGCGCACGAGGCCAGCTACATCCGCCCCGAGCACTTCGCGGACCTGCGCGTGTGGCAGCGCCGTCGCTGGGTCGGTCTGTCCGCGCTGCCCGAGGAGGCGGCGGCGGAGCACGAGCAGATCGCCGCCGGGCTGGTCGAGACGCTCGGCCGGTCCCGGCCGATGACCGCCTCCGCCCTCGCCGTCGCGCTCGACCACGACCACGCGGTCGACCGGGTCGCGTGGGGGTGGAACTGGACGCCCACGAAGCGGGTGCTCGAGCACCTGTTCGAGCGCGGTGTCGTCGGCGCAGCGGGCCGGACCGCGCAGTTCGAGCGCCGCTACACCCTCACGGAACGGGTACTGCCGCCCGCGGTGCGGGGCGCGCCGGAGCCGGACCCGGCGGCCGCGGCGGACCGGCTCACCGAGGCGGCGGCGCGCGCCCTCGGCGTGGGCACCACCCGCTCCGTCGCCGACTACTTCCGGATGCCGGTGCAGGCGGCCACGGACTCCCTGACCCGGCTCGCCGCCGACGGCGTCGTCGTCCCGGTCACCGTCGACGGCCTGGACCAGCCCCACTGGCTGCACACCGCGGCCCGCCGCCCGCGCCGGGTCGAGGCCCGGGCGCTGCTCAGCCCGTTCGACTCGCTGATCTTCCACCGGCCGCGCGTCGAGCAGCTGTTCGGATTCCACTACCGGATCGGCATCTACACCCCGCCCGACCGCCGCGAGCACGGCTACTACGTGCTGCCGTTCCTCCTGGGAGACCGGCTGGTGGCCCGCGTCGACCTCAAGGCGGACCGGCAGCACCGCACCCTGCTGGTGCAGGCGGCGTTCGCCGAGCCGAAGGCGCCGCAGCACACGGCCGACGAGCTGGCCGCGGAGCTGGGCGTGATGGCGGGCTGGCTCGACCTCGACGACGTGGCGGTGGCCCCGCGCGGGGACCTGGCCCCGGCCCTGGCCGCGGCCGTCGCCCGGGCACCCGGCCGGCGCTGAGGAGACGCTGAGCTCGCGGTCGGACGCCTCGCGTAGACTCGGCGCAGCGCGGAACCGTGGCCACGGGATCCGCGCTGTCCAGAACGAGGCGACCACGCAGGAGCGAACAGCTGTGCCATCCCTGATCGAACGGGTTCTCCGCACGGGCGACAAGAAGACCCTCAAGCGATTGCAGTCCTACGTGGACGCGGTCAACGCCCTCGAGGACGACTTCCGGGAGATGTCCGACGCCGAACTGCGGGAGGAGACCGACACCCTGCGTCAGCGGTACCAGGACGGGGAGACGCTCGACGATCTGCTGCCCGAGGCCTTCGCCGCGGTCCGCGAAGCCGCCGGCCGCACCCTCGGGCAGCGGCACTTCGACGTCCAGCTGATGGGCGGCGCCGGCCTGCACCTGGGCAACATCGCCGAGATGAAGACCGGTGAGGGCAAGACGCTCGTCGCCACCGCGCCGGCCTACCTCAACGCGCTGACCGGCAAGGGCGTGCACGTCGTCACGGTCAACGACTACCTGGCCGGGTATCAGAGCGAGTTGATGGGCCGCGTCTTCCGGTTCCTCGGCATGTCCACCGGCTGCATCCTGGCGAACATGGACCCCGCGCAGCGTCGGGAGCAGTACGCGGCGGACATCACCTACGGCACGAACAACGAGTTCGGGTTCGACTACCTGCGCGACAACATGGCGTGGGCGCCGGACGAGCTGGTCCAGCGCGGCCACCACTTCGCCGTCGTCGACGAGGTGGACTCGATCCTCATCGACGAGGCGCGCACCCCGCTGATCATCTCCGGGCCCGCGTCCGGGGACGCCAACCGCTGGTACGGCGAGTTCGCCAAGGTGGTGCTGCGGTTGACCGCCGGCACCGACTACGAGGTCGACGAGAAGAAGCGCACCGTCGGCGTGCTCGAGGGCGGCATCGAGAAGGTCGAGGACTACCTCGGCATCGACAACCTCTACGAGTCGGCGAACACGCCGCTGATCGGGTTCCTCAACAACGCCATCAAGGCCAAGGAGCTGTTCAAGCGCGACAAGGACTACGTCGTGCTCGACGGCGAGGTGCTCATCGTCGACGAGCACACCGGCCGCATCCTCGCCGGCCGGCGCTACAACGAGGGCGTCCACCAGGCCATCGAGGCCAAGGAGGGCGTCGAGATCAAGGCCGAGAACCAGACGCTCGCCACGATCACCCTGCAGAACTACTTCCGCCTGTACGAGAAGCTCTCGGGAATGACCGGCACCGCCGAGACGGAGGCCGCCGAGTTCGTCAACACGTACAAGCTCGGCGTCGTGGTCATCCCGACGAACAAGCCGATGGCCCGGCAGGACCGCACCGACCTCGTCTACAAGAACGAGAAGGTCAAGTTCGACGCCGTGGTGGAGGACATCGCGCAGCGGCACGACGCGGGTCAGCCCGTCCTCGTCGGCACCACGAGCGTCGAGAAGAGCGAGTACCTCTCCGCGCAGCTGGCCAAACGGGGCATCCGGCACGAGGTGCTCAACGCGAAGAACCACGCCCGTGAGGCGGCGATCGTCGCCCAGGCCGGCCGGAAGGGCGCCGTCACCGTGGCCACCAACATGGCCGGCCGCGGCACCGACATCATGCTCGGCGGCAACGCCGAGCACAACGCCATCGCCGCCCTGCACGAGCGCGGGCTGGACCCGAACGAGAACCCCGAGGCGTACGAGACGGCGTGGCCGGCCGCCCTGGAGAAGGCGAACCAGGCGGTGCAGGCCGAGCACGCGGAGGTGCTCGAGCTCGGCGGGCTGTACGTGCTCGGAACCGAGCGGCACGAGTCCCGCCGCATCGACAATCAGCTGCGCGGCCGCTCCGGCCGGCAGGGGGATCCGGGCGAGTCCCGGTTCTACCTGTCGCTGACCGACGACCTGATGCGACTGTTCAACTCCGGCGCGGCCGAGCGGCTGATGAACAGTTCCGCCATCCCCGACGACGTGCCGATCGAGGCGAAGATCGTCTCCCGCGCCATCCAGTCCGCCCAGTCGCAGGTGGAGTCCCGCAACGCCGAGCAGCGCAAGAACGTGCTCAAGTACGACGACGTGCTCAACCGGCAGCGCGAGGCCATCTACGGGGACCGGCGCCGGATCCTCGAGGGCGAGAACCTCGAGGGCATGGTCGAGAACTTCCTCACCGGCGTGATCACGGACGTGGTCGAGGCCGCGACCGCCGAGGGTCACAGCGAGGACTGGGACTGGGACCTGCTCTGGGCCAACCTCAAGACGCTCTACCCGGTGGGCCTGACGCAGGACGAGATCGCCGCGGAGGCCGGCGGCAAGGGCAACGTCAAGCCCGACTTCCTGCTCGAGGAGATCCTCTCCGACGCGAAGATCGCCTACCAGAAGCGGGAGGCGGCGATCGGCGAGGAGAACATGCGCGAGCTGGAGCGCCGCGTCGTGCTCTCGGTGATCGGCCGGAAGTGGCAGGAGCACCTCTACGAGATGGACTACCTCAAGGAGGGCATCGGGCTGCGCGCGATGGCGCAGCGTGACCCCCTGGTGGAGTACCAGAACGAGGGCTTCACCATGTTCCAGCAGATGATGGAGTCCATCCGCGAGGAGACCATCGGCTTCCTGTTCAACCTCGACGTGCGGGTCGAGCAGATCGACACCGACGGCGACGGCGTGCCGGACCAGGCGGCGCTGGCCGCCGCCGGCCTCGAGGCTCCCGAGCGGCCGGCCCAGCTGCAGCTCTCCGCCCCGACGGAGACCGGCGACGTCGAGACCCACGTGGAGCGGGCCGCCGCGGCGCTCGCCTCCGTGGCGCGAGGTTCGCGCCCGACGTCGTCCGCGTCGTCGGACGGCACGTCGGCCGCTGGGGCGGCCACGAGCACGTCGACCGGCACGTCGACCAGTACCGCCCCGTCGAAGGCGTCCCAGAAGGGCACGAACAAGAAGAACAAGAAGAAGCGGCGCTGACGTCCTGCCCGACGAGGGACGACGGGGGTTCGGCCGGTGGGCCGGGCCCGCGCCGTCGTTGCGTGGGTCGGTCAGCCGAGCTGCAGGGCGGTCACGCGCCACTGCAGGTGCCGCAGTTCCAAGCGCAGGGCCATCGCGCGGCTCCGAACGGGCTCGTCGACCACCAGGCTCATCTCGTAACAGCGGGCCGTGACCCGGCAGGCGTGCACCGACCGCACCGCGGCCTGCCGCAACGGCGGTCGCCGGTCGTCCGACGGCGCGGCGGCCGGGTGCCCGGTCCTGCCGGGGTGAGGCGCGGCGCCGGAGGCTCGGGCGGCGGCCGCGCGGGCCGTCGCGGCGCGGATGAGGTCCGCGCGCAGGACCAGCGCCTCGTGCACGGCCGGATCCATCCAGCGCACCAGTTGTGCGGCAGGCCGCGCACCGGCGAGGACCTCCAGGATCGCCTGGCCGATCGCGCGCGTCTGGGCGATCACCCGCCGCGTCGTCTCGTCCTCCAGCGGCAGCACCCGCGCCGGCTCCCGGCCGCGCTCCCCGGCCCCGGCCGGGGCCACCGGGGTGAGAGGGGCGACCGCCGCAGGATGGCGCCTGACCGGCGGAGCACCGGTACGCTGGGCGGGCACCCACCGGGTGGTGATCGGTGGGGGCGTCGCGGCCCCCGCCGTGTCCGTCACCGGTAGCGCGGTGGCGGCGTGGGCTCTCGTGCTCATCGTCCTTCTCCCTCCACGCTGGGGCCGCCAGCGGACGGCACCTGCAGGATCTGGCCGGGGCGGATCAGGCCCGGGTCCGGGCCGATCACCTCGCGGTTGAGTTCGTGCCACCGCGGCCACTGCCGGGCGATCTCCAGGTCGGTGGCCAGCGGGCCGAGCTGGCGAGCGGCGAGGGACCACAACGTGTCCCCGGCCATGACCGTCGCCGTCGTCCCGTTCGTCGGTGTCGTGCGCGTGGGAGGCCGCACCAGCAGAGTCTCGTCCTGCACGGCGGGTGCTCGCGGCACGAACCAGGGATCCGCACCCGGGTCCGGTCGTGGTGCGGCGACGCCGCCGGCCGCGGTGAGGATCGGCGCGGAGGTGACCGTGGGCGCCGCGACGGCAGCGACGGCCGTGGTGGTCGTGCCGGCCACCAGCTGCGCACTGAGCAGGACCGCCACGAGCCGCCGGATGAAGACCGGGCTCAGCCCGGCCGGGACGGTGGAGGTCCGGCCGCACCGGCCCCGCAGCTCCGCGGTCAGGGTGACGAGCAGGCACAGGACCCACCATCCCGTCACGCCGACCCCCACCAGCGAGACGACGGCGCCCACGGCGACCTCGACCCCGGCGTCGCCGAAGGGTGCCGACACGGCCGACGCCGACACGGCCGGTGCCTCGCCCAGTCGGCTCAGCAGCAGCCCGCCGACGACGGCGTTCATGCCGCCGAGGGCCAGCACCGCCAGTGCGGGGGCCAGATCGACGAGGATCGCGGTGCCGGACCGCCGGCGTACCGGTGGTCGCCCGATCGCGCACCGCCGCGGTTCTCGTTCCATCGCGTGTCCTCGATCCCATCGTTTGATGGTGTTTGATGCCATTTGTAGCACTTGGTTCATGGTGCGTAAAGAGTTCGGCGCTACCGTGTGGACATGAGGTGGGATGCCCTCTTCGAGGACCTGCAGAGTCAGTGGGAGAGCCTGCAGGATCGCGCCCGCGAGAGTGAGATCGCCGAGCGCACGCGGATCGACCAGCAGAGCGTCACGCTCGCCGGCCGGTTGAGGGCGAGCACCGGCGCGCACGTCCGCACGCTGCAGGCCGACGGGGATATGGTGACCGGGGTCGTCGGGTTCACCGGGGCCGATTGGGTGTGCCTGCGCTCCGGGCCCCAGGACGTCATCCTGGCGGTCGGCTGGTGCCGGTCGTGGGAGGGGCTCCACCGGGCGACGGCACCGCCCCCCACGTCGGTGGGGGACCGGCTCAGCCTGGCCTCCGCGCTGCGGGGCTTGAGCCGGGATCGCGCCCTCGTCACCGCCACCCTGGCGGCGGGTCAGCCGTCGACGGCCGTGCGCGGACGGATCGAACGGGTGGGTCGCGACTTCGTCGACCTGACACCGGTGCATCCGGGAGAACTCCGTCCGGACCGCCGCCCCGGAGGGACGACCACCGTGCCGATGGCCGCGTGCCTGCGGATCAGCTCACCGGCCCGCTGACCGGTGGCTCGGTCAGGACCGCCGGTCAGCGGGTGCGCTCGCGTGCCACCTGCTGTCGGGTCTGCTCGTACTTGTCCTCGATGTAGGCGTCCAGGACGGTCTGCTCCACGCGCCACTGACCGCGACCGCCGACCTGGATCGCCGGGAGCTCGCCGCTGCGGACCAGCGCGTAGGCCTGCGCCGAGGATATCTGCAGCTCCTCGCAGACGTCGCTGAGCGTGAGGAAACGGGGCATCATGCACCTCCCGGGCCGGTCGTCGTTCTCCCTCCCCATTCTGGCATCCCGGGCGGGCGGGTCCGCCTGTTGTCCACAGCTGCTCGGCAGCCGGTGACCGGGCCGCGCCCGCCGTCTACAGTAAGGACCACGGTGCCCCCGGGCGGGGCACGTCGAGGGGGAGACGATGAGCACGGTGACCGCTCGTCCCGCGTCCGGGACGCCGCGCCTGAAGCGGCCGTCATGGAAGGATCCGCGCCTGCTCCTGGGCGTGCTGCTGGTCGTCGCCTCCGTGGCCGGCGTCGTCGCACTCGTCGCCGGACTGGACCGCAGCACCGAGGTGTACGCGGCGCGGACGGACCTGACCGTGGGCCAACCCCTGCGCCCTGACGATCTGGTCGTCACCCGGGTCCGGCTCGGCGACGCGCAGCCGGCCTACCTCGGCCCGAGTGGAATGCCCGCGGACGGCGCCGTCGTCACCCGTCACGTCCCGCGCGGAGAACTCGTCGCCGCGTCCGCGATCGGCCGGCCCGACGCGCTGGACCGCAAGCCGGTCGCCATCACCATCACCGAGGCCCTCCCGCGTGAGGCGGTGGCCGGCGCGCGCGTCGACGTGTGGGTCGCGATGCCGGGCACGAGCCCGAACTCCTACCTCAAACCCGTGCGCCTGCTGCCGGGTGCGGAGATCGCCGAGGTCACCACGACGACGTCGGCGCTGGGCGCGTCCCGGCAGACCGTGCTCCAGGTCCTCGTGGACGACGCCACGATGCCGCAGATCCTGAACGCGCTGGGGAATCAAGCGCGGATCTCCGTGGTCTGGAACCCGGCCGCCCGATGAGCGTCCCGCTCGCGATCCTCGGCGACGCGCCGGCGGACCACGTCGCCGGGCTGGAGCGGTTGCGCGGTCCGGTGACGGTCGTGCGCCGGTGTGCCGACCTGGCGGAGCTGCTGGCGGTCTGCGAGAGCGGGTTGGCGGAGGTCGCCGTGATCGCCGGGCCGGAGGACGACCTGCCCGGGCACCTGCTGGACCGGCTGATCGCCGGCGGCGTGCCCGTCCTGGTCCTCTCCGCCGACCGGGAGCGAGCGGACCGGTGGGCCGCGCTCGGCGTCGTGATCCTGCCGCCCGCCGTCGGCACGGAGGAACTGGCCGCGGCGGTGTTGACCGCCGTGGCAGGGGGTCGACCCGGGCCCCGTCCCGGTCGCGATGGCGATCTCGATGGTGATGCCGACGGCCAGTGGTCCGGCGGGTGGTCCGGCGACGGCTCCCGGCCCGACGCCCCGGCGTCCATGGACCGCCGGGCATCGGACCCGGCGGAGGGGCCGGAACCGGGCTCCGGCTCGACCGCCGATGCACCGGCATCCGCCGGCCGGACCGGTCGCCCGGCCCGGTCCGGGCGCGACGACGCGGATGCGGACACCGGCGGCATCGGCGACGTCACCGGCGTCCCCGGTGCCGAACTCGGTGGCGGGACGGGCCTGCGGACCGCGGAGGAGCCCGGGAGCGGGCCGGACGGGGACGAACCGGGCCTGGTGATCGCCGTGTGGGGGCCGACGGGGGCGCCGGGCCGCAGCACCATCGCCGTCAACCTGGCCGCCGAGCTGGCGGCCGACCTCGGGACGGCGTACCTCGTGGACGCCGACACCTACGGCTCCAGCACCGCGGTCATGCTCGGCCTGCTGGACGAGACGGCGCCGGTGGCCCAGGCCTGCCGGCTGGCCGACCAGGGACTGCTCGACCCGACCGCCCTGCACCGGGTGGCCGCGGACGTCGTCGTCGGCGGGGGTCGGCTGCGCGCGCTCACCGGCGTCACCCGGCCGGATCGGTGGCCGGAACTGCGGCCGTCGGCGCTGGGAGCGGTTCTCGACCTGTGCCGCGCCACGGCCCCGGCCACCGTGATCGACTGCGGCTTCTGCCTCGAGGCCGATGAGGAACTGAGCTTCGACACCGTGGCTCCCCGACGCAACGGCGCGACCCTGCGGTCCCTGGAGGCCGCGGACGTCGTCATCGCGGTCGGCGCGGCCGACGCGATCGGGCTGCCGCGGCTTGTCAAGGGCCTGGCCGACCTCGCCGAGGCGGTCCCGACGGCGGCCCCGGTCGTCGCGATCAACCGGGTCCGGCGCGAGACCGTCGGCCGGGGCAGTCGACAGCAGATCCTCGGCGCATGGGAGCGGTACGGGCCGGACCTGCCGATCGCGGCGTTGCTGCCCGCCGACCCTGCCGCCGACGCCGCCCTGCTCGGGGGTACGGTGCTGCGCGAGTCGGCGCCGACCAGTGCGCTGCGCGCCGGCATCCGCGCGCTCGCCCCGGCCACGCTGGCCCGGCAGCCCGTCGAGGAACCGGCCCGGTGGCGGTGGTTCCGCCGGGGGCCGGCGGCTGGTGCCTCGACGGCGGCGGGTGGGACCTGACGGCCGCCGCAGCCCGCGCGGGAGATCCCGAGGAGCCGCCGGGCACCTGCACAAGAACCCGGGCGCCGGCAGGGCGAGGCGCCCATGACGCCTGTCACGCCCCGGGCTAGGCTCGACGGTGACGTCCGCAACGGCGCGGACGCGACACCGATGCGTACGGAGGTCACCCCCGATGTCTGCCGGAGAACAGTCCCCTCGACCCGCCTCGTCCGCGGGAGCCACCACCGTGGATCCCGCCGCCGACGACGCGTTCGTGCGGAACTACTACCAGCACCTCTCCGCCGAGGACCTCGCGTCCTACGAACAGGACGCCCTGGTCCAGCGCATCCACCGGCACCAGGAGCTGGCCGCCACCCGGCAGCGGGGCGAGGCGCTCGTGCTGGCCGACTCCGAACCCGACGCGACCGTCCTCTACGTGGTCACCGACGACATGCCGTTCCTCGTCGACTCCGTCGTCGCCGAGATCGCCCGCCACCACGCGGCCATCCGCCAGGTCAGCCACCCCACGTTCATCGTCACCCGGGACCGATCCACCGGCCGGCTGCGTGGCGTGGAGAAGGTCCCCAGCCACAGCGGCGTCTCCAGCGGGGACACCGCCGCACTGCCGCGGGTCGCCGCCCGCGTGGCCGACGCCGAGTCCGGGGACACCGTCAGCATCGTCGAGTCATGGATCGCCGTCGAGTCCGCCCGGGTGGAGTCCACCGAGGCACGGGACGCCCTCGTCGACGGCGTCCGCCGCGTCCTCGGCGACGTCAGCGCCGTCGTCGAGGACTTCACCCCGATGCGCGAGGCGCTGCTCCGCGCGGCCGAGGGCCTGGAAGCGCTGACCGACCCCACCATCACCGCCCGCACCAGCGGGGCGGAGCTGCTGCGCTGGCTCGCGGACGACAACTTCACCCTGGTCGGCTACCGGGAGCACGACCTGGTCGAACGCGACGGTCACGAGCTGCTCGTCAACCGGCCGGGCACCGCCCTCGGGGTGCTCCGGCACGCCGAGCACGTGCAGCATCAGCTCACCAGCGCGGGGGAGCGCAAGGCCCGGGAGAAGACGGCGCTCGTCATCACCAAGGCCAACTCCCGCTCCACCGTGCACCGGCCGGCCTGGCTGGACTATATCGGCGTCAAGGACTTCGACGCCGCCGGCAACGTGATCGGCGAGAAGCTGTTCCTCGGGGTCCTGGCCGCCGGTGCCTTCACCGGGTCCGTGCAGGACATCCCCCTGGTGCGGGAGAAGGTCGACGCGGTGCTGCGGCACTGCGGCTTCCCGCCGGACTCGCACTCCGGCAAGGACCTGAAGAACATCCTCGAGACCTACCCGCGCGAGGAGATGTTCCAGATCAGCACGCCCGAGCTGATCGAGACGGCGACGGCGATCCTGCACCTGCAGGAGCGGCGCCGCACCCGGCTGTTCCTGCGCACCGACGTGTGGGGCCGGTTCGTCTCCGTGCTCGTCTACCTGCCCCGCGACCGCTACACCACGAGCGTGCGGCACCGGATCGAGAACGAGCTGACCGCCGCGTTGGGCGCCGAATCCATCGATTTCGAGGCGCGCATGAGTGAGTCCGTGCTCGCTCGGCTGTACTTCCGGATCCGGCTGCCCCAGGGCGTGGAGGTCCGCGACGTCGACGTCGACGATCTGGAGCGGCGGGTGCAGCGCGCCGGCCGCTCCTGGTCCGAGGGCATCGACCAGGTGCTGCGCACCCGCACCGACCTCACCGAGGTCAGCCGCCTGGCCGGCCAGTGGGCGGAGGCGTTCCCGGCCGCCTACCGGGCGGACTTCGAGGTCGAGGACGCCCTCGAGGACATCGGCCGTTTCGAGGAGGCCGAGGCGAGCGGGCACCCGCAGCTCGTGCTGCGCCGTCCGGACGCCGCGAGCATCGACGACGGCGGGCCCGCCGCCGCCGCTGACGCCCGGCTGAAGATCTACCTCACCGAGCCCCGCTCGCTGACCGCGTTGCTGCCCGTGTTCCACAACCTCGGTCTGCAGGTGCTCGACGAACGACCGTTCCGCGTCGAACGGGCCGACGGCGCCACGTTCCACCTCTACGACCTCGGGCTGAAGTACCCGGCGGGGATCGACCCGATGACCGGCGCGGTCGACCTGGCGGACGCGTTCCGGGCCGCCACGGCCGGCGCGACGGAGACCGACCGGTTCGACCGGCTGATCCTCGCCGAGGGTCTGCGCTGGCGGCAGGTGCAGGTGCTGCGGGCGTACGCGAAGTACCTGCGCCAGCTCGGCAGCACCAGCTCGTACGGCTTCATGGCCGACACCCTGCTGGCCAACCCCGATGTCGCCCGCGCCCTCGTGGCCGTCTTCGAGGCCGCGTTCGACCCGGCGCTCGGCGCCGCCGACGACCCCGCCCGCATCGCCCGCCGGGCGGAGGCGCGCGCCACGCTGGACACGGCGATCGAGGCGGTGGCGACCCTGGACGCGGACCGGCTGCTGCGCGCGTTCGCCGAGGTCATCGACGCCACGCTGCGCACCAACTTCTACCAGGGCAGCACCCACCTCGCCTTCAAGCTGGCGACCCGGGACATCGCGTCCGCGCCCGCCCCGCGGCCGGCGTTCGAGATCTGGGTGTACTCGCCCGAGGTCGAGGGCGTGCACCTGCGGTTCGGCGCCGTCGCCCGCGGCGGGCTGCGCTGGTCCGACCGGCAGGAGGACTTCCGCACGGAGATCCTCGGTCTGGTCAAGGCGCAGACGGTGAAGAACGCCGTCATCGTGCCCACCGGGGCGAAGGGCGGCTTCTACCCGAAGCGGCTGCCGGACCCGGCCGTCGATCGCGCCGCCTGGCTGGAGGCCGGCCAGGACGCGTACCGCACCTTCATCCGGGCGCTGCTGGACGTGACCGACAACCGGGTGACCGGCGACGACGGCACCGTGCGGGTCGTCGCCCCCGCCGACGTGGTCCGGCACGACGCGGACGACCCGTACCTCGTGGTCGCCGCCGACAAGGGCACCGCTTCGTTCTCGGACACGGCCAACGGGATCAGCGCCGAGTACGGCTTCTGGCTCGGCGACGCCTTCGCCTCGGGCGGCTCCGTCGGGTACGACCACAAGGCCATGGGCATCACCGCCCGCGGCGCCTGGGAGTCCGTCAAGGCGCACTTCAAGGAGCTCGGCACCGACACGCAGGCGGACGACTTCACCGTCGTCGGGATCGGCGACATGAGCGGCGACGTGTTCGGCAACGGCATGCTGCTCTCCGAGCACATTCGCCTGGTGGCCGCCTTCGACCACCGGCACGTGTTCCTCGACCCGGACCCGGACGCCGCCGCGTCCTTCGCGGCACGGCGCCGGCTGTTCGACCTGCCGCGTTCCTCGTGGGCGGACTACGACGCGAGCCTGATCAGCGCCGGCGGCGGCGTGTACCCGCGGACCGCCAAGTCGATCCCCGTCTCCGACCCGGTGCGGGCCGTCCTCGGCCTGCCCGACGGCGTCACCCAGCTCAGCCCGCCGGAGCTGCTGCGGGCCGTGCTCGCCGCCCCCGTCGACCTGCTCTACAACGGCGGCATCGGCACCTACATCAAGGCGTCCACCGAGACGAACGCCTCCGTCGGCGACAAGGCCAACGACGCCATCCGGATCGACGGCGCCGACGTCCGCGCCCGGGTCATCGGCGAGGGCGGCAACCTCGGGATGACCCAGCGCGGCCGGATCGAGGCGGCCCTGACCGGTGTCGTGCTGAACACGGACGCGATCGACAACTCCGCGGGCGTCGACTGCTCGGACCACGAGGTCAACATCAAGATCCTCGTCGACGCCGCGGTCCGGGCCGGCCGGCTGGACCCGGACGAGCGCGCCGGCTTCCTGCAGTCGATGACGGACGAGGTGGCCGACCTGGTGCTGACCGACAACGTCGACCAGAACCTGCTGCTGCTCAACGACAAGCAGCACGGGCCCGAGTGGGCGCCGAGCTTCGAACGGCACATGGACTGGCTCGAGGAACACGCCGACCTCGACCGGGCCCTCGAGTTCCTGCCCACCACCGAGCAGGTCGAGCAGCGGATCGCGAACGGCCGGGGCCTGACGTCCCCGGAGCTGTCGGTGCTCGCCGCGTACGCGAAGATCCAGCTCACCGGCGCCCTGCTGCGCAGCGACGTGCCGGACGACCCCTGGTTCGAGGACACGCTGCTGGCCTACTTCCCGTCGCCCATCCGCGACCGGTTCGCCGACGAGGTGCTCGCCCATCCGCTGCGCCGCGAGATCATCGCGACCGCCATCGCCAACGACATGGTCAACATCGGCGGCATCACCTTCGCCTTCCGGGCGATGGAGGAGACCGGCGTCGACGAGGCGTCGATCGCCCGGGCGTTCACCTCGCTGCGCCGGATCTACGCGCTCGACGACGTCGTCCGGATGCTCACCGAGGTGCCGGCCGGCGTGCCGACCGAGACGTGGTGCCAGATCTACTCCGACCTGCGGCGCCTGCTGGACCGCGCGGTGCGGTGGTTCGTCACGCACGGGTACGCCGACGAGAGGATCGGCCGGTCCGTCGAGCTGTTCGAGCCGGTGATCGACCCGCTGCGCAAGGGCATCGGCCGGTTCCTGCGCGGCACGGACCTCGAACGGGAGCGCAGCTGGTACCGGCACGCGGTCGACGGCGGCGTTCCGGACGGCCTGGCCACCCGGTGGGCCGGTCTGTTCGAGAGCTACGCCCTGCTCGACGTCGCCGAACTCGCTCGGCAGAACGGGTACCCGGTGGAGCTGGTGCTGAACACGTACTTCGCGATCTACGACCGGTTCGAGGTGGACGACCTGCTCGAGCGGATCACCCGGCTGCCCCGGCTCGACCGGTGGCAGGCCCTCGCCCGGGCGGCCCTGCGCGAGGACCTCTACTCCACCGTCGCCGACCTGACCACCACGGTGATCGAGACGACGGCGGACACGCCCGACGCGGACGGGCCGGCGCGACTGGAGCGGTGGCAGGAGCTCAACGGTGAGCGACTGGACCGGGTGCGCAGTATGTTCAATGAAGCGACCACCCGGCAGACCGACGACATGGCGTCGCTGTCGGTGGCGCTGCGACTGCTCCGCTCCATCGTCCGGAGGTGACATGGCCATCTTCACCGACCCCATGACCAGACGTGCCGATTTCGGGCCGGGGGACGCCGAATGGCTGCACCTGCTGGTGGGGGACTGGCAACTCGTCGCGGACCTGGCGTTCGCCGACCTGGTGCTCTGGTTCACCGACGGGGACGGTGGGTACACGGCCGTGGCGCACGTCCGCCCGTCCACCTCGCACACGGTGTTCCACACGGACCCGGTCGGGGACCGGATCCCGGCGGACCTGGCGCCCCTGGTGGCCCGGGCGGAGGTGAGCAGGCAGATCGAGCGCAGCTCGGCGACGGACTGGGCCGACGAGCACGGCACGCAGGTCGAGGCGGTGCCGATGGTGCGCAACGGGCGGGCCCTCGCGGTCATCACCAGCCATCTTGACCTGTCCAACGCCCGGCTGCCGTCCCGGCTGGAGATGACGTACCGGCAGTGCGCGTTCGACCTGTTGCGGATGTGCACGCTGGGCCTGTGGCCCGACTTCGCCACCCCCACGAGCACCCGCCGCGGCGCCCCCCGGGTGGGGGACGGGCTGATCCGCCTCGACGTCGAGGGCACCGTGCAGTACGCGAGCCCGAACGCGGTGTCCGCCTTCCGGCGGCTCGGTGAGGTCGACACGCTCGAGGGCCAGTCCCTCGCGCGGGTGACGACGTCCTTGCTGCGCGACCAGCGGCTGGTGGACGAGACCCTTCCGCTGGTGCTGACCGGGCGGATGCCGTGGCGCACCGAGGTGGAGAGCCGGGGTGTGAGCCTGACGCTGAGGGCGATCCCGCTGCGGGACAGCGACGACCGGTTCGGGGCGCTGGTGCTGTGCCGGGACGTCTCGGAGCTCCGGCGTCGCGACATGGAGCTGGTGTCCAAGGACGCGACGATCCGCGAGATCCATCACCGCGTGAAGAACAACCTGCAGACGGTCGCCGCGCTGCTGCGGATGCAGTCCCGGCGGATGAAGTCCGAGGAGGGGCGGCAGGGGCTCGAGCAGGCGATGCGCCGCGTCGCGACGATCGCGCTCGTGCACGAGACCCTTTCGCAGGGGCTCGCCCAGAACGTCGACTTCGACGAACTGATCGGCCGGCAGATCCGGCTCGCCGCCGAGGTGGCGTCACCCGAGCAGCAGGTGCGCACCGCCCTGGTCGGCCGGTTCGGCGAGTTGCGCAGCGACCTGGCGACTCCGCTCGCGCTCGTCATCAACGAACTGGTGACCAACGCGGTGGAGCACGGGCTGCGGGAGAGCTCCGGCACCGTGACGGTGACCGCGCGCCGCACGCCGTCGGAGGAGCAGCCGGAGGCGCTCACGGTCACGGTGGAGGACGACGGGGTCGGCCTGACCCAGCGCCCTCCCGCACCGGGCGCCGCCCGCTCCGGCTACGCGCCCGAACACGAGGGGCTGGGCATGCAGATCGTGCGCACGCTGGTGGGCAGCGAACTCGCGGGCACGATCGGCTGGGAGCCGCGGGCCGCCGGTGGGACCCTGGTCCGCGTCACGATCCCGATGCGCAACGCCGACGACGACTGAGCGGGCGTCGCGCCCGTCCGGACGGGCGCACGTTTCGTGGGCTACGGACGACGAGCCGGGCAGCGACAGCTCAGCGATCTCGTCCTGGAGATGACTGATGGCCCGCACCCCGAGGAGGGCAGGCCATCAGGCGGAGACGAGGGTTCAGCTGGCGCGACGAGCGCGGGCGGCGCGCCGCTTCATCGCGCGGCGCTCGTCCTCGCTCATGCCACCCCACACACCGGCGTCCTGGCCGGTCTCGATGGCCCACTGCAGGCAGGTGTCCATGACCGGGCAGCGCCGGCACACGCTCTTCGCCTCCTCGATCTGCAACAGAGCGGGGCCGGTGTTTCCCACCGGGAAGAACAGCTCGGGGTCGCGTTCGAGACACGCGGCACGACTACGCCAATCCATGGTGTACAACTCCTTCGCGCGGCGTCCGGAATCGACCAGAAGGGCTCAACGGGCGCCAGAGAGAAAATGACAATTCAGTCACACGGACCCGGGTGAGAGGTCGACGTTCACGGCTTGTTCAAGCCTGACATGCAACGATTTGACTGACAAGGGGTCCTGTCGCGGACATTCGCCACAGCCCTGAGAAAAAGATCACAGGCCATCGGCCTTGCCTGCAGGCGGGGGCCGTGACCCGTGCCGCCACTAGGCTGCTGGGGTGAGCATGGAGCGCCATGAGTGAGAGCCGGCAGGCCGGCGACGGCCCCGACGGTCGGCGGGCACCCGCGCCCCGTACACCGAGTCAACGCCCCGGTCGGAGCGCGCATTCCCGGCCGGCGGCCGTGCTCGTGCTCGCGGGTCTGGTGCTGCTCCAGGTGCTGGGCATGGCGGCCGTGGCCCTCTGGTACGGCATCGCGCTCGTCTCCTCCCCGGCCGCGTCCTTCGGCGGGGCCGTGTTCACCCTGGTACTCCTCCTGGCGATCGCCGGCTGGCAGGCGGTGAGCGCGGTCGCCCTCAGCCGCGGCCGCCGCTGGGCGCGGGCGGCCGTGCTGGTGTGGCAGTTCTTCCTCTTCGCGATCGCCGTGCCCACCCTCACCGGGGGATTCTGGGGCTGGGCACTGCTGCTCGGTCTGCCGGCGCTGGCGATCATCGCCCTGCTGTTCCGGCGCGACGTCGTCGCGTTCACCACGCCGGGCCCCGCCGCCGGCTGACATCGGCCCCGGCCCCCGGACCCGGGCCGGTGTCCGGAACCTCGGGCACCTCGGGCACCTGGAAGACCCGTCGGATGGGTCCGTGGACGTGGACCGACCGGCCGCGCACCGTGATCGGGTCGACCGGCAGTCGCACACCGAGAGGGATGAGCGCCGCCGGATCCGCCACCCCGACGACGACCAGACGGCGTTCGGTCACCGCGGTGCCGATCAGCGGGAATCGGTGGGTCAGTGCGGTCGCCGTCGACACCGCCACCACAGCGGCGTGACCGTCGGTGAGCAGTTCCGTCAGCCTCGCGAGGTTCGTCGGATCGAGCGCGTCGGCGTCGTCCACGAGGTGCACCCGCGGGCCGGGCGGCGCCGCGTCCCCCGGCGACCACCGGCTCACCGCGTCGACGTTGAGGGCAGCCAGGGCCCGCAGCACCGTGCTGCGGCCGGATCCGGAGGCCCCGATCACCGGCAGCACCTGGCCCGGTCGCAGCCTCAGCCACAGCGGCCGCCCGTGCTCCTCGCCCAACCCGGCCAGCAGAGCCCAGCCCGTTCCGGTCACCGCCGGCGCGCAACCCGGGCCGCACGCCCGCGGTGAGGAGCCCGGCGCGAGGTCGGACGGTCCCGGGGCGGCCCAGCCTCGCAGTCGGTCCAGGCTCAGCCGATCGGGGAGGGGCGACAGCACCGGTCCGGCGCGCACGTCATCGTCGGGCGTCCCTGCCGATCCCGCCGACGCCGATCCCGCCGTCCCTGCCGATCCCGGTGCCCGGATCGGCGCGGCCATTGCCCCACCGGCGGCCGACCCGTCACTGCGAGCGCGGTCGCGACCCGGAGAGTCGGCGCCCGGATCGTCCTGGCGTGGGCTGTGGCGACCCGGGTCGTCAGCGGTCGGAGTGTCACCGCGCGAGCCGTCGGCCGCGGGTGGGGCGAGCACCAGCTGCGCGCGGGCAAGCACCTGGCCGGACCCGTCGCTCTGGACCGCCGGCCCGTCGAGGACCACGCGGCCGCTCACCCGGGGTACGCGCGGCAGCCGGGGCCACGCGGCCGTCGGATCGCCGGGCACGTGGACGCGTTGACCCAGACAGGCGAGCAGCCGACCGCCGGACAGGTCCCGTCCCCCGCTCACGATCAACCCGAGTCGAGCGGCTCGGCCGGCTCCGGCCAGACGCTGCACCAGTTCCTCGCCACCGGCCCACGGCTGTGCACGGAACACGGTGGTCCACACGGACCAGTCGTGCACGACGAGCAGCAGCGGGTCGGGGACACCGGGGTCGGCCTGCTCGGGAAACTCCGCCCCGTCCGCCGTCCCCTCACGGGCATCGACCGTCCGGGCCAGGTGGTCGAGCACCCGGGCCGCGCGCTGTGGTTCGGCCGCGGTGACCCGTGCCGCCACCGCGGTCGCCGGGAGCAGCCCGGCCAGGGCACCCGACGCGTCGAGCAGGTAGCAGCGCAGGCCCGTCGCGGTCGCGGCGACCAGGGCACGCATGACGACGCCGACGGCGGCTCCGTCCTCGCCCAGGACGGCCAGGTGGGGATCCTCGCCCGGCCGGTGCCACCAGGGCTGCAGTCGCTGCTGATCCGGACGGTCGATCACGCCGACCGGCGCTCCCGCAGGAGACGGAATCGTGCCCGGTGCGGCCAAGGCGAGCACGTCGGCCGGGCACGGGTGCTCCGGCAGCGGGGGCGCGATGACGCGGCGCCGGGATCGTTGGTTCGCGGGGTCGTCGTGCGGGCCACGGGGCCGCACGTCGAACGTCGTACCGGCTCGCCCGCTGATCGGAGCCGTCGTCCAGGGACCGGGCCGGCCGGCGGCGCCGTCCCAGGGGGCGATGCGGGGGAGGGCCGCGGCCGTCCCGGGTACGGCGGTGGCCGTCTGGAAGAGCACGGGCGGACGGTCGCCCACCGCGATCCAGCCTCGCCCGGGGATGCGGGCGGGCAGGGCCGCCGCGAGACCGGAGCCGATCACGTCGAACGACTCGTCGGCGGACTGGGTGCGCAGGGCGATGCGGATGGCGGTGTTGGCGCGGATGTCGCCGTTCACCGCGCCGCGCGGGCGCTGTGTCGCCATCACCAGGTGGATGCCGAGCGAACGGCCCTGGGCGGCGAGCCGCACGAGCTCGGCGAGTCCGTCGGGGTGCTCGTCGGCCATCACACGGAACTCGTCGATGACGATCACCAGTCGGCCGGGGGACTCCTGGGCGGGGATGGCGGCGTCGTCCACGGCGTCCGCGGCCCAGTGGCGCAGGAGCTCCTCCCGCCGCCGCAGTTCGGCCCGCAGCGAGGCGAGGGTCCGTTCGAGCTCGTCGTCGAGATCGGTGATCAGCGCGTCGCAGTGGGGCAGAGTCGCGAGCGGCGCGAGCGCGGTGCCGCCCTTGAAGTCGATGAGAACGAGACCGAGCGCGTCCGGGCTCCGGTGGCGGGTCAAGGAGAGGATCAGGGTACGCAACAGCTCGGACTTCCCGGCGCCGGTGGTGCCGGCGACGAGCAGGTGGGGACCGTCCACCGCCAGATCGATCAGCAGCGGTCCGTCGGCGGTCACCCCGAGCACGCAGGGGAGTCGCGCCGCGGCGACGGCCTCCCGGGTGAGCCGGAGCAGGGCGTCCGACGTGCAGCGGCGCGGCAGGTCGGCGGCGGATCCGGTCAGGATGCGTGCCGGGAGTGCCTGGGTCCGCCAGACGCAGTACCGCTCGAAGGCAGCCGCGGGCATCTCGTCGGGCGCGAAGGTGAGCGCCGTGCCGGGCGCCCGGATCGTGGCGGGTGAGCCGAGCCGGACGACGGTCATGTCGTCGCCGTCGGCCGACGTGGGCGCGCGACCGGGTGCCTCCGGTTCGCGGACGAGCCACAGGGCCGGCGGCGGATGTCGCAGCACTCGTCCCAGTGCGGCCCGACCGGCGGCATCCAGCCGATCGACCGCCACGACGAGCACCGCGGCCGGTTCGTCCGGGGACTCGGCGTCGTCGGCAGGGTCGCTCACCGCTCCGGGACGGCGAGAGCCGGCCGCGGTGACCACCGGCCGGAGGTCGCTGCCGAGCACGGTGACGGACGGCAGCAGTCGCGCGCTCGCGGCCAGCTCGGGGTCGGCGCACAGGTGCAGTCGCACCGCGGGATCCAGGCCGCTCACCTGCGTCACCAGGGCGCGCACCAGCCCCGCGGTCTCGGCACGGCCACCGACGATGTCGACGCGGCGATGGGCGGCCAGCTCGAGGACCACCGGCGGCGGTCCCGGCAGTCGCGTCCCCGCCTCTCCTCCCCGTCCGACCCGCGAGCGTCGCGCCGCCCATCGCGGCTCTCTCGACCGGGGGTCCGGCGCCGTGGGCGCGTTGCCGGGAGCGGTGCCGGCAGCTCCGCCGGTGGTACCGGCCGGAGCCGGGCGGCCGGTGACCGCGTCGCCGTCGCACGTCGTCACCGCCCCGCCCGGGTACCGTAGGCGGCCGCGCCCCGGCGAGGGCACCGCCGCACCGAGACGGAGCAGCGCCGGGGGAAGGTCGGTCTCGGCGCCCGCCGGCCCGTCGGGCGGAGGCGACGCGCGGGTCCCCGGCCCGGGCGGGCCCCCGGGTGCACCGCGAACCCCGGCGACCGATCGGTGAGCGGCGAGCAGATGAACGGTCAGATCGGGCGGTTCGGAGTGCTCCACGCCGGGTCGCCCAGCCGGGGCACCCGGGTCGGTGCGGTGGGGCCGCCGGGACCGGTGGCGCGCGCGCAGCGCGGCGAGCGCCGGCAGCAGGGTCACCGGCACGGACATCGCCGTCATCGCCAGCAGCACCCACGAGCCCGTCGTCGCGCCGAGCACGATGCCGACCAGCAGGGGCAGCAGGGCGGCTGCGGCCAGCGGCCAGGACGGTCCGCGCCGGAGTGCGGGGGCCGACGGTGCCGCGGCCGTGCCGGCACGAGGGCGGGTCACGGAGCCTCGCCTGGTGGGATACGGGGGCAGCGCCGTGTCGGTCGCGCGCAACCGCAACGACGCTGCGCCCACGGTGATCCGCGAGTCCACGGTCACCACCGCCGTCCGACGGCGCCGGCCGTCGACGGTCAGGCCGTTGGCCGAGCCGGTGTCGGTGAGCACGATCCGGTCCGGCAGCACGTCGAGCACGGCGTGCCGGCGGGAGACCGATGGGTCGTCGATCGCGAGGTCGGCGCCCGCCCGGCCGATCGTGTGCCGGCCACGGTGCAGGGCCAGCAGGGTGCCGGCCCCGGCACCGCCCGTCACCCCGAGCACCAGTCCCGCGGCGAGGTCGAACGGGGACGCGGGCCTCAGGCGCAATCCGGCCGGCGGGCCGCCGCGCCGCGCGGCGACCCCCGCCCGGACGATCAGAGCGCCGGACACCGGCACCGCCCGCAGCGCACTCACCGGCACACCGTCGACGGTGAGCTCGGCGTGCCCGCAGACGCGGCCCAGCAGCCCCGCGAGGATCGGGCCAGGGCCGGCACCGGCCCGGAGGCGCTCGCCGGCGTCGTGCGGGTGGTTCTCCCGCCGGACGTCCACCGACTCGTCGGACTCCGCCTCGTCCCCCGACCGGGCGTCCGGCAGGTCGGCGACCAGGTGCACGACCGCGGTCCGGCAGCGGCAGCGGGGCCCCGGGCCGGGACCCGTGGTCGCGCCGGGGCCGTGCACGAGGACGATCGGCAGCATCATCGTGCACCCCATCTCCCTCAATACACCGTCGGGCGAGCCGAGTCGCCTCCGCCGCGTCGATCGTCTCGGCGCCGGAGGGCTGCGGCACCGGCTCGTGGGGACGACCGTAGGACGGTGAGGCCACCGGGGAACGGCACCGGCGTGACGATGTGCACAACGCCAGGTCCGCGGTCGCCTGGGGAGGAAGAAGCGCCTCCCGGCGCGGGATCCCGCGCCGCCACGGCACGCCGCCGGCGGCCCGGATTCCGGCGGGAGCCGGGGCCCCGTCGGGTAATCTTGGGGCGGTGCCTGCCGGGCAGCGCCGTCGCGCGCCCCGGATTCCTCGATCCCCAGGAGTGTTGGTGAACGCTGATCTTGTCGTCGTCGGTTCGGGCTTCTTCGGCCTGACCGTGGCCGAGCGAGCCGCGGAGGAGCTCGGACTGAAGGTGGCGGTGCTGGACCGTCGTCACCACATCGGGGGCAACGCGTACAGCGAGAACGAGGCGCAGACGGGCATCGAGGTGCACCGCTACGGGGCGCACCTCTTCCACACCTCGAACGAGAAGGTGTGGGAGTACGTCAACCGGTTCACCGCGTTCACCTCGTACGTCCATCGCGTCTACACCCGTCACCAGGGTGAGGTATACCCGATGCCGATCAACCTCGGCACCATCAATCAGTTCTTCCGCGCCGCCTACGGCCCGGCCGAGGCACGCGAGCTGATCCGGGAGCAGGCCGGCGAGCTGGCCGGCACGGACCCGCAGAACCTCAACGACAAGGGCATCCAGCTGATCGGCCGGCCCCTGTACGAGGCCTTCATCAAGTACTACACGGGCAAGCAGTGGCAGACGGACCCGAAGGACCTGCCCGCGGGCATCATCTCCCGGCTGCCCGTGCGCTACACGTACGACAACCGGTACTTCAACGACACCCACGAGGGCCTGCCGGTCGACGGGTACACGGCGTGGATCGAGCGGATGGCCGACCACCCGAACATCGAGGTGCACCTGAACACCGACTTCTTCGACGAGAACCACGAGCTGGGCCGCAAGGCCGTGCTCGGTCAGGTACCCGTCGTCTACACCGGTCCCGTGGACCGCTACTTCGGCTACGCCGAGGGCGACCTCTCCTGGCGCACCATCGACCTGGAGGAGGAGGTCCTGCCCATCGAGGACTTCCAGGGGTGCCCGGTGATGAACTACCCGGACGAGGACGTGCCCTTCACCCGCATCCACGAGTTCCGTCACTTCCACCCGGAGCGGGACTACACCAAGGACGCCACGGTGATCATGCGCGAGTTCTCCCGGTTCGCGGAGCAGGGCGACGAGCCGTACTACCCGATCAACACCGCCGAGGACCGCGCCAAGCTGCTCGCCTACCGCGACCTCGCCCGGGACGAGCAGTCCGTGCTGTTCGGCGGTCGCCTCGGCACCTACAAGTACCTGGACATGCACATGGCGATCGGTTCGGCGCTGAGCATGTACGAGAACAAGATCAAGCCGCACTTCAGTGGTGGTGCGCCGCTGGTCAGCGGGGGAGTCGACGAATGAGCGCCGAGGCGACGCCGCTGCCCTCCGAGGCCGCGGCGCAACCGGCGTTCAGCACGCTGCAGCGGGTGATCCTGCCGCACGCCGGGCAGATGGACACCGTGCCCCTGTACGTGGACACCGGCGTCGCCACCGGCGCCCGCTTGTCCACCATGGACGGCTCCGCGGACACCGGGCGCACCGCGAAGACCGTCGTGCCCGTCTCCGTGGCCGCGGAGGTCGCGCACGCCGAGGACTTCATCAGCCGCACCTCCATGTCCGTGCGGGCCGGCAACCGGGTCTCGTTCGCGACGTACTTCAACGCGTTCCCCGCCTCGTACTGGCGGCGCTGGACCGTGCTGGACGACGTGCGGCTCGCCGTGCGCACCACCGGCACCGGCACCGTCGTCGTCTACCGTTCCAACGCGCGCGGCTCGCTGCAGCGGGTGGACTCGCGCCGGGTCACCGGCCCGGCGGACACCCTCTTCGACCTGCCGCTGGCACCCTTCGGCGACGGCGGCTGGTACTGGTTCGACCTGGTGGCCGGCCGCGAGCCGCTGGTGCTGGAGGAGGCGAGCTGGCAGGGCCGGGACGACGGTCGCGCCCCCGGCCGGATCACCCTGCAGATCACCACGATGAACAAGGCCTCCTTCTGCCTCGACAACCTCCGGCTGCTGGCGGACGATCCCGCCGCGCGGGAGTTGCTGCAGGAGATCCTCATCGTCGACCAGGGCACGGCCCGCGTCGCCGACCACCCGGACTTCGAGGCCGTCGCGGCCGGGCTGACCGGCAAACTGCGGATCATCCACCAGGACAACCTGGGTGGTTCCGGCGGGTTCTCCCGCGGCATGTACGAGGCGGTGGCCAACGGCAGCGACTACGCCCTGCTGCTGGACGACGACGTCGTGATCGAGCCGGAGTCGATCGCCCGGCTGCTGACCTTCGCCGACCGGTGCCGCAAACCGACCATCGTCGGCGGCCACATGTTCGACCTCTACAACCGGACCGTCCTGCACACCTTCGGCGAGATCGTCAACCCGTACCGCTTCCAGCCGGACCAGCCGGTCGCCGACCAGGTCCTCGGGCACGACCTGCGGGGCTCCAGCCTGCGCAACACCGCCTGGTTGCACCGTCGGGTCGACGTCGACTACAACGGCTGGTGGATGGACCTGATCCCCACCCGGGTGATCCGCGAGGTCGGCCTGGCCCTGCCGGTGTTCATCAAGTGGGACGACGCCGAGTACGGCCTGCGGGCGCGGAAGGCGGGTTACCCGACGGTGTCGCTGCCCGGTGCCGCCGTCTGGCACGTGTCCTGGATCGACAAGGACGACCTGGTCGGCTGGCAGGCGTACTTCCACATCCGCAACCGGTTGATCTCCGCGCTCATCCACTCGCCGTACGAGCGCGGCGGCCGGGTGCTGCGCGAGTCCGGGTATGCCGACATCAAGCACCTGATCTCGATGCAGTACTACACGGCGGCCGGCCGGGCCATGGCGCTGGAGGACGTGCTCGCCGGCCCCGACCAGCTGCACCGCATCCTGCCGGAGCGGATCCAGCAGATCCGGGCCATGACCCAGGAGTACCCCGACGCGCAGCTGGCGCCCGACGTCGAGCAGTATCCGGCCCCCCACATGGCCAAGCCGCCCCGGCGCGGCCGCGGACTGGCGGCCCCCGGCTACACCCGCCTGATCCCGTGGGCCGCGAAGACCGTGGTGCGTCAGCTCGTCGCCCCGGTCCCGCCGGAGTCCCGGGAGCGACCCCAGGCGCACATCGCGCACCAGGACAACAAGTGGTGGCGGATCTCCCAGTACGACTCGGCGCTGGTCTCCAACGCCGAGGGCACGGGGGTGTCGTGGTACCAACGCGACCGTGGCGAGCTGCGCCACCAGCTGGCCCGCTCCGCGGCGCTGCATGCGCAGCTCCTGCGGGAGTGGCCGGCGCTGCGCCGCGCCTACCAGGAGGCGGCCGCCCGGATCACCTCCCTGCCGGCGTGGGAGCAGACGTTCGCCGCGCACACCCGGTCCGAACTGCGCCGATGAGCACGGCGAGCCCCCTCGAGCCGCTCGTCCGCCCCGGTCACGGCCGGGGTCTGGCGGACGTGCCCCGGCACCGCTACCTGCTGCGGCTGCTGGTGAACAAGGAGATCCAGGTCCGGTACCGCGGGTCGATCCTGGGCCTGGTGTGGTCCTACATCAAGCCCGGGGTCCAGTTCCTCGTGTTCTACCTCGCGCTCGGCCTGTTCCTCGGCCTGAACAAGAACATGGAGAACTACCCGGTGTACCTGTTCTCCGGGATCGTGCTGATCAACTTCTTCGGGGAGGCGTTCGGCAACGGCGCGCGCGCCATGGTGGCCAACGGCGCCCTGATCAAGAAGATCTACCTGCCGCGGGAGTTGTTCTCCGTCTCCACCGTCTGGGTGGCGCTGATCCACTTCCTGCCGCAGCTGCTGGTGCTGCTGCTCGCGTGCCTGCTGGTCGGGTGGCATCCCAGCCTGCTGCAACTGGCCGTGATCGTCGTCGCCATGCTCATCATGGTGCTGCTGTCGGCCGGGCTCGGCCTCGTCTTCGGGGTCGCCAACGTGTTCTTCCGCGACTCGGAGAACATCGTCGACCTGCTCACCATGGTCGCCACCTGGCTCTCACCCGTCCTGTACGTCTGGACCATGGTGGCCCAGGAGCTGCCCGGCTGGGCGTTCCCCCTGTACATGGCCAACCCGATCACGGTCGCCGTCGAGCTGTTCCACTACGGATTCTGGCAGCCCACCACCAGCGGCACCGCACCGATCCCGCCGCACCTGCTCTCCCTGTGGACGCCGGTGGCCCTGGGGATCAGCCTGGTCGTGCTCGTGCTGGGCGATCTGATGTTCCGCCGGCTGGAGGGTCGCTTTGCCCAGGAGCTGTGAATGAGGGAGCGGATCGAGGAGCCGGCGCCGACGTCGTCGTCCGCGGGCTGGCCGTGGCCCCCGGAGGACTCCGTCGTCGTCGCCGTGCGGTCGGTGACGAAGAAGTTCGTGCTGCGGCACACCCGTTCGATGAAGGAGGCGTTCGTCTGGCTGATCACCGGGCGGCGCGGCGACCTGTCGGAGCGGTTCAAGGCGCTCGACGACGTCAGCTTCGACATCCGCCGGGGCGAGACGGTGGCGCTGCTCGGGCTGAACGGCTCCGGCAAGTCGACGTTGCTCAAACTGATCTCCGGGGTGATGCGGCCCGACGGCGGTGAGGTCGCGACCCGCGGTCGGGTGGCCGGGCTGATCGAGGTCGGCGCCGGCTTCCACCCGGACCTGACCGGGCGGGACAACGTCTTCCTCAACGGCGCGATCCTCGGCATGACGCAGCAGGAGATCGAGGACAAGTTCGACGACATCGTCGCGTTCTCCGAGATCGAGCAGTTCATCGACACCGAGGTGAAGTTCTACTCCTCCGGCATGTACCTGCGGCTCGCGTTCTCCGTGGCCATCCACACCAGCCCGGACATCTTCCTCGTGGACGAGATCCTCGCCGTCGGGGACGAGCCGTTCCAGCAGAAGTGCATGGCCAAGATCGAGGAGATGGTCGGCCAGGGTCGCACGCTGGTGGTCGTCAGCCACGAACTGGACAAGGTCGCCACCCTCTGCGACCGGGGCATCCTGCTCGAGCACGGCCGGATGGTGCTCGACGGTCCCGTGCAGGACGCGGTCCGGCACCTGCGCGGCGGCCACTGACACGACGAGCGGCGCCGCGCCGGCCCCTCAGCGGGAGGGCGACGGCGAGGGCGAGACCTGGTCCGGGTGATCGACCAGGTAGGCGGTCTCCGCCACGTCCGGCAGGGCGTTGTCGATGGCCCATCGGAAACTGTCGGGCGTCGCCGCGTCCAGGGCCTGATGGATCGGCCCGCTGGTCTGCACCAGCAGCCCCTTCCCGCTGGCGACGGCGGGGAGCTGCTTGAGGTGCGGGTCGGTCTGCAGGAACCGCTGGTCCCGGCCACCGGGGAAGTTGACGATGAGCACATCGGCGGCCAGGGTGCCGGCGGCGGCAGCCGGGACGCTGGAGCGCGTCGATCCGGGCTCGGGCGCGCCCGCTGCGGCCATCGCCGGCGCCGGCGTCATGCCGACCGCCTCGAGGAACTGCACCTGCCCCGACCGGGCGGTGTGCACCTGGATCCGGGCCTCCGCGGCGGGGGTGACGTCCAGGACGAGGAAGGTCTTGCCCTTCAGGGACGGGTAGACCGTGGTCTGCTCGGCCAGTTCGCGGGTCGCGTTCTCGATCAGCGGGTCCGCGCTGCCGGAGCGGCCGATGGCGCGGGCGACCTCCCGGGTGCGGTCCCGCCAGTCCGCGGTGGCCAGGCCGGGGGAGGAGACGACGGGGGCGCCGAGGTCGGTGTACGGGCCGACCAGGTCCGGGTCGAGCAGCGTGTCCGCCGCCACGATGAGGTCCGGCTTGAGGGCCTTCACGGTGGACAGCGAGATGCCGGGGACCTCGTGGTAGCGGGTCGGAGTGAGACCGGAGGTGTTCAGCTGGGCGTCGAACCATGGGGCGGCGTAACCGGGTGAGGGGGCGCCCGCGAGCCGGCCCCCGAGGGCGGCGACCAGGTCGGCGCTGGCCAGGTCGATGGCCGCGACCCGCTGGGGTGCGGCGGTCACCACGGCGGAGGCGGTGGGCGCCGGCGCGGTGACCGGGAACGAGTCCGTGGCCGACGGCGTCGGCGCGGGTGCGGGGCCCGAGCAACCGGCGAGGGCGAGGGCGGCGATGACGGCGCCCGCCGCGGTGACGCGGACGCGGGCGGTGGCGTGATGACGACGTCGCACGGGGACTCCTCGGGTTTGTGCTCCCACGTCAGGCGCGGCAGGCGGTCAGTTCGTAGAGGCGGGCGTGCCCCACCTCGGCGGCCAGCCGGACGCCGGGCGTGCCCTCGAGGTGGTTCAGACCCGGGTAGGGGTGCTGCCCCGCGGTCACCTCCCGGGACCCGAAGTCGAGCGCCCAGTACGCGTTCTCATCCCGGACGGCGGCGCACACCGTGGTGTTGAAGGCGGCCTCGTCCCAGTGGTCGATGATGGTCTGCTCCGCCGGCGAGCGCTGGCCGGCGACGTGCGGGGTGACGGTGCGGCGGTCCGCGAGAGCGAGCACCAGGGCGCCACCGGTGCGCGGGTTGGCCAGCACCTGCTCGCCGGCGGGCACGAGGCCGTCGACCTGGTCGAGCAGGGCCCGCTCGTCGCTGTCGAGCAGCGGGGACGTCGACGTCATCGCGTACCGGGCGATCAGCGAGTCCTGCCGGACCTCCAGCGACGGGTTCTGGCCCAGTACCCCGATGATCAGGACGAGCGCCAGGCTGACCGAGCCGTAGACGATGCCGGGACGCTCCTGCAGGCCGGCCAGCACGCGCGACCGGTCGCCCGCGGGCGCCACCGGCTGCCGGGCGGCGCGCCGTTCGAGCAGCCGACGCAGATCCGTGACCAGGTGGCGGACGAGGAACTCGGCGCCGATGGCCACGATCGGCACGGTGACGATGGGCAGCAGCGCCGCGAGCCGGAAGTTGTCGGTGTACCAGACGCCCGTCCAGAAGGAGCGCACGTCGCCGACCGGCATCGAGCTGGCGACGATGAAGAGGGCGGAGCCGACGAGGAACATGCCGAAGATCCACCACTGCCGGCGCTGCCGCAGCATGCTGTAGAGCCCGATGGCGATCAGCACCAGCATCAGCCACGAGATCGGCGCGAACATGGGGGCGGCGCCGAGGATCTCGCCGACCGCCTGCGCGGCGGTCTGCACGGGCTGCCACGTGTAGGTGCTGGGGTCCGGGCGGGCCACGATCCAGACGGCCAGCCCGGCCACCACGTACAGCACGGTCAGGCCGGCCCACACGATGGCCCGCCGCCGCGGGACGGAACCGCGCGCCGCGCGGATCAGCTGCTGGGCTAGCTTGGCGAGGACGAGGGGGAACACGAAGGCGACCAGGGCGACCACCACACTCGGGTGGGCCAGGGCCATCCCGGGCAGCATCAGGACGAGCAGCAGGCCGGACGTGAGCACGGACTCGGGCCGGAAGCTGCCGACGTCGAGCACGTCCACCACCAGCCCGATGGCCAGGGGCAGCATCGCGATGGCGAGGTGGTTGGGATAGAGGACCCCGAAGTCGATCATCAGGTAGGGGAACGCGCTGAACGCCGCCGAGAGCACCCCGGTCAGCATCATCGGCAGCAGCCGGCCCCCGCTGATCCGGCTGACCAGGAACAGGCAGGCCAGCGGCCAGACGAGGGCGGCGACGACGATGTTGGTGGCGTTCACCGCCAGCGGCACCGACGCTCCGGTCAGCTCGGCGACGACCGCGACGAGGTCGTGCCACGCGGCCGGGTAGAAGCCCGCCGACGTGGGGGTGAGGTTCCCCAGGGTCAGCGAGGACCCGTTGCCCGTCGAGATGATCGTCTGCACCGCGTTGAGGTGGAAGATGTTGTCGTACGTCTGGGAGATGTTCTCGGGCTTGCCGATGCCGCGGACGTACCGCAGCCCGATGATGTACAGCGGCAGCACCAGCGAGACCAGCCCGATGAGGATGCCCGTCACCCGCGGGTCGCCCACGAGCGGGTAGTCGCGGGCCGTGGACCGGGTGGCACCCGGCCGGATCCAGGACCGCGCCTGGCTCAGATCGGTGCGGCGCAGCAGCACCGCGACCCGGAGGGCGAGGGCGAGCAGCGCCACGATCACGGTGGCGATCGCGACGACGACGGGGGTATAGGGAACGCCGAGGCGCGGCGCGACGATCGCCGTGCCGGCACAGATCGTCACGGTCAGCGGCGCGGACACGGCCGCGAGGGTGAGGCCGCGCACACCCGCACAGCGCGCGAGGACGGCGCCCGGGACGAAGACGGCCACCACGGTGATGCCCAGTGGCAGGATGGTGTGCCACCAGCTCATCCGGGCGACCTCCTTCGATGGACCAACATGACCGGGCGCGGCCCGGGGCCGGTCCGGCGTCCGGGCGGTGACGACCCTCGCCCACCCTACGGCAGCCACCCGCGTGGCCGGCGCATCCCGGCCCGCGGCGTCCCGGCCCGGCGCGGTCGCTGTGTGATACTGGACGGCGTGGGTCGCTCGTGGGTCGTCATTCCGATGTTCAATGAAGCGTCGGTCGTGGCCGATGTGGTGACCGGTCTGCTGCCTCATCTCCCGCACGTCGTGTGTGTGGACGACGGCAGTTCGGACGGTTCGCCCGAGGTGGCCCGGCAGGCCGGCGCCGTCGTCGTGCAGCACCCCATCAACCTGGGCCAGGGTGCGTCCCTGCAGACCGGCATCGACTACGCGCTGCAGGATCCCGAGCTGGACTGCATCATCACGTTCGACGCCGACGGGCAGCACCGGGTGGCCGACGCGCTGGCCATGCGGGACCGGGTGCTCGCCGACGAGGCGGACATCGTGCTCGGCTCCCGCTTCCTGGACGGGCGCACGCGACTGGCCCCGATGAAGCGGCTGGTGCTCAAGACCGCGGCCCTGCAGTCCCGGCTCTCCACCGGGATGGACCTGACCGACGCGCACAACGGCCTGCGCGCGTTCAACCCGTACGTCGCCCGCAGCATCCGGCTGACCCAGAACCGGATGGCGCACGCCTCCGAACTGATCAACCAGCTCGCCGAGCTGAAGCCGCGCTGGGTGGAGCACCCCGTGGAGATCATCTACACCGACTATTCGAAGGCCAAGGGACAGTCGCTGCTGAACGCGGTCAACATCCTGGCCGAACTGTTCCTGAGGTAGCCCATGCAGTTCCTCGTCCAGATCCTCCTCGTCGTCGCGGTCATCGCCTTCTCCCTGGTGCTGATGCGCGGGGCGTCCAACGCCCGCCACATGGCCATCCGGCGCATGCTGCTGCTGGCGATGGCGTTCGTGGCGGTGATCTCCATCCTGTTCCCCGCGATCCTGACCACGGTCGCGTCCTGGTTCGGGATCGGCCGCGGCACGGACCTGGTGCTCTACGGGTTCATCGTGGTCTTCCTCATCTTCATGGCGACCACCTACCAGCGGTTCCGTCAGGTGGAGATCTCCCTGACGAAGCTGTCCCGGCGGATCGCCATCGACGAGACCCCGCGGCCCTGGGAGGGGCCGGAGGGGTCCCCGCAGACCGGAAGCAACCCGAGGATCGGTGGCTGAATGACGATCGATGTGATGTTCCCCTACTACGGCGACGTGGCCATGATGAAGGCCGCGGTGGCGAGCGTGCAGGCGCAGACGTACCGCGACTTCCGGCTGGTGATCGTCGACGACGGGTTCCCCGACCCGGACCTGCCCGCGTGGTTCGCGCAGCTGACGGCCGGGGACGACCGCGTCGAGTACCACCGCAACGAGGTGAACCTCGGGGCGAACGGCAACTACCGCAAGTGCGTGGACCTGGTCACGGCGCCGTTCTGCGTGATCATGGGCGCTGACGACATCATGCTGCCGAACTACCTGCAGACCGTGGCCGATGCCTTCGCCGCCGACGACGTCGACATCGTCCAGCCCGGCGTCGAGGTGATCGACGAGAACGGCGCGGTGTACGAGCCGCTCGGGGACAGGGTCAAGACCGTGGTCCGGGCCCGCGCCGTCGGCCGGGCCTCCCGCGCCGTGATCGGCGGCGAGCCGCTGGCCGCGTCGCTGATCAGCGCCAACTGGCTGTACTTCCCGTCCGTCGCCTGGCGCTCGGACCGGGTCAAGCAGCACAACTTCCGGCAGGGCTACGACGTCGTGCAGGACCTGGCCCTCGCGCTGGACATCATCATGGCCGGCGGCAAGCTGCTCGTCACCGACACCGTGTGCTTCCAGTATCGGCGGCACCGCGAATCCGACTCCTCGGTGCGCGCCCTGGACGGCCGCCGGTTCGCGGAGGAGCGCGCCTTCTTCGACGAGTGCGCCCGCGACTTCGCCCGGCTCGGCTGGACCGGCGCCGCCCGCGCCGCCCGCGTGCACTTCTCCTCCCGCCTGCACGCGGTCGCGCTGGCGCCCGAGGTGGTCAAGCGGCGGATGTGGCCCGGCCTGGGCAAGCTCGCCCGGCATGCCGTCCGGCCCTGACGCCCGTCCGCCCCCGCCCGTCCCCGTTCCGCCCCTGACGAGGAGCGCTGCCCGCCGCATGGACATCCAGAACCACTACTACGGCCACTCCGCGGTCCTCGCCCGGCACTGCGGGCTGCCCCGCGTTCGGCACGTCGCCGGCCTGATCCAGCACGGCTGGACGGTGACCAGCCCGGTCCGGGCCCAGTTCGGCGACTTCGCCGGCTGGGGCCCGTCCCGCCGGCGGCTGTCCTGGACCAGCACCTCGCGTGCCTGGTCGCCCGAGGACCCGGAGAGCCGGTTCGCGGACGGGTCGCCCATGCTGGACGCGATCGGCGCCCCCTACCTCTACCTGCTGCGGCAGGCGCAGCAGGCCGACGCGCTGCCGGCCCGTGAGGACCGGACCCTGGTGCTGCCGATGCACGGCACGGCGCTGCTCAAGGTCGCCGGCGACCACGCGGCCTACGCGGCGCAGGTGCGGGAGAAGGAAGGATCGGCGACGGTCAGCCTGCACATCGACGACCTGCAGAACGAGACGATCGTGCGGGCCTGGGAGGGTGCCGGCCACCATATCGTCAGCTCGGGGGAGCGCCGCGACCCGCGGTTCATCGCCCGGGTGCTGTACCTGATGGCCTCGTCGCGCCGGGTGGTCTCCAACCGGCTGTCGACGTCGGTGATGTACGGCGCGGTCACCGGTGCCGACGTCGCCGTCTACGGCCCGGACTACGCGCTCGGAGCCAACCCGGACGTCGACCCGGGCCTGCAGATGCGCCGCTGGTGGCCCGAGTTCCACGAGGAGAACCCGGACCAGGACCAGCTGCGCCGGATCGCCGGCGAGGAGCTCGGCGCCGGCGACGTGCGGGAGCCGGCGGACCTGAAGCGGCTGCTCGGCTGGGACGGACCGACGACGCGGCCGTTCGTCGAGTACTGGGCCAGCGGGCCGTGGGCGAAGGCCCAGGCGGTGCTCGGCTGGAAGGCACGCCATGAGGGCGCCCACGAGACCGAGGTCGGGCTCTCGCCGTGGCACTGGATCCGGCACCCGTTCCAGCACCTGCCCTCGCCGCTGCCGCGCATACCGAAGGACCTGGTCAGCGAGCCGATCCGGCACTGAGGCCGCGTTCTGCCTCGTCGAGGGGCCGGAGCTGGAGTTCGCGAGCCGGCGAGGGTCTCGGGCCGACGGTTGGCGTAGGAGGGGATCCCGGCGTACTCGCGTTCGTCTCGCGGAGCGCCTCGTCGGCGTGGTCGGCGTCGTCGAGGGTGATCGTGGCGGGGAAGGCGATGATCGCAGAGGTCGTCATGCCCCTCATGTGTGCGGTACTCCAGCCGCCACTCGCACCGCTGCTGTCAGGTCAAGCCGAGCCGACGCACGTCGGTGAGACCCTGCGTCTTCTGGGTGAGGATCGACAGCGCCGAGCGTGCTGCCGGTATGTGCTCAGGGTCCAAGGTCAACCAGGACGGGTGGTCCGGGTCCTGCAGGTGAGCCCAGATCCGCCGGATCCTGCCGCGGTCGTGTCCGCGCAAGAAGCGAGCTTCGGCGACGGGGTCAGCGATCGTGGCCGCGAGGCTGATCGCATCGTCCAGGTGCCGGCGGGTATCCCTCCTGTCGTCGATGTAGGCGGCTGCTTTCAGCCCGAGTGCGGCGATCGAGTTTGGCACGCTGATGATGCTGTGGGTGGTGCCGTCAGGGTCGGTCGCGATGATGCTGTTGACTGTTCGCTGCAGCGCGCCCGTAGCGCCGTGCACCTTCACGACGGGGCGTCCCATCAGCGTCGGGGCGGGGTCGGTGTTGGCGTGATCGGCGACCATCAGGTCGATCACCTCGCTGCCGCCCCTCTCGAAGCGGTGGGCCGCTGCGCCGCGCGGCAGAGGCGGCTTCGGGACGTATCCGAGTGTCATCAGGCGACCCTGGACCTTGGACAGGCGATTGGGGTCGGTCTCGATGTGGGCGACCATGTCGATGTCCTCGGTCGGCCTGATGGTCCGGATGCCGGCTCGCTGCAGGTGCAGCTGGACCATCAGGCCGCCGACGAGCGTCCAGTCCTCTGGGGAGAGGACCTCGGCCACCTCAAAGCACCGCGGCCAAGGTGCTGCCCATCCGTACCTCGGGTAGGGGATCTCCCACACGGGGCGGGCCTGATCAGCCACCGAGCAGCTCCTTCATCTTCTGCCGGCCGGCGGAGGCAAGGCGCGTGTCGGGGCTGTCCATCAGGTCCAGGGCGACCGCCGCGATCGGGGTACGCCCAGCAGCGAACGGCTGCTCGATCGTTGTCTCGCGCAGTGTCACGTTGCCGCGGTGCACCTCGGCGAGCCCCAGGGCTCCGGCGATGGGGCGCGCCTGGGCGGCGGTGACGTACCCGTCCAGGCGTCCCCCCCGGCCGCCGGCCAAGCCGAAGGAGCGTGCGACCTCCGCGTCCTGCAGGCTGGTCTCCCCGGTGACGAGGGCGAGGGATTCGAGGTGTCCGCGCACGTTCTCCGGCGCGTCGAAGCTGAAGGTGATGGCGCGGTGACGCGCGAGGTGACGGACGGCCTCGACGTCGTACCCGGTGAGACGCCGCTTGATGCGGCTCAGCTCGTCGGCGCCAAGCCAGTCGACACGTTGACCGGACAGGAGGGCGATGGCAGCCCAGGCGATGCGCGGGCTCCAGCTGCGGCCCCGTCGGAGCGGCTCGCCCTTCAGGGCCAGGACGTCGGCGCGTTCAAGCAGGGTGGTTCGACCGATGCGGCCGACGGCTTTCAGCCTGCCGGATTCCAGATAGTGGACGACGGCAGTACGGCCGACGTCGAGAATGTCGGCGGCCTCATTCAGCGTGACCTGAACCATAGACACAATGGTGGCTTTAGAAACACTATTCTGTCAATCCAGGCGGCGTCCGAGCGCGGCCGCGCCGGCGGCGGCCAGCTGGGCGTGGGGGTAGACCAGCAGGGCCAGGGCGACCGCGGCGACCGGAACGCGCCCATGAGCTTTGGCCACCTCGACGACGGGCTCGCGCAGGATGACGCCGCCCTTGGCCATGGCGATCAGGCGACGTTCGTGGGCCAGCATGTCGGTGGCGCCGGAGCGGTGTAGCCGTCGATGATCGCGATCGGGCCGGCCTCCAGGCCGAAGGGCACTGCGGTGCTGGGATCGGCCAGGGTGGTCGCCCGGTGCCGGGCGAGCTGGCGGATGTCCTCGACGTCGTAGCCGCGCAGCTTCGCGCGCAGCCGGGCGCGGGTGGACGGATCGAGCCAGTCGGGTCGTTCTCCAGAAAACCGACACAGGGACGCCCACGCGGTGCACGCCCTCCAGGGTCGGTCACGGCGTCGACCGGTGTCGGCGAGGGCGAGGACCTGCTGCTCGTCGAGCAGGATGAGGTTTCCGGAGCGACCGGTGACGGTCAGGCGTCCCCGGCTGATGAGCTTGCGGACGGCGGTCTCGGAGACCCCGAGCGTCCGGCCAGCTTCCGCGACCGTGGTGACACGCATCAGTCCTCTCGGATCGATAACCATGGTGCCAACCCGGAGGTGGGGCCAACCCAGGCAGACGGTTGAGCTCAGGTCTTGCGGAGCAGGTTGGTGACCCCGCCGAGCAGCAGGACGGTGAACAGCCAGGCCAGCGCCTTCAGGGCGGTGACGACCGCCGCGGCGAGCCACGCGCCGGGGCTCCACACCCATGCGGAGGACTGCACGCTGCCGACGACGGGCAACGCCGTCTCGGCGGCGTACAGCCACTTGTTCAGGCACGGGTAGTCCCAGCCCTCGCGGGCGGCCTGGCAGTCGGTGGCACCGGTCAGGGGACCGTGCTGGTCGACGACCTGAACGGCGGTCTCGGTGGACAGCGGTCGCGCCTGCCGAGCGGGTTCTAGCTGGGTAGCGCAGCCGGTGACGATCGCCAGGGTGACGAGCCCGAAGGCGGCCAGCCAGAGCCCGGCGCGCAAGGGTCGGTATCCGAAAGCGACGGCGAGCCCGTACCCGTGGCGGAGCAGCCACCGAAACCACCCGGTTACCCACCTGATGACCGCGCGCACCGACCAGGTCGGCGGTCCAGCCGGTCGAAGCTGCTTGGTGGACCGCTTCGCCGCAGCGATGCGCAATCGGGTCGCCTCCTCCACGTGGCCGTCACGAGCCAGCGCATCGGCCGCTTCATGCCACGGTTGCGGCACGAACCCCTCCTGCTTGTCCAACCAGTGGGTGAGGACGACATCGCGACCCTGTTCCTTGGGGTCGACGCCGTTTAGTCGGATGCTGGTCAGCGTCCAGCCGGTGGCCTCCAGCCCTGAGGGCGGTTCTTGGTCTTGAAGGACGAGCGCCTGAATGTGCGAGAGATGCAGATCCAGCTTCGCCGTCGTCCCACCGATGAACAGGGTTCCGATCACCGCGTCCTGCATGTCGATCTTCCCGACTGCTTCGAGGGACGGAAGCGGACGGCACACCACCTTTTCCAGGTCCAGCTGGCCGCCGATGTGCGCACTGACAGCTCGCACCTCCCCGGTCGCGCGCAACCCAGCCCAAAACGCGCCGCCGTCCACCTGTGCACCGTCGAGGTTGAGGGCATTCCCGCCGCGGTTGGAGAGGACCGCCTTCTGCAGGCCCAGTTGTCCGCCAATGTGCGCACCAAGAGCGCGCACCTCCCCGGACGCCTGCAACCCAGCCCCGAACACCGCACCGTCCACCCGCGCAGCGTCGAGGCTGAGGGCATTCCCGCCGCGGTTGGAGAGGACCGCCTTCTGCAGGCCCAGCTGTCCGTCAAAGTGCGCACCAAGAGCACGCACCTCTCCGGTCGCGCGCAACCCAGCCCAGAACGCCCCGCCGTCCACCCGGGCGCCGTCGAGGATGAGAGCACTCCCGCCTGGATTGGACAACACGGCCCCTTGAAGCTTCAACTCACCAGCGATGTGCGCACCGACGGCGCGTACATCGCCGGCCGTGACCAACCCGGCCCAGAACGCGCCGCCGTCCACCTGTGCACCGTCGAGGTTGAGGGCATTCCCACCGCGGTTGGAGAGGACCGCCTTCTGCAGGCCCAGTTGTCCGCCAATGTGCGCACCAAGAGCACGCACCTCTCCGGCCGCCTGCAACCCAGCACAGAAGGCCCCTCCGTCCACCCGGGCGCCGTCGAGGTTGATCCCCGCGACTCGGCAGCCCGGGAGGGCAAGCGCGGGGATCTGCAGTCCGTTGGCCTCCAGGTCGTGGTCCAGCTGGCAGCGGGAGAGGACGATGCGGCAGTCAAGGCTCGCCTCGACGAGGTCGAGGGATCCGGTGATCCGGCACCCATGGACCTGCAGGCCGTGCGGGTCGGGCGTGGTGTTGCTGTCAAGGAGCGCCAGTCGGACTGCGGCGGAGGGGATGGTCCGCTCCGGTCCCCACTGCTCGAGCTCGTCGTCGTCAGGAGCGATCGTCGCTGCCTGCCGCATGTCGACGTCGAGGATCCCGAGATGCTCACCCCCTGGGGCGACGGGTACCCCGGTCTTGATGGCGTCGGTGAGGACTTGGGCCCATTCGTTTTCGCTGCGTTCCCCCGTCATGCGGGTCAGTGTGCCGCAGCGCGCGGCCCGATGACTAGGGCCGCGGGTCAGCGCAGTCCGATGGTCGCGATCAGGTGGTCGATGCCGGTGCGGGAGAGCGCGACGAGGGCCGTGCCGATCCCGAAGATCGCGTACGCGGAGATCGGGACCAGGAGCAGCCATTCGCGCCAGGACCCGGCATTGCCGAGGACGGGGAAGGCGAGGTAGCCGTTGGGCTTCCAGCACTCCTTGAGGACGGGCAGGCTCTCGATTGCCCTTGGGCGGCTTGATGGTGAACGGCCAGACCAGGTTCACCCCGCCGGTGGTGAGCAAGTCCCCGGCGATGTGCACGAGCACTCCGAGGGTGACCGCGGTGACGAACCAGGTGCGCTGCTCGGGGGCAGCGAGGGCGATCGGGACGCCGGCGACCCAGCGGGTTGCGCACGGTTTCGGGGATGAACTGCAGCGCCTTGACGGCGAAGGCCAAGGTGACCGGCTCCGCGTCGATCCCGGTGGCACTCACCGCTCTTCCTGACGGCGCCGTCGGCGTGGATCGCCTCGCTCAGCGCCTCACCAGGCGCTCCAGCCCCCGTCGACGGGAATGGTCTGGCCGGTCACGTAGCGCGAGGCGTCCGAGGCGAGCCACGCCACCACGCCGCGGAAGTCGTCCTCCGTGGCCATCCGGGCCAACGGCGTCAGCTTCGTGTACCGCTCCGTGAACGCGTCGTCCTGCCCGCGGGCGATGCCGCCCGGGGCGAAGGCGTTGGCCCGTACGTCGGGGGCCAGCACCGTCGCCAGGTAGCGGGTCAGCTGGACGATGCCGCCCTTGCTCGCCCCGTAGGCGGCCGGGTTGCCCATCGTCGTCGACTCGTACAGCCCCATGTTGGGCCCGACGATGCCGTAGATCGACGAGACGTTGACGATGGCGCCGTGCCCCGAGGCCGCCAGCCTGGGCGCCAGCCGGCGGGACAGGGAGAACGGCACCTGCAGGTTCAGCCGGGTGGCCAGGTCGAACGCCTCGTCCGTCTGCTCCGGGAACGGGACGGCGTAGCCGGGCACCCCGGAGGTGCCGGTGAAGGCGGCGTTGTTGACCAGCACATCGAGCTGATCGCCCACCGCGTCGGCGAGGGTGGCGGGCCCGTCGGCGCCGAGCAGGTTCACCGGCGCGGCCTCCGCCTCGACGCCGTGCCGGTCGGTCAGCTCGGCCGCGACGGCATGGCAGCGATCCGCGTCCAGGTCGGAGACGATCACCCGCGCGCCGAGGGAGGCGAGGGTGTCCGCCAGCACCGAGCCGAGCGGCCCGGTGGCGCCGGTGACGAGCGCGCGCCGTCCGTCCAGGGAGAAGAGGTCGGCGGAGCTGCTGGTCATCGGGACTCCTCGGAAGGGATCGGCGGCAGAGAGGGTCAGGCGGGCGTCAGGCTTCGGCGGGGCTCGGCTGGTGATCGCCCGGCTGCTCGCGGCCGGGCAGCGGAGCGAGACCGGCGGTGACCACGGCCTCGACCAGGCGGAACTCCCGCTCGTCGTCGATGCTGAACGCGTGGCTCTCGGGGATCTCGACGTACCCGTGGCGGCCCTCGTCGAACCAGCTGGTCTCCAGCCGGCGGACGAAGTCGGCGCGCCACACGTAGAAGTTGCCGTTGATTCGCAGGAAGGGCGGCACGTCCTGCCGGCGGGTGACGCCGGTGCCCTCGGGGAAGTACCGCGCCAGGGCGCCGTCGTCGGCGCCGGCGTCCTTCTTCACGCCGACCCAGGTCGGGTGGAAGAAGGGTTCGGAGACGGCGATGACGCCGTCCAGATGCGGGGCGGCGGCCAACTGGTCGATGGCGGCGCGGACGCGCTCCGGGGTGCGGGTGGGGCTGGTCGGATCCAGCAGCAGCACCATCGCGATGTGCCCGTCCGGGTCGAGCGTCTCCAGCGCGTGCCGGATCACCGCCCCCATGGGCGCGGTGTCGGAGGCGAGCTCGGCCGGGCGGAGGAACGGGACGTCGGCGCCCTGCTGGCGGGCGACGTCGGCGATGGCGGGGTCGTCGGTCGAGACGACGCAGCGGACGTCCGGGCCGAGCTCGTCGGCCAGGGCGACGGACCAGCCGAGCAGGGGCCGGCCGAGCAGCGGGCGCACGTTCTTGCCGGGCAGCCCCTTGGAGCCGCCGCGGGCCGGGATCACCGCCAGGATCGACGGTGCCTGCGCACTGACCTGGTCAGTGGCCTGCTCGCTGGCCTGATCGGGAAGGGTCACGGTGAGAAGCTCCCGTCGCTGAACTGATCCGGGTGGTGGTGCCGGTGCTGGTGCACGCGCCGCCGGGCCCGCCGGCGCGGCATCACCACCCTAGTCGCACCCGTCCGCCGGCGCGGTCCGAGGCCCGCGCGGCGTCGCAGATCCGCACCGCGTCGACGCCGTCGGCCAACGTCGCGGGGGTGAAGGCGGACACGGCCGCCGGCGGTTCGAGCCCGGCCCGCTGCAGCACGGCCACGGTCTGGCGGGCGAGGATCGTGTCGACGTCGCGATCGGCGGGAAAGGACCACGCGACCGGCTCGCCGTCGGCCGGAATCAGCTCGACCCGCGCGGCGGGCACGTCCCACCGCAGCGTCCCGCTGGTGGTGGACAGGGTGATGCCGCGCGAGGTGACCGGGGTGATGTAGTCCAGCCGCAGGTGCGCGGGCACCGCGCCGAGCCACAGCAGCTCCGCCCACTCCTCGGCCTCGATGCCCAGCAGGTCCGAGCCGAGCGCGGCGGTCAGCGCGTCCGGCCGGCCGAGCAGCTGCATCGGGTAGTCGATGTCGTGCACCAGGTCGCGCAGCACCCCGCCCTGCGCGGCCGACGCCGAGTAGCTCTCCCGATAGTCGCGCTGAGGGCGCCAGCCGGGTAGCCACGACTGGGAGACGACGTGCGCGGACGTGACGGTGCCCAGCTCCGCCAGCAGCGCCGCGGTGAGGGCGAACCCCTGGTGGTAGCGCAACGGGGTGCTCACGACGATCCGGTCGGCGTTCGGATGCTCGAGCAGGGGCCGGGCCGACTCCGCAGTGGGGCTGACCGGCTTCTCCAGCAGCACGGCCGCCGGCTGTGCCGCGAGCAGGTCCACGGTGTCGGCGACGTGCCGGTCCGTGTCGGTGGCGACGACGACCAGGTCCAGCGGTCCCTCGGGCAGGCTGTCCACCACCCGGGCGCCGGCCGGAAGGTTGCGGTCCACGCCCGGCCGGCCCGGCCGCACCGGCCACACGAGGACCTCCTCGACGCCGAGGCCGGCCAGCACGCGGGCGTGCCGGGAACCGATCGACCCCGAGCCGCGCACGAGCGCCCGCAGCGGGCTCCGTCCGCCCTCGCGCGGGCTCAGCCGCGGGACGGCGTCGAGATCGGCCAGGGCGGAGGCGCGGGGGGAGATGTCCACCGGCCCGATGATACGGCGGGGGCACCCGCCGGCAGAGACGGGCGCTCGTGGCGGACGGCGTCGCGGTGGTGGTGTCGGGAGGGCGCTGTGGTGGCCCAAGGCCGTGGTGGCCCGTACGGTGGAGGCGCCGGAGGCGACCAGCACCGGGATCGACCCGGCGACGGGCCACGGCCGCGAAGGAGCGAGACGGATGCACGACTGGCTGATCATCGGAGCGTCCGGGCACGCCCGCAGCGTGGCCGCGGTGATCCGCGGCACTGGCGGCACCGTCGCCGCCGTCAGCGATCGGGACCCCGGTGACCCGGCCGTCCTCGGCGCTCCGGACGCGCGGGTCTTCACCGACGACGCGCCGGCCCTGGACCACGCCCGCGAGCACGGCCTGGCGATCACCGTGGCGATCGGGGAGAACGCCGTCCGGGAGCGGGTGGCGCAGGTGATCCTGGCCACGGAGCCGCTGCGCGCCCTGGCCCACCCCCTCGTCGCCGCCACCGCCACCGTCGACGCCCTCGCCGACCTCGGCCCGCTGGTCCAGGTGCTCGAGCACGCCCACGTCGGGCCCGGCGCCGTCGTCGGCGCGGGCACGATCGTCAACACCGCCGCCGTGATCGAACACGACGCGCGGGTCGGTGACTGGTCTCACGTCGCGCCGGGAGCCGTGCTGCTCGGGGCCGCCGCGATCGGGGAGAAGGTCTTCCTCGGGTCGGGCGCGCGGGTGCTGCCGGGCCGCATGATCGGGCCCGGCGCGGTGCTCGGAGCGGGCACCGTGGCGGTGGCCGATCTGGAAGGTATGGCAACATATGGGGGAGTCCCCGCCCGTCCCCTGCATGCCCGAAAGGTCCCTCTTCTTGACTGATTCCGCGGTCCCCGAGGCTGTCCAGTTCGGCTCCCACCGCATCGGCGCTCAGGAGCCGACGTTCATCATCGCGGAGGCCGGGGTCAACCACGACGGCGACATCGCCGTCGCCCACGAGCTGGTGGACCTGGCCGCCGACAGCGGCGCCAACGCGGTCAAGTTCCAGACCTTCGATCCGAGTGCGCTCGTCTCCGAGTCCGCCGGGACCACGCCGTACCAGCAGGCCGCCGGGTTCGACCAGTCGCAGGCCGAGATGCTCTCCGCGCTGACCCTTCCGAGACAGGCCTGGGCGGAGCTGCGGCAGCACAGCGAGGAGCGCGGTATCACGTTCCTCTCCACCCCGTTCGACCTGGACAGCGCCCACCTGCTCGCCGACATGGGCGTGCCCGGGCTGAAGATCGGCTCCGGGGAGCTGACGAACACGCCGTTCCTCGCCGCCGTCGCCGCCCTCGGGCTGCCGATGATCGTCTCCACCGGGATGGGCACCGTCGACGAGGTGGCCGACGCGCTCGCCGCGACCGCCGCGGCCCCAGCCACGGTGCTGCTGCACTGCGTCTCCTCCTACCCGGCGCCGCTGGACCAGGCCAACCTCCGGGCCATCCCCGCCCTGCGTGACCGCTTCGGGGTGCAGGTCGGCTGGTCGGACCACACGCCCGGCGCCCTCACCGCCGTCGTCGCCACCTCCCTGGGGTCGACGCTGCTGGAGAAGCACATCACCACCGACCGCACCCGCAACGGCCCGGACCACGCCGCCTCCCTGGAGCGCGACGAGTTCGTCGACTACGTGCAGCGGGTCCGCGAGGTCGGCCAGGCCCTCGGCGACGGCAACAAGCGCCGCATGCCGAGCGAGGAGGACAACGCGACGCTGGTGCGCCGGTCGTGGCACGTCGTCCGCGACGTGGCCGCCGGCTCCGTGATCACGGCGCAGGACGTCTCCGTGCTCCGGCCCGAGGGCGGCCTGCCGCCGTCGGCGGAGGTGGTGGGCAGGACCGCCGGCCGCGACCTGAGCGCCGGCGACCAGCTGACGGACCGAGACCTCTCCTCGTGAGGGTCCTCGCATTCGTCGGTACCCGGGCGGACCTGTATCCGCTCGCCCCGGTGCTGACCGAACTCGCGAGTCACGTCGAGCTGCACGCGGCCACCGCGGTCGGGTTCGCCCCCGGCGCCGCCGCCCCGCTGCTCGCCGGCGCCGGCCTGGCAGACGGCAGCTTCGTCCACCACGACCTCGGCCTGCACCTGGCCGCTCCCGAGCCGGCCGGCCAGACCGCCACGGGTGCCGCGCTGGCCACCGCCGTCGGGGCGCTGATCGAGTCGACCCGGCCCGACGTGCTGCTCGTCCTCGGCGACCGCTGGGAACTGCTGTTCGTGGTCCCGGTCGCGGCCCTGCACGGCGTGCGCATCGTCCACCTGCACGGCGGGGAGGTGACCGAGGGCGCGCTGGACGAACGCGTCAGGCACGCCGTCACCAAGCTGGCCGACCAGCACGGCGTGGCCACTGAGGGCGCCGCCCGCCGGGTGCGCCAGCTCGGGGAGGACCCTCGCCGGGTGCACCGCACGGGAGCGCCCGGCCTGGACCGCTTCGCCGACGCCGCCCCGCTGACCGACGAGCAGTTCGCCGCGGAGTTCGGGGTGACGCCCCGCAGCCCGCTGCTGATGGTGGCCTACCACCCCGAGACGGCCACGGACGGGGAGGACCCCGGCACGGTCGCGCGCCGGGTCTACGCCGCCGCGACCGCCACCGGGGGCACCGTCCTGGTCACCCACCCCGGGTTCGACCCCGGCCGGGAGCGCATCGTCGCCGTGCTCGACGAGCTCGCCGCGGCCGGCGACCCGCACGTCATCCTGCGCGAGAACCTGGGCCCGCTCTACCCGGCGACCATGGCTCGCGCCGACGCCATGCTCGGCAACTCCTCCTCCGGGATCATCGAGGCCGCCAGCTTCGGCCTGCCCGTGGTGAACGTGGGGGAGCGGCAGCGCGGCCGGGAGCACGGCGCCAACGTGATCGACTGCGCGGACGACGCCGCCTCGCTGCGGCGGGCGATCGACGCCGCGCTGGATCCGGCGTTCGCCGCCGCCAGCGCCGCCACGACCAACCCGTACGGCGATTCGCACGCGGCCGGCCGCATCGCCGCCGTCGTCCGGGCCGCGCCCGAGCAGTCACTCGTGAAGACCTTCATCGATCTCGACGGGCAGGACCGCGCATCATGACGAGAACCATGACCTTCGACGACCATCTGGGCGCCTGCTGCATCGGCACCGGCGCCACGCTGCGGGAAGCGCTGCAGACCATCGACCAGGGCGGCTCCTCGATCGCCCTCGTCATCGACGACCAGTCCCGGCTCGTCGGCGTGCTCACCGACGGGGACGTCCGGCGGGCGCTGCTGGCCGGTGCCGACCTCGGCGATCCCGCGCGCGACGTCGCCAACACCACCCCCCGCACCGTCAGCCCGGACGAGGGCCGCAGCCGGGCCCTGGACCTGATGCGCAGCCAGCGGATCACCGAGGTGCCGGTGGTGGACGCCGAGGGCCGGTTGCAGGGCCTGCACACCCTCACCGACATCGTCGGCCGGAAGGCGCTGCCCAACGTCGCGCTGATCATGGCCGGGGGCCGCGGCACGCGCCTGGGGAATCTGACGAAGGACACCCCCAAGCCGCTGATGACGGTCGCGGACCGGACCATCATCGAGTGGATCATCCTCGGGCTGGTCGACTCCGGCATCACGTCGATCTACGTCTCCGTCGCCTACCTGGCCGAGAAGATCGAGGCGCACCTGGGCGACGGCTCCCAGCTGGGCTGCACGATCACCTACCTGCACGAGGACCCCGAGACGCCGTTGAACACGGCCGGGGCGCTGGGCGTGCTGCACCACGAGCGGCCGGACCTCGCCGAGCCGATCATCGTCACCAACGCGGACCTGATGGTCCGCTACTCGGCCGCCGACCTGCTGGCGTTCCACGCCGAGCGCGGCGCGACCGTGACCGTGGCGGCGCGCCCCTACACGCACCAGATCCCGTTCGGCGTCCTGGAACTGGAACCGGGCCGGCGGGTCAGGGAAGTGGTGGAGAAGCCCACCATAGAATGCGAGATAAGTTCCGGGATCTACGCCGTGTCCCCCGAGGCGCTGGCCATGGTGCCCTACCTGACCCCGTACTCGATGCCCGACCTGATCCAGGCGTGCATCGCGTCGTCGCGGACCGTCAGCGCCTGGCCGATCGAGTCGGACTGGATCGACGTCGGCACCCCCACCGATCTCGCCAAAGCGAAAGGCCAGTCACCCGCATGAGCACGAGCACCCAGGATCTGTCGGGCAAGACCGTCGTCGTCACCGGCGCGGACGGCTTCATCGGCAGCCACGTCACCCAGCAGGCGATCGCCGCCGGCGCGAACGTGCGCGCCCTGTGCGTCTACAACTCCAACGGCTCCTACGGCTGGCTGGACGAACTGAGCGCCCAGGAGCGCGACGCGGCCGACCTGCGCCTCGGTGACATCCGTGACGCGGAGTTCGTCTCCGACCTGGTGGCCGGCGCCGACGTCGTGCTGCACCTGGCCGCCCTGATCGCCATCCCGTACTCCTACCAGGCGCCGCGCTCCTACGTGGAGACGAACATCGTCGGCACCCTGAACGTGCTCGAAGGGGTCCGCCGGCACGAGGTGCCCCGCATGGTCAACACCTCCACCTCCGAGGTGTACGGCACCCCGGAGACGGTGCCGATCACCGTGAAGAACGAGCTGCGCGGCCAGTCGCCCTACAGTGCCACGAAGATCGGCGCGGACAAGCTGTGCGAGGCGTGGGCCCGCTCCTTCGAGACGCCCGTCATGGTGCTGCGCCCCTTCAACACCTTCGGCCCGCGCCAGTCGGCGCGCGCCGTGATCCCCACGGTGCTGCGCCAGATGGTCGCCGGGGCGAGGGAGATCCGCCTCGGCTCGCTCACGCCGCGCCGCGACTTCACCTACGTCGAGGACACCGCCGACGGCTTCCTCCGCGCGGCCACCGCCGACATCCCGCTCGAGGGCCAGGTCATCCAGCTGGGCACCGGGCACGACGTGACCATCGGCGAACTGGTGGAGCTGGCCCGCGAGGTGACCGGGTCGACGGCCGAGATCATCACCGAGGACGAGCGGGTCCGGCCCGACGCCAGCGAGGTGATGCGGCTGCTCTCGGATCCGTCGCAGGCGCTGGAGGAGCTCGGCTGGGCCCCGTCGGTCGACCTGGAGGAGGGCCTGCGCCGCACCGCGGAGTGGATCTCCACCCGGAACGTCGACGCCGCCGACGCCGCCCGCTACGCGCGCTGAGGGGCGGACACGATGACTGAACGGATTCCCCTCGCCGTCCCCAACATCGGAGCCCGCGAGTCGGAGCTCGTGCGCGACGCCGTCGACAGCGGTTTCGTCTCCTCCGTCGGGCACTACGTCGCCGACTTCGAGCGCGCCTTCGCGGAGAAGGTCGGCGCGAAGCACGCCGTCGCGTGTGCCTCGGGCACCGCGGCCCTGCACGTCGCCATGCGGATGGTCGGCATCCGGCCGGGTGACGAGGTGGCGGTCTCGGACTTCACCTTCATGGCCAGCTCCAACGCCGCGTCCTACCAGTTCGCCGATCTGCTGCTCGTCGACTCCCGGGCCGACACCTGGGGCATGGACCTCGACCTGCTCGAGGTGGAGCTCGAGCGCCGGTCCCGCGGCGGCGAGCGGCTGCCCAAGGCGATCGAGATCGTCCACATCCTCGGTCAGCCGGCCGACGCCGCGCGGGCCGTGGCGCTGGGCGAGACGTACGGCATTCCGGTGATCGAGGACGCCGCCGAGGCGCTCGGCGCCGTCTACACCGACGGTCCCGCCGCGGGCCGGCACGTGGGCACGGTGGGCCTGATGGGGGCCTTCTCCTTCAACGGGAACAAGATCATGACCACCGGTGGCGGCGGCATGCTGACCACCGACGACGACGAGCTGGCCGCCCGGGCGAAGCATCTGACCACCCAGGCGCGGCTGCCCGACCGGGGCTACCTGCACGACGAGGTGGGCTTCAACTACCGGCTGACCAACGTCGCCGCGGCGCTCGGCGTCGCCCAGCTCGAGCGGCTCGACGAGTTCGTCGCCCGGAAGCGGGAGATCGCCCAGCGGTACACCGACGCGTTCGCGGACACGGCGATCACGCCGCCCCCCCAGGTGCCCGGCACCGAGTCCACGTTCTGGCTGTACTCGGTCCTGGTTCCGGACCGCGGGCGCGACGACGAGTCGGCGCGGGACGAGCTGCAGGACTTCCTCGGCGTCGCCGGCATCGATTCCCGTGCGCTGTGGCGGCCCCTGCACCTGCAGCCGCCGCTGAAGAACGAGCGGGTACTCGGGGGCGCGGTCGGCGAGGACGTGTTCCGGCGCGGCCTGTCGCTGCCCTGCTCCACGACCCTGACGGACGCGGAGCAGGAGCGGGTGATCGGCCGGGTGCTCGAGTGGCTCGACCGTCCCGGTGACTGACGCCCCCGACGCCGGAACCGCCGGGGCCACCGGCACCGCGGACGCGGCGGGGCCCGCCCCCCGCGCGCGCACGGGGAGGGCGTCGCTCCTCTACCTCATCGGCGCGCTCGCCCAGGGGCTGGGCATGTTCCTGGTGCAGCCGTTCGCCATCCGGGTGCTGGCCGACGACGTGGCCTGGCAGGAGCTGTACCTCTCGATCTCGTTGATCCAGGTGGGCGTCGTGCTGGCCTCCGCGGGCCTGCCCCTGGCGATCACCCGCGCCTGGTTCGACACCGACGGACACCGCCGTGCCCGGTCGATCAGCGGTTTCCTCACCGGGTTCGGGCTGCTGCTCGGTGTTCTGGCCGCCGCGGTGTTCGCCGCGGTGCGCGGGGGAGCGCCGGGGACGTCGACCTTCAGTCTGGCGCTGGTGGCGATGGGCGTGCAGTCGAGCGTGCTCGCCGCCCAGGCCATCCTGCGCGCCCAGGGCCGCGCCGTCGCCTTCGTCGGGCTGAGCATCGGCTCGTCCGTGCTCGCCTATCTGGTGGGCCTGGTCGCGATGCTCGTGGTGGCGCCCGACCCGACGGTGTTCATGGCCGGTTACGGGGCGGTGCTCCTGCTCACCGGCGTCGTCGCCGCCCTGATCACCGGACCCGTGCTGCCGTTCACGGTGCCGGGGGCGATCCGCGAATCGCTGGCGATCGGCTTGCCGGTGCTGCCGCACACCGGTGCCCTGATGCTGCTCACGCAGGGCGCGCCGTTCCTGCTGGCCTTCCTCGCCGCAGCCGGACTGTCCGGCGACTACGGCAAGGTGCAGATCTTCGTGCTCGGCACCATCACGCTGCTCAACGCCCTGAACAACGCGTGGGTGCCGGAGCTGATGCGGGTGGACCGCGAGCAGCGGGACGCACGGCTGCGCTCGATCATGGGCGTCGCGAGCTGGGCGGCGCTGGGCATCGTCGTGGTCGCCGCCGCCGGCGCGAACGTCGTCACCCACGTGCTGGCGGTCGGGCGGGAGGACCTGATCCCGGTCGCGCAGGCCATGACGCTGGGCACCTTCGGCTACGCGCTGTACCTGAACGCCTCGACCCTGCTGTTCGCCGACAAGCGCACGTGGGTGCTGCCGCTGGTGACGCCGGTGGTCCTCGTCGTCTCGGCCGGCATCGCCTGGCTGCCGGCCGCGGCCGGCAACCTGGTGGGCACCGCCGTCGCCTCGGCGGTCTCCTTCACCCTGCTCGGGCTGGCCTACCTCGCCGTGGTGTGGCGGCGCTCCCGGCGCGGGTGGCCGCTCGGCCGGCTCGCCGCGGTCACGGCGGCCGGCCTCGGCTATGTGCTCGTGCTGATGCTGCTGCCGCGCGACGTGGTCACCGGGCTGGTGACGGTCGCCGTCGTCGGCGTGGCCGGCGGGACGGGCGCCGTCCTGGTGCTGCTGCGCCGCCGGCGTCGCGCCGCCACCGCGTGAGCGCGGCGGCCGCGGCCGCCGCGCATGACGAGAGGCCCGCACCCTCACGGGTGCGGGCCTCTCGCGTCGGGTCAGCTGCGGGTCACCAGGCGCGGATGGTCTCCCCGCCGGCGATGTTGTACGAGTTCCAGCCGGTCCCGAAGGTGCTCACCGAGCCCCAGGTGCCGTTGCCCGGGACGGCGTAGTAGCGCAGGTTGCCGCCCTTGACCCGGACGGCCAGGCCCATCGAACCGGCACCGCTGAAGTTGCTGAGCACGCTGATCGAGCTGGCGATGTTCCACGAGCCGCCGACGTAGCGCGGCGCGCTCCGGTTCAGGAAGCCGCCGGTGCCGTTGCCGCGGTAGACGTACAGGCCGCCGGTGCGCGGGTGCCGGGCGAGCAGGTCCTCCAGGCCGTCGCCGTCGAAGTCGATCATGACGGTGTCGAAGCCGGTCCAGCCGGCGCCGAGGGAGCCGCCCTGGACGAGCCCGCCGTTGCTCCACCGCCACAGCGTCATGGTGCCGTTGCTGTTGCGGGCGAGAACCTGCGGGTAGGCACTCGAGGCGATCCAGTAGCCGACGGTCAGCTGCGCCCCGGCGATGCCGCCGCCCCGGATCAGGTACGTGGCGGCGCCGAAGCCGCCGGTCTTCTTCCCCGGGTAGACGGTCAGGCTGCCGCTGCGCCACTGGCCGAGCAGGTCCAGGACGCCGTCGTTGTTCCAGTCGATGACCGTGACGGAGCGTGCCGTGGCCCAGCCGGTGGAGATCCGGTAGCGGGTGCTCACGGTGCCCCGGCCCGTGGCGGGGTAGTTCCAGAGGTTCCCGGCCGTGTCGGCGGCCACGACGTCCGCGGGAGAGGTGATGGACGGGCCGGTGGGCTGGATCACCGGTGCGGGGGCGACCGGTGCGGCGGAGGCGACGGCGCCGCGGGCGAAGGTCTGCAGCTGCGCGTAGGAACCGTTCCACTGGTTGGAGTCGCCGACGAACGGGCCCTCGGAGGAGAACTGCCAGATGCTGTAGGTGGACCAGCTGGCCGGCATGTCACCCACCCAGGTCGAGTACGCGGCCAGGTGCAGCGGGTTGTCGCTGAACGCGGCGCTGTTGCCGGTGCACTTGATCCACCAGTCGGTGGTCGTGTAGATCGCCGGGGCCCGGCCGGTCTTCGCCTTGACCGTGTTGGAGAAGTCCCGAATCCAGGACACCATCTGCGCGGGCGTGAGGTCGAAGCACGCGTTCCCGAGCTCCGGGTACGGGTTGTACTCGACGTCCAGCAGCGGCGGGAGGGTCTTGCCGTCACCGGACCAGCCGCCGCCGTTGTTGATGAAGGTGGTGGCCTGGCTGGCACCGGAGGACACGCCGGGCAGCGCGAAGTGGTAGCCGCCGCGAATCATGCCGACGGCGGCGGCGCCGTTGTACTGCTGGGAGAAGTAGTCGTTGACCTGGTAGTTGCCCTCGGACGCCTTCACGTAGGCGAACTTCGAACCCTGGCTCCACGCCGTGGCCCAGTTGACGTTCTGCTGCCAGCCGCTGACGTCCATGCCGAGGACGCCGCCGTCCGGGGTCCAGCTGGCGGTGGTCCGCGCGGTGGACGGCGTCGACGTGCCGGACGGGCTCTTCGCCCGCACGCCGGAGCCCGTCGCCCGGGCCTTGACGCCCTGCCCGAGGTAGGCGCCGTTGGTGCCCTGCTGCTTCTTCAACTCCGCCAGATCGATGTCCGAGCGGACCGTGCTGGCGCGTTCGGCCGCCGTCAGCGGCGTCGTCTGCTTGGGCAGCGTGGTGCCGGGCGCGGAGCTGGTGGACGAGCTCCGGGTCGGCACCGGAGCGGTCGGCACGGGGGCGGCGGGCACGGACGCGGCCGTACCGGGGGTGCCGGCGGCGGGCGAGCCGGGCGGGGCGTACGGGTTCACCGGGGCCGCGACCGCGGCGCCGGCGCCGGGGCCGACGACGAGGGCGAGCGCGATCGCCGTGGTGAGCCAGCGGGTGAGCGCCCGGAGCGGGCGCGCGGTGGCGGTGGAGGAGTCGAGGTGGTGTCCGCCTGAGACCTGCGGATCACGTGAGTGAGATGTCATGGAATTGTCTCCGCGATAGCGCCCGCGGGGTCGGGCGTCGTTGGGCACACCGGACCGAACAGTCCGATGCGGGCTGATCCCGCCGGGAACACCCCCCGATGCTCACGGCGTGTCGGCTTGACATTGAACGGCCAAACCCACTCGTCAAGATATCACGACAGTGTTTCGGGTGGGACTGGCGTGATCAACGTGACAACGAAACGGTCACGGCAGTCACTCCCGTCTCTTCTGCCCCTATCGACCGCGGGCGGGCGCGCGTAAGCGACGCGCGGGTACGGGCGTGCTGGTCAGCGGGTCAACGCGAGGTGCGGCGCAGCAGCATGGCGAGGGAGGTGACGGCGATCAGGCACATCACGAACAGCTCACCGCCGGACTCGATCAGGGCCAGCCAGGCCAGCGCCCCCTCACCGGTGACCACCCGGGCGAGCAGCTCGGCGCCCATGTCGATGCCCACGGCGAAGACGGCGAGGGCGACGAGCAGCAGCGCCAGGCGGCGGGTGTCCTGCCGTCCGAGCGCGTCGGCGCGGCGATGGGCGAGGACGACGAGCGCGGCGAGCACGAGGCCGCCCCCGGCCCACACCCCCAGCTCGCCCGCGTCCTGCGGGCGCAGGCCGGCGATCGAGGGAAGGCTGACGTGCTGCAGGATCAGCTTGGCGCCCCGCTCGTGCAGGGCGTACGAGTCGTCCGCCGTCATCACCGCGAACACGAGGGCCCACGCGGCGTACACGGCGCGCCGGCGGCGGACGGCCAGCCCGATCATGGCCAGGGTGGCGACGGACATCGCCGCGTACCCGGCGACCTCGGGCCAGGACCGGTCGTTGTCCCCGTTGAACCGCGGACTGTCGAACACGGCGAGGGCGCCCTCGTGGGGGCCCGTGTAGTAGAGGACGTTCGCGGCCATCAGGGCGAGCCACACGCCGGCGGCAACGACGGCGGTGGTCACCACCAGCGGGTGGCGCCAGCGCGGGACGCCGCCGGCGACGCCGACCCGCGGGTGCGCGCGCCTCGGCGCACGGTGGATGCTCGTGAGGCGGTCACGACTGACCGTACGGCTCATGGTGTCCCCCCACCCGTCGGACGCCCTCCCTGCCCCCAGGGAGAGTCACACCGGTGCGTCGCCCCCCGGCCACGCGGTGTTCACCCAGTGTTCACCACGGCAGGCGTTCTCACCAGTGCTGCGACCGGTCTCCGTCGTCGATTCCGGGTGGGTTGTCCACAGGCTGTGCCCGAACGCTGGTCGGCGTCCCGAAGGACGATTACGCTGCTGCCACGGTCCGGTGACGACGGCCCGTCGTGGAGCCCGTGAGGGTCCGCGCGCGAATACGGGGGGTCCGTATGGACGCTGTTCAGATCGTCGAGGGAGAGGTCCGCGAGCTGATCCGGCTGCGCGGTCTCGACCCGGCCCGGCAGGGCCATGAGGTGCGCCTGCTCATCGACGCCGTGGTCAACGACTACTCCGAGCGCGCCCTCGTCTCGCCGTTGCCACCCCTGGGCGCGCTGTCCTCGGCACAGCGACAGGTGTTCGACGCCGTCGCCGGCTTCGGCCCGCTGCAGCCGTTCCTGGACGACCCGGGCGTCGAGGAGGTCTGGATCAACTCTCCCCGCGAGGTGTACGTGGCGCGCGGCGGGGAGTCCGAGCTGACGTCGCTCTCGCTGACCGAGACGCAGGTGCGCGATCTGGTCGAGCGGATGCTCGCCACCTCCGGCCGTCGGCTGGACCTGTCCAGTCCCTTCGTCGACGCCGCTCTGCCGGACGGATCCCGCCTCCACGTCGTCATCCCCGACGTGACCCGCCGGCACTGGTCCGTGAACATCCGCAAGTTCGTGGTCCGCGCCCGGCGGCTCGAACACCTGGTCGAGCTCGGCTCGCTCTCCCCGTCCGCGGCGCGCTTCCTGGCCGCCGCCGTCAGTGCCGGGCTGAACATCCTGGTCTCCGGGGCGACCCAGGCGGGCAAGACCACGCTGCTCAACTGCCTGGGATCGGCGATCGGCCCGCGTGAACGAGTGATCACCGTCGAGGAGATCTTCGAGCTGCAGCTGCCGCTGCGGGACGTGGTCGGGATGCAGTGCCGACAGGAGAACCTCGAGGGGGCCGGGGAGATCCCCCTGAGACGCCTGGTGAAGGAGGCGCTGCGGATGCGGCCGGACCGCCTGATCGTCGGCGAGGTGCGGGAGGCCGAGGCCCTCGACATGCTGATCGCCCTCAACAGCGGCCTGCCGGGCATGGCCAGCGTGCATGCCAACTCGGCGCACGACGCGCTGGCGAAGATCTGCACCCTGCCGCTGCTGGCCGGGGAGAACATCAGTGCCGCCTTCGTGGTGCCGACCGTGGCCTCCTGCCTCGACCTCGTCGTCCACGCCGAACGGCTGGCCTCCGGGTACCGGCAGGTGGCCCAGGTGCTGGCGGTCGGCCGCCGCGTGGAGGCCGGGGTGATCGAGACCGCCGTCCTCTTCGACCGTCGCGACGGGGAGCTCCGGCCCACCGGCAGCGGCATGCCGGTGGACGACAAGTTCGTCCGCGCCGGCCACCGCGTCACCGATCTGCTGGAGGTGTGAGCATGTCCGCCGTCCTCGGGACCGTGCTCGGCGTCGGGCTGCTGCTGATCTGGTGGTCCTGCTGGCCGCGACCGGTGGCCCGGAACTCTGGACGCGGTACGGGTCGCGTCCGGGCGATGCTGCTGGCGGCCGGCATCGAGAACGTCAGTCCGGCGTCCCTCGTGGCCACGTGCGTCGGCGCCGGCGTGCTGGTCTTCCTGCTCGTCTTCGTCGTCAGTGCCGGGGCGACGCCCATCGCGGCCTGCTTCGGCCTGTTCGGCGGCTGGCTGCCGCTGGCCGTCGTGCGCTGGCGGGCTCGCCGGCGGGCGGCCTCCCTGCGGGAGCTGTGGCCCGACGTCGTCGATCACCTCCGGTCCGCCATCCGTGCCGGTCTCTCCCTCGCCGAGGCGCTGACTCAGCTGGGGGAGCGCGGGCCGGAGGAGCTGCGCCGATTCTTCCGGGATTTCGGCGCCGACTACCGGTCGGGCGGCCAGTTCGAATCCGCCCTCGACCGCCTCAAGGAACGGCTGGCCGACCCGGTCGCCGACCGCATCATCGAGGCCCTGCGCATGACTCGCGACGTGGGCGGCTCCGATCTCGGCCGGCTGCTCGGCACGTTGTCCGAGTTCCTGCGGGAGAACTCCCGCACCCGCAGCGAGCTGGAGGCCCGACAGTCGTGGACGGTGAACGCCGCCCGGCTGGCCGTGGCGGCACCATGGATCGTGCTGCTGCTGATGGCCACCCGGCCGGAGGCCGTCGCGGCCTACAACTCGGCGGCGGGAGCGGCCGTGCTGCTCGGAGGGTTGGCCGTCTCCGTCGTGTGCTACCGGCTGATGCTGCGGATCGGGTCGCTGCCGCCGGACGAGCGAGTGCTGCGATGAGCGCCGAGCACCTGGGTTGGGCGGTCCTGCTCGGTGCGGGCACCGGGCTCGGCCTGTGGCTCGCCATCGTGCGGCTGCCCGCCCTGCGGGCGCCGACGTTCGCCGACCGGATCGCCCCGCAACTGCGCGCCGTCGCGACCCGGTCACGCCTGTTCGACGAGGCCGGCCCGGCCACTCCGTTCGGCCCCGTCGAGCGCATCTTCCGTCCCGTGCTCGTCGACGTGGCCCGGTGGTTCTCCCGGTTCGCCGTCGGCGCCGCGACCACCGGGCGCCGCCTGGCGCAGGCCGGCCGCGACGTCAGCGTCCTGGACTACCGGGTGCAGCAGGTGGTGTGGGCCGGCCTCGGTCTCTTCGCCGGCACGGTGCTGGGCGTGGCCGGCGTGCTGACCGGCCGAACCTCCACCCTCGCCGCCCTGCTGCTCGTGGTCGCCGGGGCGGTCGGCGGATTCGCCCTGCGAGACGCCGTGCTGAGCGCCCAGATCCGCCGACGGGAGGCCCGGATGCTCAGCGAGTTCCCGAGTCTGGCCGAGCTGATGGCGCTGGCCGTCAGCGCCGGTGAGAGTGCCGGCGGGGCACTGGAACGCGTCGTCCGCACCTCCCACGGGGAGCTCGCCGGCGAATTCGCCCGGGTGCTCGCCCAGCACCGGGCGGGCACGCCGCTGCGCACGGCCCTGAGCGAGCTCTCCCGCCGCACCCAGCTCGCACCGCTCGCCCGCTTCGTGGACGGACTGAACGTCGCCATCGAACGCGGGACGCCGCTGGCCGACGTGCTGCACGCCCAGGCCGCCGACGTTCGAGACCTCTCCAAGCGCCAGCTGATGGAAGCCGCGGGCCGCAAGGAGATCGGCATGATGGTCCCCCTCGTCTTCGGGGTGCTCCCCCTCACCGTGGTGTTCGCGGTGTTCCCGGGCATCGCCCTGCTCAACCTCGGGTGGTGACGACTCGTGCCGCCACCGACCCTCCACCCCACCCCGCCGGTCAGACCGGCACATCACCGCACAGGAGAACACCATGGATCACCACCTCATCGTCCCGACGCCGCGCTGGTCGCTCACCGGGCGGCGTCGCCCGCCCGCCGCTGCGCACCCCGCCGTGGGCGCCGTCCTGCTCACCCTCCTGCTCGCCGCGCCGCGAGCGGTGATCGGCCGCGTCGGCGCCGGTGAGGACCCCGAACGCGGGGACGTCCCCGGCTGGGTGATGATCACCCTGATGTCCGCGGTCCTGGTGGCGGCGCTCCTCGCGATCGCCGCCCCGGCGCTGCAGGGGCTGTTCGAACAGGCCATGCAACAGGTGCAGCCACGCCGATGATCCTCACGACCGTTCGCCCGGTGGCGCGCGGCCGGCCGATTCGCCGGGATGACCGGGACCGGGACGACCGGGACCGCGGTTCGGCCGTGGTCGACTTCGTGCTCGTCGGCGCCGTGGTGACCCTGCTGGCGATGTCGATCGTCCAGCTCGCCGTCATCCTTCACGTGCGGAACACGCTGCTCGACGCGGCGAGTTCAGGCGCTCGCTACGGGTCCCTCGCCGACCGGACGGCGGCCGAAGGCCGGCAACGCGCCCACGACCTCGTGGCGTCCACCCTGGGGGAGGACTACGCGGGCTCGGTGACGGCGCAGGAGGGCCGGGACGCGGGCCGGCGGACCCTGCGCGTGACCATCACGGCGCCGATGCCGGTCCTCGGGTTGGTCGGCCCGTCGGGGCTGCTGCAGGTCGAGGGGCACGCCGGTGCGGCCCCGTGACGATGCCGCGGCGCCCGGCCCGGCGCGCCCCAGGACGGTCGTCGCGGCCGTGCGGGAGCGGATCCTCGACGGTCCCGGCGGCGCCGACGCCGGGAGCGCGGTGATCGAGTTCGTCGTCCTCGGCACCCTGCTCCTCGTCCCGGTGGTCTACTTCATCCTCAGCCTCGGCGCCGTGCAGGCCGGCTCCTTCGCGGTCGTCGGCGCCGCGGACCAGGCGGCCAAGACCATCGCGCTGAGCGAGGACCCCGCCTCGGCCGGTGGGGCTGCCGAGGCGGCCGCGGCCACCACCATGGGGGACTTCGGGTTCGACCGCTCCGCCTGGACCGTCGACGTCGCCTGCTCCGCACCGGGATGCGAGGGTGCCGGCGCCCGGGTGACGGTGCGAGTCCGGCTGACCGTGCCCCTGCCGCTGGCGCCCGCGGTCGGCGGGTCGACGCTCAGCGCCGCCGCGGTCGAGTCGAGTTCGACCGAGATCCTCGGCCGGTACCGGTGAACGGGTCGTCACGGGTCGTGGCCTCGGCCCGGTCGCGCGCCGAGGATCGCGAGACCGGCCAGACGACCGTGCTCATCATCGGATTCGTGCTGCTGACCCTGCTCGTCACGAGTGTGGTCGCCGGCGTCACCGCCGTCTACATCGAGCACAAGAAGCTGCTCGCGATCGCCGACTCGGCGGCACTGGCCGCCGCGGACACCTTCGATCTCGCCGGCGACGGCGCCACCACCGCGCCCGTGCCGGTGCTGCGCTCCGACCGGGTCAACGGTGCCGTGCGCGCCTACCTCGACGGGCTCGGCCCGGACGCCGGCGTCGACGGCCTGGCCATCGGCGCCGGAACCGGCACCGCGGACGGCCGGACGGCCCGGATCGAGCTGCACGGGGTGGCGCGCCCTCCACTCGTGACCTTCCTCGTGCCGGACGGCATCCCGGTCACCGCGACGGCTCAGGCGCGCGCGGAACTGCGGCAGTGACGTCCGCGGGCCGGTCAGGCCGGCTCGGGCAGCTGCGCGCCGGCCGGGACGTGCTCGCCGTCACCCACCCGGTGGCGCGCCCCCAGGACGGTGATGCCGGCGTCGCCGTCACCGTCGGTGGCGATCGATCGGCCGGAGTCCGCCTCCCCGACGACCGCGCCCGCGCCGATCCGCACCTGCAGATCGATCAGGGCCGTCTCCACGGTGGCGTCCGCCGCCACCACCACGTCGTCCATCAGCACGGACGAGCGCACCGTCGCGCCCTCCTCGACCACGACGCCGGGCCCGATCACCGAGTCGACCACGGTGCCGCGCACGACGGCGCCGGCGCTGAGCAGGCTGTTCGCCACGGTCGCTCCGGCGGCCACGAACGCCGGCCGCTGCTGCGGTTGGGCCGTGTACATGGGCCACGTCGGGTCCGAGACGTCGAACCCGCCGCCGTGCAGCAGCTCCTGGTGCGCCTCCCAGTAGCTCTCGAGGGTGCCGACGTCGCGCCAGTACCCCTCCAGCCGGTGCTCCGCCACCGTGCCGTGCTCCACCAGGTGGGGGACCAGCGCGTCGCCGTAGTCCTCGAGCCTCCCGTCCCGGTCCAGCAGCATCGCCAGCGTGTCCAGCAGCACGTCGGTGTCGTAGAGGAACACCTCGGTGCCCACCAGCGAGCCCGTCGGTTCGTCCGGCTTGTACGCGAAATCGGTGATGCGCCCGCTCTCGGCCTGCACCACGGAGAACCGGGACACGTCGCCCTCGATCTCGGTGGTCACCATGGTCAGGTCGGCGCCCGCGGCCAGGTGCGTGTCGACGACGTCGCGGTAGTCCAGTCGGTAGAGGTGATCGGCGCTGAGCGTGAGCACGAGGTCCGGCCCGAACTCCCGGATCAGCTCCGCCTGCCGGTGCAGGGAGTCCGCGTTGCCCTCGGCGAAGCCCTCCCCCTCGGCGCCTTCGTACGGCGGCAGCAGCCGCAGCCCGCCGTGCGTGCGGTCCAGGTCCCAGGGCCGCCCGTTGGCCACGTGCTCGTTGAGGAAGTGCGGCTGGAACTGCTCGACCACCCAGACATCCGACACGTCGCTGTGCACGAGATTGGACAGGGGCACGTCGATCAGGTGGTGGGAGCCGGCGAACGGCAGGGCCGGTTTGGCCTTGCCCGCGGTCAGCGGGCCCATCCGGCCACCGGCGCCCCCGGCGAGCAGGACGGCCAGGACGGTGGGGCGGGCTCGGCCGGCACTCATGGGACTCCAGACGGCAGGGGAAGCGGTCCGTCGAGCGTAGCAGCGGCGGTGCCGCGGGACCCCGACGCCGTCGGGCCCACGGGACGGGCGGGTGCGGTGCCGTAGGCTGGTGGCACCATGGCAACCACCGATTTTCCCGCCGAGATCGCCCAGCTCCGCTCCACCTTCGCCAGCATCGAGAACGTCGTCGACGTCGAGAAGGTGCGCGCCGAGATCGCCGAGCTGAGCGAGCAGGCCGGCGCCCCGGACCTCTGGGACGACCCCGATTCCGCCCAGCAGGTCACCAGCAAGCTCTCCCACCGGCAATCGGACCTGGAGCGGGTCGAGAGGCTCGGCTCCCGCATCGACGACCTCGAGGTGCTGGTCGAACTGGCCGGCGAGGAGGACGACGAGGACACCCGCGCCGAGGCCGAGCGGGAGCTCACGTCGATCAAGAAGTCGATGAGCGAACTCGAGGTGGTGACCCTGCTCTCCGGCGAGTACGACGAGCGGGAGGCGGTCGTCACCATCCGCGCGGGCGCCGGCGGCGTCGACGCCGCGGACTTCGCCGAGATGCTGATGCGCATGTACCTGCGCTGGGCCGAACGGCACGGCTACCCGACGTCCGTGCTCGACACCTCGTACGCGGAGGAGGCCGGGCTGAAGTCGGCGACCTTCGAGGTGAAGTCGCCCTACGCGTTCGGCACCCTCTCCGTCGAGGCCGGCACGCACCGGCTGGTGCGGATCAGCCCGTTCGACAACCAGGGCCGGCGGCAGACGTCGTTCGCCGCCGTCGAGGTGATCCCGCTGATCGAGCAGACGGACAGCGTCGAGATCCCCGAGTCCGAGCTCAAGATCGACGTGTTCCGGTCCTCGGGCCCGGGCGGCCAGTCCGTCAACACGACCGACTCCGCGGTGCGCATGACCCACCTGCCCACGGGCATCGTCGTCTCCATGCAGAACGAAAAGTCCCAGATCCAGAACCGGGCCGCCGCGCTGCGCGTCATGCAGTCCCGCCTGTTGCTGCTGAAGAAGGAGCAGGAGGACGCCGAGAAGAAGGCGCTCGCCGGCGACGTCAAGGCCTCCTGGGGCGACCAGATGCGCTCCTACGTGCTCAACCCGTACCAGATGGTCAAGGACCTGCGCACCGAGCACGAGGTGGGCAACACCTCGGCCGTGCTCGACGGCGAGATCGACGACTTCATCGACGCCGGCATCCGCTGGCGCGCCGCCGCCCGCACGGGCGCCGAGTAGCTTCCCGGCGCTCCCGGGCGGGCTGCCGTGACGGTTGTCCCCAACGTCGCGCCCCGTGCGTCGTTCCCGGCCGGCAGAATGGCATGATGGTCCCGTGAGCCGCCGGGGGGCCGGCACTCACGCACCGCCGCGGTGACGCCACCGCGGCCCGAGGGTGGGAAACAGAGGACCATGGATCCGTTCCTGATGCGGTCGTACCACCAGGACCGGGTCGCCGTGCGCGGCGGCGACCTGACGGTCGGGGTGTGGGATCCCGTGCGCGCCCCCGGCACCGACACCCCGGATGACGCTCCGTCGGTGTCCACGGAACCTGCGGCCGGGTACACCGCCGTCGAACCGCCCGCCGCACCGACCGTCGGTGCGGCACCCGCCCGCACCGTCCTGCTGCTGCACGGGGTGACCGGCACCCACCAGATGTTCCGTGCCTTTGCCGAGCGACTCGACGACTACCGGGTGCTCGCCCCCGACCTGCGCGGCCGCGGTCAGAGCTATCACCTGCTCGGGCCGTACGGGATGACCGCGCACGCCGACGACCTGGCCATCGTGCTGGACCAGGAGGACGCGGAGGACGTCGTCGTCGTCGGCCACTCGATGGGGGCACTCGCGGCGCTCGTGCTCGCGCACCGGTACCCGGAGCGCATCCGCGCCCTGCTGCTCGTGGACATGTGGCTGCCGCGGCTCGCGTCCGCGGCCGAGGACCTCGACGCGACGGTGCAGCAGATCTTCGCCCCGCTGCTCGCCCCGGTCGAACGCACCTACACCTCCGTCGAGGAGTATCGCCGGATCTGGTCGGAGTCCGGCCGGTTCGGCACCCCGCCCTCCGCGGACGCGACGGCGGCCCTCGACTACGCACTGCACGGCGACGCGCCGTCCCTCGCGATCCGGGTGCAGCAGCGGGCCGCCTGGGAGGACGCTCGCGAGATCGTCGGGGCGGAGGACGTGCTGGCCGCGCTGAACGGTCTCACCCACCCCGCCCGCGTGATCTGGCACCGCACCGGCCACGCCGAGGACGCCGCCGCCTGGGACGTCGAGGGGGCCGCCCAGTCCTGGGCCGACCTGCTGCCCACCCTGACCGCCACCGAGTACCCCTCCGACGGGCGGATCCCGCTGTTCACCGAGGACGGCATCGCCCGCATGCGCGCCGCCGTCGACGAGCTCGCCGACGGCTGACCACCGTCCCGCGTGACCGGCCGCGGGACGCCGGGCGACACGCCGCACCGGCTGACCGGGCGGCGACGGCCCCCGCCCTACACTCGAACCGCCGAGGCTCCTGTTCCCAGGTACGGTCCCGCCTCGGTGCCACGGGGCGGGCCGGGAGCAGCATGCGCGCATGATCCGATTCGACAACGTCGCCAAGGTCTACGACGACACGTCCCGTCCTGCCCTCGACGGCATCACCACCGAGATCGACCGTGGTGCGTTCACCTTCCTGGTGGGCGCCTCCGGGTCCGGCAAGTCCACGTTCATCCGGCTCGTGCTCAAGGAGGAGGCGCCGTCCCGCGGTGCCGTCTACGTGGCCGGCCAGAACGTCTCCGTGATCGCGCCGTGGCGTGTGCCCCGCTTCCGCCGCGGCATCGGCGTCGTGTTCCAGGACTTCCGGTTGCTGCCGGGCAAGACGGTGTTCGGCAACGTCGCGTTCGCCATGCAGGTGCTCGGCCGCAGCCGCACGGCGATCAAGCAGACCGTGCCGGCCGTGCTGGAGACGGTGGGCCTGCGCGGCAAGGACGGCCGGTACCCGCACGAGCTCTCCGGCGGCGAGCAGCAGCGCGTCGCGATCGCCCGCGCCGTCGTCAACCGGCCCGCCATCCTGCTCGCCGACGAGCCGACCGGCAACCTCGACCCCGCCACCTCGATGGACATCATGCGGGTCCTCGACCGGATCAACCAGAACGGGACCACTGTGGTGATGGCCACGCACGACGGGCTGATCGTCAACGAGATGCGGCGCCGCGTGATCGAACTCGATCACGGCGCCATCGTCCGGGACGACGCCGCGGGAATCTACGAGGGTGCCCGATGAGGGCCGCCTTCATCCTCGGCGAGATCGGCCACGGCCTGCGCCGCAACCTCACCATGGTCATCTCGATCGTGCTGGTCACGTTCGTCTCCCTCACCTTCGTCGGTGCCGCTGCCCTGCTGCAGATGCAGATCAACCAGATGAAGGGGTACTGGTACGACAAGGTCGAGATCTCCCTCTTCCTCTGCCAGGAGGGGTCCGTCTCCCCGAGCTGCTCCTCCGGGGCGGTCACGGAGCAGCAGCGGGAGGCCATCGCCGCCCAGCTGCAGTCGCCGACCTTCGCCCCCTACGTCGCCTCCGCCCACTACGAGTCCTCCGACGAGGCGTTCACCCACTTCCGGGAACAGTTCGAGAACTCCCCGATCGTGGACACCGTGACCGCGGACCAGTTGCCGTCCTCGTTCCGGATCCAGCTCAAGGACCCCACCACGTTCGACGTGATCCGCGAGGGCTTCTCGTCCACGCCCGGCGTCGACACGGTCAACGATCAGCGCGAACTGCTCGACCCGCTGTTCTCGAAGCTGAATCAGGCCTCGGTCTTCGCCCTGGTGACCGCGGGCATCATGATCGTCTGCGCGGTCCTGCTGATCGCCACGACCATCCGCCTCTCCGCGTTCAGCCGCCGCCGGGAGACCGGCATCATGCGGCTCGTGGGCGCGCCCACGTCGGTGATCCAGCTGCCGTTCGTCCTCGAGGGCATCATCGCGGCGACCGTCGGTGCCGTCCTCGCGTCGGCGGCCCTGTGGGCGTTCACCCGCTTCTACGTCGAGGACTACCTCAGCCGGGAGAGCCAGGACCTGGCGTTCATCTCCGCCGGCGACGCGCTGATCGTCGCGCCCGCCCTGATCCTGCTCGGCGTCGTCCTGGCCGGGGCGTCCTCCGTGCTGACCCTGCGCCGCTACCTGAAGGTATGACCGTGACCCCGTCGACATCCCCGGCTCGGCCGGGTTGCCCGTCCCGTCGGTCCGCTCGCTGGGCCGGCCTGACCGCCGCGGCCGTGCTGGCCGCCGGCCTGGTCGCCGTCGCGCCCGCCACCGCCGACGACCTCGACGACCGGCAGTCCGCGCTCGAGCAGGAGGCGCACGAGGTCGGGGAGGCAATGGAGAGCCTCGACGCGAGCATCACGCGCTCCATCGCGCAGCTGCGCGTCTACCAGAAGCAGCTGCCCGGCGCCCGGACCGCCCTCGCCGACGCGCAGGCCCGGGTTGCGACCGCCGTGCGCGACGTCGAGTCCCAGTCCGCGCGGCTCACGCTGGCCGAGCAGTCGAAGGCCGACCTCGACCGGCAGCTGCAGGGCGATCGGGAGGCGGCGGAGAAGACCCGCCGGGCCATCGGGGCCATCGCGGCGCAGGCCTACAAGAACGGCGGTCTGTCCAGCAACGTGTCCCTGATGCTCGGCTCGGGCAGCTCCGCCGACCTGTCCGACAGCATCCGGCTCGCCGACGCGGCCCTGCGCAGTCAGAGCACGGTGCTCAGCACCTGGACCCAGCAGCAGGCGACCGACCAGAACGCGGCGGCCCGGTTGGCGGCGGTCGAGGAGGAGATCTCCCGGCTCAAGGCGCGCGCCGAGTCAGCCCTCGACGCCGAGCAGGCCGCCCGGGACGCCGCCGCCGCGCGCAAGGCGGCCGTGGACCGGCTGGTCGCCGACAGCGCGACCCTGACCGGCCAGCTGCAGGCGAAGAAGCCCGAGATCAGCCGCCGCCTGGCCCGGGTCGAGGCGGACCAGGCACAGGTCCGCAACCAGATCGCCGAGCGGCAGCGCCGGGAGCTCGAGGCGGCCCGCCAGCGCGCCGCCGCGGAAGCCGCCGCCCGCGCCGCCGCCGAGGCAGCCGCCCGGCAGCGCGCGGCGGCCGCGGCCGCCGCGGCAAGCGCCGTCCTGCCGCCGGCGCCGGTGGTCAGCACCCCGGACCCCGCGCCACCGAGCTCGTCCGGGTTCATCCATCCGGTGCCCGCCGGCGTGCCCATCACCTCCCCGTACGGCCTGCGCCCCGTGCCGGAGGGCACCATCGACTTCCTGGGTACGGGCTCCTACCTGCACACGGGCCTGGACTTCGGCGCCGCCTGCGGCACGCCGCTGCTCGCACCGGCGGACGGCGAGGTGATGTTCGCGGACGGGGCCGTGCCGACCGGCGGCAACCGGATCGTGCTCACCCACGGGGTGATCGGCGGCAATGCCGTCTCGACGATGTACTACCACCTGACCTCGTCCGTGGTGCATCCGGGACAGCGGGTCAAGCAGGGCCAGACGATCGGCTACACCGGCACCACCGGCAACTCGACCGGCTGCCACCTGCATTTCGAGGTCATGGTCAACGGCTCGCTCGTGGACCCCGCGCCGTACCTCTGAGGGACTGCGGGGTCGGCCGCGTACAATGGTGAGCCGCCCACCGGGCGGAGGCGGCCGGGCCGGCCGCCGCACCATCCCATCGCACCGCCTCCCCGGCGTCGTGCGCGCAGGCAGGAGGAAGCCGTGCCCCAGGACCGTGGCGCCGACGGTGTCAAGACGGTGGCGAGCAACCGCAAGGCCCGGCACGACTACCTGATCTCCGACACGTTCGAGGCGGGCCTCGTGCTGCAGGGCACCGAGGTGAAGTCGCTGCGCGAGGGGCACGCCAACCTGACCGACGGGTACGCCGTCTTCTACAACGATGAACTGTGGCTCGAGGGCGTCCACATCCCCGAGTACAGCCAGGGCAGCTGGACCAACCACACGGCTCGCCGTCGTCGCAAGCTGCTGCTGCATCGCGAGCAGTTGATCAAGATCTCGCAGAAGACCCGGGAGTCCGGGTTCACCATCGTGCCGCTCTCCCTCTACTTCGTGGGCGGGCGCGCGAAGGTCGAGATCGGCATCGGCCGCGGCAAGCGCGACTACGACAAGCGGCAGTCGCTGCGCGAGGCCCAGGACAAGCGGGAAGCCGCCCGCGAGATGCGGCAGCGCAATCGCCGTGGCTGACCGCCGCCCCGGTCGGCCCGCCGGCCGCGGCACGGAGGTCCCCGCGGTCGGGTCGCCGATGCCGTGGTGGACGACGACGATGATCGTGCTCGACCTGATCTGGCTGGCTTTCACGCTGCTCGGCACCGCGGTCGTCTTCGCGCTGGCGTCCTTCGTGGATCCGACGTGGACCTGGTACCTGCTGATCGTCCTCGTGATCGCCGCCTACGCGGCCTTCGTCACGGTTCCCCTCAGCGCGGTGCTCGTCATCGTGCTGATCCGGCAACGCCGCTGGCCGTGGCTGCTCGTGCCGGCCCTCGTGATCGGCGCCGTCGTCGTGGGGATGATCGCCGTCACCTGAGCACAGCGGTCGCGCGCACACGGCCGGCGGGAAGACGTGAGGGCCTCGATGCGTTATGCTCAGTGGTCCGGACGCGTTCCGGGCATCGCGTCGCGACGGGGTTCCCGTCGAGGCGGTTGGCAATTGCATAGGGGATGACAGGTTTCGACGATGTGAGTCGCGACAGGGGAAGCGGGCCGAGGATGCAGGGTCATCTCGTCAACGCTCTCTGCAAACCAATAAGTGCCAATTCTAAGCGCACTGACTTCGCTCTCGCTGCCTGAGCAGCCAGAATGAGTCCGTCAGCCCGGGGGTGCTCCCGCCCCGGTGACTGGCGTCGATTAGGGAGCCACTGCCCTCAGTCCAGGCCGCAGGGACTGAGGGGACACTGATGCGGCTGGGCCCGGGTCAGCCACCTGTCTGCAGGATGGCTGGGGCCGAGTAACACCCGACGCAGACTGCGCCCGGAGAAGTCCTGACAACACCACATCGGACGGGGGTTCGATTCCCCCCATCTCCACTCATCCCATACGTCACCCGCCTCGCTGGGTCGACGCTACGGCCACGGGCCGGCACCCTCGGGTGCCGGCCCGTTGTCGTCCCGGCCCGGTGCCGCGGGCACGTCGACCCGTGCGGCCATGGCCGCGTTCTACACTCGGCACCATGCCGATGATCGAGCTGACCAGCACCGACACCACGCGCGAGGGGGGCTCGAACCCCGTCCCCGCCTATGTCGCCGAGCCCGGCCCGGGAGCCACCGTGCGTGGTGGCCTGGTGCTGATCGAGGAGATCTGGGGCGTCAACGACCACATCACCGATGTCGCGAACCGGCTCGCCGCCGAGGGCTATCTCGTCGTCGCGCCGGAGATCCTCGCCCTCGGCGTCGACCTCGAGGAGGCCGCCGAGCTCGGCCGGATCCGTGCGCACGGCACCGACGAGGAGCGCCACGACAGCCAGCCCCGGTTCCGGGAACTGCTCGCGCCCACGCACTCGCCGGAGTTCGCCGGCGCCGCGATCACCGCCCTGCGGTCCGCCGTCGGCCGCCTGCTCGCCGATGAGCGCGTCGACGGCCGCGTCGGCGTCGTCGGCTTCTGCTTCGGCGGCACCTACAGTCTCGCCCTGGCCGCCGCGGACGACCGGCTGCGCGCCGCGGTCAGCTGGTACGGCGCCCCGCTGGACGCCGACGACCTGAGCGGCGTGCGCTGCCCGGTCCTGGCCTTCTACGGCGCCGAGGACGAGCACGTGACCGCGAGCCGGCCGGCGGTGGAACAGGCGCTGGGCGAGACCGGCACCCCGTTCGAGGGGATCGTCTATCCCGACGCCGGCCACGCGTTCTTCAACGACACCAACCCCCTGGCCTACCGGGCGAGCCCCGCCGCCGACTCCTGGCGGAGGGCGCTGGCCTTCCTCGCGGCGCACCTGCAGCAGACCGGCTGAGCTCGCCCTGAGGTGAGCGTGCGGCCACCGCCCGACGGTCCGTATGCTGATGACCGGGTCGGCGGTAGCCCGCGCCGACCCGCACCCGCCTGACGCCCGGCCGAGACCCCGGGAGGGACCATGGCCACCGACCAGCACCTGTCCGCCATCGACGCCTGGTGGCGCGCCGCCAACTACCTGTCCGTCGGCCAGCTCTACCTGCGGCAGAACGCCCTGCTGCGCCGGCCCCTGGAGAGCCGCGACATCAAGCGGCGCCTGCTCGGGCACTGGGGCACCACCCCGGGCCTGACCTTCGTCTACGCGCACCTGAACCGGGTGATCACCCAGCGGGAGCAGGACATGCTGCTGATCGCCGGGCCCGGCCACGGCGGACCCGCCCTCGTCGCCGGCACCTGGCTCGAGGGCACCTACTCCGAGACGTACGGCGACATCACCCGGGACGAGGCCGGGATGGACCGGCTCGTGCGGCAGTTCTCCTACCCGGGCGGCATCCCGTCCCACGCCGCGCCGGAGACCCCGGGTTCCATCAACGAGGGCGGCGAGCTCGGCTACAGCCTCGCCCACGGGTTCGGCGCGGTCCTGGACAACCCCGGGCTGGTGGCGGCGGTGGTCGTCGGCGACGGGGAGGCCGAGACCGGGGCCCTGTCCGGCAGCTGGGACGCGCACGTGTTCCTGGATCCCCGGCGCGACGGCGCCGTGCTGCCGATCCTGCACCTGAACGGCTGGAAGATCGCCAACCCCACCATCCTCGCGCGGATGCCGCAGGATCAACTCGAGCAACGGCTGCGCGGTCACGGGTACGAGCCGTTCGTCGTCACGGTCGACGACCCGGACGCCACCGACGCCGCGCACCGCGACTTCGCCGCCGCGCTCGACGCGTGCCTGGACCGGATCGCCGCGATCCAGGCTCGGGCCCGCGAGGGCGCGCCGGCGGACGCGGTCACGCCCGGGGACGAGGCGCGGCGCGAACCGTGGCCGATGATCGTGCTGCGCAGCCCGAAGGGGTGGACCGGCCCGGCCGAGGTGGACGGCAAGCCGGTCGAGGGAACGTGGCGTGCCCATCAGATCCCCCTGACGGTCGCGCCGGACGACGACGCGGCCCGGGAGCGGCTGACCGCCTGGCTGCGCTCCTACCGGCCCGAGGAACTGTTCGACGAGCAGGGCAGGCCGCGAGACGCGGTCACCACACTGAATCCCGCGGGGGACCGGAGACTCGGCGCCACCCCGTTCGCCAACGGCGGTCGGCTGCTCGCGCCGCTGCGGCTGCCGGCGTGGCAGGGCACCGGGGTCGCCGTCGCCGAACCCGGCCGGCAGCGCGACAGCCCCATGGCCACCCTCGGCACCTGGCTGGCCGAGGTGATCCGCGCCAACCCGGAGACCTTCCGCCTGTTCGGGCCGGACGAGACCGCCTCCAACCGCCTGCAGAACGTGTTCACGGCGACCGACAAGGCGTGGAACGCGACGGTGCTGCCGGTGGACGAGCACCTGGCCCCGGACGGCCGGGTGATCGAGGTGCTCAGCGAGCACCTGTGCCAGGGCCTGCTCGAGGGTTACCTGCTGACCGGGCGGCACGGCGTCTTCGACTGCTACGAGGCGTTCGTCCACATCGTGGACTCCATGTTCAACCAGCACGCCAAGTGGCTGAAGGTGCACCAGCGCCTGCCGTGGCGCCGGCCGATCGCCTCCTTCACCTACCTGCTCTCGTCCCACGTCTGGCAGCAGGACCACAACGGCTTCTCCCACCAGGACCCGGGCTTCATCGACCACGCGGTCAACAAGTCCGCCGACGTCGTGCGGGTGTACCTGCCGCCGGACACCAACACGCTGCTGTGCACCATGGACCACTGCCTGCGCAGCCAGGACCGCATCAACATCGTCGTCAGCGGCAAGCACCCGTCCCTGACCTGGCTCGGTCCCGAGGCGGCAGCCCACCACTGCGCCCGGGGCCTGGGCGTGTGGGACTTCGCAGGCACCGAGCGGCCGGGGGAGCAGCCCGACGTGGTGCTGGCCTGCGCCGGTGACGTGCCCACGATCGAGACGGTCGCGGCCGCCCAGCTGCTCGCGCACCACGTCCCGGAGCTGGCGGTGCGAGTGGTCAACGTCGTGGACCTGATGCGGCTGATCGACGACCGGTCCCACCCGCACGGCCTGTCGGACGCCGACTTCGACGGCATCTTCACCGAGGACAGGCCCGTGATCTTCGCCTACCACGGCTACGCGTCCCTGATCCACCGGCTCACGTACAAGCGCGCCAACCACGCCGGCCTGCACGTGCGCGGCTACCACGAGGAGGGCACGACGACGACGCCGTTCGACATGGCCCTGCTCAACGGGATCGACCGCTACCAGCTGGTGATCGACGTGATCGACCGGGTGCCCGCCCTGCACGGGACCCGCACGGTGCTGCGGCAGCGGCTCATGGACGCCCAATTGGCGGCCCGCGAGTACACCCGCGAGGTCGGCGACGACCCGGACCACATCACCGGCTGGTCGCTCGCGGCCGACCCGGTGCTGCCGTGAGGTAACTCAGCTCTGGCTGATCGCCGGCCGTCGATCTAGACTGCGGTCGGCGGCTCAGCGGGATTCTTCTTCTCCCTTCGGATCCTGCCGGCCGTGGCATCCCACGGGTGCCAGCGCGCTGGGGGGCGTTCGACGGCGCGGCAGAAGGACGGCACGTCATGACCACCTCCGGTTACGGACGATGGGTGGCAGCGCCATTCGTCCTGGGCTTGATCGCGCTGCCGCTGTCAAGCTGCACCCAGCCCACGGCCGGTCCGACGGTGACCGTTCAGGCGCCGCCACCTGCGCAGTCCCAGCCGCAGCAGGCGCAATCCCAGCAGTCCGGATCGACCACCACATCGAGCCCTGCGGCGACCCCGCCCGCCGCGACCCCGCCGGTGGCCTCGGGCGCTCCCGTCGTGGGTCCTACCCCGCCGGTCCCGCCCGCAGATCCGACCTGGGCCGACGTCTACTCGAAGGTCAAGAGCGGCGTTGCGCTGATCGAGGTCACGACGTGTGACGGGGGAGGGCATGGCACCGGCTTCGTGGTCGGCCCGAATCTCGTCATGACGGCGGCTCACGTGGTTGACGGGCAGACGGCGATCTCGGTGAGTCTGCCGGGTGGGGTCTCGTCGGCGCAGGTGATCGGGTTTGATCCCGGTGACGACCTGGCCCTGCTGCGCCTGGACGACGCGGTTCAGGGCTACCGGTTCGCAGTCCAGCAGGCGCTGCCCTCGGTCGCGTCGGATGTGGCGACCATTGGGTTCCCTCTCGGCGCCGAGATGACCTTCACCGAGGGAAGGGTCAGCACGGTCAACGCCGAGATCGACGGAGTGTCCGGGCTGATCAAGACCGACACGGCGATCAACCACGGCAACAGCGGCGGTCCCCTTCTCGACAACAAGGGCCGCGTCGTCGGTGTCGTCGTCAGCAAGGTGACACAGGACTCCAACGGAGACGCCGCCGAGGGCATCGCTTACGCGGTGAACCCGTTGCGGGCGGTATCCCGCCTTGCCGAGTGGCGCGACCGCACCACCGCTCTTGCACCGGACAGCTGCTCTACCGATGGCGGGGGCGCGGCAACCTCAGCTGACGTCGACGTGACGATCGAGTCCTCCGACCCCAGCGCGGCATCCATCGCTCAGACCCTTCAGATCTATGGCCAGGCCATCAATCGGGGGGCCTACGAGACCGCCTTCGACGTGTACACAACTGACACCCAGCAACAATTGCACGGCCTCGACACCTGGAAGGCCGGACTGGACTCCGTCTTCTGGCGGTCACTCGTGTTGACGGAGGTCCGGGACCCCGTCGGAGACAGGATCCACGCGGACGTCACCGTGCAGACCCAGCAGGACACCTCCGTCGGTCGCAACGGCCAGACCTGCTCGATCTGGACGTTCGACTACACGATGGTCTGGACAGGCACGGACTGGAAGATCGAGAAGGCTGACGCCGGGGCTCCCGCGGCGTGCTCGTAGGGGAATGCGTTCGTCGGTCGGTCTCGATGCGGCTCGTTGTCGCCACGGCTGCTGCCGTGAGGGAAGGACCGGGCCGGTCCCGGCCCCGGCGAGCCGCACCGCGGCCGGGCCTACACTGGGCCCGTGAGCTGGACCGACCGCCGGCCGCCGTGGTTGCCGCCGATCCCGCCCCCGCACCCGGGGCGGTGGCTGATCGTGACCGGCCTGATCATCCTGGCCGCGGCCTTCGTGTTCATCCTGGTGATGACGGTGATCGGGGGCACGCACACGCTCTACACGCTGCTCGCCATCCTGGTCGGGCTGGCCTTCCTGCTCGGCGGACTGCTGCGCCGTCGCTGAGGACGCCCACCGGCGTACGCTGACGCTGTGACGGACGGCGCCGGCGGGCGGGAGCGAGCCACGCCCGTGCAGCGGCGGGTCCTGACCGTGGCTATCCTCGCCTCCTTCATCGCCGTCCTCGACGGTTTCGTCGTCAACCTCGCGCTGCCCGCCCTGGCCCGCGAGCTCGGCGGCGGGCTGACCGCGCAGCAGTGGGTGGTCGACGCGTACCTGCTCACCCTCGGCGCCTTCATCCTGCTCGCGGGGGCGATCTCCGACGTCGTGGGCCGCGGCCGGATCCTGCAACTGGGCCTGTGGGGGTTCGGGGTCACGTCCCTGCTGTGCGCGGCGGCCCCGGACCCGGGGCTGCTGGTCGCCGGGCGGGCGCTGCAGGGCGTGTGCGGCGCCATGCTGGTACCCAGCGCCCTGTCGCTGATCATGGCGCACTTCGACGGCCCCCGTCAGGCCGCGGCGATCGGCACCTGGACCGCGTCCACCGGGGCGGCGACCGTCGTCGCGCCCCTGATCGGCGGCCTGGCGGTCGACCTGATCGGCTGGCGGGTGATCTTCGTCGTCAATGTCCTGCCGATCGGCGTCTGCCTGGCCCTGCTGCCCGCGCTGCTGCGCGCCGACCGGCGGCGGCCGGACGCCCGCATCGACGTCCTCGGCGGTGCCCTCACGGTCGCCGGACTCGGCGGCCTCGTGTTCGCGCTGATCGAGGCCGGCCGACTGGGGTGGGCCCACCCGCTCGTGCTCGGTTCCGCCGTCGTCGGCGTCGCCGGGCTGGTGGGACTGGTCCGGCACGAACGGCGCACCCCGGCTCCGATGATCCCGCCGGACCTGCTGCGGATCCGGAACGTGGCCTGGGGCAACGCCGCCACCTTCGGCATCTACGGGGCGCTGGGGCTCAGCTCCCTCGTGCTCACCCTCTACCTGCAGCAGGTGGCGGGGCTGGGGGCGACGACCGCCGGGTTGGCGACCCTGCCGACGACGGTGCTGCTCATCGTCTTCTCCGCACCCGTGGGCAGGCTCGCGGGCCGGCTGGGCGCCCGGTGGTTCATGACGGCGGGCCCGCTTCTGGCCGCCCTGGGGCACGTGCTGATGCTGCGCGTCGGCGCGGAGCTGAACTACCCGACCGACCTGCTGCCGGGGGTGCTGCTGTTCGGCGCGGGGCTGGCCGTCACGGTCGCCCCGCTGACCTCGGCCATCCTCGGTGCCGTGCCGCCGGACGTCGCCGGCGTCGGCTCGGCGATCAACAACGCGGTCGCACGCATCGCGGGTCTGGTCACCACGGCGACGGCCGGGCTGGTGATCGGCGGCAGCCTCGACACGGCGGCGCTGCACCGGGTCCTGCTCGTGTGCGCGGCACTGCTGGCCACCGGGGCGCTGCTCTCGGCGGTCGGCATCCGGACGCCGTCGCCGGCGACGGGGCCCGCCGACGTGCCGCGGGCCTGACACCCGTTCCCGGCCCCCGCCCACCTGACATCATGGACGGATGACCGGACACCACGCCGACGCCGCTCCCGCCGACACCGCTCCCGCCGTTGCCTCGTCCGCCGTCCCGGACCCCGCCGACGCTCCCTGGTGGACGCGGGCGGTGGTCTACCAGATCTATCCCCGCAGCTTCGCCGACGGCGACGGGGACGGTTTCGGCGACCTGGCCGGCATCGCCTCGAAGCTGGACCACCTCGCCGAGCTCGGCGTCGACGTGATCTGGCTGTCTCCGATCTACCCGTCCCCGCAGCACGACAACGGGTACGACATCGCCGACTACCAGGACATCGACCCCCGCTTCGGCACGCTCGAGGAGTTCGACGCGCTGCTGGCCGCGGCCCACGAGCGGGGCATGAAGCTGATCATGGACCTCGTCGTCAACCACACCTCCGACGAGCACGCCTGGTTCCTCGACTCGCGCTCCTCCCGCGCGGCCGACAAGCGCGACTGGTACATCTGGCGGGACCCGCGGCCCGGTTTCACCGGGGGCACCCCGGGGGCCGAGCCGACCAACTGGCGGTCCTTCTTCTCCGGGCCGGCGTGGCAGTGGGACGAGGCCACCGGCCAGTACTTCCTGCGCCTCTTCGCCCCGCAGCAGCCGGACCTGAACTGGGACAACCCGGACGTGCGCCGGGCCGTGTACGCCATGATGCGGTGGTGGCTCGACCGCGGCGTGGACGGCTTCCGGATGGACGTCATCAACCTCATCTCCAAGGGCGAGTACGTCGACGTCGAGCCGGTGACCTCCTCGATGCCGCTGGGCGCCGAGCAGTACGCCAACGGGCCGCGCGTGCACGAGTACCTGTCGGAGATGCACCGGGAGGTGTTCGCGGGCCGGGACGCGGAGCTGATGACGGTGGGGGAGACGCCCGGCACCCCGCTCGAGCACGCCCAGCTCTACACGGACCCGACCCGCGCCGAGGTGGACATGATCTTCCAGTTCGAGCACGTGGGCCTCGATCACGGCAAGGGCGGCAAGTGGGATCCGGCGACCCTGGACCTGCGGCACCTCAAGGCCAATCTGGCCCGGTGGCAGGACGGGCTGTTCGGCCGCGGCTGGAACTCGCTGTACCTGAACAACCACGACCAGCCGCGTCTCGTCTCCCGGTTCGGGGACGACGGTCAGGGGCTGCTGGAGCAGGGCGACGTCGACGGGGCCGAACGGGTGCGCTACGCCTCCGCCACGGCGTGGGCGGCGGTGCTGCACCTGCAGTGCGGTACGCCGTTCATCTACCAGGGCGAGGAGTTCGGCATGACGAACGTGCCGTTCGGCGGGATCGAGGACTTCGCCGACGTCGAGGCCGTCAACCACTACACCGAGGCGGTGCAGCAGCAGGGCGCGGACCCCCGCGACGTGCTCGCGGCGCTACGCCTGATGACGCGGGACAACGCCCGGACCCCGGTGCAGTGGGACGACTCGGTGCACGGCGGCTTCAGCGCCGCCTCCGACCGGCCGGACGTCACCCCGTGGATGCCGGTGAACCCGAACTACGCGACGATCAACGCGGCGGCCGACCGGGCGTCCCGCCGGTCGATCTTCCGCTTCTACCAGCGGCTGATCGCGCTGCGGCACACCGACGACGTCGTCGCCTTCGGCCGTTTCGACCTGCTCGAGCCCGACCACGAGCAGCTCTTCGCCTACACGCGCACGCTCGGCGACCGGGTGCTGCTCGTCACCGCGAACCTGAGCGGACGGCCCTGCCCGCTCCCGTCGTCCTGCCGGCCGGCGACGGCGCGGCCGGTGCTGACGAACGTGCCGGACGACGCCGCCGGGGAGGCGGATCCCGCCGTGCTGCAGCCGTGGGAGGTGCGCGTGGTGGCCGTGCCCGCGGGCGTGCCGGACGCGGGCGCCGGGGTCTGACCATGCCGCGGCGGGTGGGGCCCGGTGTGCTCCTGCTCCGGTCGCTGCTCTCGTTCCTGCTCGAGCTCGCCGCGCTGATCTCCCTCGGCGTCGCGGCCTTCCACCTGCTGCCGCTGGCCTGGGCGGTGCCCGTGGGCATCGCGTCCCTCGTGGTGGTGGTGCTGGCCTGGGGCCGGTGGATGGCGCCGCGCGCGTCCCACCGGATCGGCCGGCCCGCCCGGCCACTGCTCGCCGGCGGCTTCTTCCTGCTGGCGGCGGCCCTGCTGGCGCTCTCGGGGCTGCCCTGGCCCGGCCTCGCGATGGGCGTCGGGGCGTCGGCGCTGCTCGGTCTGGAACGGTTCGGCCGTGGCCGGGACGAGGAGCGCCGCGTCCGGGAGGTCCGGCTCCCGGTGCCACCGGAGCAGCACCTCGACGTCAACGAGCGGGACGATCCTGGCGCGGACGCGGGACGGGACGATCCGTGAGGGTGCACCCGTCGTGCTCGCCCCGGTCCGCGACCCACACGGCCGCCGCGTCCTGCCGGGCGAGCAGGACGGCGTCCGCGGCCCCCACCACGCGCACCCGCACGACGGCGCCGCTCGCCCGCCGGTCGTCGGGTGGGTCGAGCACGGTGAGGTCGGTGTCGGGTCCGATCCGGGCCGCCGCGAGTGCACGCAGCAGGGCCGGGTCCGCGTCGCTCACGCGGCGCACCCGGACCGGGTGGCCGGCGTCGAACCCGGCGAGCGGACGGGCGTCGGGGACGACGACGGCGCCGTCACGACGGGGAATCGGATCCCCGTGGGGGTCCCGCTCCGGATCGCCGAGCCGCTCGGCGATCGCCTCGATCAACCGGTCCGAGACCGCGTGCTCGAGCCGCTCGGCCTCGTCGTGCACCTCGTCCCAGCCGTAGCCGAGCTCGCTGGCCAGCCACGTCTCCAGCAGCCGGTGGCGGCGGATCATCGCCACCGCCAGCGCGCGGCCCGCCGGCGTCAGCTCCACCGGCCGGTACGGGCGGTGGACGACGAGGCCCCGCTCGTCCAGGCGCCGCACCATCTCGGACGCCGACGCGGCGGTGACGCGGAGCCGCGCGGCCAGCGCCGTCGTCGTGATCGGTCCCGGGTTCCACTCCGTGTGCGCGTGGATGGCCTTGACGTAGTCCTCCACGCTGGCCGAGGACCTGCCGCGAGGGGCCGCGGCGTCGCCGCGTCCGGCCGCTGCCGCCCGCGGCGCGCTCACCCGGCCGCTCCCGTGACGGTCAGCCACAGCAGCACGGCGTTCAGCGCCACGATCAGGGCCACCGCCGTCCAGGCCAGCACCCGGGTGAGCACCGGGTCCCGGTACTCACCCATCAGGGATCGCCGTCCGGTGTACCCGACCAGCGGGATGACGGCGAAGGGGATGCCGAAGGAGAGCACCACCTGGGAGATCACCAGTGCCCAGGTCGGGTCCACGCCCGCCGCGAGCAGCGCGATGGCGGGGACGAGTGTCATCGCCCGGCGCGCGAGCAGCGGGATCCGCAGGTGCAGCAGGCCGCCCATGATCACCGCACCGGCGTAGCTGCCCACGGAGGTCGAGGCGAGGCCGGAGGCGAGCAGGCCGACCGCGAACAGCACGCCCACCAGGGGACCCAGCGCGGCGACGATCGCCGCGTGGGCGCCGGCGATGGTGTCGGTGCCCTCCACGCCGCCCAGCGTCGAGGCGGCCAGCAGCAGCATCCCGATGTTGACCACCCCGGCGACGGCCAGCGCGCCGCCGACGTCGAACCGGGTGGCGCGCAGCACCAGGGCGGTGTCGCGCTGGGCGTGGTGCCGGTCGCGGCTGAGCGCCGAGTGCACGTAGACGGCGTGCGGCATCACCGTCGCGCCCAGCATGCTGGCGGCCAGCAGCACGGATTCGGCGCCGTCGAACCGGGGCACCAGGCCGCCGACGACGCCGCCGGCGTCGGGTGGGCTGACCACCAGGCCGGTGAGGAAGCCGAGGGTGATCACGGCGAGCAGCCCGACGACGACCCGTTCGAAGGGGCGCTGCCCGTGGCGGGTCTGGACCAGGAGCACGCCCATCGACACGAGGCCGACGATGAGGCCGCCCAGGGGCAGGGGGACGCCGAACAGCAGCTGCAGGGCGATCGCGCCGCCGACGACCTCGGCCAGGTCGGTCGCCAGGGCCACGAGTTCGGCCTGCACCCAGAACGCCCGCCGCGGCCAGGGGGAGAGCCGATCGCCCAGCAGTTCGGGCAGGGAGCGCCCGGTGACGATGCCGAGCTTGGCGGACTGGTACTGGACGAGCACCGCGACGGCGTTGGCCGCGACGAGCACCCACACGAGCAGGTACCCGTAACTCGCCCCGGAGGTGAGGTTGGCGGCCACGTTGCCGGGGTCGACGTAGGCGACGGCGGCGACGAACGCCGGGCCGAGCAGGGCGACGGACGGCCACCGGCGGCGGCGGCCCGGGGCGGGACTGCCGGGCGCGGCGTCGCCGGAGACCGCGGCGTCCGACGGCCGACCGACAGAGTTAGGCACACCTGAAAATTACCGCCGCACGGCGCGGACGGCAACGCCCGCCGTCCCGGGCCGTCATGGCCGGGGCGGCGGGCGCGCCGGGGTCAGCGCTCGGCGGGGGTGAGGGCGAGTTCGTCCAGGCCGGGGTTGAGCCGGCGCAGCACCTCGGTGTGCAGCCGGGCGTTCGTGGCCAGGGCGTTGCCGCCGAAGGGTCCGTCGACGCCGTCGAGGGAGGTGAACCGGCCGCCGGCCTCGGTGACGATCGGCACCAGTGCCGCCATGTCATGCAGATTGAGCTCGGGCTCGCAGGCGATGTCGACGGCGCCCTCGGCGACGAGGCAGTAGGACCAGAAGTCCCCGTACGCGCGGGTGCGCCACACGGCGTCGGTCAGGTCGAGGAACGCGTCCAGGCCGCCCCGCTCCCGCCAGCCGCCGAGGGAGGAGTAGGAGAGGGACGCATCGGCGAGCGTACCGACGTCGGAGACCCGCAGCCGGGTCGCCGCGGCGAGGGACCGGCCGGTGAACGCCCCGCCGCCCTCGGCGGCCCACCAGCGCTTGTTCAGCGCCGGGGCCGAGACGACGCCGACCACCGGTCGCCCCTCGTCGATCAGGGCGATCAACGTCGCCCACACCGGCACGCCGCGGACGAAGTTCTTGGTGCCGTCGATGGGATCGATCACCCACCGGCGCGGCCCCGAGCCGGTCGAGCCGAATTCCTCCCCGAGCACGGCGTCCCGCGGCCGCACCCGGGCGAGCTGGGCGCGGATGGACTCCTCGGCGGCGGTGTCGGCGTCGCTGACCGGGGTCATGTCCGGCTTGGTCTCCACCGTCAGGTCCTGGGCCTTGAACCGCGTCATCGTCTGCGCGTCGACCGCGTCCGCGATCACGTGGGCGAGGCGCAGGTCCTCGGTCCAGGGCGAGGACGTCCGGTCGCGAGCTGTCATGGTCTCTCCTGTGCCGCCCGGCGGGCGTGGCGTGATCGGGGGTGGTCGGATGGGGGTCGCGGCGGGCGGTGCCCGGCGTCGTCCGGGTCGCCGGACGGGCGCAGACGGTCCCTGCGCAGTGTACGGGCCAGCAGGACGAGCCCGCCCGGCAGCACGGAGACGAGCGCCAGCAGGCCGTACGCGACGGACACGGCGACGCCCAGCCCGGGTGGCTGACCGACGAGCAGGAAGCCGAGCGCGGCGGTGCCCTCGCGCGGTCCCCAGCCGGCCACGTTCAGGGGCACGGACATGCCGGCGAGGCTGATCGCGGCCAGCGCCGGCGCCTGGCCGAGCGGCACGTCCGGCGCGACGACGAGCAGCGCCACCACGAACATCGCCGCGAACACGGCCCAGCCCGCGACCGAGAGCCCGGCCACCCGGGCCAGGTCGCCACGGGTCAGCCACCGCAACCACGGCCACGCGACCGCGGCGCACACCGCCGCGACGGCCAGGGACAGCAGCCCGACGGCGGGCTGCAGGGCCAGCAGGGCGATCCCTGCCGCGGTGAAGACCACCGTCGTCCCGGCCAGGCGCTCGGCCGTGACGGTGCCGGCGCTGCGCTTGAGGGTCGCGCCGGGGGAGTCCGTCCCGGCCCGGGGCTGTTCGACGGCGCGCAGCGCGTCCCCGGCCAGCCCGCCGGGGAGCACGGCGTTGAGGAAGGCCGCCTGCCAGCAGCGGGAGACGGCCGCGCCGGGCGTGATGCTCAGGCCGCGGGTGCGGGCGACGAGGCGCCAGCGGCCGGCCTGGAGCAGAACGCCGAACGCGCCCAGCAGCAACCCGGCGACGGCCGCGGGCACCGTCAACACCCGGGTCGCGGCGGCGAACGGCGCGGGACCCCACACGATCACGACCCAGACGAGGATCCCGACCGTCACGCCCACCTGCAGCACGAGGGTGAGCGTCCGGAGCCCGGGACGACGGGGCCGGTCCGGCCCTGGTCGCCCGGCTGGTCCCATGCCGGCAGTCTAGCGAGGCGCCGTCCCGGGAAGGTGGGGCACGGGCGGCGCACGCGCGCGTCCGGTCGGGCGCTGGCCCACGGAGCCGGTTCCGGAGGAAGATGGCTCCACGTGCCCGTGCGGCCCCGTGCGGGCACGCCGTTCGCGTGCGGGCGGCGGCGGGCGCAGGACGCGACGGGCGACGGAGGCGGCGATGCACCGGATGGCGAGCCGGGTCGGTCAGCGCGCGGTGCTCGATGTCGTCGTGACCGTGCTCGGTTGCCTGGGGGTGGGCATCCTGCTGGTCCAGTTCGGGGGTGCCTCGCCCTTCGGCAGCGCCGCCGCCGTGATCAGCGGGCTCACGCTGGTGTCCGTCGGGGTGGTCAGCGTCGCGCGGCGTCGTCCGCTGTTCTCCACGCCGGCGGACCGGGTGACGCTGACGCGGGCGGTGCTGGGCGGCGGCTGCGCCACGATCGTCGTGCTGGCCCTGCTGGGGGCGGTTCCCTTCCGGTCCTGGTGGCTGCTCCTGCTGGCGGCCCCGGCGGTGCTGCTGGACGCCGTCGACGGTTGGGTGGCCCGCCGCACCGGCACCGCGTCCGCGCCGGGGTCGCGGCTGGACATGGAGACCGACGCGGCGCTGCTGCTCGTGTTGTCCGTCCCCCTGACGTGCGTGCTGGGGCCGTGGGTGCTGGCGGTCGGACTGATGCGCTACGCCTTCGTGGCCCTCTCCTGGTGGCGGCCGGCGCTGCGGGGCCCCCTCGGGTTCAGCCGGTTCCGGCGGATCGTGGCCGCCGTGCAGGGCGTCGTGCTGGTCGTCGCGCTGGTCCCGGTGCTGCCGGTGCCGGTGGCCGGCGTACTGGTGGCCGTCGCCCTGGCGCTGCTCACCGTCTCCTTCGCCCGGGACGTCGTCGCCCTCGAACGAGTCGCCCGGCGTCCCCGCCCCTCGATTCCCCCACGCTGACCGGTCAGCGGGAGGGGAGGGGGCCGGGGGCCTCGGCGGCGCCGAGTTCCTTCTGAGCCGCCGCGGCGTCCGCCCCCACGCCGAGCAGCCGCCGGAACGATGCCAGCCGTGCGGGGCCGGCCGGGCCCGCACCACCGTCGGCCACCCATCCGTCCAGTTCGCAGCCGTCGTCGGGGCTGCGGTGCTCGCACCCGCGCGGGCACTGCTCCGCCCCGGGCTCCAGGTCGTCGAACGCGCGCAGCAGCGTGTCGGCCGAGACGTGGGCCAGCCCGAAGGACCGGATGCCGGGGGTGTCGATGATCCAGCTGCCGGCGGCGCCGTCGGCCAGCCGGATCGCGAGGGCCGAGGAGGAGGTGTGCCGCCCGCGGCCGGTCACGTCGTTGACCGTGCCGGTCGCGCGGCCGGCGTCGGAGAGGGCGTTGACGAGGGTGGACTTGCCCACCCCGGAGTGCCCGATCAGCACGCTGATCCGCCCGTCGAGCCGGCGCCGCAGGGCCTCGATCGCCTCCGGGTCCAGTGCCGCGTCGTCCTCCTCGCCGGCGGCCGAGCCCGCCCGGCTGATCACCACGGGCAGGTCGAGGTGCGCGTAGTTGGCCAGGAACGGGGCCGGGTCGGCGAGATCGGCCTTGGTCAGGCACAGCAGGGGAGCGATGCCGGCGTCGTAAGCGGCCACCAGCGCGCGATCCACGAACCCGGTGCGCGGCTCGGGCCGGGCGGCGGCGGTGACGATCACGAGCTGGTCCGCGTTGGCGACGACGACGCGCTCCACCGGGTCGGTGTCGTCCGCTGACCGGCGCAGCACCGTCCGCCGGTCCCGGATGCGCACGAGCCGCGCGAGAGTGTCCGCGGTGCCGCTGACGTCGCCGACCAGGTCGACCTCGTCCCCCGGCACGATCGCGGTACGGCGCAGCTCCCGCGCGCGGGCCGCGATGACGACGCGTTCGTCGGCCGTGTCCTCGTCGACCACGGTCGTGTACCGGCCGCGGTCCACGGTGACGATGCGGCCGACGACGGCGTCCCGGTGCTCGGGCCGGTCCTTCGTGCGGGGCCGCGTGCCGCGCTTGTTCGGCCGGATGCGCACGTCCGACTCGTCCCACTCGCGCCCGCTCACGGCGTCCTTGCGGTCTCGGTCACGGGCACGCGGGCCTCAGGCGGTGCCCGCGAGCATCCGCGCCCACAGGTCGGCGAACTCGGGCATCGTCTTGGCGGTGGTGGCGATGTCCTGCACGCGCACGCCCGGGGTGACGAGCCCGAGCACCGCGCCGAACGTCGCCATCCGGTGGTCGGCGTAACTGCGCAGGTCGGCGGCGTGCAGTGCGCCGCCGTCGATCACCAGACCGTCGTCGGTCTCGCTGGTGGTGGCGCCCGCGCGGGTCAGTTCGGCCCGCAGCGCGGCCAGCCGGTCGGTCTCGTGACCGCGCAGGTGCGCGATGCCGCGCAGCCGTGACCGGCCCGGCGCCACGGCGGCGAGGGCGGCGACGGTGGGGGCCAGCTCACCCGCGGCGGAGAGGTCGAGGTCGACCGGGCGCAACCGCGTGGGCCCCGTGACGGTGAGCAGGTCCGGTCCGCGCGTGACGGTCGCCCCGAAGGCGGGCAGGATCTGCCGCCAGTGGTCCCCGCCCTGCGTGGTGTGCTCGGGCCAGCCGGTGACGGTGACCCGGCCCCCGGTCACCAGGGCCGCGGCCAGGAACGGGCCGGCGTTGGAGAGGTCCGGCTCGACCGCCACGTCGAAGTGACGCACGGGCCCGGGTCGGACCGTCCAGACGTCGGGGGTGCCGTCGTCCACGGCGACGCCCGCCTCGCGCAGCACCTGCACGGTCATCTCCACGTGCGGCAGGCTCGGGATCGGGGCCCCGGCATGCTCGAGCCGCAGCCCACGGGCGAAGCGCGGAGCGGCGAGCAGCAGGGCCGAGACGAACTGGGAGGACGCGGACGCGTCGATCACCACGTGATCGCCGGTCACCGCGCCGGTGCCGTGCACGGTGAACGGCAGGGTGCCCCGGCCGTCGTCGTCGACGGTGACCCCGAGCGCGCGCAGTCCGTGCAGGACGGCGGCCATGGGCCGGCGCCGGGCGCCCTCGTCGCCGTCGAACCGCACCGGCCCGTCCGTCAGGGCCGCCAGCGGCGGGACGAAGCGCATCACGGTGCCGGCGAGCCCGCAGTCGACCGACCGCTCAGGGGCCGGGCCGGAGGCACCGGCCGCGTCGGAGACCTCCGGGGCGGGCACGCCGGTGGGTATCGGGGCGGTGAACCGCCAGTCCGGGCCGAAGTCGCCGTCACCGGGCACGTCCTCGACTCGCGCCCCGAGCGCCCGGACCGCGGCCAGCATGAGGTGGGTGTCCCGGGAGTGCAGGGGCGAGCGCAGCCGCGACCCGTCGCCGGCGAGGGCACCGAGCACGAGGTACCGGTTGGTCAGGGACTTCGAGCCGGGCACGCTGAGCACCGCGTCCACGGGCTGCGGCGCGAGCGGAGCCTCCCACCAGGGGAGGCTCCGCTGCGCCGCGTCGTCGGTGCCGGTCATGCTGTCCACGGTGCTGCGGGCGCGCCGCTTCAGAGGATGCCGGCGGCCTTGAGCTGCTTCTCGGCCCTCTTCTGCCAGGTCGAGGCGTTCTTCGACGCGGGCTTCGCGTTCCTGGCGGCGGCCTTCGAGGTCTTCGCGGCGGCGTCGCGGACGCTCTTCCGGGCGTCCGCCGTGCTGGAGACCAGGTTCTTCTTCGTGTCCGCGGCGACGCTGCGGACGTTCTTCTTCGCCTCCGCGGCCGACTTCTGCAGGTTCTTGCGGGTCTCGGACCGGGCGGCGGAGCGCTTGGCGCCGGCGGCCGCGTGCTCGGCACGCCAGGCCAGGGAGGGCTTGCCGTTGCGGTCGACGGCCGCGAGGGCGGCGCCACCGGCGAGGCCGACGTTCCTGAGCAGCTGGGTGCGCCGGGCGGCCTTCTCCTCTGCCGTGTCGGCGGGCGCCTGCGTGAACTCGACCCAGGCGTTCACCGCCTGCGTGCCGACCAGCACGGTCGAGGCCAGGCGGGTGACCTTGCCGACGGCCAGCAGCGCACCGGCGCCGGCCTGCACGCCGCCGAGGACCTTGGTGACCGTGACCTCGTCGCGGGTGTACGCGGCGACCTGGGGGGCCACCGAACGCAGGCCGCCGATCACGGGCTGCAGGGAGGAGGCCTGGCTCGCGGCGTTCTTGAACCGGTCGATGCCGGAGAGGACGAAGGTGCCGGCGAGGGCGGGTCGGGCGAAGAAACGAACGAGCGTCATGATCTGCCTCCAGTGTGGGAACGACGGCGCGGACGTGCGACGACGGTCGATCGGCCGCCCCGCGCACCGACGCCGAGGGTCGGTGCTTGCCAGTTTTCCATCTTTTCCCGCCTCCGCCCACCCGCGGGCGGAACGCGGCGGGCGCGACACGCAGGCCGGTCGCCGGCCGCGGGGGAATATTCGCGCCACGACGCGTGGTTGGCATCTGGTGGAAGGAACACCAGCGACGGACGCGGGAGGGAGGGGCCATGCCGGTGCTCGAGGCGACGCCAGTAGACTGGGCGACGATGACTTCAGCACCACGCACGCCCTCTCCCGCGGCCGACGACGCCGCGAGCGACGCGCCGACCGATTCCCCCGACGTCGACGTCGCCCGTGAGACGCCGGACCAACGCCGGGCCCGCTTCGAGCGGGACGCGCTCCAGTACGTCGATCAGCTCTACTCGGCGGCCCTGCGGATGGCGCGCAATCCCGCGGACGCCGAGGACCTGGTGCAGGAGGCCTATGCCAAGGCCTTCTCGGCCTTCCACCAGTACAAGCCGGGCACGAACCTCAAGGCCTGGCTGTACCGGATCCTGACCAACACGTACATCAACCTCTACCGCAAGCGGCAACGTGAGCCGCAGCAGTCGCAGTCGGAGAACATCGAGGACTGGCAGATTGCCCGCGCCGAGTCGCACACGTCGACCGGGCTGCGCTCCGCCGAGGTCGAGGCGCTCGACCACCTGCCGGACTCCGACGTCAAGCGCGCGCTGCAGGAGATCCCCGAGGACTTCCGGCTGGCCGTGTACCTGTCCGACGTCGAGGGCTTCGCCTACAAGGAGATCTCGGAGATCATGGGCACGCCGATCGGCACCGTGATGTCCCGGCTGCACCGCGGCCGGAGGTTGTTGCGAGAGAAGCTCTCCGACTACGCCGCGGACCGCGGCATGCGGGTGAGCAGCACCACCAAGGAGAAGACGACATGAGTGAGGATGACTGCACGGCCCTCGGCGGCTGCACGGACGCCCGGATCGAGCGGCTCTACGAGTACCTCGACGGCGCCCTGCCGCGCGAGGACATCGACGAGATCAAGGCGCACCTGGACCACTGCCCCGAGTGCGTCCAGGAGGAGGAGGTGGAGCGGGTGATCCGCACCGTCGTGCGCCGCAGCTGCGCCGAGACCGCCCCCGAGACGCTCAAGGCCACCATCATCAGCCGGATCACGGCCGTGCGCGTCTCCCGCTGAGAGCTCCCGTTCCCGCGGTCGATCCGCACGGAACACGCCGAGAGGGCCCCGGACGTGTGTCCGGGGCCCTCTCTCGTGCCGTCAACGGCTCAGGTGTTCGGCCGCTTGCCGTGGTTGGCTCCACCGCGCTTGCGGTCGCGGCGCTTACGTGCCCGCTTGCTCATCACTGCCTCCTTCGCCGTCGGTCGTCATCGTCGCCGTCCATTCTCCCACAGCGGGGGACGTGTTCCGGACGCGGAAGCCACCCCGTGAGGTGAGGGCGGACGGGAGCTGTCCGCATCGGCACGTACGCTCCTGGTGTCCGGCCGCACCGCACCCCAGGAGGAACCGTGGACCTGCGCTGGTACTCGATCGTCATCGACTCGTCCGACGTTGCCGCCCAGGCCCGCTGGTGGGCCGAGGTGCTCCACTGGCGGATCGTGTACGAGGCGGCCGACGAGGTGGTGATCGTCCCGGCCTGGGCCGATGAGGAGGCGCTCGCCGCCACCCCGTTCGACCGGGTGCCGCCGGGTATGGTGTTCGTCCCGGTGCCGGAGAGCAGGACGGTGAAGAACCGGATCCACCTGGATCTGGCGCCGCATACCAGCCTGGACCGGGACGAGCAGGTCGACCGGTTGCTACGGCTGGGAGCCGCCCGCGTCGACGTCGGGCAGGGACCCGACGTCAGCTGGGACGTCTTCGCCGACCCCGAGGGCAACGAGTTCTGCCTGCTCTCCTCGCGGGACCGGTAGCCGCTCGCGGTCGGCCCACCGTCACGCCGGGACGGGCAGCCGCATCCACTCGTACCAGCCGCGGTGCAGCACGAGCCACGCGAGCAGCCCGTACCCGGCCTGCCCCGGCCGGCCGTCGTTGGCGGCCAGGTCCGCGCGCCACTGCTCGTGGTGCTGCAGCGGGGTGAACGTGTCCACGTAGATGTGGCGACGCCGCGTGGTCACGTCGGCGAAGGCAGCGGAGAGGTCGGCAAGCCGGCGGTTCCGCACCGGGTCGAGCCCCGGCGGCGGCCCGACCACGATCACGGGGATGCCCTGCTGGGAGGCGCCGTCGATGATGTTCGCGAGGTTCAGCCGGCTGCGGGCGCTGGAGACCTCGACGTCCAGGTCGTGCGCCGCGAGCCCGATGACGAGGCGGTTCTCCGCGCCGTCCTCGAACCGGCGGCCCACCTCATCCTGCCAGCGGGCGGCCAGGGCCTCGGTGCCCTCCTGCGGGGCGGCCAGCGTGTAGGCCGCCAGGTCCAGGTCGTCGGTGGGGGTCCGGGCGATCACCCGGCCGAACCAGCCGAGGGCGCGCGGATCGCCCACCCCGGCCAGCAGCTCGTCGCCGACGGCGCTGATGCGCACAGTGCGTTGCTCGAACACGCGGAGCACAGCCTTCCTCGCCCTCCTCGGAGGGACGGAACCAGATCAGTGGGGGACAGGGCAGCGGGCGCCGGGGATCGACCTCGGCGCCCGCTGCACGAGCGTCAGTCCTGCGCGAACGCCGAGGAGACGAGCCCCTGCAGCTCCACCGCGTGCCGCTTGGCGGATCCCGTGGCGGGGGAGGCCGACGCCGGCCGGGAGACGAGGCGCACCGGACGATCCAGCTCCGGCACCAGGTTCAGGCCCATGAACGGCCACGGTCCCTGGTTCGCCGGCTCGTCCTGCGCCCACACGATCTCCGCGTTCGGATACTGCGCCAGCTCGGCGCGCACCTCCTCCAGCGGCAGCGGGTAGAGCCGCTCCACCCGGATGATCGCGGTGTCGGTGGTGCCCTGCTTCTCGCGGTGCGCCGCCAGGTCGTAGTACAGCCGGCCCGAGACGATGACGACGCGCTTGACGTCCTCCGCCCGCAGGTTCGCCGTATCGCCGATCACCGGCCGGAACGTGCCCTGCGTGAAGTCCTCGACCGACGAGGCCGCGGCCTTGAGCCGGAGCAGCTGCTTCGGCGTGAACACGATCAGCGGCCGGCGCGGCTTGCTGAAGGCGTGCCGCCGCAGCAGGTGGAAGTGCGACGCCGGGGTGGTCGGGTTGGCCACCGTCATGTTGTCCTCGGCGCACATCGTCAGGTACCGCTCGATCCGGGCGGAGGAGTGGTCCGGGCCCTGACCCTCGTAGCCGTGCGGCAGCAGCAGGGCGAGCGAGGACCGCTGGCCCCACTTCTGCTCCGCGGAGGAGATGAACTCGTCGATGATGGTCTGCGCGCCGTTGGCGAAGTCGCCGAACTGCGCCTCCCACAGCACGAGGGCGTCCGGACGTTCCACCGAGTAGCCGTACTCGAAGCCCATGGCCGCGTACTCGCTCAGCAGCGAGTCGTAGATCCACAGCTTCGCCTGGTCCTCGGTCAGGTGCGTCAGCGGCGTCCACTCGTCGCCGGTGACCCGGTCGTGGAACACGGCGTGCCGCTGCACGAACGTGCCGCGCCGCGAGTCCTGCCCGGCGAGCCGGACCGGCACGCCCTCCATCAGCAGCGAGCCGAGTGCGGCGAGTTCGCCGAAGCCCCAGTCGATGCCGCCCTCGCGGGACATCTGTTCCCGCTTCTCCAGCAGCGCCTTGAGCTTCGGGTGCACCGTGAATCCCTCGGGGATGTCCAGGTGCGCCTGCCCGATCCGGGCCAGCCGGTCGGCGCTGATGGCGGTGGAGTCGGGCACGTTGATGCCGCGGTCCTGCTGCTGGGCGGCCGGCAGCTCGAGGTCGGAGACCGCTTCGCTGTCCCGGGTGACGACCGGCATGGGGGAGGTCTGCGCGGCGTGCGTCTCGGAGAACACCCGCTCGAGCCGCTCCTGGTAGTCCTTCAGCGCCTGGTCCGCCTCCTCCTGGCTGATGTCGCCGCGGCCGACGAGGGCCTCGGTGTACAGCTTGCGGGTGGAGCGCTTGTGCTCGATCAGCGTGTACATCATCGGCTGGGTCATCGAGGGGTCGTCGCCCTCGTTGTGACCGCGGCGGCGGTAGCTGATCATGTCGATCACGACGTCCTTGTGGAACCGCTGACGGTACGCGAACGCCATCTGCGCGACCCGCACCACGGACTCCGGGTCGTCCCCGTTGACGTGGAAGATCGGCGCCTGCACCATCCGGGCGACGTCGGTCGAGTAGACCGAGGACCGTCCTGACGACGGGGCGGTGGTGAAGCCCACCTGGTTGTTGACGATGACGTGGATCGTGCCGCCCGTGCGGTAGCCGCGCAGCTGCGAGAGGTTCAGCGTCTCCGCCACCACGCCCTGACCCGCGAACGCCGCGTCGCCGTGCACCTGCACCGCGAGCACCGGGAACGAGGAGGGACCGTCGGCGCCCTGGTCCAGCCGGTCCTGCTTCGCCCGGACGATGCCCTCGACGACCGAGTCGACGGCCTCCAGGTGGGACGGGTTCGCGGCCAGGTAGACCTTGGTCGAGTTGCCCTTCTCGGAGACGTACGAGCCCTCGGTGCCGAGGTGGTACTTCACATCGCCGGAGCCCTGCACGGACTTCGGGTCGACGGTGCCCTCGAACTCGCGGAACACCTGGGCGTACGTCTTGCCGGCGATGTTGGTCAGCACGTTCAGCCGGCCACGGTGGGCCATGCCGATGGCCACCTCGTCCAGCCCGTCGTCGGCCGCGTTGTCCATGATCGCGTCCAGCAGCGGGATCAGGGACTCGCTGCCCTCGAGGGAGAACCGCTTCTGCCCGACGAACTTGGTCTGCAGGAACGTCTCGAACGCCTCGGCGGCGTTGAGCTTCGCCAGGATGTGCAGCTGCTCCTCGCGGTCCGGCTTCTTGTACGGGTGCTCGAGCCGCTCCTGGAACCACTCCCGCTCGGTGGGGGACTGGATGTGCATGTACTCGATGCCGACGTTGCGGCAGTACGCGTCGCGCAGGACACCGAGGATGTCGCGCAGCAGCAGTTTGGGCTTGTCGCCGAAGCCGCCGGTGGGCCACTCCCGGTCCAGATCCCACAGGGTGAGCCCGTGGGTGCGGATGTCCAGGTCGGGGTGCTTGCGCTGGACGTATTCGAGCGGGTTGATGTCGGCCATCAGGTGGCCCCGCACCCGGTACGCGTGGATCAGCTGCTGGATCCGGGCGACCTTGTTGATCTGCTCGATCGGGTCGACCTGCACGTCCTGCGCCCAGCGGACCGGCTCGTAGGGGATCCGCAGGACCTCGAAGATGTGGTCGTAGAAGTCCTGCTCGCCGAGCAGCAGCTGGTGCACCAGGCGCAGGAACTCGCCGCTGCCGGCACCCTGGATGACCCGGTGGTCGTACGTCGAGGTCAGCGTGATGATCTTGCTGATCGCGTGCTTGGCGAGGATCTTCTCGCTCGAGCCCTGGAACTCGGCCGGGTACTCGAGGGCGCCGACGCCGACGATCGCGGCCTGGCCGGCGGAGAGCCGCGGCACCGAGTGCACGGTGCCGATGCCGCCGGGGTTGGTCAGGGAGACCGTGGTCCCGGCGTAGTCGTCCATGGTCAGCTTGTTGTTGCGGGCCCGCTTGACCAGATCCTCGTAGGCCGTCCAGAACTCGACGAAGTTCATCGTCTCGGCCTTCTTGATGTTCGGCACCACGAGCGTGCGGGTGCCGTCCGGCTTCGGCAGGTCGATCGCGATGCCGAAGTTCACGTGCGCCGGCTGCACGGCGGTGGGCTTGCCGTCGACCACCTCGTAGCGCACGTTCTGCGACGGGAACGCGGCCAGCGCCCGCACGACGGCGAACCCGATGAGGTGGGTGAAGGAGACCTTGCCGCCCTGCGCCCGGCGCAGGTGGTTGTTGATCACGATCCGGTTGTCCACGAGCAGCTTGGCCGGGACGGCGCGCACGGTGGTGGCGGTCGGCACGGTCAGGCTGGCGTCCATGTTCGCGGCCACGGCCTTGGCGACGCCCTTGAGGACGGTGCGGGTGTCCTCCTCGGTGCGCTGGTCGCGGTCGTTCGTCGGCAGCTGCGCCGGGATCGGCGTGCGGATGCGCCGGCTGTTGGTGCCGGGCTCGGCGATCGGGGTGGGCTTGGTGCCGAGCAGCATCGGCCCGGCGCTGCCCTTCGCGTCGGCGTCGGGATCGGCGGGGTTGGTCGCCGGGCCCTCGTTCGTCACGTCGGAGCCGGTGCCGCGGGACTCCTGAGGCGACCGCTGCTGCGGCGCCCGGTCCTGCGCGGGCTTCGCCGCCCGCGGCGAGGAGGAGGCCGACGCGGCCTGCCCGGTGGTGGGGGCCGCCGGAGCACCGTTGCCCGCGGCCGCCGCGCCCGTGCCGTTCGCGTCGGCGTCGAACGAGTCGAAGATCGGCCACCACTTCTGGTCGACCGAGTTCCGGTCCTTCGTGAACTGTTCGTACAGTTCATCGACGAGCCACTCGTTCCCCGCGAACTCCTCGGGAATGCGCTGGTGTGGTTGGTGTGGCAATGAATTCGCCTCTTCCGTCTGTGCTGCCCGATCCACCGTCGTCCCGGCCGCACAGGCGCTCGCGTCACGCGCACCGCAGCGGACGTCCGTGGTCGGCACGTCGTCAGGCCGCGCGTGGTCGCGCCTGGGCAGCGAAGACCACTGACAGTCTAGTGACGACGCGCGGGGGTGGCGAATCACGACGACGCCCGGTGTCGGCGCGGTCCCGGCGTCCGGGATTTGCCGCACCGGTGCGAGGAACGGTATCGTCGTCAGGTTTGCCGTCTGGATCGCCAGCACGATTGCCGCAGGAGAGCGCCGAGAATGAAGTTCCTCACCGAGCCCACGACCGATCTGACGTACGCGGACGTGTTCATGGTCCCGTCCGCCTCCGATGTGGCCTCCCGGCTCGACGTCGACCTCGCCACCGACGACGGCACCGGCACGACCATCCCGATCGTCGTGGCGAACATGACCGCCGTGACCGGCCGGCGGATGGTCGAGACCGTCGCCCGCCGCGGTGGCCTCGGCGTGCTGCCGCAGGACGTGCCGCTGCCGGTGATCGCCGAGGTGACCTCCTGGGTCAAGGCCCGGCACACCGTCTTCGAGACTCCGGTGCGGCTCGGCCCGGGCGACACCGTGGTCGACGCGCTGCACCTGATCGGCAAGCGCGCCCACGGGTACGTCGTCGTGGCCGACGACGAGGGCTGCGTGCTCGGCATCGCGGGGGAGACGGACCTGGCGGGGGTGGACCGCTACGCGTCCCTGGACTCCGTGCTGCGCCCCGCCCTGACCGTCGACGCGGCCGGCCTGGACGCCGCGGACCTCGCCTCGGACCCGGCCCGCGCCGAGGCCGCCCTGCGCGACGCGTTCGGGCTGATCACCGGCACCGCGGCCGGCTTCGCCCCCGTGGTGCGGGACGGCGTGCTCGCCGGCGCCCTGACCCGGACCGGCGTGCTGCGCTCCGGGCTGTACCGTCCCGCCGTCGACGGCCAGGGTCGCCTGCGGGTCGCCGCCGCGGTCGGCATCAACGGCGACGTCGCCGCCAAGACCCGCGGCCTGCTCGACGCGGGCGTCGACACGCTCGTCGTCGACACCGCGCACGGGCACCAGCGCCGCATGATCGACGCGCTGCGGACCGTCCGCTCCCTGGCCCCGCACGTGCCCGTCGTCGCCGGCAACGTCGTCAGCGCCGCCGGCGTGCGCGACCTCGTCGACGCGGGCGCCGACATCATCAAGGTCGGCGTCGGCCCGGGCGCCATGTGCACCACCCGGATGATGACGGCCGTGGGCCGGCCCCAGTTCAGCGCCGTGCTGGAGTGCGCCGACGAGGCCCGCGCGCTCGGCAGGCACGTGTGGGCCGACGGCGGCGTGCGTTACCCGCGCGACGTCGCGCTCGCGCTGGCCGCCGGCGCGAGCCAGGTGATGATCGGCTCCTGGTTCGCCGGCACCCACGAGAGCCCCGGCGACCTCCAGCAGGGCGCCGACGGGCGCCTCTACAAGGAGAGCTTCGGCATGGCCTCCGCCCGCGCGGTGCAGCACCGGACCCAGCAGGAGGAGGCCTTCGAGCGCGCCCGCAAGGGCCTGTTCGAGGAGGGCATCTCCAGCTCGCGGATGTACCTGGACCCGGCGCGGCCGGGCGTGCAGGACCTGCTCGACGGGATCACCTCCGGCGTGCGCAGCTCCATGACCTACGCGGGGGCGCGCACCCTCACTGAGTTCCGGCAGCGGGCCGTCGTCGGCATCCAGTCCGCCGCCGGATACGAGGAGGGCCGTCCGCTGGCGCAGAGCTGGTGACCGGGCCGCCGGGCCGGTGACCGGGCCGCCGGGCGCCCCGCATCCGCCCGGCCGGGCTCTTGTAGACTGGAGCCCTTATGGGAAGACACTCACCCCGCCGATCCATGAGGAGCGCCCCGGGCGCAGCTGACGCTGCCCCGGGTCGAAGTTCCTCGGGGCCCCATCGGGCCTTCCGCACCCGTCGCCCCGCGACGTCCCCCCGGCCGTCGACGCCGGTCCGGAGCCGTTGATGGAGTGGCTGCTCCTGGTCGCCGGGTTCGTGCTCATCCTCGGCACCGGGTTCTTCGTCGCCGTCGAGTTCTCGCTCGTCGCCCTCGACCAGCCGCAGGTGCAGCGTTCCGTCGAGCGCGGCGAGCGCGGGGCCGAGGCGCTGCTGCGCTGCCTCAAGAGCCTCTCGACCCAGCTCTCCAGCTGCCAGCTCGGCATCACCCTGACCACCCTGCTCACGGGCTACGTCATGGAGCCCTCGCTCGCCACGCTGCTCGGCGGCCCGCTGACCGCGGTGGGCGTGCCCGAGGGCGTGGTGCACGGCGTCGCGCTGATCGTCGCCATGGTCGTCGCGACCCTGTTCTCCATGCTGCTGGGCGAGCTGGTGCCCAAGAACATCGCGATCGCGATGGCGCTGCCGCTGGGCCGCGCGCTGGCCGGGCCGCAACTGATGTTCACCGCCGTGTTCAAGCCCGCCATCGTGGTGCTCAACGGCTTCGCCAACCGGATCCTGCACCTCGTCGGCCTCGAGGCCAAGGAGGAGCTGTCCGGGGCGCGGTCGCCCGAGGAGCTCTCCTCGATGGTGCGGCGTTCCGCGCAGCTGGGCACCCTCGACGCCGGCACGGCGACCTTCGTCTCCCGCACGCTCGGCTTCGCGAGCCAGACGGCGGCCGACGTGATGACCCCGCGGCCCCGGATGGCCGCCGTCGAGGACGACGCGACCGTGGCCGACATCGTCGAGCTCGCCCGCCGCACCGGGTACTCCCGATTCCCGGTGCTCGGTTCCTCCGTCGACGAGATCCGCGGCGTCGTGCACGTGAAGAAGGCGATCGCGGTGCCCGCCGAGCGGCGGGCCCACCTGCCGGCCGGCGTCATCATGACCGAGGTGCTGCGCGTCCCCGAGACCGTGCACCTGGACGCGCTGCTCGCCGAACTGCGCGACGGCAACCTGCAACTGGCCGTGGTGCTGGACGAGTACGGCGGCACCGCCGGCATCGTCACCCTGGAGGACCTGGTCGAGGAGATCGTCGGCGAGGTCTCCGACGAGCACGACCGGGTCAAGCCCGGTGTGCTGCAGAGCGCGGCGGGGGACTGGTACTTCCCCGGCCTGATGCGCCCCGACGAGGTCAGCGAGCAGATCCCCGGCCTGTCGGTACCCGACGAGTCGGGCTATGAGACGGTCGGCGGCTTCGTGATGAGCGCGCTCGGACGGATCCCGGCCGCGGGTGACACGGTCGAGCTCGAGTCCGGCACCCTGACCGTCGAGCGGATGGACGGCCGGCGGATCGACCGGATCCGGTTCACCCAGCGCGTCGAGGAGCCGGTGCTCGGGGGCGACGACGACGGCGTCACCACCGGCGGGGCGTCCGCCGTGCCGTCGCGCACCGCCGTCGGCGGGTCGCCGTCCCGCGCCGCGGGCTCGCACGCCGTTCCCGCTCGAGGGGAGGACCGATGAGCGACTGGTGGGGCATCGTCTGGCTCGTCGTCCTGTTGATCGGCAACGCGTTCTTCGTCGGTGCCGAGTTCGCAATCATGTCCGCCCGCCGCAGCCAGATCGAGCCGCTGGCCGAGACCGGTCACCGGCGGGCCCGCACGACGCTGTGGGCGATGGAGCACGTCTCCCTGATGCTCGCCTGCGCCCAGCTGGGCATCACCGTGTGCTCGCTGTTGATCCTGCAGGTCGCGGAGCCGGCGATCCACCACCTGATCGCCGACCCGCTCGGGTCGATCGGTCTCTCCGCCGAGGTGGCGTCGGTGGTCGGTTTCGCCGCCGCACTGCTGATCGTCACGTTCCTGCACGTCACGCTCGGCGAGATGGTGCCGAAGAACATCTCGGTCTCCGTCGCGGACCGGGCCGCCCTGGTGCTGGCCCCGCCGCTCGTGTTCGTCGGCCGCCTGGTCAAGCACGTCATCATGGCGCTGAACTGGAGCGCCAACCACCTCGTCCGGCTGCTGGGGGTCGAGCCGAAGGACGAGGTCACCTCCACGTTCACGCTCGACGAGCTGGCCTCGATCGTGGAGGAGTCCACGCGCACCGGCCTGGTCGACGACGAGGCGGGGATCATCTCCGGGGCCCTGGAGTTCTCCGGTCACCGCGCCCGGGACACCATGGTGGGGGTCGACGACCTGGTCACCATCGAGGTCGGCGCGACGCCGGAGGAGTTCGAGCGGACCGTGGGGCGCACCGGGTTCTCGCGTTTCGTGTTCGTCGACGAGGGCGGCAACCTCACCGGCTACCTGCACCTGAAGGACGTGCTGGCCATCGACCCCGCCGCCCACCAGCGGCCGATCCCCGAGTCGCGGGTGCGGACCCTGGTCAACCTCGCCCCGGACGAGGAGGTCGAGGACGCGCTGGCGCTGATGCAGCGCACGGGGTCGCACCTCGCGCGGGTGATCGACGGGAACGGCCGGACCCTGGGCGTGCTGTTCCTCGAGGACATCATCGAGCAGCTGGTCGGCGAGATCCGCGACGCGACGCAGACGCAGGACTCCCGCCGCCGCGGCTGAGCGCCGTCGGTGGGCGACCACCGGCTGTCGCCCCGGTGGTCGGGTGCCGGGCCGGCCGGTCGGTCCCGCGCCCGGCCAGATGCGAATGGTTCGCGACTGTGGTTAGGATGAGGGGTCGCTTGATGCGACCGGTTGTCATCTGCCGCACTCGATCGTCGCCGTCCGTCGTCGGACCGGCGCCCGTCCCGGAACCGAGGTCCCACCGTGCCCCGCCCCGCTCGCGTCCTGTCCGCGCTGGCCGTCGCCGCCCTGCTCCTGCCGCTCGCCGCGTGCGGCGGGGGTGACGCCGCCGCCGGCTCCTCCGGTGCCGCCTCCGGGGGAGACGGGCGGCTGAAGGTGGTCGCGTCCACCGACGTGTACGGCGACCTCGCGGCCACCGTCGGCGGTGACGCCGTCGAGGTGACCTCCGTGATCAGCGGCCCGGACAAGGACCCGCACTCCTACGAGTCGACCGTGCGGGACAGCCTCGCCGTGTCCCGCGCCGACCTGGTGATCCTCAACGGCGGCGGGTACGACACGTTCATGGAGGGCCTGGTCGAGAAGAACCAGGTCGACGCCGCCCACGTCGTCGACGCCGTCGCGACGTCCGGGCTGGAGCCCGAGGACGAGCACGACGCCGGGTCGAGCGGCGACGCGAGCGCCGACGACCACGGCGAGGCCGGCCACGATCACGACCACGGTGCCTTCAACGAGCACGTCTGGTACAGCCTGCCGGCGGCGCAGAAGGTGGTCACCGCGATCAAGGACCGGCTGGCCGCGGCCCGGCCCGCCGACGCGGCGACCTTCGACGCCAACGCCACGGCGCTGACCGGGCGGATCAGCGGGTTGACGCAGCGGCTCGCCGCGCTCAAGGGCGAGGCCGCCGGGGGCGGCACCACCCGCGACGTCGCGATCACCGAACCGGTGCCGCTGTACCTGCTGGAGGCCGCCGGCCTGCACAACGTCACCCCGGCGTCCTTCTCCGAGGCGATCGAGGAGGGCGGGGACGTCTCGCCGACGGACCTGTTCACCCTGCGCACGCTGATGCAGCAGAAGAAGGTCGCTCTGCTGGCCTACAACACGCAGTCCGAGAGCGAGCAGACCCGGACGGTCGCCACGGCGGCGCGGACCGCCGGCGTCCCGGTCGTCGACTTCACCGAGACCCTGCCGGACGGCAAGCACTACGCTGACTGGATGGCCGACAACATCTCCGGGGTGGAGTCCGCGCTCCGGACCGCGCGGTGACCCCCGTTCCCGACACCGCTCCCGCCGCCCGCCTCGCCGGTGCCACGCTCTCGTTCGGCGACCGCCGCATCTTCGACGGCCTGGATCTGACGGTCGAACCCGGCGAGTTCCTGGCCGTGCTCGGCCCGAACGGCTCGGGCAAGACGACCCTGCTGCGCACCCTGCTGGGGCTGCAGCACCTGGACGCCGGCACGGTCACCGTCGGCGGGAGGCCGCCCGGCCGGGCCGCCTCCCGGACGGGCTACATCCCGCAGCAGCGGCCCTTCGCCCCGTACACGCCGCTGCGCGCCCGGGACCTCGTCGGTCTCGGCCTGGACGGCACCCGGCTCGGTCCGCGCGTGCGACGACGCGAGCACACCCGGCGGGTGGACGAGCTGCTCGAGCGGGTCGGCGCGACCGGCTACGCCGACGCCCCGGTCGGGGCCCTGTCCGGCGGTGAGCAGCAACGGCTGCGGGTGGCGCAGGCGCTGGCCACCGACCCGGATCTGCTGCTGTGCGACGAGCCGCTGCTCTCCCTGGACCTGAAGCACCAGCAGGCCGTGTCCGCGCTGATCGACCGGCGCCGCACCGAGCACGGCACCGCCGTCGTGTTCGTCACCCACGAGATCAACCCCGTCCTCGAGCACGTCGACCGGGTGCTGTACCTGGTCGGCGGCCGGTTCCGGCTCGGCACCCCCGCCGAGGTGCTGCGCACGGACGTGCTCTCGCAGATGTACGGAACCCGGGTCGAGGTGATCCAGACCGGCGGCCGGCTCGTCGTCGTCGGCCTGCCGGACGCCACCACCCACCACCACCACCACGACGAGGAGAACTGACGTGGACGCCGACGCCGTGTGGGGGTCGATCATCGACTTCTCCGACTACGGGGAACTGCTGCCGCTGGTCACCACGTCCCTCGTCGCCGCGGCGGTGCTCGGCCTCGTGGGCGGGCTGATCGGCGTGTTCGTGATGATGCGGGACCTCGCCTTCGCGGTCCACGGCATCGCCGAGCTCTCCTTCGCCGGGGCCGCGTTCGCCCTGCTGGTCGGGGCCGACGTGGTCGCCGGCTCCCTCGTCGGCTCGGTGCTCGCCGCCGTCGTGCTCGGGTTGATGGGCGTGCGCGCCCGGGACCGCAACTCCACCATCGGGGTGCTGATGCCCTTCGGCCTGGGCCTGGGCATCCTGTTCCTGTCCCTCTACCAGGGGCGCTCGGCCAACAAGTTCGGCCTACTCACCGGGCAGATCGTCGCCGTCGAGGCGGTGCAGCTGCAGTGGCTGCTGATCGTCGCCGCCATCGTCCTCGCCGGCCTGGCCGTGCTGTGGCGGCCCCTCGTCTTCGCGAGCGCGGACCCGGACCTCGCCGCCGCGCGCGGGCTGCCGGTCGGTGCCCTGTCGGTCGGCTTCATGGTGCTGCTCGGCCTGGCCGTGGCGTTGTCCATCCAGGTGGTGGGGGCGCTGCTGGTGCTCTCCCTGCTGATCACCCCGGCGGCCGCCGCCCTGCGGGTGACGGCCACGCCGTGGCTCGTGGCGGTGCTCAGCGTGGTGTTCGGCGTCGTCGCGGCGGTGGGCGGGATCCTGCTCGCCCTCGGCGGCACCATCCCGATCAGCCCCTACGTCACCACCCTGTCGTTCCTCATCTACCTGGTCTGCCGGGTGACCGGTGAGGTGCGGGAGCGCCGAGGCGGCCGCCGGCGGGGTTCGCCGGTGCCGACCGCACCGGGTCAGGGAACGCCAGCTCGTCAATAGATGTGATGTCCAGGGAGGTTGTTCAGTCGGGTGATGGGTGGTTGGCCTCCGGTTGCGGTGTGGGGTCGATGGTGATTGTAGAAGTG
>NZ_BMJI01000004.1 GCF_014643255.1 Tersicoccus solisilvae | reverse complement strand
ATGACGGCGTCGGGTGCCCGGCGCGGGCGGCGCGCCGCCGGGCACGACACCCGGGCGCTGATCCTCGCCGCGGCCCGCCGCCGGTTCGCCGCCGACGGGTTCGACGGTGCCACGGTGCGCGCCATCGCCGCCGAGGCCGGGGTCGATCCCGCCATGATCAATCACCACTTCGGCGGCAAGGAGCCGCTCTTCATCGCCTCCGTCGAGGCGCCCTTCGACCCCGCGCAGTACGTCCGGTCGGTACGGCCGGAGGTCGCCGACGGTCTTGCCGCCCGCCTGCTGTCCACCCTGCTGCCGGTGTGGGACTCTCCGGCCGGTGCCGCCGCCGTCGGCCTGTTCCGCTCCGGTCTGCACCGCGACTGGGGCGTGTCGCTGTTGCGCCAGTTCATCCAGCGGCGGGCGCTCACCCCGATCGTGGAGCATCTGCCCGGCGACGACGACGAGCGGGCGCTGCGGGCGTCCCTGGTCGCGAGCCAGATCGCCGGGCTGCTCCTCACGCGGTACGTGATCAAGCTCGAGCCGATCGCCTCGATGCGACACGAGCAGGTGGTCGCCCTGATCGCGCCCAACCTCCAGCGCTACCTCACCGGCCCGCTGACGTGACCGGTCCCGAGCCCGACGGCTTGCCGCGCGTGGTCGTGGCCCCGGACAAGTTCAAGGGCACGCTCACCGCGGTGCAGGCCGCCGAGGCGATCGCCGACGGCGTGCGGGAGGTCTGGCCGGGGGCGCGGATCGCGCTGGTCCCGCTGGCCGACGGCGGGGAGGGGACGGTCGAGGCGGCGCTGGCGGCCGGCGCCCAGGAGCGGCGCACCGAGGTCCACGGCCCGCTGGGCGAGCCGGTGACCGCACGGTGGGCACTGGTGCCCGGCAGTGCCGGTGCGTCGGGCACCGCAGTGATCGAGTCCGCCGAGGCCAGCGGGCTCGCCCACGTCGAGCCGACCCCGGCCACCGCCCGGGCCGCCCACAGCGGTGGGGTGGGGGAACTCATCGCGGCCGCCCTCGACGCCGGCGCCGCGGACGTCGTCGTCGGGCTCGGGGGCTCCGCCATGACGGACGGCGGTTCCGGTGCCCTCCGCGCGCTCGGCCTGTCCGTGCTCGCCCCCGACGGCGCCCCGGTCCCGCTCGGCGGGGCGGGCCTGCTCACGGCCGAGCGGCTCGACGTCACCGGACTGGACACGCGACTGGCAGGCGTGCGGCTGCGGCTGGCGGTCGACGTCCGGAATCCCCTGACCGGACCGGAGGGGGCGGCCCACGTCTTCGCCGGCCAGAAGGGCGCGGACGCGGCCACCCGGCGTGAGCTCGACGCCGCCCTGCGGCACTGGGCGGAGCTGCTGGACGGCGCCCCCGGAGTGCGGCCGTTCCGCGTCCCGGGCGCGGGCGCCGCGGGCGGCTTCCCCGCCGGGTTCCTCGCGCTGACGCCGGCCCGCCTGGAGAGCGGCTTCGACCTCGTCGCCGACCTGGTCGACCTGCGCGGCCGGCTCGCCGGCGCGGACCTGCTCATCGTGGGCGAGGGCTCCCTGGACGCTCAGTCGCTCGCGGGCAAGGCGCCCGTCGCGGCCGCCGCCCTGGCGGCGGGTCTCGGTGTTCCCGTCGTCGCGGTGGCCGGCCGCGTGACCGTGCCCGGACCCGACCTGGCCGCCGCCGGCATCCGGTCGGCCGCATCGCTCGTCGACGTCGCCCCGACCCCCGACCGGGCGCTGGCCGACGCGGCGACGTGGGCGGCCCACGCCACCGCGGGCCTGCTCCGCCGGCTTCCTAGGCCGGGTGGGTCACCGGCGCGCTGAAGGTCCACGGCGCCCGGGGCAGGCCGGCCGGGTCGAACGCGGCGAGCAGGCCGGCCGCGGAACGGACGCCGGGCAGGCCGAGCGAGTCGGCGATCAGGCCGAGGACGTCCGCGGCGGAATGGCCCGCCGCGACCAGCTCCCGCAGCGTCACCGCACCGTCGCGTTTGGCCAGCCGGTCGCCGGTCGGGCCGAGCACCAGGGGCACGTGGACGTACGTCGGCGGCGTCAGGCCCAGGACGGTCGCGAGGTACGCCTGCCGGGGCGAGGACGCGAGCAGGTCGTCGCCGCGGACCACCTGGTCGATGCCCATCTCCCCGTCGTCGAGCACCACCGCGAAGTTGTAGGCCACCGTCCCGTCGTTGCGGACGAGCACGAGGTCGTCGACGAGCCCGGTCCAGTCCCCGGCCAGCACGTCGTGGACGGTGAAGGCGTCGACGCCGGCACGCAGCCGCAGGGCCGGGGGCCGACCGCTCGCCCGCCGCTGCGCCCGCTCGGCGTCGTCGAGGTTCCGGCAGGTCCCGGGGTAGGCGCCCGGCGCCGCGTGCGGGGCGGACGCCGCCTCGGCGATCTCCCGGCGCGTGCAGAAGCACTCGTACACGAGGCCGCGCTCGCGCAGCGTCTCGAGGGCCTCGGCGTACTGCACCGCGTGGTCCGACTGGACGACGACGTCGCCGTCCCACGCGATCCCGAGCGCGGCGAGGTCCGCCAGCTGCCGCTGCGCGGATCCCGACCGGGCGCGGTCCAGGTCCTCGACCCGCAGCCGGAACCGCCGGCCCGTCGCCCGGGCGAACATCCACGCGAGCAGCGCGGTCCGCAGATTGCCGACGTGCAGATCGCCGCTGGGGGAGGGGGCGTACCGGCCGGCTGAATCCACCCGCCCACCCTACTGACCGCGCTCCCGACGGACGTCGCCGTCCCGATGCCGAGGTCACGATCCGGGACCAGGAGTATCCCTCTATCCGCGCCGACCCGGCGTCCCTACGATCGAGTCACCGATGCGTCATGCACGGGGTGTGACGCCGGGATCGGCGGCCGTTGGGGGTCGCCGGAGGAGGTAGTCATGAAGAGGACGCGATCGGTCATCGCCGCGCTGGCGCTGGCCGGTTCGTTGCTGGTGGTCCCGTCGACGGCGACGGCGGCCACGACGACGGCGGCGCCCTGGTGCGGAATCACCTGGGGCTCCACGCCGAAGGGAACGCTGCCGTGGACGTCGGCCAGCCTGACGGGCGTGCGCGCCGGTCAGCACGACTGCTACGACCGGCTGGTGTTCGATGTGCAGGGCTCCACCGTGGGCTTCCGGGTGCAGTACGTCAACCAGGTGCTCAAGCAGGGGTCCGGGCTGCCGCTGAGCCTGCGCGGTGGCGCCTACCTGGACGTCACGATCAACGCGTCGGGCGCGAGCTCGTCGCTGAACCGCAGTTCCGAGATGGTGAACGTCAGCGGGTACCAGACGCTGCGCCAGGTCGCCTGGGGCGGCAGCTTCGAGGGCCAGACGACGGTCGGGATCGGTGTCCGGGCGCGGCTGCCCATGCGGGCGTTCGTGATCAACGACGGGACCAGGAGCCGGCTGGTCGTCGACGTCGCCCACCGGTGGTGAGTGACGGCGCACGACGGAAGGGATGACGGATGCCGCGGCCGGGGGGCCGCGGCATCCGCGCTGTCCGGCCACCCGTAGGCTGGGTGGATGGACGACCGACCCCACGTGCTCATCACCGGCGGGACCCGCGGCATCGGCCGGGCCGTCGCCGAGCAGCTCGCCGCGACCCACCACCTGATGATCGGCGGCCGGGATCGCGACCGTACGGCCGAGGCCGCCGCGGCGTATCCGTCGGCGGAGCCCTTCGTCGCGGACCTGACGTCGGAGCAGGACGTCGCCGCGGCCGCCGGGCGGATCGACCGGCTGGACGCCCTCGTCCACTCGGCGGGCATCACCTCGCTCGGCACCGTCGAGGAGCTCACGCGACAGACCTGGCGCGAGGTGCTCGAGGTCAACGTCGTCGCCGTCGCGGACCTGACGAGCCGGCTGCTGCCGGCCCTGCGCCGTGCCCGCGGTCAGGTCGTGCTGATCAACTCCGGCTCCGGGTTCTTCACCAATCCCGGCAACAGTGTCTACAGCGCCAGCAAGTTCGCTCTCCGCGCCTTCGCCGACACCCTGCGGGAGGAGGAACGCCGGCACGGCATCCGAGTCACCTCCCTGCACCCGGGCAAGGTGGACACCGACATGCAGCGCCAGATCGTCGAGCACCAGGGCGAGGCGTACCGGACCGACGCCTACCTCACCCCGCAGTCCGTGGCCCGTGCCGTCGTCTTCGCCCTCACCGCGACCCCGGAGGCGCAGGTCGAGTCGCTCAGCGTCCGCCCGATGACCCGGTAGGCCCGACCGGGCGGACCCCGATCCCGCGCGCGTACAGTGAGGACGATGGCCGGCCGCGACGACTTCTCCCTGCGCCGCTTCGTCGTTCCCGTGTTCGGCCCGTCGGTGCTCTTCGCCGTCGGCGAGGGCGCCATCCTGCCCGTCGTCCCGCTCACCGCCCGGGACCTCGGCGGCTCCGTCGCGGTCGCGGCGCTGATCGTCACGCTGATCGGCATCGGGTCACTGCTGAGCAACATCCCTGCGTCGATCGTGACGGCGCGGATCGGGGAGCGATGGGCGATCGTCGCCGCCGCCGCCCTGTGCGCGATCGGCATGCTGCTGGCGCTGCTCGCCCCGAATCTCGCCGTACTGGCCGTCGCCGTCTTCCTCATCGGGTCCTCGGCCGCGGTGTTCAATCTCGCCCGGCAGCTGTACCTGACCGTCATGGTCGAGCCGCGATACCGGGCCCGCGCCCTCTCCAGCCTCGGCGGCTCGATGCGGATCGGCCTGTTCATCGGTCCGTTCGTGGGAGCCGCGGTCATGCACCTGACCGGCCTGGGCGGTGCCTACGTCGTCGGCGTCGTCGCGCTCGTCATCGCCGGCGCCATCGCCCTGTCCATGCCGGACCCACCGCTGCCCACCCGCTCCCTGCCGGTGATCACGACGGACGAGACGGCGGGCGGAACGGCCGCGGCCGGCCCCCGCGCCGAGCAGCCGGAGCGTCGCCCGGTGACGATCAGGTCCGTGCTGCGCAGCCACCGGCGGATCTACGCGACGGTCGGGGTGGCCGTGGTCTTCGTCGCCGCGGTGCGCCAGGCCCGGCAGGTCGTCATCCCGCTCTGGGCGGAGGGCCTGGGCCTGGACCCGTCCGCCACCTCGCTGGTCTACGGAATCTCCGGGGCCGTCGACATGCTCGTCTTCTACCCGGCCGGGAAGGTGATGGACACCCGAGGCCGGCTCGCGGTGGCGGCGCCCAGCATGCTCATCATGGGCGTGGCCCTGCTGCTCTGCCCGCTCACGACGGCGACCGGGCCCTTCCTGCTGGTCGCGGTGCTGCTGGGATTCGGCAACGGCATCGGGTCGGGGCTGGTGATGACCCTGGGCGCCGACTACTCTCCGCCCGACGGGCGCGTGCAGTTCCTCGGCGTGTGGCGATTCATGGCCGACGCGGGAGCGACGGCCGGCCCGCTCGTGCTCTCCGCCGTGACCGATGCGGTCTCGCTCGCCTCCGGGGTGGCCGCGACCGGTGCCCTGGGGCTGATCGCCGCCGCCCTGTTCGTGCTCTTCCTGCCGCGGGTCAGGCCGATCCGGGCGTGACGTCGGCGAGCCGGTAGAACGCCGCCGCGTTGTCCCACCGGACGGCTCGCCGGTGCTCCTCGCCCACGGCGCGGTCGATGAGGTCGAGGTCCGTGTCGACGAACGGGCGGCGGGCCCGGGTGGAGGGCAGGTCGGTCCCGGCCATCAGGGCCGTGGGGTCGACGGACAGGATCGCCGCGATCGCCTTCGCCGGGTCCAGGTCCACCCGGCCGAACCCGGTGGCCTTGACGCGGGCGCCGTGCTCGACGGCGGCCAGCAGGTGCGGCAGACCGTCGCGGTGCAGCCCGAGGTGATCGATGCCGACCGCCGGCAGGCGCCGCAGCACCGGCAGCAGGTCGGGCAGGGCGCGGGCGTCGAGGTAGAGCTCGGCGTGCCAGCCGGCCACGTCGTGCACCCGACGCGCGAGCGGCTCCAGGGCCGTGAGGGCGGCCGACCCACCGCGGCGGACGTTGAAGCGCACGGCCCGCACCCCGGCGGCGTCGAGGCGGATGATCTCGGCGTCGGTCACCGTCTCCGGAAGCTGGGTGACCCCGACGAAGCCGGGGCCCAGTCGGGCGAGGGCGTCGATCAGGTAGGTCTGGTCGAATCCCTGGAAGGAGCCGGAGACGACGGCACCACCGCGCACGTCGAGTCCGGCGACCCGCCGCCGGTAGGCCGTGACGGGGAAGGGGCCCGGCAGATAGCCGTCGTTGGCGATCAGCGGGAACGCGGGGTCGACGACGTGCAGGTGCGCGTCGAAGAGGCGGCTCACTCGAGCACGGAGCGGCGGCCGAGCGCCAGGGTGAGCCCGGCGAAGACCGCGGACGCCGCGGCCGTCTCGAACAACAGCCCGGCCCACAGGTTGCCGCCGGTCCCGGCGATCGCGTCCGGGATCACGCCCGTATACAGCAGCCCGGACACGCAGAGGGCGACGGTGGCGACGCCGAGCAGGACGAGTCCGGCGATCCGGGCCTGATGGGCGACGGCGCGTTCGCGAACGGCGCTCCCCGCTCCACCCCGCCGCCGACGTCGAGCGGTGCGGGGGTCGGTCAGGGCGGTCGCCGCGAGGGTCCAGGCGCCCACGACCGCCACGGCGGAGACGACGTCCGCGGGCCGGTGCCAGTAGCTGACCAGGGTGGACCCGGCGACGAGGGCGGTGAACGCGGCACCGGCGACGCCGAACACCGGGCGCCACTCCCGGGGCACCGCGAGCAGCAGCGCCGCGGCGGCGGCGCCCGCCGCCGTCGTGTGGCCGGACGGCAGGGAGTTCAGGGTCAGGGTGTCCAGCCCGAGGTCGGGACGCTCGAACACGGCGTACTTGAGCAGCTGCGTGCTCAGCACCGCGCCGGCCACGGTCACGACGATCGCGATCAGCACGGCCCAGCGTCGTCGTACCGCCGCGATCAGCACCGCCAGCGCGATCAGCACGCCGGTGATGAGGAACCACGGCAGCGTCTGCAGCCACACGGCCGCGGGGGCGTCCGCGGTGTGCAGGCGCTGGGCGCTGGTCAGGGCGGCCTCGTCGAGCTGCTGCCCGAGGACGGTGCGGACGAAGAAGGCGTACACGGCGAAGACGGCGACCGCGCACACGACCGCCCCGGTCCACAGGGCGGCCACCGGCAGGGTCGGAGTGGCGGAGGGCCGCCGGCCACCGGTGCGGGCGCGGTTGCGGGTCAGTTCGGACAGACTCATCGGAGCCATTCTTCCATCCGTGCCGCCACCGGCGCCCGCGCTCCCGGATGGGGGTTGCCGGTGGATACGCTGAACGGATGAGCGATGCGCTGCCCCCGGGCCGTCCCGCCGGGCCCGTCGGACCGGACGCTGCGCCCGGTCCGACGGGCGCCGCCGTGCCGCCCGTCGGGCCCGCCCTCCTGCCGCCGCTGGCGGTGCTGCAGGACGCGGCCCGGGTGGTCAGCGTGCCGATGCGCGTCCGGTTCCGCGCCACCGAGAACCGGGAGGTCCTGCTGCTGCGCGGCCCGGCCGGCTGGGGCGAGTTCGGTCCGTTCCCCGAGTACGACGACGCCGAGGCCGCCGCGTGGCTCGCCGCGGGCATCGAGGCCGCCTGGACCGGGTACCCGGCGCCGCTGCGGGACCGGGTGGCGGTCAACGCCACCGTCCCGGCCGTCGCCGCCGATCGGGTGCCCGACGTGCTCGCCGGGTTCGGTCACGTCGGCACCGTGAAGATCAAGGTCGCCGAGCGAGGCCAGGGGCTCGAGGACGACGTCGCCCGGGTCGCCGCCGTGCGTCGCGCGCTGCCGGAGGCCGCCCTGCGGGTCGACGCCAACGCGGGCTGGACGCACGCCGCGGCGGTCGAGGCGCTGACCGCGTTGGGCCCGGTCGGGCTGCAGTACGCGGAGCAGCCCGTGGCCGGCATCGACGGTCTCGCCCGGCTGCGGGAGGCGCTGCGGTCCCGCGGGGTCGGCACACCGATCGCCGCGGACGAGAGCGTGCGCCGGGCCGACGACCCGCTGCGGGTCGCCCGCGCCGGGGCCGGCGACCTCATCGTGGTGAAGGCCGCCCCGCTGGGCGGCGTCCGGCGCGCGCTCGCCGTCGTCGCCGCCGCGGGGCTGCCGGCCGTCGTCTCCAGCGCCCTGGACACCAGCGTCGGCATCCGCGGCGGCGTCGCCCTGGCCGCCGCCCTGCCCGACCTGCCCTTCGCCTGCGGCCTCGGCACGGTCGCGCTGATGGCCGACGACGTCGTCACCGACCCGCTCCGCCCGGTCGACGGGTACCTGGACGTCCGTGACGTGGAACCCGACCCGGAGCGGTTGGAGGCGCTCGCGGCCGGCCCGGAGCGCGAGCGGTGGTGGCGGGACCGGCTCACCCGGGTGCACGCCGTGCTCGCCGCCCGCGGCTGAGCACGGCCCTGCCGGACCGTCCGCGTGGCCGGTTCCCACCGGCCACCCCGTGTTCACCCGGCCGTCACCTGTCCGTGGGGCCGTGCTGGCCGTGCGCTGGCAGCGTTGCCGCCCGGGGGCATCACTTTCGCACGAGCCGACGAGGGATCACGATGACCGAGACCACGCGCACACCGCTGTCGCTCCTGCCCATGTACGGGCACACCCGGGGCAAGCGCAGCCCCGTGACCTGTCACTTCAAGTGCGGGAACGCCTGCCTGGGGGAGACCTGCAACACCACGGACAACGAGTACTTCCGCGACGTCGCCGCCGCCGCGCTGAGCCGCCGCAACGTGCTCGGCCTCGGCGCGGCCGGCGCCGTCCTCGTCGCCGCGGGGTCCGCAGCGGCGCCGGCGGCAGCGGCACCCGCCCCCGCGGCCGTGCCCGCGGGCCACGGCTACGGTCCCGGCCAGGGCGCCGGCAGCCGGCTGCCGTTCGCCACGATCACCCCGGTCGACAAGACCGTCGACGCGTTCACGGTCCCCGCCGGCTACACGTGGTCCCCGATCATCCGCTGGGGCGATCCGCTGTTCGCCGACGCCCCGGCCTTCGACCTGCAGCGCCAGACCCCGGCCGCGCAGAAGCGGCAGTTCGGCTACAACAACGACTACACCGACATCATCGTCGACCAGGGCAGCGGCCGGACCGGCATCCTCGTGTGCAACCAGGAGTACGTGAACCCGGGCATCATGTTCCCGGCCACCACGGACCCGGCGCAGCAGGCCCGCAACCGGGCGATCGCCCGCGCCGCCCACGGGATGTCGGTCGTGGAGCTGCGGCGCCGCCGGAAGGGCCAACCGTGGACCTACACGGTGGGTGGCCGTCGCAACCGGCGCATCGACGCGGACACGACCTTCGCGTTCGACGGTCCCGCCGCGGGCTCCGCGTTGCTGCGCACCGTCGAGCACCGCGACGGCCGCACGACCCGCGGCACCATCGGCAACTGCTCGGGCGGCACCACGCCGTGGGGCACGGTGCTCTCCGGCGAGGAGAACTTCAACGGCTACTTCCGCACGCCGGGCACCTCGACCGAGGACAAGCGGTACGGGCTGGCGGACAAGCCGAGCACGTACGGCTGGGAGGCCGACGAGAAGCGGTGGGACACCCGCAACCCCGGCTACGAGAACGCGTCGAACCACTTCGGCTGGATCGTGGAGATCGACCCCCAGAACCCGGGGTCCCGGCCGGTCAAGCACACCGCGATGGGCCGCTTCAAGCACGAGGGCGCCAACGTGCGGGTCGACGACCGGGGTCGCGTCGTGGCCTACATGGGCGACGACGAGCGGTTCGACTACCTGTACAAGTTCGTCTCGCGCCGGACGATCTCCCGGAACCGGGCCGAGAACCTGGGGCTGCTCTCCGACGGCGACCTGTTCGTCGCGAAGTTCCGGGGGGACAGCCCCGCGCCGCAGATCGACGGCAGCGGGACGCTGCCGGCGGACGGCCAGTTCGACGGCACCGGCATGTGGCTGCCGCTCGTGCTCCACGGGAGGTCCATGGTCGACGGCATGAGCGTCGATGAGGTGCTCGTGCACACACGGCTGGCCGCCGACAAGGTCGGCGCGACCAAGATGGACCGCTGCGAGGACGTCCAGCCCAACCCCCTGACCGGCCGGGTGTACGTCGCGTGCACCAACAACACGGACCGGGGCAAGGCGGGCAAGGCCGGCCCGGACGAGGCCAACCCGCGGAACGCGAACAAGGACGGGCACATCGTCGAGATCTCCGAGAGCAGGAACCGGGCCGACGCCACCACGTTCACCTGGAACCTGCTGCTCGTCTGCGGCGACCCCGCGGATCCGACGACGCAGACGTACTTCGCCGGGTTCCCGAAGGACAAGGTGTCCCCGATCTCCTGCCCCGACAACGTGGCGTTCGACTCCGGCGGCAACCTGTGGATCTCCACCGACGGGGCCCCGTCGACCATCGGCTACAACGACGGGCTGTTCAAGGTGGCCCTCGGGGGCCGGGAGCGCGGCCGCGTGCAGCAGTTCCTGTCGGTGCCGACCGAGGCGGAGACCTGCGGTCCCGTGATCCACGACCGGGAGGGCATGGTCTACGTCGCCGTGCAGCACCCGGGCGAGGAGGGTTCCTTCGCGGATCAGCACTCCTTCTTCCCGGACTACGTCCGCCCGGGCACGACGCCGCGCCGCGGCCAGGTGGCCGCTCCGCGCCCGTCGGTGGTGCAGGTGTACCGCCGCTGACCCCCCCTCCAGCCGAACCCCGGACGACCCGGCGCGCCTACCTGCGCTGCCGGGTCGTTCCGGGTGCGGACGCTGACGGGTCGTCACGGTGCGGCCGGCCGTCGCGGCATGATGGAGCGGTGACTGATGCGATGACGGTGGCCCGCGCGGTGGTGCGCCTGCTGATCGACGGCGGGGTGCGCGACGTCGTGATCTGCCCGGGTTCGCGCAGCGCCCCGCTGGCGTACGCGCTGGCCGAGGTCGCGACGCCGGTCGACTCGCCCGCCGTCCCGCACGGCCGGCTGCGGCTGCACGTGCGGATCGACGAACGGTCCGCCGGCTTCACGGCCCTCGGGCTGGCGCGTGGCACCGGCGTCCCGGCGGCCGTGGTGACCACCAGCGGCACCGCCGTCGGGAACCTGATGCCCGCGGTGATGGAGGCGAACCACAGCGCCGTGCCGCTGCTCGTGCTCAGCGCCGACCGTCCCGAGGAACTGCGCGGCACGGGCGCGAATCAGACCACCCGGCAGGCGGGGCTGTTCGGGGTGCACGTGCGCGAGGCGATCGACGTGCCCGCCGACGACGTGGCTGCCGCGCTCGACGCCGCCGGCCGGGTGCTGTCGGCCGCGAACGGTCTGCTCCCGCCGAGCGACCCGGCGTTCTCCTTCGCCCCGGTCGCGGCGCCGGGCCCGGTCCAGCTCAACCTCGCGTTCCGGGACCCGCTCGTGCCGGCGGAGGACCCGGTGGCGGTCGGCGGCGCGACGACATCGACCGCGCACGCCTCGACTCCGACGATCACGACGGACGCTGCCGGGACGCCCCGCACCGGACCGTCCGCCCTGGTGCCGTCCGCCACTACGGCGACCCACCGCACCGTCGTCGTCGCCGGGGACGGTGCCGGACCGGAGGCCGCCCTCTTCGCCGGGGGGCTGGGCCTGCCGCTGCTCGCCGAACCCTCCTCGAACGCGCGGCACGGCGTCACGTCCGTCGCCGCCTACCGGCTGCTGCTGCCGCACATGCTGGACCGGGTGGAGCGGGTGGTGCTGTTCGGCCGGCCCACGCTCAGCCGGCCGGTGGCCGCGCTGCTGAACCGCCCAGAGGTCGAGACCGCCCTCTTCGCCCCGGCCCCGGTCGCCTGGTTCGACCCGGGCCGCCGCCGCGAGCGGGTGATCGCCGACGGCGCCGAACTGGCCGAGTTCGCCGGGGCCGGCCCGGACGGCTGGGCCGCCGACTGGCAGGAAGCCGGCGGACGCCTGGCCGGTCGGCTCGTCGAGATCGCCGCGGCCGACGCCCGGGACGGGCACGGCGTCAACGGCCCCCTGCTGGCCGCGCGGCTGTGGCCGGCCACGGACGACATCCTCGTCGCCGGGTCCTCCAACCCCATCCGCGACCTCGACCTGATGGCCCCGGTCGCCGGACCCGGACCGCAGCGGGTGATCGCCAACCGCGGCGTCGCCGGCATCGACGGCACCATCTCCACCGTGTCCGGCGTCGCGCTCGGCACCGGCCGGCCGGTGCGGGTGCTGCTCGGGGACGTGACCTACCTGCACGACGCCACCGGCTGGTACCTCGGGGCGGGGGAGCCCGAGCCGGACCTGCAGGCGGTCGTCCTCAACGATGCCGGGGGAGCGATCTTCGGGCTGCTCGAGCACGGCCGGGTGGCCCGGCGGCCGGGCTGGACGAGCGCCGTCGAGCGACTCTTCGGCACCCCGCAGCAGGTCCACCTGGCATCCCTCGCCGCCGCCTACGGGGTCCGATACCAGCGCGTCGCGGAACTCGAGGCCCTCGACGCCGCCCTCGCGGCGCCGATTCGCGGCCGCAGCGTGATCGAGGTGGTCGCCGACCGGACCCGGCTCGCGGACCTGCACGCGTCGTTCGCGGCCGCGGCGGCCGACGTCGTCGGCTGACCGGCCCGCCGAGAGACGACACGGCGTCCCCGTCCCGGAGGCAACGCCTGTCCCCGAGGGCGTCCGGCATGTCCGGGAAGCGTGCGGCCGTACCGCGAACGCACGACGCCCCCCGGACCGAACGGGTTTCCGGGGGGCGTCGCGCCAGCGAGCCTGCCTCAGAGCACCTTGGAGAGGAACTCCTGGGTGCGCGGGTTCTTCGGGTTGCCGAGCACCTCACGGGGGTGGCCGGACTCGACGACGGCGCCCTGGTCCATGAACACGAGGGTGTCGCCGACCTCGCGGGCGAAGCCCATCTCGTGGGTCACGACCATCATGGTCATGCCGGACCGGGCGAGATCCTTCATCACCTCGAGCACGTCGCCGACCAGCTCCGGGTCGAGCGCCGAGGTGGGCTCGTCGAACAGCATCAGCTCGGGCTCCATGGCCAGCGCCCGGGCGATCGCCACGCGCTGCTGCTGGCCCCCGGAGAGCTGCGAGGGGTAGTGCCCGGCCCGCTCGGCCAGCCCGACCCGGTCGAGCAGCTCGTGCGCCCGCTTGACCGCGTCGCCCTTCTTCACGCCCTTGACCTGGACGGGCGCTTCGATGACGTTCTGCAGCGCGGTCATGTGCGGGAACAGGTTGAACCGCTGGAACACCATGCCGACCTCGCGGCGCTGGGCCGCGATCTGCCGCGGGGTGAGGTCGTGCAGCCGGCCCCCGTGCTCGCGATAGCCGATCAGCTCGTCGCCGATGAAGATCCGGCCGGCGCTGATCGTCTCGAGCTGATTCACGCAGCGCAGCACGGTCGACTTGCCGGAACCGGACGGACCGACGACGACGCACACCTCGCCGCGGTTGACCGTCAGGTCGATGCCCCGCAGCACGTGGTGGTCGCCGAAGAACTTGTGCAGGCCCTCGATCCGCACCAGGGGGTGGGCGCGGCGCTCCGCGGTGGGAGCGGTCCCGGTGGTCTGGCTCGTCATCGTCCGTCGCCTCCTGCGCCGCGGTTGCCGGGGAGATCGCCCTCGCCGGTGCGCGACCGGACGGCGGCGTCGTCGGAGGCCGTGTCGTGCGCCGCCGGCTGCACCCGGACGGGGGCCGGGGAGTCGGCGTCCACACCGCGCCCGAAGTGTCGCTCGATGTAGTACTGGCCGACCATGAGGATGCTCGTGATCACGAGGTACCAGAGGGCCGCCACGATGAGCAGCGGGATCGGCAGGTAGATGCGGTTGGCGATGGCGTTGGTCGTGAAGGTCAGGTCGAGGGAGAACGGCACGGCCAGCACGAGCGACGTCGTCTTGAGCATGCCGATGGTCTCGTTGCCGGTGGGCGGCACGATCACCCGCATGGCCTGGGGAAGCACGATGCGCCGCATGATCACGGACTTGCGCATGCCCAGCGCCTCGGCGGCCTCCTCCTGCCCGGAGTCGACGGACTTCAGGCCGGCACGGAAGATCTCCGCCAGGTACGCCGACTCGTTCAGCGCCAGGCCGAGCGTGGCCGGCCAGAAGTAGGTGCCCACCAGGTCGGACGTGTTGATCGAGAAGAACTCCGGCCCGAAGGGGATGCCGAGGGCGATCTTCGGGTACAGCGTCGCCACCAGGCCCCAGAACACCAGCTGGGTGTAGACGGGAGTGCCGCGGAAGAACCACACCCACACCCAGCTGACGTAGCGGAACAGTGGGTTGTCCGACTGCCGCATCAGCGCCAGCGTGATCGCGAGGACGATCGCGATGGCCATGGACAGCACGGTCAGCAGCAGCGTCCAGCCGACGCCCTGGATGACGCGCACGTCCAGGAGGTACTTGGCGACGACGTCCCAGCGGTAGTTCTGATTCGTCACGAGGCTCTGCGCCAGCAGAGCCACGCACAGGAGGACGACGGCGGCGCCCACCCACCGCCACGGGTGGCGGACGGGGACGGCGCGGATCAGTTCCGGCCGGTCGCCGGAACCGCCGACGGACGACGCGGACGCGGCCCTCGCGCCGGACCGCTGTGCTGGGGCACCCTCGCTCACGACTGCGCCGGGTTCAGCTCTGAGGTCGTGACGGCGCCGTCGGCGTTGTTCCAGGACTCGAGGATCTTCTGGTAGCTGCCGTCGTCGATGAGGCTCTGCATGGTCTTCTGCACGAGCTGGGCCGTCGCGGTGTCGGACTTCTTGACCGTGATGGCCTGCGGCGCGGCGTCGTACACGTCGCCGAGCTTCTCCAGCTGGTCGTTGGTCTGGGTCAGCGCGTAGTTGATGATCGGCGAGTCGGCGGCCATCGCGTCGATGCTGCCGTTGACCAGCCGGGTGGTGACGTCGGTCTGGTTCTCCAGCGACACGATGGAGATCGCGTCCTTGCCGTCGGCCTTGCACTTGGCGCTGCGGTCGGAGAGGTCCGGCTCCTCCTGCACGGTGCCCGTCTGCACGCCCACGGTCTTGCCGCAGATGTCGTCGAGGGAGATGCCCTTCGGGTTGCCCTTCTTGACCGCCCACTGGGTGCCGGCCTTGAAGTAGGACACCATGTTCACGGCCTTGAGCCGCTCGGGGTTGATCGTGAAGGAGGAGATGCCGAGGTCGTACTTGGTGCCCAGCCCCGGGAGGATCGACGGGAACTTGGCGGTCTGGACGGTCACCTTCAGGCCGAGCTTCGCGCCGATGGCCTTGGCGAAGTCGATGTCGTAGCCCTGCGCCGTCTGGTTGTCGTCCTTGAGGAACTCGGCCGGGGCGTAGGAGGTGTCCGAGCCGATGGTCAGGGTGCCCTTCGACTTCAGCGCGGCGGGGACCTGCGCGGCGAGCGCGTCGTCCTTCGCGATGGTCGTCGGGTCGAAGCTGGCCACCGACCCGCCGGAGGCGTTCGTGGCCGGAGCGGCGGGGGTGTCGCTGTTGGCGCAGCCGGCCACGGTCGTCAGGACCGTGAGGGCGAGGGCAGAAGCGAGCAGTCGTGAGCGCAAGGCGTCCTCCTGTGAACGGGCAGGCAGCGGGCAGGCAACGGTGCGGTGACGAACGGCGTCGATGCGCATGCTTCCACGAGTATGCACCACGTCACGTGTCGGTGTTGTTTCGCGCGCCGGTCTCAGTGCGCCTGGACGCCGAGGGCCTGCAGCATGGGGCGGAACTTCGCCCAGGTCTCCCGCAGCTCCGCGGCCGGGTCCGACGCCGCCACGATGCCGCAGCCGGCGAACAGCCGCGCCGTCGTCGGGCCCTCCAGCACCGCCCCGCGCAGGGCGATGCCCCACTCGCCGTTGCCGGTGGCATCCACCCAGCCGACCGGCCCCGCGTACGGTCCCCGGTCCAGGTGCTCGAGCTCGCCGATCAGCGCGGCGGCGGTCGCCGTCGGCGTCCCGCACACCGCCGCGGTCGGGTGCAGCGCCTCGGCCAGCGCGAGCGCCCCCGGAGTGCGGTGCTTGCCGGTGGGGGAGGGGGCGTCGTTGAGCACCGCGGTCACGTCCGAGGCCAGGTGCCACACGTTCGGCAGCTCCAGGACGAACGGCTCGCTGGAGACCGTCATGGTGTCGGTGTAGCTGGTGAGCCGGTCCAGCAGCGAGTTGATCGCGAACTCGTGCTCCTGCCGCTGCTTGCGGGAACCCCACAGCACCCGTTGCGCGTAGTCGGGATCGTCGGCGGGGGCGGTCGCCCGGTCCAGGGTTCCGGCGAGCACCCTGGCCCGCGCCACGTTGTCCTCGACCTTGATCAGCATCTCCGGCGTGGACCCGACGAGCCCCTCCACCGAGTACGTCCAGCAGTCCCGGTACCGCTCGGCGAGGTCGGTGAGCACGGTGGCCGGCTCCACCGGCGCGTCGAGTTCGACGACGACGTCCCGGGCCAGCACGAGCTTGTGCAGCTCGCCGGCGGCGATCCGGCGCACGCCGGCGGCGACGGCGTCCATCCACTGGTCCCCGCTCAGGGAGCCGTCGCGTACGCGTCCCCCGGCCGAGGCGGCCGGTTCCGCCGGGGCGGTCGATCCGGAGGCGAGCGCCGCGAACGCCGCGTGGGCCGACGCCGCCGTGGGCGCGTCGTCCCCCACCACCTGCTGGGTCAGCCAGCACCGGCCGTCCTCCGCGGCCCCGACCACCAGCGCGGGCACGATCAGCCGCGAGTCGAAGCCGGAGTCGTCGGCGAACGCGAAGGACCCGAACGCGAGCGGGCCGGTTCCGGGCCCACCCACGTGGTTCTCGCGCCGGGCGGACGCGGCGATCTGCCGCCACCACTGCCGGGCCCGGGCGAAGCGCTCCGGCCCGGAGGCCGTATAGCGCGCGGCCGTGCCGATGCCGACCAGTCCGTTCCCGCGCCGCAGCCAGACCGCGGGCAGCCCCACGCGCCGGGTCGTCTCGACCAGGCCCACCAGCCCGCCCGGCAACCGGGCCGGATCCAGCGGAACGGTGATGGCGCAGAGCGACGGGGCGACGGGGTCGCGGTCGGGGGCGGTGCCGGCCGGGGAGAACTCCCCGCCCACCCGCGAGGAAACGGAGGCCATGGTGCCCCCAATCTACTCGGCCGCACGTCCGGGACCGGCGCACGCGTCGCCCCGTCCGCTCCGGGCGAATCATCGGTCGCGCCGCATCGGTGCCGTGGCCGGCGTGCCAGAATGGGCGGGTGAATCGCGCGTCCCTGGAGAAGCATCCCGACGACGTCGCGCGGATGTTCGACGACGTCGCCCCCCGTTACGACCTGGTCAACGACGTTCTCTCGGCCGGCCAGGTCCGGTACTGGCGCCGGATCGTCGTCGACGCCGTCGGCGCCCGCCGTGGCCAGCGTGTGCTGGACCTCGCCGCCGGGACCGGCACCTCGAGCGAGCCCTACGCCGATGCGGGGGTGGACGTGGTCGCCGCCGACTTCTCGCCGGGCATGCTCGAGGTCGGCCGCCGCCGCCGCCCCGACATCACCTTCGTCCAGGCCGACGCCATGGCCCTGCCGTTCGGCGACGACGAGTTCGACGCGACGACCATCTCCTACGGGCTGCGCAACATCAACGACCCGAAGCAGGCGCTGCGCGAGATGCTGCGCGTGACGAAGCCCGGGGGAACGCTCGTGATCGCCGAGTTCTCGCGACCGACGTTCGCCCCGTTCCGCACCTTGTACACCGAGTACCTGATGCGCGCCATCCCGCCGATCGCCCGCGCGGTGTCCTCCAATCCCGACTCCTACGTCTATCTCGCCGAGTCCATCCGCGCGTGGCCCGACCAGGAGGAACTGGCCGCCTGGCTCACCGCGACCGGGTGGAGCGACGTGCGATACCGCAACCTGACCGGCGGCATCGTCGCGGTGCACCGCGCGACGAAGCCCGCGGTGGAGCCGGCCGCCGGCACCGCCACGTCGTGACCGTCGTCATCGTCGGGGCCGGGCCGGCCGGGTCCACGGCGGCCTGGCACCTGGCGCGGGCCGGGATCGAGACCGTCGTCCTCGAGAAGACCTACTTCCCCCGGGAGAAGGTGTGCGGCGACGGGCTCACGCCGCGCGCCGTCCGCGAGATGCAGCGCATCGGGCTGCCCCACGAGGTCGACGCCGGCTGGCGCCGGATGAAGGGGCTCCGCCTGATCGCCGCCGGCCGCACCGTCGAGGTGCCCTGGCCCGAGCTCACCGATTTCCCGGACTACGGGCTGGTCCGCACCCGGCTCGGCTTCGACGAGGCCCTCGCCCGGCACGCCGAGGCCGCGGGCGCCACGGTGCTGACCGGCCACAACGTGCTCGGGGCCGTGCGCGACGACGCCGGCCGCGTGACCGGCGTCCGGGTCTGCGTGCTCGACGCCGACGGGCGGCGCACCGGCGAGGAGCGGACGTACGACGCCGACGTCGTGCTCGCCGCCGACGGCAACTCCGCGCGCACCGCCCTCTCCGTCGGGCTCGACCGGCGCGAGGACCGGCCGCTCGGCGTGGCCGTGCGCACCTACTACACGTCGCCCCGGCACGAGGACGACTGGATGGAGGGCTGGCTGCAGCTGCCCGACGCCTCCGGCCGCCCGCTGCCCGGCTACGGCTGGATCTTCGGCGTCGGCGACGGCACCTCCAACGTGGGCCTCGGCATCCTCAACTCGTCGAAGCAGTTCGGGCGGATCGACTACCGGCAGGTGCTGCGCGAGTGGACCGCCGCGATGCCCGCGGAGTGGGGCTACCGCCCCGAGAACCAGGTGGGCCCGATCCGCGGCGCCGCCCTGCCGATGGGCTTCAACCGGACCCCGCACGCGGTGCCCGGCATGCTGCTGCTCGGCGACGCCGGTGGCATGGTCTCCCCGTTCAACGGCGAGGGCATCTCCTACGCCATGGAGTCCGCCCGGTTCGCCGCCGAGCGGATCGTCGACGCGCTCGCCGCCCCCGACGCCGCCCGGCGCGACGCGGCTCTGGCCGCCTACCCCGACGTCGTGCGCGGACAGTGGGGCTCGCACTTCCGGCTCGGTGCGATGTTCGCCCAGCTGATCGGGCACCCGCAGGTGATGAACGCGGCCCTGCGCACCGGGATGAGCGCGCCCCCACTGCTGCGCCTCGTGGTGCGGATGCTCGCCAACCTCACGGATCGTCCCGGTGGCCTGGAGGACCGGGCCATCCACCTGCTGGAACGGCTCACGCCGCCGGCCGGCAACCAGGCCGGTGCCGCCCGGCGTCCGGTGGCGATCCGGCAGAAAGCTAGGGTTGAGGCGTGAACGAAACCGCGAACGCCGAGACGACGTCGCCCGGCCGCACGGGCGGTGCCGGGACGGGCCGCCTCCCCACCGCCGGGATGGTGCTGCCCTCCGCGTTCTCCCTCGTCGCCGATCACGCCGAACTCGGCCCGGCCGTCGTCGCCTCCCTGAGCCGCGTCGAGGAGCGCCTGCGCACCTCGATCGCGCACGCGGACCCGCTCGCGGACACGATCAGCCGGCACCTCTTCGACGCCGGCGGCAAGCGGATCCGCCCGTTGCTGACCATCCTCGCCGCTCACCTGGGGGAGCCCGACCGCGACGAGGTCGAGCAGGCCGCGGTGGTCGTGGAGATGACCCATCTGGCCACCCTGTACCACGACGACGTGATGGACTCGGCCCAGTTCCGCCGCGGTGCCCCCTCCGCGCACCAGATCTGGGGCAACTCCGTCGCGATCCTCGCCGGCGACCTGCTGTTCGCCCGCGCGTCCCGGCTCGTCTCCGACCTCGGCGGGCGGGCGCTGGCGATCCAGGCCAGCACCTTCGAGCGGCTGTGCCTGGGCCAGCTGCACGAGACGGTCGGACCCGCGGACGGCGAGGATCCCGTGGCCCACTACCTGTCCGTGATCGCCGACAAGACCGGTTCCCTGGTCGCGGCCAGCGGCCAGCTCGGCGCCATCTTCGCGGGCGCCGACGAGACCTACGTCGAGACGATGGTCGCCTACGGGGAGCGGATCGGCGTCGCCTTCCAGCTGGCCGACGACGTCATCGACGTCACCGGCGCGCGGGCCGTCTCCGGCAAGACCCCGGGCACCGACCTGCGCGAGCACGTCCCCACCCTGCCCGTCCTGCTGCTGCGGCGCGCGGCCGCCGGCGGCGACGAGTCCGCCGCCCGCGTGCTGGAGCTGGTCGACGGCGATCTCGGGTCCGACGAGGCGCTGCGCGCGGCCGTCGCGGCCGTCGCCGACCACCCGGCCACCGAGGAGTCCTGGGCCGTCGCACGGCGCTGGGCCGACGACGCCGTCGACGCGCTGCACCCGCTGCCGGACGGAGCGGTCAAGGACGCGCTGATCGGGTTCGCGCGAGCCGTGGTGGACCGCGCGGTCTGAGCCGCCGCCCTCAGTCCACGACGTGGCGGCTGGCCAGCGGGATGCTCCACCGCAGCCGGCGGCCGGCCACCCGCAGCGCGAACACCAGCGCGATGATCGGCACCACGATGATGCCGCCGAGTGCGCCCGCGGTCTGGGCGACCACCGTCAACGCCGCCCCCACGAACGCGGGGATCGCGTAGAACTCGCGCTGGTCGAAGAGCGTCGGCGTGACGTTCGCGATCACGTCGCGCAGGATGCCCCCGCCCACGGCCGACGTCACCCCGAGCAGGACCGCCGCCACCGGGTGCTGGTGGGCGGCGAGCGCGATCAGCGTCCCCGAGACGCAGAACAGGGCCAGACCGGCGGCGTCGAACACCACGAGCAGCCGGTTGAAGCGCTGCACCGACGCCTCGATGGAGTACACCGTGACGACGGCGAGGGCCGGGGGGACCAGGTACAACGGCTGGGAGAACGCCACCGGTGGCCCGGCGTCGAGCACGAGGTCCCGCACCACGCCGCCGCCGAGGCCGGCGACGCAGGCGAGCAGCAGCGAGCCCACCAGGTCGAACCGCTGCCGAGCCGCCAGCAGGGAACCGGACACGGCGAAGAAGTAGACCCCCACCAGGTCCAGGAGCAGCAGCGTCACGGAGGCGTCCACGGGCACCAGCGTAGGGGGCGCCGCACCATTGCGCGGGCCAGCCGCCTCTGCTTGGCTGGATCAGCACCGCACCCGTACGGAGCTGCACTCCAGGAGGTCACGATGACCAGCACCCAGCCCGACGACGACGAGGTTCGCGCGCACGGGGAATCCCCGGCCGAGGGCGACGACCAGACGCAGCCCGCGCAGCCGCGCGAGCATGCCGAGGAGCCGGCCGAGGGCGACGACGACGGCTCCGCCGGGTGAAACGCGGGCTCCACGTCGTCACCCTCGCGGTGGCCGACCTGCAGCGTGCGGTCACCTTCTACCGGGACGGGCTCGGCCTGGCCACGGAGGGCATCATCGGCAGCGAGTACCCGCCCACGCCGCAGACCCCGGGCGGCGAGACCGCCATGTTCCCCCTCGAGGGCGGACTGATCCTCTCGCTCTACCCCGCGGGGGAGCTGGCGAAGGACGCGGGGGTGCCCGCCGACGCCATCGGCGGCACCGGCATCTCCCTCGGCCACGTCGTGCCGGAGCGGGACGACGTCGACGCCGTTCTGCGCGAGGCCGAACTCGCCGGTGGCACGGTGCTCGGCGTGGCCCATGAACGGCCGTGGGGCATCTACTCCGGCTACTTCCGCGATCTCGACGGGCACCTCTGGGAGGTCCTGTCCTTCCTGCCCGGCAGCGGTCCGGACGCCGACGGCTGACTCGGCCCCTCCCCCCGCCATGCGTGCCCCCGGGTGCGTGTGTCCTTGCGCACGTCACCCCGGTCGGCGTGGAAGAGGAACCTAGAATGGTGGGGAATTCGAAGGAGACTGATTCGATCGTGCTCGACCACAGCCCGAACGGCACCGCGGCCGACCAGACCGCCGTCGCCGACACCACGAACGACGCCGGCACCGGTGACGCGCCCCGCGCCCTGCGGGTCGCCGTCGTCGGAGCCGGTCCCGCCGGCGTCTACGCCGCGGACCTGCTGACCAAGTCGGAGGAGGCCAGGAGCGGAGCGCTGACGCTGAGCATCGACCTCTTCGACCGCTACCCGGCGCCGTTCGGCCTGATCCGCTACGGCGTCGCCCCCGACCACCCGCGGATCAAGGGCATCATCGCCGCGCTGCACAAGGTGCTCGACCGCGGCGACATCCGCTTCTTCGGCAACGTCACCGTGGGCACCGACATCACCCTCGCGGAGCTGCGCGCGCACTACGACGCCGTCATCTTCGCGACCGGCGCGATCAAGGACGCCGACCTGAACATCCCCGGCGTCGAGCTCGAGGGGTCCTTCGGCGCGGCCGACTTCGTCTCCTGGTACGACGGCCACCCCGACGTGGACCGGGACTGGCCGCTGGACGCGAAGGAGATCGCCGTCATCGGCAACGGGAACGTGGCGCTCGACGTCGCGCGGATCCTCGCCAAGCAGGCCGACGACCTGCTGACCACCGAGATCCCGGACAACGTGTACCAGGCGCTCAAGGCTTCGCCGGCCACGGACGTGCACATCTTCGGTCGTCGCGGTCCCGCGCAGATCAAGTTCACCCCGCTGGAGCTGCGGGAGCTGTCCCAGTCGCCCGACGTCGACATCGTGCTCTACCCCGAGGACTTCGAGTTCGACGAGGAGTCCGAGCGGCAGATGCAGACGAACAACCAGACCAAGACGATGATGGGCACGCTGACCAACTGGATCGCGGCCCAGCCGGACGATCTGTCGGCGCTGACCGGCAAGCGCCGCCTGCACCTGCACTTCCTGCACAACCCGGTGGAGATCCTCGACTCGGCGGACACCCCGGGCCACGTCGCGGCGATGCGGTTCGAGCGGACCGAGCTCGACGGCACCGGCGGCGTCCGCGGCACCGGCGAGATGGTGGAGTACCCCGTCCAGGCCGTCTACCGGGCCATCGGCTACTTCGGCTCGGCGCTGCCGGACCTCGACTTCGACCACCGCCGCGGCGTGCTGCCCAACGACGGCGGCCACGTGCTCGACGCGGACGGCAACCCTGTTCCGGGCGTCTACGCCACCGGGTGGATCAAGCGCGGCCCCGTCGGGCTGATCGGCCACACCAAGGGCGACGCCCTGGAGACCATCGGCATGCTGCTGGCGGACCGGGACGGACTGGCCACGCCCGAGCACCCCGAGGAGTCCGCCGTCGTCGAGCTGCTGGACGGCCGCGGCGTCGAGTACACGACCTGGGAGGGCTGGCACGCCCTGGACGCGCACGAGCGCGAACTCGGGGCGACGGCCACGGCGTCCGGCCCGGTCGAGCGGGAACGCGTCAAGGTGGTGCCGCGCGGCGACATGGTCGACATCAGCCGGGCGATCCGGGACCTCACCGGCGCCTGAGCGTCTCTCCCTCGCGCCGAGTGTGCGGAAGGCGTCGTCGTGGCTGCCGAATCGGTGCGCTGTCCGCACACTCGGCGGGGTATGGCGGCACCGTGCCTCACCCGCCGTCGCGGACCCGGGAGACCGTCAGCGCCAGCCACAGCTGCACCCGGTCGGCCGTGACGCCGGGGTTCAGGCCGGTGAGGGTCTCGATCTGCGCGAGCCGGTAGCGCACCGTGTTCCGGTGCAGGGCCAGGTCCGCCGCCACCGCGGCCGCGGAGCCGTTGAGGTCGAGGTACCGGGCGAGCGTGGCCATCAGGTCCGTGCCGTGCTCCGCGTCACTCGCCCGCACCGGCGCGAGCACCTCGTCGCTCATCGCCGCGAGGGGCACATCCTCGCTCGCCAGCAGCAACCCGGTCAGGCTCAGCTTCTCGACGTCGTTGATCCGGCCGCCGCGGGCCAGGGCCTGCCGGGCCTCGAACCAGCTCCACCGCAGCCCCTCGGGGTGCGGGTACGCGCCGCCGATGCCGATGCTGCCGGTCAGTCCCGCGGCCTCCACGTGCGCGGCGACGGCCTCGGCGATCTCCCGGCCGGCGGCCGGGCCGGTGTCCGGAACGATGATCAGCAGCGTCTCCTGCAGCACCGCGGTGACGAGGTCCGCGGCCGGGCCCGGCAGCGGCAGCGCCGCGAGCACCCGCTCGCGCCCGTGTCCCCGCTCGGTCGTCAGGCTGAGCGCGAGCATCCGGTGCCGGCGGCGCGGCTGCAGGCCGAGGGACTCGATCCGGGTGGCCGCCTCCGCCCCGGTGACCGCACCGCGCACGATGTCGCCCAGCACCTGGCCGCGCACCTGGCGCAGTGACGCGCGATGCCGGGACTGGCTGCTCAGCTCCAGACTGACCAGGCTCTGCGCATACGCGAGGATGTCGGCATCGGTGGGCAGCTCCCGCACGGCCAGGGTCGCGGCGTCGGCGCTGCCGGTGGAGATCGCGACCCGGGTCCAGGGCTCGTCGGGCAGCCGGGAGCCGGGCGCGGTGTGCAGGACCGACCCGTACTGAGTCAGCGCCACGTCGGTGCCGAGCATCTGTGCCAGCGCGCCGAGCAGGCCGGGCAGGCCGCGGCCGGAGAGCAGGGTGTGGGCGAGCACCTGGTGTTCGCGCAGCAGTCCTTCGAGCCGGGCGGACGCCTCGTCCGCGTGGGCCTGCGCCACCCGTCGCGTGATCGCCAGGAACGGCACCGCGTACGGCACCTCGAAGACGGCCAGGCCGGTACGCTCCGCCTCGGCGCGGGTCGCGGCGGGCACCGCCTCGTGCCCCAGGCCGATGCCGAAACCGAGCCCCACGACGCCCGCGGCGGCGAGCCGCGACACGAACCGGCGCTGCGCGGCGGCCGTGCGCTGCCGCAGCCCCACGGTGAGCACCACCTCCGCGCCCGAGAGGAACGGCGAGGGGTCCTCCAGTTCCGTCGAGGCGGTCCACGAGATGGGCTCGTCCATCCGCTCGCCGTCGGTCACGGCGCGCAGCCCGAGCGTGGGATCGGCGAGCAGGTCGCGCACGGTGATCGGCATGGATCCACGCTACCGGGTGCTCTGTCGGATGACCCACCGGAACCGTTCGTCACTGTGCGACTGGCCATGGAGCCGCCGGGTCGCCGGCGGCTACGCTGACAGCCGAGATCCGACGTCACCCGAGAGGACGGACCCATGACCGCCACCGCCACCCGCCTGGAGCAGAAGCGCCGGCTGACCGGGGCCTTCCCCGGACCCCGGTCGCAGGAACTGGCCCAGCGCCGGTCCGCCGTCGTCGCGGCCGGCGTTGCCTCCAGCGTGCCCGTCTACGCCGCCGACGCCGACGGCGCCATCATCCGCGACGTCGACGGCAACCAGTTCATCGACCTGGGCTCCGGCATCGCCGTCACCTCCGTCGGCGCGTCCGACCCGGCCGTCGTCGCCGCGGTGCAGGAGTCCGTCGAGCACTTCACCCACACCTGCTTCATGGTCACCCCGTACGAGGGCTACATCGCCGTCGCCGAGCAGCTGAACGCGCTCACCCCGGGCGACCACGAGAAGCGGACCGTGCTGTTCAACTCCGGCGCCGAGGCCGTGGAGAACGCCGTCAAGGTGGCCCGCCTGGCCACCGGCCGCAACGCCGTCGTCGTCTTCGACCACGCCTACCACGGCCGCACCAACCTGACGATGGCGCTGACCGCGAAGTCCATGCCCTACAAGCACGGCTTCGGCCCGTTCGCCCCCGAGGTGTACCGGGTGCCGATGAGCTACCCGTACCGCGAGGAGACCGACATCAAGGGCGAGGACGCCGCCCGCCGGGCGATCTCGATGATCGAGAAGCAGGTCGGCGCGGACCAGGTCGCCGCGATCCTGATCGAGCCCGTGCAGGGCGAGGGCGGCTTCATCGTCCCCGCCGAGGGCTTCCTGCCCACCCTGGCCGCGTGGGCCAAGGAGACCGGCGTCGTGTTCATCGCCGACGAGGTGCAGTCCGGGTTCTGCCGTACCGGCGCCTGGTTCGCCTCCGAGCACGAGAACGTCGTACCGGACCTGATCACCATGGCCAAGGGCATCGCCGGCGGCCTGCCGCTCTCCGCCGTCACCGGCCGCGCCGACCTGCTCGACGCCGTCCACGGCGGTGGCCTCGGCGGCACCTACGGCGGCAACCCGGTGGCCTGCGCCGCCGCTCTCGCCGCCATCGAGACCATGAAGGAGCAGGACCTCGCCGCCCGTGCCGCGCGCATCGGCGACACGATCTCCTCGCGCCTGCGGGCCGTCGCGGAGAAGACCGACATCATCGGTGAGGTCCGTGGCCGTGGCGCCATGATGGCCGTCGAACTGGTCAAGCCCGGCACCGCTGCCACCACCAAGGAGCCGAACCCGGAGGCGACGAAGGCCATCGTGCAGGCCGCCCTCGCCGAGGGCGTCATCCTGCTCACCTGCGGCACCTACGGCAACGTGATCCGGTTGCTGCCGCCGCTGGTGATCGGGGACGAACTGCTCACCGATGCCCTGGACGTCCTGGAGGCCGCGATCCTCGCCGCCTGAGCGGCTCGTGGGCGACGTGAACCGGCCGGTACCCGACACCGGGTGCCGGCCGGTTCGCGTGGTGATCGCTTCATGACCCCGCAGGACGGGGGCGGGATCGCCGGTGCTGCGACAATGGACCCGACAAGCCGGAGGAACCGGCGCGACGGCATCCCCGCAGGCCAGCGAGCAGGCGAGGCCGGGCGACGGGTGCGGTCGGCGGACGGGACGGGGAACGGAGATGGGGAGCATGAGGTACGTCGTCGGCTTCGGCGCCGCGGACACGGGCGCCGACGCGGTCGCCCTCGCCGTGGCGATCGCCCGTGCGCAGTCCGCGTCGCTGGACATCGTCCACGTGCGTCGCCGGTCCGAGCCCTTCAACCCCAGTTACCCCGAGCAGGACCCGGGGGCCGAGCGCGGCGGCCGCCCCTCCCCGCGCACGCTGCTCGACCGGGCCCGCTCCCTGGTGCCCGACGACGTCGACGCCCGCACCCACACGCGCACCGCGAGCTCCTTCGCCGAGGGCCTGATGACGGCGGCCCAGCAGTTCGACGCCGAACTGATCATCGTCGGCGCCTCCAGCTCGGGGCTGTGGTCCCGCTTCAGCGTCGGCACCGTCGCCAACCATCTCCTCCATAGCTCCGCCGTCCCCGTGGCCCTCGCGCCGCGGGGCTACGACGCACCGAAGATCACCCGGATCAGCGCGGCGATCGGCTCGCGACCGGGTGCCCAGGCGGTCCTGGACACCGGGCTCGCGGCGGCCGCGCGCCGCCGGGTGCGGCTGCGCCTGATCTCGCTGCTCGCCCTCGGCAACGTCAAGGACCGCCCGGAGGCGCGCCGCCACACGCAGCGGATGCTCGACGAGGCGGCCCGCACCCTGCCGGCCCGCGCCCGCGTGGACACGGCGATCGCGACCGGCAAGACCATCGAGAACGCCATCGACCGGATGACGTGGGAGCCCGGTGATCTCGTGCTGGTCGGCTCGAGCCGGCTCGCGCACGGGAATCGGCTGTTCATGGGCAGTACGGCGTCCAAGATGCTGCGGACGCTGCCGGTGCCCATGGTGGTCGTGCCCAAGAGCGCGGCCGCACTCGCGGCGGACGCCGTCGCCGAGGCCGTCGAGGAAGCCGGCGACCAGGCGGCTCAGGGCAGCTCGTAGAGCCGGTCCCCGGCCTCCACCCGGCGCCCGACGACGTCGCTGTCGACGGTGTCCGGTGCCGCGCCCAGCACGACGACGGGGCACGCGGCGCTGTAGCCGGCGTCCTGCACGGCGTCCACGTCCACCGTCACGACGGGCTCACCCGCGGCCACCACCTGCCCCTGGGTGGCGTGCAGCGTGAAGTGCCGGCCCTTGAGCTCCACGGTGTCGATGCCCACGTGCACGAGCACGCTCGGGCCGTCGGGCACGGTGATGACGAAGGCGTGCGGATGCAGCTTGACGATGGTCCCGCCCACCGGGGCGAGGACGAGCACCGCACCCCCGCCGTCGGGCGCCACGGAGACCCCCGGCCCCACCATCTGCGCGGCGAACACCTCGTCGGGCACCTCGGCGAGCGTCGTCACGGTGCCGGCGAGCGGGGCGCTCACCGGCAGGCTCACAGGAGGTCCTGGATGTCCTCGGCCAGCGAGTCCGCCTCCGGCCCCACGACCACCTGGACGGCGCGGCCGGAGACGACGACGCCGTGCGCTCCGGCGGCGCGCAGGGCTGCCTCGTTCACCGCCGAGGCGTCCGAGACCTCGGTCCGCAGCCGCGTGATGCAGCCCTCCACCTCGACGATGTTCCCGGCGCCGCCGAGCGCCGCCACGATGTCGTCCGCCTTGGCCATGACCAGCTCCTTCATCCTCGCTGACCTGCGCCAGCGAGCCTCGTTGACAACCGGGACCAATACTACGAGCGTTCTCTCAGCGTGAGCCGGACCGTGCGTGAACCGCGCGTCCGGCCACGGCGGTCGCCGGCACCCCGGCGGCCGGGACGAGAGGAAACGAGGATCCATGACCTCCATCGCCACCGGGGCGGCGGCCCCGCGCAAGGAACGGCGCGGCATGGCCAACCTGCAACGGTTCGGCCGGTCGCTCATGCTGCCGATCGCGGCCCTGCCGGCCGCGGGCCTGCTGCTGCGGCTCGGGCAGAAGGACCTGATCGGCGGGCTGCCCGGGCTGGAGACCGTCGGCTCGGTGATCTCCGCCGCCGGCGGCGCCCTGTTCGACAACCTCCCGCTGCTCTTCGCCGTCGGCATCGCCATCGGCTGGGCGCGCAAGGCCGACGGCTCCACCGCGCTCGCCGCCGTCGTCGGCTACCTCGTGCTCGCCGGCGTGTTCAAGGTGATGTCCCCGATCGTGCTCGCCGGTCAGAAGGCCACCGACGGCACGCAGGCCATGATCAACTTCGGGGTCCTCGGCGGCATCGTCATCGGCCTGCTCTCGGCCGGCCTCTGGCAGCGGTTCTACCGGACGAAGCTGCCGGACTACATCGGCTTCTTCGGCGGCCGTCGCCTGGTGCCCATCCTGACCGCGGTGTCGGCGATGATCATCGGCGTCGTGCTGGCGCTGATCTACCCGTTGTTCAACACCGGGCTGACCGCGGTGGGCAACGCGGTGCAGGACAACGCCGTCGTCGGTGGCGGCATCTACGGGGTGCTCAACCGGCTGCTCATCCCGCTGGGCCTGCACCACATCATCAACTCGGTGGTCTGGTTCCTGATCGGGGACTACAACGGGGCGCACGGCGACCTCACCCGCTTCTTCGCGGGCGACCCGAACGCCGGCCTGTTCATGACCGGCTTCTTCCCCATCATGATGTTCGCCCTGCCGGCGGCGGCGCTGGCCATCTGGCACGAGGCGCGGCCCGAGCAGCGGAAGGTGGTCGGCGGTGTCATGCTCTCCACCGGCCTGACGTCGTTCATCACCGGCATCACCGAGCCGCTCGAGTTCTCCTTCATGTTCGTCGCGTGGCCGCTGTACGTCATCCACGCCGTGCTGACCGGTACCTCCATCGCTCTGGTCAACGCGCTCGGCATCCACCACGGGTTCTCGTTCTCGGCCGGCGGCATCGACTTCCTGCTCAACCTGGGCAAGTCGACCGGCGGCCTGTGGCTGATCCCCATCGGCCTCGTCTACGCGGTCATCTACTACGTGGTGTTCCGGTTCGTGATCCGGCGCTGGAACATGCGCACCCCGGGCCGGGAGGACGCGCTCGACGACGCCGCACCGGCGACGGCGGGCGTGGCGGCCGATCCGGCCGCGGTGGCCGTGGGCGATCGCCCGGCCGACCGGGTGGTCGAGCGGACCGGTGAGCCCGGTTCGGCGCCCGTCGGACCCTCGGACGGCACCGTGACGCGACCGGAGGCCCCGCCGGCCGACGCGTCACCGGTGGGGGAGCCCCGCCGCGACAGGACCCCGCGTGCGGGCGAGGACCCCAGCGCCTGAGAGGCGCTCCCGCGCCGCTCGGAGCCGGCGCCGTCGTCGAGTGACGACGGCGCCGGTGCCCGAGGGACCCGCGGGGATCACACCGGCGAGCGGCCGCCGGGTCCTGCCCTGGCTCGAACTGGCGGGCCTGCTGGCCGGATTCGTCGTGTTCTCCCGGTTGCACGACGCCCTGGGCACCGATGCCGCCGCGGCCGCCGCGCACGCCGGGACCATCCGGTCGATCGAGGCCACCCTGCACCTGGACATCGAGCCGGCCGTCAACCGCTGGCTGGCCGGCGACGCCGCCCTCGTCCAGGCCGCGGTGCTGGTCTACCGCCTGTACTACGTTCCCCTGGGCGGCGTGCTGCTGTGGGTGCTGTTCCGGCACCGTGCCCTCTACCCCCGGGTGCGCTGGGCACTGATCGTGACGGCGCTGCTCGCGCTGCTCGTGTTCTGGCTCCTGCCGGTCTCGCCGCCCCGGTTCGCCGTCCCCGGCATCGTCGACGTGGTCGCCGACCACGACGTGCTCGGGAACACCGGGTCACGCGACCTGGCCGACGGCCGGAACCACTTCTCGGCCCTGCCGAGCCTGCATGTCGGCTGGTCGCTGCTGGCCGCGTGGGCCGCCTGGCGGGCGCTACGGGTCCACGGATCACGGGTGGCGGGGCTGGTGTGGCTGTTCCCGCTGGTCATGATCGGGGTGGTGATCGGCACCGGCAACCACTACCTGCTGGACGTGGCGGCCGCCGTCGTGCTGGTCGCGCTCGCGGTCGCCGCGGCGTCGGCGCTGGAGGGCGACGTCGTCAGACGGCGACGTCCGCAGTCGCCGGGCCGGCCGCGGACCGGGGGCGACGACGACGGATCTGGCGGACGGCGTCGACGATGAGCACCAGCAGCGCCACCCAGACGAGACCGAAGCCGATCCACCGCTCGGTCGGCATGTGCTCCTTCAGGACCGAGATCGCGAAGATGAACTGCAGCACGGGGGCCAGGTACTGGAGCAGCCCCACGGTGGACAGCGGCAGTCGACGGGCGGCGCCACCGAAGAACAGCAGCGGCAGGGCGGTGATGACGCCGCTGGCGACCATCAGCCAGAAGTGCCCGGCGCCGTCCGTGGTGAGGGTGGCCGACCCCGCGAAAGTGAGCCCCAGCATGACGGCCAGTCCCAGGGGCAGCAGCACGACGGTCTCCACGGTGAGGCTGGTGAGCGCGTCCACCCGTCCGCCGACGCGGTTCTTCACCAGGCCGTAGAAGCCGAACGAGAACGCCAGGATCAGGGCGATCCACGGCAGCTTGCCGTAGGCGATCGTGAGAACCACGACGGCCAGGGCGCCGATGCCCACGGCCACCCACTGGGTACGGCGCAACGACTCGTGCAGCACGAGCACGCCGAGTACCACCGAGACCAGCGGGTTGATGAAGTACCCGAGCGATCCCTCGATCGCCTGGTGGGTGGTGATCGCGTAGGCGAAGGCGAGCCAGTTGATCGCGATGAGCACCGCGGCGATGGCGAGCGTGCCGAGCACCCGGCGGTCGGTCAGGGCCCGGCCGAGGGCACCCCAGCCGCGCATCACGGTCAGCAGCAGCGCACAGAGCGCCGAGCAGGGCCAAGTAGAGCGGCAGCAGGCCCCACAGCCCGTAGGCGGCCAAGCCGTTCAGCAGGCCGACGCCGGTGGTGCCCAGCCGCCCGCCGGAGTGAAGCTGACCGGAGTCCGGTCGAGGGGTGCGGGTCGAGGCGTTGCGCGTGCTGGTCACATCCCTTCATCAAGTCGTGCGGGCACCCGCGTATTCCGCCGCGTGTCCGCCGGTCCTCTCAGCGGCCGAACAGGCGGCCGAGGAAGCCCCGTCGCCGCGGCTCCTGCTCCTCGTCCCGGCTCTCGTCCCGCTCCACGCGCTCCTGCTCCTCCGGTTCCCGCTCCTCCGGCTCCTGCTCCTCCGGTTCCCGCTCCTCCAGCTCCTCGTCCGCCTGCGGGGCGGGCGTGGCCCGGGTTTCGGGCTCCGGTGCGGACCGCTGCGGTTCGGGGGCGGCCTCCGTCGCGGCGGGCTGTGCGGGGACCGGCGCGGCCTCCGTCGCGGCGGGCTGTTCGGGGACCGGCGCGGCCTCCGTCGCGGCGGGCTGTTCGGAAACCGGCTCGGGTTCCGGGCGCGGGGTCGGCGCCGGTTCGATCAGCGTGACCGGCACCGGTTCCGGGGCATAGCCGGCGGGGCGTCGACTCGCCACGACATCGATCCCGCGGATCGTCGTCCCGTCGAACCGCAGCTCGACCCCGCCGTCGTCGGTGCTGACCACCACGGCGTCCTCGCCGTCCGCGCTCAGGTGCAGCCCACGGCGCCGCGCGTACCCCTCGACGGCGGCACGGTGATCGACCGCCAGCCCGGTGTGCAGGCCCTCCGCGATCGTGCGCCCGACCGTGCGCACCGTCGGCCGGTCGAGGGTCAGCGCGTCGGAGCGGACCAGCATCCACACGCGGGCGCCCCCACCGGCGCCGGCCGTGTAGTGGGCGTGGACACCCGTGACGGTCTTCGCGGCGATGACCAGACGCTCGTCCAGGCCGGGGATCAACGGGATCTCGTCGTCGGTCAGTTCGGCGACGTCGTGGTCGACCCCGTACCGGCGGGTCGACTCGGCGGCCGCGAGGACCGCGGGAAGAAAGTGCCCGGGCTCCTGCCACGACCAGATCCACGTACCCCGGGTGGGGGAGGAGCTGCCCAGCAGGTACGGCGTCGCGGGGGAGTCGAGACCGGGAAGGACGATGCGGGGGCCGGCGAAGTCGACCTGGGCGGCATCGGGGACCAGTTGGTCCTCGAAGGCGCGCTGATGCTCGACGGAGAGGAAGAGTCCACGGTCGACGAGCGACTGGAGAGCGGAGGTCATGCCTCCACCCTAAGGTCGGCCGCGGGCGCCGGTCGCGTGCTGGCCGCCCCGGTCGGGCGACCTCCTGACCACCTTCCTCATAACAGTTCGATAACGCCGTGTCACACCCGAGGCGCTTCGTCCTCTTGATGGGTGCAACGGCGAAGCGGCGGGGGCAGCCGCAGGATCGTCGTCGGAGGGGGCCGGGTGCCGTCACGCGGGGGTGAGGCGGCACGACACGTGCGGGAATCCGCACGGTACCGGTGCCGGTGCCCGCGCTCGGGGGAGACGCGGGCACCGGCACCAAGCCCAGCGGACGGCCGACGACGGCGGATCGACTCGGTCCGTCCGCCGGGTGCAGCGCTACCATGATCCGGGGGCGAGAGAAGACGGACGGTACGCAGTGAATGCTTCTGCGATGCCGGTCGCGGACGACGACGCGAGCGACCGGGACCTCATCGACGCGGTACGCGCCGGGGACCGGCGCGCGTTCGGGGAGCTCTATGAACGTCACCGCGACGCCGCCTGGCGGGTGGCGCGCCGATACGCGAACGGTGCTGCCCAGGCCGACGACCTCGTGGCCGAGTCCTTCGCGAACCTGCTGGCCGCGGTTCGCCGGGGCGCCGGCCCCCGCGACAATGTCCGCGCGTACCTGCTGACGATCGTCACGCACGAGGCCGCCCGTGCCGCTCGGGCCACTCGCGGTCAGTACAGCACCGAGGCGATCGAGCTGGCGGAGCTGCCGCAGGTCTTCGAAGACCCCGTGCTCAAGAGCTTCGACGCGGAGACGATCCGCCGGGCGTTTCTCACGCTTCCGGAGCGGAGCCGCGCGGTGCTCTGGTACGCCGCCGTCGAGGATCTCAAGCCCGCCGCGATCGGTCGTCTCGTCGGTCTGAGCCCGAATGCGACGTCGGTGGCGCTCAAGCGAGCGCGCGAACGACTGGCGCAGGCCTATCTGCAGTGCCACGTGCGGGCGGTGCCGGACCGCGAATGCCGGGACATCGGCCCGTCGTTGGCCGCCTACGCCGCAGGCCGGTTGCGGGGACCGGCCCTGGCCAGCACCCGGTTCCACGTCGAGAACTGCTTGAGTTGCTCCGCCGCCGTCCTGCACCTGCGCGACGTGAACCGGGGACTGCGCGCCGCGTACCTGCCACTGGCGGCGGCGCCCGCCGGTGGGGGGTTGCTGGCTGCCCTCGGGCTCGGCGCCACGGCCGGTCCGTCCGGGCGCGCCGACCGCTGGGCGCTGGCGGGTGCACCGGGCGGTTCCGCGGGTGCGGCGGCGGTGAGTTCTGCGGTCGTGATCGTCGGCGTCGCCGTCGTGATCGGTGCCGGCCGGCTGGTGACCGCCGAGCCGGCTCCGGCCGACACGCTCGCCGCGGCGCAGAATCCGGCGACGTCCTGGAGTGCGTCGGCCCCCGTCGTGCCGGGCGGCAGCGGCTCCCTGGGGTACGGCAACGGTGGTTCGGGTGCCGGGGGACCGTCCGTCCCGGGTGCTTTCGGGGCGAACGGGAACGCGGGCTCGAATCCCGGCGCGGGCGCGGTCGGCGACGTACCCGGCGACGGGGTCTGGGCGCCCTGGACGCAGAACGACCAGGGCACGCAGGATCTCGGTCTCCTCGACCCTGGGTTCCTCGGATCCGACCAGGGGGCCGTTCCGTGGTCGCCGGGCTCGCCGTGGCCGGGCTCCCCGCTGCCGGGTTCCGACCCGAGCGCCGCGGGGGACGGTGCTGCTCCGGGCGTGCCGGCGCCGACGACCCGGCCGATCACGGTACCCCCGACGACCGCGCCGCCCACGACCGCGCCGCCGACCACCGCGCCGCCGACGACTGCGCCGCCGACCACCGCGCCGCCGACGACTGCGCCGCCCACGACCGGAACCGGCCTCGGAGTCACGGCCGAGCTGGACGCCGAGGGCCGATTCTGGCGCACCGGCCCGGTGGACCGGATCGCGACGGCACGGATCACCGTGACCGCGCCGGTGGCGACCGTGGATCGCCGACTGACCCTGCGGTTCACGAGCACGGACGGCTGGCTGGTGATCCGACGGCCGGTCCTCGTCGGAGCGGGCGCCGATCGTCGCGTGTCGGCAGACGCCGGGGTCGGGGCGACCGCCCCCGCCGCCGCGACCACCGCACCGTCGGCCACGTCGACGGACGACGCGTCGGAGCCCCCGCTGACCGACGCGGACGCCCGCGCGATCCTCGATGCCCTCACGGCGGCGGTGCCCCCCGTGACGACCACCCTGCCGGCCGGCGAGCGTGCCGTGACGGTACAGCTCGTGGCCGTGCGCATCTCGACGCCGGTCCGGTCGTCGACCGTCCCGGCGATCCCCTGGAGTCTGACCGATGCGCTCGACGGCGCGACCGCGCGCGGCACGCTACCCCCGCAGGCACCGCCGTCGGGCGAGGCGACCGGCCCGACGACCACGGCGCCCTCGGTCACCGTCTCGGCGGTCCCCACCATCACCGCCTCGCTGCTGGGACGGAACTGACCGCTGCCCGGCTACGGCGAATGCCCGGAAACGACGAATGCCCGGTGGCCGACGGATCGTCGCGCCACCGGGCATCCGGTGAGTTGAATGCCGGCCGGGCTGATTACCAGTGGGGGGATAGGTGACCAGTCCGGCCGGCTGTGCAGGCTCTCAGTGAATGATGGGGGAAATCATCACGAGTCGCCTTGTCTCAGTATGGCAGCCGACTTACCGAATCTCAAACGACTTTCGTGTCGAGATCCCGTGCCGGGCGTGTCGGCGCCCGGGAGCCGGACGCACCGCGGGCCCGCCCGGACACGGCCGGACGGGCCCGCGAGAACGCCGTGCGAGGTCAGACGGTCGCGACCGGCTGATCCTGCTCCGCTTGCGCCTCGGCGTAGGCATGGCGGACGCGGGAACCCAGCTCGGGATCGATGTTCTCCCAGTACTGGAAGGCCCGCTCACGGATATCGGCGCTGCGCACACCGGCGATGTGCCCGGCGATGTTGTGCACCAGGCGCTCCTGCGCTTGCGCGTCGAGCACGTGGCGGTACAGGTTCCGCGGCTGCGTGACGTCGTCGTCCTCGGGGTGCAGGGTCGCGGCGGCGCGCACCAGCTCGCCGTCGGCGTCCCACCCGTTGGACTCCGCGGCCCGCTCCGGCGCGGCGTGCGGCCCGCCGAACGAGTTCGGGGCGTACACGGGCACCTGCGGGTCGTTGAACGTGTACCGCATGGGGCCCTCCTTGGAGTAGGAGTTCACCTGCGCGTTCTTCGGGTAGTTGACCGGCAGGTCCTGGTAGTTGGCGCCGATCCGGTACCGGTGGGCATCGGCATAGGAGAAGATGCGGGCCAGCAGCATCTTGTCGGGGCTGGTCGCGATGCCCGGCACGAAGTTGGACGGCTCGAGCGCCAGCTGCTCGATCTGCGCGTGGAAGTTCTGCGGGTTGCGGTTCAACGTCATGGTGCCGACCTTGATCAGCGGGTAGTCGCCGTGGGGCCACACCTTGGTCAGGTCGAAGGGGTTGAACCGGTAGGTCTTGGCGTCCTCGTACGGCATGACCTGGACGTACAGGGTCCACGACGGAAACTCACCGCGCTCGATGGCGTCGAACAGGTCGCGGCGGTGCGCGTCGGCGTCGACACCGGCGAGCCGCTCCGCCTCCTCCGGCGTCAGGTACTCGTTGCCCTGGTTCGTCTGGAAGTGGTACTTGACCCAGAACCGCTCACCCGCGGCGTTGATCCACTGGTAGGTGTGGGAGCCGAAGCCGTCCATGTGGCGCCACGTCTTCGGGATGCCACGGTCACCCATCAGCCACGTCACCTGGTGGGAGGACTCGGGGCGCAGCGACCAGAAGTCCCACTGCATGTCGTTGTCCCGCAGCGCGGAACCCGGCAGCCGCTTCTGGGAGTGGATGAAGTCGGGGAACTTGATCCCGTCCTTGATGAAGAACACCGGGGTGTTGTTGCCGACGAGGTCGTAGTTGCCCTCGGAGGTGTAGAACTTCAGGGCGAAACCACGGGGATCGCGCCACGTGTCGGGCGAACCCTGCTCGCCGGCCACGGTGGAGAACCGGGCGACCATCTCGGTGGTCGTGTTCGGCTGGAACAGCGCCGCCCGAGTGTACGGCGAGACGTCCTCGGTGGTGGTGAAGACGCCGAACGCCCCGCCACCCTTGGCGTGGACGACGCGCTCGGGAACGCGCTCCCGGTTGAACTGGGCGAGCTTCTCGACGAGGTAGTGGTCGTGCAGGACGACGGGACCGTCGGCACCGACGGTCAGTGACTCGTTGTCACTGGCGACCGGGGCGCCGTTGTTCGCCGTCGTGTAGCTGCCCGTCTCGCGGGGGGTGGTCGTCATACGTGCTCACTCCTTGGTGGTGATGCTGGTGCGGTGGTGCTCTCCGGGCCGTTCTCCCGGCAGTCCGCACAGATGACCCGGAACAGGACATCGGCGGAAAGAATGGTCATGCCGGCCGCGCTGCCCGGATGCAGGCAGGGGGCGGAGCCGACGACGCAGTCCACGTCCGTGATGCGGAGGCAGCGGACGCACTGCGCGTGGTGGTGGTTGTCCCCGGTGCGGGTCTCGTACCGGGCGGGGGAGCCGGGCACGTCGATCCGACGGACCAGGTCGTGCCGCTCCAGATCGGCGAGGACGACGTAGACGGACTGCACGGTGATCTCCGGCAGGGCGGTCCGCACCACCCGGTGCACCTGGTCCGCGCTGGCGTGCGGGTGCTCGTGCACGGCGCCCAGCACGTGCGTCCGCGGCCGCGTGACCCGCAGGGCGTGCGCGCGCAGCTGCGCCGGCCAGTCCGGCCGGGCACGCGGGGTCGCGGTCGTCGTCATCGCCCCCAGTCAAACACTTTTTCTGAATGACTCACAACAACGCTCTGGTGACCACCCGATAAGGCGGTGACCTGCGGCGCCGTCGTGAGGGGACCGTAGGCTGATCCGGTGCCCCGACTCCTCGCCGACCTGACGCCGCTGCGTCGCAGCACCGCCTACCGGCGGATGTGGACGGGCATGTCCCTGTCGGCGATGGGCAGCAACATCGCGCTCGTGGCCGTCAGCCTGCAGGTCTTCGCCATCACGGGGGAGAGCCTGTACGTCGGCATCCTCGGCATCTTCGCCCTCGTCCCGCTGATCGTCTTCGGGCTGTACGGGGGGTCGATCGCCGACGTGCACGACCGACGCCGGGTGGCCCTCCTCTCCGCCGGGGTGATGTGGGCGTCGAGTGCCGGGCTGGCGGTCCAGGCGTGGGCGGGGCTGGACAACATCGTGGTGCTCTACCTGCTGGTGGCGCTGAACAGCGCGGGCACCGCCATCAACCAGCCCACGCGCAGCGCGATCATCCCGCAGCTCGTCGGGAAGGAGCTCCTGCCCGCCGCCAACGCGCTGGGCATGATCACCTTCACGATGGCCGCCATGGTCGGGCCGATGGTGGGCGGCTTCCTCGTGGCCAGCGTCGGCTACGGATGGACCTACACGCTGGACGTCGTCTCGTTCGCCTTCGCGTGGTGGGGCCTGGTCACTCTCCCACCCCTGAAGCCCGTCGGCGCCTCGGGGCCCCCCGGGCTGCGCTCGGTGCTCGAGGGATTCGCCTTCCTGGCCACCCGCCCCAACGTGCGCGGCACCTTCGTCATCGACCTGATCGCCATGATCACCGCCGCCCCGCGCGCCCTCATCCCCGCCATCGGGGCGCTCGCCCTCGGCGGAGGTGAGGCGACGGCCGGCGCCCTGCTCGCCGCCATCGCGCTCGGCTCGTTCCTGGCCGGGCTGTTCTCCGGCCCGCTGGGAGCGGTGCGGCGTCAGGGGCTCGCGGTGCTCTGGTCGGTCGCCGCCTGGGGGGTCGGCATCGGAGCCCTCGGCCTCACGGTGCTCGCCGCGGGCCGGGACACCGACGGCGTCGTCTCCCCCTGGGTGGTGCCGGCCCTGCTGGCGTGCACCGCGGCCGGGGTGGCGGACTCCATCAGTTCCGTCTTCCGGTCGACCATCCTGCAGAGCGCCGCCCCGGACCACCTGCGCGGCCGACTGTCCGGCGTCTTCGTCGTCGTCGTGGCCGGAGGCCCGCGGATCGGCGACGCGGTGGCCGGTGGGGCGACGACGATCGTCTCCGAGGGCACGGTGCTCCTGCTCGGCGGCATCCTCTGCGTCGTTCTGACCGGCGTGATGGCCTGGCGGCAGCCCGGCTTCCGCCGCTACGACGCGCGGCACCCCACGCCCTGAACCGCCGTCCACCCGGATCGCCGGCGGCTCGACGCCGGCTGGACGGGACCCGTGAGTTCGCTCTGAACCGGAACAGCGCTCCCTTGTGAGCCGTTGACCCCGGTGAGACCCTGTTGACACCGACGACCCGGGACGGACCGTGAGACACCAGCACCACAATGGCCTGAAGACGACCCTGCTGCTCGGCGGGATGATGGGCCTGTTGCTCCTCGTGGGCGGCGCCCTCGCCGTCGGCACGCGCAACAGCGGCTTCATCTGGATCTTCCTGCTGATCGGGCTCGGCACCACCGCGTACGGGTACTGGAACAGCGACAAGATCGCGCTGCGATCCATGCAGGCGTACCCGGTGACCGAGGCGCAACAGCCCGGCATGTACCGCATCGTGCGCGAGCTCTCCGCCCGGGCCGACCAGCCGATGCCACGGCTGTACGTCTCGCCGACGGCGGCGCCGAACGCCTTCGCGACCGGCCGCAACCCGCAGAACGCGGCCGTGTGCTGCACGGAGGGCATCCTCGGCCTGCTGAACGAGCGGGAGTTGCGCGGGGTCCTCGGCCACGAGTTGATGCACGTCTACAACCGCGACATCCTCACGTCCTCGGTGGCGGCCGCCATCGCCGGCGTCATCACCTCGCTGGCCCAGTTCGCCCTCTTCTTCGGCGGCCGGGACCGGAACGGCAACATCCTCGCGGTGCTGGCCACCTCGCTGCTCGCCCCGATCGCGGCGATGGTGGTGCAGACCGCGATCAGCCGCACGCGCGAGTTCGACGCGGACGAGGACGGGTCGACGCTGACCAACGACCCGCTCGCCCTCGCGTCCGCGCTGCGCAAGCTGCAGGCCGGCACCCAGCGGGCGCCGCTGCCGCAGGACCAGAAGCTGGTCAACACGTCCCACCTGATGATCGCCAACCCGTTCCGGAAGGCGGGCGCCGGCGTCGCCGGCCTGTTCGCCTCCCACCCGCCGATGGACGCCCGCGTCGAACGTCTCGAACGGATGGCCGGCCGCCGCTGACGCGCACGGGTTCGACGCGACGACGACGGCCCCGCACCACCGAGGTGCGGGGCCGTCGTCGCGTCGGTCGCGGTCAGCGCCCGGTGTCCGCCCACCGGGAGCGCACCGGGTCGTTCATCAACCCGACCCGGGCATGCCGGCGCCCGTAGGCGAAGTAGATGATGAACCCGAGCAGCAGCCAGACGACGAACCGGATCCAGGACTCGACGGTCAGGTTGAGCATCAGGTAGAAGCAGAGCACGGCCGAGAGGATCGGCAGCACGGGGGACCAGGGCACCCGGTAACCGCGCGGCAGGTCCGGCCGGGTCCGGCGCAGCACCACGACGCCGACGCTGACCAGCACGAACGCCGACAGCGTGCCGATGTTGATCATCTCCTCGAGCCAGGAGACGTCGGTCAGGGCCGCGATCAGGGCCACCGCGGCGCCGCAGATCAGCTGCAGCCGCACGGGCGTCTTGTGGGTCGAGGACGTGGCGGAGAGCCACCGCGGGAGCAGGCCGTCGCGGCTGAGCGCGAGCAGCACCCGCGACAGGCCCATCAGCAGCACCATGATCACCGTGGTCAAGCCGATCAGGATGCCCACCGAGATCACCTGCGCGGCCCACGGGGCGCCCACCTGGATGAACGCGGTCGCCAGCGACGGATCCTCCGCCTTGGCCAGCTCCTGGTAGGACGCCATGCCGGTGAGGGCGAGGGTGGTGAGGATGTAGAGGATGCTGACCAGGATCAGGCCGCCGAAGATGCCGCGCGGCAGGTTCTTCTGCGGGTTCTTCACCTCCTCCGCCGAGGTGGCGACGACGTCGAACCCGATGAAGGCGAAGAACACGAGCGCGGCGCCGGAGAAGATGCCGAACACGCCGTACTGGGCCGGTGCCGAACCGGTCAGGAACGAGAGGAACGACTGGGTCAGCACGCTGCCGCCACCGGCGGGCGGCTGGGAGGGCGGGACGAAGGGCGTGTAGTTCTCCGCCTTGACGAAGGTGAAGCCGACGATGATGACGAAGAGGACGATGCCCACCTTGATCAGGGTGAACACGTTGTTGACCATCGTGGAGAGCTTCGTCCCGAGGATCAGCAGCACGGTGAAGACGGCGACGATGACGAAGGGGCCCCAGTCGAAGGCCACCGGCCCGAGGTGCAGCGTGGTGGGCACGTCGATGTGGAACAGGCTGAACACGTTCGAGAGGTAGATGCCCCAGTACTTGGCGATGACGGCGCCCGCGGCCAGCAGCTCGAGGATGAGGTCCCAGCCGATGATCCAGGCGAGCAGCTCCCCGAGCGTCGCGTAGGTGTAGGTGTACGCGCTGCCGGCCACCGGGATGGTGGAGGCGAACTCGGCGTAGCACATGATCGCCAGGCCGCACGTGACGGCGGCGAGGACGAACGAGACGCTGACGGCCGGGCCGGCGAAGTTGGCAGCGGCCTTCGCGCCGACCGAGAAGATGCCGGCGCCGACGGCGACCGCCACGCCCATGATCGCCAGGTCCCAGGCGTTCAGCGACCGTTTGAGGTCGTGCCCGGGTTCGTCGGAGTCTCTGATCGACTGCTCGATCGACTTGGTCCTCATGAGGCTCATGACCGCTCCCGCTGTGGTGTCCGTCGGATGATGATTGGTCCAACGTTACGGTGTGACGGGCGCGACGTCGTACCCCGAGCGGACGTGCGACGGGCCGCCTGCGGGAGCCGGTCCGCGGTCAGGAGCGGGCGAGGTGGAACGCGCGGACCGGGCACTCCGCCGCGGCCCGCTCGGCCCGCCGTCGAGTGTCCTCGTCGAGCGGGGCGCCGTCCACCCGCGGGTAACCCCACTCGTCCAGGGCCACCCGCTCGGGCAGCCACGCGGCGCACAGCCCGTGGGCGGCGCAGCTGGTGGGGTCGACGAACACGCTGCCGGGGCGCGGGGCCGCGCTGGTCACGACGCCGTCTCCAGGTGGGCGGTGGGCGGCACGACCGTGCCGGCGTCGTGCTCCGCCAGGTGCGCGCCGAACACGGCGAGCGCCGAGGCCGCCTGGCGCACCGCTCCGTCGGGATGGGCGCAGGCGCCGCGACCCGCGATCACGGGCAGCCGGCGGGCCAGCCGCTCGCGCGCCGCCGCCGACCCCGGGCCCGCGCCCGCGGCACGCCAGTCCGCCGCGATCGAGGGCAGCCCGAACATGCAGGGGCCGCACTGCCGCGCGCTCTCGGCCGCGAGCAGGTCGAGGATGTCCGCGACCACCGGGTGGGGGCAGGTGTCCACCCCGAGGACGTGCACGAGGCCCGCACCGAGGGAGGCGCCCACCGCGCGCAGGGCCACCGGGTCGAGGGGCAGGTCGCGCGCGGTCGCCCAGGGGAGCCAGGTGCCGCCCAGGCCGCCCAGGAGCACCGCCCGCGGCGTCACCGGCGTGCCGCCGCCCCGGGCCAGGACGTCCACCAGCGGGGGAGCGCCGCCCACCTCGACGACGCCCGGTCGTGCCACATCGCCGGAGAGGGTCAGGAGCCGGGTGGGGACGGCGGCGCCGTCGGACGCCCAGACGGCGGCGGCCTGCGCCACCGTCTCCGCGTTGAGCACGAGAACCGGCCCGCCGGGGTGGTCCGCCTGGGTCATCGGGCCTACGTGGAACGCGGGCCGGGCGGGACCCCCGGCGGCGAGGGAGGCGAGGGCGCTGGCCTCGCTCGAGACGTAGCGCTCGGGGACGTCCAGGACCCGAACCCGACGGTGGAGGCCCGGGGTGACGGCGACGAGCCGGCGCAGCCGGGCCAGGGTCGGTGTCCCGCGCCCGCCGGCCAGGACCAGTTCGGCGGCGCCGACGGCCTCGGCGACCAGGGCAGCGCCGCCGAGCACGAGGTCGGGCCGGCGCTGCAGGAGCACCTCGTCCTTGTAGACCCACGGCTCCGACTCGCACGCGTTCACGATGAGTCGCACCGGGGCGGACGTGAGCGACCGCAGTTTCGCGGCGGCCGGGAACGCGCCGCCGCCGCGTCCGGTCAGGCCGGCCTCGGCGAGCAGCCGGATCAGGCGGGGCAGGTGCCCGGTGCCGCGCGGGATCGTCGTCACGTCGGGCAGCGCGCCGGGCAGGGAGGTGTCGAGCAGGCTCACGGGTCACCGCCAGGAGTCGGAGGGGGTCAGCCGCCGGACGGCGGCGTCGGGATCGGGCTGCCGGACCCGCCACACCAGGGCGGCGGCGCCGGCCGCCGAGCACAGCGCCGCGACCGTCCAGGCCAGGCCGACGTCGACGGTGCTCGTCGCGACCGTGTGGATGAGGGCGATCGGCCACAGGGCGTACGCGCTCAGGTGCACCGCCCGCCAGGCGCGCGGGGAGAGCCGGTGCCGGAACGCCGTCGTCAGGGTGACGGCGACCAGCAGATCGACGGCCAGGGTGCCGAGGCCGACGCCGAGCGGGTTCCAGTCGGAGACGAAGGGCACGACGGTGGCGAGCCAGCCGATGGCGACGTAGCCCTCGACGACGGCGCTGACGATGTGCGCGACGAGGAAGGCCACCGCCATCAGCGAGAAGCTGCGGTGCAGGCCGGCGGGCAGCAGGGAGACGGCGGTGCCACGGCCGGCGCGGCCCGAGACGAGGGCGCCGCAGACCAGCGCCGCCGTCAGCAGGACGAGGGCGATCAGTCCGGTCGAGCGGCAGATCCCCCACAGGATCTCGTTCACGACGCCGCGGCCACCGTGTCGTCGACGGGCCAGCCCGCCGTCGTGACGATCCGGCGCTCCCCGTCGGTGCCCCGGCCGGCCAGCCGTGCCGGGATGCTGCGCTCCTCGAGCCACGCGGGCGCATCCCTGCCGAGCACGACGGCGGCCGTCGTCGCGGCGTTCGCCGCCTCGCAGGTGGGCGCCGTGGCGCTGACCAGGCACCAGGTGCCCGGCGTCGGGCCGCCCGTGCGCGGGTCGAGGATGTGGTGGCGCCGGCGCAGCCCGCCGTCGCTGCTCCGCGTCCACCAGGTGCGGCGGGTCGTCGAGGAGCTGGCGAGGCCGCCGGACCGGATCGTCACGGCCGGTCGCGGGTCCCGCCGGCCGTCGTCGACGGTGAGCTGCCAGCCGTCGTCCGGTGCGGGTCCGGCGGCCCGGAGGTCCCCGCCGAGGTTGACCAGGACGCCGCAGCTCAGCCGTGCGGCGGCGGTGGTGGCCGCGCGGTCGGCGGCCCAGGCCTTGGCGCTGGCCCCGAGATCGAGGTCGACCCGGTGGGGGAGCAGGACCTGGCCGGTGGCCGGGTCCGTCATCACCCGGAACCAGCCCGGGGCCGGCGCGGGATCGTGGTGCTCGGGCAACCGGCCGCGGACGGCGGCGAGGTCACGGTCGTAGCCGGCGGCGTCCATGGCCGTCGCGATCGTCGGGTCCACCAGGCCGCCGGTGCGCTGGGCGGTGGTCCGGGCCGCCTCGATCACGGCGAACAGGACGGGCGAGACCTCGACCCACCGGCCGTGGGGCAGCCGGGTCAGCTCGGAGTCGTCCCGGAAGCGGGAGCACGCCACGTCCAGCTCGGTGAGCTGGGCGGTGACGAGGTGACGAGCCTCGACGACGGCTGCCGGATCGGTGGTGTGCACTGCGCAGGTGGTGCCGAGGGCCTCCCAGCGCGCGGCGCCGAGGTGCGGGGCGTCCGCGCCGGCGTCGTCGGCGGGATTCGTCCGGGCGGCGTCCATCAGGAACCGCCCGTCGAGCCCTGCGCCCCGCTGCCGCCCGACTGCGGCGCGGTCCCGGCCCAGGACCCGCTGTCCGACGAACTGCCGTCGAACTGGCTGTTCGACTGGCCGCTCGAGCCTCCGCCGTCGGTGCCGGTGCCGGTGGTGCTGGGCGTGTCGCTGCCGGTGGTGCTGGGCGAGGTGGAGGACGCCGGGGCGGCGACGGCGTCCTGCGCCCAGACCGCCGTCATGGTCGCGGCGGTGGCGATCGAGCCGGCGCCCACGGCCAGGGTCACGACGCGGCGCGCGAACAGGGCGCGGTTGCGCGACCGGATGCGGTCGGTACCGGCGGGGACGCGGCCTGTGGGAAGCGGGGAGGTTTCCATGTCTCCACGGTCGGAGCCGAAGCTGTCACGGCCCTGTGGCCTCCCGACGGCCGCCCTGTGAGGCCCGGATCACACCGTCTTCCGCGTCCCTCGGCGGGCGCGAGGCGGCCGGCTCTACCGGTAGTTGATGAACTGCAGGTCGACGTCGAGGTCGGCACCCTTGAGCAGCGCGATCACGGACTGCAGGTCGTCGCGGGACTTGGAGGAGACCCGCAGCTCGTCGCCCTGGATCTGCGCCTTGGTGCCCTTGGGACCCTCGTCGCGGATGAGCTTGGTGATCTTCTTCGCCGCGTCCTGGGCGATGCCCTCCTTGACGGAGGCCTCGATCCGGTACTCCTTGCCGGAGGCGAACGGTTCGCCGGCGTCGAGGGACTTCAGCGAGATGCCCCGCTTGACCAGCTTGGACTCGAAGACGTCGAGCACCGCCTTGACGCGCTCCTCGGCGTTGGCCTTCATCAGGATCTTCTCGCCGGAGAAGTCGATCTCGGCGCCGACGCCCTTGAAGTCGTAGCGCTGGGCGATCTCCTTCTGTGCCTGGTTCAGCGCGTTGGCGACCTCCTGCTTGTCGACCTTGCTGACGACGTCGAACGAGGACTCGGAAGCCATGGTGCACTCCTGCCGTTGATGGGGGACGGGTTCGCCTTCCAGCGTAGTGGGGCCGTTACCGGTTCGTGCTCCGATTCTCAGACGCCACCAAGCCGTTCCTCATAGCCTGCTCACGCACGGTCAACACGATGGAGTGATGATGAACGACGACCTGCCCGATCCCGGCCACGACGACCACGAGATGCGGCCGGTGCGCCGTCTCCCGGCGTCGCCGGGCGTGCACGACGACCTCAGCCGGGCCGTCCGGTTCGGTCAGGTGACGCAGGAGCAGGCCGATCGCTTCGAGCAGCAGCTCGCTCGGCTGGGGCACCACCGGGTGTGACCGGACGCTCCCGCCCGTCGATTCGGACAAACCCGGGTCCGCCTAGTAGTGTTCTGTTGTTCTCCCACGCGGAGGCGACCCACCCGCGGGTGGACGAGGCAGGTTACCCGAGCGGCCAAAGGGGGCTGACTGTAAATCAGCTGGCATTGCCTACGGGGGTTCGAATCCCTCACCTGCCACCCTCGTCACCACGACCCTCGATCGATTCGATCGAGGGTCGTCGTGTATCCGGGGTCACGCGCCCTCGCCTTGTTCTCATCCATATAGTTAGGTAACCTAAACAATGGTGGAATCACGGGAGTCGACGGATTCCGGGGCGGCGGCCGCCGATGCCGACCAGCTCGACCTGGCCGACGACCTGCGGCAGGGACTGCGCCACGCGGTCTACCTGATGCGCGGGCTCGACGCCGACGGCGAGTGGTCCACGGCCCAGGTCGGGCTGCTGAACATGCTGGCCGAGTCGCCCATGCGGATGAGCGGGATCGCGGCGCGAGCCGGGATCCGGGTGCCCAGCGCGACCGACCTGGTCAGCCGGCTCGAGAAGGCCGGACTGGTGCAGCGGACGTCCGACCCGGACGACGCTCGCGCGGTGCGCGTCCGGCTGACGGAGCGGGGCCGCGAGACGCTCGAGGGGGTCAACGGTCGCCGCAACGCCTACCTGGCCCGGCGCCTGGCCCGGCTCGACGCCGCGGACCGGCAGGCCCTCAGCCGCGCGGTCCCTGCGCTCGAGCGCCTCGTCGGCCTGCACGACGACGACTCCCGCTGATTCCCCGGCCGGCGAGTACGCCGGCCACGGATGACAGCGAGAGGAGCACGAACACGTGAGCGTCCACCACGCCGACCAGCAGAGGCAGCCCGACCCGGACGGCGGCGCAGACCCCGGGCCGGACCCGTCGACCCCGGGCGCCGGCGGGCACCACGGCACCGCCGACGCGGCCGCCACCCTGGAGCGGGAGCGGACCAGCCTGCTGCACCAGCCCCGGGCGCTGTGGGCCACGGCGCTCGCCTCGGTGTTCGCGTTCATGGGCATCGGCCTCGTCGATCCGATCCTGCCGGCCATCGCGGTGAATCTGCAGGCCAGCCACGCCCAGGTCTCCCTGCTGTTCACCAGCTACTTCCTGATCACCGCCCTGGCCATGCTGATCACCGGCGTCGTGTCCAGCCGCATCGGCGGGAAGAAGACGCTGCTCATCGGGCTCGCCCTCATCGTCGTCTTCGCGTCCCTCTCCGGCCTGAGCGGCGACGTCGCCCAGCTGGTGTCCTTCCGGGCCGGCTGGGGCCTCGGCAACGCCCTCTTCGTCGCGACCGCGCTCGCCGTCATCGTCGGCGTCGCCAGCGGCGGCTCGGGCGTCGCGATCGTCCTCTACGAGGCGGCACTCGGCCTCGGGATCTCCCTCGGGCCCCTCGTCGGTGCGCTGCTGGGCGGGTGGCAGTGGCGGGCGCCGTTCTTCGGCACCGCCGTGCTGATGGCGGCCGCCTTCATCGCCCTCGCCATCCTGCTGCCGACGTTGCCGGCCAGCGCGACGAAGACCCGCCTGCGGGATCCCCTCGTCGCGCTCGGCCACCGGGGCCTGCGCACGACGGCGATCGCCGCGTTCTTCTACAACTTCGGCTTCTTCACGGTGCTGGCGTATGTGCCCTTCATCCTGGGCATGAACGCCTACGGCATCGGCGCGGTCTTCTTCGGCTGGGGCGTGCTGCTCGCCGTGTGCTCCGTCTTCCTGGCCCCCGTGCTGCAGAACCGGTTCGGCACCACCGCGGTGCTGGTCGGCTCGCTCGTCGGGCTGGCCGCGGTGCTCGGGCTGCTGGCGGTGTGCGCCGTCGGCGTCGTTCCCGCCGTCGTCGTGCTCACGATCGCGTCGGGGGCCCTGCTCGGGGTGAACAACACCCTGTTCACCGAGCTGGCGATGGAGGTGTCGGACGCTCCGCGCCCGGTGGCCTCGGCCGGCTACAACTGCGTGCGGTGGCTGGGCGGTGCGCTCGCGCCGTTCGTCGCCACCACCCTGGCCGAGCACCTCGGCCCGCAGGCCCCGTTCTTCAGCGCGGGCGTCCTGGTGCTCGTGAGCGCCGCCGTCATCCTGGGAGGCCGCCGCCTGCTGAACCGCCACGAGCCGGCCCACGTCTGAGGCTCTTCGCACAGCGAACATCCTTGGCCCCGGCGTGGCCCGGCGGCTAGCGTGGAACCATGGCTACCGTCACCGTCACCAATGACACGCTCGCCGAGACCATCGAGGGCAACGACATCGTCCTGCTGGACTTCTGGGCCGACTGGTGCGGCCCCTGCAAGCAGTTCGCTCCCGTCTTCGACGCCGCCTCCGCCGAGAACGAGGACGTCGTCTTCGGCAAGGTCGACACCGAGGCCGAGCAGCAGCTGGCCGCCGCGGCCGGCATCACGTCCATCCCGACGCTGATGGCGTTCCGGGAGAAGGTCATGGTGTTCAACCAGGCCGGTGCCCTGGACAAGGGGTCACTCGACCAGCTGATCGCCGCGGTCAAGGGCCTGGACATGACCGAGGTCCACGCGGCCGTCGCTCAGCAGCAGGCCCAGGCCGACGCTCAGCCGCAGCAGGGTGGGGCGCAGCAGTCCGGGGGGGCCGGCCAGCAAGGCGGCGACACGGCGCACCGCACCGGCACCACGGAGGACCCGGCCAACCTCGGCCCCCTCGCCTGATCTGGTCGTCCCTCGACGACCCCCGCACGGCCCGGACGCACTCGCGTCCGGGCCGTTCTTCTTCCCCGGAGCCGCCCGGTGGTCTCAGTGGAAGCGGTGGTCCGCCGGGGCGAGTCGCGGCGCGAAGCGCGGACGCCGGAAGCCGGAGAGGTACATCAGCCGGACCACGCGCTGCCGGTGCCCGCTGAAGGGCTCGAGGATGCGCATCATGCCGGCGTCGTCGACGGCGCCGCCGGTGAACGCCCAGCCCACATCCTTGGCGAGGTGGAAATCGCCGATGCTGACCGAATCGGGGTCACCGTGCGTGCGCTGCGTCGTCTCCGCCGCCGTCCACGGCCCCACCCCGGGAATGGACGTCAGCCGGGTCACGAGCTCGTCGCCGCACGGCAGGGCGGCGAGCCGCTCCAGGGCGCTCGCGCGCTGCGCCATCCGCAGGATCGTCGTGGACCGGCTGTGGTCGACGCCGGCGCGGTGCCAGTGCCAGGACGGCACGCGCCGCCACTGCTCCCCGGTCGGCGGGATCGTCAGGCCGACGGGCACCGGGCCGGGCGCGGGGCTGCCGAATCGTGACACCAGGTACTGCCACGCGCGTTTGGCTTCCAGGCCGGTGATCTTCTGTCCCAGCACGGCGATGACGGCGAAGTCCAGCACCCGGCCCGCCGTCGGCAGCCGGACGTCGCCGCGAGCGCGACGGGTGCGGGCGATGAACGGTGGCAGGACGTCAGCCAGGGGCTCCGCCTCCAGGCCCGTCCAGTCGTCGTGGGCGCCGAGCAGGGCCGGGACGGCCGCGAGGGCGTCGGCCGCGCCCGGGCCGTAGGCGCGGGCGTGCACGGCCACGTCCGCCGGGCCGGCACCGGTGTGCCCGGCCGCCGGGGGTCCCGGGAGGCGGCGCGCGTCGAGTCGCAGCGACGCGGGGCCGCGCCCCGTTCCGAATGCCATCCAGCACCCCGCCCCGCGGTCCGGGTCCAGCCGCATGCTCGGATCCTGCACGCCGTGCTGGAGGATGCCCAGGCTCGCCCTCAGGTCGTAGCCACCGGGGACGACGAAGACGGCCTGCGCCTCCACGGGGGACGCGGTCAGCACCCGGTCCGTCCGCACGCGCGCGGCGTCGTCGACGACCGGTTTCGGCACGGCCGCCGGTGCCGTGCCGGAGCCGCCGACGGTGGGCGCGGGAGCGGTCAGGGTCATGCCTCGATTGTGTCACCGCGGACCGACAGAACCGTGCGCGCGGACGGCTCACGCCGGCGGGACGAGCACCAGGGCGAGTGTGCCGGCAGACACCGTGAGGACCGCGATCAGGGCGCCGGTCGCCGCGAATCCGCCCCAGCCGACGGGCTCACCCAGGGTGGACAGCCGCCGGTGCCAGAGCATCGTGGCCAGGGACGCCCACGGCGTGATCAGCGGGCCGACATTGACGCCGATCAACAGGGCCAGCAGACGCGCCGCGTCGGTCCCGGCGGCCGGTTCGAGCAGCAGGTAGGCGGGCAGATTGTTGGCGACGTTCGCCGAGACCGCGGCGAGGCCCGCGAGCACGGCCAGCGACCCGGCGTCCCGTCCGCCGGCGGCGGCGGCCTGCAGCCCGGCGTCGAGGCCGCGGGCGTGCACCGTCTCCACCGCCACGAAGAGGGCGCCGGTGAGCAGCAGGATCCGCCACGGGACCAGTCCCGGCGAGGGGATCACGCGGGTGCGCCGGGTCGTCGCCACCAGCAGGACGACCGCGGCCGCGACGGCCGGAATCCACACCGGCATGCCGCTGACCAGCGCGACCATCAGCACGACCACGGTCATCTGGCTGATCCGCAGCAGCACGGGATCGGCGAGGGGCCGCGTGTCCGGCACGCCGTACCGACCGGTCACCGCGCGTCGGTGCAGCAGGGTGAGCACCACGACCGGCACGACGCACGCGACGATCGCCGGCAGCCACGCCGCGCCGACGAATCGCACCGGGGACCACGCGAGCCGGTGCTGCGCCAGCAGGTTGGTGAGGTTGGACACCGGCAGGAACAGCGAAGCCGTGTTGGCGAGCATGATGCACAGCAGGGCGAACGGGCGCACCGGCAGGCCGCACGCCCGGGCCACCACCACGAGCACCGGCGTCAGCAGCACGGCTGTGGTGTCGAGCGAGAACAGGGCGGTCGTCACGACGCAGAGCGCGGCGGCCAGCGCCCACAGCACCAGCGTGCGTCCTCGGGCCAGGCGGGCGACGCCGTACGCGACCCGGTGGAACAGGCCGGCAGCCTCCAGCAGCTCCGTCACCACCGTCATCGCGGCCACGAAGACGAGCACGGGGACGGCGCGGTCGGCCAGCAGCAGCGCCTCGCGCAGGGGCAGGGCGCCGGTGACCAGCAGGACGGCGGCGGCCACCACCGCCGCAGCGGTCAGGGTGCGGCCGGTCGTCACGGGTGTTCCCGCCGGGGTGTATGCACCCGGGCAGCATAGGCCCGATCACGGCCGACACGTGGTGGATCTCCGGCCGCGGGAACGTCGGCCGTGCCTCCGCCCGGCTTCCGCCGGCGCGAAGGAGACACGTCTCACGGTCGGGACGGCGGGTCCAGCCTGTAGACTGGTCCTGTTTCCCCGTGGCGGTTCGCCCGTTCCTCGTGTCCCCGCGTCCCGGCTCCCGATCTTCCGGAGCCGGACCTTCGATCCGCGGACATGCCCGTCAGTCCGGCCTCGTGGCCGGACGTGCGCGGGCCATCAGCCCGCCGGCAGCGTGCCGGCTCTGCACTGGCTCCCGAGCCCAGCCGGGTCAACGCCACCACCGATGACGACACCACCCGTGCCCCGGGTCGGTGCTTCCCGCGCTCACGAATGAGGACCATGTCCGAGGACACCACGACCACCGAGACCGCCACGACCCCCCAGAGCACCGACGCCGCCCCGGCGAGCACCCCGGAGAACGCCACCGCCGAGGCCACGGACCACGCCACCACGCAGCCCGATGCCGACGAGGACCGGGTCCGCTTCACCGACCTCGGCATCGACGGCCGCGTGCTGTCGGCGCTGACCGACATCGGCTACGAGAACCCGTCGCCCATCCAGGCGGCGACCATCCCCGCGCTGCTGGCCGGCCGCGACGTCGTCGGCCTCGCCCAGACCGGCACCGGCAAGACCGCCGCGTTCGCCGTGCCCGCGCTGTCCAAGCTCGCCGAGCTGAACGACGTGCACGGCCCGGCCTCGTCGCCGCAGGTGCTCGTGCTCGCCCCGACCCGCGAGCTGGCGCTGCAGGTGGCCGAGGCGTTCTCCACCTACGCCGCACATCTGGACGGTTTCACCGTGCTCCCCGTCTACGGTGGATCCCCCTACGGCCCGCAGCTGGCCGGCCTGCGCCGCGGCGCCCAGGTCGTCGTCGGCACCCCCGGTCGCGTCATCGACCACATCAGCAAGGGCTCCCTCGACCTGTCCGGGTTGCAGTACGTCGTCCTCGACGAGGCCGACGAGATGCTGCGGATGGGCTTCGCCGAGGACGTCGAGACGATCCTCGCCTCCACCCCGGAGCAGAAGCAGGTGGCCCTGTTCTCCGCCACCATGCCGCCGGCCATCCGCAAGATCGCCGCGAAGTACCTGAACGACCCCGCGGAGATCACGGTCGCCGCGAAGACCACCACCCGCGCCAACATCCGGCAGCGGTACGTGCAGGTGATGAACCCGCACAAGCTCGACGCGATCACCCGCATCCTCGAGGTCGAGCAGTACGACGGCGTCATCGTCTTCGTGCGTACCAAGCTCGCCACGGAGGAACTCGCCGACAAGCTGACCGCCCGCGGCTTCACCGCCGCCGCGATCAACGGCGACATCCCCCAGACCCAGCGGGAGCGCACCGTCGACGCGCTGCGCAGCGGCAACGTCGACGTCCTGGTCGCCACCGACGTCGCCGCCCGAGGCCTGGACGTCGAGCGGATCAGCCTGGTGATCAACTACGACATCCCGCACGACACCGAGTCCTACGTGCACCGCATCGGCCGCACCGGCCGCGCCGGGCGTGCCGGTGACGCCATCCTGTTCATGACGCCGCGCGAGAAGTACCTGCTGCGCTCCATCGAGCGGGCCACCCGCCAGCCGGTCGAGCAGATGACCCTGCCGTCGGTGGACGCCGTCAACAGCACCCGCATCGGGCGTTTCGCCGAGCAGATCACCCAGACCCGGCAGGCCGAGGACCTCAGCGTGTTCCGCGACCTGGTCGAGGAGTACGTGCGTGAGCAGGACGTCGACGCGGTCGAGGTCGCGGCGGCTCTCGCCGTCATGGCCCAGGGCGGCCGCCCGCTGCTCATGGAGGAGCCGCCGCCGCTGCCGGCGAAGGGCCCGCGCGGAGGCAAGGACCGGGGCCGGACCTCCGGCCGCGGCCCCGGCGCCGGCAAGGCCACCTACCGGATCGCCGTCGGCCGTCGCCAGCGGGTGATGCCGGGCTCGATCGTCGGCGCCATCGCCAACGAGGGCGGCATCGACTCGTCCGACATCGGCGGGATCGACATCCGCTCCGACCACTCCCTGGTCGAGCTGCCGGCGGAGCTGCCCGAGCAGACCCTGCGAGCGCTCTCCCGCACCCGGATCGGCGGGCAGCTGATCGAGCTCGAACTGGACCGGGGGCCGCGCGGCGGCAATCGGCACGCGGGCCGGTCCGCCCAGGCTGACGGCTTCCGGCGGCGCGAGGACCGGGCCGACCGGAAGCGCGGTGACCGGCCCGATCACGGTGGCGGGAAGGGCCGCGACAAGCCCTGGAACCGGAAGGGCTGAGGGCCCTCCTCGCCCGGAACGACGCGGTCGGCGAACCCTGACCGGCCGCGTCGGAGGTCGATTTCGTCCGGCGTGAGCGCGCTGGTAGAGTAATCGATCGTTGCCCCGATAGCTCAGTGGTAGAGCGCCATCTTGGTAAGATGGAGGTCCCGGGATCGATTCCCGGTCGGGGCTCTCACGGTTCACGCCCGCGCATGATCGTCAGCAGACGCGGCGCGGGCGTTCCCGTGAATGGCGGTGTAGCTCAGTTGGTCAGAGCGCACGACTCATAATCGTGAGGTCCCGGGATCGAGCCCCGGCACCGCTACCGGATACACACCAGGCCCTCGGCGTCAGCCGGGGGCCTGTGTTGTTCCGTCGCCGGCGTCAGACCCGTCGGACGGTCAGTGCTCGGGGCGCCGTGCGGAATCACCGGTCGCCGCGTCGCTGCGCGGCGCACCGGCCAGCCGGTCCACCTGAGCGCTCAGCCGGGCGACCTGCTCGGTCAGCACGGCCACCTGCCGTCGCAACGGGGCCTCCTCGTCCTCGACCTCCTCGACGATCTCCTCGCTCACCACCCGCTGCATCAGCCACGAGGCCAGGGTCGCCGTGACGAGGCCGATGACGGCGATGCCGCTGATCATCAGCCCGACGGCGATCAGCCGGCCGAGCGGCGTCACGGGGTACAGGTCGCCGTACCCGGCGGTCGTGATGGTCACGACCGCCCACCACAGGGCGTCGCCGAAGGTGGTGATGGTGGTCCCGGGGGCGTGCTTCTCCGCGTCGAGCACGGCGATCGAGCCGATCAGCACCACGAGCAGCGCCGAGGACAGGCCGTAGAGGAAGACCCGGCCCTGGATCCGCGGCCCGATCCGGCGCTCCAGCATCATCGCGACGCTGATCAGCCGCAGCAGCCGCAGCGGCCGGAACATCGGGAGCACCACGAGCAGCAGCTCGTGCAGGTTGCGCACGAACCACCGGGCCCGGTCGTGCGCGGTGACGATCATGACGACGTAGTCGGCGGCGAACACGGCCCACAGCAGCCACAGCCCCACCTCGAGGGCACCGCCGAGGGGCCCGCCCGGCTCCTCGATCACCTGCCACGCGAACCCGGCGGTGTAGAGCAGGGCGGCGGCGATCAGCGGCCACTCCGTGGCCCGCCGCCACGCGGCCTGGGTCAACCGTCGGCGCCCGTTCACCCCCTCATGGTAGGACCGCGGCCGCCTCACCCGGCCGGCCGGGTCAGCGCCCTCCACCGGCGGGCACTGACTATGCTCGATGATGCCCGTGACGAACGACGTGAGGACCGCGACGTGCCAGTGAACCAGGACCTGCAGGGGAAGGTGTATCCGGCCACGCCGCCGTACGCCGTCGGGCGGGAGAAGATCGGCGAGTTCGCCCGGGCCGTGAAGGCCACGCACCCGGCGCACTTCGAGCTGGAGGCCGCCCAGGATCTCGGGTACCGCGACGTCGTCGCCCCGCCGACCTTCGCCATCATCGTCTCGCAGCGGGCGGAGGCGCAGCTGGTCGGCGACGAGGAGGCCGGCATCGACTTCTCCCGGGTCGTGCACGCCGAGCAGCGCTTCACCCACCACCAGCCGATCCAGGCCGGCGACGAACTGACCGCCGAGCTGCACGTCGACACGCTGCGTTCCACTGCCGCGGGCGCGATGATCACCACGCGCGCCGAGATCGCCACCGTCGAGGGCGAGCGGGTCGCCACCGCGGTCTCGACCCTGATCGTGCGGGGGGACGACGCGTGAGCGTGACCTGGGCCGACCTCGCCGTGGGGACGGCGATCGGCGAACGCACCGTCGAGATCTCCCGCGCGGACCTCGTCCGCTACGCGGGCGCCTCCGGCGATTTCAACCCCATCCACTGGAACGAGGACGTGGCCCGCTCGGTCGAGCTGCCCGGCGTCATCGCCCACGGCATGTTCACGATGGGCACGGCCGTCCAGCTCGTCGTCGACTGGATCGGCAATCCCGCCGCCGTCGTCGACTACCAGGCGCGGTTCACCAAACCGGTGCCCGTGGCCAACGAGCTCACCGGCCCGGGCGCGGTGCTGCAGGTCAGCGGCGCCGTCGGGGCGCTGGACGAGGACAACCAGCTGGCCCGGATCGACCTGACGGTGACACTGGACGGCACGAAGGTGCTCGCCAAGTCCCAGGCGCAGGTCAAGGTCTGGTGACCGGGACGCGGCTCGCGGAGCTGACCACCCTCGGCACCGGCGGTCCCGCCCGGCGACTCGTCACCGCCCGCAGCGAGGACGACATCATCGGATGTGTCCGGGAGGCCGACGCCGCCGGTGAGCGGCTGCTGATCGTCGGCGGCGGCTCGAATCTCGTCATCGCCGACGAGGGTTTCGACGGCACGGTGCTGCAGATCGCCAGCACCGGTCACCGGGTCGACTCCGAGGACACCTGCGGCGGCGTGTTCGTCCGGGTCGCCGCCGGGCATCCGTGGGACGACCTGGTGCAGTTCACCGTCCTGCACGCCTACGCCGGCCTCGAGGCCCTCTCGGGCATCCCCGGGTCGACCGGAGCCACGCCCGTGCAGAATGTGGGCGCGTACGGTGCCGACGTCTCGGCCACCATCGCCAGCGTCCGGTGCTGGGACCGGGAGACGAACGCCGTCCGCACGCTGTTCAACCACGACCTGCGCTTCAGCTACCGCGACTCCCTGCTCAAGCGCACCACCGTGGACGGATCGCCCCGCTACGTCGTGCTGACCGTGGACTTCCAGCTCGCCATCGGCCGGATGAGCGCGCCCATCCGGTACGCCGAGCTGGCCCGTGCCCTCGACGTCGAGGTGGGCGCGAAGGCCTACGCCACCGACGTGCGCCGGGCGGTGCTGCGGCTGCGCGGCGGGAAGGGCATGGTGCTGGACCCCGAGGACCGGGACACGTTCAGCACGGGGTCCTTCTTCACCAACCCGATCGTGCCCGTCGAGGAGGCCGCGGCGCTGCCCGAGGACGCGCCGCGGTACCCCGCCGGGGACGGGACGGTCAAGCTCAGCGCTGCCTGGCTGATCGACCGGGCCGGCTTCGGCAAGGGCTACGGCCTGCCGGGCACCCCGGGGGAGGAGCTCGCCGACGGCCGGGCCAGCCTGTCGACCAAGCACACCCTGGCGGTGACCAACCGGGGCGAGGCGAGCACGGCGGACGTGCTCGGCGTGGCCCGGGCGGTGCGCGACGGCGTGCGCGACCGGTTCGGCATCGACCTGCACCCCGAGCCGCTGCTGATCGGGACCGCCCTCTAGCGCTCACCACGACTACCGGTACCGCGAGATGCGCACGGCGGCGAGCGCTTCCCGGATCCGGGCGATGTCCTCGGCGTGCGCGGTCACGTCGACCAGGTCCCGGCTGCGCAGCCACTGCACCAGCCGCCACACCTGGGTCAGGCGGGCACGGCGCACCGCGGTGGGGGCCGGGGTGGCGGCGATGAAGCCCGGAAGCAGGCTCAGCAGCCGGTGAGCCGGCAGCAGTCGCGCCAGGGGCTCGGCGGTGCCGAGGTCGCGTTCGAGACCGACGAGCACGCGCTCGTCCGGGTGGAGCGCGTCGGCGCCGTCGGTGTCGATCCAGTGGCGCAGGGCGGCGTCGACGGCCACGATCCGCCGGGCCGCGGGCAGGGTCCTGCCGCCAAGGCAGGAGACGACGAAGCCGTGCAGCGCGTCGTCGATGGTGCGGTACTCCATGACGCCAGCATGGACCGCGCCACCGACAGAACTGCCCTCAGCCCGTCAGCGAGATGACGCGGATCAGAGGGTGCCGAGGGCGATCCGCAACATCCGTCGCAGCGGCTCCGCGGCGCCCCACAGCAGCTGGTCGCCCACGGTGAACGCGCTGATGTACTCCGGGCCCATGGCGAGCTTGCGGATCCGGCCGACCGGGATGTCCATCGTGCCGGTCACCGCCACCGGGGTCAGATCCCGGACGGTGTCCTCCTTGGTGTTGGGCACCACGTGCGCCCACGGGTTGTCCGCGTCGATGATCCGCTCGATCTCCGCGACAGGCAGATCCTCGGTGAGCTTGAGGGTGATGGCCTGCGAGTGGCAGCGCAGGGTGCCCACGCGCACGCACAGGCTGTCGAACGGGATCGCGGTGGTACCGGGCACCCCGCCGGGGCCGGGCTGACCGAGGCCGAGGATCTTGTTGGTCTCCGCGCCGGCCTTCCACTCCTCCTTCGACATGCCGTCGCCCAGGTCCGCGTCGATCCAGGGGATCAGCGAACCGGCCAGCGGCACGCCGAAGCGGGAGGCGTCCAGGCCGGGATCCTGCTGGGTGGCGAGGACCTTGCGGTCGATCTCGAGGATGGCCGACGCCGGGTCCGCGAGCTCGCCGGCCACCGCGCCGTGGATGGCGCCGAACTGGCTGATCAGCTCGCGCATGTGCCGGGCGCCGCCGCCGGACGCGGCCTGGTACGTCATCGCCGTGCCCCACTCGACGAGGCCGGCCGTGAACAGGCCGCCCAGGCCCATCAGCATGCAGGAGACGGTGCAGTTGCCGCCGATGAAGTCCTTGATACCGCCGGCGAGCGCGGCGTCGATCACGGACCGGTTCACGGGGTCGAGGACGATGACGGAGTCCTCCGCCTGCCGCAGGGTCGATGCCGCGTCGATCCACAGCCCGTCCCAGCCGGCCGCCCGCAGCCGCGGGTGCACGTCCTTCGTGTAGTCCCCGCCCTGGGCGGTGACGATGATCGGCAGCTTCGCCAGCGCCTCGAGGTCGTGCGCGTCCTGCAGCGCCGGGGCGCCCTCGGCGAAGGACGGGGCGGGGCCGCCGGCGTTGGAGGTGGAGAAGAAGACCGGGTCGATGCCCGCGAAATCGCCCTCCTCGCGCATCCGCTGCATCAGCACGGATCCGACCATGCCGCGCCAGCCCACGAAGCCGACGGTCGTGGTCGACGCGTCCGGGGCGGGGCGTGCGGCAGTCACAGCGGGGGAGGTCATGGCCTCCAGTGTAGAGAAACGGGCTCCGTGCCGTCTGCGGGCCGCGTCACGGAGAGGATCGATCAGGCCGGGGCCGAGCCGCGGCGGTACCAGGTGAACCGGTAGCGGGTGCCGCCCGTCGACGTGAGCCACGACCCGTCCGCCGGTTCGCGACGCTCGGCGGCCCAGCCGTCGCCGAGCTCCGGGGCGACCGTGTCCCCGTCGACGTCCAGGTCCAGGTCGGTGACGACGGCGACGTCGGCGAGCGGTTCGGCCTCGGTGAACACGGCGCTGCCGCCGATCACCCACACGCGCTCCGCCCCCGGCGCCCGGGCGGCGTCGGCCAGCGCGGTGGTCAGGTCACCGGCGACGACGGCGCCCTCCGGATCGACCTCGGGGTTGCGGGTCAGCACGATGTTGGTGCGGTCCGGCAGCGGCCGGAACCGGTCGGGGAAGGACTCCCACGTGGTCCGTCCCATGATCACCGGGTGGCCGGTGGTGCGGGCGCTGAAGTGGCGCAGGTCCTCGGGCACGTGCCAGGGCATCCCGCCGTCCCTGCCGATCACCCCGCCGTGCGCCTGCGCCCAGATCAGCCCGATCGGCGGCGCGTGATGACCGGTGGATCCCGTCGCCGCGGGGACCGCCGTCACGCGGTGACCAGGTCGTCGTACTGGGGGAAGCGACGCAGGTAGTCCTGCACGTAGCTGCACTCGGGCACGATCCGCACCCCGCGCTCCCGCAACCGGTCGAGCACCAGCGTCACGAGCGCCCGCGCGTAGCCCTGCCGGCCGTACTGCTCGGCGATGATCGTGTGCTGGAGCACCACGACGCCGTCCTCCCGCACGGTGTACCCGACGAACCCGAGGTAGGTGGGGCCCATCAGCAGGTTGAACCGGCCGCGGTCCGGGTCCTCGTCCAGGGTCAGGTCGGCCCAGTCGGCGTGCAGGGGCGGTGCCGGCGTCGTCGTCATCGTCGTGCCTCCGTTGCAGGTGGTGGGTCCCGATCGCCGTCAGACCGCGATCGGTGCCGTGATGGTGGGGTGGTGCTGGTAGTCGACCACGGAGAAGTCCTCGTACGCGTAGTCGAGGATGCTCGCGGGCCGCCGGGTCAGGAGCAGCTGCGGGTACGGGTAGGGGTCGCGGGTCAGCTGCTCGGTGACCTGGGCCAAGTGATCCTCGTAGATGTGGCAGTCGCCGCCGGTCCAGATGAACTCGCCGGGCAGCAGGTCGGTCTGCTGGGCGACCATCCGGGTCAGCAGTGCGTAGGAGGCGATGTTGAAGGGCACGCCGAGGAACAGGTCGGCGCTGCGCTGGTACAGCTGGCAGGAGAGCCGCCCCGGCCCGTCGGGCTGCGGCTGCACGTAGAACTGGAAGAAGGCGTGGCACGGGGGCAGCGCCATGTTCTCGATCTCCGCGACGTTCCAGGCGGAGACGATGTGCCGGCGGGAGTCCGGCGTGGTCCGCAGGGAATCGACCACCTGGCTGATCTGGTCGATGTGCCGGCCGTCGGGGGTGGGCCACGAGCGCCACTGCACGCCGTACACCGGCCCGAGTTCGCCGTCCTCGTCGGCCCACTCGTTCCAGATCCGCACGCCCCGCTCCTGCAGCCAGCGCACATTGGAATCGCCGCGCAGGAACCACAGCAGTTCGAGGGCCACCGACTTGAAGTGCACCCGCTTGGTGGTGATCAGCGGGAACGAGTCGGCCAGGTCGAACCGCAGCTGCCGCCCGAAGACGCTGCGGGTCCCGGTCCCCGTCCGATCCGGCTTCGGGGTGCCGTCCGCGAGGACCTCGCGGAGCAGGTCTTCGTACGGCGTCGCGATGCTCACGACGACCAGTCTAGGACCGTGGGGTCGCTCAATCGTCGAAGGGCTGGTGACGTTCGACGCCGACGATCCGGCCGGGCTCGGCGGTGCTCACGTGCAGCACGAGCACCTCGCCGGGGCTCAGGTACGGGTCGGCGTCGGGCAGCTGCCGCGCGAGGTCCGCGCCGGCGTGCGCGGCGATGACCTCGAGGACGACGGGCAGCACGGGACGGTGGGTGCAGACGGCCATCGGACGGGACTTCTCCAGCACCTTCTCCATCGCGGCTGCTGCCCGGCGGGGCTTGCGCCGCGCGTTCGCCTCCGTCAGGGCGGACTCGGTGACCACCTTCACGTCGTGCTTCCTGGCGTACGGCGAGATGGTCTGGGTGCACCGCAGCCACGGACTGGTGACGATCCGGTGCGGTCGCCAGGCGACCAGGAGGCCGGCGAGCGCGTGCGCCTGCCGGCGACCGGTCGCCGCGAGCGGCCGCTGGCCCTCGGCGTGGGTCCACCCCGACCGGGGTTTGGCCTTGGCGTGCCGGATGACGAGCACCTCGCGGGTGGCCAGCGTGCCGGCGTCGTGCGCCGTGACGAGCGCGTCGAGCGGCTCCCGGTCGGTGGGGTTGGTCAGCAGCCGGGCCGCGGTCGCGGGGTCGGCCCAGCGGACCCGGTCCACCTCCTTGCCGTCCGGTTCGGCGACGGTGGCGGGGTGCAGCTGCGCCGCCCAGTAGGAGACGTCCTTGCGGCCGGCCGCCACGGCGTACGTGGCCGTGGGCAGGGCGATGCCGAGGGTGATCCGGACCCCGGCCTCCTCCTCGACCTCGCGGACGGCGGTCTGGGGCAGGGCCTCCCCGTCGTCCTGCTTGCCCTTGGGCCAGGACCAGTCGTCGTACCGGGGCCGGTGGATGAGCAGCACCTCGAGCTGCCCGCCGCGCAGCCGCCAGCAGAGGGCACCCGCGGCGAGGACGACGGCGCGGGCGCGGGCGGTATCAGGCACCGGGCCGCCTCGCGGGCCGGAGGGGCCGGGACGCGGTCCCGACCCGGATCGAGACACCCGTCATCGGATCGACGCCGCCCGCGGGTGGGCGCGGGACTCGAGCAGCATGGTCTGGATGTCGGTGAGCGGGCTGCCGTCCTCGGCGCGGGAATGCCGTTCCCACGCGCCGTCCTCGTCGAGGTGCCAGCTGGAGGTGCCGTCGTCGATGTACCGGTCGAGCAGGGCGATCACGTCGCGGATCTGCGTCGGCGACTTCAGCTGCACGAGCGCCTCGACCCGGCGGTCCAGGTTGCGGTGCATCATGTCGGCCGAGCCGATGAACACCACCGGGTTGCCGCCGTTCGCGAAGGCGAAGATCCGCGAGTGCTCGAGGAAGCGGCCGAGGATCGACCGGACGGTGATGTTCTCGCTCAGACCGGGAACCCCGGGCCGCAGCGAGCAGATGCCGCGCACGACGACGTCGACGGCGACCCCGGCCTGCGAGGCCCGGTACAGGGCGTCGATGATCGCCTCGTCCACCATCGAGTTGACCTTGATCTGGATCCGCGCCGCCAGCCCCGCCCGCCGGTTGGCGATCTCCTTCTCGATCCGGTCGATCAATCCCGACCGCAGGGACCGCGGGGCGACCAACAGCCGCTTGAACGTGGACCGCGGCGCGTAACCGGAGAGCTGGTTGAACAGCCGGGAGAGGTCCTCGCCCACCTGTGGGTCGGAGGTCAGCAGGCCCATGTCCTCGTAGTACCGGGCGGTGGACGGGTGGTAGTTGCCGGTGCCGATGTGGCAGTAACGGCGCAGCCCGTCGCTCTCCTGCCGGACCACGAGGGAGAGCTTGCAGTGGGTCTTCAGACCGACGATGCCGTAGACCACGTGCACCCCCGCCTGCTCGAGTTTGCGCGCCCAGGAGATGTTCGCCTGCTCGTCGAACCGCGCCTTGATCTCCACCAGGGCGAGGACCTGCTTGCCGGCCTCCGCGGCGTCCACCAGGGCGTCGACGATCGGGGAGTCGCCGGAGGTGCGGTACAGGGTCTGCTTGATGGCCTGCACCCGCTTGTCCGCGGCGGCCTGTTCGAGGAACGCCTGGACGCTGGTGGAGAACGAGTCGTACGGGTGGTGCAGCAGGATGTCGCGGCGCCGCATCGCGGCGAACACGTTGGCGGCCTTGGCCGTCTCGCTCTCGTTCAGGTCCCGGTTCGTGTGCGGCACGGCCTTCGGGTAGTGCAGGTCGGAGCGGTCGATCCTCGCGATCACGCCGAGGCCCCGCAGGTCCAGCAGCCCGGACAGGGCGTACACCTCGTGCTCATCGACGCCGAGCTCGCGCTCGAGCAGCTGCCGGACGCTCGGATTGATGTCGGTGCGGACCTCCAGGCGCACGGGCGGACCGAACCGGCGGCGCAGCAGCTCCTTCTCGAGGGCCTGCAGGAGGTTCTCGGCGTCGTCCTCCTCGACCTCGAGGTCCTCGTTGCGGGTGACCCGGAAGGTGTGCTTCTCCAGCACCTCCATGCCGGGGAACAGTTCCTCGAGGTGCTCGGCGATGACGTCCTCGAGCGGGAGGAACCGGGCCGTGCGGCCGGGGGAGTGCCCGGCGCGCGGGCCGTCCACGGGGATCAGCCGTGGCAGCTGGTCCGGGACCTTGAGCCGGGCGAACAGGTCCTTGCCGGTGAGCGGGTTGCGGACGATCACGGCCAGGTTCAGGGAGAGCCCCGAGATGTACGGGAACGGGTGCGCCGGGTCGACCGCCAGCGGGGTGAGGATCGGGAACACCTTCTGGACGAAGAAGTCGGTCAGCCGGGCGCGCTCGGCGTCGTTCAGTTCGTCCCAGGACGTCAGGTGGATGGACTCGCGCTCGAGGGCCGGCAGGATCTGGTCGGTGAAGACGGCGGCGTGGCGCTGCATCAGCTCGTGCGCCTTCTCGGAGATCTGGTCCAGCACCTCGAGGGGGCTGAGGCCGGCGGGGGAGGGCACGGCGAGGCCCGCCGCGATCCGCCGCTTCAACCCCGCGACGCGGACCATGAAGAACTCGTCGAGGTTGGACGCGAAGATGGAGAGGAAGTTGACCCGCTCCAGCAGGTAGAGGGTCGGGTCCTCCGCGAGCTCCAGGACGCGGGCGTTGAACGCGAGCCAGCTCAGCTCCCGGTCGAGGAAGCGGTCCGGCCCGACGTCGCCGTCCGGGTGCAGCACGGGGGCGAAGTCGGGGATGTCGATCCGGTCCTGGGTCGCGCGCGCGGCGGCCACCTCGGAGAACGTGAAGGGTGCAGCGGTGCCCATCCGCGCGGCCCCGTCGGCCTGCGCGGTGCTGTCGACCGATGACTGCTGGTCCATGAGTCTCCTGTCGCGGGTGCGGGTGCCGGGCCGTTTCCCAGATTACTGGCTGCCGACGGCGCCGGTGGCCGGGGCGTAGAGGACGTCGACGTCCGCCCGGACGAAGCCCACCGCGGTGTAGAGCCGCACGGCCGCCGTGTTGTCCGCGTCGACGTACAGGGTGATGGTCTCGACCCCGCGGCGGCGCAGGTGGGCCAGGCCCGCCGCGGTCAGCACCCGGCCGAGGCCGCGGCCCTGGGCGTCGGGGTGTACCCCGAGCACGTAGATCTCGCCCTCGTCCGGTTCGGCGGGGTCGATCTTGGTCCAGTGGAACCCGAGCAGCGGGCCGCCGGTGGCCGGGTCGGTCGTGCGTTCGGCGAGGAACAGGCCGTCCGCGTCGAACCAGTCCTGGGCCATCAGGTCCGCCAGGTCACCGGCCGTCAACGCACCCTGCTCGGGGTGGTGCGCGAACGCCGCGCGGTTGAGGTCGAGCAGCGCCGCCTCGTCGCCGGGCCGGAAGGCGCGCACCCGGGTGCCGTCGGCCGACGCCGGGACGGCGTTCGCGGGGGCGACGGCGGCGACGGGTGCGCTCATCCGCCACAGCTCCCGCACCACGGTGTACCGGTTCCGGTCGGCGAGGACGCGCGCGGCCGGGTGGTCCCCGTGGGACCAGGTGCGCACCCCCGCGTCGCGGGTCTCGGGCAGCGCGGCCGCGGCCGCCAGCAGGGCGGACGCCGCCCCGGCGCGGCGATGCCGGGGGGCCACCACGAGTTCGAGCAGGGGGGCGCCGTCGCCGTCGGCGACGAGAACCGCCGCGCCGACCGGGGCGGCGGCCGCGTCGGCCCGGTCGCGCTCGCGGGCGAGCAGCGTGGTCACCCGGCGTCCGTCGGCGTCGCCGCCGCGCAGGCTGACGAGGGTCTGGTCGGAGAACGGCGGGTGGCCGTCGGTGCTGCGGGCGGTGCCGGCGAGGGACCCGAGCTGCGCCAGGGTCGCGTCGGTGGGGCGGGAGCGGACGGTGTCGATCTGCCAGCGCGGGGTACTCATGCCCTCCTGCCTAGGCGATGGGGCGCCCCGGCGCAACCGCGCGAGCCTCGTGTCCGTGAACCGGCGTGTCCGCGTGACGAGGTACCCGCGCGACGACGTCGGCGGGGCGGGGCGCCGCGGTTTGCGCCGGCCGCGCGGGATCGGCTAGCGTCGTGGCCGTTCCCGCTGCCGGGACGAGGGGGATGCACCAGTGGGGTGCCCTCGGTACGTTCGACCCGTACGTCCTCCACCAGCACCGCGAAGGGCCCGACCACCTGGTCGGGCCCTTCGTTCGTTCGTGGTGCGTGGGCCGGCCCGCGCGCGCCGGGTCAGGCGTCGGCGCCCTCGAGGGCGTCCTCGTCCAGCCGCGTCGCGGCGAACCGGTAGCCGACGTTGCGCACGGTCCCGATCAGGGTCTCGTGGTCCGGGCCGAGCTTGGCGCGCAGCCGCCGCACGTGCACGTCCACGGTGCGGGTGCCGCCGTAGTAGTCGTAGCCCCACACCTCGTGCAGCAGCTGGCTGCGGGTGAAGACCCGGCCCGGGTGCTGCGCCAGGTACTTGAGCAGCTCGAACTCCTTGTAGGTGAGGTTGAGGATCTGTCCCGAGACGCGGGCGGTGTAGCTGGCCTCGTCGATGACGACGCCGCCGGCGCGGATCTCGCCGCTGTCCTCGGCCTCAGCGTCCGTGCGGGAGACCGCCAGCCGGAGCCGGGCCTCGACCTCGGCCGGCCCGGCCGAGTCGAGCACGACGTCGTCGGCGCGCCAGGCGGTGGAGACGGCGGCCATGCCGCCCTCGGTCAGCACCAGCACCAGCGGTGCGCTCAGGCCGGTGGCCTTGAGCAGCTGGGAGAGCGCCCGTGCCCCGACCAGGTCGCGGCGCGCATCGAGCAGGACGACGTCGCACGGCTCGGTCTCGAGCAGGGCGGTGGGCTCGGCCGGGAGGATGTGCACCCGGTGATTGAGCAGCTCGAGGGCAGGGAGCACGTCCACGGAGGAACCGGTGCTGTTGGTGAGGAGCAGGAGGTGCGACATTTCTGCCTCCGTCGGTCGTGGTCTCACGCGCGCGTCGTCGGTCACGTCGGTCATCGGCGCCCGCCCCCGGGAGGTCAGGACGGTCCCAGTATACGATCCGCGTTCCGCCCTGAGCGGAAGCGTGACACACGCGACGCGGCGGAGCCGTGCCGGGCGCGGCCGCCATCCCCGATCCGGCCGCCGGTGCGGGAGGATGGGGGCGTGAGGCTGAACATCGTCTGTGCCGCCGCCCTGCTCACGCTCGTGGGGCTGGTGGCGGCGGCCGCCGCGGGCGTCGGGGCGATGACGGGGGTCGTCATCGCGGCCGCGATCGTCACGGGAGCGGGCTGGGTGCGGCTGCAGGGCCTGACCGCGGCCCGCGCGCACAGCGTGGTGATCGCCCTGGCCGGCATCGCGGCGGCCCTGCTCGCGGTGCGCGCGCCCGGCGCCTACCTGACCTGGACCGGACTGGTCGCCTGCCTGGGGGTGATCGCCGTCTTCCTGGTCGAACTCGTGCGCGGCACGGGCGCCGCCCGCCGGCTCGAGTCCCTGGTCGCCTCCTCCTCCGGCGTCGTGCTGACCGTCCTCGGCTCGGGCTGGATCGGATCGCTCCGCGTGGCCACCGATGAGCACGCCGCGCTGATCGGCACCACCGCGGTGGCCGCGGTGGCGGCCGTGCTGATGGCGGCGGTGCCGTGGCCGGACCGTGTGATCGACCCGCTCTGCGTGCTGGTGGCCACGGCCGTCGCGCCCCTGGTCGCGCTGCTGCTGCACGAGCCCGGCGCGGCCGTCGCCGCGGTGCTCGGCGCGGTCGCGGGCCTGGTGGTCGCCACCTTCCGGCGCATGGTCCTGGCCGACGGCGGGCCTCGGACCCGGTTGGGTGCCGTGGCGGCGGGCGTCGGCCCGGTGATCGCGGCCGGCTCGGCCGTGTACGGGGTGCAACTGCTGCTCGCCGGCTGACCGCGCCCGACGCCGGCCGAGGGGCGGGGTCGCGGGCGTCCCGGAAGACCGGGAACGCGGTGCGCCGCGTGTACCCTGACAGCATGTCGATCGTTGCTCTCGAGATCTTCTTCCTGGTGCTGCTGGTCATCGCCGGCCTGGCGATGGCCTGGTTCGCCGGCTTCGTCGTCTGGCGGCTGTTCAAGGGCCAGCAGTAGTCTGAGCCGATGCCCTTCGAACTGCCCACCGACCTCACCCCCGAACTCGTCCCCCTGTCCTGGCTCCTCGGGAGCTGGACGGGCACCGGCGTCCTCGGGTACGCGGACGAGGAGAGCCAGCAGTTCGAGCAGCAGATCACCTTCGCGCAGAACGGCCTGCCGTACCTGATCTACACCAACGAGTCGTGGCTGATCGACGAGGACGGCCACCGTTTGCGTCCGTTGACCCTGGAGACGGGCATCTGGCAGCTGGACCGGCCCCAGAACGACGCCGATTCCGGGCCCGGCATGCTGCCCGCCGACATCGTCCCCGCGCTGCGCACCGCCGACGACGTCGAGGAACTGCGCAACGACGACGGTGGTTTCGACATCGTGGCCACCATCGTCCACCCCGGTGGGGTGAGCGAGCTGTATGTCGGCCAGATCAAGGGCCCCCGCATCGACCTGAGCACCGATGCCGTCATGCGGGCGCCCGGCGCCAAGGACTACCGGGCCGCCACCCGGATGTACGGCCTCGTCGAGGGCGACCTGCTCTGGGCATGGGACATCGCCGCCGCCGGCCGGGCGCTGCAGACGCACGCCTCGGGCCGCCTGCACCGCTCCTGAGGGCCCAGCACCTGAGCACACCGACCCTCCTCCGACGAGGGAATGCCGGCCCACGCCGTCGCCGTTGAGGAGATCATGAGCATCACCAGCCCCTTGCTGTCCCGCCACGGCGCGGTCCCCGACGCGGGAGTCGACGCGCCCGTGGCCGCCCACTACGGCGACCCCGCCCAGGAGCAGCGCGCCCTGGCGCGCGGCCGTGCCGTGGTGGACCTGAGCAACCGCGGCGTCGTGACCGTCACCGGGCCGGATCGGCTCAGCTGGCTGCACACGCTGTCGTCCCAGCAATTGACCGGCCTGCCGGCCGGCGTGACGACCGAGACCCTGCTGCTGAGCATCCAGGGCCGGATCGAGTTCGACCTGCTCGTCACCGACGACGGGGAACGCACCTGGCTGCTCACCGACGCCGGCCAGCACGCGGACCTGGCCCGGTGGCTCGACTCGATGCGGTTCATGCTGCGGGTGGAGGTCGCCGACGTCACCGCCGACTGGGCGGCGCTCGGCACCACGCTCGACCCCGAGGACGCCCCCGCGCCCCTGCGCGACGCCGTCGTGCGCTTCACCGACCCCTGGCCGAGGATCGGTCCCGGCGGCTACGCCTACACCGTGAGCGCGGACCACCCCGCGGCGTCATGGCGCTGGACGCTCTTCCTCGTCCCCCGCGCCGGGCTCGAGGCGACGGTGGACGCGCTCGCCGACGCGGGCGTCGGACTCGCGGGCAACAGCGCCGCGGAGGCGCTGCGGATCGCGGCCTGGCGCCCCCGGTACGCCCGCGACGTGGACGAGAAGACCATCCCTCACGAGCTCGATCTGATCCGCACCGGGGTCCACCTGGCCAAGGGTTGCTACAAGGGGCAGGAGACCGTCGCCCGGGTGCACAACCTCGGGCACCCGCCGCGTCGCCTCGTGTTCCTCCACCTGGACGGCTCGGAGCACACGTTGCCGGCCGCCGGCGCCGAGGTCCACAGCGGCGATCGCACGGTCGGCCGGGTCACGTCGGTCGCGCAGCACGGCGAGATGGGGCCGATCGCGCTGGCCGTAGTCAAGCGGTCGGTGGACCCGGCCGCGGATCTCGTCGTCGTCGACGGCGAGAGCCGTTACGCGGCGGCGCAGGAGGTCATCGTCGCGCCCGACGCCGGCCAGGTGGTCGGTCGCCCGGTGGGGCTGCTGAACACGCGGCGCGGCTGACGTCCCGGGCCGGCGGAGAACTCAGCCGAAGAGCAGGGCTGCCTCGTCGTACCGCGACTGCGGCACCACCTTGAGGCTGCCGATGGCCTCGGCGAACGGAACCTGGACGATGTCGATGCCGTCGAGGGCCACCATGTGCCCCCAGCGCTCCTCGAGGACGAGGTCGATCACCGCCATGCCGAACCGGGTGGCGAGCACGCGGTCGTAGCTGGTGGGGGTGCCGCCCCGCTGCATGTGGCCGAGGATGGTGTTGCGGCTCTCGATACCGGTGATCCGCTCGATCTCACCGGTCACCCACTCGCCGATGCCCCCGAGCCGCGGCCGTCCGAACGCGTCCAGGCCCTTGTCGGAGTACGCCTCGTCGTACCCGGCGGGGATGAAGCCCTCGGCGACGACGACGAGCGGCGCGCGGCCGCGGTCGAACGCCTCCTGCACCCACCCGGTCACCCGGTCCATCTCCAGGCTCTGCTCCGGGATGAGGATGGCGTGCGCGCCGGAGGCGACGCCCGAGTGCAGGGCGATCCAGCCCGCGTGCCGGCCCATCACCTCGGCGACCATGCACCGGGAGTGGGACTCACCGGTGGTGCGCAGCCGGTCCATCGCGTCGGTGGCGATCTGCACCGCGGTGTCGAACCCGAACGTGTAGTCCGTCGCGTTCAGGTCGTTGTCGATGGTCTTGGGCACCCCCACGACCTTGATGCCCTCGTTGGCCAGCCGGTTCGCGGCGGCCAGGGTGCCCTCCCCGCCGATCGCGACGACGGCGTCGATGCCGTTGCGCTCGAGCATGGCCGCGATCTTCTCCGGCCCGCCGCCGTCCCCCTCGTAGGGGTTGGTCCGGGACGTGCCGATGATCGTGCCGCCCTGCTTGGAGATGCCGCGGACCACCGAGCGGGGGATCGGGATGATGTCCTCCTGCACGACGCCGCGCCAGCCGTCCCGGAAGCCGACGAACTCGTGGTCGCCGACCTCGATGCCCTTGAGCACCATGCCGCGGATCACCGCGTTCAGGCCGGGGCAGTCCCCGCCGCTGGTGAGCATGCCGATCTTCATGACGTGGGTCTCCTCGAGGGACGGTGGGCGGTCGACGGGCGGGCGGGTCAGCGCGTCAGGGAGCGCTGCAGCGGGATGACGCCGTTCTCGTCCGGCAGCAGGATCCAGGCGATGCCGTAGACGACGACGCCGGAGCCGGGCAGCACGAGGCTGAGCACGAAGAGCAGCCGGACCAGCCACGGGCTGACGCCGAACCGGTCGGCGAGGCCGCCGCAGACCCCCGCGAGCATCCGGTGTGGGCCTCGGCGGACCCCGAGGGACCGGATGGCGGTGAAGAACGAGTCCATGGTGGTCAGCCTGCCAGTTTCCCCCCGCCCCCGCCAGCGCACGCCGGCCCCGCTGGGACACCGTGCCGGGCGGGCGGTCCGTCGCGCCGGTGGTTCAGGAACCGAGCAGGCGCTGGATCCGGCCGATGCCCTCGATCAGGTCGTCCTCGCCGAGGGCGTAGGACAGCCGCAGGAAGCCGGACGGGCCGAACGCCTCGCCGGGCACCACCGCCACCTCCGCCTCATCGAGGATGAAAGCGGCGAGTTCGGCGCTGGTGGCCATCGTGCGACCGCGAACCGGGCGCTGCAGCAGGGGCCGCACGTCGGCGTACGCGTAGAACGCGCCGGTCGGCATCGGGCACTCGATCCCGTCGATCGCGTTCAGACCCTCGACGATGAGCTTGCGCCGCCGGTCGAACGACTCGCGCATCCGGTGGACGGCGTCCAGCGGGCCGGCGACGGCGGCGAGCGCCGCGCGCTGGGAGACGTTGGCGACGTTCGACGTCGCGTGGGACTGGAGGTTGGTGGCCGCCTTGACCACGTCCGGCGCGGCGATCATCCACCCGACCCGCCAGCCCGTCATCGCATACGTCTTGGCGACACCGTTGAGGATGACGACGCGGTCACCCAGCTCCGGCGCGGCGGTGGCGATCGAGGTGAACGGCACGCCGTCATAGGTCAGGTGCTCGTAGATCTCGTCGGTGACGACCCACAGACCGTTCGACGCGGCCCAGGCGCCGATCCGCGCGGTCTGCTCGGGGGAGTAGACGGCCCCGGTGGGGTTGGACGGGGAGACGAAGAGCAGCACCTTCGTGCGCTCGGTCAGGGCTGCCTCGAGCTGGTCCTCGGTGACGAGGTAGCCCTGGTCCGGGCCGGCGAACACCTCGACGGGCACACCGCCGGCCAGCCGGATGGCCTCCGGGTAGGTGGTCCAGTACGGGGTGGGCATGAGCACCTCGTCGCCCGGGTCCAGCAGCGTCGCGAACGCCTCGTAGACGGCCTGCTTCCCGCCGTTGGTCACCAGCACCTGGCCCGGGTCGACGGTGTACCCCGAGTCGCGTTGCGTCTTCTGCGCGATGGCGGCCTTCAGTTCCGGCAGTCCGCCGGCGGGGGAGTAGCGGTGGTTCTTCGGGTCCCGCGCCGCCTCGACCGCGGCCTCCACGATGTAGTCCGGCGTCGGGAAGTCCGGCTCCCCGGCGCCGAAGCCGATCACGGGTCGGCCCTGCGCCTTGAGGGCCTTCGCCCGGGCGTCCACCGCGAGGGTGGCCGACTCGGCGATCGATCCGACACGCTGGGAGATGCGGGCTGCGCTCATGACGTCCTTCGTTGCGGGCGGGGGCGGTTCCAGTCTAGGCGGGCGCGGATTCGTGACGCGGGTGTCGATGTTCGTGTTCGTTCGGGTCGTGTGCGGTCTGGTCGTGTGCGGATGGCACGGCCCCGGGCACGGGGACTGGATCTCCCGGCGCTCGCAGAGCTCGCTCTGGTCGACACGTCCCCTTCCGCCCGGCGCCGGGGCGTCGTCGCGAGGCGAGCCGGACGGCACGGCCCCGGGCACGGGGACTGGATCTCCCGGCGCTCGCAGAGCTCGCTCTGGTCGACACGTCCCCTTCCGCCCGGCGCCGGGCCGTCCTCGCGCGTCGAGCCGGTCGGGCCGTCCTCGGGCGGCGGGTTCCACGGGGCTCGGTTCGACTCGGGGGCTGCGGATGCGTAGACTGGTCTACTGGTGTTCCGCCGAAGGTCGATCGCGCCCTCTCGCAGGGTGGTCCGGCGTCGGCGCGGGGAATGCCGAAGGGTAGTGGCGCAATTGGTAGCGCAGCGGTCTCCAAAACCGCAGGTTGCAGGTTCGAGTCCTGTCTGCCCTGCGCACTGGCTGGCGAACAGCCGGCCATCGCGGCGCGTCGGTCGATGACCGCACGCGAACTCGACGAACGGCAAGTGAGGAATCGGTGACCGAAACAGCTGCCAGCAGCTCTCAGGGGCGCCCCTCGCCCGAGACGACGCAGCGGAAGCGCAACGTGTTCGCTCGCATCGCGCTGTTCGTCCGGCAGGTCATCGCCGAGCTGCGCAAGGTGGTGACGCCGACTCGCGGCCAGTGGCTGAACTACACCGCCGTCGTGCTCGTGTTCGTGGTGATCATGATGCTCATCGTGACGGGACTGGACTTCGCGTTCTTCTCGGCCGCGAAGTGGGTCTTCGTCGGCACCCCCGAGCAGTGACGCCCCGGGTGCGCGAGCACCCCGCCAGACAACCCGGTCGAGAAACAGGAGTACACCGTGTCCGAGCACAGGCTCGATAACTTCGACGACGACGTCGCCCCCAGCGCCGACTCGCCGTTCAGCGACGCCGCGCCGACCTCGGCACCGGTGTCCGCGCCCGCCGAGCCCGTGATCGAGGACGAGGGTCAGGACGCCGACGCCTCCGACACCGTGGTCGCCGAGGAGGATGACGCCGTCGCCACCGACGAGGCGACCATCCAGGAGACCGACGCGGCCGTCGCCGCCGGTGCGGACACCGCCGAGCCCGCCGCGGACGCGGACGCCCCCGAGGACGAGGCCGGCCAGTCCGCCGAGGACGCGCTGGCGGAGTTCACCGCCAAGCTGCGCCGCCAGGAGGGTGACTGGTACGTCATCCACTCCTACGCCGGCTACGAGAACCGGGTGAAGGTCAACCTCGAGACCCGGATCCAGACCCTCAACATGGAGGATTTCATCTTCGAGATCCAGGTCCCCATGGAGGAGGTCGTGGAGATCAAGAACGCGCAGCGCAAGATCGTGCGCCGCGTCCGGATCCCCGGCTACGTGCTCGTCCGGATGGAACTGACCGACGAGTCGTGGGGTGCCGTCCGGCACACGCCGGGTGTCACCGGTTTCGTGGGCAACGCCCACAACCCGGTCCCGCTGCGCCTCGACGAGGTCGTCTCCATGCTCGCCCCGTCGTTCGAGGCCGAGCGCGCCGCCGAGGACGGCAAGCCCGCCCGCCCCGCCCCGGGCGCCACCGTCGTCGACTTCACGGTCGGCGAGTCGGTGATCGTCAAGGAGGGCCCGTTCGAGACGCTGCCCGCCACGATCTCCGAGATCAAGCCGGAGTCCCAGCAGCTCGTCGTCCTGGTCTCGATCTTCGAGCGCGAGACCCCGGTCACCCTGGGGTTCCATCAGGTCACCAAGATCTGAGGACCGCACCGACACAGACTTCGTCGTCGTGACCCGATGCTTTGCGGGGATCGACGGCGGCGGCCGCCGCGCCACGGCGGCCAACCTCCGCCGGGACGCTCCTGTGCCGGCGGGCACCATCATGGAAGAAGGATCTTCAATTGGCTCCCAAGAAGAAGGTCGCCGGCCTGATCAAGCTGCAGATCCAGGCGGGCGCCGCCAACCCGGCCCCCCCGATCGGTCCCGCGCTCGGTCAGCACGGCGTCAACATCATGGAATTCTGCAAGGCGTACAACGCCGCGACGGAGTCCCAGCGCGGCAACGTCGTCCCCGTGGAGATCACGGTGTACGAGGACCGCTCGTTCACCTTCATCACGAAGACCCCGCCGGCCGCTGAGCTGATCAAGAAGGCCGCGGGTGTCCAGAAGGGCTCCGCGACCCCGCACACCACCAAGGTCGCCAAGCTGACCCAGGACCAGGTGCGCGAGATCGCCCAGACGAAGCTCGAGGACCTGAACGCGAACGACGTCGAGGCCGCGGCCAAGATCATCGCGGGCACCGCCCGCTCGATGGGCATCACCGTCGAGTGACGAGGTGGAGCCGCAGTCACGCGGGACCCGCTCCGAGCTTGCGAGGAGTGGGAGTGGCTGTGGACTCGCGTATGGCGGAGTCGACGAAGGAGACAACGCCATAGCAAGCACCGCAGTCACTCGACAGTCCAGCACCGTCGAGTGACCACCCGCCGAGCAGCCGCTCGGCACCAGACACATCCCGTGGGAAGGGGCCGCGCGCGGCCCGTCACACCACACCTGCACAAGGAGAAAACGCAGATGGCACAGCGCAGCAAGGCATACCGGGCGGCCGCCGACAAGATCGAGGACGGCAAGCTCTACACCCCGGTCGAGGCCGTCACCCTGGCCAAGGAGTCCAACCCGTCGAAGTCCGACGCCACTGTCGAGGTCGCGTTCCGGCTGGGCGTCGACCCCCGCAAGGCGGACCAGATGGTCCGCGGCACCGTGAACCTGCCGCACGGCACCGGCAAGACCGCCCGCGTGGTCGTCTTCGCCACCGGTGACCGGGCCGCCGCGGCCGAGGCCGCCGGCGCCGACTTCGTCGGCTCGGACGACCTGATGGAGCGGATCCAGGGCGGCTGGACGGACTTCGACGCCGCCGTCGCCACCCCGGACCTGATGGGCAAGGTCGGTCGCCTGGGCAAGATCCTTGGCCCCCGCAACCTGATGCCGAACCCGAAGACCGGCACGGTGACCCCGGACGTGGCCAAGGCCGTGACCGACATCAAGGGCGGCAAGATCGACTTCCGGGTCGACAAGCACGCGAACCTGCACTTCATCATCGGCAAGGTGTCCTTCGACGCCGACAAGCTGATCGAGAACTACGCGGCCGCCCTTGACGAGGTGCTCCGGCTCAAGCCGTCCGCCTCGAAGGGCCGCTACATCCAGCGCGCCACGGTGAGCACCACCTTCGGCCCCGGCATCCCGGTGGACCCGAACGTGACCCGCGTGCTGCCCGCCGCCTGAGGCACAGGAACCCGCGGCCGCACGGCCGTCGAACGGGGCCGGACGAGATCCTCTCGTCCGGCCCCGTTCGCGTCCGCCCGCACCCACGACGACACGGGTGAGAATGGGACGATGACCGTCCGCGACGGCTCCGTCGAGATCCGCGGCCTGGCCCGGCCCGCGCGGCTGACCGACCCCGACGCCCAGCCCTTCGTGGCGGCCGCCGACCTGGCGGTCCGTGTCCGCCGGGACCTGTGGGGCGACGACGACCACGCCGAGAGCCTGCCGGAGCAGTTCGCCCTGGCCGCGAACACCCCGACCGAGCACTGGCGGGCGTGGCTCGCGCTCGACGCGCGGGCCCGCGTCGTCGGGCTGGTGACGGCGACCCTGCCGCAGCGCGAGAACCACGACGTCGCGTGGATCGACGTCGTGGTCGATCCGGGCCGCCGTCGTGCCGGCATCGGGTCGGCCCTGCTCGACGCGGCCGAGCGGGAGCTGCGCGCCGCCGGTCGCACCGTGCTGGCCGGGTGGTCCGAGACCCCGGGCACCGCGCCCGGGCGGGACACCGTGCCGGCCCGGTCCGGGGAGGGCGGCCTTCCCGGCGGCGTCCCGGTGGCGGCCTTCGCCCGGCGCCACGGGTTCGTGCTCGAGCAGGTCGAACGGCTCGGCCGGCTCGACCTCCCGGTGCCGGCCGCCACGCTCGACGCGGTGTCGCCGGCGCCCTCGCGCACGGCCGGCTACGAACTCGTCGGCTGGGTGGACGCGGCGCCGACCGCCGCCGCGGCGGACTACGCTCGATTGAAGACGGCCATGAGCACCGACATCCCGTCCGCGGACCTGGCCCAGGACGCCGAGGTGTGGGACGCGGACCGGATGGCGCAGGAGGAGGCCGAGCTCGCTGCCCGCGGCGGACACCGGCTGGTGTCGGCCGTCCGCGACCTCCGCACCGGCAGGCTGGTGGGGCACACGGTGCTCGAACGTTTCGACGCCCGACCCGCCGTCGCCTACCAGGAGGACACCCTCGTGCTCGCCGAGCACCGCGGGCGCCGGCTGGGTATCCTGCTCAAGACGGACAACCTCCGGCGACTCGCGACGGTGTGGCCGGACGTGCGCCGGGTCTACACGTGGAACGCCGAGGAGAACACGCCGGTGCTCGACATCAACGCCGAGCTCGGCTTCCGGCAGGTCGGCGTGGTCGGCGCGTGGCAGAAGCGCCTGACCTGACCCCGCCGGCCACCCGTGGCGCACCGGGTCCGGGGGCCCGGGCATAACCGTCCCTGTCCCGACGTTGACGCTGCGGCGGTGCCGCGCGTCGGCGTCCGCCCGCCGCGCACCCCCGCTCCGTACCCGTTCCACCAGCTCGCCGAATCGCGCCGTCCCCCGGACGTGCGCCACCGCCCCGTCCCCGGGTCACCCCGGGCGGAAGGACACTCGTGACCACCACCCGCAGCGACCGCACGGCCGCGCCGGCCCAGCCCCCCGTCGCCGAGGCGACGCCCCCGCGCCCGGGCACCCCCGCGGCCGACAGTCCGCTCGACCCGCACGCCTGGCCGGCCCTCTGGGCCCTCGTCATCGGCTTCTTCATGATCCTCGTGGACTCCACGATCGTCACCACGGCGATGCCCGCGATCATGCGCGGACTCGGTGCCGACATCAACGCGGTGATCTGGGTGACCAGTGCCTATCTGCTGGCCTACGCCGTCCCGCTGCTGATCACCGGCCGGCTCGGGGACCGGTTCGGACCCAAGAACATCTACCTCGTGGGCCTGGCCGTCTTCACGCTCGCCTCCGCCTGGTGCGGATTCTCGGGCGACGTGTCCATGCTCATCGCCGCCCGCGTGCTGCAGGGACTCGGGGCCGCGCTGATGACCCCGCAGACCATGTCCGTCATCACCCGGATGTTCCCCGTCGTCCACCGGGGCGCCGCCATGGGGCTGTGGGGGGCCACCGCGGGCATCGCCACGCTCGTCGGGCCGATCCTCGGCGGGCTGCTGGTGGACTCGCTGGGCTGGGAGTGGATCTTCTTCGTCAACGTGCCCGTCGGCGTGGTCGGCTTCGTGCTGGCCTGGATGCTGGTCCCGTCGCTGCCGACCCACAGCCACCGCTTCGACTGGCTCGGCGTGCTGCTCAGCGCGGTCGGCATGTTCGCGCTGGTGTTCGGCCTCCAGGAGGGTGAGACCTACGACTGGGGCACCATCACCGGTCCGATCTCCGTGTGGGGCCTGATCATCACCGGCGTCGTCGTGCTCGTGGCGTTCGTGCTGTGGCAGCGCTACAACCGCGGTGAGCCCCTGATCCCGCTGCGGCTCTTCCGGGACCGCAACTTCAGCCTCGCGAACACGGCGATCACTCTCGTGGGACTGGCGATCACCGCGATGAACTTCCCGATCATGCTGTTCCTGCAGACGGTCCGCGGCCTGACCCCGACGCAGGCTGCCCTCATGCTGGCGCCGATGGCGGTCGTCTCCGGGGCCATGGCGCCGGTCGTCGGGCGCATCATCGCCCGCGTGGATCCCCGGCGCCTGGCCGTGCCCGGCATGGCGGCGTTCGGCGTCGGCCTGCTGATCCTGGCCGCGATCATGACTCCGGACACGCCCCTGGTGTTCCTGGCGCTCGTGCCGATCATCATGGGGCTCGGCAGCTCGTGCATGTGGGCCCCGCTGTCGATCAGTGCGACCCGCAACCTCACCCCGGATGTCGCCGGTGCCGGCTCGGGTGTCTACAACACCACCCGGCAGGTGGGCGCGGTCCTCGGCTCGGCCGCGATCGCGGTGCTGATCCAGAGCCGGCTCACCGCGGAGCTGCCGCAACTTCCCGGCGGCGCCCCCGCGGGCGAGGCCGGCGCATCCGCCGCGGGGGCTCTGCCGACCGCGCTGCAGGCCGGCTACGCCGGCGCGATGGGCCAGTCCCTCGTGCTGCCCGCGGTCGCCCTGCTGGTGGCGGCCCTGGTCGCCGCGTTCCTGGCGACGCCGCGCGGGCTCGGTCGTCGACGCGGGCGGCACGCCGCCTGACGCCGTTCGGCTCCGCACCGCAGCTGACCCTTGCTGTCGACCTGGACGCCCGACCGTGTGCGCCTGACTTCGCACTGCAGACTCGCACTCCAGCCCGCGCGCCGGCGTCGTGTCCGGGCTCTGGTGTGGCCACGCCCGGCTGTTCGCACTCGAGCCCGATTTCGGCCGTGGTGTTCGGGCTGGGGCGTTGGAGCGCGGGGTGTCGCCTCGTTGTTCGGGCTCTGGTGCAGCCGCGCCCGGTGTTGGCACTCGAGCCCGATTTCGGCCTTGGTGTTGGGGCTGGGCTGCTGGAGCGGGGCTGGGCTGCTGGAGCGCGGGGTGTCGCCTCGTTGTTCGGGCTCTAGTGCAGCCGCGCCCGGTGCTCGCACTCGAGCCCGATTTCGGCCTTGGGGTTCGGGCTGGGACGCTGGAGCCCGGGGTTTCGCCCCGTTGTCCGGGCTCTAGTGCAGCCGCGCCCGGTGTTGGCACTCCAGCCCGGACGCCGGCGTCGTGTTCGGGCTCTGGTGTGGCCGCGTCCGGTGCTCGCACTCGAGCCCGATTTCGGCCTTGGTGTTCGGGCTGGGGCGTTGGAGCACGGGGTTTCGCCTCGTTGTTCGGGCTCTGGTGTGGCCTCGCCCGGTTGTTCGCACTCGAGCCCGATTTCGGCCTCGTTGTTCGGGCTCTGGTGTGGCCGCGCCCGGTTGTGCGCACTCCAGCCCGAACCGCGCTCCGGTGTTCGGGCTCGGGTGCAAGGTCGACGCCCGGGCGCCGCGCTCGCCGCGGCGGCCGGGCATTTGGCCGGGCCGCTGCGCTCGCGTACCATGGACGGGTACCAAAGACCGCCGGTCGTTCGTCCCGGCCCGGGCATCGTGCTCGACGCCGGAACGAACCGAAGGCCCCGCACCGCGGGCGACCTGCGTAGGTGAACGAAAGCTCGACGCCGACGGGATTCCCGTCCGCTCCCCGTGCGCCCCGTGCATCTGCGCGGGGCGTTGTTGCGTTCTGAACGCATCCTCCGCTGCCGTGGCCTGGCCGGCCCACGATGACCGGAAGGAGAACCATGGCGCAGCCGAACAAGGTCGCCGCGGTCCAGGAGTTGACGGAGCACTTCCGCAACTCCACCGCCGCCGTCCTGACGGAATACCGTGGTCTCACCGTGGCCCAGCTCAAGCAGCTGCGCCGTTCCCTCGGTGAGAACGCGGAATACGCCGTGGTGAAGAACACGCTGACCGAGATCGCGGCGAAGGAGGCGGGCATCGACGCGTTCGACGGCCAGCTCTCCGGGCCCTCCGCGATCGCGTTCGTCACCGGAGACCCGGTGGAGGCTGCGAAGAGCCTGCGTGACTTCGCCAAGACCAACCCTCAGCTGATCGTGAAGGGTGGCTTCCTCGAGGGGAAGGCACTCAGCGGCGCTGAGATCACCAAGCTCGCGGATCTCGAGTCCCGCGAGGTCCTGCTGGCCAAGGTCGCCGGCGCCGCTCAGGCGTCGCTGTCCAAGGCCGCCGCCCTGTTCCAGGCTCCGCTCTCCAAGGCCGTCCGCACCGCGGAGGCCCTGCGAGCGAAGCAGGACGAGGCCAGCCAGGCCGCGTGAGCGGCCGCTGCCCGACGGCGGTGACGCCACGACGGCAGCACAGGCAGGACCCGCTCCTGCCGGCCCGGGCCCCGGGCCACGACCGAAGATCCCGCCGGCACCATCCCGCCCCGTGAGGGCGGGACGAGACCGGCAACGAAAACGAAGGAGCGCCATCATGGCGAAGCTGACCACCGACGAACTGATCGACGCGTTCAAGGAACTGACCCTCATCGAGCTCTCCGAGTTCGTCAAGGCGTTCGAGGAGACCTTCGACGTCACCGCCGCCGCCCCCGTGGCCGTGGCCGGCCCGGCTGCCGCCGGTGGCGGCGCGGACGCCGAGGCCGAGGAGGAGAAGACCGAGTTCGACGTCGTCCTCGAGGCCGCCGGCGACAAGAAGATCCAGGTCATCAAGGAGGTCCGCGCGCTGACCTCCCTGGGTCTGAAGGAAGCCAAGGACCTGGTCGACGGTGCCCCGAAGGCCGTCCTCGAGGGCGCCAACAAGGAGACCGCCGAGAAGGCCAAGGCGCAGCTCGAGGGCGCCGGCGCCACCGTCACCCTCAAGTGACCTCGCCGATCATCTGATCATTGGTACTCGCCCCCTCGGGGGCGGACAGCAGAGCCCCGCTCCGGTCATCGGAGCGGGGCTCTTCTCGTCGGTCGCCGCGGGCGCGGGTCAGTCGCGCGAGAGCAGCAGCGCCTCGCCCTGACCGCCGCCGCCGCACAGGGACACGGCGGCCCGGCCGGACCCCCGGCGGGCCAGTTCGAGCGCCGCGTGCAGTGCCAGCCGCGCGCCGGAGGCCCCGATCGGGTGGCCCAGCGCGATCGCGCCGCCGTGGATGTTCGTCCGCTCCAGCGGGTAGTCCAGGTCTGCGAGGGACTGGACGGCCACCGCGCCGAAGGCCTCGTTGATCTCGATGAAGTCGAGGCTCTCGCGGGACCAGCCGGCCCGGCCCAGCGCGTGGTCGATGGCCCGGGAGGGCTGGGAGTGCAGCGAGTTGTCCGGTCCGGCGACCTGACCCGGGGCTCCGATCACGGCCAGCCACGGCAGGTTCCGCTCCTGCGCCCACGACCGGCGGGCGACCACGACGACGGCCGCCCCGTCCGAGAGCGGGGAGGAGTTGCCCGCGGTGATGGTGCCGTCCGTGGCGAACGCGGGCCGCAGGCCGGCGAGGGTCTCGACGGTCGTGGTCGGCCGGATGCCCTCGTCGGCGGCGACGACGATCGGGGCTCCCTTGCGCTGGGGTACCTTCACCTGCACGATCTCCCGGTCGAAGACGCCGCCCTCGGCGGCAGCGGCCGCGCGCCGGTGCGAGGCCGCCGCCACCTCGTCCTGGGCGGCCCGGTCGATGCCGAGGCGGCCGTTGTGCGCCTCGGTGGACGCGCCCATCGAGATGTGGTCGAACGAGTCGACGAGCCCGTCGTTCGCGACGGCGTCGATCGCCTCGAACGAGCCGTACGTCCAGCCCTTCCGCGCTCCGGGGAGCAGATGCGGGCCGTTGGTCATCGACTCCTGGCCCCCGGCGAGGACGACGTCGGCCTCGCCGGAACGGATGAGCCGGGCGGCGTCGGTGATGGCGACCAGACCGGAGAGACACACCTTGTTGACGGTGACGGCCGGCACGTCCCAGCCGACGCCGGCGGCGACCGCGGTCTGCCGGGCCGGGTTCTGCCCCGCGCCGGCCTGGACCACCTGGCCGAGGATGACGTGGTCGACGTCGGCGGCGTCGATCCCGGACCGCTCGATCGCGGCGGAGGCGGCCAGCGTGCCCAGCTGAACGGCGGTGAACCCGGCCAGCTGGCCGAGGATCTTGCCCTGCGGGGTCCTCGCCCCGGCCAGGATGACGACGTCGTTGTCGTGCTGCTCACTCATGATGGTGGTGGTCCTTCGTGACGACGGGTGGGTGACTCCACCCTAGTGTGACGCGCGCCTCCCGCACCGACCCGTCCCCGCGCGATACCACAGCCCGGGCTGGACACCAAGCACCTCGATGGGTAGACTGAATCTTTGCGTATCCCCTTTTCACCTTCAGCCTTCATATAGCGGTGGGCTCGGTCGTGTGCTGCGCAGGACGCCTGGCCCGTGAACAACCACGGCGGCGACCGCGGGCAGCGACCCGGTCCGGATCGGACCAGCACGGGTGGGCGGCACGACTGCAGGCCGCAGGTCGCCGTCGGGGGCGCAGTTCACGCCTGTTGGTCTGTGGAAGGATCCCTCTTGGTCGCCTCGAGCACCTCTGACAACGTAACCGCTAGCGGCGAAGCACCCCGCCTCTCCTTCGCCAAGATCCACGAACCGCTGGATGTTCCGAACCTCCTGTCCCTGCAGCTGGACAGCTTCGACTGGCTCGTCGGCAACGAGAAGTGGCGCAGCCGCGTCGAGCAGGCCCTGGAGTCGGGCGAGAAGGGCGTGCCGACCACCTCCGGTCTCTCCGACATCTTCGAGGAGATCTCCCCGATCGAGGACTTCCAGGGCACCATGTCCCTGTCCTTCTCGGAGCCGGAGTTCGCCGACCCGAAGTACACCATGGCCGAGTGCAAGGAGCGGGACGCGACCTACGCCGCGCCGCTCTACGTCAAGGCCGAGTTCATGAACAACGTCACCGGCGAGATCAAGCAGCAGACGGTGTTCATGGGCGACTTCCCGCTGATGACCGACAAGGGCACCTTCGTCATCAACGGCACCGAGCGCGTCGTCGTCTCCCAGCTGGTCCGCTCCCCGGGCGCCTACTTCGAGAAGACCGCGGACAAGACCAGTGACAAGGACATCTACACCGCGAAGATCATCCCGTCGCGCGGTGCCTGGTTCGAGCTCGAGATCGACAAGCGCGACCAGGTGGGCGTGCGCCTGGACCGCAAGCGCAAGCAGTCCGTGACGGTGCTGCTCAAGGCGATGGGCTGGTCCGAGAGCCGGATCCTCGAGGAGTTCGGCGAGTTCGACTCGATCCGCGCCACCCTGGAGAAGGACGGCACGCAGACCCGCGAAGAGGCGCTGCTGGACATCTACCGCAAGCTGCGCCCGGGCGAGCCGCCGACGGTCGAGGCCGCCCAGACGCTGCTGGACAACCTCTACTTCAACCCGAAGCGCTACGACCTGGCCAAGGTCGGCCGGTACAAGATCAACCGGAAGCTCGGCGTGGAGACCGCGCTGGACGATCCGAGCGCGTCCGTGCTGAACATCGACGACATCGTCGCGATGATCCGCTTCCTCGTCACGCTGCACGCCGGCCACGACACCATGCCCGGCACCCGGGACGGCGCCGAGCACGAGGTGCGCGTCGAGGTCGACGACATCGACCACTTCGGCAACCGTCGCATCCGCGCGGTCGGCGAGCTGATCGAGAACCAGCTCCGCACCGGCCTGTCCCGGATGGAGCGCGTCGTCCGCGAGCGGATGACCACGCAGGACGTCGAGGCCATCACGCCGCAGACCCTGATCAACATCCGCCCCGTCTCGGCAGCGATCAAGGAGTTCTTCGGAACCTCCCAGCTGAGCCAGTTCATGGATCAGAACAACCCGCTCGCGGGCCTGACCCACAAGCGGCGTCTCTCCGCGCTCGGCCCCGGCGGTCTCTCCCGCGACCGGGCCGGCATGGAGGTCCGTGACGTGCACCCGTCGCACTACGGCCGCATGTGCCCGATCGAGACCCCGGAAGGCCCGAACATCGGCCTGATCGGCTCGCTGGCCTCCTACGGCCGGATCAACTCCTTCGGCTTCATCGAGACCCCGTACCGCCGGGTCACCGACGCCCAGGTCACCGACGAGGTGGACTACCTGACCGCCGACGACGAGATCGAGGTCGTCATCGCGCAGGCGAACGCCCCGCTGACGGACGACGGGCACTTCGCCGAGGACACCGTGCTGGTCCGCCAGCGCGGTGGCGGTGGCGAGCCGGTGCTGATCCCCGCCGACGAGGTGGACTACATGGACGTCTCGCCGCGGCAGATGGTGTCCGTGGCGACCGCCCTGATCCCGTTCCTCGAGCACGACGACGCGAACCGCGCGCTGATGGGCGCGAACATGCAGCGTCAGGCCGTGCCGCTGCTCCGGTCCGAGGCCCCGCTCGTGGGCACCGGCATGGAGAAGCATGCCGCCGTCGACGCCGGTGACGTGGTCGTCGCGGCCAAGGCGGGCGTGGTCTCCGAGGTCTCCGCCGACCTGGTCACCGTGCTCGACGACGAGGGCACCCAGACCCGCTACCCGATCATGAAGTTCTCCCGGTCCAACCAGGGCAACTCCTACAACCAGCGGGTCGTGGTCTCCGAGGGCGACCGGGTCGAGCGCGGCGGCGTCATCGCCGACGGCCCGGCCACCGACGGCGGCGAGCTGGCGCTCGGCAAGAACCTGCTCGTGGCGTTCATGTCCTGGGAGGGCCTGAACTACGAGGACGCGATCATCCTGTCCCAGCGGATGGTCTCCGACGACGTGCTCTCCTCGATCCACATCGAGGAGCACGAGATCGACGCCCGCGACACCAAGCTCGGCGCCGAGGAGATCACCCGGGACATCCCGAACGTCTCCGAGGAGATCCTCTCCGCCCTCGACGAGCGCGGCATCATCCACATCGGTGCCGAGGTCGAGGCCGGCGACATCCTCGTCGGCAAGGTCACCCCGAAGGGCGAGACCGAGCTGACCCCGGAGGAGCGGCTGCTGCGCGCGATCTTCGGCGAGAAGTCCCGCGAGGTGCGCGACACGTCCCTGAAGGTGCCCCACGGCGAGTCCGGCACCGTCATCGGCGTGCGCGTCTTCGACCGCGACGACGACGACGAGCTGCCCCCGGGCGTGAACCAGCTGGTCCGCGTCTACGTGGCGCAGAAGCGCAAGATCACCGACGGCGACAAGCTGGCCGGCCGCCACGGCAACAAGGGCGTCATCTCCAAGATCCTGCCGATCGAGGACATGCCGTTCCTGGAGGACGGCACCCCCGTCGACGTGATCCTGAACCCGCTGGGCGTCCCGGGCCGCATGAACATCGGCCAGGTCCTGGAGATCCACCTGGGCTGGGCCGCGAAGCAGGGCTGGAAGATCGAGGGCGAGCCCGCGTGGGCGGCGAACCTGCCGCAGCTGCCGCGCGAGTCCGGGCCGACGAACGTCGCCACCCCGGTGTTCGACGGTGCGACCGAGGACGAGATCCAGGGCCTGCTGGACTCGACCAACGTCACCCGCGACGGCAATCGGCTGATCGAGCGCTCGGGCAAGGCCCGGCTGTTCGACGGTCGCTCCGGCGAGCCGTTCCCGGACCCGATCTCCGTGGGCTACATGTACATCCTCAAGCTCCACCACCTGGTGGACGACAAGATCCACGCCCGGTCCACCGGCCCGTACTCGATGATCACGCAGCAGCCGCTGGGTGGTAAGGCGCAGTTCGGTGGCCAGCGCTTCGGCGAGATGGAGGTGTGGGCCCTGGAGGCGTACGGCGCCGCCTACACGCTCCAGGAGCTGCTGACCATCAAGTCGGACGACATCCACGGCCGCGTGAAGGTGTACGAGGCCATCGTCAAGGGCGAGAACATCCCCGAGCCGGGGGTGCCCGAGTCGTTCAAGGTCCTGATCAAGGAGATGCAGTCGCTGTGCCTGAACGTGGAGGTCCTCTCCACCGACGGCACCACCATCGAGATGCGTGACTCGGACGAGGAAGTCTTCCGGGCCGCCGAGGAACTCGGCATCGACCTGTCCCGGGCCGAGCCCAGCTCCGTCGAGGAGGTCTGACCCGCTCCGCCCCCGTGCCCGGCCCTGAGTCGGGCACGGCGGGCGGGCGCCGTCAGTACCCCATTCGGTCAGACTTCAGACATTTGTCAATCAAGAGAGACAAGGACCAGATGTCCAGCGAATCCTCCTTCGGGCACATGCGTATCGGCCTCGCCACCGCGGAAGAAATCCGTGCGTGGTCCTACGGCGAGGTCAAGAAGCCCGAGACCATCAACTACCGCACCCTCAAGCCCGAGAAGGACGGCCTCTTCTGCGAGAAGATCTTCGGCCCCTCCCGGGACTGGGAGTGCTACTGCGGCAAGTACAAGCGCGTCCGCTTCAAGGGCATCATCTGTGAGCGCTGCGGCGTCGAGGTGACCCGGGCCAAGGTGCGGCGCGAGCGGATGGGCCACATCGAGCTGGCCGCTCCGGTCACCCACATCTGGTACTTCAAGGGCGTCCCGTCGCGCCTCGGGTACCTGCTGGATCTGGCGCCGAAGGACCTGGAGAAGGTCATCTACTTCGCCGCCTACATGATCACCAGCGTCGACGAGGAGGGCCGGCACGCCGACCTGCCGAACCTGCAGGCCGAGCACGACCTGGAGAAGAAGCAGCTCACGGACACCCGTGACTCCGACATCGCCACCATCGCCCGCGACCTCGAGGGCGAACTCGAGCGCCTCGAGGGCGAGGGTGCCAAGGCTGCGGACAAGAAGAAAGCCCGCGACTCCGCCGACCGGCAGATGGCCAGCGTGCGCAAGCGCGCCGACGCCGACATCGACCGGCTCGAGCAGGTCTGGGACCGGTTCAAGAACCTCAAGGTCTCCGACCTCGAGGGCGACGAGTCGCTGTACCGGCAGATGGTCGACAAGTTCGGCCTCTACTTCGAGGGCTCCATGGGTGCCGAGGCGATCAAGCAGCGCCTCATCGACTTCGACATGGAGGGCGAGGCCGAGTCCCTGCGCGACACCATCAAGAACGGCAAGGGCCAGCGCAAGACCCGCGCCCTGAAGCGGCTCAAGGTGGTCAACGCGTTCCTGACGACGACCAACTCGCCGCTGGGCATGGTCCTCGACGCGGTCCCGGTGATCCCGCCGGAGCTGCGCCCGATGGTCCAGCTCGACGGTGGCCGCTTCGCCACGTCCGACCTGAACGACCTGTACCGCCGGGTGATCAACCGGAACAACCGGCTCAAGCGCCTGCTCGACCTGGGTGCCCCGGAGATCATCGTCAACAACGAGAAGCGGATGCTGCAGGAGGCCGTCGACTCGCTGTTCGACAACGGCCGCCGTGGCCGTCCGGTCACCGGCCCGGGCAACCGGCCGCTGAAGTCGCTCTCGGACATGCTCAAGGGCAAGCAGGGCCGGTTCCGCCAGAACCTGCTCGGCAAGCGCGTCGACTACTCGGGTCGTTCGGTCATCGTCGTCGGCCCGCAGCTGAAGCTGCACCAGTGCGGCCTGCCCAAGCAGATGGCCCTGGAGCTGTTCAAGCCGTTCGTCATGAAGCGGCTCGTGGACCTGAACCACGCGCAGAACATCAAGAGCGCCAAGCGGATGGTCGAGCGCTACCGGCCGCAGGTGTGGGACGTGCTCGAGGAGATCATCACCGAGCACCCGGTGCTGCTCAACCGCGCCCCCACCCTGCACCGGCTCGGCATCCAGGCGTTCGAGCCGCAGCTGGTCGAGGGCAAGGCCATCCAGCTGCACCCGCTCGTGTGCGGTGCGTTCAACGCGGACTTCGACGGGGACCAGATGGCGGTGCACCTGCCGCTGAGCCCCGAGGCGCAGGCCGAGGCGCGCATCCTGATGCTGTCCTCGAACAACATCCTCAAGCCGTCCGACGGCCGTCCGGTGACCCTGCCCTCGCAGGACATGATCATCGGTCTGCACCACCTGACCACCAAGCGGGTCGGCTCGACGGGTGAGGGCCGCGTGTTCTCCACCCCGGCCGAGGCGATCATGGCGCACGACGCCGGCCAGCTGCACCTGAACTCCCAGGTGACCATCCGGCTGGACGACTTCGTGCCGGGCGCCGAGTGGGAGGCCCCGGAGGGCTGGGAGCCCGGTCAGCCGGCGATGGTGAAGACCTCGCTCGGCCAGGTCGTGTTCAACCAGACCCTGCCCGCGGACTACCCGTGGGTGGAGGCCGTGGCGGACAAGGGCCGGCTGTCGACCATCGTCAACGACCTGGCGGAGCGCTACCCGAAGGTCGTCGTCGCCCAGACGCTGGACAACCTCAAGGACGCCGGCTTCTACTGGGCCACCCGGTCCGGGGTGACCGTGGCGATCTCCGACGTCGCCGCGCCGCCGGAGAAGCCCGCCATCATGGAGGGCTACGAGGCGCAGGCCGCCAAGATCCAGGCGCAGTACGAGAAGGGTCTGGTCGACGACGACGAGCGTCGCCAGGAACTGATCGACCTGTGGAACCGGGCGACCAACGAGATCGCCGACGTCATGCGCAAGAACCTGACGGCGTCGAACACGATCAACCGGATGGTCTCCTCCGGTGCCCGTGGCAACTGGATGCAGGTGCGTCAGATCGCGGGCATCCGTGGTCTGGTGGCCAACCCGAAGGGTGAGATCATCCCGCGCCCGATCAAGTCCTCCTACCGTGAGGGCCTGTCCGTGCTCGAGTACTTCATCGCGACCCACGGTGCCCGCAAGGGCCTCGCGGACACCGCGCTGCGTACCGCGAACTCGGGGTACCTGACCCGTCGTCTGGTCGATGTGTCCCAGGACGTCATCGTCCGCGAGCAGGACTGCGGCACCGATCGTGGCCTCACGCTGCCGATCGCGACCGCGGACGCCAACGGCGAGCTGACCATGCACGAGCAGGTCGAGAACAGCGTCTACGCCCGCACCCTGGCCACCGACGTGGTCACCGCGGACGGCACGGTGCTGGCCCCGGCCGGCTCCGACGTCGGGGACGTGCTCATCGCGCAGCTGTTCGAGGCGGGCGTCACCGAGGTCAAGGTCCGCTCCGTGCTCACCTGTGAGTCGGCGGTCGGGACCTGCGCCAAGTGCTACGGCCGTTCGCTGGCCACCGGCAAGGTCGTCGACATCGGCGAGGCGGTCGGCATCATCGCCGCGCAGTCGATCGGCGAGCCCGGCACCCAGCTGACCATGCGGACCTTCCACACCGGTGGTGTCGCCTCCGCGGAGGACATCACCCAGGGTCTGCCCCGTATCCAGGAGCTGTTCGAGGCGCGCACCCCCAAGGGTGTCGCCCCGATCTCGGACAGCGCCGGCCGGGTCGCCCTGGAGGAGACGGAGCGGTCCCTGCGGATCGTCGTCACCCCGGACGACGGCAGCGAGGAGATCGCGTACCCCGTGCTGCGGCGTGCGCGGCTGCTCGTCGCCGACGGCGACCACGTCGAGGTCGGCCAGCAGCTGGTCTCGGGTGCGGTCGACCCGAAGCAGGTGCTGCGCATCATGGGCCCCCGCGAGGCGCAGAAGTTCCTCGTCGACGAGGTCCAGGGCGTGTACCGCAGCCAGGGCGTCGGCATCCACGACAAGCACGTGGAGGTCATCGTCCGGCAGATGCTGCGCCGGGTCACGGTCATCGAATCCGGTGACACGGACCTGCTGCCCGGCGAGCTCGCCGAGCGCAGCCGGTACGAGCAGGCCAGCCGGAAGGCCGTCGCCGAGGGCCTGGCCCCCGCACAGGGCCGCCCGGAGCTGATGGGCATCACCAAGGCCTCGCTGGCGACCGAGTCGTGGCTGTCCGCCGCGTCCTTCCAGGAGACCACCCGGGTGCTCACCCAGGCGGCCATGGAGGGCAAGAGCGACCCGCTGCTCGGCCTCAAGGAGAACGTCATCATCGGCAAGCTCATCCCCGCCGGGACCGGGCTGCCCGTGTACAACGACGTCTCCGTGGAGCCGACCGAGGAGGCGAAGGCCAACCTGTACACCGGCCCGAGCGCCTTCGGCGACTTCGACTACGCGGGCCTCGACGGTTCGGTGTCGCCGGAGTTCCACGCGATCTCGCTGGACGACTACGACATGGGCAGCGACTTCCGCTGATCCCCTGACGCGTCACTGAGACTGCCCCGTTCCCTTTCCTGGGAGCGGGGCCGTTTCTGTTTGCCCTTTTCCTTCTTCTTGGCTGGGTTGCGTGCGGCACGGGTCCGGGCACGGGGGACTGGATCTTCCTGCGCTCGCAGAGCTCGCTCGGTCGACACGTCCCCCTTCCGCCCGGACCCGCGCCTTCGGCACGTCGAGTCGATCTCGGGTGCGAGAAGGGTGAGCTGCTCGCGCAGGCGCGTCCGGTGGGTGCTCGGGACCGGGGTGGGAGCAGCGGGAAGAAGAAAGAGGGGGAGGGGCGCGGTGTCGGTGGGAGGATGGGCCGGTGGCCAATTCGCCCTCGGGGGATTCGATGATCGACCGGATCATCCGCATTCTCGGGGCCTTCACGAGTGAGCGGCCCGCGATGACGGTGGGGGCACTGGCGACGCGGGCCGGGATCCCCCTGGCCACCACCCACCGGATCGTGCGGGAGCTGGTCGACCAGCGGATGCTGGAGCGCGACGGCGCCGGGCGGGTCCGGCTCGGGATCCGGCTCTGGGAGCTGGCCAGCCGCGGCTCCTCCGTCACCACACTGCGCCAGGTGGCCATGCCCTTCCTCGAGGACGTGCAGTCCGTGGTCCGGCAGCACACCCAGCTGACCATCCTGCAGGACGGCGGGGACGTGCTCTTCGTCGAACGCCTCTCCTGGCACGGGTCCATCGCCAACGCCGCCCGGGTCGCCGGGCGTCTGCCCGCCCCTATCTCCTCCTCGGGGGTGGCCCTGCTCGCTTTCGGCGACCGTGCGCGGACTGAGCACTACCTGCGGTACGACTACGACCCGGGGGCACCCTGGGCCCGGATGAGTGTGGCCGAGCTGCGGCGGCTGCTCGCCCACGTGCGCCGGGAGGGCTACGCCCTGCTCGACAGCCACGTCGTCGACACCACCTCCGGCGTGGCCGTGCCCGTGCTCGGCCCGGACGGACTCGCGGTCGCCGCCCTCGGCGTCGTCGTCCCCGCGGGTCAGGAGCGCGTCGGCACCACCGTGCCCGTGCTCCAGACGGCCGCTCGCGGCATCGCCCGCCGCGCCGCCGACCTCGGCCTCTCATTCAATGAGAACGACCGGGACGCGGGCCGCGGTGCCGGTTGAGACTGGGATCACGCCCACGCCACGTGGGCCCTCCGAGCGCATCGCCCGGAGCGAGGCACAGGTCGAAGGAGACGAGCAGTGGCGCAACGGCGCGTGATCAGGACGCAGGTCGGCATCGTCGGGGCCGGCCCCGCCGGGCTCATGCTCTCCCACCTGCTGGCCCGGTCCGGCGTCGAGTCCGTCGTCGTCGAGGCCCGCACCCGTCCGGAGATCGAGACCACCATCCGTGCCGGCATCCTCGAGCACGGCAGCGTGCGGATGCTGCTGGACAACGAGGTCAGCGACCGGGTGCTCCGTGAGGGCTACGAGCACGAGGGCATCGAACTGCGCTTCAACGGCGAGGGCCACCGCATCGACTTCGCCGACCTCGTCGGCGAGTCCGTGTGGCTCTACCCCCAGACCGACGTGTTCATGGACCTCGCCGCCGCCCGGGAGCGCGACGGCGGCGACGTCCGGTACGGCGTGCGCGACACCCGGGTGGAGAACGTGGTCGACGCCCCGGCCATCGAGTTCACCGACGCCGACGGCGTCCAGTGGCGCATCGAGTGCGAGTACCTCGCCGGGACGGACGGGTCCCGCAGCATCTGCCGCCGGGAGCTGCCCGAGACCATGCGCCGCTCCTACTTCCGGGAATACCCGTTCGCCTGGTTCGGCATCCTCTGCGAGGCACCGCCCAGCTCCCCGGAGCTGATCTACGCCAACTCCCCGCACGGGTTCGCCCTGATCAGCCAGCGCACCGACACCGTGCAGCGGATGTACTTCCAGTGCGACAAGGACACCGACCCGCACCAGTGGTCGGAGGAGCAGATCTGGGCCGAGCTGCAGCGGCGCGTCGAGGGCAACGGCTTCGCGCTCAAGCAGGGCCCCGTCTTCGAGAAGACCGTCCTGCCGTTCCGCAGCTTCGTCTGCGAGCCGTTGCGGCACGGGCGCCTGCTGCTCGCCGGCGACGCCGGCCACACCGTGCCGCCGACCGGGGCCAAGGGTCTCAACCTCGCGCTGGCCGACGTCGCCGTCCTGCACCGGGCGCTGACCGACTACTTCGACACCGGCTCGACGACGGGGATCGACGCCTACAGCGACACCGCGCTGACCCGGGTGTGGAAGGCCCAGCACTTCTCCTACTGGATGACGTCGATGCTGCACGAGAACCCCGAGTCCAACGCGTTCGACCGCAAGCGGCAGCTGGGCGAACTGAGCTCCGTCGTGACGTCCCGCGCCGGCTCCACCTGGCTCGCCGAGGCCTACACGGGCTGGCCGGGCCGGTGACACCGACTCCGGGCGCCAGAGCGAGGCGTTCGCAGAGCGAACGCGGTATCGGCAGGCGAACACTGCTACCGTTGCGCATGTCACACCCCGGTACCGCCGCCGGGGGTCCGCCGTCCTCTGCCCCCGCCGTGCCCGCGCCGGCACCCTGACTCCCACCCGCCACCTTCGTGGGCGACCGGTCGGCCGCCCACCCGACTCCCCGAGGAGGGCCCATGGCCTCTGACGATCCCGAGACGTTCGACCACGTCACCCCGCTCTCGTCCGACGACGCCGCCGACACGCAGGCGGTCGTCAGCGCGGAGATCTCGGCGCTGGGGGAGGAATATCGCCGCGGCGGAACCGAGGAGACGCAGCCGCGGATCGACTACCGGCCCTACCGCAGCTCGATCCTGCGTCATCCCACGAAGGACCTGCACCACGCCGACCCGGAGACCATCGAGCTGTGGGCCCCCGCCTTCGGCCACCAGGACGTCCACGCGCTCGAGGCCGACCTGACCATCCAGCACAACGGGGACCCGATCGGCGAGCGGATGATCGTGACCGGCCGGGTGCTCGACGGCGCCGGCCGGCCGGTCCGCAACCAGCTCGTGGAGATCTGGCAGGCCAACTCGGCGGGCCGCTACATCCACAAGCGGGACCAGCACCCCGCCCCGATCGACCCGAACTTCACCGGCGTCGGCCGGTGCCTCACGGACGGCGACGGGAACTACCGGTTCACCACCATCAAGCCCGGCCCCTATCCGTGGAAGAACCACCACAACGCGTGGCGCCCCGCCCACATCCACTTCTCCCTGTTCGGCACGGACTTCACGCAGCGGATGATCACCCAGATGTACTTCCCCGGGGATCCCCTGTTCGACCTGGACCCGATCTACCAGTCCATCGTCGACCCGAAGGCGCGGGAGCGACTGGTGGCGACCTACGACCACGACATCACCGAGCACGAGTGGGCCACCGGCTACCGGTGGGACATCGTGCTCTCCGGCAGCAACCGCACCTGGATGGAGGAGGAGGACCAGTGAGCAATCCGAGCACCCGGGCCGAGGGCGACCTCGTCCCCACCCCCGGACAGACGATCGGCCCGTTCTACGGCTACGCCCTGCCCTACGAGAAGGGACCCGAGCTGGTCGGGGCGCACCATCCGCGGGCCGTCCGGTTGCACGGAACGGTGTACGACGGCGCCGGCGACCCCATCCCCGACGCCATGCTCGAGATCTGGCAGGCCGACGAGGACGGTGCCGTCTCCCAGGCCCCCGGATCGCTCCTGCGCGACGGGTACACCTTCACCGGCTTCGGGCGTGCGGCCGTGGACAACGCGGGGAACTACACGTTCACCACCGTGAACCCCGGCCCCACCGAGGAGGGCGCCGCCCCCTTCATCGCGATGACGGTGTTCGCCCGCGGTCTGCTCAACCGGCTGTTCACCCGGATCTACCTGCCCGAGGACACGGCGGCGCTGGACGCCGACCGGCTGCTCGCGTCCCTGCCGGCCGATCGGCGCGCCACCCTGGTGGCCGAGCGCGAGGCCGACGGCGCCCTGCGGTTCGACGTCCACCTGCAGGGTGAGGGGGAGACGGTGTTCCTCGCCTTCGACGGCATCGATCCGTGAGCGATTCGCTCCTCTTCGCCCCCGGCACCGCGGCGACCGCGGACGCCGTCGGGGACACCGCCTTCGCGCAGGCCATGCTCGACGTCGAGAGTGCCTGGGTCCGCGCCCAGGCGGACCTCGGCGTCGCCCCGGCGGCCGCGGCCGACGCCGTCGCCGCCGCGGCCGTCGTCGGCAGCCTCGATCTGACCGCGCTCGCGGCGGAGGCGGAGGGCGGAGCGAACGCCCTGATCCCGCTGCTGACCCAGCTCCGGCGCGCCGTCGGCGCCGTCGACGCGGACGCCGTCCGGTGGGTACACCGCGGTCTGACCAGCCAGGACGTCATCGACACGGCCCTCGTGCTGCTGCTCCGCCGTGCCGCCGCCAGCACGCTCGCCGACGCCGAGGCCGTGGCCGGGAACCTCCGGGACCTGGCCACGACCCACCGGGACACTCCGATGGTCGGCCGAACGCTGGCCCAGCACGCGGTGCCCTACACGTTCGGCCTGAAGGCCGCGACGTGGCTCCAGGGCGTCGACGTGGCCCTGGACGCGCTGCACGAGCGGGTGGCGCGGCTGCCGGTCCAGTGCGGGGGCGCGAGCGGCACGCTGGCCGCGGTGGGCACCCTCGTCGAGGGCACCGGCGTCGCACCGCTCGACCTCGTGGAGCGGTTCGCCGGCCGGCTCGGCCTGCCGGCCGCCGCCCCCTGGCACACCGCGCGGCTGCGCCTCGTCGAGGCGGCCGGGGCGTTCACGCTGCTCGCGGACGCGCTGGGCAAGATCGCCACCGACGTGGTCCTGCTCGGCCGGCCCGAGATCGCCGAGCTCGCCGAACCGGCCGCGCCGGGTCGCGGGGGCTCCTCCGCGATGCCGCAGAAGCGCAACCCGGTGCTCTCCGTGCTGATCCGCCGTACCGCCCTGACCGTCCCGCACCTGATGGCCCAGCTGCACCTGGCGGCCGCCCTGGCCGACGACGAGCGGCCCGACGGCGCCTGGCACACCGAGTGGCCGGCCCTGACCACGCTGCTGCGCCTGGTCCCCGCCGCGGCCGCGTCCGCGGCGGAGCTGACCGGGGGCCTCGTCGTGCACGAGGACCGGATGCTGGCCACGCTGCGCGATGCCGCGCCGGCCGTGCTCAGCGAGCGGATCACCGCCGTCGCCGCCCCCCTGCTCGCCGGCGTCCCCGGCGGCACCGCCGGCTCGGGCCCGTCCTCCCCCAAGGACCGGCTCACCGCCATGCTGGCCACCGCCGGGTCGGGGGAGGCCGGCACCGCGCGACTGCGAGCCGACCTGCGCGCGGCCGTGCCCGCCGCGTCGCTCGACGACGCCGGCCTCGACGACCTGCTCGACCCCACCCGCTACCTCGGTGCGGCCGGCGAACTCGTCGACGGCGTCGTCGCCGCGAGCGCCGCGGCCGCCCAGCACCGCGACACCCGCACACAGTGAAGGAGCACCCGTGACCGTTCCCCGGCTCACCGCCGTCGACTTCCGCCGCCCCGCCGTCGAGGGACGCACCCGCCCGCTCGTCGTGCTCGGCCCCTCGCTCGGCACGGCCGCGCAGCCCCTGTGGCAGCGCACCGCGGACCGCCTGGCGGACGACCTGGACCTGATCGCCTGGGACCTGCCCGGGCACGGCACGTCCGCCCCGCACGTCGAGCCGCTCACCATCGCCGAGCTCGCCGCCGGCGTCCTGGAGCTGATGGACCGCACCCTGCCGGCGACCGGGAACGGCGCCGCGCCCGTCGGCTACGCGGGCGTCTCCGTCGGCGGCGCCACCGGGCTGCAGCTGCTCCTGGCTGCCCCGGACCGGTTCAGCGCGGCCGCGATCATCTGCTCCGGGGCGAAGATCGGGGACCCCGCCGCCTGGCGCGAGCGGGCCGAGACGGTGCGCGCCTCGGGCACGCCGGTGATGGTGACCGGCTCCGCGCAGCGCTGGTTCGCGCCCGGCTTCCTGGCCCGTGAGGCGCCGACGGCCACCGCCCTGCTCAGTTCCCTGCAGCACGCCGACCGGTTCAGCTACGCCCGCGTGTGCGAGGTGCTGGCCGGCTTCGACGTCCGCGACCGGCTCGGCGAGATCGCCGTGCCCGTGCTCGCGGTGGCCGGTGCGGCCGACGAGGTCGCCCCGATCGGGCTGGCCCGCGAGATCGCCGACCACGTGCGTGACGGCCGCGCCGTCGAGCTGCCCGGCGTCGCCCACCTGGCCCCCGCCGAGGACCCCGACGCGACCGCGGCGTTGCTCCGCGACCTCTTCCTCGGCCCGGCGCCCGCCGGCGCCGGGCAGCACGCCACCGCGGCAGGAGCGGACGATGAGTGAGCCCACGCCCGACGACCGCACCCAGCGCGAGGTGTACGACGCCGGCATGGCGGTGCGGCGGCAGGTGCTCGGCGACGCGCACGTCGACCGGGCCAACGCCCGGGTCGACGACTTCACCGCCGACTTCCAGGACCTGATCACCCGGTTCGCGTGGGGCACCATCTGGACCCGGCCGGGACTCGACCGGCGCAGCCGGTCCATGATCACGCTCACCGCCATGATCGCCGGCGGTCACACGGAGGAGCTCGCCATGCACGTGCGGGCGGCGCTCACCAACGGGCTGACCCGGGACGAGATCAAGGAGGTGCTGCTGCAGAGCGCGATCTACTGCAGCGTCCCCTCCGCCAACACGGCCTTCGCCGTCGCCCAGCGCGTGTTCGCCGACCTTGACCGGGACGAACCGCCCGCCTAGGGTGTGTTCATATAACGCACACTTGTTCGTCTAGCGAACACCCGGTCGCCGTGGCGGCCGCGGGAACGGAGACCCATGTCCCAGGCCTATATCTACGACGCCGTGCGCACCCCGTTCGGTCGGTTCGGCGGGGCGCTGGCCTCCGTCCGTCCGGACGACCTCGCCGCCGTCGTCGTCGGCGCCGTGCTCGAGCGGACCCCGGGTCTGGCCGGGGAGGCGATCGAGGAGGTCATCCTCGGCAACGCGAACGGCGCCGGCGAGGAGAACCGCAACGTCGCGCGGATGGCCGTGCTGCTGGCCGGTCTGCCGGTGTCCGTGCCCGGTACGACCGTGAACCGGCTGTGCGGCTCGAGCCTGGACGCCGCGATGATCGCCTCCCGGCAGATCGAGACCGGCGACGCGGACCTCGTCCTCACCGGCGGCGTGGAGTCGATGAGCCGGGCGCCCTGGGTGCTGCCCAAGACGGAGAAGCCGTACCCGGCCGGCGACCTGTCGCTGGCGTCCACCACCCTGGGCTGGCGCCTGGTCAACCGGAACATGCCCCAGGAGTGGACCGTCTCGCTCGGGGAGGCCAACGAGCAGCTGCGCGAGAAGCACGACGTCAGCCGTGCCCGTCAGGACGAGTTCGCGCACCGGTCCCACCAGCTCGCCGACGCGGCCTGGTCGGAGGGCTTCTACGCCGACCTGACGGTGCCCGTGCCGGGTACCGACCTCGCCCGCGACGAGTCGATCCGTGCTGCCAGCACCGTGGAGCAGCTCGGCGGGCTGCGCACCGTGTTCCGGCCGGACGGCACCATCACCGCCGGCAACGCCTCCCCCCTGAACGACGGCGCGTCCGCCGTCCTGCTCGGCAGCGAGGCGGCCGGCGAGCGGATCGGGGCCCGCCCACGTGCCCGGATCATCGGCCGCGGTACGCACGCTCTGGACCCGCGCGACTTCGGCTTCGCCCCCGTCGAGGCCGCCAACCGGGCGCTCGCCCGCGCCGGGATCGGCTGGTCCGACGTCGGCGCCGTCGAACTGAACGAGGCGTTCGCCGTCCAGTCGGTCGCGTGCGTCCAGGCGTGGGGGATCGACGAGGACATCGTCAACGCCCGGGGCGGCGCCATCGCCATCGGCCACCCCCTCGGCGCGTCCGGCGGCCGCATCCTCGGCACCCTGACCGCCCGCCTGCAGGAGACGGGCCGGCGCTACGGCGTGGCCGCCATCTGCATCGGCGTCGGTCAGGGCCTCGCCGTCGTCGTCGAGAACGTCACGGCATGAGCACCCGCGGCCGCCAGGCCGTGCCCCCGAATCCCCGGCAGAAGGAGCCCACCCCGTGCTGACCATCGCAGCGGACGCCGACGAGGCCGTCGCCCCGATCAAGGACGGCGACACCGTGCTGATCGGCGGTTTCGGCACCGCCGGCCAGCCCATGGAGCTGATCGACGCCGTCCGGCGCACCGGGGTCAAGGACCTCACCGTGGTGAACAACAACGCCGGCAACGGGGAGCAGGGCCTCGCCGCGCTCCTGGCCGCCGGGCAGGTGCGCAAGATCATCTGCTCCTTCCCACGGCAGTCCGACTCGCAGATCTTCGACGGCCTGTACCGGGCGGGGAAGATCGAGCTCGAACTGGTGCCGCAGGGCAACCTGGCGGAGCGGATCCGTGCGGCCGGGGCCGGCATCGGCGCGTTCTTCACCCCCACGGGTGCCGGCACCCCGCTGGCCGAGGGCAAGGAGACCCGCGAGATCGACGGCCGGGTGCAGGTGCTCGAGTACCCGATCGCCGGGGACATCGCCCTGGTCAAGGCGCTCACGGCCGACAAGCGCGGCAACCTGGTCTACCGCAAGACCGCCCGCAACTTCGGCCCGATCATGGCCGCCGCCGCCGCGACGTCCGTGGTCCAGGTGAGCGAGCTGGTCGAGATCGGCCGGCTCGACCCGGAGGTCATCGTGACCCCGGGCATCTACGTCGACCGGGTCGTGCGCATCACCCCCACGGCACCGGCCGGCACCGAGGCACCCAGCACGGGAGAGGGACAGTGATGACCACGACCAGCGCGGACGTGACCCACGACGAGCCGCTGAGCCGGGACGAGATGGCGGCGGTCGTCGCGGCGGACATCCCGCAGGGCGCCTACGTCAACCTCGGCATCGGCCAGCCCACGAAGGTGGCCGACCACCTCGGCGACGACTCGGGCGTCTTCCTGCACACCGAGAACGGCATGCTCGGCATGGGCCCGGCGGCGCAGGGCGACGAGATCGACCCCGACCTCATCAACGCCGGCAAGATCCCCGTGACCGAACTGCCGGGCGCCTCCTACTTCCACCACGCCGACTCCTTCGCGATGATGCGCGGGGGCCACCTGGACGTCTGCGTGCTCGGAGCGTTCCAGGTCTCCGCCACCGGAGACCTGGCCAACTGGCACACCGGCGCCCCGGACGCCATCCCCGCCGTCGGCGGTGCCATGGACCTGGCCACCGGTGCCAGGGACGTCTTCGTCATGATGAACCTGCGCACCCGGGACGGGGCCAGCAAACTGGTCGAGGCGTGCAGCTACCCGCTCACCGGCGTCGGCTGCGTCAGCCGGGTCTACACCGAGTACGCGGTGTTCCTGATCACGGCCGACGGCGTGCGGGTCCGGGAGACCTTCGGCGCGAGCTTTGCCGACGTGGAACGGATGGTCGGCTTCGATCTGATCGACGGAACGGCCGGCCGATGACCCCCGACCGGGAGGGCGTCGCCGCGGCGAGCGCTCCCGGCGACCAGTTCGTCCAGTCGCTGGCGCGGGGACTGGAGGTGATCCGGGCGTTCGACGCCGCGCACGCCGAACTCTCCCTCTCCGACGTGGCCCGGCGCACCGGCCTGACCCGCGCCACGGCCCGGCGGTTCCTGCTCACCCTCGTCGAGCTGGGCTACGTCCGCACGGACGGCCGGCTGTTCCGGCTCACCCCGCAGGTCCTCCGCCTCGGGTACGCGTACCTGTCGTCGATGGGGCTGACCGACATCGCCCAACCGCACCTCGAGGCCCTGTCCGCCCGGTTGGGGGAGTCGACGTCCGCCTCCGTGCTCGACGGCGCGGAGATCGTCTACGTCGCCCGCGTCGCGACCCGGCGGCTGATGATGGTCGGCATCAGCGTGGGCACGCGGTTCCCGGCGTATGCGACGTCGATGGGGCGGGTGCTGCTCGCCGCGCAGCCGGCGGCGGAGGCCGCGGACCTGCTCGACCGGTTCCCGCCCACCGCCCTGACCTCCCGCACCCTCACCGATCGCACCGCGCTGCTGCGGGAGATCGACCGGGTCCGAGCGCAGGGGTACGCCGTCGTGGACCAGGAACTGGAGGCGGGGCTGCGATCCGCCGCCGCCCCCGTGCACGGGGCGTCCGGTGAGGTGGTGGCCGCCGTGAACGTCTCGATGTCCGCCCTGCACAGCCCCTCCCCGGAGCCGGGAGCCGCCGTCCTGGAGGGGCTGCTGGCCACCGCCGCCGCCATCTCGGCGGACCTGCGCTCACCCGGTGCGGGGGTGCGGATCGCGGCGCCGTGACCCCGCCGGCGTCCCCCGCGGTCCAGGCCCCACCCAGTCGGCACCGCGTTGCCGCCCAGCGCGCGCAGTGACAGCATGAGGACATGACGAGCCCGGGGACCTCGACGCCGGCCGTCACGCTGGTCGGCCGCGCCACCGAGCTCGCCCGTCTGCAGCGGCTGGTCAACGACGCCCGCCGCGGACGGCCCTGCGCGGCGGTGCTGCGCGGGGCTCCCGGCGTCGGCAAGACCGCCCTGCTGGAGCAGCTCGAGCGGACCTGTCCCGACTTCCGCGTGCTGTGGGTGCGGACCTCCTCCCGCCTGTCGGGGATGCCGCTGGCCGCCCTGTCGATGCTGGTCGAGCCGCTCACGGGGTATCTGGACCGGCTCAGCGCCCCGCGTCGCGCCGCCGTGGAGGGAGCGCTCGCCCTCGGGCCCCCGGTCCGCGGCGAGATCGCCCTGGCGACGGGTGTCACGGACCTGCTGCGGATCGCGTCCCGCGACCACCCCCTGCTGATCCTCATGGACGACGCCCAGCACCTCGACGACGGCAGCCTGAAGGTGTTCACATTCGTCGCCAACCACCTGCAGCACGACCGCGTCGCCGCCTTCGTCGCCATCCCCGACGGCGCGACCCTGGAGACGGAGTACGAGCAGATCCGCCTCGACGGGCTGACCGAGGACGAGGCCCGCGCGATGCTCTCCGGCTACGGGGTCGCCGTCCCGCACGACGTGCTGGCCGAGCTGGTCCGGGCCACCGCCGGCAACCCCCTGGCCATCCTCGAGTCGGCCCGATCCGAGGAGATCACCGATTTCGTGCTCAGTGACCACGCCCGGGTGCCCAGCGCGGCGGCCGTCCGGCTGGTCCGCGCCTACTCCCGCCGGTTCAGCGACCTGTCCCCGCTGCAGCGCCGGGCGGCCGTCCTGATCGCCTGCGAACAGCGGTCGACCGTCGAGATCCTCGCGGGCGCCCTGCGCGCCGACGACGGCACGCCTCCGGATCCGACCGGCGCCGACACCACTCTCGCCCGGCGTGCCGTCGACGCGCTGCTCGCCCGCGACGCCGTGCGCACCAGCGGTCAGGGCGTCGACGTGCGCCACCCGCTGGTACGGCAGGCGATCCTCGCCATGGCGGACCCGGAGGAGCTGCGCGACGCCCGGACCGCGCTCGCGGCCGCGCTCGCCGCCCAGGGCTGGCCCGACGCCGCCCTGTGGCAACGGGTCGCCGCGGCTGCGGGACCCGACGCGGAGCTGAGCGCCGCGCTGGCCGCCCACGCGCGCGAGTGCGCGGGGCGACAGGATCGGGCCCGGGCCAGCCAGTCGTACGAGCGCGCGGCCGACCTGGCCACCGACCGGCACACCCGGGCGCTGCTGCTCCTGGAGGCGGCGCTGAACGCGACGCACGTCTCGACGCGCGCCGGCGACCTGCTGCAGGAGGCCATGCGGGAGGCGGACACCGACGCGCTGCGGGAGGAGATCGCCCTCTACCGGGCCCTGATCCACTCGTGGGACGGGCAGGAACCGCCGCATCCCGGCCCCGTGCCCGGGGTGCTCGCGCCCCTGCACGCGGCGGTGCGCGCCCAGCTGCTGGTCGTCGAGCTGCGGGCCGACGAGGTGCCGGAGGACGCCGCCCGGCTCGCCCGGCTCCCCTCCGCGCTGGCGGGCCACCCGGTGGCGGCGCTCGTTCCGGTCGCCCACGCGATGCTCGGCTACCTCGCGGGCACGCTCGACGGGGCGGACGTGGACCGGGTGCGTGCCTCCGCGCCCGCCCACGAGGACGTGCAGTACAGCCTGGCCGCCGGCCTGCTGCTGCTGCTCGTCCAGGACCTCGGCGGAGCCCGCGCCGCGCTCGCTCACGGCCGGGAGATGGCCGAGCGCACCGGAGGGCTGGCGGCGCTGCCGTGGTTGCAGGCCTGCGAGGCGTGGATCGACGTGGAGACCGGCGACCTGACGGCCGGCCTGCGCCGCGCCGTCGAGGCGGCCGAGACGGCTCCCATCTATTCGGGGCGCCTCAGCCATGCCCTGGCCACCCTGGTGCGGGCCCGGGCGCTCGTCCACGGGGGCACCCCGTTCGACGACGCCGTCGGGACGCTGCCGTGGGGGGAGCCGCCGGCCATGGTGCGGGTGCTGCTCGACCAGCTGCGCGCCGCCGACCTCGTCAGCCGCGGCCGCGCCGGCGACGCCGTCAAGGTGCTCGACACGCTGCTGCGCGCCGTCCGGGGCCTGGGCGTGCGCGGGTCGCTGCCGCTGAGCATCGCGACGGACCTGGCGGAGGCGATGCTGGGTGCCGGTCGCCTCACCGGCGCGCAGCGCACGGCGGCCGCGGTGCTGGAGGAGCTCGGCGACGGCCCGGCCCCCTTCCCGCTCGCCGCCGTGCTGCGGAGCCGCTGCCGGGTGATCGCGGCGCCGCGGGAGCAGCTCGACGCCGTCGTCGCCGACGTCCTCGACGGCGGCCCGGGCCTGGCCAACCCGTGGGTCAACGCCTTCCTCACCCACCTGGTCGCCTGCCGGTACGCCGTCGGCGGATTGCGGCCCGCCGCGACGGCGGAACTGGTCCGCTGGTACGCGGCGACCGCGGCCGACGCCTTCGAACGGATCCCGTCCCCGCACTGGTGCGAGCTCGCCGCCGGCCTGCGGGATCGGGCCGCCGCGGCGGCCGGCGGTGCCGACCCGCACGACCGGCTGCGGCTCACCGACCGGGAACGGCAGATCGCCGACGAGGTGCTCACCGGCGCGAGCACCGCCGCGATGGCGGAGCGACTGCACCTGAGCGAGAAGACGGTCGAGGGCAACCTGACCCGGATCTACCGCAAGGCCCAGGTGCGGTCCCGGGCCGAGCTGATGGCGCGGCTGCAGGGGGCCCCGGCGGCCGGTGAGGGCGACTGAGCCGCCCGGTGGTAGACTCGACCACGTTGTCAAGTGGCAGTGGATTCGTTCCGGTTACACGCGTCTTGTGTACGAATGCCATCGCTTGCTCCTGCCCACAAGTTTTGACTCGGCGTGCGCCGCGGGAGTAGTCTTGATAGTCGGTGTCTGCACCATTTCCACCGCTCCCGACCCGGGTCCGAAGCCCCGCGCTTCCCCGTCGAGGCGGATCTGGACGTCAGGCAGACAGATGTGATCCACCGGTCCTGATCCCGAGATACAAACGGAGAATATGTAGTGCCTACGATCCAGCAGTTGGTCCGGAAGGGCCGCTCACCCAAGGTCGCCAAGACCAAGGCGCCCGCCCTCAAGGGCAACCCGATGAAGCGCGGCGTGTGCACCCGCGTCTACACGACCACCCCGAAGAAGCCGAACTCGGCGCTGCGGAAGGTGGCCCGCGTCAAGCTCAACGGCGGCGTCGAGGTCACGGCGTACATCCCGGGTGTCGGCCACAACCTGCAGGAGCACTCCATCGTGCTGGTGCGCGGCGGTCGCGTGAAGGACCTGCCGGGCGTGCGCTACAAGATCGTCCGCGGCGCCCTGGACACCCAGGGTGTCAAGAACCGCCAGCAGGCGCGGAGCCGTTACGGCGCGAAGAAGGAGAAGAAGTAATGCCTCGCAAGGGCCCGGCCCCCAAGCGGCCGCTCGTCAACGACCCGATCTACGGCTCCCCGCTGGTCACCCAGCTGATCAACAAGGTCCTGGTCGACGGCAAGAAGTCCACCGCCGAGCGGATCGTCTACGGCGCCCTCACCGGCGCGCAGACGAAGTCCGGCGCGGACCCCGTCGCCACCCTGAAGAAGGCCATGGACAACGTCCGGCCGACCCTCGAGGTCAAGTCCCGCCGCGTCGGCGGCGCGACCTACCAGGTCCCCGTCGAGGTCAAGGCCGGTCGCGCGACCGCCCTGGCCCTGCGCTGGCTCGTCGGCTACGCCAAGGCGCGCCGCGAGAAGACGATGACCGAGCGCCTGCAGAACGAGATCCTCGACGCCTCGAACGGCCTGGGTGCCGCGGTCAAGCGCCGCGAGGACACCCACAAGATGGCCGAGTCCAACAAGGCCTTCGCGCACTACCGCTGGTAGGCACCGGCATCCCGCCGGGCCCGTCCCGGGCCCGGCGGACCTGAAGTCAAGCCGCAACGAAAGGCAATCACGTGGCAGCACAGGACGTGCTCACCGACCTCACCAAGGTTCGCAACATCGGCATCATGGCGCACATCGATGCCGGTAAGACCACCACCACGGAGCGCATCCTCTTCTACACGGGTGTGAACCACAAGATCGGCGAGACCCACGACGGCGCCTCGACGACCGACTGGATGGAGCAGGAGAAGGAACGCGGCATCACCATCACCTCCGCCGCGGTGACCTGCTTCTGGAACAACAACCAGATCAACATCATCGACACGCCCGGCCACGTGGACTTCACCGTCGAGGTGGAGCGGTCCCTGCGCGTCCTCGACGGCGCCGTCGCGGTGTTCGACGGCAAGGAGGGCGTGGAGCCCCAGTCGGAGACCGTGTGGCGCCAGGCGGACAAGTACGACGTCCCGCGCATCTGCTTCGTCAACAAGATGGACAAGCTCGGCGCGGACTTCTACTTCACCGTCGACACCATCGTCAACCGGCTCGGCGCGAAGCCGCTGGTGCTGCAGCTGCCGATCGGCGCGGAGAACGACTTCATCGGCGTCGTCGACCTGCTCACCATGAAGGCCTTCGTGTGGCCGGGCGACGCCAAGGGCGACGTGACCATGGGCGCGCACTACGAGACCCAGGAGATCCCGGAGGATCTGCGGGAGCGGGCCGAGCAGTACCGCGCGGACCTCGTCGAGGCCGTCGCGGAGGCGTCCGACGAGCTGATGGAGAAGTACCTCGAGGGCGAAGAGCTGTCCATCGAGGAGCTCAAGGCCGGCATCCGGGAACTGACCGTCAACTCGCGGATCTACCCGGTCCTGTGTGGCTCGGCGTTCAAGAACCGCGGCGTGCAGCCGATGCTCGACGCGGTCATCGACTACCTGCCGTCCCCGATCGACGTGCCGCCGATGATCGGGCACGACCCGAAGAACGAGGAGACCGAGCTCTCCCGCAAGCCCTCGCGTGACGAGCCGTTCTCGGCCCTCGCGTTCAAGGTGGCCTCGCACCCGTTCTTCGGCCAGCTCACCTTCGTCCGGGTGTACTCGGGCAAGGTGGCCGCCGGCTCCCAGGTGCTCAACTCCACCAAGTCCAAGAAGGAGCGCATCGGGAAGCTCTTCCAGATGCACGCCAACAAGGAGAACCCGGTCGACGAGGTCTACGCCGGCCACATCTACGCGGTCGTCGGGCTGAAGGACACCACCACGGGGGACACCCTGTGCGATCCGAACCAGCCGATCGTCCTCGAGTCGATGTCGTTCCCCGAGCCGGTGATCTTCGTGGCCATCGAGCCGAAGACGAAGGGTGACCAGGAGAAGCTCTCCACGGCCATCCAGAAGCTCTCGGCCGAGGACCCGACCTTCACCGTCTCGCTGAACGAGGAGACCGGCCAGACCGAGATCGGCGGCATGGGCGAGCTCCACCTGGACATCCTGGTGGACCGCATGCGCCGTGAGTTCCGGGTCGAGGCCAACGTCGGCAAGCCGCAGGTCGCCTACCGGGAGACCATCAAGCGCGTCGTCGAGAAGGTCGACTACACGCACAAGAAGCAGACCGGTGGCTCCGGCCAGTTCGCGAAGGTGCAGATGTCCTTCGCGCCGCTGGACACGTCCGACGGCACGTTCTACGAGTTCGAGAACAAGGTCACCGGCGGCCGCATCCCCCGCGAATACATCCCCTCGGTGGACGCGGGCATCCAGGACGCCATGCAGTTCGGCGTGCTGGCGGGCTACCCGCTCGTGGGCGTGAAGGCGACCCTGCTCGACGGCGCCTACCACGACGTCGACTCCTCGGAGATGGCGTTCAAGATCGCCGGCTCCATGGTGTTCAAGGAAGGCGCCAAGCGTGCCAACCCGGTGCTCCTCGAACCGCTGATGGCGGTCGAGGTGCGTACGCCGGAGGAGTACATGGGCGACGTCATCGGCGACCTGAACTCGCGGCGCGGGCAGATCCAGTCCATGGAGGACGCCAGCGGCGTGAAGGTGGTGCGTGCCAACGTGCCGCTGTCCGAGATGTTCGGCTACATCGGCGATCTGCGCTCCCGCACCCAGGGCCGCGCGGTGTACTCGATGCAGTTCGACAGCTACTCGGAGGTCCCGAAGAACGTGGCCGACGAGATCATCCAGAAGACCCGCGGCGAGTAGTCGCAGGTCGGGGAGCTGATTTCCCCCACCATCAAACCCCACGTAGACTTGGTCGGGTTTCAGTAGCGGCGCCTGCGCCAGCTGGAAGCGACTTCTCTACACCACCAATGTTCTAGGAGGAACCCCGTGGCGAAGGCAAAGTTCGAGCGGACTAAGCCGCACGTCAACATCGGTACCATCGGTCACGTCGACCACGGTAAGACCACGTTGACCGCTGCCATCTCGAAGGTGCTTGCCGACAAGTACCCGGACCTGAACGAGCAGCGCGACTTCTCGTCCATCGACTCTGCTCCCGAAGAGAAGCAGCGCGGCATCACCATCAACATCTCCCACGTGGAGTACCAGACCGACAAGCGTCACTACGCTCACGTGGACGCCCCGGGTCACGCCGACTACATCAAGAACATGATCACCGGTGCGGCGCAGATGGACGGCGCGATCCTCGTGGTCGCGGCGACCGACGGCCCGATGGCGCAGACTCGCGAGCACGTGCTGCTGGCCCGCCAGGTCGGCGTGCCGGCCCTGCTGGTGGCGCTGAACAAGTCGGACATGGTCGACGACGAGGAACTGCTCGACCTGGTCGAGATGGAGGTGCGCGAGCTGCTCTCCTCCCAGGAGTTCGACGGCGACAACGCGCCCGTCATCCGCACCTCCGGCCTGAAGGCCCTCGAGGGCGACGCGGAGTGGGTCAAGTCCGTCGAGGACCTGATGGAGGCCGTGGACACCTACATCCCGGATCCGGTCCGTGACAAGGACAAGCCGTTCCTGATGCCGATCGAGGACGTCTTCACGATCACCGGTCGCGGCACCGTGGTGACCGGCCGTGCCGAGCGTGGCACGCTGGCCATCAACTCCGAGGTCGAGATCGTCGGCATCCGTCCGGTCCAGAAGACCACGGTCACCGGCATCGAGATGTTCCACAAGCAGCTCGACGAGGCGTGGGCCGGCGAGAACTGTGGCCTGCTGCTCCGTGGCCTCAAGCGCGACGACGTCGAGCGTGGCCAGGTCGTGGTGAAGCCGGGTTCGATCACCCCGCACACCAACTTCGAGGCGAACGTCTACATCCTGTCCAAGGACGAGGGTGGGCGTCACAACCCGTTCTACTCGAACTACCGTCCGCAGTTCTACTTCCGGACCACCGACGTCACTGGCGTCATCACGCTGCCCGAGGGCACCGAGATGGTCATGCCGGGCGACAACACCGAGATGTCGGTCGAGCTGATCCAGCCGATCGCCATGGAGGAGGGCCTCGGCTTCGCCATCCGTGAGGGTGGCCGGACCGTCGGCTCGGGTCGCGTCACCAAGATCAACAAGTGACCCCCTCGTCCGGGTGAACGTCTGAGGACGGTCACCCGGACAGGACCACTCGACGAAGGGCCCCGGCATCGTGCCGGGGCCCTTCGCCGTTCCCGGCGCACTGCCGGCAGACGGCCACGTGCCGTGCGAAGTGAGGGGCCTCTCACCCCGCCGATTTGCAGGGCACGCCCGGGTCTGGCAGACTGGATGAGTTGTTCGCGCGCCCTGCCATGTGCGTCGCCGACCGGCTCGGCCGGTCAGCATGAACAGCACCCCGGCCGGAGCGTCGACGGACGCCGGACGGCACGGGGGAGGACCGGCGGTCCGCGGCAGGGCACGGAGACGACCACCCCCACAGCAGAACCCGGGAATCGTGTTGCGCAGGCCAGGCGACACGCCCGAGTGCGGGGGTCGGAGCCGCGGTGGGTTGAGGAACCCGGAATCGTCCGGATTCAGCCCAGGTGACGGCGGTGGGCAGGCGGGAGCCGGCCCACCTGACAAGGGATTCATTTCCACCAGAGAGCACGTGAAGAAAGAGAGTGGCGACGCCATGGCGGGACAGAAGATCCGCATTCGGCTGAAGTCCTATGACCACGAGGTCATTGACGTCTCAGCCCGGAAGATCGTGGAGACGGTGACGCGCGCCGGTGCGACGGTGGTGGGCCCGGTCCCGCTGCCGACCGAGAAGAACGTCTACTGCGTCATCCGTTCGCCGCACAAGTACAAGGACAGCCGCGAGCACTTCGAGATGCGCACCCACAAGCGTCTGATCGACATCATCGACCCCACGCCGAAGGCCGTCGACTCGCTCATGCGCCTCGACCTGCCGGCCGACGTGAACATCGAAATCAAACTCTGAGGATCGCATCGACATGACACACCATCTCACCCGCCAGGTGAAGGGTCTGCTGGGCGTCAAGCTCGGCATGACCCAGGTCTGGGACGAGAACAACCGTCTCGTGCCGGTGACCGTCGTCAAGGCTGACTCGAACGTCATCACCGCGCTGCGCGACGCGCAGACCGACGGCTACTCCGCCGTCCAGATCGGTTACGGCGCCATCGACCCGCGCAAGGTGACCCAGCCGCTGGCCGGTCACTTCGCGAAGGCCGGTGTCACCCCCCGCCGCCACGTCGTCGAGCTGCGCACCGCCGACGCCGCCGAGTACCAGCTCGGCCAGGAGCTCTCCGTGGAGACCTTCGCCGCCGGCCAGCGCGTCGACGTCATCGGCACCACCAAGGGCAAGGGCTTCGCCGGCGTCATGAAGCGGCACGGCTTCCACGGCGTGGGCGCCTCCCACGGTGCGCACAAGAACCACCGCAAGCCCGGTTCGATCGGTGGGGCCTCCACGCCCGGCCGCGTGTTCAAGGGCCTGCGGATGGCCGGCCGGATGGGCGCCGTCCGTCAGACCACGCTGAACCTGCTCGTGCACGGCGTCGACGCCGAGAACTCGCTGCTGCTGCTCAAGGGCGCCGTCCCCGGCCCGCGCGGCTCGGTCGTCCTGGTCCGTTCCGCCGTCAAGGCCAACGAAACTCAGGGAGCGTAACAACCCATGGCTACTACACAGAGTGCGAAGACCGTCGCGGTCGACCTGCCGGCGGACATCTTCGACGTCCAGACCAACGTGCCGCTGCTGCACCAGGTGGTCGTGGCCCAGCTGGCCGCCGCCCGCCAGGGCACGCACAAGACCAAGAACCGCGGCGAGGTCGCCGGTGCCGGTCGCAAGCCGTTCAAGCAGAAGGGCACCGGCCGGGCCCGTCAGGGTTCCGTCCGCGCCCCGCACATGACCGGTGGCGGCGTCGTGCACGGGCCCACCCCGCGCGACTACTCGCAGCGGACCCCCAAGAAGATGAAGGCCGCCGCCCTGCGCGGCGCGCTGTCCGATCGCGCCCGGTACGGCCGGGTGCACGTGGTCAGCAGCCTCGTCGAGGGGACCACGGCCTCCACCAAGGCGGCCCTGGCCGTCCTCGGTGAGCTCACCGATCGCCGGTCCGTGCTCGTCGTCCTCGAGCGGGGCAACGACGTGGCGGCCCTGTCGGTGCGCAACCTGACGAGCGTGCACGCCCTGTACGCCGACCAGCTCAACACCTACGACGTGCTGGTCGCCGACGACGTCGTCTTCACCCAGGCCGCCTACGAGGCGTTCGTGGCTGCCGCCGGCAAGTCGCAGGAGGAAGCCAAGTGAGCACGCAGAGCACCAGCAGTGCCATCCACGTCAAGGACCCGCGGGACATCATCCTCGCGCCGGTCGTCTCGGAGAAGAGCTACGGCCTGATCGACGAGGGCAAGTACACCTTCCTGGTGGACCCCCGGGCCAACAAGACCGAGATCAAGCACGCGATCGAGAAGATCTTCTCCGTCTCGGTCGAGTCCGTGAACACCCTCAACCGTGTCGGCAAGCGCAAGCGGACGAAGTTCGGTTGGGGTCAGCGCAAGGGCACCAAGCGCGCCATCGTCACCCTCAAGCAGGGCACGATCGACATCTTCGGCGGTCCGCTCGGCTGAGCGGAGACCACTTTAGCGAGGAACTGAGAACCCATGGCTATCCGTAAGTACAAGCCGACGACGCCGGGCCGGCGAGGCTCGTCCGTCGCCGACTTCGCAGAGATCACCCGGAGCACTCCGGAGAAGTCCCTGGTGCGGCCGCTGCCCAAGAAGGGCGGCCGGAACAACACCGGCAAGATCACCACCCGGCACAAGGGCGGTGGCCACAAGCGCCAGTACCGGCTGATCGACTTCCGCCGGCACGACAAGGACGGCGTCGACGCGCGCGTCGCGGAGATCGAGTACGACCCGAACCGCACCGCCCGCATCGCCCTCCTGCACTACGTGGACGGCACGAAGCGCTACATCATCGCGCCGAACCGGCTCAAGCAGGGCGACTTCGTCGAGTCCGGCGCCGGCGCCGACATCAAGCCCGGCAACAACCTGCCGCTGCGCAATATCCCCGTCGGCACCGTGATCCACGCCGTCGAGCTGCGCCCGGGCGGCGGGGCCAAGCTGGCCCGCTCCGCCGGTGCGTCCGTGCAGCTGGTGGCGAAGGAGGGCCGGTTCGGCCAGCTGCGGCTGCCCTCCGGCGAGATCCGCAACGTCGACGTGCGCTGCCGTGCCACCGTCGGCGAGGTCGGCAACGCCGAGCAGTCGAACATCAGCTGGGGCAAGGCCGGCCGCAACCGGTGGCGGGGTATCCGCCCGACGGTGCGCGGTGTGGCCATGAACCCGGTCGACCACCCGCATGGTGGTGGCGAGGGCAAGACCTCCGGTGGTCGCAACCCCGTCAACCCGAACGGCAAGCCCGAGGGGCGGACCCGGAGTCGGAAGAAGGAGAGCGACAAGCTGATTGTGCGTCGCCGTCGTACTGGCAAGAACAAGCGATAGGAGCGGCGGACAATGCCTCGCAGCCTGAAGAAGGGCCCCTTCGTCGACCAGCACCTGTTCGTGAAGGTCGCCAACGAGAACGACAAGGGCACGAAGAACGTCATCAAGACCTGGTCCCGCCGGTCGATGATCATCCCCGACATGCTCGGTCACACGATCGCCGTGCACGACGGGCGCAAGCACGTGCCGGTGTTCGTCACGGAGTCCATGGTCGGTCACAAGCTCGGTGAGTTCGCCCCGACCCGGACCTTCCGCGGCCACGTGAAGGACGACAAGAAGGGCAAGCGCCGCTAGGCGCCGCTCTTCGTCAAGACGAGAGAAGGAAAGCAATGGAAGCCAAGGCAGTCGCGCGGCACATCCGCGTCACGCCGATGAAGGCCCGGCGCGTCGTCAACCTGATTCGTGGCAAGCAGGCGAACGAGGCGCTGGCGATCCTGAAGTTCGCCCCGCAGAGCGCGTCCGAGCCGGTCTACAAGGTCGTCGCCTCCGCGCTGGCCAACGCCCGCGTCCAGGCCGACCGCGACAGCATCGCCTTCAACGAGGACGATGTCGTCGTCTCGGAGGCGTTCGTCGACGAGGGCCCGACGATGAAGCGGTTCCAGCCGCGGGCCCAGGGCCGCGCCTACCGCATCAACAAGCGCACGAGCCACATCACCGTCGTCGTCGCCACGCCCCAGAACGAGGAGGTCCGCTAAGTGGGACAGAAAGTCAACCCGCACGGCTTCCGCCTCGGGATCACCACCGACCACGTGTCGCACTGGTACGCCGACAGCACCAAGGCCGGCCAGCGCTACAAGGACTTCGTCCGCGAGGACGTGAAGATCCGCCAGCTCATGTCCAAGGGCATGGACCGCGCCGGTATCGCCAAGGTCGAGATCGAGCGCACCCGCGACCGCGTCCGCGTCGACATCCACACCGCCCGCCCGGGCATCGTCATCGGCCGCCGCGGCGCCGAGGCGGACCGGATCCGCGGCGAGCTGGAGAAGCTCACGGGCAAGCAGGTGCAGCTGAACATCCTCGAGGTGAAGAACCCCGAGATCGAGGCGCAGCTGGTGGCGCAGGGCGTCGCCGAGCAGCTCGCGTCCCGGGTGGCGTTCCGCCGTGCCATGAAGAAGGCCATGCAGTCCGCGCAGCGGGCCGGCGCCAAGGGCATCCGGATCCAGTGCTCCGGCCGCCTCGGCGGTGCCGAGATGAGCCGCTCGGAGTTCTACCGCGAGGGTCGGGTGCCCCTGCACACGCTGCGCGCGAACATCGACTACGGCTTCTTCGAGGCCAAGACCACCTTCGGCCGCATCGGCGTGAAGGTCTGGATCTACAAGGGCGACATCACCGCCAAGGAGCTCGCGGCGCAGGCCGCGGCCGCGCCGTCGCGTGGCCGTGGCGAGCGCGGGGACCGGGGCGACCGCGGTGGTCGTGCCGGTGGCGGCGATCGCCGTCGTCGCGGTGACCGTCCCGAGGCCCAGGCCCCCGCGGCTGCCGAGAACACCCCGGCCGGCGCCAGCGGCGCAGGCGCTGAAGGAGGAGAGCAGTAATGCTGATCCCACGCCGAGTGAAGTACCGCAAGCAGCACCACCCGGGTCGCTCCGGGCAGGCCACGGGCGGTACCCAGGTGACGTTCGGTGACTACGGCATCCAGGCGCTGAGCCCGGCCTACATCACCAACCGGCAGATCGAGGCCGCTCGTATCGCCATGACGCGTCACATCAAGCGTGGCGGCAAGGTCTGGATCAACATCTACCCGGACCGCCCGCTGACCAAGAAGCCCGCCGAGACCCGCATGGGATCCGGCAAGGGTTCGCCCGAATGGTGGGTCGCCAACGTCAAGCCCGGACGCGTGCTCTTCGAGCTGTCCGGTGTCACCGACGAGGTGGCGCGCGAGGCCCTGCGCCTGGCCATCCACAAGCTCCCGTGCAAGGCGCGCATCGTGCGCCGCGAAGGTGGTGAATAGACATGGCAGTGGGGACCAAGGACCTGGCCATCGATCAGCTCGCCGAGCTGGACAACGATCGGCTGACCGAGGAGCTGCGCAAGTCGAAGGAAGAGCTGTTCAATCTGCGCTTCCAGTCCGCGACCGGCCAGCTCGAGAACCACGGGCGGCTCAAGGCGGTCAAGCGGGACATCGCCCGCATCTACACGCTGCTGCGCGAGCGCGAGCTGGGCATCCGCCCCGCCGTGGCGAAGGCCGCCGAGCCGGCCCCGACCGAGAAGAAGGCCACGCGGCGGTCCAAGAAGGCCGAGGAGACTCCGGCGGACGAGCCCGCCGCCGCAGCGAGCGAGGATGAGACCAAGTGAGTGAGAACGTGACCGAGAACGCGGCCGCCGGCGACGGCACCGGCGCCAAGTCCCGCGGGTACCGCAAGACCCGCCGCGGCTACGTCGTGTCCGACAAGATGGACAAGACCGTGGTCGTGCAGGTCGAGGACCGCGTCAAGCACGCCCTGTACGGCAAGGTGCTGCGCCGGACCTCGAAGGTGAAGGCGCACGACGAGCAGAACACCGCCGGCATCGGCGACCTGGTCCTGATCAGCGAGACGCGGCCGCTCTCCGCCACCAAGCGGTGGCGGCTGGTCGAGATCGTCGAGAAGGCCAAGTAAACTCTCTCTCTGCCCCTCCGTGTCGTCGGTCGCGGACAGCGACGGCGGCGGAGGGCGGAGGCTCGGGGCCGGTGGCGGGGGAGTGTTTCCCCGCTCCGGCCCGGCCCGCGGGTCCGGACGGCCCGCGCAGACCATATCCGTTCGGCCAGGCTTCGCCCGTCCCCGGGACTCCGGGGCGGACGCGAAGAACCGGCACGACGACAGGAGTACACAGTGATTCAGCAGGAGTCGCGACTGAAGGTCGCCGACAACACGGGTGCGAAGGAGATCCTCACCATCCGTGTGCTCGGCGGTTCCGGACGTCGCTACGCAGGCATCGGTGACGTGATCGTCGCCACCGTCAAGGACGCGATCCCCGGTGGCAACGTCAAGAAGGGTGACGTCGTCAAGGCCGTCATCGTGCGCACCAAGAAGGAGCGCCGTCGTCCCGACGGGTCCTACATCAAGTTCGACGAGAACGCCGCAGTGATCCTGAAGAACGACGGCGACCCCCGCGGCACCCGCATCTTCGGGCCCGTCGGGCGGGAGCTGCGCGACAAGCGCTTCATGAAGATCATCTCGCTGGCGCCGGAGGTGCTCTGACCCATGGCTCAGAAGTTCAAGATCAAGAAGGGCGACCTGGTCCAGGTGATCAGCGGCGCCAGCGCCGAGCGCGGCGGTGACCGGGGCAAGCAGGGCAAGGTCCTGAAGGTGTTCCCCGAGACCAACCGTGTCCTCGTCGAGGGCATCAACCGGGTCACCAAGCACACCAAGGCCGGGCAGAGCGAGCGCGGCACCCGCACCGGGGGCATCGAGCACGTCGAGGCGCCGATCCACATCTCCAACGTGGCGGTCGTCGACCCCGAGACCAAGAAGCCGACCCGCGTGGGCTACCGGATCGACACCGTCGAGCGCGACGGCCGGCAGCGCACCGTGCGTATCCGCGTGGCCAAGGCCTCCGGTAAGGACCTGTGATGAGCGAGACGACAGAGATGAACAGCACCGCCGGTGCCACCGACGAGAAGATCACGCCGCGCCTGAAGGCGAAGTACCGCGCGGAGATCGTGGGCAAGCTCCAGGAGGAGTTCTCCTACGCGAACCCGATGCAGGTTCCCGGCCTGGTCAAGGTCGTCGTGAACATGGGTGTCGGCGACGCGGCGAAGGACTCGAAGCTGATCGAGGGCGCCGTGCGCGACCTGACGGCGATCACCGGCCAGAAGCCGATGGTTACGAAGGCCCGCAAGTCCATCGCGCAGTTCAAGCTGCGCGAGGGCATGCCCATCGGTACCCACGCCACCCTGCGCGGTGACCGCATGTGGGAGTTCGTGGACCGCCTGGTCAGCCTCGCGCTGCCCCGCATCCGCGACTTCCGCGGCCTGAGCCCGAAGCAGTTCGACGGCAACGGCAACTACACGTTCGGCCTGACCGAGCAGGTCATGTTCCACGAGATCGACCAGGATCGGATCGATCGCACGCGGGGCATGGACATCACCGTGGTGACCACGGCGAAGACCGACGACGAGGGCCGCGCGCTGCTGCGCGCACTGGGCTTCCCGTTCACCACCGACTGACACCACTACGCCGCAGGTCCGCACGCCGTCCTACCCGGGGCACAGCGCGGAAACCACGTCGAGGAAGGGCACCAGCCCAATGACCATGACAGACCCAGTCGCAGACATGCTGACGCGCCTGCGCAACGCCAACTCCGCTCACCACGACGCGGTGACGATGCCCTACAGCAAGCTCAAGGGCCGCGTCGCCGACATCCTCAAGGCCGAGGGCTACATCGCCGACTGGTCCGAGGAGGACGCCCGCGTGGGCAAGAACCTCACCATCGCGCTGAAGTTCGGCCCCAACCGTGAGCGGGCCATCGCCGGCGTGCGCCGTATCTCGAAGCCCGGCCTCCGGGTGTACGCGAAGTCCACGAACCTGCCGCACGTTCTCGGCGGTCTCGGCATCGCGATCCTGTCCACCTCCTCCGGTCTGCTGACCGACAAGCAGGCTGCCAAGAAGGGCGTCGGCGGGGAAGTCCTCGCCTACGTCTGGTAGTCGCGGGCACACGAAAGGAAGGAAAGCACCATGTCACGAATCGGACGTCTCCCGATCGCCGTGCCCGCCGGTGTCGATGTCAGCATCGACGGCAACCAGGTCAGCGTCAAGGGCCCGAAGGGGGAGCTGAGCCACACCGTGGCGAGCCCCATCGAGGTCGCGCTGAACGAGGGCACGCTGACGGTCTCCCGGCCCGACGACGAGCGGGAGTCCCGCTCGCTGCACGGCCTGACCCGTTCCCTGATCAACAACCTCATCGTCGGCGTCACCGCCGGCTACGAGAAGAAGCTGGAGATCGTGGGCACCGGCTACCGCGTGCAGGCCCGGGGCGCGGACCTCGAGTTCGCGCTCGGGTACTCCCACCCGGTCCCGGTCAAGGCCCCCGACGGCATCACCTTCACGGTGGAGGGCCCGAACCGGCTCACCGTCACCGGCATCGACAAGCAGCGCGTCGGCGAGGTCGCCGCGAACATCCGCAAACTGCGCCGTCCCGACCCGTACAAGGGCAAGGGCATCCGGTACGCAGGCGAGCAGATCCGCCGCAAGGTCGGAAAGGCTGGTAAGTAACCATGACTCCCATCGGGATCTCCGTCATCAAGGGCCGGAGCAAGGCCGCCGCCCGTGCTCGCCGCCAGGTCCGTGGCCGGAAGCACGTCAACGGCACGACGACCCGGCCGCGCCTGGTCGTCACCCGCTCCAGCCGCCACGTCTTCGTCCAGGTCGTCGACGACACCCGCGGGGTCACCCTCGCGTCGGCGTCGACCCTCGAGGCGGACCTGCGGTCGCTCGAGGCCGACAAGACCGCCAAGGCCCGCCGGGTCGGCGAACTGGTCGCCGAGCGCGCCCAGGCCGCCGGTGTGGCGAGCGTCGTGTTCGACCGCGCGGGCAACAAGTACCACGGCCGGGTGGCCGCGGTTGCTGAGGGCGCCCGCGAGAAGGGGCTGGCACTGTGAGCGAGCAGAACAACGAGAAGGACACTGTGGTGAACAACGCAGAGGCGACCACGGCGGACACCGCCGGCGCTGCCGCAGACAGCACGCGGACCGACGGCGGTGCTCGCACCGACGGTGGTCGGGGTGAGCGCGGCGGTCGTGGCGAGCGCGGTGAGCGCGGCCGTGGCCGTGACGGCGGCCGTGGTGGCCGTGGTGGCCGTGGTGGCCGCGACGACGATCGGGACAAGTTCCTCGAGCGCGTCGTGAACATCAACCGCGTCGCCAAGGTCGTCAAGGGCGGCCGCCGGTTCTCCTTCACCGCCCTCGTCGTCGTCGGTGACGGCAACGGGATGGTCGGTGTCGGCTACGGCAAGGCCAAGGAGGTGCCGGCCGCGATCGCCAAGGGCGTCGAGGAGGCGAAGAAGTCCTTCTTCCGCGTCCCCCGCATCGAGGACCGCACCATCCCGCACCGCGTGCAGGGTGAGGCCGCCGCGGGCGTCGTCATGCTCCGCCCGGCCACACCGGGTACCGGCGTGATCGCCGGTGGTCCGGTGCGCGCCGTGCTCGAGTGCGCCGGCATCCACGACGTGCTCTCCAAGTCGCTCGGCTCCTCGAACGCCATCAACATCGTCCACGCGACGGTGGCGGCGCTCAAGGGTCTCGAGGAGCCCCGCTCCGTGGCGGCCCGCCGTGGCCTGCCCATGGACGAGGTCGTCCCCGGGCCGCTGCTGCGCTCGATCCAGAAGGCAGGTGCGTGACCATGGCTGCGCCGACGTACGAAGGCAAGCTGAAGGTGACCCAGATCCGGTCCGTCATCGGGGGCAAGCAGAACCAGCGGGACACGCTGCGTTCGCTCGGCCTCAAGCGGATCGGCCACACGGTCGAGCGTGACGCCGACGCCGTGACCCTGGGCATGATCCACACGGTGTCGCACCTGGTGAAGGTCGAGGAGGCGAAATGAGCGAGAACACGAACACGAACACGAACACGAACGAGGCCGTCGAGGGCGCCGGGTCCACCCACGCCCTGAAGGTCCACCACCTCCGGCCGGCTCCCGGCGCGAAGACCGCCCGCACCCGCGTGGGTCGCGGCGAGGGCTCCAAGGGCAAGACCGCGGGCCGCGGTACCAAGGGCACGAAGGCCCGGTACCAGGTCCGCCCGGGCTTCGCCGGCGGTCAGCTCCCGCTGCACATGCGGATGCCGAAGCTGCGCGGCTTCACGAACCCGTTCCGCGTCGAGTTCCAGGTCGTGAACCTGGACAAGCTCGCGGAGCTGTTCCCGGCCGGCGGCACGGTGGACGTCGAGGCGCTGGTCGCCAAGGGCGCCGTCCGCAAGAACCAGCCGGTGAAGATCCTCGGCTCGGGCGAGATCGGCGTCGCGGTGAACGTCACCGCGAACGCGTTCTCGGCCAGCGCGATCGAGAAGATCGCCGCCGCCGGCGGCAGCACCACCGCGCTGTAACCAGCACGTGAGCCGAACTCCCGGTCGAGGGGAACACCCTCGGCCGGGAGTTCGTCGCATCCGGGGCGGCGACGCCACCGGAACCACTACCGATACACTGGCAAGCTGTGGCCAGCGGCCACCGCTTCCACCCCTTGACTCTCTCCAGGAGGACACTTGCTCAGCGCACTTGGACGGGCGTTCCGGACGCCCGATCTGCGACGCAAGTTGTTGTTCACGCTGGCGGTGATCGCCATCTACCGGGCGGGTGCGTATGTCCCCTCCCCGGGCGTCGACTACGCCAACGTGCAGCAGTGCCTCGCCCTCGGCAACACCTCGGGCGGCGTGTATCAGCTGGTCAACCTGTTCAGCGGCGGAGCGCTGCTGCAGGTGTCCATCTTCGCGCTCGGCATCATGCCCTACATCACCGCCAGCATCATCATCCAGCTGCTGCGCGTCGTGATCCCCTACTTCCAGACGCTCTGGGAGGAGGGGCAGACCGGGCAGGCGAGGCTGACGCAGTACACGCGCTACCTCACCATCGGGCTCGGCGTCCTGAACGCGACGACGATCGTGACGCTGGCCCGGTCCGGTGCCCTGCTGAACAACTGCCCGTACCCGGTCATCCCCCAGGACGACCCGGCGACCATCGTCCTGCTGATCGTGACGCTCACGGCCGGCACCGGGCTGATCATGTGGCTCGGCGAACTGGTGACGGAGAAGGGTGTCGGCAACGGCATGTCCATCCTCATCTTCACCTCCGTGGCCGCCGGCTTCCCCAGCGCGCTCGGTGCCATCCTCACGACCAAGGGCTGGGGCACGTTCCTGCTCGTGCTGGTCCTCGGCCTCGTCGTCGTCGCCGCCGTCGTCTTCGTCGAGCAGTCCCAGCGCCGCATCCCCGTCCAGTACGCCAAACGCATGGTGGGACGGCGGACCGTGGGCGGCACCACGACGTACATCCCCATCAAGGTCAACATGGCCGGCGTGATCCCCGTGATCTTCGCGTCCTCGATGCTGTACCTGCCGAGCCTGCTCGCGCAGTTCAACACCCCGCAGGCGGGGCAGGAACCCGCCGGGTGGGTCGTGTGGATCAACAACTACCTCACCCGCGGCGACCACCCGCTGTACATGGCGCTGTACGCCCTGCTGATCATCTTCTTCACGTACTTCTACGGGTCCATCACCTTCAACCCCACCGAGGTGAGCGACAACATGAAGAAGTACGGCGGCTTCATCCCGGGCATCCGGGCCGGCCGACCGACGGAGCAGTACCTGCAGTACGTGCTCTCGCGGATCACCCTGCCCGGGGCGATCTACCTCGCGGTGGTCGCCCTGCTCCCGCTGATCGCCCTCGTGATGTTCGGCGCGAACCAGAACTTCCCGTTCGGCGGGACGTCGCTGCTGATCGTCGTGGGTGTCGGGCTCGAGACGGTGAAGCAGATCGACGCGCAACTGCAGCAACGACACTACGAAGGGCTCCTGCGATGACTCAGACGGACGTACAGGCACAGACGGCTTCCCTGGCGGCCGCGGGCGTGCGGATGCTGATCATCGGTCCGCCGGGCTCCGGCAAGGGCACCCAGGCCGCGCGCATCAGTGAGCGGCTCGGCATCGTCGCCATCTCCACGGGCGACATCTTCCGGGCCAACGTCAAGGAGCGCACGCCGCTCGGCATCGAGGCGAAGTCCTACATGGACGCCGGCGACTTCGTGCCGGACTCGGTGACGAACAACATGGTCCGCGAACGGCTGGCCCAGGCGGACGTCGCCGGCGGCTTCCTCCTCGACGGCTACCCGCGCACCACCGCCCAGGTGGAGGAGCTGGACGCCATCCTCGCCGCCGGCAGCACCAGCCTGGACCTCGTCCTGCAGCTGACCGCCGACCACGAGGAACTGGTCCGCCGTCTTCTCAGCCGCGCCGCCGAGGAAGGCCGCACGGACGACAACGAATCGGTGATCCGGCATCGGCTCGACCTCTACACCCAGCAGACGTCCGCCGTCGTCAAGGAGTACGCGGGCCGGGGAATCCTCGTCGAGGTGGACGGCATCGGCGCGATCGACGAGGTCACGGATCGTGTGATGGCCGCCATGGCGCGCGTCATCGAGCGCCAGGCCTGACGATGTCCCCCTTCGCCCGGCACGGCATCGAGTACAAGTCCCGCGAGCAGATGGCGCACATGGTCGAGGCCGGCCGCGTCACGTCCGCGGCCCTGGACGCCGCGGTCGCCGCCGCCCGGGTGGGGGTCAGCACCGCCGAGATCGACGCCGCCGCGGCCGCGGTCATCCGTGCTGCCGGCGCCACGTCGAACTTCCTCGGTTACCACGGGTACCCGGCCACCCTGTGCATCTCGGTGAACCAGCAGGTGGTGCACGGCATCCCGGGGAGCTACCGGCTCGCCGACGGGGACCTGGTCTCCATCGACGGCGGCGCGATCGTCGACGGCTGGCACGGCGACAGCGCCCGCACCCTGATCGTGGGCGAGGCGGACCCCGCCGACGTCGAGCTCTCCCGGGTCACCGAGGAGGCCATGTGGGCGGGGGTGGCCGCGTTCGCGACGGCGACCCGCGTCGGGGACGTCGGCGCCGCGATCGACGACCGGGTCACCGAGCTGGCGGGGGAGCGGTTCGGCATCCTCGAGGACTATGTCGGCCACGGCATCGGCACCGCCATGCACCAGCCGCCCGACGTGCTCAACTACCGGGCCCGTGACCGCGGCCCGAAGGCCCGGGCCGGGCTCTGCCTGGCCATCGAGCCGATGCTCGTGGCCGGAGGGCTGGAGACGGCCGTGCTCGACGACGACTGGACCGTCGTGACCGTCGACGGCGCCCGCGCCGCCCACTGGGAGCACTCGGTGGCCCGGCACGAGGACGGCATCTGGGTGCTCACCGCGCCGGACGGCGGCGCGGCCCGGCTCGCGCCCTACGGCGTCACGCCCGTCGCCCCCTGAACCGGGCGCCGACGTCCGCCCCGATTTCCCTTCGGGGGCTGATCCGCGTAGACTCGTCTGTTGGTTGTCTGCGCCCTTTGCGCGGCGTGTCCGTTCCCCGGTGAGACGAGTTCCCCACCCGGGCGACCGCATGTCCACGCGACGGACCCGGACGATCGGGAACGTCCCACCGCCTCGACCGGGGCGGACGAGAAAACGATAGCGGAGTTCATGGCCAAGAAAGACGGTGTCATCGAGATCGAGGGCACAGTGACCGAGGCGCTGCCCAACGCCACCTTCCGGGTGGAGTTGTCCAACGGTCACCTCGTGCTCGCCCACATCTCCGGGAAGATGCGTCAGCACTACATCCGGATCCTCCCCGAGGACCGGGTGGTGGTGGAGCTCTCTCCCTACGACCTGTCTCGCGGCCGCATCGTCTACCGCTACAAGTAAACGCAAAGGAAAGACATGAAGGTCCAACCGAGCGTGAAGCCGATCTGCGACAAGTGCAAGGTGATCCGCCGCAACGGCCGGGTCATGGTGATCTGCGAGAACCCACGCCACAAGCAGCGCCAGGGCTGACCTCCTTCGGGAGGCCCTGGGCCGCACCGGGTGCGACAGCACCCACCCCCGGCGCCGTCGGCGCCGGCCACGACAGGCACCACCGCGGGCGCAGCCCGCACACCCCCGGTCCCGGAGGCCGGGGACCACGGCGAGACCGCCGTGGACGGTGATGCCTCAGACCTCCGGATGAAACAAGGAGAACCGCCACATGGCACGTCTCGCTGGCGTCGACATTCCCCGTGAGAAGCGGGTCGAGATCGCGCTGACCTACATCTACGGCGTGGGCCGCACCCGCGCGCACCAGACCCTGGCCGAGACCGGGATCAGCCCGGACATCCGGGTCAAGGACCTGACGGACGACCAGCTGGTGCAGCTGCGCGACTACATCGAGGGCAACTTCCGGGTCGAGGGTGATCTCCGCCGTGAGGTGGCCGCCGACATCCGCCGCAAGGTCGAGATCGGCAGCTACGAGGGCCTGCGGCACCGCCGCGGCCTGCCGGTGCGCGGCCAGCGCACGAAGACGAACGCGCGCACCCGCAAGGGCCCGAAGCGCACCGTGGCCGGCAAGAAGAAGGCCCGCTGATTCTCAGCGGACCTCTCGCGAACGCAGATCCCATCCCAGGAGAGTAGACATGCCCCCGAAGACCCGCTCCGCGGTGCGCAAGCCGCGCCGCAAGGACAAGAAGAACATCACGCTGGGCCAGGCGCACATCAAGAGCACCTTCAACAACACCATCGTCTCGATCACCGATCCGAGCGGTGCCGTGATCTCGTGGGCCTCGGCCGGCGAGGTCGGCTTCAAGGGCTCCCGCAAGTCCACCCCGTACGCCGCGCAGATGGCCGCCGAGTCGGCCGCCAAGCGTGCGCAGGAGCACGGCGTCAAGAAGGTCGACGTGTTCGTCAAGGGTCCCGGTTCCGGTCGTGAGACCGCGATCCGGTCGCTGCAGGCCACCGGCCTGGAGGTCGGCACGATCCAGGACGTCACCCCCAGCGCCCACAACGGCTGCCGCCCGCCCAAGCGCCGCCGCGTCTGATCCTCCCCGGCGACCGGGTCCGCTCCTGCGCGGGTCCGGTCGCTCGGTCGTGCCACCGCCGGCGGCCTCGGCGTGATGCCGACGCCCCGCCGGTGGACGGACCCGGTCATTCCACCACTGTGTTGCGTCATATAGCGGTCGCTCGCTGAAAGGAAACCTCCGAAGTGCTCATTGCACAGCGCCCCACGCTCACGGAAGACGTCGTCTCCGAGACGCGCTCCCGTTTCACCATCGAACCGCTCGAGCCCGGTTTCGGCTACACGCTCGGCAACTCGCTGCGGCGGACCCTGCTCTCCTCCATCCCCGGCGCCGCCGTGACCAGCATCCGCATCGACGGTGTGCTGCACGAGTTCACGACGGTCCCCGGGGTCAAGGAGGACGTCACCGAGATCATCCTGAACATCAAGCAGCTCTCGGTCTCCTCGGAGCACGACGAGCCCGTCGTCGCCTACCTGCGCAAGCAGGGTCCGGGCGTCGTCACCGCCGCGGACATCGCCCCGCCGGCCGGCGTCGAGTTCCACAACCCGGACCTGCACATCGCCACGCTGAACGACAAGGGCACGTTCGAGGTCGAGCTGACCATCGAGCGCGGCCGCGGCTACGTCTCGGCGGCGCAGAACAAGTCCTTCGACGCGGAGATCGGCCGGATCCCGGTCGACTCGATCTACTCGCCCGTCCTGAAGGTGACCTTCCGCGTCGACGCCACCCGCGTCGAGCAGCGCACCGACTTCGACAGCCTGGTCGTCGACGTCGAGACGAAGGCCGCGATCAGCCCCCGTGACGCCGTCGCCTCGGCCGGCACCACCCTGGTGGAGCTGTTCGGCCTGGCCCGCGAGCTGAACACCGCGGCCGAGGGCATCGAGATCGGCCCGTCCCCGACGGACGCCGCCCTCGCCGCCGACATGGCGCTGCCGATCGAGGACCTGGAGCTGACGGTCCGGTCCTACAACTGCCTCAAGCGCGAGGGCATCCACAGCGTGGGTGAGCTCGTCGCCCGGTCCGAGGCGGACCTGATGGACATCCGGAACTTCGGCGCCAAGTCCATCGACGAGGTCAAGGCCAAGCTCCTCGAGCTCGGCCTCTCGCTGAAGGACTCGCCCCCGGGCTTCGACCTGGCCGCCCGTGCCGCCCTGGAAGAGGACGACGCCGAGTACGGCGACGACGAACTCTGATCCGCCGTTTCTAGAGGAGAACAATCATGCCCACCCCCACCAAGGGTCCGCGCCTCGGAGGCGGTCCCGCCCACGAGCGCCTCATGCTCGCCAACCTGGCGCAGTCGCTGTTCGAGCACCGGCGGATCACCACCACGGTGACCAAGGCCAAGCGCCTCCGGCCGTTCGCCGAGCGCCTCGTCACCTTCGCCAAGCGCGGCGACCTGGCCTCGCGCCGGCGCGTGCTCGGCGTCATCCACGACAAGACCGTGGTCCACGAGCTCTTCACCGAGATCGCCCCGGCCGTGTCGCAGCGCGACGGCGGGTACACCCGCATCACCAAGATCGGCCCCCGCAAGGGTGACAACGCGCCGATGGCCGTGATCGAGCTCGTGCTCGAGCCGGTCTCGCCGAAGCAGGCCACCGTGGCCGAGGCCGAGAACGCCACGCGGCGTGCCGGCGCGTCCGCGGCCCCCGCCGCCGCTGCCGAGGCCCCGGCCGAGGACAGCACGGTGGAGGACGCCGCTGCGGAGACCACGACCGAGGCTCCGGCCGAGGCCGGGACCACCGAGGCGACCGTCACGGCCGAGGGCGACGCCGAGAAGGCCTGACCCCGCGTGATCGCACGTCGATGCCCGTCCCCGCACTCGCGGGGGCGGGCATCGTGCGTTACCCAGGAATTCCGAGCTCGGAGGAGAACATGAGCGCGCAGGTGACGTTCCCGCGCCCGGAGCCGGGGGAGGACGAGCCGATGCTGCGAATCCGGCTCGGCATCGCCTACGACGGCGCCCCGTTCGCCGGCTGGGCCACCCAACCCGCCGCCCCCACCGTGCAGGGGGCGCTGGAGGACGGACTGGCGCTGCTGCTGCGCCGGCCCGTGCGGCTGACCGTGGCCGGCCGAACCGACGCCGGCGTGCACGCCCGGGGCCAGGTCGCCCATCTCGACGTCACCGCCACGGAGTGGGAGGGCCTGCGCCGCCGCGACACCGGCGACCCGGCCGACGCGCTGCTGCGCCGCATGCGCGGGGTGCTCGGCCGGGTGCTCGGGGACATCGGCCCGCACGCGGCCGACGCCGTCGTCGTGCACCGGGCCGCCGTCGCGCCGGCCGGGTTCGACGCCCGCTTCTCCGCCCTCGCCCGGCGCTACAGCTACCGGATCGCCGACCCGGCCGCCGGCCGTGACCCGCTGCGGCGCGGCAGTGTGCTGTGGCACCCGGAGGCCCTCGATGTCGACGCGCTCAACGCGGCGGCGGCCGCCGTCACCGGTGTCGGCGACTTCCTCTCCTTCTGCAAGCCGCGGGAGCACGCCACCACCGTCCGGGAGCTGCAACGCTTCGCGTTCACGCGCGAGCCCGACGGCGTCGTCGTCGCCGACGTGCAGGCCGACGCGTTCTGCCACCACATGGTGCGTGGCCTGATCGGCGCCGCCCTGCAGGCCGGTGACGGGCGGCGGGACACCGGCTGGGTGCGGGAGCGGCTCGACGCCCGGATCCGTGACTCCGCCACCCGGCTCGCTCCGCCGCATCCGCTGGTGCTCGAGGAGGTCGTCTACCCGGCGGACGCCGACCTCGCAGCCCGCGCCGACGCCACCCGCGCCCGTCGCGACCCCCTCGTCTGAGTCCGCCAGCTCGTCAATAGATGCTCCATATGGTGCTCGAGAGGGGCCCCGGTGAACACCTATTGACGAGCTGGCGGAGGGTGAGGGGGCTCGCTTTGACCCGCGGGGTGCGGACCCGGTATCGTGGACAGCTGTTGTGCGTGTCCTGCCCGGATCACGCGCACCCCGGTCGGGTCCGGTTGCAGGACATCGCCGACGGGGTGCGCCGGTCGAGGATCAGGGGATGATGCTCAGCCCTCACCTGGCCGTCTCCCGCTTCGCACCGACCTCGGCGCGTCCACAGTTGCGCCACCACGAACTGTAACGAAACGAAGGCAAACAACGTGCGTACGTACACTCCGAAGCCCGGTGACATCGACCGCAAGTGGCATGTCATCGACGCCACCGACGTCGTCCTGGGTCGCCTTGCCAGCCAGACCGCAACGCTGCTGCGCGGCAAGCACAAGCCGACCTTTGCCCCCCACGTCGACACCGGTGACTTCGTCATCATCATCAACGCCGACAAGGTCGCCCTGACCGGCGCCAAGGCCGAGCAGAAGCGCGCCTACCGGCACTCCGGCTACCCGGGCGGCCTCAAGTCCGTCACCTACGCCGAGCTGCTGGAGAAGAACCCGGCTCGCGCGGTGGAGAAGGCCGTCAAGGGCATGCTGCCGAAGAACTCGCTGGCCGCCAAGCAGCTGGCGAAGCTGAAGATCTACGTCGGGCCGGAGCACCCCCACGCCGCTCAGCAGCCCCAGACGTTCGCCATCACCCAGGTCGCGCAGTAGTCGCGGGCCCCGAAGCACACCCAAGGAGAATCGTGGCTCAGAACGACGAGCAGACCTTCGCCGCCGACGGCGAGGACACCCTGACCAGCTACACCAGCGAGTCGGCGGCCGCCGGCGCGGAGACCCCCGCCGCGGCCCGCCCGGCCCTGACCGTCCCCGGCTCGGCCGTCGGCCGGCGCAAGGAGGCCATCGCCCGCGTCCGCCTGGTGCCCGGCACCGGCAGCTGGACGATCAACGGTCGCGAGCTGGGGAACTACTTCCCGAACAAACTGCACCAGCAGGAGGTGAACGACCCGTTCCGCATCCTCGAGCTCGAGGGCGCGTACGACGTCATCGCCCGCATCGACGGTGGCGGCGCCTCCGGTCAGGCCGGCGCGCTGCGCCTGGGCATCGCCCGGGCCCTGAACGAGATCGACCGGGAGAACAACCGGCCGACCCTGAAGAAGGCCGGCTTCCTCACCCGTGACGCCCGCGTCATCGAGCGCAAGAAGGCCGGCCTGAAGAAGGCCCGCAAGGCCCCGCAGTACTCGAAGCGCTGATCCTTCGCGGCACCACTGCCGCCACCGAACGGCCGGTCTCCCCTCGCGGGGTGGCCGGCCGTTCGTCGTTCCCGGGGCCGCCCCGCGACCCCGGGAACGGCGGATGCGGGCCGACGGCGCCGGGGCCGCCGCTATGATGAGTGGCGATGTCTAGATTGTTCGGAACCGATGGAGTCCGTGGGCTGGCCAATGGCACCCTGACGGCGGAGCTGGCACTGGGGTTGGCGCAGGCCGCCGCGCAGGTGCTCGGCCACGACCGCACCGAGCAGGGCGCGCGGCCCCGGGCGGTGCTCGCACGCGACCCGCGGGTCAGCGGCGAGTTCATCGCCGCCGCCACCGCCGCCGGCCTGGCGAGCGAGGGCGTGGACGTGTACGACGCGGGGGTGCTGCCCACCCCGGCGGCCGCCTTCCTCGTCGCCGACATCGGCGCCGACTTCGGGGTGATGATCTCCGCCTCACACAACCCGGCGCCGGACAACGGCATCAAGTTCTTCGCCCGCGGCGGCCAGAAGCTGCCCGACGCCGTCGAGGACGAGATCGAGGCGGTGTTCCGCGGCCCGGAGCGGCGGCGGCCGACCGGCGCCGACGTGGGCCGGATCCAGCGCTTCGCCGACGCCGAGGACCGGTACGTGCTGCACCTGCTGGCGACCCTGCCGGCGCGGCTGGACGGGCTGACCGTGGTCGTCGACTGCGCCAACGGCGCCGCCAGCGGATGCTCGCCGCAGGCCTTCACCGACGCGGGCGCCACGGTGATCGTGATCGGGGCGGACCCGGACGGCATCAACATCAACGACGGCGTGGGTTCGACCCACCTCGGGGCACTCCGTGCGGCCGTCCTCGAGCACGGCGCCGACCTCGGCGTCGCACACGACGGCGACGCCGACCGGTGCCTCGCGATCGACGAGCTCGGCGAGGAGGTGGACGGGGACCAGATCATGGCCATCCTCGCCCTCTCGCTCAAGCAGCGCGACGCCCTGCGCGACGACGTGCTGGTCGCGACCGTGATGAGCAATCTCGGGCTCAAGCTCGCGCTGCGGGACGCCGGGATCCGGATCGAGGAGACCGGTGTCGGCGACCGCTACGTGCTGGAGCGCATGCGCGAGGGCGGCTACTCGCTCGGCGGAGAGCAGTCCGGCCACGTGATCTTCGCCGACCACGCGACCACCGGCGACGGCGTGCTCACCGGGCTGCAGCTGGCCGCCCAGGTGGCCGCCACCGGCACGCCCCTCTCCGCGCTCGCCGCGCAGATGACCCGGCTGCCGCAGGTGCTGATCAACGTCAAGGGTGTCGACAAGTCGCGTGCCGCCACCCACGAGGATCTGCAGGCCGTCATCGCCGCGACCGAGGAGCGACTCGGGGAGACCGGCCGCGTGCTGCTGCGGCCCTCCGGCACCGAACCGGTCGTCCGGGTGATGGTCGAGGCCGCGGACATGGACACCGCTCGGATCGAGGCGGAGTCCCTCGCGCAGGCCGTGCGGGACAGTCTGGCCCTGGTCGAGAAGGTCTGAGCAGCCCGACCGCGTTCCCGTGACGTGACGAGGCCCGCCCCCGGATGGTTCCGGTGGCGGGCCTCGTGCGTCGGCGGTGGCGGGTGGGGGTCAGGCGCGGGGGTTGCCGGCCGCGAGGGAGTCCCGGATCTCGGTGAGCAGCTGCACCTGCGGATCGGCGGGCGCGTCGGCGGGGACGATCCCGAGCCGGCGGTTGCGCCGCTCGATCATCTTGTTCATGGGCAGGACGATGGCGAAGTAGACGGCGGCGGCGACGAGCAGGAAGTTGACGATCGCGGTGAGCAGGACGCCGAACTTGACGTCGACGCCGTTGATGGTGACGAGGGCGAAGCTGTCGAAGTTCGGGGAGCCGATCAGTGCCGCGATGAGCGGCATCAGCACATTGGTGACGAGGGCGTCGACGATCTTGGAGAAGGCCGCGCCGATGATCACGGCAACGGCCAGGTCCAGCACGTTGCCCTTCATGATGAATTCCTTGAATCCCTGCAACATGGCAGCAGCGTAACGGGCACCATCACGGAACGCGAAAGACCTCAACGTGGCGGCGTGCCGGAAGGTTCCCGGATCCGGGAACGAGGTCAGCGGGTCGGGCGAGGGTCCGGCGGGACGGTGACACCGTGCGTCGGGCGACTCGGGGTGAACGAGCTCGGCACCGGGACGGGGCGGGGCGCCAGCCCCGTCGCCGTGACGGAAGGTGCGGCGGACGGCGACGGCGTGGTCTCGGGGGACGTCCCGGTCGGGGCGGGGGACGACGCCGGCGCCGTCGACGAACTCGGGCTCGGGCTCGGCTCCGGGGCGGGCCCGTCGCAGGCGGCCAGCAGCAGGCCGACAGCCGTCACCGTCGCCACGCCCCGCAGGGCCCGGCCCGCCCGGCTCGCCGCCCGCACGTCAGGTCTTCCGCAACAGCACGCGCCGCACCGAATGGTCCGCGTCCTTGCTCAGCACCAGCTGGGCGCGGCCGCGCGTCGGCAGCACGTTCTCGGTCAGGTTCGGCTCGTTGATCCCGCGCCAGTACCCGCGAGCGGTGGCCTCGGCCTCCGCGTCGGAGAGGGTGGCGAATCGGCGGAAATAGGACTGGGGGTCGGCGAACGCGGACGAGCGCAGCTGGCGGAACCGCTGGATGTACCAGTTCTCGATGTCCGCGGTGCGGGCGTCCACGAAGAGGGAGAAGTCGAAGTAGTCGCTCAGGGCCAGGCCCACCCGCCCGTCCCGATGCCGGCGGGCCGGCTGCAGCACGTTCAGGCCCTCGACGATCAGCACGTCCGGGCGCCGGACGACGATCTCCCGGTCGGGCACGATGTCGTAGACGAGGTGCGAGTACCAGGGCGCGCGCACCTCCTCGGCTCCGCTCTTGACGGCGGCGACGAAGCGCAGCAGCGCCCGCTGGTCGTAGGACTCCGGGAAGCCCTTGCGCTCCATCAGGCCCCGCCGTTCCAGCTCCGCGTTCGGCAACAGGAACCCGTCCGTGGTGACCAGCTGGACGTCGGGCGTGCTCGGCCACCGGCGCAGCATCTCCCGCAGCACGCGGGCGATCGTGGATTTGCCCACGGCCACCGAGCCCGCGACGGCGATGACGAACGGGGTGCGGTGCATCCGTTCGCCCAGGAACGTCGTGGTGACGTTGTGGGTGTGCCCGGCGGCCTCGACGTAGAGGTTGAGCAGCCGGGACAGCGGGAGGTACACGTCCCGGATCTCGTCCAGATCGAGGGGATCGCCCGTGCCGCGCAGCCGGTCGATGTCCTCCTGGTTGAGCGGGGAGTCGATCTCGGTGGACAGCCGCGCCCAGGTGGGGCGGTCCAGTTCGATGAACGGACTCACCCCGTGCTCCGCCGACGGGGCACGGGGGGACAGGGTCGGGACGAGGCCCGCGGGCTCCACGCTCATCGTCTCGATTCTGCCCGTCGGGGCAGGGGGAGTCCACTTGGCGCGCGGCCGCCACCGCGGGTCCGGCGGTACGCGGTGACGGCCCGACGGTGCGGCGGACGTCACCGGGGCCGCATCCGTGCCGTGTCCGAGAGGCTCCACGACCCCCGCTAAGCTGGCAGGCATGTGTGGAATCGTTGGTTACGTCGGGCGGCCCGGGCACGCCCACACCGCTCTCAACGTCGTGCTCGAGGGGCTGCGGCGCCTCGAGTACCGCGGCTACGACTCCGCCGGCGTCGCCGTCGTCGCGGACGGCGCCATCGACTCCCGGAAGAAGTCCGGCAAGCTCTCCAACCTCCTCGACGAGATCGAGCGCGAGCCGCTGCCCGACGCGGTCACCGGCATCGGGCACACCCGGTGGGCCACCCACGGCGGCCCGACCGACCGCAACGCGCACCCCCACCTGGCCGACGAAGGCCGGCTCGCCGTCATCCACAACGGCATCATCGAGAACTTCGCGGAGCTCAAGGCCGAGCTGCTCGACGCCGGTCACGTGTTCCTCTCCGAGACCGACACCGAGGTCGCCGCCGCCCTCCTCGCCCGGCTCTACCGGTCCCTCGCCGACGAGGTGGCCGACCCCGGTCAGCGCCTGACCACCGCCATGCAGCGCGCCTGCCAGCGGCTCGAGGGAGCCTTCACCCTCCTGGCCGTGCATGCCGACGCCCCCGACGTCGTCGTCGCCGCGCGGCGCAGCTCCCCGCTCGTGGTGGGGCTGGGCGAGGGCGAGAACTTCCTCGGCTCCGACGTCTCCGGCTTCATCGACTACACGCGGCGCGCCGTCGAGCTCGGCCAGGACCAGATCGTCACCATCACCCCCGAGGCGATGGACATCACCGACTTCCACGGCGCCCCCGCCACCGGCACCGAGTACCAGGTCGACTGGGACGCCGCCGCCGCCGAGAAGGACGGCTACTCCTCCTTCATGCTCAAGGAGATCAACGAGCAGCCCCTCGCCGTCGAACAGACCCTGATGGGCCGCCTCGACCAGCACGGCAACCTGATGCTCGACGAGCTGCGCATCGACGAGTCGATCCTGCGCTCGGTGGACAAGATTGTCGTCGTGGCGTGCGGCACCGCCGCCTACGCCGGCCAGGTCGCCAAGTACGCGATCGAGCACTGGTGCCGGATCCCCACCGAGGTCGAGCTCGCCCACGAGTTCCGCTACCGGGACCCGATCGTCAACGAGAAGACCCTCGTCGTCGCGTTCTCCCAGTCCGGCGAGACCATGGACACCCTGATGGCGGTGCGGCACGCCCGCGAGCAGGGCGCCAAGGTCGTCTCCATCTGCAACACCAACGGCTCGACCATCCCGCGCGAGTCCGACGCCGTGATCTACACGCACGCCGGCCCCGAGATCGCGGTGGCGTCCACCAAGGCCTTCCTCTCCCAGATCGCCGCCGCCTACCTGCTGGGCCTCTACCTCGCCCAGCTGCGCGGCACCAAGTTCCCCGACGAGGTGCGCGAGGTGCTCCGCGAGCTGCAGGAGATCCCCGCCAAGATCCAGACGGTGCTCGACGCCGGCGGGGAGGTCACCGACCTGGCCCGGCGCATGTCCGACGCGGAGTCGGTGCTGTTCCTCGGCCGCCACGTCGGCTACCCGGTGGCCCTCGAGGGCGCCCTGAAGCTCAAGGAGATCGCCTACATCCACGCCGAGGGTTTCGCCGCCGGCGAGCTGAAGCACGGGCCGATCGCGCTGGTCGAGGAGGGGCAGCCGGTGTTCGTCATCGTGCCGTCCCCGCGCGGCCGCGACTCGCTGCACGCCAAGGTCGTCTCCAACATCCAGGAGGTGCGCGCCCGTGGTGCCATCACCATCGTGATCGCGGAGGAGGGCGACGAGGCGGTCACCCCGTACGCGAACGAGGTGATCCGTGTCCCGCAGGCGCCGGTGCTGCTCGCCCCGCTGCTGACCACCGTCCCCCTGCAGCTCTTCGCGTGCCAGCTGGCCGATTCCAAGGGCTACGACGTGGACCAGCCCCGCAACCTCGCCAAGTCCGTCACGGTCGAGTAGGCCCGGCGTGGGCATCCGCGGCATCGGCGTGGACGTCGTGGCGGTCGAGCGGTTCGCCGCCCAGCTCGCCCGCACCCCCCGGCTGGTCGAGCGGCTGTTCGTGCCCGCCGAGCGCGGCCTGCCCCTGCGGTCCCTCGCCGCGCGATTCGCCGTCAAGGAGGCCACCGCCAAGGCGCTGGGCGCTCCCGCCGGCATGAACTGGCAGCACTGCTGGGTCGAGACCGACGACGCCGGAGCCCCCGTGCTGCGGCTGTGCGACAGCGTGGCCGCGGTGGCCGCCGAGCGTGGCATCGCCCGCTGGCACGTGTCCATCAGCCACGACGGCGACATCGCCACCGGCATGGTGATCGCCGAAGGCGAGGATGCCGCCGACTGAGCGGCTCCGGCCGCCGCCGGTGGCCGACGCGAGCAGAGGGGACCGAGCATGCTGAACGCCTGGACCGGCGCGCAGATCCGCGCCGCGGAGGCACCGCGTCTCGACGCCGGGGCGGGGGACGCGCTGATGCGCCGGGCCGCGCACGGCCTGGCCGGCGCGGCACTGGCCCTGCTCGACGCCCGACGGCGCCCCCGCTACGGCGCCCGGGTGGTGGCCCTGGCCGGTTCCGGCAACAACGGCGGCGACGCCCTCTGGGCGGCCGCCCTGCTGGCCCGCCGGGGTCTGAGACCCGCCGCCATCCTCGTCGCCGACCGCGCCCACGAGCCCGGGCTGGCCGACGTGCACGCCGCGGGCGGCGACGTCGTGCGCCTCGCCGACGACGACGCGTCCACCGACGCCGCACGCCGGCTGCTCGCCGACGCCGACGTCGTCATCGACGGCATCCTCGGCACCGGCGCCTCGGGCGGCCTGCGAGAGCCCGCGGCCGGCCTCGCCGCCCACCTCGAGGACCTCCGCCGGACCGGCGTCGTCACCGTCCTGGCCTGCGACATCGCCTCCGGCATCGACGCGGACACCGGGGAGGCTCCGGGCGAGCACGTCACCGCCGACGCGACCGCCACGTTCGGCGGCGCGAAGGTCGGGCATCTGGCCGGGGCCGGGGAGGCCGCGCGGGGCACTCTGACCGTCGTCCCCCTCGGCATCGAGGCGGACCTGCCGGACCCGGACCTGCGCCGCCTGCAGACGGCGGAGCTGCGGGCCCTGTGGCCCACGCCCGCCCGCAGCGCCCAGAAGTACAGCCGCGGCGTGCTCGGCGTCGTCGCCGGGTCGGCGCAGTACCCGGGCGCGGCCCTGCTCACCACCGCCGCCGCGGCGGCCGCGGGCGTCGGCATGGTCCGCTACCTCGGGCCGGAGGCCGTGGGAGGCCTCATCAACGCGCGCACCCCGGACGCGGTCTGCAGCGCGCAGCAGCCCGGTGACGTGCACGTGCAGGCCTGGCTCGTCGGGCCCGGCACCAACGACGACGAGGCCCAGCTGGACCGGGTGCGGACCGCCCTCGCGGCGGCCGTCCGGACCGGCACCCCCGCCGTCGTGGACGCCGGCGGCATGAGCGTGCTGCCCGAGCAGGGGGCCGCGCACCTGGTGCTCACCCCGCACGCCGGCGAACTCGCGCGGCTGCTGTCCGACCGGCACGCCGCCGATGGCGCTGCGGTGGAGCGGTCCGACGTCGAGGCGCGGCCCCTGCACCACGCCCGCCTGGCCGCCCGGATCACGGGGTGCACGGTGCTTCTCAAAGGCGCCACGACCCTCGTGGCCGGGCCGGACGGCACCGCCTTCAGCCAGGCCGACGCCACCCCGTGGCTGTCCACCGCCGGCAGCGGCGACGTCCTGGCCGGCATCCTCGGCGCCGTCCTCGCCGGCGTCGCCGAGCACCCGCGCGCGTTCGACGACCGGGGACTGGGCGGGGACGTTCGGTGGGCCGCTGCCGCGGCCGTCGCCGCGTCGCTCCACGGCCGGGCCGGTCGCACGGCAGCGCGCGACCCGGAGGGCACCGGCGCCGGCGGTCCGATCCACGCGACCGCCGTCATCGACGCGCTGGCGGCCGCGGTGCGTGACGTCCTGGCCGGCTGAACCCCGCCGGTCGCGCGCGTCGGCGTGACCTGCGCGAATTCGCCATGATCGACAGCCTGCTGATCATGTGACCAGAGCCATGCCCGCTCCGGGCCCGCGACCGGGTAGCGTTGTCTTTCGATCATGTCTGTCGAGACTGGAGTGTGCATGGAAGTCTGGCCCGGGAACCCCTATCCGCTGGGTGCCACCTACGACGGCACGGGCACGAACTTCGCGCTGTTCAGTGAGGTCGCCGAGAAGGTGGTCCTGTGTCTGATCGATGCCGATGGGACCGAGGAGCGCGTCGAGCTGCAGGAGGTCGACGGCTACGTCTGGCACTGCTACCTGCCTCACATCCAGCCCGGTCAGCGCTACGGCTACCGCATCGAGGGGCCGAACGACCCGGCCCAGGGGCTGCGCTGCAACCCCAACAAGCTGCTGCTGGACCCGTACGCGAAGGCCGTCGCCGGGGAGATCGACTGGGACGAGTCGCTGTTCCCCTACCACTTCGGTGATCCCGACTCGGTGAACGACGACGACTCCGGCGCGCACATGATGCACGGCGTCGTGATCAACCCCTTCTTCGACTGGGACGGGGACCGGCTCCCGCGGATCCCGTACCCCAAGTCGGTCATCTACGAGGCGCACGTCAAGGGACTGACGGAGCTGCACCCCGACGTGCCGCAGGACCAGCGCGGCACCTATGCCGGCGTCGCCCACCCGTCGGTCATCGCCCACCTGCAGAAGCTGGGCGTCACCGCGATCGAGCTGATGCCCGTGCACCAGTTCGTCAACGACTCCACGCTGCTGGAGAAGGGCCTGTCGAACTACTGGGGCTACAACACCATCGGCTTCTTCGCCCCGCAGAACACCTACTGCTCCACCGGTGACCTGGGCGCCCAGGTGCAGGAGTTCAAGGCGATGGTCCGCTCGCTGCACCGGGCGGGCATCGAGGTGATCCTCGACGTCGTCTACAACCACACGGCCGAGGGCAACCACATGGGTCCCGTGCTGTCCTTCAAGGGCATCGACAACGCCGCGTACTACCGTCTCGTGGACGACGACAAGCGGTACTACATGGACTACACGGGCACGGGCAACTCGCTGAACGTGCGGCACCCGCACTCGCTGCAGCTGCTGATGGACTCGCTGCGGTACTGGGTCACCGAGATGCACGTCGACGGCTTCCGGTTCGACCTCGCCTCCACCCTGGCCCGCGAGTTCTACGACGTCGACAAGCTCTCGACCTTCTTCGAACTGATCCAGCAGGACCCGGTGGTGTCCCAGGTCAAGCTGATCGCCGAGCCCTGGGACATCGGGCCCGGCGGCTACCAGGTGGGCAACTTCCCGCCGCAGTGGACCGAGTGGAACGGCAAGTACCGGGACACCGTGCGCGACTTCTGGCGGGGCGAGCCCTCCACGCTGGGCGAGTTCGCCTCCCGGCTGACCGGCTCCGCGGACCTGTACGAGCGGTCCGCCCGCCGGCCGGTGGCGTCGATCAACTTCGTCACCGCCCACGACGGCTTCACGCTGCGTGACCTCGTCTCCTACAACGAGAAGCACAACGAGGCCAACGGCGAGGACAACAACGACGGGGAGTCGCACAACCGGTCCTGGAACTCGGGCATCGAGGGCGAGACCGACGACGAGAACGTGCTCGCCCTGCGCGCCCGCCAGCAGCGCAACTTCATCGCCACCCTGCTGCTCTCGCAGGGCGTGCCCATGATCCTGCACGGCGACGAGCTCGGCCGCACCCAGCAGGGCAACAACAACACGTACTGCCAGGACTCCGAGCTGACCTGGGTGCACTGGGACAAGGCGGATCTGCCGCTGGTCGAGTTCACGGCCGCGGTGAACCGGTTGCGCGCGGATCACCCGACCTTCCGCCGGCGGTACTTCTTCGACGGTCGGCCGGTGGAGCCGGGGTCCCGGACCTCCCTGCCGGACATCGCCTGGCTGAACAGCGACGGCACCCGAATGGTGCCCTCCGACTGGGACAACGCACTGAGCCGCTCGTTCGGCATGTGGCTGAACGGCGACGGCATCCAGGGCGTCGACAGCATGGGCCGGGAGATCACGGACGACAACTTCCTGCTCTACTTCAACTCCAGTCCGGAGCCGGTGACCTTCAAGTTGCCGCCGGCCGACCTGGGGGAGAAGTGGGCGGAGGTCATCGACACCGCCGGGTCCGCCGAGGAGGACATCGTCCACGAGGCCGGGGAGGAGTGCGTCGTCGCCGAACGGTCGATGGTCGTGCTGCGCGCCTTCACCGAGCCCGAGGTCGAGCCGGACCACTCCGTCGCCGCGTCCCTGGCGGTGCTCACGCAGAGCGTGACCGAGACCGACTCCTGACGTGCGGGTCGGTCCGCCCGCGGGCGGACCGACCCGACCCAGCGACCCCTGCCCCGACCCTCGTGAGGCCATGAGAACTCCACGCTCGACCTACCGCCTGCAGATCCACGAGGGGTTCACCCTCACCGACGCGACCGCGCAGCTGCGCTACCTGACGCAGCTCGGCGTGGACTGGATCTACCTGTCCCCGATCCTGACCGCGGAGAAGGGGTCCACGCACGGGTACGACGTGACGGACCCGACCATCGTGGACGAGTCCCGGGGCGGTGCCGCTGCCCTCGAGGCGCTCGCCACCGCCGCCCACGACGCCGGCATGGGCGTCCTCGTCGACATCGTGCCCAACCACCAGGGGGTGGCCACCCCGGCCGACAACCCCTGGTGGTGGTCGGTGCTCGCCGAGGGACCGGCGTCCCCGTACGCACGCGCCTTCGACATCGACTGGGACGCCAACGACGGGCGCCTGCTGCTGCCCGTGCTCGGGTCCGCCGCGGACGTCGAGCAGCTCCAGCTGGTCGACGGTCAGCTGGCCTACTACGACCACCGGTTCCCCGTGGCCGCCGGCACCGCCGACGACGGGGCGGACGCGGCCACGGTCCACACCCGGCAGCACTACGAGCTGGCCGACTGGCGGCGCGGCGACGCGGAACTGAACTACCGGCGCTTCTTCTCCATCGCGACGCTGGCCGGCGTGCGGGTCGAGGACGCCGAGGTGTTCGACGCCTCGCACACCGAGATCCGCCGCTGGGTGACCGATGGCCTGGTCGACGGGCTGCGGATCGACCACCCGGACGGGCTCCGCGACCCCGCCGGCTACCTCGACGCCCTGGCCGACGCGACCGGCGGGGTGTACGTGCTGGTGGAGAAGATCCTCGAACCGGGCGAGCGGTTGCCGTCCGGCTGGGCGACCGCGGGCACCACCGGGTACGACGCGCTCGCCGACGTCGACCGGCTGTTCACCGACCCGGCCGGGGAGGCCGGGCTCGACGCCGTCACCGGCGGCGTCGACTGGGCGCAGCTGATCCACGGCACGAAGCGGGACTTCGCCGACGGGACACTGCTGGCCGAGACCCGGCGCCTGGTGCGCGAGCTGCCCGGGGACATCGGGCTGGACGAGGCCACCGCGCAGGACGCCCTGGCGGAGCTGCTCGCGTGCTTCCCCGTGTACCGCAGCTACCTGCCCGAGGACGGGGCCGCCCACCTGCACGAGGCGGCGCACCTGGCCGTGGACCACCGGCCGGACCTCGCCGCCGCCGTCGACGTCCTGGTCGGCGTCCTGCAGGACGAGACCCGGCCGGTGGCGCAGCGGTTCCAGCAGACGTCCGGCATGGTGATGGCCAAGGGCGTCGAGGACACGGCGTTCTACCGGTACACGCGTCTGACGTCGCTGACCGAGGTCGGGGCGGACCCGTCCGTGTTCAGCATCGGCATCGATGCGTTCCACCAGAAGATGGCCGAGCGGGCCTCCGCGTGGCCGGACGCGATGAGCGCCCTGACCACCCACGACACCAAGCGCAGCGAGGACACGCGGGCCCGGATCTCCGTGCTCTCCGAGCTCCCGGACCGCTGGGCGCGCACGTTCGCGCGGCTGCAGGAGCTGGCCCCGATCCCTGACGCCCCGATCGCCAACCTCGTCTGGCAGGCCGCGGTGGGCGCCTGGCCCATCAGTCGCGAACGGCTCAAGGACTACGTGCTCAAGGCTGCCCGAGAGGCCGGCACCAGCACCACCTGGACGGACCAGAACGAGGCGTTCGAGGCCGCCCTGACGGCCGCCGTCGACGCCGCCCACGACCGCCGCGAGGTGACCCGGGTGATCGAGGACCTCGTCGGGCTGATCGAGGGACCGGGGTACCGCAACTCCCTGGCGGCGAAGCTGATCCAGCTGACCATGCCCGGCGTTCCCGATGTCTATCAGGGCACCGAGTTCTGGGACTTCTCCCTGGTCGATCCGGACAACCGGCGGCCGGTGGACTACGCCTCGCGGGCGACGGCCCTGGCCGAGCTCGAGTTCGACCCGCAGCCCGAGATCGGGCCGGTGGGGGTCGCGAAGCTGCACGTCGTCCGGGCCGCGCTGCACGCCCGGCGCGACCGGCCCGAGCTGTTCACCGCGTACCGGCCGGTCACCGTCAGCGGGCCGGCGGCCGCGCACGTGATCGCGTTCGACCGTGGCGGGGAGGCGCCCGGTGCCGTCACCGTCGCCACCCGCCTGCCCGTCGGGCTGGCCGCCCGCGGCGGTCTCGGGGAGACGACGATCTCCCTCGCCGCTCCCACCGCGGACGCGTTGACCGGGCGGGCCGTGCCCGCCGGTCGGGTGCGTGCCGCCGACATCCTCGGCGACCTGGGCGTCGCCCTGCTGCTGCCCACCGGAGGAGACCCCGCATGAGCCGGAACCGATTCGATCTCTGGGCACCCGCCGCCGAGCGGGTGACGCTGCGCGCGGACGGTCGCGACCTGCCGATGCGGCGCGCTTCCGCCGGCGCGGGTCCGGGCTGGTGGACCGTCGACGAGGCGAGCGCCCCGACCGGCGAGGTCGACTACGGCTATCTGCTCGACGACGACACGACGGTGCTGCCCGACCCGCGCTCGCGCCGCCAGCCCGACGGGGTGCACGGGCTCTCCCGCACCGTGGACCCGTCGTCGTTCGCCTGGACCGACGCCACGTGGACGGGGCGGCAGCTGGCCGGGTCCGTGCTCTACGAGCTGCACCTGGGCACCTTCACGCCCGAGGGCACGCTCGACGCGGCGATCGGACGGCTCGACCACCTCGTCGAGCTCGGCGTCGACGCCGTCGAGTTGCTGCCGGTCAACGGCTTCAACGGCGAGCACAACTGGGGCTACGACGGCGTCGCCTGGTTCACCGTCGCGGAGAGCTACGGCGGGCCGGCGGCCTACCAGCGCTTCGTCGACGCCGCCCACGCCCGCGGCCTCGCCGTCGTGCAGGACGTCGTCTACAACCACCTTGGCCCGTCCGGGAACTACCTCGGGCGGTTCGGACCCTACCTGCACTCCTCCGCCGTGAACCCGTGGGGCGACTCCATCAACCTCGACGGGGAGAGCTCCGACGAGGTGCGGGCCTACATCCTCGACAACGTGGCCATGTGGCTGGGGGACTACCACGTGGACGGGCTCCGGCTCGACGCCGTGCACGCCCTCGAGGACCGGCGGGCGGTGCACCTGCTCGAGGACATCACCCGGGTGGTCGACGAGATCGGCGCCGCGACCGGGCGGCCGCTGTTCGCCGTCGCCGAGTCCGACCTGAACGACCCGCGGATGATCACCCCGCGTGCGGCCAACGGCCTCGGCTGCGCCGGCCAGTGGAGCGACGACTTCCACCATGCCGTGCACACCGCGGTCACGGGGGAGACCGTCGGCTACTACGCGGACTTCGCGCCGCTTTCGGCCCTGGCCAAGGTGCTGCGCGGGGGCTTCTTCCACGACGGGACCCTCTCGACGTTCCGGGGCCGCCACCACGGGCGGCCGATCGACCCGTTCACGACGCCGACCTGGCGGCTGGTCACCTGCATCCAGAACCACGACCAGGTGGGCAACCGGGCGGCCGGGGACCGGCTCTCGGCGACCCTGCCGTACGACCGGCTCGCCGTCGCGGCCGTGCTCAACCTGACGGCGCCGTTCACGCCGATGCTGTTCATGGGGGAGGAGTGGGGCGCGTCCACGCCGTGGCAGTTCTTCACCGCCCACCCGGAGAAGGAGCTCGGCGAGGCCGTCTCGACGGGCCGGATCGGCGAGTTCGGGAAGATGGGCTGGGACGAGTCCACCGTGCCCGACCCCCAGGACCCGAGCACGTTCACGAACTCGAAGCTGGACTGGTCCGAGGTGGGTTCGGGTGAGCACGCGCGGCTGCTGGGGCTGTACCGGTCGCTGATCGCCCTGCGGCACTCGACGCCGGAGCTCACGCAGCCGGACTTCCGCTCGATCGCCGTCGACTTCTCCGAGGAGGAGCGGTGGATCGTGCTGCGACGAGCCGGTCTCGCCGGCGCGGGCGACGTGGTCGTCGCGGTGAACCTGTCCGATTCGCCTCGGGCGGTGCCGGTGGGCAGCGTCGACGAGGTGCTGCTCTCGACGGTCGAGTCGCCGTCCCGGCCGTCCGACGGCTCCGCCCGGATGCCGGCATCGTCGGCCCTGGTGCTGCGCGCGAGCGTCTGAGGCTCTCCTCGAGCCGTCTTCGGTCCCGACTGTGCGGTTGACGCGCGCAAACCGCCGGTTTGCCTGCGTCGCCCGCACACTCGGCGTCGCCGGCGGCCGTGACGGTGCCGGCGGTCGGCGTCGCGGACGGCCGTGACGGTGCCGACGGCCGTGACGGTGCCGGCGGAACCCGGCGCACCTTCCGCACAGCGTGGCAACGGTCGCTGTGGCCGGCACGTACCGTCGGAGCCCGTGGCACGATGAGGCCATGGTGTACTCCGCTTCCGAGAACCGCTACGACACGATGCCCTACCGGCGGCTCGGCCGCTCCGGCCTGAAGCTGCCCGCGATCAGCCTCGGGCTGTGGCACAACTTCGGTGACGACAATCCGCTGCAGACCCAGCGGGACATCCTCCGGGCCGCCTTCGACGCCGGCATCACGCACTTCGACCTGGCCAACAACTACGGTCCGCCCGCGGGCAGCGCGGAGGTCAACGCCGGGCGCATCCTCGCCGAGGACTTCGCCGCGTACCGCGAGGAGCTGGTCATCTCCACCAAGGCCGGCTACCGCATGCAGCCCGGTCCCTACGGGGAGTGGGGCTCCCGCAAGTACCTCCTGCAGAGCCTGGACGCCTCCCTGTCCCGGATGGGCCTGGACCACGTCGACATCTTCTACAGCCACCGCCCCGACCCGGACACCCCGATGGAGGAGACGCTCGGCGCGCTGGACTCCGCCGTCCGCTCCGGCAAGGCCCTCTACGCCGGCATCTCCTCCTACACCGCCGAGCAGACGACGCAGGCCGTCCGCATCCTGAAGGACCTCGGCACGCCGCTCGTCATCCACCAGCCCTCCTACTCGCTGCTCAACCGCTGGGTGGAGGACGGCGAGCCCGCCCTGCTCGACGTGCTCGGCGACGAGGGCGTCGGCTCCATCGCCTTCTCCCCGCTGGCCCAGGGCATGCTCACCGACAAGTACCTCGACGGTGTCCCCGCCGGCTCCCGGGCCGCCGCCGGCAAATCCCTGAACCCGGACTGGCTCACCCCGGAGACGATCAAGCACGTACGGGCGCTGAACGACCTGGCCGCCGAACGCGGCCAGTCCCTCGCCCAGATGGCGATCGCCTGGGTGCTGCGCGAGCAGGGCCCGCGCACCGTCACCAGCGCCCTGATCGGCGCCTCCAGCGTCGACCAGCTCCACGACAGCCTCGCCGCCCTGGGCGACCTCGCCTTCACCGACGAGGAGCTCACCCGGATCGACCGGCACGCCGTGGACGCCGGCATCAACATCTGGGGCATGTCCCGCTGACGGTCGGCACGACCCCGGCCCGCAGGAGAGCCCGGTCGCTGCTCCCGGCGATGGGGCTCTGCTGCGCTGGCCCGATCGCCGCGGGTCGTATCCGGGCTCGGCTGCGGTTGAGGCGGAGTTGCTCGTGCTCACGCAGTGGGGCCCGATCGCCGCGGGTCGTATCCGGGCTCGGCTGCGGTTGAGGTGGAGTTTGCTCGTGCTCTCGCAGTGGGGCCCGGTCGCCGCGGGTCGTATCCGGGCTCGGCTGCGGCGCCGCCGTCGTCGGGCACTGCTGCGGCGTGGTCGCGCCTGCGGGGTCCTCGCTGCCGGGCCGGGAAGGCGGGACGCCGCGGCCAGACGGGTGATCCGGGTCACGGGGGTGACGCGCTGTCGGCCGCGTCCGGCACTCCGTTCGCCTCGCTAGAGTGGGCTGATGTCCGCTGCCGCCCCTGGTGAGCCCGGCGGCTCGCACCACCAGCCCCGCGTCCGCGTGCCGGACGCCGGCTTCCCGTTTCACCGAAGGAGTACTGCCCCGTGTCCCGTCACCCCATCCGCGTGGCCATCGCCGGCGTCGGCAACTGCGCGTCCTCCCTCGTGCAGGGCGTCCACTACTACCGGGACGCCGACCCGGCCGAGACCGTGCCCGGCCTGATGCACGTGCAGTTCGGCGACTACCACGTCGGCGACCTCGAGTTCGTGGCCGCGTTCGACGTCGACGACGTCAAGGTCGGCAAGGACCTCGCCGAGGCGATCGAGGCCTCCCAGAACAACACCATCAAGATCTGCGACGTGCCCACCAGCGGGGTCGAGGTGCAGCGCGGGCCCACCCTGGACGGCCTGGGCAAGTACTACCGCGAGACCATCGATGAGTCCCCGCGCGAGCCCGTCGACGTCGTCGCCGCCCTCAGGGAGGCCGAGGCCGACGTGCTGGTCTGCTACCTGCCGGTCGGTTCCGAGGAGGCCGCGAAGTTCTACGCGCAGGCCGCGATCGACGCGAAGGTCGCCTTCGTCAACGCCCTGCCGGTGTTCATCGCCTCCACCGAGGAGTGGGCGCAGAAGTTCCGCGACGCGGGCGTGCCCATCGTCGGCGACGACATCAAGAGCCAGATCGGTGCCACCATCACCCACCGCTCGCTCGCCCGGCTGTTCGAGGAGCGCGGCGTCACCGTCGACCGCACCTACCAGCTCAACGTCGGCGGCAACATGGACTTCAAGAACATGCTGGAGCGGGACCGGCTGCAGTCCAAGAAGATCTCCAAGACCCGCGCCGTCACCTCCAACATCGACGCGGACCTCGCCGAGCGGGACGTGCACATCGGTCCCAGCGACTACGTGCAGTGGCTGGACGACCGGAAGTGGGCGTTCGTGCGCATCGAGGGTCGCAACTTCGGCGACGTGCCCGTCTCGATCGAGTACAAGCTCGAGGTGTGGGACTCCCCGAACTCCGCCGGCGTGATCATCGACGCGGTGCGGGCCGCGAAGATCGCCCAGGACCGTGGCGAGGGTGGTCCCGTGATGGCTGCGTCCACCTACTTCATGAAGTCCCCGCCGCAGCAGCTGCCGGACGAGGCCGGTCGCGCCGCGGTCGAGGCGTTCATCCGCGGCTGAGCGCCCGCCGGTAGGCGTCCTCGGTGAGGGCCGCCGTGCTGTCCCAGGTGAAGGCCCGGGCGTGCACGGCGGCCCCTGTCGCGAGGGCGGCCCGCTCCGCCGGGTCGTCGTGCAGCCGGGCGAGGGCGTCGGCCCAGTCCGCCGGCTCCCGGCCCGGCACCAGGATGCCCGTCTCGCCGTCGCGCACGGCCTCCGCCAGGCCACCGGCGTCGGTGGCGATCACCGGGGTGCCGCACGCCTGCGCCTCGAGGGCCACCAGCCCGAACGACTCGTGGGCCGAGGGCATGACGACGACGTCCGCCGCCCGGAACGCCGCAGCCAGCCGGCGCGGGGGCATCGGCGGCTCCAGCCGCACCACGTCCCCGAGGCCCAACGACGCGACCAGGGCCGGCAGGTCCAGGTCCGCGCCGCTCGCCGCTCCGATCACCCGCACGTCCAGCGCGATGTCCGGGCGCTCCGCCCGCAACCGGGCGACGGCGTGCAGCAGCACCTGCGGTCCCTTGTGCCGCTGCATCCGCCCGGCCAGCACCACCCGCAGCCCGCCCGGCCGCCCGCCCCCGTCGACCGGCCCGTCCGGCCGGAAGACCGTGAGGTCCACGCCCGGGGCCACCACGTCGACCCGGTCCGGGTCGGCGCCGTAGTGGTGGGCCAGGTCCGCCGCCTCGCTGGACCCGTTGGCCAGCAGCCGGTCCGCCTCGGCCGCGATCCGGCGTTCGGCGCGCACCCGCTGCTCCGGCTCGGGCGGCTGCGCGGGACCGCGGTGGGCGTTCTTGACCAGCGCCATCGTGTGCATGGTGTGCACCAGCGGCACCCGGCGGGCCGCGGCCAGCCCCAGTCCCACCACCCCGGACAGCCAGTAGTGGGCGTGCAGCAGGTCGACCTCGTCGGTGGCGTGGGCGAGGAGCCGCTCGGTCACCGTCGGCAGCGCCGCCGCGAGGGCCTCCTTGGTCCGGGGCGGCCCGACGTCGACGTGGTCGACGACGATGCCCGGCTCCACCTCGCGCCGCCCGAGGGTGCCGATCGTCGTGATGTGCACCGTCCAGTCCCGGCGCACCAGGGCACGCGCCAGCTGCCGGACGTACACGTTCATGCCGCCCGCGTCCCCGGCACCGGGTTGCTCGAAGGGGCAGGTGTGCAGGCACACCATGCCCACGCGGGCGGATGCGGTCACGGCTCTCCTGGGAATGCGAACGAGGTCACGGACATTCTTCCATCGTCAGGGGTGCGGACTATCCTGCGATCACGGCCGTGACGACCGTGCACCAGCATGCTGATCAGGGAGGAGGGGTCGATGGCGCGACGGGAGACGGCGACCGGGTACGCGCTGCTGGCCCCCAGCCTGATCGGGATCATCGCGTTCCTGCTGGTGCCCATCGCCGTCGTCGTCTGGCTCAGCCTGCAGCAGTGGGATCTGCTCTTCCCGCCGCAGTTCGTGGGTCTAGACAACTGGGCCTCCGTGCTGACCGACCCGGCGTTCGGCCGCTCCGCGCTGATCTCCCTGCTGTTCGTGCTGCTCGTCATCCCGCTGCAGACGGCGCTGGGCCTGCTGCTGGCCACGCTGCTGTCCCGAGGCCTGCCCGGCTCGGCGTTCCTGCGGGTCATCTACGTCATCCCCTGGATGTGCGCCCCGCTGGCCCTCGGCGTGGTGTGGCGGTGGATCTTCTCCCCGTCCGACGGCGCGCTCAACGCGATCACGGGCGTGTACGTGGAGTGGCTCTCCAGCCCGGTGCTGGCGCTGCCCGCGGTGGCCGCCGTCAGCATCTGGTCCCAGGTCGGGTACGTGACCCTCTTCTTCATCGCCGGCCTGGCGGCGATCCCCGCCACCCTGATCGACGCGGCCCGGGTCGACGGAGCGACGGCGTGGCAGATCTTCTGGCGGGTGAAGCTGCCGCTGCTGCGCCCCACCATGTTCTTCGTCCTCGTCACCGGCGTCATCGCGAGCTTCCAGGCGTTCGACCAGATCTATGCGCTGACCCCGAACGGCGGCCCCCAGGGCACCACCGACGTCATCGCCACCCGCATCTACGACGAGGCGTTCCGCGGCTCCGCCGACCTCGGCCGCGCGTCGGTGATGGCCCTGCTGCTGTTCGTCGTCCTCGTCGTCATCACCCTCGCGCAGCAGCGCTACTTCCGCTCCAGGATCACCTATGACCTCTCCTGAACGGCTCGCGACGCTGCCGCCGCCGACGCCCGGCGCCGACCCCGTGACGCGGAACCGTCCCGTCCGGCGGGGCAGTGCCGCCGGAACGGTGCTCGCCTACGTGGTGCTGATCGCGGGGTTCCTGATCACCGTCGGACCCTTCGTGCTCAGCGTGATGACGGCGCTGAAGACGCCGCGCCAGTTCGCCAGCGAGTCGGCGCTCGCCCCGCCATCGCCGGTGACCCTGGAGAACTTCACCGCCCTGTTCACCGCGGACTACAGCTTCATCGCGCCGATCGCCGTGACCGCGCAGGTCGTGGTGCTCGTCCTCGTCGGCCAGCTCGTCTTCTCGGTGCTCGCCGCGTACGCCTTCGCCCGCGTCGAGTTCCCGTTCCGCGACGGCCTGTTCTGGGTCTACCTCGCGACGCTGATGATCCCGCAGGTCGTCACCGTGATCCCGCTCTACACGCTGTTCAGCCAGCTCGGCCTCCGCAACACCTTCTGGGCGCTCGTGCTGCCGTTCCTGTTCGGCTCCCCGTACGCCATCTTCCTGCTGCGCGAGTACTTCCGGTCCATCCCGCAGGACATCATCGACGCCGCCCGGCTGGACGGGGCGGGCACCCTGCGGATCCTCGTCTCCATCGTCGTGCCCCTCTCCCGGGGCATCCTGGCGACCCTGGCGATCATCACCGTCGTCACCCACTGGAACACCTTCCTGTGGCCGCTCATCATCACCACCGGACCGACATGGCAGACCCTCACGGTGGCGACGTCGAACCTGCAGACGCAGTACAACGGCAACTGGACGCTGGTCATGGCGGCCACGACCATGGCCATGGCTCCGCTGCTGATCCTCTACGCGATCTTCCAGCGGCACATCATCTCCTCCATCGCGATCACCGGCTTCCGCTGATCCTCCTCTCCCCGAAAGGTCCCCCCATGGCCCTCTTCTCACGCTCCCGGCTCACCGGCCTCGTCGCGGTCGCGGCGGGCGCCGTGCTCGCCCTCACGGGATGCTCCCCGGCCGCGAACGACGGCGGTGGCGGCGGCAGTGCGTCCTCCGGCGCCTCCGGGCAGAAGACCACCGTCACCGTCCGGCTCTGGGACAACCAGGTGCAGAAGGCGTACGACGCGTCCTTCAAGGAGTTCAGCGCGAAGAATCCGGACATCACCGTCAAGACGGTGCTCGTGCCGTGGGCGAACTACTGGGACAAGCTGCGCGCCGACGTCTCCGGCGGCAATGCCGACGACATCAGCCTGATGAACGCCTCCAACTTCAAGGCCTACGCCGACAGCGGCAACCTGATGGAGATCGGGACCGCGTTCGACAGCGAGAAGAAGGACTGGGTCGACTCCTCGGTGCAGCAGTACACCTACCAGGGCAAGCTGTGGGGGGTGCCCCAGCTGACCGACGGCGGCATCGCCGTCTACTACAACAAGAAGCTCGTCCAGCAGGCCGGGGTCGACGTCTCGACGCTGACGTGGAACCCGGACGCGTCGAAGGACACCCTCGTCGCGGCCACGAAGAAGCTGACGAAGGATGCCGCCGGCAGGACCGCGGACCAGCCCGGCTTCGACGCCGGCAAGGTGACCCAGTGGGGCTACAACGCCTCCCAGGACCTGCAGGCGATCTACTACAACTTCATCGGCTCCAACGGAGGGAAGTTCGAGGACGGGGACAGGTTCGCGTTCGCCTCGGACGAGAGCACCCAGGCGTTCCAGTACATCGTCGACCTGATCACCAAGCACAAGGTGGCCCCGTCCGCGGCGAACACCAACGACAACGGCGACTTCGCCCGCGACCAGTTCCTGCAGGGCAAGATGGCGCTGTTCCAGTCGGGCCTGTACAACCTCAAGAACGTCTCCGACGGCGCGACCTTCGACTGGGGCATCGCCCCGCTGCCGGCCGGCCCGAAGGGCGCCGTCTCCGTGGTGAACTCCGTGGTGGCCGTCGGCAATGCGAAGTCCGCGCACCAGGACGCCACCATCAAGGTGCTGCAGTGGCTCGGCTCGGCCGAGGGCTCGCGGTTCATCGGCGCCGAGGGCGCGGCCCTGCCGGCGGTGAAGTCGGCCCAGGACTCGTTCAACGCCTACTGGAAGGGCAAGGGCGTCGATCCGACGCCGTTCGCGAAGGCCGCCGAGGGCGACGTCATCCAGGCGCCGTCGAACGCGAAGTTCCAGGCCGCGCAGGCCGCGTTCCATCCGATCTTCAACGAGATCTTCCTCGGCCGGCGGGACGTCGCCTCGGGGCTGGACGCGGCGGAGGCCGCCGCCAACAAGGCGGCCGGGCAGGGGTGAACCCGGCCCTGCCCCGGCTCACGACCACAGCCGGGGCAGGGCACCGAACGCCGCCTCGTAGTCGGCCAGCACCCGGCGCGCGACGTGCGCCGAGTCGATCAGCGGGTGCAGGGCGAACGCGCGCACCGCGGCGTCCCGGTCGTGCCCGGTGACCGCGGCGACCACCTCACGCTCCACGGCCTTGACGGCGGCGAGCAGGCCGAGCTGGTGCGTGGTGGGCTCGACGCCGGTGCGCAGCGGCACCGCGCCGCGGCCGTCGACGCGGCAGGGCACCTCCACCACCGCGTCCGGCGGCAGCCCGGCGACCGCGGACGTCCCGGCGGCGTCGTTGCGCACGTTGACGATCAGTTCGACCGGCTCGCCCGTGAGCACGGCCGCCATCGCGGCGAGGGCCACCTGCTCGTACCCGCCGCCGGCCAGATCCGCCTCGTCGCGCTCCTCGCCGTCCGTGCGCGCCTCGGCGAGATAGCCCTCCTCCCGCGCCCGCCGGGCCGCCTCCCAGCGGGTCGCCGGGTCCGGGGCGGTGGCCAGCGCGGGGTAGAGGTCCCGCTGTGCGGCCTCGATGGTCTCACCGCGGGTCCGCCGGGAGCCGGCCAGCGCCGTGACCGCCTCCCGGGCGAAGTAGTAGTAGAAGAGGTACTCGTTCGGCAGGGCACCGAGCACGCCGAGCAGCTCCGGGCCGAACATGCGGCCCTCCTCGAAGGAGAACAGCGCCTCGGGGTCGGCCAGCAGGGCCGGCAGCCGGTCGGTGCCGTCCGGTTCCCGCAGCCCCCGCAGCCAGCCCAGGTGGTTCAGGCCCACGTAGTCCACCCCCGCCAGGGAGCCGAGGGGCGGCGACCCGACGGGCAGACGCATCCCGGTGGCGGCCGCGGCGCGGCGGACCAGGCCGATCGGGGAGTCGCAGATGCCGATCACCCGCTCGCCGAGCAGCGGCGCCAAGGCCTCGGTGACGATGCCGGCCGGGTTGGTGAAGTCGATCAGCCATGCCCCCGGATTCACCTCCGCGAGGGTGAGTGCGATCTGCCGCATCACCGGCACCGAGCGCAGCGCGTAGGACAGCCCGCCGGCCCCGACCGTCTCCTGGCCGAGCAGGCCGTGCGCCATCGCGATCCGCTCGTCCAGGACCCGGCCGTGCGTGCCGCCCGGACGCAGGGCCGCGAACACCACGTCGGCCCCCGTCAGCGCCGCCGTCAGGTCCGTCGTCGTGCTGACCCGCGGCGCCGCGGGCGCGGCGGCGTCGTGCGCGCCCGGCAGGTCCGCCAGGACCGCCGCGATCCCGGCCAGCCGGACCGGGTCCACGTCGTGCAGCACCAGGTCGTCCACGAGACCGGCGTACCGGCCGCGGCACAGTGCCCGGTACACGAGGGGAACCCGGAAACCACCGCCGCCGAGGATGCACAGGCGCATGGCTCGTATTGTGCCCCACCCTGCCGTACCCTGCCGTGCATGAGTCAGGGCCGGTTCGACCCGCTCGCGCGGCTGCGCGACGCCGAGGGTGACGCCGCCCCGGCCTTCGATCTGCTGCTCTCGGGGTGGGTGTTCACCGACATCATCTTCACCGGGCTGAACGGGCCGCCCGCCGACGGCACCGAGGTGTGGGCCGACGGGATGGGGACCAGCCCCGGCGGTGTCGCGAACCAGGCGATCGCCGCCAGCCGGCTGGGGCTGAACACCTCCCTGGCGGCCGCCTTCGGCGACGACGGCTACGGCGAGTTCACCTGGGCGATCCTCGCGGACCAGGAACGCGTCGACCTGTCCCGGTCGCGGCGCTTCCCCCACTGGCACTCGCCGGTGACCGTCTCGCTCTCGATCAACCGGGACCGGTCGATGATCAGTCACGGACACCCGGGCCCGGTCCCCGACTCGGCGCTGATGGGCGACCCGCCGACCGCGCGGGCCGCGATGGTGCCCGTCCGGGAGGCCGTCGAGCCGTGGGCGCTCGCCGCCGCCGACGCCGGTACCCCCCTGTTCGGGCACGTCGGCTGGGATCCGACGGGCGACTGGTCGGCCACGGTGCTCGAGAACCTCCGGCACTTCCACGCCTTCGTGCCCAACGCCGCCGAGGCGATGGCGCTGACCCGCACCGAGGACCCGTGGGCCGCGCTCTACGCGCTCGCGGACCGGGTGCCCATCGCCGTCGTCACCCACGGCTCGCAGGGGGCGCTGGCGATCGACGCCATCACCGGGGAGGAGGAGTGGGCGCCCGCCCTGCCCGTCACCGCGTGGGACCCGACGGGCGCGGGGGACAGCTTCAGCGCCGCGTTCCTCGTCGGGACCCTCGCGGGTTGGCCGCTGGCGGACCGGCTCGGCTTCGCCAACCTCTGTGCGTCGCTGTCCGTGCAGCAGGTGGGCGGCTCGCTCGCAGCGCCGGGTTGGGGCGACATCGCGGACTGGTGGCACGGGGTCGCCGACGAGCGGCCCGGCGTGAGCCGGCACTGGCTGCGGCGGTACCGGTTCCTCGAGGAGCTGATCGCCGATGTGCCGCCCGGCGCCGTTCGGCGGGCCACCGCGACGATCGGCCGGCTCTCCGACGCCTGACGCGCCCCCGCCTGTGCCAGCTCGTCACCAGATGCACCATCCGGCCCGATTCGGGGCTCCGGTGAGCATCTATTGACGAGCTGGCGGGGGAGGGGATGGGAGAATGACGGGCGTGACCGACCGGACCGAGACCGCGGGAAGCCCCGCGCCCACCCCCACCGACGCCGCGCCGGCCGTCGACCCGCGGGCCGCCGAACGCTCCGCCGTCATCGACCTGGCCGCCATTGCGCACAACGTGGGCGCGCTGCGCGCCCGGGTCGCCCCCGCCGCCCTGATGGCCGTCGTCAAGGCCGACGCGTACGGGCACGGCATGCTCCCGGTCGCCACCGCCGCGCTCGACGCCGGCGCCGACTGGCTGGGCGTCGCGCACGTCTCCGAGGCGCTGACCCTGCGCCGCGCCGGCATCGACGCCCCGGTGCTCGCCTGGCTGCACACCCCCGGCACCGACTTCGCCGCCGCCGTCGGCGCCGGGATCGACCTCGGGGTCTCCGGCTGGGAGCTGGAGCCCATCGCCGCGGCGGCCGCGGCCGCGGGGCGCACCGCCCGCGTGCACCTGAAGATCGATACCGGGCTCGGGCGCAACGGCTGCACCGCCGAGCAGTGGCCCGGCCTGGTCCGCGCCGCGCTCGAGCACGAGGCCGCGGGCCGGGTGCGGCTGGTCGGGGTGTTCTCCCACCTCGCCGTCGCCGACGAACCCGACCGGCCCGAGACCGACGCCCAGGTCGCTGCGTTCCGGGCCGCCGTCGCCGTCGCCGAGGACGCCGGCGCCCGGCTCGAGGCCCGCCACCTGGCCAACTCCCCGGCGATCCTCACCCGCCCGGACACCCACTTCGACCTGGTCCGGGCCGGGGTGTCCCTGTACGGGCTGTCCCCGTTGCCCGGCGTCACCAGCGCCGACCTCGGGCTGGCCCCGGCGATGACGCTGCGGGCCGCCGTCGCCAACGTCAAGCACGTGCCGGCCGGGCAGGGCGTCTCCTACGGCCTGCGCTACCGCACCGGTGCCGCCTCGGCGCTGGCGCTGGTGCCGCTCGGCTACGCGGACGGCGTGCCCCGGATCGCGGCGGACGCGCCCGTGCTCGTCGGCGGCCACCGGCACCGGGTGGCCGGCCGCATCGCCATGGACCAGTTCGTCGTCGACCTGGTGGACCCCGTCCCCGCCGACCCGGCCGCGCTGCTCGGCACCGACGCCGTCCTGTTCGGCGATCCCGCGACGGGTGCCCCTGCCGTGGAGGAATGGGCCGACGCCGCCCAGACCATCAACTACGAGATCGTCACCCACATCGGCGACCGGGTGCCGCGCGTCTACCGCGGCGACGAGGCCGGCCGGTGAGCGCGCCGCCGGTGTGGACACGGGAGTGGGTCACCGGCTCCGCCGGGCAGACCCAGGCGCTCGCCCGCCGGATCGGCCGCGCGCTGCGGGCCGGTGACGTGCTGCTGCTCAGCGGTGGCCTCGGCGCCGGGAAGACCACCTTCACGCAGGGCCTGGGGGAGGGACTCGGCGTGCGGCCGGGCATCATCTCCCCGACGTTCGTGCTGGTGCGCATCCACCCCAACCTCGCGTCGGGTCCCCGGCCGGGCGGCCCCGATCTCGTGCACGTCGACGCCTACCGGCTGGGCTCCGCCGCCGAACTGGTCGACCTCGACCTCGAATCGAGCCTCGACGACGCCGTCACGGTGATCGAGTGGGGCGAGGGCATGGCCGAGGACCTCAGCGACTCCCGGCTCGTGATCACGCTCGATCGGGAGGTCGGTGGCGTGCCGACCCCCGGCAGCGATGACGACGCGGACGACGAGGAACCCCGCACGATCACCGCGGTCGCCGTCGGTCCCGCCTGGCAGGGCCGGGAGCTCTGAGCCGGCTGTGACCGCGGACCCCGTGATGGCGGCCGTCCTGCACGCCGTGGGGGTGGGACAGGCGGGCGACCGGGCCGCCGCCCGACGGGCCCTGGAGTCGCTCTGGACCGAGCTCGGGCCCGACGGGGACGCCCTGCACCGGTGCACCCTCGCGCACTTCCTCGCGGACCTGATGGACGACCCCGCCTCGGCCCTCGACTGGGACCTGCGCGCCCTGGCCGCCGCCGACGCCGTGACCGAGGACCGGGCGCACCGGCACCACGCCGGCCTCGACATCGCCGCGTTCGCCCCCTCGCTGCACCTGAACGCGGCCGACGACCATCGCCGGCTCGGCGACGTCGACGCGGCGCGCGAGCACCTGGCGGCGGCCCGGGCCGCCGCGTCCCGCCTCCCGGAGGGCCCCTACGGGGACGGCGTGCGCACCGCGATCGACGAGGTCGCCGACGCCGTCGACCGCGGCGACACGACCGAGCGGTCCTCCGCGCCCGGCGCCCGGCCCGGGGCCGGCTGACCGGCACGTTCGCGCGCCGCGTAGACTGTCGTGGTGCTGTTGCTGAGTCTGGACACCTCCGCGGGTGCCTCCGCCGCTCTGCTGGACGGCACCGCCTTCCTCGACGGCACCGCCACCGTCGGCGCCGTCCTGGCCGCATGGTCGACCGCCGACACCCGGCACCACGCCGAACAGCTCGCCCCCGCCGTCGCCGGCCTGCTCGAGCGCCTCGCGCCGACGTCGGGCCCCGCCCGACCCGATGCCGTCGTCGTCGGCACCGGACCCGGTCCCTTCACGGGACTGCGCGCCGGCATCATGACCGCCCGCGCCCTCGCCTTCGCGTGGGGGGTGCCCTGCTGGGGAGTGGGGAGCCTGCACGCCCTGGCCGCGCAGGCCGCCGACGCCGGGGCCACCGGCGAGTACCTCGTCGCCACCGATGCCCGCCGCCGCGAGCTGTACTGGGCGCACGCCCGCGTCGGAACCGGCGGCGCGGCACACGACGTGACGATCCTGAACGGCCCCCACGTGGGTGCCGCGGACACCCTGCCGCCGCTGCCCGTGCACGGTGCCGGTGCCGGGCTCTATGCGGACCGGCTGGCCGGGGCCGCCCTCCACCCCGACCTGCAGCCGCACGCCGCTGCCGTCGGCACGGTCGCCCTCGCCGCGCTGCGCCGGGCCGGTGGTCGCCCGGACGACGCCGCCGCCGCGGGCCTGACCGACACGGCCCCGCGGTACCTGCGGGAATCCGACGCGAAGGTCCCCGCCGCACCGAAGCCGGCGCTCGGCGGGGGAGGGCGGCGATGACCGGGCAGCAGGCGACCCTGCGGGCCATGACCGCCGCCGACCTGCCCGCGGTGCACGCCCTGGAACAGCGGATGTTCCCCGTCGACGCGTGGCCCGAGCAGATGTTCCACGACGAGCTCGCCCAGACCGACACCCGCTGGTACCTCGTCGCCGAGGAGGAGGGCCCGGAGGGAGGAACCGTCGTCGGGTACGCCGGCCTGATGTGCGTGCTGCCCATCGCGGACGTGCAGACCATCGCCGTCGCCCCCGAGCACGAGGGCGCCGGCATCGGCACGGCCCTGCTGACCGCGCTGATCGAGGAGGCGGCCCGCCGCGGAGCCGACGACGTCCTGCTCGAGGTGCGGCGCGACAACCCGCGCGCCCAGGCGCTGTACGCCCGGTTCGGCTTCGAGCAGATCCACGTCAGGCCCCGTTACTACCGGGACGGGGTGGACGCCCTGATCATGCGCCGGCAGCTGCGCCGGCCCGAGGACGCCGCCTCCGCCCCACGACCGCCCGGAGGAACCGCATGACCGCCCGGCCCCTGGTGCTCGGCATCGAGTCGTCCTGCGACGAGACGGGCGTCGGCGTCGTCGCCGGCACCCGGCTGCTGGCCAACGCCGTCTCCTCGTCGATGGACGAGCACGTCCGGTTCGGCGGCGTCATCCCGGAGATCGCCTCCCGCGCCCACCTGGACGCGATGCTGCCCACGCTGCGCGCCGCCCTGGACGCCGCCGGCGTCGGGCTGGCCGACGTCGACGCCATCGCCGTCACCTCCGGCCCCGGCCTCTCCGGTGCCCTGATGGTCGGCGTCAGCGCGGCCAAGGCGCTCGCCCTGGCCACCGGCAAGCCGCTGTACGCGGTCAACCACCTGGTGGCGCACGTGGGCGTCGGCCTGCTCGACGGCGAGGGTGGTGCCGGCCCCGCCGGCACACCCGAACCCCCCGCGAACCACCTCCCCGACAACCTCGGCGCCCTGCTCGTCTCCGGCGGCCACACCGAGATCCTGCGCGTCCGGTCGATCGCCAGCGACGTCGAACTGCTCGGCGCCACCCTCGACGACGCCGCCGGCGAGGCCTACGACAAGGTGGCCCGGATCCTCGGTCTGCCCTACCCCGGTGGTCCCGCGATCGACGCCGCCGCGGCCTGGGGGGATCCCCGTGCCTTCGCCTTCCCGCGGGGCCTGACCGCAGCCAAGTACCTCGGCTCCGCCGAGGCGCCCGGCGCCCACCGGTACGACTTCTCCTTCTCCGGTCTGAAGACCGCCGTGGCGCGCGTGGTCGAGGGTTTCGCCGCCCGGGACGAGACCGTGCCCGTCGCCGACGTCGCCGCGTCCTTCCAGGAGGCGGTCGCGGACGTCGTCACCGCCAAGGCCGTCCTGGCCTGCCGCGAGCACGGCATCACCTCCCTGCTGCTCGGTGGCGGGGTCGCCGCCAACTCCCGGCTGCGGGCCCTGACCGCGAGCCGTTGCGCCGAGGCCGGGATCGAGCTGACCGTCCCGCCGCTGCGCCTGTGCACCGACAACGGCGCGATGGTGGCCGCCCTCGGCGCCCAGCTGGTGGCCGCCGGCGCCGCCCCCAGCGGCCTCGGCTTCGGCGCCGACTCGTCCCAGCCCGTCAGCGACATCGCCCTGGCCTGACCGGCCCGCGGAGACGGAGGCACCACGATGGAGGAGCTGAGCACCACCCGCCTGCGGCTGCGCCGGTGGACCACCGATGCGCCGGACGTCGATTTCCTGGTCGACCTGCACTCGCGCTGGGAGGTGATGCGGTACATCGGCCGCTGGCCCCGGGTGGCTTCGGACCGGTCGGAGGCGGTCCGGCGCGCCGAGCGGTACGCCGGCATGGATCACCCGGTGCACGGCATCTGGGCGATCGAGGACGTGGCGACCGGACGGTTGCACGGAACGCTGCTGCTGAAGGACCTGCCGGCGTCCGGCGCACCGGTGACCTCGCCGGATCCGGCCCCCTCCGGGGACACCGAGATCGGGTGGCACCTGCACCCGGACGCCTGGGGCCACGGCTACGCCTCGGAGGCCGCCGCCCGCGTCCTCGAACACGCCTTCGCCCACGGACTGGACCAGGTCCTCGCCGTCACCCACCCCGACAACGCCGCCTCCCAGCGGGTCGCCCGCCGGATCGGGATGACCGGCCTGGGCATCACCGGCCGTTACTACGACACCACCTGCGCGCTGTTCCGGATCGACCGCCCGACCGAGGCGGACCCGGCGGGCTGAGCCGGCGCCGTCACGCCCGGGCCGGCTCCGTCTCGACGGCGGCGTGCCGGCGGCCGCCGAGGGCACCGGCGAGCAGGAGCGCCAGCAGCCCGGCGAGCGGGACGACGAGCAGGCCCGCGCGCAGGCTCACGTGGTCGGCCACCAGCCCCACGACGGGCGGGGAGACGAGGAAGCCGAGGCGCATCAGCCACGAGACGACGGTCAGGCCGGTGCCCGCGCGCAGCCCCGGCAGCTCGTCCGCCTCGTGCATCGCGGCCGGCACCAGCGTCGCGACGCCCAGACCCGCCGCGGCGAAGCCGGCGATGGTGCCGGGCACCGTCGGCACGAGCAGGGCGACGCCCATCCCGACCAGGGTGACCGCCCCGCCCGTGCGCGCCACGGCCCGCTGCCCGAACCGGTCGACCATCCGGTCACCGAGCAGCCGGCCGACGAACTGGGCGCCGACAAGGGCGACGAACCCGGCGGCGGCGATCGCGGCCGGCGCACCGAGGTCCGCGGAGAGGTAGACGGCGCCCCACGTGGACCCGGCGTCCTCCACCAGGGTGCCGGCCATGGCGATCAGCACCAGCGCGGCGACGATCAGCACCAGCCGCGGCGACGGCCGCACCGTCCTTTCGCCGGCGAGCCCGGTGCCGTTGCCCGGAGCCGGGTCGGTGTCCCGCCCGGGCAGGCAGAACCGCAGCGCGACGATCGCGACCACGGAGAAGAGGGTCGCCGAGATCGCCAGGTGCACGGGCGCGGGCAGGCCGAGGGCGATGGCCCCGGCGGCCATGGACCCGCCGATGACCGCGCCGATCGACCAGATGGCATGGAAGGAGTTGATGATCGAGCGCCCGTACCGGCGCTGCACCCGCAGGCCGTGGGTGTTCTGCCCGACGTCGGTCACGGCGTCGGCGGCACCGGCGAGGAACAGCGTCACCGCGAACGCCGCCAGGGACGGGGCCGACGCCGCGGCCACGGTGCCCACCGCGGTGAGCACCGTGCCGACGACCGCGGTGCGGGCGGACCCGAGCCGTCGGATGATCGGCGCCGCGGCGAGCCCGGCGACGATCGCACCGGTCGGGAAGGCGGCGATCGCGAGCCCGTAGACGGCGTTGTCCGCGCCGAGCGTGGACTTGATGCCGGGGTAGCGCGGGATCAGGTTGGCGAACAGCGCACCATTGGTCAGGAACAGGGCGGCGACGGCGAGACGGGCGCGCCGCAGCGGTGCGGGGGGCGTCGCGGGTGCGGAGAGGGACCGGGCGGAGGGCATGAGGACGATCGTACGCCCTCAGGTGTACGATCGTACACATGAGCGAGAGGGCCGGGATCGACGCGCGCGGAGAGCGGTCCGGCCGACGGTCGAGCGGCCGGTCGAGCGGCCGGCCGGCCCGGCGGCCCGATCCCGGCCGTCGCGACCACATCATCGACGCCTGCCTGGACGTGATCGCGGCCGACGGCGTCGCCGGCACGTCCCACCGCCGCGTGGCCGCGGCCGCGGACGTGCCCCTGGGGTCGATGACGTACCACTTCGACGGCATGGACGATCTGCTCCGGGCGGCGTTCACGCGCTTCTCCGTCACGGTCGCGACGCGGTTCCAGCAGCGGATGGACGCCGCCACCACGCCCGCACAGGCCCGCCGTGCCGTCGTCGACCTCATCGTCCGGGACGTCTTCGCCGACCGGCGCGACCTCGTCCTCACCCTCGAGCTCTACACCCTGGCCGCGCGCCGGCCGGACTTCCGGCAATTGACCGACGCCTGGATGAGCCGCAGTCGCGCGGCGCTCGGGCGGCACTTCACCCCGGAGACGACCCGCCGGCTCGACGCGCTGATCGAGGGCCTGACCATCCATCGGGCGCTCGGCGCCGGACCGGACGAGGCGAGCGTCGTCGCCGCGGTCGCCCGTCTCACCGGAGAGGACGGTCCGGACGCGCCGGGTCCGACCGGCGGGGCCGTCCCCGCTCGTAGGTGAGGCGGTCGGCGACGTCGGCACCGGGGCGCGGCACCTCAGGTGGTCGGGGTGCCGGCACTCGTGCCGGTGGTCAGCATCGCTGCGCGATCAGGCGACCGGCTGCCGCATCCGGGCCACGGCGTCGAGCACCACGGCGCGCAGGTCCCCGGCGTGCTCCTCGGCGACCCGGCGCTGACGCTGGTAGCCGGCGCCGTCGCGGAGGATGTCCTCGACGCCGGCCAGCTCGTTCCGGCAGCCCAGGCGATCGGCGATCGGCTCGAGCCGGTTGATCGTGTCCATCAGCTCGTCCGTGACGAGCCGTTCCCGCGAGTCGGCGCCCAGGATGATGATGGCCTCCAGGCCGTACCGGGCCGCCCGCCACTTGTTCTCCGAGCGGTGCCACGGCGGCATCACCGGAATGGATCCGCCGGCGTCGAGCAGGTCGGAGAGCTCCGTCACGAGGCACTGGGTGAGGGCGGCGATGGCACCCACCTCCCGCAGCGAGGAGACGCCGTCGCAGATGCGCATCTCCACCGTGCCGAGCGTGGGGGAGGGACGCACGTCCCAGCGGATCTCGTTGAGCACGTCGATCACCCCGGTGGTGAACATGTCCCCGGCGTACCGCTCGTACTCGGCCCAGTCGTCGAAGTGGTACGGCAGGCCCGCCGCGGGCAGCTGCTGGAAGATCAGCGCGCGCTGCGAGGCGTATCCGGTGTCCTCGCCGTCCCAGAACGGGGAGGACGCGGACAGGGCCTGCAGGTGCGGGAAGTAGTTGACCAGGCCGTCCACGACCGGCAGGGCCTTGTCCCGGTGGTCCAGCCCCACGTGCACGTGCACCCCGTAGATCAGCATCTGCCGGCCCCACCATTGCGTGCGGTCGATCAGCTTGGCGTACCGCTCCTTGTTCGTCACCGGTTGGCTGCCCGAGTGACTGAACGGATGGGTGCCGGCGGAGAACAGCTCGATGCCCCGCGGGTCGGTGACCGCCCGCACGGATTCCAGCGACCGGGACAGGTCGGCCGTCGCCTCCTCGACCGTGTGGCAGACGCCCGTGACGAGTTCGACGGTGTTGAGCAGCAGTTCGCGGGCGATGTGCGGGTGGTCGTCGTCGGCGGCCCAGCGGGGATCCTCCCGGTGCACGGCGTCGAGCACCTCGTCGGCCCGGGAGACCAGTTCGCCCGTCGTGGCGTCGACCAGGCCGATCTCCCACTCCACCCCGAGGGTGGACTGTTCGGACCGGGCGAAGTCGATGCGCATGGGGTCCTTCCAAGGACGGGAACGGGGACGGGGTGGGGGTGGGCCGGACGCCGGCCGGGCGCCGAACCGTCAGTCTAGGCCGTCATCCCGGCCCCGCGGCGGTGGTTGCGGCGTGAGACGGGCCGCATCGGGGTGCGCTCCGGGGCGGCCGGTCGTGAACGGGAGGATCTCAGCGGGGCACCGGGTCGGCGACGATGGCGACCCGCTTCTCCGTGGCGCCGATCCGCGTGAGGATCAGGGTCGCCCGGCCCGGCCCCTTGGGCGCCAGCTCGCGGCGCACCTGTTCCGGGGTCTGGGAGATGCCGCGCTTCTTGATCTCCAGCGTGCCGACCCGGTGCTCCCGCACCCAGGCGCGCAGCGTCTTGACGTGGAACGGCAGCACCTCCCGCACCGTGTACGCCCGCGCGAACGGGGTCGGCACGTGGGTGTCGGCGCTGAGGTAGGCGATCTGCTCGTTCAGCTGGTGGGCATCCAGCAGCCGGGCCAGGTCGGTGACCAGGCCCGCCCGGATCACGGCCCCGTCGGGTTCGATCACGTACGTCCCGACCGGACCCACCGCGCCGTCGTATGCGTCCGGCCGGAACGGGTGGGGGCTGGTCAGCTCGGCCGGGGCGCCGTGGCCGGACATCACGACGGCGGCGCGGGTGACGTCGGGGCGGCGCAGCGGGCCGAACCACAGCGCGACCTCGGCCACGCCGCCGTCCACGCTCACCCACTGCGCCTCGGCGCCGGCCGGGACGTCGTCGTGGGCCAGACCCGGGCCGAGCTTGACACCGACCGGGGTGCCGGCCGCGGCCAGGGACGTCACGAACGAGAAGGGCGGTGAGAACGCCTCCGGGTCGAACAGGCGCCGGGACGCCCCGCCGGTGCCGGTGGTGCGCCCGGTCCGCCGGGCGGGGTCGAGCCAGACGCCGTCGACGGCGGTCAGGTCCACCGCGGTCGCGTCGGCCTGCACCACCCGGGCGTTCGGCCACGGCATCAGGTTCAGGGTGGCGACCGCCGCGGTGGTCTCGTCCCGTTCCACGGCGGTCACCTCGCGGTCCAGGGCAGCCAGCGCCATCGCGTCCGCGCCGATGCCGCACCCGAGATCCGCGACCCTGCCCAGGCCCGCGGTGACGTACCGCTGGGCGTGCAGGGCCGCGACGGAGAGGCGGGTGGCCTGCTCCAGTCCCTCCGGGGTGAAGAGCATGGTGCGGGCGAACTCGCCGAACTTGGCGGTGGCCCGAGCCCGCAACCGCGCCTGGCTGAGCACGGCGGCCACGAGTTCGGGCGGGTGGCCCTCGCGGCGCAGCGCCTCGTTCAGCGTCAGGGCCTCGGCCTCGTCGTAGGGGCCGACCCGGTTCAGCAGCTCCCACCCGGCCGGCGTGAGCAGCGGGGCGATGGCCGACGGGGAGCCGGCATCAGGGGAGGCCATGCCGACCAGCCTAGCGAGCGAGCGGATCGGCCGCCGTCACATCGCTGGCACTCGCCTTGACCGAGTGCCAGCGGCTGCCTAGAGTCGATCCTGGCACTCTCGGTGTGAGAGTGCTGACCCTCAGGCTCGGTGCCGCCGGCACCCGCGACGACGGCCGGCATCTGACCGAGGGCGAGAATCAGCGTGCGCGTCCGTGCGGACGCGCACAGGTATCAGCCCACTAGCGAAGGAGAGTGCCGCGTGTCGGTCTCCATCAAGCCCCTCGAGGATCGCATCGTCGTCCAGCCGCTCGAAGCCGAGCAGACCACCGCTTCCGGCCTGGTCATCCCGGACACCGCCAAGGAGAAGCCCCAGGAGGGCAAGGTCGTCGCCGTGGGTCCGGGTCGCGTGACCGACAACGGCACCCGCGTGCCGGTCGACGTCGCCGAGGGCGATGTCGTCCTCTACTCGAAGTACGGCGGCACCGAGGTCAAGGCCGGCGGCGAGGACTACCTCGTGCTGTCCGCCCGCGACGTGCTGGCGATCGTCACCAAGTAAGCACCCGTGAACACCCCGGCTCCGCATCCGCGTGCAGCCGGGGTGTTCCCGCGTTGAGAGGAGAGCCGCATGGCCAAGCAACTGCAGTTCAACGATGCCGCCCGCAAGGCGCTGGAGGCCGGTGTCGACAAGCTCGCCGACACCGTGAAGGTCACCCTCGGCCCCCGCGGCCGCAACGTGGTGCTCGACAAGAAGTGGGGCGCCCCCACCATCACCAACGACGGCGTCACCATCGCCCGTGAGGTCGAGCTCGACGACCCCTACGAGAACATGGGGGCCCAGCTCGCCAAGGAGGTGGCCACCAAGACCAACGACGTCGCCGGTGACGGTACCACCACCGCGACCGTGCTGGCCCAGGCCCTGGTCAAGGAGGGCCTGCGCAACGTGGCCGCCGGCGCCGCCCCGGGTGCGCTCAAGCGCGGCATCGAGGTGGCCGTCGAGGCCGTCGCGAACCGCCTCAAGGAGAACGCCCGCGACATCGAGGGCAACGAGGTGGCGCACGTGGCCACCATCTCCGCCCAGGACCGGCAGATCGGCGAGCTGCTCGCCGAGGCGTTCGAGAAGGTCGGCAAGGACGGGGTGATCACCGTCGAGGAGTCCTCCACGACGCAGACCGAGCTGGTCGTGACCGAGGGCATGCAGTTCGACAAGGGCTACCTGTCCCCGTACTTCGTCACCGACGCGGACCGGCAGGAGGCCGTCCTTGAGGACGCGCTGATCCTGATCAACCAGGGCAAGATCTCGAGCCTGCAGGAGTTCCTCCCGCTGCTGGAGAAGGCCCTGGGCGCCTCCAAGCCGCTGTTCATCATCGCGGAGGACATCGAGGGCGAGGCCCTGTCCACCCTGGTGGTGAACAAGATCCGCGGCACCCTGAACGTCGTCGCCGTCAAGGCGCCGGGCTTCGGTGACCGCCGCAAGGCCATGCTCCAGGACATCGCGACCCTCACGGGAGCGCAGGTGGTGTCCCCGGATCTCGGCCTGAAGCTGGACCAGGTCGGTCTCGAGGTGCTCGGCACCGCGCGTCGGATCACCGTGACGAAGGACGCGACGACCATCGTCGACGGCGCCGGCTCGTCCGAGGACGTCGCGTCCCGCGTCGCCCAGATCCGCTCGGAGATCGAGCGGACCGACTCGGACTGGGACCGCGAGAAGCTGCAGGAGCGCCTCGCCAAGCTGGCCGGCGGCATCTCCGTGATCAAGGTCGGCGCCGCCACCGAGGTGGAGCTGAAGGAGAAGAAGCACCGCATCGAGGACGCCATCTCCTCGACGCGTGCCGCCCTGGAGGAGGGCATCGTCGCCGGTGGCGGCACCGCCCTCATCCACGCCGCGAAGGCCCTCGACGAGGACCCGACTGTGCAGAAGCTCGAGGGCGATGCCGCGACCGCGATCGGCCTGGTCCGCCGCGCCGTGGCCCAGCCGCTGCGCTGGATCGCCGAGAACGCCGGGCACGACGGCTACGTCGTCGTCTCGAAGGTCGGCGAGCTGAACCCGGGCGAGGGCTTCAACGCCGCGACCGGCGAGTACGGCAACCTGCTCTCCGCCGGCGTCATCGACCCGGTCAAGGTCACCCGCTCGGCGCTGCAGAACGCGGCCTCGATCGCCTCCCTCGTGCTCACCACCGAGACCCTCGTGGTGGACAAGCCGGAGGACGACGAGGAGAACGGCCACCAGCACTGAGCTGACGCCTGACGCCCCGCGTCACACGCACGAGGCCCCGCGGACCGGATGGTCCGCGGGGCCTCGTCGTGTCGGTGGGCGTGAGGGGGCCGGCTCAGCCGCCGGCCAGCCGCTCGACCGGGAAGTCGAGGACCACGGTGCCGGGCGGTGCGTAGTTCGGCACGTCGGCCTCCACCGCCTGGCCCTCCGGGGAGGCCATCGCCGCCGCGAAGTCCTCGGCGGAGTCGAACTCCGCCTCGAAGACCGCGACGTACGGGGACGCGGCTCCGTCGAGGGCGAGCGAGAAGCGCGAGGCCCGGACCCGGGGCAGCCGGGCCGCCAGCGGGAGGTGCCGGGTGCGGTAGTACTGCTCGAAGGCGGCTCGGTCGGCCGGTTCGGGGTAGAGCACGAGGAGCTGGTGCACGGGAATCCTCTCAGGGGCGTCGGTTCAGGAGCGTCGGTTCACGGGGTGTCGGTGGCGGCGAAGGAGTTCGGGATGCGTCGCATCGCGACCACGGCGGCGAAGCTGACGATGCTGAACACGATCATGAACACGGAGACCGCGTAGACCGTTCCCGCGGCCCCGAACAGCGCCGTGGCGATCAGCGGGGAGAACCCGCCGCCGAGGCACGCGCCGACGGCGTAGGCCAGGGACACCCCGCTGGCCCGTACTCGGGCGGGGAAGAGCTCGGCGAACAACGCCGCCTGCGGGCCGTAGGTCGCGGCCAGCCCGAAGGTCAACACCACCACCGCCAGCACGATCAGGCCCGGGTTGCCCGTGTTGAACAGGGCGAAGAACGGGAACGCCCACACCGCGAGCAGTCCGTACCCCAGGAAGTAGACCCGATGCCGGCCCACCCGGTCGCTGAGCCGGGCGAACCACATCATGGACCCGAACCACGTCACGCAGCCGACCAGCATGACGTTCAGCATCAGGTTGCGGTCCAGCTTCAGTGCCGTGGTCCCGTACGAGGTCATGAACGCCAGGAAGATGTAGCCGACGGCGTTGTTGCCGATGAAGGAGAGGACGGCCAGCACGACGCGCGTCTTCTGGGTGCGCAGCAGCTCGGCGAGCGGGATGCGCTCGAGGGTGGAGGTGCGCTCCAGGGCCCGGAACACCGGGCTCTCGTCGACCCGGGCGCGGATGACGAAGCCGATGACGACCATCACGGCGCTGAGCAGGAACGGCACTCGCCAGCCCCACGAGGCGAACTGGTCGTCGCTGAGCATGAAGGTGGCGGCGAGCAGGACGACGTTGGCGAGGAACATCCCGGCGGGCGTGCCCAGCTGCACGTAGTTGCCGAACCGGCCGCGCTGCCCCCGCGGGGCGTGTTCGACGGCCATCAGGGCGGCGCTGCCCCACTCGCCTCCCGCGCTCAGCCCCTGCAGCAGCCGCAGCGCGACGAGCAGGACGGGGGCCGCCGCGCCGATCTGCGCGTAGGTCGGGAGCAACCCGATCAGGGTGGTGGCCGCACCCATCAGCGTGAGCGTGGCGACCATGACCTTCTTGCGGCCGATCCGGTCGGCGAGGTGGCCGGCGAGGATGCCGCCCAGCGGCCGGGCGATGAAGCCGACGGCGAAGGTCGCGAACGCGGCCATGGTGCCGGCCAGCGGGGAGATGTCGGGGAAGAAGAGCTTGCCGATCACCAGGGCGGAGGCGATGGAGTAGACGTGGTAGTCGTACCACTCGACGCTGGTGCCGACGGCGCTGGCGAGGGCGACCTTCTTCTTCTGCCGGTCGTCGACGGCGACGGCGGCGGTACTGGTGCTCATGTCCATGTCAGGTCCTCGAGGTGGTGGGGGAGGGCGCGGTGGTCAGGTGCTCCCAGTGCGTCATCGCCCGGGTGTGGTCCACGTCGCCCACCGCGCTGAGGGCGTCGTCGAGTGCGGCGGAGACGGCATGGCACACCGGCGCCGGATGATCCATGGCCTCGGTGAGATGCCGGGCGATGCCGACGTCCTTGGCGTACAGGCCGAGCGCGAACCCGGAACCGAAGGTGCGGCTGACCACGTGCTGACCCAGCACGTTGCTGCTGACCCAGCTCTGCCCCGTGGACGCGTTGAAGACGTCCACCATGGTCTGCTGGTCGAGGCCGAAGCGCTCGCCGGCGATCAGGGCCTCGCACGCGGCCGTGGTGGCCGCGGCGGCGACGAAGTTGTTGAGGGCCTTCATGGCGTGACCGCTGCCCAGCCGCCCGGTGCGGAAGATCCGGGCGCTCATGGCCTCGACGACCGGAACCGCGCGGGCGAGCGCGTCCTCGTCGTCGCCGCCGAGCATGATGGACAGGGTGCCGTCCTCGGCCCGCAGCACACCACCGGAGACGGGGGCGTCGACGAGCGTGACGCCGGCGGCGGCCAGCCGCTCGCCCAGCAGCACGGTCTCGGTGGGATCCGACGAACTCATGTCGATGACCACCGTGCCCGGGGCGAGGTGGGCGGGAATGCCGCCGTCCCAGTCCAGCAGGGCGGCGGCCACGATCCGGCTCGTCGGCAGCATCGTGACGATCGCCGCGACCGGCGCGAAGTCGGCGGGGCCGGAGGCCGCCGTGCCGCCGGTCTGCTCCGCGAGCCGGTCGCGGGCGGCGGGGTCGGCGTCGTGCAGGACCACGGGATAGCCGGCGGCGGCCAGATTGCGCACCATCGGGGCGCCCATCGTGCCGAGGCCGATGAAGCCGACCGGGGGGAGCGCGGGTGCCTGTTCAGATGCTTGCTCAGACATGGGTCGACTCCTCCGCCGGCGCGGGCGACGCGCTCGCGGACAGGATCTCGTCGGCGGCGCGGAAGCCGTCCATGGCGGCCGGGATGCCGCAGTAGAGGAAGGAGTGCAGCATGAGTTCGCGGATCTCCTCGGCGGTGACCCCGTTGGCCACGGCGCCCCGGAGGTGGATGCGGATCTCGTGCGACCGGCCGGTGGCCACGAGCATGGCCAGGGTGATGAGGCTGCGCACGCGCAGGTCCAGCCCGTCCCGCTGCCAGACGTCGCCGAAGCAGTACCGGGTGACGACCTCCTGGATCTTGTCGTTCAGGTCCGTGGTGTGCTCCACCTGGTCCTCGGCACCGGAGGGGCCGAACATCGCCCGTCGCAGGGCCAGGCCGGCGTCGTAGTACTCGTCCTTGATCATGCGGTCCTCGTCATCTCGTCGAGCGGAGCCGGTGTGGCTGCCTCGCTGACGAGTATCGTGACCGCCGCTGTGCCGCCGCTTGCTCCGTCGTGCAGGCGGCTTGCGTCTGCACGCACGGCCGTGCCCGCACCGCCGCAGCGCGCACCGGGTTTGATCCGTGGCGCACCGACGCCGCCGCAGCGGTGCGCGGCCGTGCGGACGGGCTACCCTGACCCCCAGGTATGACGTACATCACCGTCCCCGACCCCGGCGCGGGGCCGGCGAGGCGGACGCGCGCGAAGGAGCGGCAGCGGTGGCGGAACAGATCATGGAGACGGTGACGATCGGCGGAGCCAACGTCTTCGAGGCGACGACGTTCGCGCAGTGGGAGCAGCGGATGTCGAACCGCTTCGTCCGTCTGCAGCTGAGCACGAACCGCCCCGACGACTTCCACGCGGTGCTGCACGGGCGCAGCTACGACGAGATCTCCCTCTCCCGGATCGAGGCCGACGCCCACCAGGTGGACCGGCTCCAGGACTTCATCTGTGCCGGGGAGGCGCGCTACTTCAAGTTCAGCCTGATCCTCGCCGGGGCCGGCCTGGTGGTGCAGGACGGGCGTGAAGCGGTGCTCGGGCCGGGGGACATGACGCTCTACGACACCAGCCGCCCGTACAGCTCGTTCTTCGAGGACGGCACCGAGAGTCTCGTGATGGTCTTCCCGCAGGAGGCCCTCAGCCTCTCCGGCGAGAACGCGGCCCGGGTGACGGCGCGACCGCTGTCCAGCGACTACGGCACCGGCCGGCTGGTCGAGCCCTTCCTCCGGGGCCTGGCGGCGTCCCTGGACGCCCCGTGCGGCAGCGGTGGCATCATGCTCGCGCACAACGCCCTGGACCTGGTGAACACCCTGATCCACACCGAGCTCGGCGGCACCACCTGGCGGCCGGACGCCCGGCTGGACGCCGTGGCGGAGGTGCAGGCGTTCATCGAGCGAAATCTCGCCACCGGGGACCTGACGCCGGCGCGGATCGCCGCGGCGCACTACATGTCCACGCGCCGGCTGCACTACCTCTTCGAGGGCGTGGGCACGACGGTGACGAGCTGGATCAAGGCGAGGCGGCTCGACCGGTGCCGCCGGGACCTCGCGGACCCGGCGCTCGCCGCGGCGACCATCACCCAGGTCGCCCAGCGCTGGGGATTCACCGACCCGGCGCACTTCAGCCGCGTGTTCCGCGCCGCCTACGGGACCAGCCCGAGCGAGTACCGCCGCGCCTGCTGAACGGCCCGTCCGGCACGAGGGTCCGGAACCCCGGCGTCAGCCGTCGGCCTGGTCGCGCAGCAGCTCCTCGAGCTGCTCGTAACCCTCGCGCATGCCGCCCTCCATGCCGGAGGCCACCATGCCGTCGCGGGCCTCGACGCTCGGGTACACGGCATGGATCCTCAGGCGCGTCCGGCTCCCGCCTCCCGGCCCGGCCGGCAGCGGCTCGAACGTCAACGACTCGATGCTGACGACGTCCGGCACCCCCTCGTACTCGAAGGTCTGGACGGCGAACCGATCCTGCCGGACGGTGTGGAACGTGCCGCGGAAGCGGAACTCCTCACCCGCCGGGTTGCGGTGGACGAAGCTCCAGCTGCCGCCGGAGCGGAAGTCCCAGGCGCCGACGTCCATGGTGTACCCGCGCGGTCCCATCCACCGGCGCACCAGGTCCGGGTCGGCGTGGGCGCGGAAGACGGCGGGCACGGGGGCGTCGAACTCCCGCGTGCTGTCGATGAACGGCAGGCCCTCGGGGGCCTCGATGGTCAGGGCGTTGCTCATGATGACGTCTCCTCTCGGGGGGACTGCTCGTCTCGGCCGGGGTCGGCGAGATCGGCCGCCGGGGGATGGTCCTCCGGCGCGGGGGCGGCGCCGAGCACCTCGTCGAGGGCTCGATACCGCGCCTCGTGGATCAGGCGATAACGGTCGATCCACGCGGTGAGGCGCTCCAGGCGGTCGGGTTCCAGGTGCACCGGCCGGCGCTGCGCGTCGCGGGTACGGCTGACCAGACCGGCGTGTTCGAGGACGCCGATGTGCCGGGAGACGGCCTGCGTGGTGATGGGATGCGGTGCGGCCAGCTCGTTGACCGTGGCGGGGCCGCGACTGAGGCGGGTGACGATCGCGCGCCGGACGGGATCGGCGAGGGCGAGGAAGGCCTGGTCGAGCCATGCCTCTCCCGCGTCATCGGCCTCGCGTCGGGGCACCGCTGTCACCTCTTTTGTCAACCGATGGGTTGATCAACGTTAATGTTGATTACGTGATCGTAGGACCGCGTCGACCTCGGCGTCAATGACTGTCCGGTAATCTAGGCCGGTCCGTTTCTGCCCGTGAGGAGCTCCGTGACCGTGACGTCAGCATCGCCCGTCCGCCGGGACGGACGCGACGAGTCCCGCCGGGCGCGGACCTTCCGTCCCGAGGTGCAGGGGCTGCGTGCCCTCGCCGTCCTGATGGTCGTCTGCTACCACGTGTGGCTCGGCCGCGTCTCCGGCGGTGTCGACGTGTTCCTCATGCTCTCCGCGTTCCTGCTCACGGGCAGCTTCATCCGGAAGCTGGACCGTGGCCGCCCCCTCGCCCTCGGCGGCTACTGGGTGCACCTGTTCAAGCGGCTGCTGCCGGCGGCGGTCACGGTGATCGTGCTGGTGATGCTCGCCACGGTGCTGGTCCTGCCCCGATCCGCGTGGTCGGGCGTCGTCGAGCAGTCCTGGGCGAGCCTGAGCTACGTGCAGAACTGGCTGCTCGCGTCCCAGGCGGTCGACTACTACGCGGCGCACGACACGGCCAGTCCGCTGCAGCACTTCTGGTCCCTGTCGATCCAGGGACAGGTCTTCATCCTCTGGCCCCTGCTGTTCCTGGCCGGCCGGGCGCTGACCGCTCCGATCGCGCGACGCGTGCGATGGGTGAACCACCGCACGGTGATGTTCGGCATCTTCTCGCTCGTCTTCGTCGCGTCCCTGCTCTTCTCCGTCGTGGAGACCGCGACGAATCAGGCGTTCGCCTACTTCGACACCCGGGCCCGTCTGTTCGAGTTCGCGTTCGGCTCCCTGCTGGCGCTGACCATCGACCGGCTGGTGTTGCCGCGCCGGCTGCGGGTCCTGCTGGGGTGGGCGGGCGTCGTCGCCATGCTCGCCTGCGGCTTCGTCCTCACCGTGGACCGGGCCTTTCCCGGTGTCGTGGCCCTCTGGCCGGTGTTGGCGGCGGCGGCGATCGTGGTGGCCGGACGAACCGGCAGCCCGCTCGGTGCCGACCGGCTGCTCTCCTGTCGCCCCCTCGTCCGGCTCGGCGACATCTCCTACGCCCTCTATCTCGTGCACTGGCCGGCGCTCATCGTCCTCACCCTGGTCACCGGCCGGACCCATCCCGGGCCGGTGACCGGTGCGCTCCTCGTCGTCGGGTCGGCGGGTCTGGCCTGGCTGATCACCCGCTACGTCGAGCGGCCGATCCGCACCAACGCCGGGCTCGAGGCGCACCGCCTCCGGGCGGCCGCCGTCATCGTCGTGTGCGTCGCGCTCGTCGCGACGCCGCTGACCCTGTGGCAGCAGCGGCTCGACGCGGACCGCGCCGCGGCGGCCGCTGCCGTCGGCGACGGCGCCCACCCGGGTGCGCTCGTCCTCGCCGACCCCACCCGGTCCACGCCGACCGGCGTCGAGCCCGTCCCCGCGGTGAGCGCCATCCGGGAGGAGTTCGCCGGGCTGCCTCACGGGTGCACCGAGGACCTGGTGGACGCCGCCCTGCTCGCGACGTGCTCGCAGCTGGCGGAGGCCGACGCCGACGCGACCGCCTCCCGGACCCTCTACGTGGTGGGCGATTCCCATGCCGAGCAGTGGTTGCCCCCGGTGCGGGCCGTCGCCGAACGCAACGGCTGGAACGTCGTCTCCGTGCTCCTGGGCGGATGCGCCCTGGCGGTGACCACCGGCGCGGACGCCTGTGCGGAGCACAATCGGCGAGTGCTGGACACGCTCACCGCGGTCAAGCCGGACGCCGTCGTCGTGGTCTCCACCGCCGCCTCGGCCGAGCAGGCGCAGGACACGGTCCGGCCCGGGTTCGAGGACGCGGTGGCCGCGCTGACCGACGACGGTATCGAGGTGGTGGGGTTGCGGGACAACCCGCGATTCGCGCGCGACCTGACCGCCTGCGCGCAGAAGCAGGGCGCCGACGACCCGGACTGCAACCCGGCGCGATCCACGGCCCTCACCGACACCAACCCCGCCGACGCGATCGCCGATCGCATCCCGGCATTCCACTCGCTCGATCTGACCGATCTGATCTGCGGGCCGATCACCTGCGCGCCGGTCCAGGGCAACGTGCGCGTCTTCATCGACGACAACCACGTCACCGCGACGTACGCCGCCACGATGACCGAGCCCTTCGCGCAGCGGCTGTTCGCCGCGACGCGATGGGCTGGCGCCTGACCCGCACCGACGCCACCGGTGTGCGCCCGGCGCCCTGCCGCGCCGAGACCCGGTGACGTCGGTCACCGACGCCGGACGCGGGGTGGCGCCGCGACATAGGATGGACGCCAACCCCCAACCTGTCCGGGCCGCCCCGGGTGCTCACCCCGCGGCCCCGCGCGACCACGAGAGGCGAGCATGGCGGTGGAGAACGACCACGATCCGTTCGCATTGATCGGCCTGACCTACGACGACGTCCTGCTGCTGCCCGGCGCGACCGACGTCATCCCCTCGGAGGCGGACACGTCCTCCCGTCTGTCCCGGCGGATCACCGTGGCCACCCCGCTGCTGTCCGCGGCCATGGACACCGTGACCGAGTCCCGGATGGCCATTGCCATGGCCCGCCAGGGCGGCCTCGGCGTCATCCACCGGAACCTCTCGATCGCCGATCAGGCCGAGCACGTGGACCGCGTCAAGCGCAGCGAGTCCGGCATGATCACCCGACCCGTCACCATCGGGCCCGAGGCGACGCTGATCGAGCTGGACCGGCTCTGCGCGTACTACCGGGTCTCGGGCCTGCCGGTGGTCGACGAGGCCGGCACCCTGCTCGGCATCATCACCAACCGCGACACCCGCTACCTGTCCCGCGCCGAGTTCGCGGCCCGCTCGGTGCGTGAGGTGATGACGCCGATGCCGCTGATCACGGGGTATCCGGGGATCAGCCGTGAGGACGCCCACGCGCTGCTGGCGAAGAACAAGATCGAGAAGCTGCCGCTGGTCGACGACGCGGGCACACTGCAGGGCCTGATCACCGTCAAGGACTTCACCAAGGCCGAGGAGTTCCCGCTGGCCACCAAGGACGAGGCGGGCCGGCTGCGTGTCGGCGCCGCCGTCGGGTTCTTCGGCGACGGCTACGAGCGGGCCATGGCCATGGTCGAGGCCGGCGTCGACGCCCTGTTCGTGGACACCGCGAACGGGCACAGCCAGGGCGTGCTCGACATCATCGCCCGGCTGAAGAAGGACCCCGCCTCCGCGCACGTCGACGTCATCGGCGGGCAGGCGGCCACCCGGGCCGGCGCGCAGGCCATCGTCGACGCCGGCGCGGACGCCGTCAAGGTCGGGGTGGGGCCGGGCTCCATCTGCACCACCCGCGTCGTCGCCGGTGTCGGCGTCCCCCAGATCACCGCCATCCACGAGTCGGCCAAGGCCACCCGCCCGGCCGGCATCCCGCTGATCGCCGACGGCGGCCTGCAGTACTCGGGCGACATCGGCAAGGCCCTCGTGGCCGGCGCGGACACCGTGATGATCGGATCCCTGCTGGCCGGCTGCGACGAGGCTCCCGGCGACCTCGTGTTCGTCAACGGCAAGCAGTTCAAGACGTACCGCGGGATGGGCTCGCTCGGCGCGATGCAGACCCGGGGCAAGAACACCTCCTACTCCAAGGACCGCTACTTCCAGGCGGACGTGCCCGACGACGAGAAGCTCATCCCCGAGGGCATCGAGGGGCAGGTGCCCTACCGCGGCCCGCTCTCCGCGGTCGCGCACCAGCTCGTCGGCGGGCTGCGCCAGACCATGTTCTACGTGGGGGCGCACGACGTCGCGCAGCTGAAGGCGCACGGGCAGTTCGTCCGGATCACCCCGGCGGGCCTGAAGGAGTCCCACCCGCACGACATCATGATGACCGTCGAGGCCCCGAACTACACCAAGTGAGGGCAGGGCCGGCGGCGGCGCCGGCCGCCCCGGCCCGCTGACGCGGCGCGATAGGGTGGTCCGGTGACTCCCCAGATCGAGATCGGCCTGTCCAAACGCGGTCAACGGGCGTACGCGCTCGACGACGTGGCGGTGGTCCCGTCCCGGCGCACCCGCGACCCGCAGGACGTCTCGCTCAGCTGGCAGATCGACGCCTACACCCTCGACATCCCCGTCATCGGCGCGCCGATGGACTCGGTCATGTCGCCCGCCACGGCGATCGAGCTGGGCCGGCTCGGGGGCCTCGGCGTGCTCAACCTCGAGGGCCTGTGGACCCGGTACGAGGACCCGCAGCCGGTGCTGGCCGAGATCGCCGAACTGCGCGGCGGACGGTCCAACCCGGCCACCATCCGCCGCCTGCAGGAGCTCTACGCGGCGCCGATCCAGGCCGACCTGATCGCGTCCCGGCTCGCCGAGATCCGCCGCGCCGGGGTCACCGTCGCGGGCTCCCTGACCCCCCAGCGCACCCAGGACTTCTACCGCACCGTCGTCGACGCCGGCGTGGACATCTTCGTCATCCGGGGCACCACCGTGTCGGCCGAGCACGTCTCCAGCGGCCGCGAGCCGCTGAACCTGAAGCAGTTCATCTACGAGCTGGACGTGCCCGTCATCGTCGGCGGCGCCGCCGGGTACACGCCGGCCCTGCACCTGATGCGCACCGGCGCGGCCGGCGTCCTGGTCGGTTTCGGCGGCGGTGCCAGCTCCACCACGCGCCGGTCCCTGGGCATCCACGCCCCGATGGCGACGGCCATCGCCGACGTGGCCGCCGCCCGCAAGGACTACCTCGACGAGTCCGGCGGCCGGTACGTGCACGTCATCGCCGACGGGGGACTGGGCACCAGCGGCGACATCGTCAAGGCCATCGCGATGGGCGCCGACGCCGTCATGCTCGGCAGCGCCCTCGCCCGCGCCGAGGAGGCGCCCGGGGCCGGCTGGCACTGGGGGCCCGAGGCGCACCACGCCGAGCTGCCGCGCGGGGAGCGCGTGCACCTCGACGTCGTCGGCTCGATGCAGGAGATCCTCAACGGTCCCGCCCGGCACTCCGACGGATCGTCCAACCTGATGGGAGCGCTCCGGCGCACCATGGCCACCACCGGGTACTCCGACCTGAAGGAGTTCCAGCGGTGCGACGTCGTCGTCGCACCCGCCCCCACCCTCGGCTGACAGCGGACGCGCTCGCGAACGCGGTCGCCGGGGGGACAGAATGGGACGGTGGGCGACACCCACCGCGCTGCTCTTGAGGAGAAGAGGATCACCATGGCTGACTTCACCGAGGCGACCGGCGACCTGAGCCCGCAGTACCGCGACCACGCGGTCGCGGCCCTGCACGCCAGCACCGACCCGCACCGCGAACTCGACATCCTCGTCGTCGGGGGAGGCGTGGTCGGCGCCGGCGCCGCCCTGGACGCCGTCACCCGCGGCCTGGACGTCGGGCTCGTCGAGGCGCGGGACTGGGCTTCGGGCACGTCGTCCCGCTCCTCCAAGCTCATCCACGGCGGCCTGCGCTACCTGGAGATGCTGGACTTCGCCCTGGTGAACGAGGCGCTCAAGGAGCGCGGCCTGCTGTTGACGCGGATCGCGCCGCACCTGGTGCGGCCGGTGCCCTTCCTCTACCCGCTGCACCAGCGGTTCATCGAACGGCCCTACGTCGGGGCCGGCATCGCCCTCTACGACGCGCTGAGCTTCTCCGGCTCGCACGGTCGGGGGCTGCCGATGCACAAGCACCTCTCCCGCCGCGCCACCCTGCGGGCCGCGCCCAGCCTGAAGCAGGACGCGATGGTCGGGTCGATCCGCTACTACGACGGCCAGGTCGACGACGCGCGGATGGTCACCAACATCATCCGCACCGCCGCCCACTACGGCGCGAAGGTGGTCAACCGGACCAGCGTGATCGACTTCCTGCGCGAGGGCGAGCGGGTGGTCGGCGCCAAGGTCAAGGACCACGAGTCCGGCGAGGTGTACGACATCCGCGCCAAGCAGGTGATCAACGCGACCGGTGTCTGGACCGACGACACGCAGGCACTGGTCACCGACCGCGGCCAGATGAAGGTCCGTGCCTCCAAGGGCGTGCACCTGGTGGTCCCGCGGGACCGGTTCCAGTCCACCGTGGGGTTGATCCTGCGCACCGAGAAGTCCGTGCTGTTCGTCATCCCGTGGGGGCGGCACTGGATCATCGGCACCACCGACACCGACTGGAACCTGGACAAGGCGCACCCCGCCGCCACCAGCGCCGACATCGACTACATCCTCGAGCACGTCAACACGGTGCTGGTCCGCCCGCTCACCCGGGAGGACGTCGAGGGGGTCTACGCGGGGCTGCGGCCGCTGCTGGCGGGCGAGAGCGACTCGACCGCGAAGCTGTCGCGCGAGCACGTCGTGGCGCACCCGGTGCCGGGCCTCGTCGTCGTCGCCGGCGGCAAGTGGACCACCTACCGGGTGATGGCCAAGGACGCCGTCGACGAGGCGGCCCGGTCCCTCGACGAGCGGGTGCCCGAGAGCGTCACGGAGTCGATCACCCTGCTCGGCGCCGACGGGTACCAGGCCGCCTGGAACCGGCGTGGCCGCACCGCGGAGCTGGCGGGCGTGCATGTGGCCCGCGTCGAGCACCTGCTGCAGCGCTACGGTTCGATGGCCCGGCACCTGCTCGCGATGATCGCGGACCGTCCGGAGCTGGGCGCGCCCCTGCCCGGCGCCGACGACTACCTGGCCGCGGAGGTGCTGTACGCCGTCACCCACGAGGGCGCCCGGCACGTCGAGGACGTGCTGACCCGCCGCACCCGGATCTCCATCGAGGCCTGGGACCGTGGCGACTCGGCCGCCCCCGTGGTCGCCGACCTGATGGCCGGCCCGCTCGGCTGGACCCCGGAGCAGCGTGACCACGAGGTCGAGGTGTACCTGGCCCGGGTGAAGGCGGAGCGGATCAGCCAGGAGCAGCCGGACGACGCCTCGGCGGACGCCGAGCGCATCCGGGTCGCGGACATCGTCTCGGCCACCTGACCATGACCGTCCGAGCGGGATGGGCGCGGCCGTGAGCGAGCCGGAGGACCCGTCGGGCATCCGCCCGACGCCGGCCGAACTCGACACGCTGCGCCTCTACGACGAGGGGTTGACGCGCGCCGACCTGGTGCTGCTGGACCTGGTCGCCGACGACCGGGCCGACGCCGTCGACCAGCTCACCGCGCTGCTGGTGGCGGCCGGGCGGGTGACCGACGGGCCCGCGTTCACCGCGGCGATCGGGGCGCGCGAGCACCAGATGGCCACCGGCCTGCCCGGCGGCGTCGGCCTCCCGCACGCCCGCAGCGAGACGGTGACCCAGGCGAGCCTGGCCGTCGGCATCGCCGCCTTCGGGAAGCGGATCGACTTCGGCAGTGCGGACGGGCCCGCCGACATCATCCTGCTCCTCGGCACGCCGGCCGGCTCGCTCAGCCTGCACCTGGAGGTCCTGGCCGGCATCGCCCGCTCCATGGCGCAGCCCAACGTCCGCGAATCCCTGCGCCGCGCCTACGACGCCGAGGTGATCGCCGAGCTGGTCAACTCGACGTTCTGGTTCCCGCCCGAGGCCTGAGCGGCGCCCGGTCCGGGCCTCGCGCCGCCCGCGGTTGGGCCCGGTGACCACGGCCCGCTAGGGTTGAACAGTGCTTCGGACCGCCCTGAAGCCGCGGTGGATCGCGGCTCTCCTGCTCGCGCTGGCGGTCTCCACCGTGTTCGTGCTGCTCAGCCAGTGGCAGTTCTCCCGGTCCGCCGAGACCGGCCCACCGCCGCCCACGCAGACCGAGCAGGTCAAACCGCTGGTCGACGTCGCCCCACCGGCCCGCGAGTTGACCACCCCCGAGGTGGACCACCGGGTGAGCATGAGCGGCCGCTACCTGCCCGGGCAGCGGGTGTTCGTCGCCGGCCGCCTGGAGAACGGCGACCGCGGGTACTGGGTGGTCGAGCCGTTCGAGGTGGCCGGGGCGCCCGCCGTGGCCGGCTGGAGCGGCGCGGCCACCGTCATCCCGGTCGCCCGCGGCTGGGTGGCGGATCCCGCCGACGCGGGCCCGACGCCCGACGGGACCCTCGCGGTCACCGGGCGGCTGCTGCCCGCGGAGGCACCGCGCACCGGCGACACCGGCCCGGCCGACCAGGTCGGCGCCCTCGCCCCGTCCCAGCTCGTCAACCGCTGGGACCGGCCCAGCTGGGCCGGCTTCGTCACGGCGGACACCGAGACCCGTGGCGGCACCGAGGTGGGCGCCCGTGCGGCCGGGTCCGGGATGCGCGGAATCACCACCTCCGCCCAGCCCACGGACACCCCGGTGAACTGGCTGAACATCTTCTACGCCGTCGAATGGGTCGTGTTCGCCGGCTTCGCCATCTACCTGTGGTGGCGGCTGGTCGCCGACGATCACCAGCGCAGCCTCGAGAACGAGGACGAGGACGGCTGGGACGACGACGAGGCGTCCGCGACCGTGACCGGTTCCACTCGGGTTCCGTCCAGCCTGACCGGGGACAATCTCCGGGACAGCGACAGCGTTCCCCGGACGGGGAACCCCAACGAGGTGCAACAGTGACAGAGAGCAATCCGCAGCCAACCACGGCACCCGCGTCGTCCGCGCCGGCGGGCCGGCCCGCGACGACGGGGGGCGGGCCCCGGGGCGACGGCGGGCCGAGCCGGCCGACGCGACGCCGCTTCGGCGGGACGAACGCCCAGATCCGCTCCGCCCTCGGGTTCTACCGGGTGATGGCCTATCTGACCGGCACCTTCCTCATCCTGCTCTGCATCGAGATGCTCGTCCGCTACGGCGCCGGTTACGACCTGATCGCCGGTGGCACCGACGCGGCGACGAACACCACCGTCCCGCTCGGGCTGAACATGATCGCCGCCGACAACCTGAGCGGGGGGCTGAACCTCTCCACCGGCATCCTCATCGTGCACGGCTGGCTGTACGTCCTCTACCTGATCGCCGACTTCCGGCTCTGGTCCCTGATGCGCTGGCCGTTCACCCGATTCCTCGTCATCGCTCTCGGCGGCGTCGTACCCGGCCTGTCCTTCGTGATGGAGCGACGCATCCACCGCGAGGCGGAGCACGAGCTGGTGGCCAACCCGAAGGCCGCCCGCCGATACTGAGCGCGGCACCCACGCCGCCCGCGTGCGGCGGGTCCCGGCCGGTGCGATTGGGGGCGGTGCCCGGCCGCCACTACCCTTGGAGGGTGACTAACCCCGCCGACACCACCGCGCTCGAACAGCGCCCGGTCCTGGTCGTGGACTACGGCGCGCAGTACGCCCAGCTGATCGCCCGCCGGGTGCGCGACGCGAACGTCTACTCGGAGATCGTGCCGCACACGCTGAGCACCGAGCAGATCCTGGCGAAGAATCCGTCCGCGCTGATCCTCTCCGGTGGTCCCGCGAGCGTGTACGCCGACGGGGCGCCGAGCGTGCAGTCGGACCTGTTCGACGCGGGCGTGCCGGTGCTCGGCATCTGCTACGGCTTCCAGGCGATGACGCAGGCGCTCGGCGGCGAGGTCGCCCGCACCGGCCTGCGGGAGTACGGGTCCACGGTCGTCACCGCCGACGGCGGCACGCGCTCCCTGCTCGAGGGCACCCCCGAGTCCCAGACCGCGTGGATGAGCCACGGTGACAGCGTCAAGCGCGCCCCCGACGGGTTCGAGGTGCTCGCCAGCTCCGCCGGCGCCCCGGTCGCCGCCTTCGCCGACGAGACGCGGCGGCTCTACGGCGTGCAGTGGCACCCCGAGGTGCGCCACTCCGCGCACGGTCAGGCCGTGCTGGAGAACTTCCTGTTCCGGGGCGCGGGGCTGGCCCAGGACTGGACCACGGCCAACGTCATCGAGGAACAGGTCGAACGGATCCGCGAGCAGGTCGGTTCCGACCGGGTGATCTGCGGCCTCTCCGGCGGCGTCGACTCCGCCGTCGCGGCAGCCCTCGTCCAGCGGGCCATCGGCGACCAGCTCACCTGCGTCTTCGTCGACCACGGGCTCCTGCGCGAGGGAGAGGCCGAGCAGGTCGAACGCGACTTCGTCGCCGCCACCGGGGTCCGGCTGTACGTCGCCCGCGAGGCCGACCGGTTCCTCGGCGCCCTGGCCGGCGTCACCGACCCGGAGACCAAGCGCAAGATCATCGGCCGCGAGTTCATCCGCGCCTTCGAGGCCGCCGAGCAGGCCATCCTGACCGAGGCGTCGGCCACCGGTGAACGCGTCAGGTTCCTCGTCCAGGGCACGCTGTACCCGGACGTGGTCGAGTCCGGCGGGGGTGAGGGAGCCGCCACCATCAAGAGCCACCACAACGTGGGCGGGCTTCCCGAGGACGTCGAGTTCGAGCTGATCGAACCGCTGCGCACGCTCTTCAAGGACGAGGTCCGCGCGGTCGGCGCCCAGCTCGGGCTGCCCGCGGAGATCGTGGGCCGGCAGCCGTTCCCCGGCCCGGGCCTCGGCATCCGCATCATCGGCGAGGTCACCGGCGAACGGCTCGCGCTGCTGCGCCGGGCCGACGCCATCGCCCGCGAGGAACTGACCGACGCCGGCCTGGACGCCGAGGTCTGGCAGATGCCGGTCGTGCTGCTGGCCGACGTGCACAGCGTCGGCGTCCAGGGCGACGGCCGCACGTACGGGCACCCGATCGTGCTGCGGCCGGTCTCGAGCGAGGACGCCATGACCGCGGACTGGTCCCGGCTGCCGTACGACCTGGTCGCCCGGATCTCCAACCGCATCACCAACGAGGTGGAGGGCGTGAACCGGGTGGTGCTGGACGTGACCAGCAAACCCCCGGGCACCATCGAGTGGGAGTGACAACCCTGCCGACCCGCGCTGCCCGGTGCACGGGGTCGTGACGCACGGCGGCGCCGTGTGGGTCGGCCTGCCCGCTCGCTCGCCGCACGACCGATAGGCTCGACGTCATGTCCGACAGCTCCTCCCGACGACCTGTGCGCGCCGCCGCCACCGATGTCGACGCGACCGCCGCCGACACGGGCGACGTCGTTCCCGCGCCCTCGTCCGACGGGGCGGCCGAGCGCGACGCGACGGGGTCCACCCGCATCGACCCCGCCACCGTCGACGCGGCGTCCGGCACCGCGTCCGACGATACGGCCGCACCCGACGACGCCCCCTCCGGAACCGCGTCCAGCGGCCCGGCCGACGCGCCGTCCAGCGACGCGGCGCCCCCCGAGCCGCCGACCGAGGACCAGCTGCAGACCTGGCTGGAGGACCTCGACGGGTACAGCGGCGTGGACACGCTGCTGACCCTGCCGTCCGGGCCGCGCGCCCTCATCGACCTGACCCACGCGCACCCCTCGGGCATGGCGCAGTTGCTCTCCGGGCGCCGCACCCGGCTGACCACCCTGCTGCGGGACCCCGACCACAGCGCTCGGGCCGCGGCCGCCGCCCGCGCCCTGCGCACCCGCGTCCAGGAACTCGCCGCCGAGCACGGTATCGACGCCGCATACCTGGTGTTCGGCACCGCCACCTTCACCTCCTGGGGCGCCGGCACCCGTGGCCGGCTGCACGCCCCCGTGCTGATGGCCCGGATGGAGCTCTCCCTCCGACCGGGCTCCGACGACCACGAGATCCAGCTGACCGGGCAGGCCCGCGTCAACCCGGCCCTGCTGCGGCACGTCCGCCGCGAGTACGACGTGCGGATCGAGGAGCAGGAACTGCTGGCCGCGGCCACCGCCTCGGGCCGGTTCGACCCCCAACCCGTGCTGGAGCAGCTGCGCCAGGTCGGGGCCGGCATCCCGGACCTCACCGTCGAGTACCGACTGCTCGCCACCACGCTCGCGGACCTCTCGGAGCGGCTGCACGGCCTGGACCCACGGCACCCGGTGATCGGTGCGCTCGTCACCGGCCGGCCGGTGGGCGGCGACACGCACGCCTACCCCCCACTGGACGAGCGCGACCCCGCCCAGGAGTTCCTGGTCCTCGACGCCGACTCCTCCCAGCAGGAGGTGCTCGATCTGGTCCGGGCCGGCCGGTCGCTGACCGTCACCACCCCGCCCGGCAGCGGACAGACGCAGACGGCGGTCAACGCCGTCGCGACCCTGGCCGCGCAGGGCAAGACGGTGCTCGTCACCGCCGAGCGCAGGTCGAGCCTGCGGCAGTTCGCCGCGCGGATGGACGAGATCAACCTCGGGTCGACGGTGCTCCCGCTGGCGGACGCCGGCGAGTCCGCCACCCTGCGCTCCGCACTCGTGCGCGCGATCGTGCGCAACGAGAAGGCGGTGCCGCCCGACGTCGACCGGGTCCACGACACCCTGCGCCGCCACCGGGACCGACTCGCCGAGCACGTCCGTTCGCTCCACCAGGTCCGGGACCGGTGGAACTGCTCGCCGTACCAGGCGATGCAGGCCCTCGCCACCCTGACGGCCACCGAGCCGGCTCCCGCGACGCAGGTACGGCTCAAGCGCAGCGTGCTGGACGCGATGCTGGACCGGACCGAACTGGCCGAGCGGTTGCGCCGGGCAGCCGAACTCGGCAGCTTCTCCCGCGCCGCCTCCGTCAGCCCCTGGTTCGGGGCGCGGTTGATGAACCGGCAGCAGACCGCGGACGCACACCGGCTGGCCCAGCAGGCAGCCGAGCAGTTGCCGCCCCTGCGGCGTCGTCTCGACGAGGTCGCCACCGCCTCGGAGATCAGCCTGGGGGACAGCGCGAACGCGTGGGGGGAACAGCTCCGGTTGCTGCTCGCGGTGCGTGACACCCTGGACCGGTTCAACCCGGACATCTTCGACCGGCCGGTCAAGGACCTCATCGCGGCGACCGCCAGCAACGCGTGGCGGAGGGAGCGGGCCATCGAGATGAACTCGGTGCAGCGGTCCCGCCTGCGCCGCGTCGCCAAGGAGTACATCCGGCCGGGCGTCCACATCGCCGACCTGCACACGTCGCTGGTGGCGGTCGAGGGCCAGCGGCGGCAGTGGACGGCGATCGCCCGCACCCAGCGCCACCCGCGGATCCCCGCCGGCCTGGCCGAGATCGCCCGCCAGTTCGACGCGCTCGCGGCCCTGCTCGACCAGCTGGACGAGGTGCTGCCGGTGACGTCCGAGACGGGCCTGCGCACGCGGGGGGGCGAGGAGCTGCAGCAGGTGCTCGACTCCCTGGTGGCCGATCAGGAGACGCTCGCGACGCTGCCCGAGCGCACCATGCTGCTCGAGTCCATGCGTGAGCAGGGCATCGACGAACTGCTCGAGGACCTGGCCCGCCGTGAGGTGGGACCGGATGCCGTCGCCGCCGAACTGGAGCTGACCTGGTGGCAGTCCGCGCTGGAGGCCATGATCAGCGGCGACGACTTCCTGGCGATGGCCAGTGGTCAGACGCTGCGCACCATCGAGGCCGAGTACCGGCTCGCCGACGAGGCGCACATCGCCGCCGGCCCCGCCCGGCTGCAGACGATCCTCGCGCAGGCGTGGCGCCGCGGACTGCAGGCCGCGCCGGGCCAGGCGCAGGCGCTCAAGGAGGCACTGACCTCGGGGTCCATCACCGCCGCGGGATACTTCCTGCGCACGCCGGACCTGGTGTTGCCGCTCACGCCGGTGGTCACCGCGAGTCCCTTCGACCTGCCCGCCGGGGTTCCCGTGGGCACGCGGTTCGACGCGGTCGTCATCCTCGACGCCGAATCGACGTCGCTGCCGGCCGCGCTGCCGGCGATCGCCCGGTCCCGACAGGTGATCGCCCTCGGCGATCGGCACCTGGACGCGGTCGCCGCCTTCTCCGTGGACGCCGGCGTCGCGGCCTCGGACGCTGACCCACACATCCCCAGCGCCCTCGCCGCGCTGGCCGGGGTGCTGCCCGAGCGGACGCTCACCATGGTCTACCGGCAGGTCGACGACGGGCTCACCGCCCAGCTGAACGACCAGTTCTACGACGGCCGGCTCGAGTGGCTCTCGCCCCCGCCCGGCCGCGCCGGCGGTCTGGTCGTCGAGTACCTGCCGGACGGCACCGGGCTGCCCACCAGCGACGGCGACGTGGAGTCGACCGACGCCGAGGTGCGACGCGTCGTCGAGCTCGTGCTGCGGCACGCCGCCACTCGCCCCGCGCAGTCCCTCGCGGTCATCGCGGGCAACCGGCGGCACGCCGGACGCGTCGCGGACGCCATCCGCGACGCCGTGGCCGAGCACCCGGCGCACGCCGAGTTCTTCGCCTCCGGACCCGACGCGTTCCGGGTGGTGGACCTCGACCGGGCCGCCGGCGTCGTCCGGGACCGGATCATCCTCTCCCTCGGCTACGGCCGAACCCCGCACGGCAGGGTCCTCCACACGCTCGGCGACCTGTCCGGCGAGAACGGCCGCCGGCTCTTCGCGGTGGCCACCACCCGCGCGCGGCACCACCTGCACGTGCTCACCTGCTTCCACCCGGACGACCTCGACAAGATGAAGCTCCGCGAGGGCGCGCTGGACTACCACCAGCTGCTCGAACGCGGCCTGCAACCGCTCGAGCAGGCCGGCACGAGCATCCTCGCCGGCACGGTGGCGGACGGCGGGCGAATCACCGCACTGGCCACCGGCCACGTGCCGGAGCAGTCCGACACGGCGCCGTCGCCCCTGGTCACCGATCTCGCGCACCGGATCAGTGCCCGCGGGCTCGAGGTGCACGCGCACACCGGTGGCCTCGACCTCAGCGCCGTGCCGGCCGCACGGGGCGTCGCACCCACCGCGATGATCACCGACGGCTCCGAGCGGTACGGCGCCTACACGGTCCGGGAGCGCAGCCGGCTGCGGCCCGCCCTGCTGGAGCGGTCCGGGTGGACGTACCTGACTCTGTGGACCATCGAGGTCTTCAGCGACCCCGAGGGTCTCGCCGACCGGGTCGCCGGGTTCCTCAGTGCCGAGGCGCCCGCTTTCCTCACCGGTGCCCCGGCGGCGACGGCCGGGCCCGACGGCCGGACGGACGCCGACCCTTCTCCGGGAGCCGACGTCGACCGCCGGTCCGATCGAGCGGACGGTGCCGGCTCAGCCGATGGCGGTGCCGGAGACGACCGCGGTGACGGCGACGCGAGCCCGGCCGACGATCGTCGCGGTCTCGCGCCCGGAGAGCGGCGCGACGATGGCGCACCGGAGGGCTGACGCCGGGCCCACCCGCGCGCACGTCGCAGGCCCTGCACCCGACGTCGCGACGGGCGCACCGGCGAGCGAGACCGACACCGTGGTGCCGGACGACGCGGCGATTCCGGGGGTCGCGGACCCGGACGTCCCGAACGTCGCGGCGGCTGCCGGGCCCGACGGCGGTGGCCGTGCCGACCCGATGGACGGGGACCGTGCCGACTCGACCGGCGGCGACTCGAACGCTGCCGCGGACGGCGGTGTCTCGGACGGCGGTGTGTCGGACGGCGGCGGAGCCGGCCGGGCCGCCGATTCCGTGACCGCGATGCGGCTGGACGACGTGCTCGCCGCCGAGGACGACCCCCGACGCTGGGGTGGCCGCGGCGAGGAGACCGCGCCGGAGCACGATCGGTGGTTGCGGGACCAGCGGCCCCCGCACTGGGGCTGAACGCCCGGCGCTGACCCCGTCATCGATCCGGCTCCACGATCACGAGGGCGACCGTGCCGGTGCCGCCCGTGGCCGCGGCCAGGGCAGCGGCCACCGTGCGCGGCACGGCGACAACCGCCAGGGGCGTGTCCTCCTGCGCCGCCGGCCACACCCCGCCCGCCGCGGCCGAGCCGCCCGCCTCGGCCGACGTCCACAGGACCGTCACCGAGCGGGCGATGAGGCGGGCGGGGTCCCGGGCGGGAGCGGATCCCGCACCCGGGTCCTCCCGCCCGACGGCCACCACGTCCACGAGATCACCCGGCCGGAGCACCCGCAGCATCGTCGGGTCGGCGACGCGCAGGGGGACGGCGGAGCGACCGGGCGGTGCCCCGGTGAGCAGGCCGGGTCCGAGCAGGGCGGCATCGGTGACCGGGGAGCCTCGTCGCAGCGGGGCACCCAGCCGCCCGCCGGTCACCGCGGCGACACTCGTGACCGCGCCGTCCGGCACGGCGCCCGGGGGCCAATCGGTGCGCTCGAGATCCCCGCCGGTGAGAACGGCACCGGCGGGGAGATCGTGGGCCGCGACCACCACCGGAAGGGTCACCGCCGAAGCGGGCGTCAGCCCGTCGACCAGCACGCCGGCCGCCGCGCAGAGTAGCAGCGCGACCACCAGGCGACGCCGCCGCCGGACCAGGCGGACCAGCCGCCGCGGCAGCGACCGATCCGGCTCGACCCGGCGCAGTGGCAGACGGCCGGCCCGAGGGGCGCGGTCGTCGGGAGAGTCGTCGGGAAACCGGCCCGATGCACGCGTACGCGACATGCGGCCACGCTAGGCACGACGCGTCGCGGGCGGGCGACGCGGGCCGGGGGCGGTGGACAACGCGTGCAGCGAACCGCCCTGGGGAGGGAGTACCGACCCGCTGCGTGGCGTCAGTCGTTCCCCGACCGGTCCGACGGGGAGGGTGCCGAGCCCGCCTCGCGACCGTCGTCGTCGCGCAGGGAACTGACCATGCTCCGCAGGGCACGGAAGGCGCCGGTCTGCTCCGCCTCGGTCAGCCCGGCGAGCATCCTCAGCTCGACGGACCGCACGGCGACGGTCGCCTGCGCGAGGCTCTCCCGGCCGCGCGACGTGAGCCGGGTGGGGAGGGCCCGCCCGACCGGAGCCCGGGCGGGCCGGGTCACGAAGCCGTCGCGTTCCAGGGCCTGGAGCAGCACGTTCATCGACTGCCGGGTCACGAACGTGCCGCGCGCGAGGTCGGAATTGGACAGGCCCGGTCGCTGCGCCAGCAACTCGAGGCACGAGTAGTGCGTCACCGTCATCCCGAGCGGGCGCAGCACCTCCTCCATGGCGGCCCGGAGAGCGCTCGACGCCTCCTTCAGCAGGTAGCCCAGGGACGTCTCCAGGTCGACACCCTCTTGTCTCATGTCAGAAGTCTGACATACGCTGGCTCCGTGTCAGAAAACTGACATCAGTCGAGAGGGGCACCATCATGCCGGTCACCGGTCCCGATTTCATCTCACTCCAGGCGCGCGACCTCGAGGCCTCCCGGGCCTTCTACGAGCGGTACCTCGGACTCGTCCGCGCCCCGGCCGGACCTGCTCACGCCGTCGTCTTCGCCACCACGCCGATCGCGTTCGCCCTCCGGGACCTCGCACCGGGCACCGATCTCGACGCCGTCGCCCAGCCCGGTGTCGGCGCCGCGATCTGGCTCCATGCGACGGACGTCCAGGCCGTTCACGACGCCCTCGTGGCGGACGGCCACACGATCGTCGCCGCACCCGTGGACGGACCCTTCGGGCGGACCTTCACCTTCGCCGACCCGGACGGCTATCACATCACCCTGCACGACCGCGCCTGACCGGTCGAGCACGCGCGAACGCCGCCCCCGCCCAGGAGGGCGAGAACGGCGTGCGGATGGTCGACGGGCGCGGCCGCCGTCAGGCGCGGCTCAGGTGCTCGCCGGGGTGGCGGCGGGAGCGGGGGAGGAGCCGGTGGCGCCGGACGCGGCGGAACCGGAGGAACTCGCGCTCGACGGGGCGCCGGCCGGCTCGGAGGCGGAGCCGCTGGGGACCGTGCTGGTCGACCCGCTGCGGGAATCCGTCCGGTAGAAGCCCGAGCCCTTGAACACCACGCCCACCGAGGTGAACTTCTTGCGCAGCGTGCCCGAGCAGACCGGGCAGGTCGTCAGCGCGTCGTCGGAGAAGGACTGATGGATGTCGAACTGGTGACCGCAGTCCTTGCAGGCGTAGGCGTAGGTGGGCACGGGTGTTCCTCCGGAAGAGATGTGGACAATCCAGTACAACACGGAACGTCGCCGTCCTGTTCCCGGCGGCCCCCTCCGCGCAACGTCACGAGGACCGCAGGTCGATCACCCGCTCCGGGGTGAACACCAGATCCACCGGCTGGTCGTGCGGCATGACGTCGAAGGAGCCGGCGGGCAGCACCTCGTCGTCGTACACGACGGCGGCCAGCGCGCCGCGTCCTGGACGGTCGCGCCAGCGGGCGAGGAACCGGTCGTAGTAGCCGCCGCCCTGCCCGAGCCGCTGTCCCGTCGCGTCCACCGCGAGCGCGGGCACCAGGAGCAGCGCGACCTCGGGGGCGCCGTCGGCGCCGGCCCGGGGGTCGGCCAGGTCCACGGTCGGGCCGGGGGGATGGTCGATCGGGACCAGGGCGGAGCGCACCAGGGTCGTCGTGGGCGTCCACCGGGCCCAGCGCAACCGGAAGTCGGGTTCGCAGACCGGCAGAAGCACGGTGGCGCCCCGGGCGTGCAGGTCGGCGTTGACGACGTCGACCGGGGGCTCGGACGGCATCGGCTGGAAGGAGGCCACCGCGGCCCCGGGGCCCACGCCGTCCCACCAGCGACCGACCGCTGCGCGCAGCGCCGACCCCGCCCGATCCCGGTCCGCGGCGTCGAGCGCGGCGCGCGCCCGACGCAGCCGAGCGCGGGTGTGCGCCTTGGATTCCGGTTCACGTGTCACGCAGACGCCTCCCAGCAGTCGCACACCGCATTGACGGTAGCCTAGGCGAATGACCGATCAGCAGCGCGTCCGCAAGGCCGTGATCCCCGCGGCGGGGCTCGGCACCCGCTTCCTCCCGGCAACGAAGGCGATGCCCAAGGAGATGCTCCCCGTGGTCGACAAGCCGGCCATCCAGTACGTGGTCAAGGAGGCCGTCGACGCGGGCCTCGAGAACATCCTGATGATCACCGGTCGCAGCAAGCGCGCCCTCGAGGACCACTTCGACCGGGTGCCCTCGATCGAGGCCACCCTCGAGCAGAAGGGCGACACCGGCAAGCTGGCGGCGGTTCGCGAGTCCTCCAACCTCGGGGACATCCACTACCTGCGCCAGGGCGATCCGAAGGGTCTGGGCCACGCGGTGCTGCGCGCCGCCGGCCACGTCGGCGACGAGCCCTTCGCGGTGCTGCTCGGTGACGACATCATCGACGAGCGCGACGAGCTGCTCACGACGATGATCGAGGTGCAGGAGAAGACGGGCGGGTCCGTCGTCGCGCTGATGGAGGTCGACGAGGAGATGATCAGCTCCTACGGCGTCGCCGCCGTCAACGACGTCGCCGGCGAGGACTACGTGCAGGTCGACCACATGGTGGAGAAGCCCGCCCGGGACGAGGCGCCGTCCAACCTGGCGGTGATCGGTCGCTACGTGCTGCACCCGGCGGTGTTCGAGGTGCTCGAGGACACGCCGCCCGGCCGCGGCGACGAGATCCAGCTGACCGACGCGCTACAGACCCTCGCCCGGCGTGACGGCGACGGCGGCGGCGTGTACGGCGTCGTCTTCCGCGGTCGGCGGTACGACACGGGCGACAAGCTCAGCTACATCCAGGCCGTCATCACCCTCGCCTCGGACCGCGAGGACCTCGGCCCCGACCTGCGCGCGTGGATCAAGGAGTACGCCAGCAACCTCGCGGACGAACCGCGGGAGACCGTGGCCGCTCCCACCGAGTAGTCGGCCGGTGTCCCCGACAGGGCCGTGGCCGGTCACCCTCGGCTGGGGGCCGCTCACGCTCCGCCCGATCCGCCACCGGGACCGCGCGGAGTGGGATCAGGTGCGTGCACGGAACGTGCAATGGCTCGGCCCCTGGGAGGCGAGCAACCCGGAGCCCGGCGGTCGGCTGCCCAGCTTCCGCCAGATGGTCGCCTCCCTGAAGGCCCAGGCGCGGACCGGGACGGCGCTCCCGTTCGTCATCACGGAGGCGCGTGAGACGCAGTCCCGGCTGGTCGGTCAGCTCACCGTCTCGTCGATCACCTACGGCTCGTTGATGGGGGCGACCCTGGGGTACTGGGTGGATCAGGGGAGCGCCGGGCGGGGCATCGCTCCGACCGCCGTCGCGCTCGCCACCGACCACTGCTTCGGCACGCTGGGGCTGCACCGGATGGAGATCAACATCCGGCCGGAGAACGAGCGCAGCCTGCGCGTGGTGCAGAAGCTGGGGTTCCGTGACGAGGGGCTGCGCCGCGCGTACCTGCACATCGACGGACAGTGGGCGGATCACCGCACCTTCGCGATGACCGCCGACGAGGTGCCGGGCGGCCTGCTGCACCGCTGGGTGACCGAGGGCGCCGTCGGCTGACGCCTCGACGAGGGGCGTCGCCCGAACGCGGCACCGACACACCCCGCCAATCCGCGGATTCGACGGCACTTCACCCTACCGTGGAAGCGTGGACGTCTTCTCCCTGAACAGCTCGATCATCCTGGTCGTCACGATCGGGTTGTGGCTGGTGTGGGTCGTCCCGTACGCGCTGCGCAAGCGCCACCGCCCGATCGTCGCGCAGGTCGCCCTGCGGTCCGTCGCGACGACCGACACCACCACCGCCGACCCCGCCGGGCCGGCCACCTCCGAGAACCAGGGGATGACGATGCTCAAACTCCGTGACGGCTCCTTCGGCTCGTTCTCCGCGTCGCGGGGCGCCTCCGCGGTGGTGCCGGCGAGCGCGGCCGGCCTGCGCATCCGCTGGGACCGGATGTCGATCGCCGGCATCGGTCTGATCGCCCTCTTCGCGGCGCTGGTCACCGGCGTCGTGTCCCTCGTGACCACCCTGCCGGTGGCCGTGCCGCTCGTGCTGCTGCTCGTGTTCGTGGGCACCGTCGCGGGTCTGCGGGCGCTGGCGGTCCGGGACCGGCGGCGGAAGGTCGATGCCGCCATCGACGCCGCTATCGACGGCGCTCAGGAGGCGGACCATGCGCGCGCCCGCGTCGACGACGATCGCCCGACTCCGCTGTTCGACGCCGCCGCGGCGGAGCACCAGCCGGCCACGATGAACGCCGAGGAACTGCGGGAGGCCGCCCGGTCCCTCGCCGCGTCGATCGGGGACGCTCCGCGTCCGGAGCGTCCGGCCGAGTCGGCGTGGCAGCCGGTCGCCGTGCCGCGGCCCACCTACGTCGACGCGGAGCGCGCTGCCCGTCCCGCGCCCGAGCCGCTGCAGCTGCCCGAGTCCCCGCGCCCGGCGACTCGCACGTCGATCCGCGCGGCCGAGGCGGGCCGCCGCGACGTCACGGCCGGCCACGAGGGCACCGGGCAGCTGGGCGACCTGGACGAGGTGCTGCGCCGCCGCCGGGGCGCCTGAGCCGTTTTGGTGATCACGGGCTCCAGGCGGTAGATTGGAGCCTCGCAAGGGGCTATGGCGCAGTTGGTAGCGCGTCTCGTTCGCAATGAGAAGGTCTGGGGTTCGAATCCCCATAGCTCCACGACACCAGCACACCGAAGGGCCCCGCCGGATGGCGGGGCCCTTCGTCGTCTCCCGCACGGGCCTCGCCCGTCCGGTGTCGTGACAGGGTGGGACTCCGAACGACGCCACGAAGGAGGCGGCCATGCGGTGGTATTCGGATTTCCCCGGTCGGAGAGCGGCGGAGATCGTCGGCGACGTGCTCGCGGCGGCCGTGCTCGCCGGCGGCGTCGCCCTCGCACTCGCCCTGCACACCGCGATCGTGAGCCTGGAGGCGATCGGCGGGAAGATGCAGCAGTCCGGCAGCGATCTGGCTTCCACCATGACCTCCGTCGGGCAGAACCTCGCCGGGATCCCCCTGATCGGCGACGCGGTGCGGGCGCCCTTCGACTCCGCGAGCGCCGCCGGTGGGACCCTCGCCGACGCGGGCTCCCAGTGGCAGAGCCGGGTGCACCTGATCGCCGGACTGGCGGGGTGGACGGTCGTCGCGCTCGTCGTGCTGATCGTCGCGCTGGGCTGGGTGCGGCCCCGGGTCCGGGACGCCGTGCGGCGCGCGTCCCTGGCGCGCCTGGCCGCCTCGGCGGCCTCCCTGGACCTGCTCGCGCTCCGGGCGCTCACGACGCTGCCGATCCGCGGTGTCCTGGAGGCCGGCGTCGACGCCGCTGAAGGTTGGCGCCGCGGCGATCCCACCACCATCGGCAGGCTCGCCGCCCTCGAGCTGCGCCGTGCGGGTGTGCGCCTCGACACCCCGTGACCCGTCGTCTCCCGGAGTCGACGATCGGGTCGGTGGCGACCCACGTCGACTACCCCCTGGCCGTCGGCCACGCGGAAGCGATCAGGCGACGGGAGTGGTGAGGGCGCGAGTGCTCACCGATCCGTGCTGCCGGACTCCGAGAGGTTCTCGCTGGCCCATTCACCGAGGCGCTCCAGGACGGGGATGAGGTTCTCTCCCGCCCCGGTCAGCGCGTAGTCCACCGAGAGCGGCGGCCCGGCGTCGACGTGGCGGGACACGAGCCCCACCCCGGTCAGCTCGGCCAGCCGATCCGAGAGCACCGCATCGCTGATGCCGGTGACGGCGCGGCGCACGGCCGAGAAGCCCAGCCGGCCGCCGCTGAGCGCGTCGAGGATCATGCCGTTCCAGCGCTTGCCCAGCACCGAGAACGCGAGGGAGACGGCTTCGTCGCACCTCGGTCGTCCGTCCTCGGGATCCTCCATCCCTCGATCATACGACGTGCTACGATCCCGATAGCCGCTATGAAAAACATAGTTGCTATGTCGATTGAAGGGGAAGTCCGTGAACCTGTTCCGCCTGGATGCCAGCATCATGCCGGCGACGTCAGCGACCCGCGCCCTCGGTGACCTCGTCGAGGCCGAGTGGTCGAACGCCCACCCCGGGACGGTCGTGCGGCGTCGCGACCTCGCCGCCGAGCCGATCGCCGCCGACGTGTGGCAGCAGGCGCTCGCCGCGTCGTTCGCCCCCGCGGACGGCCGCACGCCGGAGCAGCACGAGGCGCACGCGCTCGCGACCGCCCTGGCCGATGAACTCATCGACGCCGACGCCCTGTTGCTGACCGTCCCGCTCTACAACTTCGGGGTGTCCCAGCACGTCAAGACCTGGTTCGACGTCGCGTACGGTGACCCGCGGATCGGCCCGGCCGGCACGGCCCTGGTCGGCAAGCCCGCCGTGCTGGTCACCGCTCTCGGCGGCAACTACGATGCCGGCACCCCGAAGGAGGGCTGGGACCACTCGACGCCGTGGCTGCGGCGCGTGCTCGAGGACGTCTGGGGTCTCGATCTGCAGGTCGTCCAGCGGGCGTTCACGCTGGTGGGGGTGAACCCCGCGCTCGACCAGTTCACCGACCTGGCCGGCGACCTGCGCGAGAAGGCCGAGTCCGACGCGCGCGACGCCGGCAGGGCGATCGCCGCCCGCGTGCGAGCACGGGCCGCCTGACGCCGCCGGGCGCCCGGGGCGCCCGGGGGCGCCGGCCGGCCGATCAGTCGCCGGCGCCCCGCGCCCGCGTCAGGCCCCACCCGACCAGGGCCGCGCTCACCAGGGTGAGGGCGGCGCCGGCCCAGCCGAGGGCGTCGACGAGCCGTGCGGCCTGCCCGGCCGTCCGGCCGGGAGCCGTGACGTCGCCGCCGATCAGGGCCGCGAGGATGGTCCCGCTGACGGCGATGCCGACCGCCGTGGCCACCTCGCTGGCCGTGTCCACCAGCGCGGCGCCGATGGTGGTGCGGTCCCCGGGCAACCCGCGCATCACGTTGGTGCCCGCCACCACGCCGACGATGCGCATGCCTCCACGCCAGGTCGTCAATAGATGCACGAAACGCGTCCTCGCAACCGCTTGCGTCGACATCTATTGACGACCTGGCGGAAGAGGCGGACCGATAGGCTGCGGCGATGACGCAGACGAACCCGCGGAGCCGGGTGTGGGTGTCCGGGCTCGACGGCGGCCGGGAGCTGGTGCTGGAGACCGACCGGCACGTGGAGGCCCCGAACTGGGCGGTGGACGATACCCTGCTGCTCAACGCCGACGGCCGGCTCTGGCGGCTGCCCGTCGACGGCACCGGGGAACTCACCGAGGTCCCGGCCGCGGGCCTGCCACCCGTGAACAACGACCACGTGCTCGCGCCCGACGGGCCCACCGTCTACGCCTCCGCCGAGGACGGTCATCTGTACGCGTTGCCACGGCACGGCGGCCCCGCTCGACGGATCACGAGCACACCCGGCCGCCGGCACTACCTGCACGGAGCCAGCCCCGACGGCGCGACCCTGGTCTACGTCGCCCTCGACGACGACCCGGCGGGCCGCGAAGCCGAGCCCGCCCATCTGCGGCTGATCGGCGTCGACGGCGGCAACGACCGGGGACTGACCGAGGACCGCGCGGCGACCGGCACGGCCGGGCCTGACGACGGCCCCGAGTTCTCCGCGGACGGCGACTGGGTGTACTTCACCACCGAGACGTGGGCGGAGACACCCGGTCACGCGCAGATCGCCCGGATCCGCCCCGACGGGACGGGCCTGGAGCGCCTGACCCACGGCGAGCGGGTGCACTGGTTCCCCCACGTCGCACCGACCGGCACCCACGCCGTCTACCTCAGCTACCCGCCCGGCACCACGGGCCACCCCGCGGACCTGCCCGTCGAGCTCGTCGTCGTCGAGCTGCCGGACTGGGACACCCTGGTCGCGACCATCGCCCTACTCGGCGGCCAGGGCACCATCAATGTGCCCAGCTGGTCGTCCGACGGCACCCAATTCGCCTGGGTCGAGTACCCCGCCTGACCCCCAGACGGAATCGCCAGGTCGTCAATAGATGTCGACGCAAGCGGTTACGACGGCCTGGAAGGAACATCTATTGACGACCTGGCGCGGGACGCGTGGGACCCGGGGGACCCCGGGGCGGGGGTCAGAGGAACCGGGCCAGACGCGGGTAGACCCGGCGGGCGTTGCCCTCCAGCACGGCGGTCAGGTCCACCGGGGGCAGCCCGGCCGCCTCGACGTACCGGCGGGTGTCGTCGAAGTGCTGGCCGGTGCGCGGGTCGACGCCACGGACGGCGCCGATCATCTCGGAGGCGAACAGCACATTGGCCACGGGCACCACGTCGAGCAGCAGGTCGATGCCGACCTGGTGGTAGACGCACGTGTCGAGGAAGACGTTGCCGAGCAGGTGCTCCTCCAGATCCGGCTTGCCCAGGGCCTGGGCCAGCCCCCGGAACCGCCCCCAGTGGTACGGCACCGCGCCGCCGCCGTGCGGGATGACGAGGCGCAGCTGGGGGAAGTCGGCGAACAGGTCGCCCTGCAGCAGTTGCATGAACACGGTGGTGTCCGCGTTCAGGTAGTGCGCTCCGGTGGTGTGGAACGCCGGGTTGACGCTCGTGCTCACGTGCACCATGGCGGGCAGGTCGTGCGCGCACAGCGCCTCGTACAGCGGGTACCAGGACCGGTCCGTCAGCGGCGGCGCGGTCCAGTGCCCGCCGGAGGGGTCCGGGTTGAGGTTGACGGCGACGACGTCGTGCTCGGCGATCGCCCGCTCCAGGTCCGGCACGCACGTGGCCGGGGCCGCGCCGGGCGACTGGGCGAGCATGGCCGCCGGCGCGAACCGGCCGGGGAACAGGCCGGCGACCCGCGCGCACAGCTCGTTGCAGATCCGCGCCCAGGACCGGGACGTCTCGAGGTCGCCGACGTGGTGCGCCATGAAGGAGGCCCGCGGGGAGAACACCGTCAGATCGATGCCGCGGGCGTCCATCTGCCGCAACTGGTTCGCCGCGACGCTCTCCCGCAGCTCGTCGTCACCGATCCGCAGGTCCTCCGGCGACGGCGGCGCGGTGCCGTGCTCGACGGCGGCGACCTGCCGGTCCCGCCACGCGCCGAGGGCGTCGGGCGCCGTCGTGTAGTGCCCGTGGACGTCGATGATCACCGGTGCACCCGTCCCGATTCAGTCCCGCACGACCGGGGTGCCGTGGGTGTGGAAGGTCTCGATGGTCTTCATGCCCCAGGCCTGCCCCTTCTTCCGTTCCTCCTGCGTCCACTCGACGACGGGCGAGTCCGGGTCCAGGAGCAGGCGCGCCCCGGCGTTGGCGAACTCGATCCGGTTCCCGCCCGGCTCCCACACGTAGAGGAAGAACGTCTGGTTGATGGCGTGCTTGTGCGGGCCGGACTCGATGTGGATGCCGTTCTCGAGGAAGATGTCGGCGGCCTTGAGGATGTCCTCGCGGGTGTCCGGGGCGAAGGCGACGTGGTGCAGCCGGTTGCCGTGCTTGAGCCAGTCGTCCGAGTAGACGATGTCGTAGGACTTGTTGTTGAAGTGGAACCACCAGGCGGCGTATCCGCCCTCGTCCAGGGCGATCCGCTCGGACTCCCGCCCGCCCAGCACGTCGGCGACGAACCGGCCGTTGGCGACGACGTCCTTCGCGAGGTAGTTGATGTGGTCCAGGCGCCGGGCGTTCACCCCGCGGCCGGGGAAGGCGGAGGCCTGGTTCTTCAGGGCCGGCTTGTCGTCCGTCGCGACGTACCGCTCGGTGTCCCAGTAGATGCCCATGTCGTGGCCGTCCGGGTCGCGGAACGTGTAGGTGCGGCCGGTGCCGACCTCGCCGTCCTCCCAGCCGACGCCGAGCCCGGCCGCCTCGATCGCGGCGACCCGGCGGTCCAGCGCCTCGGCGCTGGTGGTGCGGAACGTCGTCCGCCCGACGCCGGCGTCGTCGGACGCGGTGAGCTTCAGCGTCCATCGCTGGTACTCGTCCCAGGTGCGCAGGTAGACCGAGTCGCCCTCCTCGGCCACGACGCGCATGGCCAGCAGGTCCCGGAAGAACCCGAGGCTCTGCTCGAAGGTGGGCGTGAGCAGTTCGACGTTGCCCAGGTGCGCGATGTCGAACGAGGTGGAGTCCGTCATGTCGGTCCTTTCCGGGGGTGAGTGAGGTGGTGGCGGGAGCGGGAGGGTCAGGTACGGGGGAAGACGACGCCGTCGAAGAGCTTGCGCGCGGTTCGCACCACGGCGGAGCGGCCGATCCGGACGGCGTCGGGCCGGACGGCCGTGGCGGCGGGACCGGCGTCGTCGACGTGGACGTCGACGTCGACCATCAGATGCCCGGAGGGGTGCTCGAGGTCGGCGCGACCGGTGCCCGGCGGCGCGGCACGGATCAGGTCGTGCCCCACCGCGCCGGGCACGCGCAGCGCGGTGACGGCGCTGACGCCAGCCAGCACCCCGAGGGACTGGTGCGGCGTGACGGGGATGAAGGACTGGAGCCGGACGTCGCCCCCGTCCCGGGCCGCGGACACCGCCACGGTCTTGGGCACGGACTGCCCGGCGGTGTCCCCGAGGCCCATCAGGGTCCCGGCCCGCCGGCGCAGGTCGTCGACGCGAGCCTGCAGCGCGGTGGCGGCGGCGAGGTCGTCGAACGTCTCCTCACCGGTCAGGCCGAGGTCCGCGGCCCGCACGAGGACCACGGGCATCCCGTTGTCGACGCAGGTCACCTCGATGTCCTCGACCGTGTCGACGAGGTTGCCGGTGGGGAACAGGGCGCCCGTGGCCGAGCCCTCGGTGTCGCTGAAGGCCAGGGTGACCGGTGCGGCGGTCCCGGGTACGCCGGCGATCGCGACGTCGCCCGCGTAGCGGGGCCGGCCGCCGGGAGTGGGGAAGGTGGCGGCCGCGATGCTGTCGGAGTTGACCATCCGGATCCGCACCGTGGTCTGCGCGTCGGTCTCCGCCCCCGCGGGCACCAGGCCGCGCTCGACGGCGAACGGCCCGACGGCCGCGAGGATGTTGCCGCAGTTCTGCCGGTCGCTGACGGTCGGCTCGTCGACGCCGAGCTGGAGGAAGAGGTAGTCCACGTCGGCGTCGTCATCGGTCGCGACGGAGACGACGGCGACCTTGCTGGTCAGGGACGTGGCGCCGCCGAGCCCGTCGATCTGCCGCGGGTCCGGGGTGCCCATGATGCGCAGCAGCAGGTCGTCGCGCTCGGCCGGGTCGGCGGGCAGGTCCTCCGCGAGGAACACCCCGGCCTTCGAGGTCCCGCCGCGCATCCACATGCAGCGGATCCCGTCGCGGACGGCGTCGTCGCCGGCGCCGGTCACGGCAGGTCCTCGTGCTTGACGTACGCGACGCCGAGCTCGCGCAGTTTCGCGCGCAGCCCGTAGCGGTCCAGGCCGAGTTCGCCGCCGCGGAAGGCGGCGCGGGTGGCCTCCTCCTTCGCGGCCCGGGCCTCGGCCGCGGTGAGCGCCTCGGTGGACCGTTCCCGCGGGACGCACACGACGCCGTCGTCGTCGGCCACGATCACGTCCCCCGGGGTGATCAGCTGCCCGCCGATGACGACGGGCAGATTGACGTGTCCGGCGGTCTCCTTGACCGAGCCCTGGGCGCTGACGGCGCTGGACCAGGCGGGGAAGCCCATGGTGCGCAGTTCGGCCACGTCCCGCACGCCGCAGGCGAGCACGACGCCGCGGACGCCGCGCGTGGCCAGGGCCGTGGCGAACAGCTCGCCGAACAGGCCGTCCTGGCTGGGCGAGGAGGTGGCCACGACGAGGATGTCCCCGTCGCCGCACTGTTCGACGGCGGCGTGGATCATGAGGTTGTCGCCGGGCCAGCACAGGGCCGTGACGGCGGTGCCGCCGACACGGGCGCCGGGCCAGGCGGGCCGGATGGCCGGGCCGAGGAATCCGGCGCGACCGAGGGCCTCGTGCACGGTGGCCGTGCCGTGCTCGCCGAGCCGGCGGGCGACGTCGGCGTCCGCGCGCGGGGGGTCGGTGACGATCACGGTCCGGGCGCTCACCCGAGGACGCCGTCTCTCGTGCTCTCGGCGGTCATGCGCGTCCTCCCTGGGGTCGAGCCGGCGTCGTCGCCGGTGTTCGCGTCGGCCGGCTGGACCCGGGGGCGTGGAACGGTCGGCGAACGGATGAGGGAAGCCTACGAACTCACCGACGAAATTGGCAACAATTTTGCCGGTGAATGCTGGGCGGGGTTACGTGAACCTCAGACCCTATGAGGGTGCGGGTTGCCTGGGTCTTGAGGCCGGGGCCTCGCGTATGCAGTGATTCGTGGATCACTCGCTCGGTCGGCGGGCGGGTG